>CAWDRA010000007.1:0-94603 GCA_963804615.1 uncultured Actinomycetota bacterium
ACTGCGTGTTGACTCGACTGGCGGTGACGAAATTCTGTGTCGGATTCGACATCACGACCCACACCGCACCATTGGCGACCGCCAGGCCTGTTGGTTGTTGGCTGAGCCGGACAATTCCCTGCGTCTGCAGCGAGCCCGGTACCAGGCGGGTGAGCGACTCGTCCTGGACGTTCGCGATCCACAGGGATCTGTCCCCATAGGCAATCGCGCCGGGTGACTGACCGACCTGCGCCGTCGCCACAACCTGGTTCGATCTCGGGTCGATTGCTGCAACCCGTTTCGGCACCGCCCGCAAGGTCGGGCCATGTTCCCGGCAAGTTCGGTGGCAGCGGCGACGACTGCAGCCGCAAGCAGGAGGGCACCGGCGCCGATGATCAGCAGACGCCCCCTGATCCTGGCTCGTCCACCACGACCCGAAGGCCCGTGAACCTGTGCGGAGGAGCCTCGAGCCGTCGTCGACCGGGCGCCCCAGCCGGCGGAGTGGAGCCCAGGTTCCTGCTCCAGGATCCGGCGTTCCAGCGAACGGAGCGATGGACCAGGCTCCAGTCCGAGCTCATCACGGAGCTGCTCCTGCCCCCTCCGGTAGGCCTCGAGGGCGTCCGCCTGACGGCCGCTCCGGTACAGCGCCAAAATCAGCTGACCCAACAGGCGCTCGCGGTTCGGATGACGCCGGCACAGCTGCTCGAGCTCCTCGACCAGGTCGCGCTCTCGTCCCAGCCCGAGGTCGGCGTCGATGCGGTCCTCGACGGCCCGCAGGCGAGCCTCCTCCAAACGCGCCGTGTGATCCTGAGCGAACCGCTCGTACGCGAAGTCGGCCAGTGGCTCTCCGCGCCAGAGCGCGAGCGATTCCGTGAGCAGCTCTGTAGCCGCCCGCCGGGTTCTCCGCAGCAAGCGCCTCACGGCCGGCTCCGGCCAACGCCAGGAATCGCTCGGCGTCAACCTGCTCTCGGTCGACCGCAAGCTCGTACCCGCCGCCGCGCGTGACCAGCGTCCCGTCTCCCAGGATCTTGCGCAGCTGCGAGATGTAGCCCTGGATGATCTTGGCTGCAGTCAACGGTGGCCTCGCGCCCCACAGCTGATCGATCAGACGATCGCTCGAAAGCACCTCGCCGCGATGCAGTACCAGGATCGCCAGCAGGGCACGCTGACGCGGGCTCACCCGACGCTGGAGCCGCTGGTCGCCGTCGCGAACCTCCAACGTCCCAAGGATTCGAAAATCAAGCACGGTCTCGGCATCGCCGACGACGCCAGCGAGGCCGAACAACGAGGCCTTCACAGCCGAGGTCCCCTCGTCGATGCCCAGCAGAACCTTCATGCGAGTCCCCGATATTCAGCGGTGCGCCGCCACCAGGTGCCGTCAACGGGCTGGGCACGCCCGTAGGCAGCCGGCTGCGAGTCGATCCCGAGCAGATCCGCGCAGACGTGATCGGCGATCCCCAACGCGGCCGTCAGCCCGGTCGAGCGGATGGCTGCAACATTCAGCAGCCGTGGCGAATAGCTCGACCACCCGATCAGATAGTTCTCGCCGTCGGCACCGGCCGCGCGCAGGCCGGCATAGGCAAACAGCGGCTCGGCTATCAGGCCGGGCAGCAGCGCTGTAGCGCGCTTGGAGAGCTCGGCGCGAGTCTCCGCTCGTACCGACCAATCGGCCTTGTCGTCGATGTCCTCGGCAGTCGGACCGCAACAAACGTGACCGTCGAGGGTGGGGAACAGGAGTACGCCCTTGGTCCTCGGGCTGCCGGACGGCCAGCAGGATCTCCGTCAGCCCGGGGTCGGGGAATACCACGAACTCGCCCTTGCGAGGGCGGATCGCAAACGAGTCGTCGCCGAACACCCGCGCAACTTCATCCGCGTGGAGGCCTGCGCAGTTGATGACGACGCTGTGCGCGGGGAGCTCATCCACCACCCGATGATCGAGCCGGATCTGTGCGCCGACACGCGCCGCTTCGGCGCACAGTGCGCGTGTCATCGCCACAGGGTTGGTGACCGCCTCACCGGGGATCAGCAGATCGGCGCCATCGCGAATCACCTGAACACCCAGGATCTGGGCATTCAAGTCCGCTTCCGCCGGCGCGTCGCGCATGCGCGCTCCGCAGCGGAGCACCGCAACGCCCAGCGCGCTGATCGCCTCCTCCCGTAACGGCGCCGCCCGCAGGATCAGCGCTGTCTCGAGCTCGCCGAGCGTGGCATCGAAGCCCGTGTGCAGGATCCCAGAGTTGGTTCCCGAGGCGGCCAGTCCCACCTCGGGCTCCGCCTCGTAGAGAGTCACCTGGCGACCCGGGCCAGTGCCAGCGCGACGGCAGAGCCGACGACTCCCCCACCCACGACCGCGTAGGTCACTGGCATCGGCGGCACCCTACCAGCGCCGAGGGCACTGGATGACAACAGTCGGCGCGTAGGATGGAAAGATGATCGAGACGCGTCCCGGAGTGCACTTCTGGCAGGCCGCCCATCCGGACTGGGAACCTGGCTCCGGCTGGGAGCAGCTCGTCACGTCCTACGTGCTCGGACGCGGTGACTGGCTGCTGGTGATCGACCCGCTCGCGCCGCCGCCCGAGCTCAACCTGATGGCCACCGGGCGCGCCGTCACGATCGTCGTCACCTGTGGCTGGCACCGTCGCGACGCGGACGCACTGGCGGCACGCCTCAGCGCCGCACTGTTCGTGCCCGTGCCCGATCCCGCGCATCCCGATCCAGGCGCCCGCCAGGATTTACACCTCCGGAGACTCGTTCATGCCCGGAGTCAGTGCGCTCGCCGGCATGGAGCCGAGCGACATGCTCCTCTGGGATGAAGGTCACCGGGCGCTGATCGCGGGCGACACGCTGATTCACCGTGGCGAAGGCCTGTGCGTTCCGTACGACTGGGCGGACCAGCCCAGCGATCCCGCGCAGATCAAGAACGGGCTGGTGCACCTGCTGGAGCTGCCGATCGAGTTGGTCCTCCCCACCCACGGCCTGCCCAGCGACCGCGCCGGCCTTGAGCGCGCGCTGGGTCCCCGCTAGACGATCGCGCAGCTCCGCTACGGGCGGAGGCCCCGCTGACGCGGGGCCTCCGGATGACGCGTCTCTAACCCATGGGCGCGTCAAGTCACGATGTGAGTCGGGGCAGAGCGACACAGGCCTGTGGCCGCGGCCCACCGCGCTCTTCACCGGCCCCGATCACTGGGTCACGGTTGCCTCGGGCCTCCCGTTGCCTCAGGCGTGGCGGATGCCGCCGCCCTGACGATGCTGGGTCAGGGTCAGGCCGGCGCCGACCAGCAACGCCACGATCGCGATTCCCCCGGCCGCGCCGATGCCGGCGTCGCCCCAATTGAAACCCCCGCTCGAGGCCGTGACCCGCACGATCGTCAACCGGCGCCCTGAGCGCCGGTAACACTGGGCGCCGTCGACGACACAGGCGCATCCTCGACCATCGACCCGCTCCTGTTGACGTTGAACGTCCCGGCGAACGCGGATCCGCAGCTCCCTGCAAGCATGACCGCCACGACCGCGGCGGCGACAGTACGGCGAATACTGATCATTGCTGCTCCTCCTGCTGGTGGCGGTCGCCCGATGCGACCGATCGCTCTGCAATCTGCCGATCGTGGGTTGAGACCCGGTCAACGCCGGTAGACGATCGGTAAACGGGCTCGACACGGCGCGTCGACCTGACTCCTTCCTACGGCCTTCCTCGACAGCGCCCGGCGACGACGATGCGGCAGTTGCTTTCCTCTGCGTGTCGGGCCTCACCCGTGTCGGCTGATGCAGTCGGCAACGTGATGCTCCAGGTCGACGATCACGCCGTCGCCCGACCGCCCCGGAAGACGCTGCCGGGCCAGCTCTCACGCCGCGGTGGCTCGCGACTGACAGCTATACTCGCGTCTCTGCGGCTGTAGCTCAGTTGGCTAGAGCGTCTGCTTGCCATGCAGAAGGTCGAGAGTTCGAGTCTCTTCAGCCGCTTCACAGGAAAGCCCTCCAAACGGAGGGTTTTTTTGTGCCCTGGGACGGTCAGGCGGCGTCCTGATCTGAGGCCATGGGCAGCTCATGGGCAGCCCAGGAGGAGCGAGCGGCCTCGATAGCTGACTCCGCGGTCACGTTCTCGACGTCCTCGAGCTCTTCGATCACGTGGCCGTAGGTGCTCAACGTGAGCTGTGCGCCGTGGCCCAGCTGGCGCGCGACGTAGATGACGTTCCGGCCCTCGGCCAGGAGCAGCGATGCGAAGCTGTGTCGAAGGTCGTAGATCCGCGCGTGATCGATCCTGGCCGTCTTGAGTGCTCGTGCGAACTGCCTCGCGCGCCAGAGATCAAGGTCAAGCCCGGGAAAGATCAGGCTCTTGCCGGCCGCGGCGCCTGACGCGAGCTTCCACTCCTTGAGGTCGGCGGCGAGCGGCGCGAGCAGCTTGACCGTGCGTGACGTGTTGGTCTTGGGAGCTCTGACCAGGAGAGTCGCTTCCCTAACGTCCCCCCAGGTCAGCCGGAGCGCTTCGCCAGGCCGGACTCCGGCGTAGGCGAGCACGGAGACGAGCGTGGCGTCGCGCATCCGGGTCGTTGGGGTTCCGGGCGCAGGCTGAAGGTGCGCCTTCCGCCGACGCTGGCCGTCCCCTGATGCAGCGATCTTGATCGGTGCGGGGTCCAGCATCGCGTGGCGGATCGCCTCGATCTGATTCGGGGCAAGTGGATGGATCTCGTCTGCTTTCGGTATCCGTGGCTTCCGGACGAGGCGTGCGGGGTTGCTTTGTAGGTGGCCTCCCTCGGCCGCGCGCTGGAGGATCGCTCCAAGGAGATTCAGCGCCTTGCGTACCGCCACCGGACCATCGCCTCGTTTGAGCGCGTGAGCCTGCCAGCGACCGATCATCTCTGTGGAGATGTCGCGCAGCGGTGTTCCTCCGAACTCGTTGCGCAGGTGCGTGGCGTACAAGCTCTGGTAGACAGCCTGGGTCTTCGGCGCGAGGACGCTGAAGTACGTCGGTATCCAGACGTCACGCACGTATTCGTCGAGTGTTTGTGTGCCGGCATCCAGGTGTGCGAGATGGCCAAGTCGTCGACGTCCGACAAGCTCGGCGTCGTACGCGTCAGCGTCTGCCTTCTTGGCGAACGTTCTGGAGCGCCAGCGATCTCCGTCCTGCCACCGGACTCGCCAGGCCTGCCGACGCTTACCGGTCGCGTCGATCCACTCTCGTTTCTGAACGCTCAAAGATCCTCCTTCGGTGCGGTTAGACGCGCACCGTATCTGCCCATAGGCAGAAGATCAAGCGTTAGCAGTAGATGTCCTTGCGCGTGCGGTCGCGAAGGCTGCATCGAGGGAGTTTGTTGCGGAACGTCCTCGCTGTCGGCGCGATCGCTCGGAGACGCTCGGCTCGCGTGGCGGAGTAGGTGCCTCCATCCACGTCTTCAAATCGGCTGGCGCCACGCGCCAAGTAGAGCCGACCTGGGACGCGTGCAGGGCGCCGGAGCGAATCGCCCGCCGGAGCGTCTCGACGTGACACGCCGCATGGTGTGCTGCCTCCTGCACCGTCAGGAGAGTGGCCCCAGCGTTCCCGCCAGGGATCGACAAGGCCAGCAGTTCGCGAAGCTCGTGACGTTCTTGGGCGGACATCTCGCGGATGGCGTCGAGAACCAAGCTCGGAGCGAGCGCACTCATATTGCGGCTGTCTTCCGAGTAGTGAGTCCAACACGATTCGGATCGGCCTTCGAGAGCATCTCCGGCCCCAGCCGGCACAGGGCGGCTGCACCCAGATTGGGGCGCCCCCGGGGTCCGTGGCGGTCCAGCACCAAGGCCTCGGATTTGTCGGCGGCACTTGCGAGGACAGGTTGCGACCCCTGCGAATCGCCCGTTGAACCGGAGAACGGGTCTGGCGTCTGCCGTGTTGCCCGCAAGGGCGACTGCGCTGGTCAGGCGACCGCACGTTCGGAAGCGTGGCGTAGCTAGAGCCTGAATGTTCTCAAAGTGCGTGATGTATATATTTCAGCACATGAAGTTGATGCCGCGACCTCACGGGAGGTAGCCGACGGCGCTCCGAGCAAGACCCGCAGTGAGAACCCGGATTAGCTCGCTTCCGCGATGGAGCTGCGGCAACCGCGCCCGAGAGTCCTGGTGTCCGCGCAAAGCGAGGTGTTGAGGGCGTTAGGTCGCTGACTCCTCCTGAAACGAAAGCAGGCCTGTCGACATGGCAGCCCGAGCGCGGAGCCGCTCGTGTCTGCAAGAGAAAATGGCTGGTGGCTTGCTCGTCCGGCTAAACTGCTGCGCGGGTTCGGGGGAACCAGATTTTTTACGTCAGCGGTTGGGGAATGGAATCCATGTTTCGCGGGGGAGAGACGTTCGCTTGATTACTGGCCGTGTCGCCATCGGCGTGTCGTTGTTGGCTGCTCTGCTTTGCGGTTGCGACGCCGGCGGCGAGCGCTAAGTCGCATGCGCAGAGGTGCGACACGCATGCCGGGGCGCACGCGAATCTCGCCAAGTGCAACCTGTCTGGGAAGAGTCTGCGTGGACTGAACCTCGCAGTATGCGAACCTGACGGACGCCGAACCTCACGGGCGCGAACGTGACGGGAACAAAGCTGGGACACGCAAAGCTGTCTGGCATTCGTACGGGGCGTCTGCACGGCAAGCCGGCATCATTACCTCATGGGTATCGGCTCGTTCATGGCTATCTGATCGGCGCTGGCGTGTCGCTTGCCGATGCCGACCTTGGCCGCATCAACCTCTCCGGCGTCAACTTGAGCAACGCTGATCTCGCCGGGGCCGATCTCGGTCGTGCCAACTTGGGTCGGGCGGATCTGGCTGACACGATCGTCGCTGGAGCCGATTTTCACGATGCGAACCTGTCTCACGCGTCGCTGAAGGGCGCACGCGACAAGGCGCCCAAGATCGGGCACGCCAGCAGGTCGCTGCGCGGTCATACAGGACGCGACCGCTGACGGATCGGTCGATCTGACCGGCGCCAATCTCACCGATGCGAACCTGTCTGGCGCGCTGCTCACCAATGCCCGCATGCAAGGGGCGAGCCTGACCGGCGCGAACCTCACGCAGGTCAACTGGCAGGGTGCCGACCTATCCGGTCTTGATCTCGCTGGCGCGGATCTTGCTGGAGTTGATCTGCGAACGTGAATCTGACCGGCACGAACCTGACCGGTGCGAACCTCGCCGGCGTGTCCCTTACCGATGTGACTGCCACCAATGCGAACTGGACAGGCGCGAACCTGGCAGGGGTTTCGTTCAGCGCGGCAACGGTCACCGGCGGAAACTTCACCGGAGCCAACCTGGAGGGCGCGAGCTTCGACGGGACTGTGTCCGGCGGCATTCACGGCACCCCGAGCAACCTCACAGCCGGCTACGAGATCCTCGATGGCTACTTTGTGGGCCCAGATGTGTCGCTGGAATCTGCTCCGTTCAGCGGAGCGGACCTTCACGACATGGATCTGAGCGGCGTCGATCTCACCGACGCGAATCTCACGGGCGCGAACCTCAGCGGGACGAACCTGACGGACGCGAATCTCACCGATGCCAATCTCACGGGCGCGACGGTCACAGGAGCCAACACCACCGGTGCGATAAGCATCGGCGTGATCCCGGCGCCAACCGCGGAGAACGTCGCGTTCGCGGCGGCGTACGAGACCACGCTCACCGTGCCGACATGGCTCGGGCTGGACAACTACTCCAGCGGCCTCGGCTCAACTGTGAGTCTTGCCCAGCCCGCCAACGGTACGGCCGTCCTGAACAGCGGTGGCTCGTTCACCTACCTGGCGAACCCGGGCTTTCTCGGCAGACGATTCGTTCACATACACCGTCACCGACATCTTTGGGCGCACCGCCTCGGCAACCGTGACCGTTGATGTATCGATGACTGGCTACATCATGCAAACGCTGAGCATGGGACCGGCCGACATGCCTGGCCTGGGAAATCAGCGGCTCATGGTACGGCGTGGTCTACGACGGCTCGCATCTGTGGGCCGCTGCCTCCCCCAACTTCGTGTCAGAGATCGACCCGTCGAACGGCGCGGGGCTCGGTGGCTTCGGCCCCACGGAGGTTTTGTGAGTGGGAATGCTGCGGCCCAAATGGGGCGGCTCGTGACGGACGGTGCCGACATCTGGGTCTCAGGCAACGATTCCACTTTCCAAGGCGACTTCTCGTCGGTTACCGAGCTCAGCACCTCCAACCCGGATCAGCTACGGGACGGTTTGGACCGATGGAAGCGCCGAGCAGCCAGGGGCGCTGGCCTACGGCGACGGGGCTGTGTGGGTAGCAAACCCCGACGGCACCGTCACGGAACTGAATGCTTCAAACGGCGCGGCGATCGGCAACTACAGCGGCTGTGGAGCGGCCGAGGCCGCTTCGGACATCGCTTATGCCGGCGGCGATGTCTGGGTGGCGTGTTCCAACTCCGTCGCGGAGCTCGATGCCACCGACGGATCGCTGATCGGGAGATACAGCCCTCTCGACCGGGACTGCGCGTTACCTCACGGTCTCCGACGGAGATGTCTGGGTCGCCGGCCGTGGAACAGGCCAGAACGGCACTCTGACAGAGCTGAGTGCAGCAACCGGGGCTGTTATCGCAACCCAGACCTCCAAGACGTAGCACCAACCGCCATCCTGTCTGACGGCACAAACATCTGGGTCGCCGGCGGGCATACGCTGGTCGGCATCAATGCGTCGACTGGTTCGGTCGTGCTAGACGATGACATCGGAGTCAACCTCGTCGGCATCACGGCATGGCTTCGATGACCTTCGACGGAAGCCACATCTGGGCAGCCACCGGAACCGGCGGCCTAGTCGAGATCGACGATCCCGTCAGCTAGCCAGGAACTCGGCCGACGCTAACCCTCGGCGGAAAAGCGAGTCTGTGGCCGCCTTTCCTGCTCGCTAACGCATCACGCTAATACCAGAAGGCAGCGGATGTCCGCGCCAACACGAACGCAGGTCTCGACTGTGGATCCGCGAGAGACGCGCTCTTCGCCAGGAGCAGGTCGCTCGCCTGAGCGACCGCCGGCTAATGGACCGTCGTGGTTTCAGCCACGAGTAGGAGTGACCCCCGGAGGGCACGTCTGACGGCCACGATCAAGGCGGTGCTTTGCCGCGTCCCCCGGTGCGTTTGATGCCCTTTTGATGCCCTCTGAGCTAAATGGGCACCTTCACGAAATTTTCGAAGGTGCCCATTTGCAGGTAATTCAGGCATCGGGGAGACAGGATTTGAACCTGCGGCCGCCCGGCCCCCAGCCGGGTGCGCTACCAGACTGCGCCACTCCCCGTGGTCGGCGGATGATAGCCCGATCAGGCCCCGCCGCGCCGGCCGGCGCGCCAGGGGCTCGTTGCTGGTTCACCTCGCCCTTAGCGCTCCTGGTTCACCCTCGCCGTGAACGCTCCTGGTTGCGCGCGACTGCCTGCTCCCCGATTGCCGGCGCTCCGACTGCGTTCGACGCCGGCGGCGGTTCGAGCCCGACAACAGCCGCCAGCCGCGCCAGCGCGTCACCCAGCTCGTTCGGCCGTTCGAGCGGCACCGCGTGACCGCAGTCGGGCAGGCGCAGGAACTCGACCACGTGGGGAAGGGAGGCAACCATGCGTTCGGCCTGGATGGGGGGCGTGAGCCGGTCGAGATCGCCCACGACGACGAGCGTCGGAAGCGTCACGCGCTCAAGCGATCCGGTCAGATCGAGCCTGCTCAGGGTTGCGCCGGCGCTGGCTCGCAGGCGCGGACGCATGGTCCAGATCATCTGCTCGACGAACTCCACCTGCGCCGGTCTGGGCGCGGCGCCGAACATCAGATGTCTCGTCAACGCACGACTCGCGGGGGTTGACACCGGCAGCAACGGCGCATCGCGCGCGAGCAGCCGGTTGGCGATCTGGCGACGGGCGACCGCTGGGATCGTGGCGGGCAGCAGCGTCTGCGCGTCAACGAGGGTCGAGGCGCCCGTGGAGATCAGCGCCACAGCCCGCGCCCGGCGGGCCAGGTCAGCAAGGCCCGCCCAGGCCAGGATCGACATCCCGCCCATCGAGTGCCCGGCCACGATCACGTCATCGCGGCCGCCACAGGTGGCGTCCAGGACAGCCTCGACATCCTCGCCGTAGCGCTCGATCCACTGGTCCAGGCCGGGCTTGCGGTCGCTGCGGCCCTGACCGCGCAGGTCGTAGCCGACCACTCGAAACCCGCGGCCAAGCAGGCCGCGGGTGAGCAGATCGAAGAAGTGCAGGTGCTCGGTCCAGCCTGGTATGAGCACGAACGTCGGCGCGTTCTGGGGCCGAAGACCTCGGCGTGCAACCAGGTGCCGTCGGCGGACTCGACGGCGAGCGGCTCTCCCTGCAGCGGGCTCTGCAGCAGCTCCCGGTGCGGATCGCGCTTCGAGCGCGCGCCGGTGCCGGAGCTCGGCGGCAGCGACGCCACCTGCGCCGACCAGCCCCGCGACCCCCGCGGAGCAGCGAGGCGCCGGTGCGAATCCGAGATTCACGAACGCTTGACTTCGGCATGCGGCGGACAGTTTATGCTGGGATTCCGGGTATGACGACAAATGAACACCGACCAGCGAGGTAGTGCATTGACCGCGACAGGCGACCGACTTTCACTCGAAGAGCTGAGCATCGACACGATCCGCACGCTGTCGATCGACGCCGTTCAGAAGGTGAACCAGGGGCATCCAGGCGCGCCGATGGGCCTCGCGCCCGTTGCGTACACGCTCTACACGCGGCTCATGCGCCACAACCCGGCGAACCCGTCGTGGATCGACCGCGACCGCTTCATCCTCTCCGCCGGTCACGCCTCGATGCTGCTCTATTCGACCCTGTACCTCGCCGGCTATCCGATCACGCTCGAGGACATCGAGCACTTCCGGCAGCTCGGTTGGCCGACCGCCGGCCACCCCGAGAAGTGGGACGTTCCCGGGATCGAGGCGACCACCGGGCCGCTCGGCCAGGGCATCTCGATGGCCGTCGGCCTCGCGCTCGCCGAGCAGATGCTCGCCGCGCGCTTCAACGTCGACGGCCACAACGTCGTCGATCACCGCACCTGGGTGATCGCCTCCGACGGTGACATCCAGGAGGGCATCGCCTCCGAGGCGTCGTCGTTCGCCGGCCACCTGGGCCTCGGCAAGCTGATCGTCTTCTACGACGACAACAAGATTCAGCTCGCGAGCCCGACCGATCTCGTCTTCTCTGAGGACGTCGCCTCGCGCTACGAGGCCTACGGCTGGCACGTCCAGAACGTCGGGGAGGACATCTCCCCGGACAACCTCGAGGAGGCCGCCGAACCGCGCCGTCGAGGTCGCCGACCGTCCGTCGCTGATCATCTGCCGCACCCACATCGGCTACGGCAGCCCCAACAAGCAGGACTCGATCAAGGCGCACGGCTCGGCGCTCGGTGAGGACGAGGTCCGCCTGACCAAGGAGTTCTACGGCTGGGATCCGGACAAGCACTTCTACGTCCCGGACGAGGCGCTCGAGCACTGGCGCACCGCCGCCGCCGAGCGCGGCAAGGAAGAGGCGAACTGGAACAACCGCTTCGACGCGTACAAGGCAGGCCAAGCCGGAGCTCGCGGCCGAACTGCAGCGGATCGTGCTGCTCGAGGGGCCCGCCAAAGGGCTGGGACAGCGACGTGCCGAGCTTCGACCCGACGAGAAGGAGGCGTCCTGGCCAGCCGCGCCGCGTCCGGCAAGGCGATCCAGTGGGTTGCCGCGAACGTGCCGGAGCTGGTCGGCGGCTCGGCCGACCTCGCCAGCTCCAACAACACCGACATCGACGATGGCGGTGACGTCGTTCCCGGCGAGTTCAGCGGCCGCAACATTCACTTCGGCGTGCGCGAGCACGCGATGGGCGCGATCGTCAACGGCCTCGTCGCTGCACGGCTTCCGCAGCCTACGGCGGCACCTTCCTGACCTTCTCGGACTACATGCGCGGCGCGGTCCGGCTCTCAGCGCTGATGAAGCTGCCCGCGATCTGGGTCTGGACCCACGACTCGATCGGGCTCGGCTCCGACGGCCCGACGCACCAGCCGATCGAGCAGATCCCGGCGCTGCGGGCGATGCCGAACCTGTCGGTGATCCGCCCGGCGGACGCGAACGAGACCGTGCTGGCCTGGAAGCACGCGGTCAACTCGATCGACCACCCGACGCGCGCTGATCCTCTCGCGCCAGAACCTGCCGACGCTCGACCCGGCCCAGCGTCCCGGCCGACGCGATCGAGAGGGGCGCTTACGTGCTGCGGGACGCCGGTGCTGCTGGTCCGCGAGCCAGCAGCACGCGGAGCGGCTCCGGAGGTGATCCTGATCGCCACCGGCAGCGAGGTGCAGATCGCGCTCGGCGGCAGCCGACCAGCTCGAGGCGGACGGGACCGCGGTCCGCGTGGTCAGCATGCCGTGCGAGAGCCACTTCGCGGCGCAGCCGGCCGAGTACCGCGACTCTGTGCTGCCGCCCGCCGTCCGCGCGCGCGTCTCGGTCGAGGCCGCCGCGACCTTCGGCTGGCACCGCTGGATCGGGGACCTGGGCGAGGCGATCGGGATGCACAGCTTCGGCGCCTCGGGCTCCGAGCAGCCGCTGTACGAGCACTTCGGGATCACGGCGGAGCATGTCGTGCAGGCGGCCGCGCGCAAGCCTGACCCGCGCACAGTCGAACTGAAAGGGACGACGGCGATGAGCACTCTGGCCGATGTGAACCCGCAACTGAAAGCGCTCACCGAGGCGGGGGTCAGCGTCTGGCTGGACCAGCTCGGTCGCTCGCTCGTCGCCGGCGGTGAGCTCAAGCGCATGGTCGAGCAGGAGAGCCTGCGCGGCGTCACCTCGAACCCGTCGATCTTCGAGAAGTCGATCCTCGGCACCTCCGACTACGACGACGCGATCGAGGAGCTGGCGCGCGCCGAGCAAGAGCGCCAAGGAGATCTACGACGCGCTCGCGGTCGCCGACGTGCAGGCGGCATGTGACGTGCTCGCCTCGGTGCACGAGGAGACCGGCGGCCGCGACGGCTTCGTCTCGCTCGAGGTCGCGCCGGACCTTGCGCGCGACACCGACGGCACGCTCGCCTCCGCCCGCGACCTACTGGCAGGCGGTCGATCGCCCGAACGTGATGATCAAGATCCCCGGCACGCCCGAGGGCGTGGGCGCGATCGAGGAGGCGATCTACGAGGGCATCAACATCAACGTCACGCTGCTGTTCGCGGTCGAGGCCTACGAGGCGGTCGCGCGAGGCATACATCCGCGGGCTCGAGCGCCGTCACGCCGAGGGCAAGTCACTCGACGTCAACTCGGTCGCATCGTTCTTCGTCTCGCGCGTGGACACGCTCGTCGACAAGCAGCTCGACGCGATCGGCGGGCCGAGGCGAGCAAGCTCAAGGGCACGGCGGCGCTCGCCAACGCGCGCGCCGCCTACGCGCGCTTCATGGAGATCTTCAGCGGCGAGCGCTGGGACACGCTGGCGGCCGCCGGCGCCGCCGTACCAGCGTCCGCTCTGGGCCTCGACGGGCGTCAAGAACCCGGCCTACCCGGACACGCTCTACGTCGATCAGCTGGTCGCCCCGCTACACCGTCAACACGATGCCGCTGGCGACGCTCAACGCCGTCGCCGACCACGGCACGGTTCCCGGCGCAACCGCGCGGCTCGATCCGAGCGCCGAGCTGGCCGCGCTGCAAGCCGCCGGGATCGACATGACCGCGGTGACCGAGCAGCTGCTCGACGAGGGCATCAAGCTGTTCGAGCAGGCGATGCACGCGCTGCTGGCAGGGATCGACAGGGCGCGGATCGCCGCCGTCATCGATCGCCCGCCAGCGATCGACGCGCAGCCTTCCGCCCGAGTTCGCGGACGCCGTCGCGACCAGCGCATGCGGACCGCGGTCGACCGAGAACGTCGCCGCAGCGCGTCTGGAAGCACGACCAGTCGCTGTGGGGCGGCCCCGGCGTGCCGGAGATCGAGGACCGACTCGGCTGGCTCGAACGTCGCCGAGACGATGCTGGAGCAGCTTGGCCGATCTGACCGCCTTCGCCAAGCAGCTGAAGTCCGAGGGCTACACGGATGCGGTGCTGCTCGGCATGGGCGGCTCCTCGCTCGGGCCCGAGGTGATCCGCCGGTCGTTCGGCGATCAGGCCGGATGGCCTGAGGCTGCAGGTGCTCGACTCGACCCATCCGGACGCGATGCTCGCGGTCGAGCAATCGGTCGACCTCGACCAGGACGATCTTCATCGTCTCCTCGAAGTCCGGCGGGACGATCGAGACGCTCTCGCACTACCGCTACTTCAGGGCCAAGGCGAAGCCTGAGCAGTTCGTCGTCGTCACCGACCCGGGCAGCCCGCTGGCTGCCCTGGCCGCATCAGACGGTCTGCGCAGGACGTTCCTGAACCCCAGCGACATCGGCGGCCGGTACTCGGTGCTCTCGTTCTTCGGCCTCGTGCCGGCGGCGCTGGCGGGCTACCGACGTTGAGGCGCTGCTGCTGCGAGCCCAAGGTCGGGGAGCATGACTGCGCTGCTGATCGAACCCAGCAGGACAACATCGGGCTGTGGCTCGGCGCGACGATCGGCGAGCTCGCGGTGCGCGGACGCGACAAGCTGACGCTCATCGTCTCGCCAGCCGATCGACAGCTTCGGTCTCTGGATCGAGCAGCTGGTCGCGGAATCGACCGGCAAGCAGGGCAAGGGCATCCTGCCGGTCGCCGACGAGCCGCTGGCTCTGACCCGACGTCTACGGCGATGACCGCGTGATTCGTCTACCTGCGCAACGGCAACAAACCCTCGGCCGAACTCGACGAGGCGGTCGACGCGCTCACGCGACGCCGGTGTGCCTGACGATGACGCTCAGCACCTATGGCGCGACCGACCTCGGGCGGCTGTTCTTCATCGCCGAGTTCGCGGTCGCGGTATGCCGGCTGGGTGCTCGGGATCAACCCGTTCGACCAGCCCAACGTGCAGGAGGCCAAGGACAACACCAACAAGGTGCTTGATTCCGGCTCGCTGCCCGAGATCGAAGCCGCCGACGACGCGGCGCTCAAGGCGCTGCTCGGCGTGAGCACTCCGCACTACGTGGCGATCCTCGGCTACCTGCCGACCGCGGGCCCCGAAAACGCTGGGGATCGACGACGCGGTCACGGAGCTGCGGGCGGCGATCCGCGCTGGAACCGGGATGGCGACGACGTTCGGCTACGGTCCGCGCTTCCAGCACTCGACCGGCCAGGAACACAATGGCGGCGCCCCCAACGGCCGCTTCCTGCAACTGGTCGAACGTGCCGCGCGGACAGGTGCCGATACCGGGCGAGTCCTACGACTTCACGACGCTGATCGATGCCGCCTCAGCGGGCAACCTGCAGACGCTGCGTTCGCACGGGCTTGCGGCCGAACGCGAGGTTTTGGAGGGCGTGCCGGCAGAGCGCGATCAGGGCGCTGACGGCACGCATGACGCACCTGCTGCGGGAGCGCTGAGCATTGGGCGCAGTCGACATCGAGCCGGAGGTTGGCGAGAACCCGCTGGTCGAGGGGCTCGAGCGCACGCCGGTGCGCTCGACCGCGATCGTGATCTTCGGGGCGGTCGGCGACCTCGCCAGCCGCAAGCTGCTGTCCGGCGATCTACAACCTCGCCCACGAGGGGGCCCTGCCGGAGCGGATCGCTCTGATCGGGGTCTCTCGCGGCAAGCTGACCGACGAGGATTACCGTGATCGCGCTCGCGAATCGATCGATCGCTTCTCCCGCCGCCGTCCCGATCCCGACGTGCTGGATGGCCTGCTGGCAAACATGCAGTACATCTCCGGCGTCGTTCGACGATGAGGACCTGTACACGCGCTGCGCGGTGCGCTCGAGTGAACTCGATGCCGAGGTACGGCACGCCGCTGAACCGGGTCTTCTACCTGTCGACCGCGCCCGAGTTCTTCCCGGTGATCACCGGTCAGTCTCGGCGAGGCCGGCCTGAACGCCGCCGAGGATGCGGACGTGCGCGCCGTGATCGAGAAGCCGATCGGTTACGACCTCGCGTCGGCGCAGGCACAGAACGAAGCGGTGCTGACCTACTTCGACGAGTCGCAGGTCTTCCGCATCGACCATTACCTCGGGCAAGGAGACCGTCCAGAACCTGATGGCGCTGCGGTTCGCCAACGCGCTGTTCGAGCCGGTCTGGAACCGGAACTTCATCGACCACGTCCAGATCACCGCCGCCGAGGACATCGGCATCGGCACTCGCGCCGGGTACTACGAGGGCGCGGGCGCGCTGCGCGACCTGGTGCAGAACCACATGCTGCAGCTGCTGGCGCTGCTGACGATGGAGCCGCCGACGGCGCTCGAGGCGAACCGCCTGCGCGACGAGAAGGTCAAGGTGCTGGAGGCGATCGCGCCGCCGTCGCTCGACGAGGTCGCGGAGATGGCGGTGCGCGCCCAGTACGGGCCAGGTGTCGTCTCCGGGCTCGGAGTCCGTCGGGTACCGCGAGGAGCCGGGCGTCGCGCCGGACTCGCGCACCGAGACCTACGCGGCGCTGCGCCTGCACATCAACAACTGGCGCTGGGCCGGGGTGCCGTTCTACCTGCGTACCGGCAAGCGGATGACGCGCAAGCTGACGGAGATCGCGGTGACGCTGCGGCCGGTGCCGCACCTGGCCTTTCAGGGGCGCCGACTCGGATGGTGTTCAGCCCAACCAGATCATCCTCACGCTGCAGCCCGACGAGGCCGTTTCCGTGTCCCTCGGCGCCAAGGTCCCGGGCACAAAGATGCAGATCCGCCCGGTCAACATGGAGTTCCACTACGGAACCTCGTTCGTGTCCGAGTCGCCCGAAGCCTACGAGCGCCTGATCCTCGATGCGATGCGCGGTGACGCGACGCTGTTCACGCGCAACGACGAGGTTGAGGCGCTGTGGCGGATCATCGATCCGATCCTGGCCGCGTGGTCGGCCGACACGACTTCCTCGATCCCGCAGTACCCGGCGGGATCGGCCGGACCGGTCGAGGCCGAGGCGCTGCTGGACGGGCGCGCCTGGCGCCGGTTGTGACGGATCGGTGTCTGCGGTGAGCGGCGCACGCTGGTCGGAGCGGGATACGACCCCCGAGCGGATCGAGGCGGCACTACGCGAACTGTTGCGCGAGGCCCACGCCGAGAACGACACGCTCGTACCGGCGCGCGTTCTGAACCTGGTGGTGATCGCCGACCGCGAGTGGCGTGGGGAGGTGGCCAACCGGCTCGAGCGAGTCGGCCGCTACCACCCGTCGCGCACGATCCTCTGCACGGTCGAGGACGATCGCCACATGATCGACGGCTATGCGACCGTGAGCGGTGATGACCAACACTCGAGCGGCATCGGTGTGCTGCGGGAGGGGGTCGAGATCGCGCTCGGCGCCGTTCACATGGATCGCCTGGCGACGATCATCGATCCGATTCTGATCTCCGAACTGCCGACCGTGATCTGGTCGCCGCACAACCACGATGACGCGGTCGCGGCGCTGCTACCGCTCGCCGACGTGATCCTGATCGACACTGACGACCCCGTCTACTTCGACGGCCCACGAGCGGCCTTGGCGCGTGCCGCAGACCTGCTCGAGTCGAAGGTCGACGTCGTTGACCTCGCCTGGCTGCGGACGATCGCATGGCGGGAGCGTCTCGCCGGCAGCTTCTCCGACCCGACGCGGATCGGCCAGCTGGACGGGATCAAGCGGATCTATGTGCGCCACCACCACGGCTCGATCGTGTCGGCGCTGCTGCTCACCGGCTGGCTGGCCTCGCGCCTGGGCTGGGTTCCGAGCGAGCTCGAGCCCGATCGCAGCGGCGCAAGCCATGCCGCTGCGATCCGCAGTGAGGGCGGTCCGTCGGTCAGCATCCAGTTCGACCCGGTCGATCAGTCGATCCGCGGGCTGGCTGGGGTGACCGTCAGCGGCAGCGCCGGCTTCTCCCTGTCACTTGATCGCGCGCTGGGCGGGTTGATGGCGCGCGAGCAGGGCGCCGGCCACAAGCCACGGCAGTGGCAGCTGTTCGGCGCATCTCGCGGGGAGGGCGGGATACTTGGAGAGGGCGTGCGTCAGGCGCTGATTCGCGACCAGACCTACGAACCGGCTTTGCAAGCGGCGAGGAGCTTCACCCCATGAGCATCGAGATCCAGGTGGTCGACGATCCGGCGCAGGCGTGCGCGGACGCACTCAGTGCCGCCGTCGCGACTGGTGAGAATGTCGTCCTGACCGGTGGCACGACGCCCAGGCGAGCGTACGAGCTGGCGGCCACTCAGCGCGCAGCCGACTGGCAGGGAGCCCAGCTGTGGTTCAGTGACGACCGCTGCGTCGAGGCGCATGACCAGCATTCCAACTTCAGGATGGTGCAGGAGGCGCTGCTCTTGCCGCTCCAACAGGCGGGGGTGGAGGTCGAAGCCTGTCGCCGGATTCTGGGCGAACGCGGACACGAGGAGGCCGCCCTCGAGTACGAGCGCGAGCTCGAACATGTCGGCGGCGGTCCCGGGGCGATCCGGTTCGAGCTGGTGCTGGTCGGCGTCGGCCCTGACGGGCACATCTGCTCAATGTTTCCCGGACAGGAATCGCTGCACGAGCGTTCGCGGCTGGCGGTTGGGGTGCCGCAGGCGGGGATGGAGCCGTTCGTGCCGCGGGTGACGTTGACGTTCCCGGCGCTGAGCCGTGCCAAGCGTGTACTCGTGCTGGCCACGGGGGAGAGCAAGGCTGATCCGATCGCGGCCGCGTTCGCGCAGGACGCACCGCACACCCCGGATGTGCCAGCCTCGCTGCTGGTGGAGCATGCGGAGGACATCGTCGTGCTGCTGGACGAGGCGGCCGCTTCGCGACTATGACAAGGGTCGTTGGTATTGACGTCGGCGGCACCAAGGTCGCCGCTACTGCCCTGGGCGCTGCCCTGGGTGCTGAGGGACTCGAGGGTCACAGGCAGCAGCCGACGCGGCTTGACAATGGCGAGGAGCTGATCGCCCAGCTCGTTGAGGTCGTCGGGGAGGCGACCGGGGAGGAGCCACTCGACGCCGTTGGGATCGGCGTGCCTTCGATCGTGCGCTTCGAGACAGGCGAAATCGCGGCCTCCACCAACATCCCGCTGAAGGGCGTGGCACTGCGCAAGGTGCTGGGGGAGCGCCTGGGTGTGCCGGTCTTCGTCGACAACGATGCGACCGTGGCCGCGCTGGCGGAGGCCTATGACGAGAGCCTGGAGATGGTGTCCCGAAACCTCGTGATGATCACCGTGGGCACCGGCATCGGCGGCGGCATCGTGATCGATGGCCACATTTTTCGCGGCGGCAGCGGCGGTGCCGGAGAGTTGGGGATGACGCTCATCGGCTTGAGCGCCGGCACCGACCTGCCGCCGGCCTCCGACCGTTTCCCGCAGCCGGGATCGCTCGAGGCGCTCTCCTCGGGAACGGCGCTGGACCGGCTTGCGGCCGCGGCCGCCGCCGCCCATCCGGATTCGGCGCTGGGACGGCTGGTGGCCGCCAACGGCTTTGTGCACGGGGTCGACGCGGTCGACGCCGCCCACGACGGGGACCAGCCCGCTGCGGCGGCCGTCCGGCGTTGGGCGCACGCGCTCGGCGTCGGGATCGCCAACGCGATCAACACCTTCGACCCCGATGAGGTCGTGATCGGTGGCGGAGCCGCGCTCGCCGGGTCGCTGCTGCTCGACCCGGCGATCGAATTCGCGACCGGGTACGTGCACCCGGGGCTGCGTGAGCGGATCAGCGTGCGCGCCGCCAGGTGGGGTGCGACGGCGGGGGTCCTGGGGGCGGGCCTGCTGGCGGTGCACGAACTGGAGCGCGAGGCGTCCCGAATGGCTGAGTCGTCGCGGGCGGTGAGGGCCCCGAGCTGAGGCTCGGCTGGGGCGCCAGATGGGTGAACCGCGCCTGGTCCTTGTCCGCCACGGCGACACCGAGTGGAGCGAGAACGGAAGGCATACGAGCCGCACGGACCTGCCACTGCTGCCCTCCGGAGTCGAACGAGCCCGAGCTCTGGCGCCCGCCCTGGCGAAGATCGAGTTCGCACGAGTGCTGTCAAGCCCTCTCCAACGGGCGCGGGAAACCGCCCGACTTGCCGGTTTCCAAGACCGAGTCGAGATCGACGCAGACCTGACCGAATGGTCCTACGGCAACTACGAGGGTCTCACGAGCGAAATGATCTGGGAGCGCGATCCAGATTGGAAGCTGTGGGTTGACGGCGCACCCGGTGGGGAGACCCCCTATGAGGTTGCCGCGCGGGCTGAGCGCGTGATCGATAGGGCGATCACCGCTGGCGGCGACGTCCTGATGTTCGCCCACGGCCACATTCTGCGCGTGCTGGCGGCCTGCTGGATCGGTGAGCGGCCGTTCATCGGCTCGGTCTTCAGGCTCGATCCGGCGACGGTCTCGGTGCTGGGCCACGAGCACGACTATCGGGTGATCGAGCGCTGGAACTCCGGGCTCTCCTGAGACTCGGCGCTCTCAGCCGCAGATGCAGGATCGCTCATCGGCACCACGAGGACCGGCCTCGACGCGGTCGCCACGAGAGCCGCGGAGGTGCTCTCCAGAGTGGGCCCTGGTAACCCGCACTGGTGCGCGCCGACGACGATCATCGAGCTGTTCTCCTCGTTGGCGACTCGAGTGATTGTCGCGGCGATCGATTGTTTTGCCGGCGCGATCCTCGCGCGCGCGATGAGGCCGTGCCCTGCGGCGATCTGACACCCTTCCTCGACCAGCTCCTCGGCACGGCGCTTCGCCAGCTGCTCAAGCCGCTCGGTTGGCAATCCCTCCGATTTGAAACTGAAGGAATCGGCGGCCTCGGTGGGCTGGTTCCAGACGTACAAAAGGGTCACGTCCTGGGCCGCCGGCGATGCATGTGCGATGACCTCAGCGGCGCATACGACCGCATGCCTTGCGCTTGGTGAGCCGTCGTAACAGAGCAGGAGCGACATTTCGTGAGCCTCCTTCGGCCAGGGCTTGCAGTCTCGGACTGGGGCGGTGGCGACGGACGTCGCGCGGTCCGGTTGCGTTCTGAACGAGTCTCCCTCCGGCCGGTTTCCCGAGCATCGGTTCAGGTCCGCTGACGCCTGCGGCGCACTGCGCCGCCACGATGCGGAGAACTACTGACTCTCCGCTGAGGGTGCGTGGGCGACCCCGAGGATGCTCACCCAGGGCGGGATGGGCTTCTCAGCCGACATCACTAGCCCGGTAGCCAGGCGGCTTTACGGCTGGGCGGGCGTCCAGTACCCGTCGGCGCCGGCCGGTTCGAATCGGCCGACTTCTGACAGCTGCCGGCGCGCCGCGTCGATGTCAATCTGCATGATCAGCGCAGCCTCGGCGGTGGCCAGCGGCTCCGGCGCCCAGTCGAGCAGCTCGGCAGCCGATCCCGGCTTGGGTCGCCGTTTGAGCTCCGGAGCGATGTTGGCGATCGCGGTCTCATACGCCTCGACAGGGTTGAACCCGGGCACCGCGAACCCCTCGATGAGGTAGGTCGGGGCCGAATACCGACGGTGATTCGGGGGTCCGCTGAGCTTGTGGTTCAGTGCGCGGGCGGCCGGGGAGGGCTCGCGAGCAGCCTGCGCGTCGGATTCGAGGTCGGCGCGGGCGGTAGCGGTTTGCATCCACTGGTCCAGCTGTACCGGCTCGATCCCGGCATCGGTCGCGGCGCCGGCAATCAGCTCCCATTCGTCTAGCAGGGCTCCCTGCATCACCCGTACACGTAGACGTCGCAGCAGAGCCTCGGCTCGCTCCGGCGCATGGCGGCGCGTCGCCACCACCGCCAGACAGGCGGGCTCCGAAGAGGCCGGCCGGGCGTACGACGAGGGTTCGATCGGCATCCCGAACCGACGCTGAAGATTCGGTGCCCCCGCGGCGAGCCGCTCCGCCTCACCACGATCACGGGTGAGAACGATCATCCGCACCACCCACTCGAGGCCGTCGCCATAGTGCCAGCGCAGACGCTGGCGCACCGGCTCGGCCGAGAACGCGAACGCGCACGCAGGATCGGTGAACAATTCGATGCTGACGGACATGGCCGTGGCGTCAGGTCAGGTGATCGAAGTCGCCGTTGACCCAGCCCCTGTAACGATCGGCTGAGCGTCTGATCACGGCGGCAGCGTGGCGCTCGATCGTATGCCCGAAGTTGTCGTAGATGCGGTCGAAATCGAGCGCCTCGACCCGACTCGTGATGCGATCGACCACAGCAGCCGATAGCGGGATTCGGTTGGGGTAACTCCGCATGAACGTGACCGTCGCACGGTCAGGATTCACGTGAATCGAGTCTGAGGTGAAGAGCACGCCGCTCCCATCGGCACCGTCCTGCCAGTGCGTGACCGAGCTTCCAATGAAGTGCCCACCGACCTCATGCAGCGCCAGCCCGGGCGCGATCAGATGGCTCGACCGCCAGGGGACGATCGCAGCATCGGGTCGCTGCACCCACTCGATGAGGGGCTCGCAGACCAGCACCGGCACGCCTCCGAGCGCGCGGCTCCATTCAACCTGGAGCCCGAACATGTGCGGGTGGCTTGCCGCGATCGCAAGCACCGGCCCGCGTTCCAGGATCCGTGCCGCGGCCTTCGCATCGACGTAGCCGGGGATGTCCCAGAGCAGGCTGCCTGATCCGGTGGTGATCACGTGCGCCTGCTGGCCGATCCCGACCTGCGGCTCAGCGGTCAGGCCAAGCAGGTTCGGTTCGGGCTCGATGAACACGATCCGACGCTCTGCCCCTGCGAGCTCCGCGAGCGTGGTCCAGCTCTGACCGTCGCGGGGAACCCACTGACGCTCGTCGGCACAGATCGGGCACACGCCGTCCGGAGCGGCGGTCTCAACGGCGCATGTGGCGCAGAGCCAGACGGTCTCTTCGGCGACCATGTCCGCAGGACACTACCCGGCTTTGATTCAACTGAACGTTGGTGGCGGCCCGCGGGCAAGCCACCAACCGGGCGCGGTGCGTTTTCGGTCAGGGGCCGGTCACGGCTTGGAGCCTGCCCGCCCAGACTGCCTTGGCGCCGAGGTCGCCGACCCTGAACACGTAGAACGCGCACGCCAGAGCGAGCACCACGAGCACCGCTCTCAGTACCAGATAGACGGTTGGCGACCCCAGAATCGAATCGGCCATCTGCAGGCCCGTTGGCCGGCCGCCGGAGATTCGGTGCGCGGCAAAAGTCAGGATCAGCACCGCTGTGAATGCTGTGAACGCGATCGCGAGAATGTGTGCCGCGTGTGAGTGCTGACTGATCAGCCGGGCGGCATCGCCCTGAAGGTGCAGGGCATGCTCGAGCGCCGCGCCCGCCTGCATCGCCAGGAAGATCGATGACATCGCAACAATCGCGCACAGACACAGCAGCACGCCGTAGGAGTCCAGCCAGGCTGGGCGAGCCACCATCGCGAGCGCGCCGAACACGCTCACCGGAATCAGCACCACCGGTACGTGGATGAAGAGCGGGTGCGCCGGCAGGCCGTCGTAGACCGTGGTGATCCGGATCCCCAGCGTGATGAACCCGAGGAACGCCAGACCGGTCAGGACGAACTCGGCGCGACGCCAATCGACACCAGGCCGGCGGACCTCAAGCTGGTCGGTCGTCATCAACGAGGCAAGTTACGAGGGATGCCCCGTGGGCACATCGACCGCGAGGATGATCTTTGTCGATCTTGGATCCGACGATGGTCTGAGGCGGCCAGACCCAGGGTCGGGCGGGATCGAGGTCATGCTCGAGCATCGCCGGAACAGTGGTTTCATGCCGTCTCCCAGGCTCTGCAGCGCACGCCCAGGACACGCATGCCGCCGACCTGATCGAACGCGTGAGCGGCAGACGCGCCGACATCGAGGTGCTAAGGTCATCGCCTCAATCGCGGCTGTGGTGAAATTGGTAGACACGCAGCGTTCAGGTCGCTGTGCTCTTACGGGCATGGGGGTTCGAGTCCCTCCAGCCGCATCGTCGGACCGTGTCCGGACCGCCATCTGGGCTGGACCTGTCTCATGCCACTTCGCTACGCTAATCGACGCAGTCCGCGCCGCTATCGTCTAGGGGACTAGGACGCCGCCCTCTCACGGCGGTAACCCGGGTTCGAATCCCGGTAGCGGTACTCACGAGCGCCCCGTGTTTGCGGGGCGTTTGACGTCCCCGGCAACGATCATGACGTTCCCCGATGGCTTGAACCTCCAAGACGCCAGCGAGAGCCGGATCTTGCCGACGGCATGAGGGTTCTTCCCGCCTCCTTCGTGAGGGTCGCGGGGCCTGCCATGCCGGAGGCCCGATACGGCGCCGCTCGAACCCGTCTCTGAGTAGGGTGGTATGCAGCACACAAGCAACGGGAGACTCAGATGCCAGCGGACGAGGGTGCCCTCCTGCGTGACGCATTGCAGGACGCACAGAGTGAAGGCAGTGATCGTCGCAGCGAGACGGCACTTGAACGTGCGCTGCTAACGGCGTCTGCCACCACCATCGACTCTGAGACTGGAGCCGTGGCCGCCGCTGTCAAGCTGCTCGGTGAACCCGACGACAACGGCGCCACCCGCCTTGAGGTCCGGGATCAGAATATGACTCATCGCCGGTGGTTCGAGATCAGCGATGACGGAGGGGTGCAGTGGGGGGACCGGTGACGCGCGTGACGCCGATTCGTCAGGCGCGGCACCTGAGCCGGAGCACCAGCCCCGTGCCTGGGATCGCTATCTCCGGGGCGGGCAGGATGGTCAAGCCGACCGTTGCGCAGACGCCTTAGCCGCAATCCTCTGCAACTCATCCGCCAGACGCGCGACCGTTCGCCAATCCGGCGCCGACTCCTCAAGCAACTCCGCGATCCACTCAGACGCCGTGAGGGCAGCCGTGTAATCCCGCTCGACCTCTCGGGCGCTGCTCGGAGCCGTTGCCATCTACGTCACCCCCCGCGAAAGACATAGAGCGCTCAACCCCTCCATGGCCCCACCGGGATCGTCGGGCAGCACATCGAGGAGGGTCGCGGCGTCCTGCATGTCCTCCACTGTCACCCCGCGCGCCTCCAGCGCGAACCGCCCCAGCCATCGAACCGCTGCGCGGTCGTACCGCTCGCGGCCCGCCCCTCGCAACATCAGGACGATTCTGAGCGCGTCGTGAAGCTTTACTGAGCCGCTGATGCTCTTGGCGAGTTGCTGGACACGCTCCAGGTTGCCGCTGTCGATGGCGGATCGAAACGCGGTGTACGGCACCGCGTTGGTGCTCGTGTAGCGGGGTGAGCGGGGCACGAACGTATGTTCGCATAGGTGGACGACGGAGCGATGGATCACGGTGCGACGACGAGTCGGAGGCACAATCCCGCAGAGGTACCATCCGCACTCGATGCCGTCTTTTCGAACCACACTTGAGGCGACCGGCGGTAATAACGTCGGGATCGTGGTCCCAGAGGAGATCGTCCTCTCCTTCGAGCGGGGCAAGCGCGTGCCGGTCGTCGTCACCATCGACGGCGCGTACACATATAGGACGACGATCGGTGTGATGGGCGGCAGGTACCTCGTGTCGTTCAACGCTGAGACCCGCAAGCGCACGGGCCGGGCTGCCGGCGACGACATCGACGTGGAGCTGGTCGCGGACTCGGACCGCTAGCAGCGTGGACCGCGCAGGTCTTGAAGCGACGCATCCCGCCCTCGTCATTTGTATTTCGCGAGGCAGACGCGCGAATGATCTGGGCACGGCGGTCGTGCGGGCGGCTCTTGCGGTAGAACCTCGGTGGATGGTCGAGCCGCTGCTCCCAGATGGCGTGACGGTAGGGCACTTCAGCGACCCCGTCGGATGCACGGGCTGCACGGTGCTGCTATGTCCGGGTGGGGGTGTCGCCGGTGTGGATGTGCGTGGTGGCGCTCCCGGTACGTTTGCGACCGATGGGTTGCGCCCGGGAACCGTGATCGAATTGGCGCACGGGATTCTGCTGACAGGTGGAAGCCTGTTCGGTCTGGCGGCTGCGACGGGGGTCATGCGATACCTGGAGGAGCGCGGCCACGGCGCCGTGTTTGGCACGGTGCCGATTCCGGGGGTGGTCGGTGCCGTGCTGTTTGACCTGCTCGAGGGCGATCCCGAGGCCAGGCCGTCCGCCGAGGATGGCTACGCGGCGTGCCTTGCGGCCACTGCGGAGCCGGCGGCCGGGGCTGTTGGTGCCGGCACCGGCGCCACCGTCGCGAAGGCCGGCGGCCCGGCTCAGAGAGCACGCGGTGGCGTCGGAGTCGCAAGCGGTCGTGTCGGCGAGGCCCTCGTAAGCGCGATCATGGTTGCCAACGGCGTCGGCGGGATCTGGGACGACGAGCGTCACGAATGGATCGCGCCGCTGTCAGGATGGGACGCAAGCACGGAGCTGCTGCCCGGCGAGAACACGACGATCGGCGTCGTCGCGACGGACGCGAGGCTCACGAAGGAGCAGGCAAACCGCATCGCGACCGTCGCGCATGACGGGATCGCGCGAGCGGTGCGTCCCGCGCACACGATGTACGACGGCGACACGATCTTCTGTATTGCGACCGGCGCAGTGGTGAGCCCATACGATGCAATCGAAGTCCTTGCCACGGATCTCGTCGCGAGCGCTATCGCCAGTGGGGTTCGGGACGCAAGCGCCTCCCGCTGATCGCCACCTGGGACTTCAGATTCGCGCCAGCCCGGCTGGCAGGCCCAATGTGGGAAAGAGAAGGCACGATGGCCACTTATCTGGCTGTTTCACGAGGTTGACAACGTCAACCACCGGGTGAACTCACCGAAGCGCGAGGAGGTTTTCGGACCCCTCGGAATCACCGCTCGCACGTTCAAGGATCCCCAAGGCTCAAACCGGGTTGGAATGATCGTGGAGATCCCCGACTTTGCCGCGTTTCAAGAATTCATGCAGACGGAGAACGCAGCCGAAGCGATGAAGAACGACGGCGTCCACCCCGACACCCTCGTGGTCCTTGCTGAGGGGTAAGGCCTCGGGCAGGACGCTGCGCCGAGTGTTCGGATCGACGCAGCGCCGCTGTGTCTATGACGGCATCGGCTCCTGCGGCCGCGCCTCGAGCGTGTAGCTCTCGGCCGGTTCCAGGAACTGGCGGATCGTGTCGCGAGTCTCCGCGCCATCGGTGTGACCATGCACCGAAGCGGCGTGCTCAGACGCTGCGCGCAAGACCTCGTCCTCCTCGCCGATGATCACGAGCGAGCAGTTGCTCTCACTCGGGAACCGGCGACAATCGGCCATCATGCGGGTCATTCGGTCCCTCCCTTTTGGGGTTGCCCGCGTCAATCGTCTCGCTTCTCGGCATCGGCGTCAACCGAGGTTCGAAGAACTCGGCAGTGGCGGGTGCTCAGCCGATGTGGCCGTCCTGCCACATCCATTCCATCTCGGTCTCCACAGCGGCGCGCACATCCGGACCGACGAGCTCCTCGACGACTGCCAGCGCGAGATCGGTCCCTGCTGATACGCCGGCGGAGGTACGGATCGTCGCGGAGGATCGGACAAAGCGGCGGCCTTTGACGACACTGACACGGCGTGAGATCGCGGCGAGTTCATCGAACGCGCTGTGATGTGTCGTAGCCTCCAATCCGTCGAGCAGACCGGCTGCTGCGACAACCAGAGCTCCTGTACAGACGGTCATCAGCAATTCGGATTTCGTTGCGCTCTGCCGTAGCCAGGCAAGCACTGTTTCGTCACCCACCAGAGCCCTCGACCCAGCGCCTCCCGGCACAACCAGGACATCCGACGCCGGTGCGTCGGCCAGCGTGAAGTCAGGTATGACCCTGAAGCCCCCACGCCCAACCGGACGCTGCGTCAACCCGACCGAGGCAACGGTGAACGCACTCGGAGAGGTCACTTCGCCGGCGACGTTGAACACCTCATACGGGCCGGCGTAATCCAAGACCTCCATACCGTCAAAAGCGAGGATCTGCACCGACCGCGACATGGCACGATGATCTCACACAAAACCGCGGGTGACCGAGCACCATTTGGGCAGCAGGCCGGTTTCCGTGAGAGGAGTTGACCTGGTCGAACGACACTGGGCGTCGCTCACAGGACGGCTCGTCCCAGCCTGAATTCCGCTTCAGCGGTGAGTGGCCGAGGTCTCCGGCGACGAGGTCGCGGCCAATACGAGTGAGTAGCTGAGAGCGTCCTCGCAGACCGCCACGATCAGCCGTCGGTTGCGCCCGACCACTCTGGCTCGGACCTTCGAGCCGACGAATGCCGAGCCGACTGCAGCAGCCGCAGCGATTCCGGCTCCCGGCCCGCGGGCGAGCACGCCACCGCCGGCAGCTGAAAACGCCAGCCGAGGCAACATTCCGCGCCGTGACCAGCGACTGGGCGTGCTCGGAAGCTTGTCGACGACGAGCTCCGTGGCGGCCGCACCGAGGATGATGAAACGGACGGGGACCGAGACCGGACCGCGATGGTGGATGACAGACGCCACCGGTGGCGCGAACGAGCGCAGCCCACCCCCGAGACCGAGAGCCAGCGCCCGTCGAATATCAGCGGATTCGCTCACAACCAGGCTGACGTTACTAGCGCGGGCTAATCCACAGTGAGGATCCGGTCGGCTCGTATGTTGCGCAAATCCCGTTTGCCCAATGGCCGCAACCACAACCGCCTGCACGCAGTGGAGCGGAGCGCGGATGCTGGTAAGGTGTATGCGCGCTCAGTGGGCCCAGGCTCTTCTCGCTTCCGGGGCGGTTTGCTTCCATCAGAAGAGCAGAGAGGCAGGTAGCCATGGCTACCGCTGAAAGAGGTTCGGCCACGACACACCTGTGCTGTCCTGATTGCCGATTGCGTTTCACCCATGCACCCGCGGTATCCGGTGTGACCTGCCCACAGTGCGGCAATCCACCCCACGCCGTGACCAGTCCGGAGCATCTGCTCGGCTGGCGCCTGTCCACGCTCCGGGACGTTGATCCACTTCTACCCGAAGCCGTCGCGGTCTCGCTGCCGGCCCCCGACCTTGATGACGGGCGCCTATGACTCACCCGCACCTGCGCATTCTTCGGTTCGCTGCGCTCAAACGCCAGTGGGAACTCAATGATCACGGCACTGACGATCACACTGGAGAGGGTGATTCCGCGGATCAGCGTCGGCATCTCAAGCGCATGGCCAAGCGAGCCAGGGCGCGTCTCACTGACGCAGAATCGCGGCGATTTCCCAGGTGATCGGTTGGCCGAGCTGGTGAGTGCTCGGAGGTTGCGTTCCTGGTGCCGTATCGACATGGACGTTTCAGTTTGAGGCTCTGTCCCATGGGCGATCGCTGAGGCGCTAGAGTCATAAAGGCAGTTCCACAGCCGAGTGTTCTGCTCTCGCATTCTCCCGTGGCCAAGCCCTTAGTGGAGCGACAGGAACGGAGCACGCCATGGCTAACCGGCAAAAGCTTGACCCCGACCAGCCACCACGAAGGGCGACGTTTGCTGACGTGACGCGGGAGATCGCAAATCGCAACGATGCCGCTCAGAAGGTGGCTCGAGCGAGGCGTACCGCACGCGAGAAGGAGGAGAACGCAGTCCGCCGGCAGTGGAGGAACCTCTGAACCGTCCTGTCCGGCGTCGGTGCGCCGGCGCCCGGTGTCGGCTACCCGGCTCGCCGTAGGGCCTCGCTTGAAGAGGCAACAGGCAGCAGGGCCACGGCAAGAAGCAGGACAGCGATGCCACCTAGTCTCTGCGGGCTTCACCGAGCGTCGCTGAGTCCACCATTGACGCACCAGAACGAGCCCAACAGGGTCTGTACAAGGCGGGCTATGTCTGAGGAGAAGTAGTCGCGCAGCGCGCTGCCGGCCAGGCTCACAGCAATCGCGGTGTGGGTCGGAGCCCGGGCCCCTCTCCAAGCGTCGCGTTGCTCGCTGTCGTGCAGGTGAGTTCGTATGCTGCCGCGATGCTCGCTGAGCCGATCGGAGACCTGGCGTGAGACGGCGTCTTGGGATCCGGCGCGAGACGTTGCGTGCGGACGGGGTCGCGGGGTTGGTCCTCGGGGTCGAGAGCATTCCCGACGGGCTTGCGACCGGTCTGCTCGCGGGCGTGAACCCGATCGCCGGGCTGTACGGCTACATGGTTGGGACTGTCGCGGGCGCGGTCAGCACGAGTTCCGAGTTCATGGCGATCCAGGCCACGGGTGCCATGGCCGTTCTGATTGCCGACGTCCCGGCCGTGCATCACGCCCACGACGCACAACGGGCGTTGTTCACACTGTCCGTGCTGACGGGATGCGTGATGGTGGCTGCCGGTCTGCTCAGGGCAGGATCCCTGATGCGGTTCGTCTCGAACTCGGTGATGGTCGGCTTCATCAATGCAGTCGGGGTGAACATCATCCTCGGGCAGTTGACGAACCTCACCGGTTACAGCGGCAACGGGTCCAACCGGCTGGTCAGAGCGCTTGATACGATCGTCCGCCCCGGCCAGCTGCGCTGGGAGAGCGTGGCGATCGGTGTCCTGACGATCGCCCTGATCATCGCGCTGGAACGCACGCGGATCGGGTCGCTCGGGATGGTGGTCGCGGTCATCTTCGGCTCCGCTCTGGTGCCGCTGCTCGGATTCACGGGTGTGACGACGCTGAAGGACCTCGGCGTCGTTCCGGACGCACTGCCGACCCCGGTCGCGCCATCGCTGCGATTGATGCCGGAGCTCCTGATTCCGGCCTTCTCGCTGGCATTCGTGGGTCTGGTCCAGGGGGCGGGTGTCTCCTCCAACTTCCTCAATCCAGATGGGCAGCCGCCCGAAGGTTCCAGGGACTTCATCGGTCAGGGAATCGCAAACCTCGCATGTGGGTTCCTGCGCGGAATGCCGGTCGGAGGCTCGGTGTCGGCCACCTCGATCAACGTCAACGCCGGCGCTCGGTCTCGCCAATCGCTCGTGATCGCAGGGATCGTGATGGCGGCGGTGGTACTGACGCTGGGCGACCTTGCGAGCCACATCGCGATGCCGGCGCTCGCAGGCCTTCTGATGCTGATCGGGTTCCGGACGATCAAGCCTGGAGACCTCGTCGCCGTCTGGCGGATCGGGCCCGTGCAAAGGACCGTGATGTCCGTAACGTTCGTGCTCACAGTCCTGATCCCGCTGCAGTTTGCGGTGCTGGTTGGAGTCGGGCTGTCCCTGATCCTGTACGTGGTCCGGGAGTCTGGGTCGCTCACGTTGACGCGCTGGGAGCTTGAGGACGACGGGTCGATCGTCGAACTCGACGCGCCCGGGCGCCTGGGCGAAGGCGAGATCATCGTGCTCGTGCCCTACGGAAGCCTGTTCTTCGCGGCTGCAGCTCAGTTCGAGTCGGCACTTCCTGTGGTCGACCAGAGCTCACGCAACAGTGTTGTGATCGTGCGCCTTCGCGGCCACGAGGATCTCGGCACGACGTTCATAGACGTTCTTGCCCGCTACTCGACACAGCTCGCCGATGTCGGCTCCAAACTCATGATCGTCTCCGCGAGCGCTCGCGTCCGCAGTCAGCTCCAGGTCACCGGGATGCGCAACCGACTCGGTGCCGGCGACGTATATCCCGCAAGTCGTCGGCTCGGTGCCGCCGTCAGGGATGCCTACGCCGACGCCGAGACGTGGATCGCGTCCGATACCCGGAACGCGGCGGAGCCGTAGAGTTCGACCTGATGACCGTGCGGACCAGTGGAATCAAGCAGCAGAGCATCTGGGCCAGTCTCGTCAGCGACGACGCGCCCGGGCTGCGCGCGTGGCTGCTCGCATTGGGGTTCAGCGAGGATCTGATGATCCCGGGGGAGACGGCGGGCTCGATCCACCACTGCCAACTCGATTGGCCAGAGGGCGGTCGCGTGATCCTGTCAAGCACCGACGAGCGTCCGACGCCCTGTCAGCCCGGTACGAGCTCGCTCCACGTCGTCGCCGCGGACCCGGATGCCGTGATGGCTCGCGCTGTATCGCTGGGGGCGTCGGTGATTCATCCGCTCACCGACCAGACCGACTACCCGTCGCGTGACTGCACGATCGCGGACCCGGACGGGAACCATTGGACCTTCGCGACCTTCGCCGGATGAATCAAGCCGTGCTGTTTGCGCCGGCTCGAGGCCTGCCCGCTCGGAGCTGGCGGCGTCGATACCCTCGGTCGGTATGGGGCAGGACTACGCGCGCTCGTCTATAGGCATGGTCGGCGCCGGACAGCTTGCCCGGATGGGCTGGCAGGCCGCGATCTCACTCGATCTTGAGCTGGTTTGTCTGGGCGCAGACGGCGATGCCGCCGCGCGCGCTGGAGTGCCGCTGCTCGAGGGGTCAGGCCGGGACGGATCAGCCCTGGCCGAACTTGCGCAGCGTTGCGACGTGCTCACGTTCGAGCACGAACTGGTCGACCTCGCAGCTGTCGCCGAACTCGAGGCTCGAGGCGTGCCGGTGCGGCCCTCGCGCGCGGCCCTCGAGCTGGCGGTCGACAAGCTCCACCAACGCCGGACACTGTCAGCGCTCGGCGGGGCTGCCGTTCCGGCCTACGCCGCTGCCGGCAGCCTGAAGGAGATCGACGCGTTCGCCGCCGAGCACGGCTGGCCCTTGGTCCTGAAGGCGCGAAGCGGCGGTTACGACGGACGTGGCGTGTGGATGTGTTCCACGGGCGCGGAGGCCGAAGCGGCCTTCACCGAAGCGGCCGCGGCCGGGCTCGAGCTCTACGTAGAGGAGGCGGTTGACCTTGCTCAGGAGCTTGCGGTGATCGTCGCCCGGTCACCCGCGGGTGAGAGCGCCGTCTATGCACCGGTCGAGACCAGTCAGATCGACGGTATGTGCCGCGCTGTGCTGATGCCCGCCGGCATCCCGGTGAACATGGCCCTGGAGGTGGAGACTCTCGCGCGGACGCTGGCCGAGCACATCGAGCTTGAAGGAATCATGGCTGTTGAGCTCTTCGTGACCAGCGATGACCGGCTGCTCGTCAACGAGCTGGCTCTGCGGACCCACAACACCGGGCACCTGCACACGGAGGCGTCCACGACCTCGCAGTTCGAGCAGCACCTGCGCGCGGTGCTCGATCTGCCCCTGGGGCTCACAACTCCCGTTGCCGCTGCGGCCGCGATGGTGAACGTGGTCGGGCCGGGTGACGGTTCGGATCCAGCATCGCGCCTGGCCGACGCGTTGTCCGTGCCAGGGGCACGTGTGCACCTGTATGGCAAGACTGCGCGGCCCGGACGCAAGCTCGGGCATGTCACCGTGGCCGCCGGTACGCCTGAGGAGGCCCTGGCTCGGGCGCAGGAGGCAGCCGATAGGCTGGAGCGGAATGTCTGAACCGATCGTCGGCGTGGTCATGGGGTCTGACAGCGACCTGGGCGTGATGAGCCAGGCTGCCACCGTGCTCGATGAGCTTGGTGTGCCGCTGGAGACACGCGTGGTATCGGCGCATCGCACCCCGGTCGAGATGATCGCCTACGGCCAGCAGGCCGAGGCGCGGGGTCTGGCCGTGATCATCGCCGGCGCGGGTGGGGCGGCTCACCTTCCAGGAATGCTGGCGGCTGTCACCTGTCTGCCGGTGATCGGCGTGCCGGTGTCGCTCAAGAGTCTTGATGGGCTGGACAGCCTGCTGTCAATCGTGCAGATGCCCAGGGGCGTTCCGGTCGCGACGGTCGCGATCGACGGCGCTCGCAATGCCGGTCTGCTCGCCGCGAGAATGCTGGCGATGACGGACCTCGATCTGCGTGCGCGACTGCGGGACCTCGCCGACACGCAGGCCGCGGCCGCACTGGAGGCTGACGCTCGGGTCCGGGACGGCGGAACCCTTCCGCGGAAAGGTTCTTGAGACTCAGGGGTCTGCGACGTCGGCCTGACGGCCCCGAGTGCGAACAGGCCCCGCGGTTGGTCGCCCCGACCTCAGCGCGGACGGCGCTCAGCACGAACCCCGAACGCTCGATGGCGACGGCACCAGCGGCGTACCTGATCGGGCCTGCTGCCCGCTGCGGCAGCTCCGGGCCTGCTGCCCGCTGCCACGGTTCTTGCCTTGCTGCCCGCTGCCACGATTCTTGACCTGCTCGGTCGGGGCGTGACGAACACAACCTCGTCGTACCGAGGCCGGGCCGCCGGCATGTTGGCGATCAGTTGCAGCTGCGTTGTCGATGGGATGAACAGGGCCTTACCTCCTCAGGAATGCAACCGGTTGCAAAGAGCGGGACGGAGATGAGATGACTGTGGCCGTCATCAGGCGGAGCCCCTGACGACGAGTTCGGCGGGGAGAGAGGTGCTGGTGATGGCGCCTGTCTGGATGCGTTGGACCACGCCATCTGCGAGCAGTCGGCCCGCAAGCAACGCGTCCTGGCGAATCGTGGTCAGCGGCGGCTTGACATGCGCTGCGATCGGGACATCGTCGTAGCCGACAACGGCGACGTCTCCCGGGACGTCGCGGCCGCGCTCTGCGATCACCTCCATCGCCGCGATGGCCATGACATCGCTGTTTACGAAGACGCCATCGATATCGGGCGACCGCTCGAGGAGCACGTTCATCGCTGCGCGGGCTGAAGCCTCCGACCACCATTCGGCGTGGGCGATCAGACTGGGATCCGACTTCCGTCCGGCTTCCGCGAGAGCGGCTTCGTAGCCCTGCTGTCTGTCCACAACCTCATCGGCGCGCTGGGGGCCGCCGAGAAAGGCGATCCTCTGACGCCCGATTTCGAGGAGATGCTCGGTCGCCAGGCGCCCGCCGCGGAAGCTGTCGCCGCTGACTGAGCAGAACGAACCGTCTGGGGACGGCTGTCCCCAGACGATGAAGGGCGCGTCGGTCGCCTGCAGCGCCCGGATCTGCTGGCGTGTGCACTGCGCCTCGAGCATGATGAAGCCGTCGGCGCGCCCGGTCTCCAGGTATCGGTGCGGCCATGAGACATCTCTTGGGCTCACGTGGATCATCAGGAGGTCGTAGTCGCTCCTGCCGAGCCCAGCGGATACGCCGGTCATGAGCCCCAGCATGAAGGCGTCGGGGACGATGCTGTCGGCCTTGTATCCGTAGGCGACGAGCGCAATCGCCCCACCCTGCTGGAGGCTCAGCCGGCGGGCTCGCACGTCGATCTCGAAACCATGTTCCTTGGCGAGTGAGCGCACGAGCTCCTTGGTCTGAGCGCTGATCACAGGGCTGTCGTTGAGCGCCCGTGAGACGGTGGATTTGGAGACGCCCGCCAGGCGGGCGATGTCGGCTATCGAGTTCACGCTGGCCATTGCAACCGGTTGCATGATACCGGCTGCGTCAGCGGAAGGCAACCGCCCGCCTGCCTTGAGGCGGGTCGATCCCTACCATCGCTTCCAGCCGGTGCCGTCTGCTATCGCAGTCACAGGGCACGAGCAAAGACCGACACTTGGGGCAGGTCGATGGTTTCAGTGGTGCTTTACGGCCTTGCCGCCGCGATCTACCCCCAGTTGCTGGCAGTCGTGCTCCTGCTCCTGGCTCTACCCAATGCCCGCGCGCTTCTTTGGATCTGCTGCGCGGCGGGGGTGGCGATGGCTGTAGCCGTGAATCTTGCGATTTTTGCCGTATTCAAGTCGCGCGGCACGCTCGCAGGCAGCAGCGACTCGGGGCTGGGGTCAAGCGCCTACATCGGGGTCGGTGTGGTCACATTGGTGATCGCGCTCCTGCTTGGCACTGTTGCGGGTCGGGGCCTGCTGAATCGCGGCCGTGCGCTGTTGGCGCACGGCCGAAGCGCCGGCTCAACGGCGGACCCGGGTGCCGGCGGCTCCCAGTGGCGGTCGCGGTTGGACGCGGCGCTGCACGACGGATCGATGGTCATCGCCGCGGCGACCGGCGCACTGCTCGCGATGCCAGGCCCGTTCGACTTTCTCACCGCCGGCCATCTGGCGCGTGATGGTCGCGGTTGGCTTGAAGCGGTGACCGCGATTTGCGTGTTCGCGGCGCTGAAGTTCCTACTGATCGAGGTTCCGAGTGTCGCCTACGTCGTCGATCCCGATGGCACAGGTCGTCGTGTCGAGCGGCTGTCCCGGTGGATGCAGGACAACAAGATGGGGGCCCTTGCGATCTTTCTGGCCCTGGTGGGGTTGGTGCTGGTCGGCAACGGGGTCGCCGGACTGCTGTGAGCGCTAGTCGAGCAAACGCGCGAGTGGGACCGCCTCAAGGCGGTCCCACTCGCACGAGATCAGCTGCTGCTGCCGCTCAGGGCCTTGGCCTTGAGAGCGTCGAACTCCTCCTGCGTGATGGTGCCGCTGTCAAGCAGCTGCTTGGCGTTGGCGATCTCGCTCGCCGCGCCGCCGCCGCCGCCGGCCGTCTGACGAACGTAGTCGTCGAACTGCGCCTGAGCCTTCTGAGCGTCCTTGTTCTGACGATCTGCCATGCCGTTGTGGTAGGCGATCAGGTAGACCAGGATGCCCAGGAATGGAAGGATGATGACGAATATGACCCAGAGGGCCTTGCCCCATCCCGACATGTCCTTGCGGCGGATGAGGTCCATGAAGACCGTAATCGCGATCCAGATCCAGATGATGAACGCGAAGAAGATCAGCATCGACCACAGCACACCCAGGAACGGATACGACGTTGCGCTGATAAGCATTTGGTTGGACTTACTCCCCAGAATGGTTGTGGGACTTAGCGGAAACGGACCTCTGTCCCGGCGCCAGCAGGGGGGAGGTCCCGACTTTGTGATGCAGGACACTACCGGTTGGCGCTGCGGCGTGTCATCGGTGTGGCCCCCGCAACGTCGAGTGGTGTGCCGCAGTGATCCCGCGATGCTGACTCGATGTGCTGTCAATGGGTGCCGGTCGTGCGTTCAATCGGCCCCGCCAGTCGCGTGGATGGGTGCCGGTCGGGCTGTCGACAGAATCAGGCATCGAATAAGCTCGCCGCCATGTTCAGCGGCGCGCTCAGGTGGGGCGGACCTCTGCCGTCTGATTGCCCGGCAGCGCCACTCAGCCACTCGAGTCTCCTGACACGATCGCCGCGGCGGGAGCAGAGACCATGACCTCGACTGGACCAGATTCACACGACGGCAAGGTCGCCAGGTTCATCCTGGTCACGCTGGCCGCCGGCCAGTTCCTGATGACGCTCGACAGCTCGGTGATGAACGTGTCGATTGCGACGGTCGCCAAGGACGTCGGCACCGACTGTGACCGGGATCCAGACCGCGATCACGCTCTACACGCTCGTGATGGCGTCGTTGATGATCACCGGTGGCAAGATCGGGCAGATCCTCGGGCGCAAGCGCGCGTTCGCGATCGGCTGCGTGATCTACGGCTGCGGGTCGCTGATCACCGCGATCGCCGCGCAACCTTCCGGTGCTGATCGTCGGCTGGTCGTTCCTGGAGGGGATCGGCGCCGCGCTGATCCTGCCCGCCATCGTCGCGCTCGTCGCCTCCAACTTCCCGGCACCGCAACGGCCACGCGCCTACGGGCTGGTCGCGTCAGCCGGGGCGATCGCGGTCGCCGTCGGCCCGCTGATCGGCGGGCTGTTCACGACATATCTCTCGTGGCGGCTGGGTGTTCGTCGGGCGAGGTCTGGTCGTGCTCGTGATCCTCGTGCGCGCACGTCGGATGGCCGAGCGACGGTCCCGATGCACGCGCCCAGCCTGGACCTGGTCGGGACCGTGCTCTCGGCGCTCGGGCTGGCGCTGATCGTCTTCGGCGATCCTGCGGCCGGGCGCGTGGGGCTTCGTCAGCCCGAAGGCGGGGGCGCCGCAGTGGCTCGGACTGTCGCCCACGATCTGGCTGGTGCTCGGCGGCGGCCTTGTGCTCTGGCGTGTTCTTGCCTGGGAGAGCCGGCTGATCGCCAATGCGGCGCTGAGCCGCTGATCGATCCCGACGATCCTGCAGAACGGCAGCTGCGCGGCGGCCTGATCTCGTTCTTCTTCCAGTACCTGCTCCAGGCGGGCTCGTTCTTCGCGGTGCCGCTGTTCCTCTCGGTCGCGCTCGGGCTGTCGGCGATCGCAGACGGGCGTGCGGCTGCTGCCGCTCTCGATCACGCTGCTGCTCGCCGCCGCGGGGATTCCGCAGGTCTTCCCGAACGCGTCGCCGCGTCGGGTCGTGCAGCTCGGGTTCGCCTGCGCTGTTCGCCGGGCCTCGTCGTGATGGTCGCCGCACTCGACGCCGGCGCGGGGCCGGAGATCGTCACATGGCCGATGCTGCTTGCCGGCCTCGGTGTCGGTGCGCTTGCATCGCAGCTCGGCGCGGTCACGGTCTCGGCGGTTCCCGACGAGCAGAGCGGTGAGGTCGGCGGGGTGCAGAACACCGTCACGAACCTCGGCGCATCGATCGGCACCGCCCTCGCCGGCGCGGTCCTGATCGCTGCGCTGACGGCGTCGTTCATGGCCGGCATCCAGGCCAACCCGGCGATACCGGCTTCCGTCAAGGCTCAGGCCAATGAGCAGCTGGCCGCCGGCGTCCCGTTCATCTCCGACGCACAACTCGAGACAGGGCTGGAGAAGGCCGGCGTCCCGCCGGCTACCGTCACCGTTGTCGTCGATGAGAACGCGAGCGCGCGACTCGACGCGCTCCGCGCCTCACTGTCGGTCCTGGCGCTCATCGCCCTGATCGCGATCCCGTTCACACTCAGGCTGCCGACACGACCGCCGGAGTGACGCGCCGGTTACGGCTCGACCGGCGCTCCGGGCGCTGCCGCCGGCGCTGGCGGTACCTCGTCGACCACCGTCACGGGCTCGTTCGACTGGGCGCCTGAACCCCCGGGGGTGGCCAGCGGGCCACCCCCGGCGGGCTGACCGCCGGCAGGCTCGTCGTCTGTTTCGTGGTGCTGCGCCCGCACCGCCTTCTCGGTGTCTTCGTCGACATCCCAGCGAACCACCGTGTGAGCCCGGCGGTCGTGATACCCGCGCCGGCGCTCGTCGGTCAATATCGGGATCAGGCCGGCGCCGAACGGGATGATCGCGAGCGTCAGGGCGAGGAATCGTCGCACAGCCTGTCTGAAGGTAACCCGGTCTCCGTCATCGCCGATCACGCGGATCCCGAGGATGCGGTTCCCCACGGTCTGGCCGGTCAGCGCCCAGAACGTCACGAAGTAGAACAGGCTCCAGATCCACCACGCCGCCGCTCCCAGCACAGCCCCGACGATGTCGATGGTGCCGCTGATGCCGAGCAGCGATCCGATCAGGTTGACCAACCCGCCGATGAGTACGGCGACGACGTTGATCACGAGTGCGTCGATCAGGATCGCCACTCCACGGGTGACCAGACCGACATAGCCGACAGGCGGTCTGCGGGTCACTCGTCGGCCTGAGGCGGACGCCGCCTGAGCAGACGGCGGGCGATGCGCTCGGCCACGTCGTCGGCGACGACCGTCCGCGTGCGAACTCCGACGGCGACATCGTCCGCCAGCCCCACCGTCTGGCGGCGAAGCACCGCGCGGAGCTCGGGTGAGCCCGTCACATACTCGAGCACCTGTTGCATCTCCTCGCTCGCGAGCAGACGCGCCGTGATCTCCTCGAGCATCCGGCTGTCCATGACGCGATCGATCAGGCGATCGAGTCCGGGATCGTCGACCACGCTGCCCACGAGCGCCTCCGTGGCCGGGTGGTTGATCACAACGCTCACGATGCGGTCGAAGGCGCCCGAGCGCAGCAGCCGGTCGAGCAGCTCGTCGCCGAGACCTGAGCGGGCGAACTCATCGATCAGCGCCCGCGAGAGCTGCGCCGTCAGGCGGCGCGCCTCGGCGGCGGCCTCGGCGGTGAGCAGAACGCCGTCCTGACCCCACCTGTATGAGACGGCACCAGCGCGTGCGCGAACCGGTGAACATGGCGGCGAATTCCAGATCGCGACCGCCGGCCATGCCGCGGCCGTGAGTGCACGGGCGCCCATGGCGGCCGGGCGGCGGGAGCGCCGCGCCACGCCGGCCGTCGCACCGACGACGACGTAGGGGATGGGAGCGCGTTTCAAGGCTATGACTATCGGGTGGTTGTCGATGCCTGAAGGGTACGCCTGCTGCCGAATCCTCGGTGTCCAGGGCATCCAGGGCGTCCGGCGCCGCTCCCCGGCCACGAGTCTCAGCCAGGTGTTCAGCCGGTCAGGTGGACGGCGGCCTCCGGTGTGGCCACGCGGAAGCTGAAGCTCTCCTGCAGGTAGAGGTTCACCTGGTCCGCGTCGTGCGAGTCGTAGCCCAGTGAGATGTCCTGCCCGCTGTCGAAGACAAAGTCTCCGCCGCGCCGGCTGAGCAGCACAGCGCCCTCGATGCCAGGGACCCACACGATCGGTCCACCGAGCAGCAACGACACGTGTTCCCTCAGCGGGTAGCCACCGGGTACGGGAGCGGTGCCCAACAGCCGGTAATGGTCCTGGCCCGCAGCGAGTGCATACGGACCGTCGATTCCCGATCCGAGCAACAGTTCGATCGCAGCGGTCACGCGCTCTGCGTAGTTCTCGGCCTTGACACGCTTGAGCGTGGCGTGGGGGCTGGCTGCGATCACCCCGCCGAACGTTCCGGCCCAGCCGTCGAAGACGGCGCCGCTCTCCGCCCGCGCGATCTCCCGAGCTGCAGCATCGAGCGGGCCCAGGTCGACATCGTCGGCGCCGCGATCGGCGTCCTGGAGCTCGCTTCGCGAAAGGCTGAAATCGGCACGGAGCTCGAGCAGGGGCAGAACGCGCCGTCGCAGCGCCGTCACCCCGTCGAGGCTGCCCTCGACCGCGTCAACGCGGCCGAGGTTCGTTGACGAGTGGGTCCAGCCGTGAGGACCATCGAAGTCGACCAGCTTGCGTGCACCCAGAGCTGGGGTCAGGCGCTCGCGGGCCTCCTGGTCGAGCAGTTCCCAGCCGGCATCGCTGATCGGCGCGTGCGAACGAAGCAGGTGATTCACGCTGATGCTCCTCTCAGACCGCCGATCCCGAGCGATCCGTCGTGGTTTGTCGTCTCAGGTTCGCTGACCGCGGTGCTCGGCTCGGGCGGCGGGTCCGCCATGCCCTCGAGCTGATTGGTGGTGGGCACGAAGAACAATGTTCCCGTCACCGCGGTGGAGAAGTCGAGCACGCGGTCGTGATTGCCCGGCGGGTTGCCGATGAACATGTTGCGCAGCATCTCTTCGATCACGCCTGGGTCGCGATGCGTAGCCGATGAAGTACGTGCCGAACTCAGCTGCGCCGACTCGGCCGAAGGGCATGTTGAAGCGCACGATCTGGCGCTCCTCGCCGTTCTCATCGACGATCGTGTTGAGCGCGACGTGCGAGTTCGATGGCTTGACGTCGTCTGGCAGCTCGATGTCGCTGAGCTTCGTGCGGCCGATGACTCGCTCCTGCTCCTCGACCGACAGCGCAGTCCCACGCTGTGAGGTCGTGGAGGTACTTCTGGACGATCACGTAGCTGCCGCCGGCGAACCCCGGGTCCTCGGCGCCGATCGTGATCGCGCTGCCCGCCGCCTCGCCCTCCGGGTTCTCGGTGCCGTCGACGAAGCCGAGCAGGTCGCGTTCATCGAACGAGCGGAATCCATGTACCTCATCGACGATGCGGGCGAGGCCGCTCAGCCGGTCGGCTATCCGCTGGGCGAGCTCGAAGCAGAGATCCAGCCGGTGCGCACGGATATGGAACAGCAGGTCACCGGGGGTTGAGACCGCAGTGTGGGTGGCCCCGGAGAGTGGAATGAAGCGATGCAGCCCGCGCGGCCTGGGATGCCCGGCGCGCAGGCGGTCCCAGAGGTCAGAGCCGATTCCCACCACGCAACTGAGCCCCGCCTCGGGGATGCGGAAGCCGACTGAGCGCTTGAGGCCAGGCAGGTCGGCGAGGGCACTACAGAGCTCGCCCGCATCACCATCCGGGACGATCAGCACGAGAAAGATCGCTGCCTCCGTCGACGGCTGAAGGATCGTCTGCTGCATCACGCTCGTGTCAGTGTCGTCGCTCACACGCACGCACTGTAAGACTTTGCGTCCGTGAGCGGTCGGATTGCCGTTAACTTCCACCCGCAGGGCAACGTGCTTCGGGCGGTCGATGCGGTGGAGCGGCGTTTCGCCGCGAGCATCGATTCAGACCGGAGTCCTTCAAGCGACAAGCAACAGGAGGCGCGATGAGCACCCTCAATGACGCGTCAGCGATGAGCGAGGAGTCGGACGACTGCTCGCAGGTGGCCGGCTCCCAGACGGAACCGGGAGGTCCATTGGATCGGGCACTTTCGCTGGTACCTAGGGTGCTTTCAAGCCATGCCCACATCATCTTCCTGGCCGGTCCTCGGCGTGTTCCTCGTGGTGCTGCCGCTGATCGGGGTGCACGTGAGTGCGCGGGCCGAGCTGATCGGGGGCAACTACACAAACGTGACGTCTGATCTCGGCGCCTGTATAGCCGCGGGGCTCACGGTCCATCTGGTCAAACGGGATCGACGCCGGACGCGGGAAATGGATGCGGCGTTCGCCCATCTGCATCGCCGCCACGATGAGCTGGCGGAGGCGGTGAGTAGGGCCGCAGCCGCGGCCGAGCGGGCGGAGGCGGCGGCCGGGCAGTCCTGAGCGGCGCTCGGCTGAGCGCCCGCGGGCGCCTGCTTACATGAGGACATGGCCAACAAATACCGGGCTGTGCTCACGGCGCCGGGCTGCTTACGGCTGCTCAGCACCGCACTCCTCGGACGACTGCCACAGGGCATGTCGGCGCTTGCCGTGCTCCTGCTGGTGCGCGACACGACACATTCGTACGCGGCCGCGGGCGTCGCCGTCGGAGCGAACGCGTTCGGCCGCCGCAGCCGCCGCGCCGGTGCTCGGCCGGATGGTCGACCGCGTCGGCCGGCGGTGGGTCGTCGGACCGGCGGCTCTCTTACAGGGCGCGATGTACGTGCTGCTGGCGGTCGCCGCCGATGCGCACGCGGATGCGCTCGTGCTGATCGCGTGCTCGGCATTCGCCGGAGCGCTGACGCCGCCGATCGCCCCGGTGGTCAGGACACTGTTGCGTGACCTGTTCGAGGAGCCCTCAGTGCGAGAGACGGCCTACGCGCTGGAGGCGATCGCGCAGGAGACGATATGGGTGGTCGGTCCGTTGCTGGTGACGGTGATCATCACCACGTTCTCACCAAAGGCCGCCGTGCTGACGCTCGAGCGTCATCGGCGTGTTGGGGACACTCCTGTTCCTGCGCTCGCCGCTGCTGGACGCCATACCCGAGCACAAGCACGAGCATCGCCACGCCGGTTCGGCCCTGGGCAGCGTCGAACTGCGCTGGCTGCTGCTGCCGGTGACCCTGATGGGCGTCGGGCTCGGCGCCGTCGAGGTTGGAATTCCGGCGCTCGCGCTGCATAACGGCTCACAGGCGGCGTCCGGTTACCTGCTCGCGCTGTGGAGCCTCGGCAGCATGGCCGGAGGGATCCGCTACAGCACGACGCATTGGCGAGCGCCGTTGGGGTCCCGCTATTGCATGCTGCTGTTCCTCGACTGCGCCGTGACGATCCCGCTGCTGGGGGCCAACTCGATCGCCGCCGCCGCGGTCGCCAGCTTCATCGCCGGCCTGGCTGTGGCTCCGGTGTTCTCGTGTCAGTACCTGCTCGTCGGTCAGGTGGTGTTGCCGGGAACCGAGCACGAGGCCTTCAGCTGGTTGCTCTCAGGCCTGATCGGCGGACTCGCTGTGGGCTCGGCCCTGGGCGGTGTTGTGATCGGCGCGCTGGGCGTGCGTGCACCGTTCGTGATCGGCTGCGTGGCCGCAGCCCTCGCGGCTGCGAGCGCCACTCGCTTTCGCGGTCGCTTCTCCGCGGGTATTGCACTCGCCTGAGGTCTGCCGGCTCCTCAAGAGGGCCGCATCGACGATCGGGTACGCGAAGCACGGATCCGGCATGGTGATACCTTGCGCCGGTGCTGATCCGTGAGGCGACCGATGCAGATTGGCCTGCGATCTGGCCGTTCTATACGGAGATCGTGCTGGCCGGGGAGACATACGCGCTTGATCCGGGGATCACGGAGGCCGATGCGCGCCGCAGCTGGATGCAGGCAAGGCCAGGCCAGACCTTCGTCGCCGTCAGCGACGGGGCCGAGGTCGTGGGCTCCGCCAGCGCGTACCCGAACCGCTCCGGGAACGGGTCGCTCGCATGTCGCATCTGCGAGTTTCATGGTCGATCTGGACGCCTCGGGGCGCGGAACGGGACGTGCCCTCGCTGAGCGCGTCATCGTCTGGGCGCGGGAGCAGGGCTTCCGCGCCATGCAGTTCAACGCCGTGGTGGAGACCAACGAGCGTGCCGTCCGGCTCAGGAAAGCTCGGGCGGCAGCGCGCGGGGCCCGTCCGGGTAGAGCTCCGCGATCAGCTCGGGCGTCATCGCGAGCGTGTTGGCGTCCTCGACAGGCGCACCGACAACAAGCCAGAGCGCCGGTGCGTCGGTGTCATTGAAGACCTGGCGCAGACTGCTCGGCTCCACCAGCACGGCGGCCAGCGGCTCGAGCGTGAGCAGTTCGCCGTCGACGCGCATGCGGCCCGTCCCCTCCAGAACGACATAGAGCTCGTGCTGGGTGCGGTGGCGGTGGCGGGTGTTGGCCTGCCCGGCTCGAGCCGCCAAAGCCGGGCTCCGAGCGTCTCGGCCCCGAGCTGCTGGGCGAGGTTGGTATTGGCGACGCCCATCTGGTTTGACGGTCGCCAGAAAGCCTCGCCGGGACTGAGGACGCGGAAGCCCATCGCCAGCAGATTACCCCGGTCCCGTCCGGTCGGCTCACCAAACTGAGCCGGTGGCACGCCCAGGTGTCGGTGATCAGCTGCGTCCAGAGCAGCCTCCCGAGTTGCGTCGAGTTGCGCCTGCGCCGCTGCGGGTCGGCCTGATCGCGACTCGTCGCGGGTCTGATCGTGGCTGCTGTCGGGGGCGCGGACGGGTTCTGGCTCTGCCTACCGGCCGTGTTGCTCGCGGGGGCTGTGGCTCGACACCACCCGCGGCGGACTTTGGAGCGCCGCGCCGGTGTGGCTGATAGGCGCCGCTGCCGCTGCCGCGGTGCAGCACGGTGTGATGCCACCGTTGTGGCTGGCGGTGTTCGTGCCCGCCGCCTGCCTGTTCGTGACTCCTTGGCACCGGTGGAAGGCTGCGACGTGAGCGGGACGCGATGCAGAACGATGCCCTGAGCGACCCGCTCACCGGGCTCGCCAACCGCCGCCTGCTGATGTCCATGGCTGAGTACGAGGTCGCCCGACATCGCCGCGCGGATGCCCGTTTCGCCGTTGTGATGCTCGACCTCGACGGCTTCAAGCTGCTGAACGACCGCTACGGGCACGCCGCCGGCGATCAGATGCTGCGCGATGTCGGCGCCGCACTGACCCGCGCTCTGCGCTCCCAGGACACGATCGCTCGATGCGGCGGCGACGAGTTCTGCGTGATCGCGCCTGAGACCGAGGATCCGCGGGTGCTGGCCGAGCGGATCGTGACTGCGTGTCCAGGCGGCCAACGGGTTCGAGTCGCTCAGCGCCAGCGTCGGGCTCGCGGTGTTTCCTGCGGACGGGACGACGATCGAGCTGCTGCTGCGGGCGGCTGACGACCGGCTGCTGGACGGCCAAGCGGCGGCTGTACGGCGCCGCCGAGCGACGAGCCGCCTGAGCAGCATGTGCAGTGTGTGCAGCCTGCATCGGCGTCTGGCGGTAGGCTGCCGTCACAGTGGCGACCGGAAGTGAGGACCTATCGGCCAGGTATGCGTCGCCGGCCCTGCATTGGCCGGCCAGCATCACCAACCTCGACGCCAAGCGTGAGGTCGCCGAGCGCATCGCGCAACGCGTGGAGGACGGTGCGCTGATCGGAATCGGGTCCGGTTCGGCGACATACATGGCGCTGTGGGCGATCGGCGAGCGTGCGAGTCGCGAGTCGCTCTCGATCAGGGTTGTGACGGCCTCGTATGAGACGGAGGATGGCCGCATTGAGGCTCGGGATCCCGACACTGCCGCTGGGCTCGGTACGAGCCGGAGTGGGGAGTCGACGGTGCCGACGAGGTCGATCCGCACGGACGGCTGCTCAAGGGCCGGGGCGGCGCCATGTTCCGCGAGAAGATCCTCTGGTTCACATGCAGACGGATGCTGCTGGCGATCGACCCGAGCAAGCACGTCGAACGGCTCGGGCAGGGCTTTCCGATTCCGGTGGAGGTCGACCGTGCCGCGGTGGATCTGGTCGGGCGCTGGCTCGATACCCACGGGTCGAGCTCGTGGGAGCTGCGCATCGCTCGGGGTAAGGACGGCCCGGTGGTCACCGAGTCCGGCAACCTCGTGATCGACGCGTGGTTCGATGAGATCGAGCAGGGGTTCCATGCGCGTCTGAAGGCACTGCCCGGCGTGATCGAGACCGGGCTCTTCGAGGGCTACACGTTCGAGGTCGTATAGGCCTGGTCGTAGGCCTTGGTCGCATAGGCCTTGGTCGCGGGTCTTCGTCGACGTTTGTGTCGCATGGCTGCACAAACGTCGACAGAGCTGGAGCCCGCGGGTTACTCGGACTGGCGCCCGAGGATCGCCACGAAGCGGTCGATCCGCCGGCGCTGCTCATCGTCGAGCGGGCCGGCTGATTCCGCCAGCAGCGTCATCGGGCCACGATCCCGGGCCCACGCGCGAGCCGGCTCGCTGAAATCGGCGGCCAGCCAAACGAGTGGCAGCGACCCGGAGTAGGCGATCACGGTCGCGTCTTCGAGGTCGCGCGTCGATTCGGTCCGAACGACGGAGATGACGCTCTGCTCGAGATCGTGCGCGACCGCGTCGATGGCGGCCAGGCCCTCGGCGCCCAGCAGCGCGACCTCACCCTCGCGCAGCATGTCTCGCGCCCAGCCGGCCGGGGCGCCCGTGAGGGCGGAGGGGGAGCAGACGAAGCGGAAGCGTGTCTCGGGCACGGATGGCTCGGGCATGAACGGGAAGCTACCGGCTCAGGGCACCGGAAGGCCGATCGATCGACCTGTGCACGTGGCTAGACTCGGTTGATCCAAGCGGTCTTGTGTGGTCACCCGGCCCGCACCAGGCGCGTTTCGCATGCATATCGATCCCTACATCGTCCTCGGAAGCGCAGTCGTCGGGCTGCTGGTCGGCATGACCGGTGCGGGTGGTGGGGCGCTGATGACACCGATGCTGATCCTTCTGTTCGGCGTAACGCCGACCGCCGCCATCTCAAGTGACCTGGTCGCCTCCGTGGTCATGCGGCCGATCGGCGCGGCCGTGCACTGGCGCGCCGGCACAGTCAACCGGAGGCTCGTGGTGCTGATGGCCTGCGGCTCGGTGCCGGCGGCGATCCTCGGCTCCTACCTGCTGAGTCTGATGGGGGACTCGTCCACCGACGTCAAGCACATCGAGCTCATTCTCGGTACCGCGCTGCTGATCGGTGCGGCCGCCATGGTTCTGCGCTTCGTCCTCGACCGCCGCTCGGGCGCAGAACGCGACGCCCATGTCAGCCAGATCACACCGCGTCCCGCCCTGACGATCCTGGTCGGCGTGATCGGAGGTGTGATCGTCGGGTTGACCTCGGTCGGGTCGGGGTCGCTGATGATCGTGATGCTGCTGTTCCTATATCCGATGATCAGCGCCAAGCAGCTCGTCGGGACCGATCTGACTCAGGCGGTTCCGCTCACGCTTGCGGCAGCGGTCGGAGCGCTGATCTTCGGCAACGTGCAGTTCGGCCTGACCGCCTCACTGATCATCGGCTCAGTGCCGGCGGTCTTCATCGGCTCGATGCTGTCCTCGAGTATCCCGGACCGCTACATCAGGCCCGTGATCGCGTTCGTGATCCTCGCCTCGGGCCTCAAGTACATCGGCCTCGCCACGACCGCGCTGGGCTGGACGCTGGTTGGTGTGCTGCTCGCGGGGGCCGGGTTCGTGGCGTTCGAGTTGAGCCGCTCACGCACGGCCGAGGCCCGCTTGGCCTCGGCCGGCACCTCACCTGCTCCCGAGGCCGACCCGGCCGCCGCGGATCCGGTGCACGCAGATCCGTCGCTTGCAGGCAGCTGACGGCGCACAGCCTTCGCCAACCATTAGGATCCGTCAGCCGGATTCCTGCAACTCATCCAGGAGGCAGATCGGTGAGCGCGAAACGAAACCTGGTCCTGACAGCGATGGTGTTCGCGGTCGCGATGGGGTTCATCGACCAGACGATCGTCGCGATCGCGATCCCGAACATCCAGCGGGAGCTGTCGCTGTCGGCCACCGGTGCACAGTGGGTGATCAACGGCTATCTGCTGTCGCTCTCGGCTTTGTTCCTGTTCGGCGGGAGGCTCGGCGACGTCCTGGGTCGCCGGCGCATGGTGATCGTCGGTGTGATCGGCTTCGCGGTGACGTCTGCGTGTTGCGGCCTGACGCCGAAGGGAGACGCGGCCGAGGCGTGGATCGTCGTCTTCCGCGTGCTCCAGGGTGCCTTTGCCGCGATCCTGTTCCCGGCTGCGATTGCCATCGTCGCGGCGGCCTTTCCAAAGAGTGACCGTGGCCGCGGGATGGCACTGTTCTTCGGAATCACGGGAGGTCTGACAGCGATCGGACCGATCGCCGGCGGGTATCTCACCCAGTGGACCTGGCGAGCGATCTTCTGGATCAACATCCCGGTGGCGATCATCGCCCTGGTCCTGATCCTGATGACCGACGACGACACCCCGGCGCGGTCTCAGTCGATCGATTACCACGGAACCGTGCTCGTCTCCGGCGGCATGGGACTGCTCGTGCTGGGACTCCAGGAATCGAGCATGTGGGGGTGGGGAAGCCCGAAGACGATCGTCTGTCTGGTTGCGGGCCTGGTTGCGATCGCCGCGTTCCTGCGGTGGGAGAGATCAGCCGATCAGCCGCTCATAAGGCTGGAGATCTTCCGTGATCGTGTCTTTTCTGCCGACACGCTCGTGCTCGGACTGATCTCCGTCGTGTTCGTCCCGTTCTTCTTCTTCGCGAGCGTGTACGCACAGGTGTCGCTTGGCAAGAGTGCGTCCAATGCCGGCCTTTACATCATGTGGTTCTTCCTCGGCTTCGTGATCATGGCCCAGATCGGTGGGCGCATGCTGGACAAGCGTGGTGTGCGACCGCCGGTGGTCATCGGAAGCATTCTGAGCGGAGTCGGTTTCATTCTGCTGGCCGGCAAGCTCACGAACCTCTCGCTGGGAGCGCAGTCCTGGGATATCGCCCTGGCGGGGAGCGGTATCGGACTGATGCTGGGGCCGTCCAGCACGGACGCGCTCAACCGGGCGCCGAGCGCGAACTACAGCGAGATCAGCGGCATCACGCAGACCTCGCGCAATTTCGGCGCAAGTGTCGGGCTTGCGATCCTGGGCACGGTCCTGATCACCCGCAACCACACGAACATCGCGTCCGCTTTGACGAAGGCGGGTGTGCCCTACAACGCCGCGCACCGGGCCGCGGCTCAGTTTGGGCTGTCGGTCAGCAGTCAGGTTTCGGGCAAAGCTGAACCTCATCGGGTCGTGCACGCGGTGCAGATCGCGTTCGCGCATTCGACGCAGACCGTCTTCTACATAATGGCGGGGGTGCTCGGCGCAACCCTTCTGATCGGTCTGCGCTGGCTCCCGCGCACGGCACACCGGGAGCAGGCAGCGGCTCCGCTCCCGGCAAACGAGCCCGCCCGCTGAGATCCGGCTGATGGCAGACGCGGCATCCGAACTCTCCTGGCTCATCGTCAAGGTGAGCTCATGGTCGGTCGAGGAGACGGTGACGCGTCTCTCAGACGCGATCGTGAGCATCGGCGCGAAGCTGTTCGCCGTGATCGATCACAGCGGGGAGGCTCGAGCCAGCGGCCTCGAGCTGCGGGATACGAAGGTCCTGATATTCGGCAGCCCGCTTGCCGGAACGCCGGTGATGGAGAGCGCGCCACTCGCTGCACTCGACCTGCCGCTGAAGGTGCTCGTCTTCGATGACGGCGGCGTGACCCGGGTCTGCTATGCCTCCCCATCCGGACTCGCGGAGCGCTACGGACTTGCGTCCGAGCTCGTGTCAAAGCTCGGAGCGATCGATGCGATCACAGACGCCGCGCTTCAACACGGCTGAGCGCCGCGGGAGACGCTCACCCGGCATGGGTGATGCCCACTCGCCCGGGATTTGGTGAAATCGAGCCGTGCGCAAAGAAGTCGCAGGCCGGGCCAGGGCCCTCGTGAAGGCTATACGCGACGGCGATCCGCAGCAGATCGAGGAGGCCGTCCTCACGGTCAGCCGCAGCCATCGCTGGTTGGCGCCGCTGGCGCTCACGATCAGCACGCTCGTCCTGCTGATCGACGGTCTGCGCCTGATCTTCTCCAACTGGCGGCTAACGATCCTGCAGGTGCTGCCCGCGATGTGGGTGTGGTTGGCGATGTTCGACCTCAAGGTTCACGTCCTTCATGACAGGAGCTTTCACGAGATCACCGGCTGGAGATCATGGGCCGCGATGGCCCTGGTCGCCGTGATCACGATCGGGGCCTTCTATCTGAACGCGGTCACCGCCTTCGCGATCATGAACCCGGATGGCCCCTCGCTTCCCGAGGGACGGCGCAGCGCGCGGCGCAACTGGCGGATGGTGGTGACCTCGGGCGCGGTGATCGGCCTGCTGGTGGGGTGGTCGGCAGTCTTCGCCGCGCGCCACGGGCGCCACTGGTTCACGCTCTTCATGGGGATCAGCGTCGGCCTGATGATGCTCGCCTACGTGTCGGTGCCCACGCGTCTGCTGAATGCCGACACGAAGCGGCTGACGCGACGTGACAAGCTCGTCAATGCCGCGGTCACCGGCACGCTCAGCGGTGTGGCCGCCGCACCGGCGTACGTGCTCAGCCGGGTGGGCATTCTGATGCTCGGCAGCCATGCCCTGTTCGTACCCGGGATCGTCGTGACGGCCGTGGGGTTCGCACTCGAGGCGGGCGCATCCAGCGCCGTCCGCGCGATCAAGATGAGCATGAAGCTGCTCGCCGGGGGCGCGCTCGAAGCCTTGGATCCGGAGCCCCCCGCGGCGGCGCCCGCGGCAGAGGAGCCGGCTACAGCCGGGTCGTCTGAGGCGCCGGGCGGCTGATCAGGCGGGGGCGACGCCGCCGGCGTCGGAGCCGGTCAGCGACAGGTGCGCGTCGGGGAACTCGCGCAGCATCTGGCGACGCAGGATCTCGGTACCGACCATCGCCAGGATCGTGAACACCAACATGCCGATCGGTTTGCCGGTGGCCGGGAACGGCTGCCAGATGAACAGGATCAGCAGGATCCCGGCGACCACGGCAAACATCCCGCCGGGATGAGCCTGCGCGTGCGGCGCCAGCCAGCGGCGGCTGGCGGTCGCCCAGGAAGCCGGACCGGCGAACCAGGAGCAGGCGATGAGCACGGCACCGATGAAGACGACGCCGCCCGCGATCTGCGTCAGCAGCGAGGTCGCGATCGAAACCACCGAGCTGGCGGTCGCCTGCATGGACGCGTCGTCAGTCAGTGCGGGCGGAACCTGACCGACGATGATCGAACGAATCAGCACCACGAGAAGACCGACAACGACACCGCAGATCCCGATCGTCATCAGGGTCCTGCGCCGGCGGTTGGGCGGAGCGACTGCCAGCGCAGCAGCGAACAGCAGCGGCACGATGATCGTGAGAATCAGCGCTAGGCCCTTGAGGATCTTGCCGAAGTCCTGGATCAGGGTCAGCTGCTTGGAACGCAGAACCACCAGCTTGGCGACCGAGGGAGGCAGCTTGGCACCCAGGTCGGCGCTGATTCCAAGCTGCTTTGCAACCTGGTTCACAATCGACCGCATATCCAGGGACACCTGGCCGTTATTGAAATGCACGGAGCCCGACTGGCCGTTGATGATGTTGATCAGCTGCTGGTCAGCTGCACGGTTCACGTTCCGCCAGATGCTCTGAAACTCGGGTCGAGACAGCGCCAGCTCGGTGGCGGATACGGCGCCGTTCTGCAGCGCCCCCGCCAGCGGGGTTGCCAGCGGCTTCAGCCGCGGCGGCAGCGCCGAGCTGAGCTTGTGGGAGACGTCGACGTTCGCGTAGATCTGGTCGACGATGTAATTGGCGGCGGTCGCGCGGACCGCGGGGTCCTGGAGCAGCTGGGTGCTGGTGGTCGACCAATTGTCCGCGTTGAGCACCTGGCGGTTCGCCCAGATCGAGAGGATCGCGACGACCGTCAGCACCGACGCGATCCCGATCAGGATTCGTGACCAGATCCGTCTTGATCGAGTGTCAGAGGCCGGAGGCTGTGCAGTGGCGGATGTAGAAGGCGCCGCGGTGCTTGGTGCCGGCACGCTCGGCGCCCGCACGCCGGCAGGCTCAGTCGGTGGCTCGGTGCTCACGACCGCACAGGATCGGGGGCCGGTGGGTGACCGCGCGTCACCCTTCGGGGGTGAGACGGGGAGATCTGCGAGGCTCGCGTCGGCAGATAAGGCAGGGATAAGTCGGGTGGCAGGGGATTAATGCCAGTCACATGACATTCCCACAAGGAGGAGGAAGTTAGGATGAGCTATTCCGGGCAGTCGGCCGGCGGGTCGGTCCAGGGGGCGGGCCGCGTTGTCCTTGCCTCGGTGCTGCTGCTGATCGGCGGCATCCTGAACGTCGTCTGGGGGATCGCAGCGATCGGCAATTCGCATTTCTTCACGGCGAACGCCCACTATGTCTTCTCCGACCTGCACACGTGGGGTTGGATCACCTTGATCCTCGGAGTCTTCGAGCTCTTCGCGGCGGCGTCGCTCTGGGCCGGCAACGAGTACGGCCGGTGGTTCGCGATCGTCGTCGCCTCGCTGGCGATGATGGGCGCGCTGTTCGACATGCCGTCGTACCCGTTCTGGTCGCTTGCGGTTTTCGCGCTCAGTCTCTGGATTCTGCACGGGCTGTTCATCTACGGCGAATCGGCCAACTGATACGTCGCGCCCACGGGCGCTCAGGCGCGCCGGTGGCCCAGCGGGGCCGCCGGCGCGGGTTACACCAGGTTCAACTGCTTGGCGCGGCGCACCGCGTCATGTCGAGTGGCGACGCCGAGCTTGCGGTAGATGTTCTTGGTATGGGTCTTGACCGTGTTGACCGAGACGAAGAGTTCCGCGGCGATCTCGGCCTTGGACATCACGGTTGGTAGGTAGCGGAGCACGGCCTCCTCACGATCACTGAGCGGGTCGAGCAGCACGAGCGAGCCCGCGTCCAGCCCCGGGGCCTCGTCTCCGTCCAGTCGCTGGATCAGCTCCCCGGCCAGCGAGCGGTGGGCGGTGCCGGCGCGAATACGTCGCCTCAGCAGCGCACGCAACGGCGCTCCGAGCAGGATCAGCGGTAGTCGAAAGCCCTCCGGCTGGGCCAGCGCCAGTGCCTCTTCGAGCGCGTCGAGCGCTGCCGTGTCGTTGTGCATGAGGTTGTGCGCCAGTGAGGCCAGCCCGAGCGCCTGGATGCGACTGCCGAGGTAGCGCACGGTCGAACTGTCGGTCAGCCAGGGTTGGAGCTCACGCAGCGATTCGGACGGGTCTGCGTCGGCAAGCGCTATCCGCGCTCGGGCAACCGCCGCCTCGAGCGGCACCAGCGCGATCCACGGCTCCGTCGCCAGCGTCAGCCGCGCCGGTTCAAGGTCGCCCGAGTCGATCACCAGCAGCGTCTCCATCAGGGCCGCCATCACGGCCAGCGAGTCCGGCAGTCCTGAGGCATCGAGCTCATGGCGTGCGGCGCGGACGATGCGCAGCCCCTGGGCGGGGTCGTGGCGCCCGATGCGCAGGCCGTGGACGATCTCGACCAGGCTGGCCATCGCCTCGCGTGAGCGCTGGGTCGCGGCGAGCGCCTGATCGAGCAGGCGGCCGCTCTCCTCCATGTCAGCCCATTGCAGATGGGTGATGGCCAACGCCAGATAGGCCGCGACCGCGACCGGACGCTCGTCCCAGCCGTGTTTGGCGGCGATCTGCAGAGCCGCGCGACCTAGCGCCGCAGCGTCGCGCAGCCGACCGTCCACCACCGCGAGCAGCGCAAGTTGGCCGAGGCAATCGAGCGCGAGCCCATCGTTGGCGGCTCCGCGGTTGCTCTCGAGCACGCGCTCCAACCGGCGTCGTCCGCCCACGGGATCACCGAGCCAGCACTCGGCAACGCCGAGGTGCAACTGGGCTACACCGCGCGACAGTTGGTCGGTGTCCGAGGCCGACCAGCTGACGAGCACCTTATGTGCGGCATCCCTCATCGCCTCCAGGTCGCCCAATGCGCGGCACTCCAGCATCGTCACGATCGCCCGCGAGACCGTGAAGCGCGCGCGCTGCTTGGCGGGCACGGCGCCGGCATGATCGTCCGCGATCTGCAGATAGCTGCGGGCGGCATCGAGGTCGCCCTCATCGAGCTCGGCGGCTGCACCCGCGAGGGCCAGCTCGGGCGTGGTCGACACCGCCTGGCCGCCGAGGCTGCGCACCCACCGGAGCAGGTCGCGGGAGTGCCCCTGTTCGATCAGAGTGAGCCATTGCTGGGCGACCAGGGCCCGTGCCATCTGCTGATCGTCGGCGGCCATCGCATGCCAGACCGCTTCGGCAGGTCGCCCCGCGCCCGCGAACCAGCGCGCTGCACGCCGATGTTCCAGCGCATAGGCCTCGGGCGTCTGGTACCGCAATTGGCTGCGCAGCAGCTCCTTGAAGAGCGGGTGGTACCGGTAGCGCCTCCCGCGCTGGTCGGTTGGGACCAGGAAGGCATTGCTGCGCCGCAACTGCTCGAGCGTGTGCATGCCGTCTGGCCGGCCCGTGAGCTCCTCCGTGAGGCCGGGCTCGAGCACGTCGACGACGCTGGTGCGCAACAGGAAGTCCCTCAGCTGCGAGGGTTGGCGCTGGAGCACCTCCTCGATCAGGTAATCGCCCACCGGCCGCTCATCACCTGCGAAGGTGCGCACGAACCTTGTCGGGTCCGGGTGGTCCTTGAGTGAGAGCGCGGCCAGGCTGAGCCCGGCGACCCAACCCTCCGTGCGTTCGTGCAGGACCTCCGCATCCTCGTCGGTAAGCGCGACACCGGCGCTTGCAAGCAGCTCCCGGGATTCGTCGGGCGTCATGACCAGATCGGTCGCGCGCAGCTCGGTCAGTTGGCCCGCGAGACGCAGGCGCTGCAGAGCGACGCTCGGATCATGTCTGCTGGCGATCAGAAGCCGCAGGCGCTGCTGGCGCCCGCGGAGGAAGAGGTCGAAGCTGTCTGCGAGCGCGCGTGACTGCGCCTGTTCGAAGTCGTCGAGCACCACCAGCACGGGTTCCGGTAGGCCCTCAGCGCCCGTGGCGAAGCGAGAGCCGAAGTCATCGCTGAGCCCGTCGTCGGGGTCGGGGAGCGAATTCAGCGGCTCGTCGAAGATGTCGCGCAGCCGCCTGATCAGCTCGCCCCAGAAGCGCACGGGCCGCCCGTCCGACGGTTGCATCGAGATCCAGACCACCGGATCGGCGTGGGGTCGCTCGCTCAGCCAGGTGCTCATGAGGACGGTCTTGCCGGCTCCGGCCGGCCCTGTAAGGAGCGTCAGAAGCCCGTCGGAGCCAACGTCGAGCCGGTCGAATAGTCTGCCTCTCAGGACCGCGGCAGGCGGCTGCGGCACGACGAATCGTGACGCGCTCCCCTTCGCATTGGTGGCCGTCCGGGTCGCCCGCTGCGTTGTCGCTTGCCGTTGGACGAGTTACTCCCTTCTGAGCTCGCGCCGCATCCGTGGCTTCACCGCCGGTCGCGGTGCGCCTCCAATCTACCCAAAGGCCGAGCGTGCCGAGCTTTTGCGGCGTTTGGACGCTAGCCGGCGTCGGCGCCGACGCGGCGTATCTCGATCAGCTCGAGACCGAGCATTTCGATCCGCTGCAGCAGTCCGTGCAGCTGCGCCTGGTCGCTGACGGCGCCCGTCAGGACCGTCTCGGGCGGATGCACCACAGCGGTCATATCGTCGAACGACGCGATCACGCTGTCGCCGACGCGTCCTTTGATGCGGATCTCGTAATTGGTCGCCACCGTGGCTACGGTTTCAGACGGCTGGGTGATGTCGCCTCACCCGTGCTGGGTGACCGGCTGTCGAGATCCAGCCCAGGGAGCACTCGTACACGTGTCACGAGACGGCGGCCTCGACCGCCTTCTGGACGCTCGTGTAGACGTGCTGTAGCTCGATATCGGAGTCGGCGCGGCGGATCACGTCGCGGACACCACCGATGTCGCGAGCGATCAGCAGCCTCACGCCCTCTGCAGTGAGCGTTTCATTGACCTGGTTGAGCATCTCAACGGCCGTGACGTCGATTCCGGCGATGTTGCTCGCGTCGAGGATCACCGCTCTCGTTCCCTGACGTGCGGCCGCCTCGCGAATGCGGGTGCTGACCCAGTCGCTGTTGGCGAAGAAGAGGCCGCTCTCGACCCGGAGCACGACCACGCCGGGGATCTCGGCTGGATGGTCGACGCGAGCGGAATCGATGTAGTGCGGTTGGCCGGGCGGCTTCACGAGTTCGGCGATGCGGGGACGTGCTGCCCGGTAGAGCACCAGCAGCAGCGATACCGCGATGCCGATGAACAGGCCAGGAAGCGTGTCGAACACGGTCACCCCCAGCAGTGCCAAAATTGCGGCGATGAAGTCGGGTCGCGCTGAACAGGCCGGTCAGCAGCAACAGCGTCACCACCGTCATCGCCGCGACGACCAGGCCCGAGATCTGGCTCTTGGCTCCGGAGGAGCCGTTGACAGCTGTCTTGGAGAGGCTGCCGTTGACGACCATGCCGCTCGAGAGTCCGGAGGCGAGGTTGGCCGTGCCGAGGCCCAGCAGCTCGCGGTTGACGTCGATCTCATAGTGCTGCTTGGCCGCATAGGTCTTGGCCGCGCCGAGGCCCTCGGCGAATCCGACAAGCATCACACCGATGCTGGCGCCGAGCAGGTCGATGAAGCGGTGGAAGCCGACGCTGGGAAACCCAAACGACGGCAGTCCGCTGTCGATATGACCGACGATCGCGACGCCGTGGCTCTCGAGACCGAAGGCGTCCACGGCAAGGATGCTCACGATCACGACCACCAGCGATCACGGAACCGCGGGCGCGGCACGGCGCAAAAGGACCAGCAGCGCCAGCGATAGACCGCCGCCGACGAGCGTCAGCGCGTGCGTGTCACCGAGCTCGGTGATCAGGTCCCAGAGCTTCTGAAAGAAATCACCGGAAGGCCGACCACCGGTGAGACACCGGCGATCGACGCATAGGCCAGCGCTTCGGGGACGAGTACGGCCCAGACGGTCAGCCCGGCGAGCAGGTCTCCCCGCAGCCAGCGGCGGTCATAACCGCGCAGCGAGACGAACAGCCAGCTGGGCACGGCCCGCTAGGTCTGTTTATGCGCCTGGTACAGGACGTACGCGGCCGTCAGCTCAAGCAGCGCGCTGAGCACCAGGTAAAGGCCGACGATCAGCGCGAACGCTGCCAGGCCGAGCTTCGGCGCAACCAGCAGGACGATGCCGCCGGCCAGGTCGACAAGTCCTCGTACGACCTCGGTACGTCTGACGAAGCTGTCCACAGCTGCGGTTCCGAAGTGGACACAGGCCGCAGCCAGCAGGTAGATCCCCAGCACGATCCGCAGCCCGTGCACGGCCGAGCCCGGTCGGGCGATCACGAACGCGCCGGCGATGATCGCCAAAATGCCGGCGGCAATCACCAGCCCGCGTCTGTTGGGGAGCTCCCAGCCGACGGCGATCACTCCGATCCCGACGATCACAAGGTAGATCCCGATCACCACCGCCACCGCCAGCAGGCTCGTGTGCGGCTCGATGATCACGACAAGCCCGGCCGCCAGGCTCAGCACGCCGAACAGCGCCGGCACCCACCATGAGGGAAGCGACGAGTCCGAACCGCCGGCGGATTCTGTGAAGCCGAAGTCTGGGGTGTCAGCCATGTTCTGAGTGTCCGTGCCTCGCGGGTGACCGATATTCACCCTGCACGGGTGATCCAACAGTCTGGCGCCCGTGAGTCACTTTCAGCGCTCCGGTCGGCTGCGCGGACGATTGCCGGCTCCTGCACGGCGGCGTGTGATCAGCGCGCCAACCCCGGCCCCGAGCAGGAAGGCCACGATGATCACCAGCGTGAGCGCTGTGTGCGTCGTCGTCACGATCCAGTTGACACTGACCGTATGCAGGTTGAGGATCGCGAACAGGGTCGCGATGACCAGGAAGGCCCCAATCCCCAACATGCGCGTCCGCTCCGTCGTCGACCGCTGCGACTGATGCTTTCCTGTCGACCCTGACGTCATCCCGATCAAGCGTATACGTGGAGTCGGCTGATATGGCTCGGATGGCGGGTGCGATGAGCGGATCGCGTGACCCCGGCTAGGCTACGAAGCACCACGATCGATGGGAAACGAGGGCACTATGGCGCATGGGTTCAGCGGCAGCACTGTGATCGACCGTCCGATCGACCAGGTGTTCGCGTTCCTGGCGGACGGAACCAACGACCCGAAGTTCAGCCCGCGGGTCCAGGAGATCCGGAAGACGACTGACGGGGCAATCGGTGTCGGAACCGTGTTCGAAAGCACGGTCAAGGACGCCGGGATGAAGTCGAGCCGCAGATTTGAGCTGACAGCGTTCGAGGCGCCGACGAAGATCCGCTGGACAGAGCGATCCAAGAACATGGTCGCGGTCCCCGATGGCGGCTATGACCTCGAGGCCGTCGGCGATACGCAGACGCGGGTCACGATCCACAACACGTTCCAGGGTCACGGGCTCGGCAAGCTGCTGGTCGGGTTTGCCGCTGGTGCGGCGGCGAAGGACGCTCCCGCCTTTGCGCAGCGCATAAAGGCTGCGGTCGAAGCCGGATGACGGGCACCGTAAAGGACCAGGCCACGGATCCAACGAGCGAGTCCTGCCGGACGAGTTCGAGAAGACCGTGCTCGCTGAGGCCGACTTCCTCGGGCGCTACGCGACAGCCTTCGCCGGCGGGCGAGTCAGACCGCGCCCGTGAGCTGCGGCACGTAGGCCGGATGCTCAGCCACCGGCCGCACGTCGACGGCGACCACCTTGTACTCGGGGCACGAGGTGTTGACATCGGCTGACTGGCCGATCAGCAGGTTGGTCCGCGTCTCCGGGAAATGGAACGTGGTGAAGACGTGGCCGGGCTCGATCCGATCGGTCACGTGCGCCTCCAGCTCGATGCGCCCGACGCGACTGCGCACGGACACCAGGTCGCCCTCTGCGATCCACAGCCGGGCGGCATCGTCGGGATGCACCTCGAGCACGTCCCTGTCGACGAGCGAAACATTCTCGGTGCGGCGGGTCATCGTGCCGGCGTTGTAGTGCTGCAATACGCGTCCTGTCACCAGCACCAGCGGGAATTCCGCGTCAGCCGCGTCGCCCGGCTGCTTGTACGGCAGCGCTGCGAACTTACCCTTGCCGCTTGGGTTGTCGAAGAAGGTGTCGTACAAGGTGGGGGAGTCGACTCCATCGGGATGCACCGGCCACTGAAGACCGTCGCGGCCGATCCGGTCGCGGTTGACACCGGCGTACGCCGGGGTCAGGCGAGCGATCTCGTCCAGGCACTCCCACGGGGTCTCAAAACCCATGTCGTGGCCGAGCATCCGGGAGACCGTCGTGATGATCTCGAAGTCGGTCTTGGCGCCGCCGGGAGGATCGATCGCGGGCTCGACCAGCTGGAAACGGCGCTCCGCGTTGATGAACGTCCCGGCCTTCTCGAGGAACGCCGATGCCGGCAGGATCACGTCGGCATATTTGGACGTCTCGGTCTCAAAGATGTCCTGGCAGACGAGGAACTCGAGCTTCTCGAGCGCGGCGACGACGTGCGCCGTGTCCGGGTCGGTCTGAGCCACGTCCTCGCCGAAGATGTACATCGCCCTGAGGTCACCGGCGATGGCGGCGTCGAACATCTGCGGGATCGTGTACCCCTTCTGCCGGCTGAGCGGCACGCCCCAGGCCTGCTCGAAGCTGCGCGCTGTGTCCTCGTCCGCGACCGACCGGTATGCAGTGTAGGTGTCCGGCAGCGCGCCCATGTCCGAGGATCCCTGAACGTTGTTCTGGCCTCGCAGCGGCAGCAGCGCCGAGCCCGGCTTGCCGACCTTGCCGGTCATCATCGCCAGGTTGCACAGGAGCTGCACGACCTCCGACCCGTACTTGTGCTCGGTCACGCCGAGTCCCCACAGCAGGCTGCCGCGGTCTGCCTCCGCATAGATGTGCGCCGCGCGCTCGAGGTCTGCGGCCGGGATGCCTGTGATCTCCTCGACGGCCTCCGGGCTGTAGCCCGCGAGCAGTTCGAGAAGGGTCTCGTAGCCCTCGGTGCGCTCGGCGATGAAGGCGGGGTCGGTGAGCCCATCCCGCGCCACAACATGGCAGAGCCCGAGCACGACGGCGGCGTTGGTGCCCGGACGCGGGCCGAGGTGAAGGACGCCGTAGTCGGCGAGTTCGATCCGGCGCGGGTCGATCGTGATCAGCTTGCAGCCGCGCAGCGCCGCCTGCTTGATGCGGGCGCCGACGACGGGGTGACCCTGGGTCGGGTTGACGCCGATCAGGACTGCCACGTCGGCGTGATCGATATCCGTGAACGAGCCGGTCGCGCCGGACAGCCCGAAGGACCTGCGCAGGGCGAATGAAGTCGGCGAATGGCAGACGCGCGAGCAGTTGTCGATGTTGTTTGTGCCGACCGCGGCGCGCATCATCCGCGCCATCACGTAGCAGTCCTCGTTGGTGGCGCGCGAGGATGCCAGACCCGCGATCGCGTCCGGGCCGTGCTGGCCCTTGATCCGCGTCAACTCCGAGACAATCCGAGCGTAGGCCTCCTCCCAGCTCGCCGGCCGGAAGCCGTCGCCCTCCCGGATCAGTGGTGAGGTGAGGCGATCGGGCGAGCGCGTGAACTGGTGTGCAAAGCGGCCCTTCAGACAGGTGTGTCCGTCGTTGGCGGGGCCGTCGAGCGCCGGTGAGATCGAGGCGATCCGGCCTCCGCGGACGTGCGCTTCCAGCCTGCAGCCGACCCCGCAATAGCCGCAGGTCGTTGTGACGGTTCGGTCGTAACGCTCGGTATCCATTTGTCGTCCAATCTACTCGGGCTGGCGTCGGCGCTTGCGCAGACGGGGCGCGGGCAGCGCCGCACCATTGGAATTGCCGGTCAGAAGAAGGCTCTCGGTGATCGCGTCGGTTGGGCAGGTGTCGGCGCATGCACCGCAGGAGACGCAGGCGGACTCCAGGAAGCCGGCGCCGATTCCCGCGGCGATGTTCGCATTGAATCCACGTCCGGTGGCGGTGAGCGCGAACGTCCCCTGGACCTCGTCGCAGGCCCGTACGCAGCGCCCACACGAGATGCACAGCTCGTGCTGGAAGGCGAGGTAGGGGTGACGCAGGTCATGTGAGACCGAGTGCTGGGCACCGGGCCAGCGCGAATCGGTCACCTCCAACCGCGCGGCGACCTGCGCCAGTTCGGTGTGGGGCTCGGGCGCGGACGGCAGCTCGGAGAGGACCAGCTCAACGACGGCGTGGGCAACCCGGCGGCCGGCAGGATCATTGGTGTCGATGACCATCCCGTCGCGGCAGGGCGTGGTGCAGGCGGGCAACGGCTTGGCCGAGCCCTCGACGCCGACCATGCAGGCTCGGCAGGCTCCGAACGGCTCCTGGCGCTCGTCGAAGCACAGCGTCGGGACCCAGGAGCCGGCCTGGCGTGCCGCGTCGAGGATCGTGCCGCCGTCCGAGACGGTCACCTCGATCCCGTCGACGGTCACGGTGGTCATGCGGTCAACCCCAATTCGCCTTCGAAATGGCGGATCAGGCTGCGCATTGGCGCCGGCATCCCGGATCCATGCGCGCACAGCGATCCCAGCTCGAGCGCCTCCAGCAGCTGCTCGAAACGCTCGCGGTCGACCGCCTCGTGGGTGCTGAACATCTCGTGCGCGCGTCGCAGCCCGATGCGGCAGGGAAAGCATTTTCCGCAGCTCTCGTGTGCGCCGAACTCCAGCAGGTGCACCGCCAGTGCGCGTATATCGATGAGGTCGTCGAACGCGACGATGCTGCCGTGCCCGACCATGCAGCCCTCCGCGGCGAGCGGATCGAAGTCGAACACCGTGTCGATCAGGCTGGCCGGCAGGATGCCGCCGAGCGGACCGCCGATCTGCAGCGCCTTGATGCTGCGGCCGTCACGCAGGCCGCCGGCGACGTCATCACACAGTTGCCGCATCGTCATGCCGAACGGCACCTCATAGACGCTGGGTCGGTTGAAGCGCTCGTTGAAGCACACGAGCTTGGACCCTGCGGTCTCGGTATCCGGGCTGAGTGAGTGGTAGGCGTCGGCACCTCGGGCCGCGATGAACGCGATGTTGGCGAGCGTCTCGACGTTGTTGACCACCGTCGGCATCCCAAAGACGCCGCGTTCGGCCGGAAACGGCGGTCGCGCGGATACCGTGCCCCGCAGCCCCTGCAGGCAGGCCAGGAGCGCCGTCTCCTCACCGACCACATACGAGCCGGCACCTTCGACCACGGTCACGTCGAACTCGAACCCGGAGCCCTGGATGTCGGTGCCGAGCCAGCCGTCAGCGTGGGCCCGGGCGATCGCGGCGTCGAGCGCAGGCTTTGACAGCGGATACTCCGAGCGGGTCAGCACGAACCCATGCGCGGCTCCGACGGCATAGCCCGCAAGCGCAAGACCCTCGAGCAGCAGCGCCGGGTTGCGCTCCATCAGGTACTTGTCGATGTAGGAGCCGGGGTCGCCCTCATCGCCGTTGGCAACGATGAACTTCTCCGCGCCCTGCGCCCCGCGGGTGAAGCGCCATTTGACGCCGGCCGGGAAGCCGGCGCCGCCGCGACCGCGGACTTTGGCACGCTCAACCTCGTCGAGCAGCCGTTCCGGTCCGAGCTCGTCGAGCGCGCGGCGCAGCCCCGACCAGTCGCCTGGGCGGGTCAGGACCGGCTCATCCAGCAGGCTCTGCCAATCCGGTTCGCCGGCGGCCCGCTGGCCGCCGGCTAACGTCAGCGCGACCGCGTCCGGACCGGCGCCGATGGTCTCGCCATCCCGGACCGCCGGAGAGCTGTGGCAGAAGCCGAGACAGACAGTCTCTGCCAGCGAGACCGAGCCGTCTCCGCTGACCTCACCGTATGACAGACCGAGTCCGGCGCTGACCTCGTCGAGGTGAGCGCCGCCGGTGGCGGCGAAGCAGGCGGTGCCGCTGCAGACTCTGACGTGCCGGTCGCCGCGTACGCCCTGAAGGTCGTCATAGAAGCCCGCCACGCCATAGACCGTCGCCTCGGGCAGGCCCGTCTGCTCGGCGGCTCGCCGGATGTCCTCGTCCGTGACCTCACGGTGCTCCTCGACCGCCTGCTTGAGCACGTCAAGCGCGGTTGGCGCGTCGGTCAGGTGATGGCGCCTGATCAGCTCGACGAGATTGCGTGACATTCCACTCCCTAGTGTGGCACGTGCGGTGGCCTGCATGCACGTCGCGGGCTTGCGTGCGCCGCGCGGGTCAGCCTTCCACGAGCCGGGTCTTGCGGCGATGCGTCGGGCGGTCAGCTCGGTGTCGGTTGGCTGATGCAGTCGGATCGTGGGCCCCACCTGACTTCAGCCGCGGTCACTCTGTCGACGTTTGTGCAGATATTCGACATGAACGTAGACAGAGTTCGGTGCGACCCTGCGGCGCACAACCAAGCGGTTGTCAGGCAGTCTGTGCGGTTGCGAGCTGTCTACGTCTGATGGTGAGGCCGAGCAGGGGGAGCGTGAGCACGGAGAGCATCCCTGCCCCGACGAGTGCAGCGGCGGTGGAGTGTTTGATCTCGTGTGCGCTGACCCCGATGGTCGTAACCGCGACGATGATCGGAAGTCCGGTCGCGGCAAACGCTGCGATCGCGAGCCGCTCGGCTGTTCCCGAACCCGGTGGGGCGGCGACCGTGGCGGGTATCCCGCGAATCAGGATGAAAAGGATGAGGAACGCCGGGACCAGCGCCAGCGTCTCTGGATGATCGAGCAACGCGTTGAGGTCGAACGTGACACCGGTGTTAACGAAGAACACGGGAATCAGGAACCCAAATCCGACCGCATCGAGCTTGCTCTCCACCGTTTTCACAGCGTCTGCGTCAGCGCGGCGCATGAGCAGGCTGATCACCAGTCCCGCTGCGAACGCGCCGAGCAGCATGTCCAGCCCAAACGCGGTGGCCAGACCGGCGAGGCACGCAAGCACCAGGATGACGAGGCGGACGGCAAACTGACCGCTGGTGTGCAGCGTCGCCTCGATCAGGCGGTGAACATGGGCGTGTTCGTAACGCAGGGCGATGTACAGGGACGCGGCGATGATTGCGGTGAAGATGATGAGGATGACCGCCGAGCGTCCGGGGCGTCTATCGCTTAGAAAGAGGGCCACGGCGATCAGGGGACCGAACTCACCGACGGCGCCGATCGCGAGCACGGCGTTCCCGAAGCGTGTGGACAATTCGCCCGCGTCGCGGAGCACCGGCATGATCGTCCCCATGGCGGTGCTGGTCAGGCAGATTCCGACGAGGATGCCGGCGGTGACGGTCGGCGCCAACGAGATGCCACAGACTGTTGCTGCGGCAAGGGAACAGAGCCAGCCGATCGCTGCAAGTCGCAGTGACCGGCCGCGAATCCGCTCGAAATCCAGCTCGTAACCGGCGAGCAGGAACAGCATCGCCAGGCCAAGTGTGCCGAGGAACTGCAGGTCCGGGTCCGCCTTCACCCAGCCCGTCACATCAGGGCCGAGCAGAATCCCGAGGCCGATCTCGAAGGCAACCAGCGGTACCCGGACCCAGCGCGAGATGTAATCCGCGAGCAGCGGCGCAGCCGCGATCGCGGCTGCGACCAGAACAAGATCGCGAGCCTGCACCCCCATCGGCCTGATCCTGTCACAACGGCTCTGACAGTTGCTCGCGTGAGCTTCACGGGCACACACCGCTCGCTGTCGCTCGGCTGCTGCTCGATATGGTGTGACCGGTCCTGATGAGATCAAGCCCGCGAGTCTGAGATGACCTACTGCTTGGCGATGCGCCTGAAGGAGGGGTTGGTCTTCCTCTCGGACACCCGTACCAATGCCGGTGTGGACAACGTCGGGACCTACCGCAAGCAGCACGTCATTGCTCCTGGCCCCAGGCGGCTATTCGTGATCGAGTCCGCCGGGAACCTGGCGACAACGCAGGAGGTGCTCGACCGGATCCGTCGAGACCTCGAGATGTCTGGCGAGGTCGAGAGCCTGACCTCTGTCAACTATCTCTTCGAAGCTGCCCTGTATTTGGGCCGCCTCAGCCGTGACGTCGTCGCCACACACCGCGACGCGATGACAGGGATCGACGCGACCGCGACGTTCATTCTCGGAGGCCAGGTCGGGGATGAGCCGCCCGAGATCCTGCTGGTCTACCCGGAGGGGAATTACATACGCGCCTCTGACGAGCTGCCGTTCCTGCAAATCGGTGAGACGAAGTACGGCAAGTTCCTGCTCGAGATGGCTGCCACGCTGCATGTCGATGCCGAGACCGCGACAAAGATCGCGCTTGGTTCGATGATGAGCACGGCCAGGGCAAACGTCTCGGTGGGGCCACCATACGACCTCGCTCTGTACGCCCGAGACAGCTTCCGCGCCGATGAGTACCGGATCGACGCAGACTCACCGGTGCTCACCAAGCTCAGGGAGACATGGGAGAATCGGTTGCGCGCAAGCTTCACAGAGTTGCCGAGCTTCACACGTGAAGACCTCGATGGTTCTGCGGTGGCCTGAACGGCTCTGACGAGCCCGCGAGTTACCGGGCGCCGGCATCGTCAGGTCCATTCACTGACGGGTCGACGGTGGCTGCGCCGATTCGTTCTGCTGCTGTTTCTCGGCCTCGGTGTAGAGGGCGCCCTGGGCCGCGGTCGAGCCGGACATGCCGCCGCCGGCGCCACGGAGCACGAACGCGACAATAACCGCAACTGCAGCACCCGCGATCGGCCCTGCGATGTAGACCCAGTAGTCGGTGAACTTCCCACCGACGAGGTCGGGGCCGAACGTGCGGGCAGGGTTCATCGATGCTCCGGAGATGGGGCTGCCCCAGAGCCCCGCAAGCGCGATATAGGCTCCGACCCCGAGCGCGGCGATGATGCCGATGTTCTGCGCGCCCGAAGCCGTCCCCAGGATCACGCTGACCAATCCGAAGGTCAGGAGCATCTCCATCCAGAAGCCTGCGCCCGCGCTGTAGGTCGACGCGACGTAGTTCGAACCGTGAACGGCCGATACGTTGATCACCGCGTGCAGTACCAGCGCCGCCAGCGTCGCGCCGATCAGCTGGACGATGATGTACCCCGGAACCCGCCGCCACGGGAAGTCTCGGCGCAGGGCAAACGCGATGCTCACCGCCGGGTTCAGGTGAGCACCGGAGACCCTGCCCATGAACATGATGATTCCCATCACCATCAACCCTGGCGCGACCACGGCCGCGGTACGACTGATCGTGCCCGGAAACGCCGCTCCCATCATCCCACCGCCGGCCGCGACCGTTACCAGGAGGAACGTCCCCAGCAGTTCCGAGAACAGTCGGCGCCACTCCTGATTCGGATTCTTGAAGTCCGCAATCGGTTGGATGACGTCCTGTTGGAGCTCCGCGGATATCCAGCCCGCGACGCCTGCATTTCCGCCAGCGACCTGGTCAGACACTAAACACCACCTCCACTCGACGATTCCGGTCGGTTGTCAGGGCAGATTCGGCTTCAGCGCAGAGGTCCCGACACCGCCTAGCGCCGGGAAGCCTAACGTCTGCCGAGGCGGGTTGAAGAATGGCGGTGAGCATCCGGGGTGGAGGGCGTGTCGGCGCTGCTACCCGGCCATTCCTTTTTGGGCGTCCTCAAGGGCCGCCTTCAGCGCCGTTGCGCCGCCGCCGTCAACCTGCGCGACGGATTTCCGGACGGCGTTGCTGAGCGTTGTGTCGACCGTGTCGGTCTTCATGCGGTCGTAGATGGCTACGACGCCGGCTGAGCCCGGTGGCAGTGCTGCACCCATCTTCGCCTCGAGTCCGCTCTCGATCTTGTGTTTCGCGAACTTGCCCGTGAGTCCGCCAACTGCGCCACCCACGACGGTCGCTGCGAGGAGGGGTGGGGAGAACAGGCCGACGACCAATCCGACCCCTCCGCCGATCTTTACGCCTTTGCGGCCGAGGTGATCGCCGGTTTCCTGAACGGTGGCTGTTCCGTCTGCGTCGACGTTGACTATCACGATGCCCTCGACTTCGAGCTGCTTGTCTTCGACGAGCTTCACGAGCGCGTCGAAGTCCTTCTGCGCCAGGTCAGGGATTAGGTACGCCGCGATTACGACGTCGAATTCGGTGTCGCTCATGGTGTCTCTTTCGACCTGGGTTAGCCGCTGATGCCGCGCGCGGTGTCTACCTGTGCGGCGTGTGCGTGTAGGGCTTTTTCTTGATCGTCGTCGGGGTGTGGCGCGATGTCGAACACGACCTTCTTGACCGTGCCGGTGAACGCGAACGGCGCCTTGTCCGCATAGCTTCGATCGACCACCAAGCCGTTGTCCCGACCGACGTCCATGCCTGCGTATCCGCTGAAGATGAACGGCACGGAGTGTTCGATCCGCCCATTGCCGACGGGTGTGCCGTTGACGAACAGGGTCACGTTTCCTGGTGTTGCGGGCTTGGCCTCGTCTGCCTGGAACTCCATTCTCACCTTCACATCCCCGGTCGGCAGCTGCCCCTCGGATTCCTGCTTGTATTCGAACACACCGAGGAATGCGTAGGTGTGCTTCAGCTTCCCGTCCTGAACGAACAGGGAGAAGCCTCCGAGATGGCTTGCCTCGGCAACGATCACGCCCTCAGCGCCCTCTTCGGGGATGTGGAGGTCAGCACTGATTGTGTAGGAATGGTTGTAGATCCGAGGCACCGCGCCTGGAGCGATGTTCTCGACGCTACCGTGGTAGGTGGTCTTAGCGTTCTGACCCATCGGGGGCACCACACCGAAGAACGCGGAGAAGCCCGCCAGCAGCGGCTTGACGTGGTAGCGCTCGGCTTCCTCCCAGAAGAGTTTCCGTAGCTCATCAACCTTCTCAGGGTGGCTTCCGGACAGATCCGTCGCCTGCGAGAAGTCGTCTGGGAGGTAGTACAGCTCGACGGGGTCCTCGTCCGGCTTCCAAACCCCAGGCGCGAACTGTCTTGAGCACCTCGGCGCTGAGCTTCCAGGGAATCCGCGGCATCCTCATCGCCAGCCACCAGCCGTCCTTGTACATCGCGCGGTTTCCGTAGTTCTCGAAGTACTGCTGCGTGTGATGTTCCGGAACGGCCGCGTCTGCCAGCGAGTCCGCGAACGTCGCACCGGTCATCGGCTGCTGCTCGACGCCATCAACATGAGTCGGCTGCGGGATCCCGACCATGTCGAGAATCGTCGGTCCGATGTCGGTGACGTGCGTGAACTGCGACCGCAGCCCGCCGCTGTCGTTGATGCGCTGCGGGCAACGCACGACCAGCGGGTTGCGGGTGCCACCGAGATGCGACGCGATCTGCTTGCCCCAGCGGAATGGCGTGTTACTCGCCCACGCCCAAGCAGACGAATAATGCGGGTACATCATCTCGGTACCCCACGCCTCGAACCCGCCCCACTTCAGCGTCAGCTGCATCTGCTCGCTATCGGTCAGCGGCAGGCCGTTGAGCATCGTGCCCTCGTTGAACGTGCCCGTAGGGGTGCCTTCGAGGCTCGCGCCGTTGTCGCCCCAGATCCAGATCACGATCGTGTTATCGAGCTCGCCCATCGCCTCGATCGAGTCCAGGAGCCGGCCGACGTGATGATCGGCGTTCTCCGAATAGCCCGCGTAGACCTCCATCTGGCGCGCGCAGACACGCGCTTGCTGTTCTCATCCAGCGAGTCCCACGCCGGCATCGAGTCATCGCGTGGCGTCAGGATCGCGTCTTCAGGGACGACGCCGAGCTTCTTCTGACGCTCGAACGTCTCCTCACGCAGCTTATCCCAGCCCTGGTCGAACTTCCCTTGTACTTGTCTGCCCACTCCTTCGCAGACGTGGTGCGGGGCATGACTACAACCCGTCGAGTAGTACGAGCATCCACGGCTTCTCGGAGTCGTGACCACGAACGCCATGCAACCAGTCAATCGCCTGATCAGTCATCGCCTCAGGGAAATAGAACGGCTTGCCGCCTTTGCCGTCCTGGACCCCGATGAACCGCTGATTCTCGGCGATCATCGTGTCGAACTGGCTGGCCTCTGGGGCCAGAAAGCCCCAGTAATAATCAAAACCCCACGCGTTCGGCCAATGATCGAAACGGACCGGCCGGGCCCTGCTCCTTCTCCGGCGTGAGATGCCACTTCCCGATCGCCGCGGTCGAATACCCGTTCTCCTTCAGCACCTTCGGGAACGGTGCCGCGTCCTTCGGCAACATCGACGAATACCCTCGGAAGCCACCCGAGGTCTCCGGGATGCCGCCCATGCCGACCGCATGATGGTTCCGTCCAGTCAGCAGCGCCGCCCTCGTGGGCGAGCACATCGCCGTCACGTGAAAGCGGTTGTAACGCAGACCCTCGTCAGCGATCCGATCGTAGTTCGGGGTGCTGATCGGCCCCCCGAACGCCGCAGGATTGCCGAACCCCGCATCATCGATCAGACCACCAGCACGTTGGGGGCGCCCTCAGGTGGCCTCACATGACCGATCTGGCCCCAATCCGGCTGTGATCCGGCAAGCGTCTCGCTCGCCACACCTGCGAATGGTGCGCGCTGGATCGGAAGTTTGCTGCGGTCTACGGTCTGGTCGCTCACGCGCTGCCTTCCTGTATGTCATTCGTTGGCCTGGGCTCAGCATTTGAATCATCGCGTCCCTCTAGGTTCAGCTGGTTCGCGAGTCCGCCCGCGAACGCCTGGGCCTGCCCGAGATAATCGGGTTTCAGGTTCGTCGGTGGGATCCTCACGCCGAGGTAGCGGTCGCGGTTCTCGCCCTTTCCGAAGTAGCTGAGCAACGCCAGCAGGGATCGGATCTGGCCGCCTTCGAACGAGAAATGGATCCCACCCACCCACTGGCCACCGCGCGCCGTGCCCAGCTTGCGCACCGCCCGCAGATTGAATCCCCAGTACCGGCGGCAGACCACGAACGTCGCGAATCGCTTGCCATTGAGGATTCGGCCTGCCGCCTCAGATTTCAGGTACGAGCGGATCGGCAGACTCGTCCTGATCCACCAGGTCGGCGACCCTATGACCACAAGGTCATAGGGACCGTCCCTCGCGGCAGCAGGAATCTCAAGTTGCCCCGTTGCGCCGCGCACCTGCGCCGGCATCATCCCGATGATGTCCAGGTACGGACGCTTCAGCGGGAACCGCGTGAACCTCTCCGCATAGCGGGAGTCGGTCAGCTCGATACGGGCCAGCTCCACGATGGCGCCACGCTCGCGCCAAACCGCCGCCATCGCCTCCGCCACCTTGGCACTCTGTTGCGTGTACGTGAAAAAGACGACCAGCACCTGAGGTGCTGTCCGAGCACCACTATCGTCCGCACCCATCCGTCGCCTCGCTCTCAGCGGCGAACGGGTAGCCGTGCCGCTACACAGACACTACACGGGCGCGGTCGCGGTGCATCACCCCGAATGATGAGGCTGATTCTGGTAAATCTGGGCCGATCCGCCATAGCCAACCTGGCTGATCCTCGGCGCATCTTCGCGATGCCCAATGTGCGACTTTCGGTCGACGCCTGTTCGGGTCTGACTCAGGCATGGCCAAGGACCTTGATGCGGTCCCAGCGAGTCGCCGTCAGTGCTGCCGGCGCCGAGTCGCTGCGGGTTCGAAATCGCCGCCGGTTACGAGGTCCTGGGAAAGCTCATTCCATAGCGTTGCGCCAGGGCCTTGACTGCGGTCATGTCGCTCTGGTTCACCGTGTCGATGTCGTTGAAGAACCCGGCGTCATCACCGGGCGTGTAGATGGACAGCAGCCGAGCGTGGACAGCAGCCGAGCGCCCTCGCTCGTGGCTATGGCCACCGCTCGGTCAGTTCTGAGAACCATCATCGAGGGCAGGTAGCACCTCGCGAAGATCAAGCAAGAGCCAGACGCTCGACCCGGATGCTCGGCGGCCGACCAGCAGGCGATCGCGGCAACGGAACACACCATCCGCGCCTAACCCTGGACTATCGTGTAACGGATTGAAGGCATCCGGTGACCACAGTCTTGGACATGGTGGTGGTGGTTTTGACATTCCCTATGACCGTTGACTCTGCAACGGCGGATCGTCGATCGTTCTACGGCGCGATCGAATGCGCGGATGACTGAGCAACAGCCCTTCTCTCCTGATGGACCATCCGGCGAAGGTCCGGGTAGGCGGCCCGACGCAGCCCGAGAGGGCGAGACGACGGGGGAGACCTGGAGCAAGCCAATCGGCAGGCGCACCGTTCTCTCTGTACTCGGGCTCGGTGCGCTCGGCACCCTGTTCGGGTCGCACGTGCAGGCGGGCATCTCCAGCGTGCTCAACTCGCTGCACGCGAGCAGCGTCGCGAGCCTTCTGCCAGGGGGCGGTCAGTTCACGCTCTACACGATCACCGGCGGATACCCGGCTGCTCCCGCCGATTACAGGGTGCGTGTCGACGGCCTCGTCCAGCGTCCGCTCTCGCTCACTGTCGCTGACCTTCGGCTGCTTCCTGCGACGCGGATGACCCGCGATTTCCAATGCGTCACAGGATGGGAGGTGACCGACGTCCATTGGGTCGGGGTACGCCTCGTAGACCTGGCCGAGCGTGCGGGCGCCGATCCGGCGGCAACAGCGTTCAAGCTCACGTCGTTCGATGGCATGTACACCGAGAGTCTCACGATTGAGCAGGCCCATCAAACGGGGGCGATCGTCGCCTACTCGATGCTGAATGCACCAGTGACCCGTGAACACGGTGGTCCGGTTCGCCTCTATGTGCCTCTGATGTTTGGTTACAAGTCGATCAAGTGGCTCTCTCGGATCGAGCTCGTATCTCACGCCGAGCCTGGCTACTGGGAGCAGAACGGCTATCCGGTGAACGCCTGGATCAGCGGATCTCCGCCGACGCAGCCTGTTTGAGCGAAGATGAGCGCGACCCAAGCACCAACTGTGCAATCCAGGCAACGATCGATGCTCCGGTTCGACCGTGCCGAACGCGCCGTGCACTGGGTCAATGCTCTGTTGTTCCTGGTCCTGATAGTCACCGGAGCCGCGTTGTATTTCAGCCCGCTGATCGCACTCGTCGGACGACGGCGGCTCGTTGAGCAGGTGCACCTCTACGTCGGGCTCGCCCTCCCGCTGCCGCTGCTGATCGGGCTCGTGGGCAGCTGGGGACGCGGCCTGCGTCGCGACGTCAGTCGGATCAACGGCTGGACTGAGGCTGACCTACAGTGGCTGCGTGGCCTCGTGGACACCGCTTCAGGCCGCCGGCAGTCGACCGCCCGGCCACGAATCGGCAAGTTCAACGCGGGGCAGAAGCTGAACGCGGCGTTCGTCGTCGGCGGCGGGCTCGTCATGCTGGGGACGGGCGCCCTTCTTCGTTGGTACGTGCCCTTCCCGCTCTCATGGCGGGCAGGCGCCACATTTGTGCACAACTGGCTCGCGGTGTTGATCGTGATCTTGATCCTGGGCCACATCACACTTGCGCTCATAGATCGCGAGGCGCTGCGGTCCATGCTCGGGGGACACGTGAGCAGAGCGTGGGCCGCCCGGCACGCGCCGGCGTGGCTCGACGAATCAGACGGCCATTGATTCCTGCGGCAGAGCCACGGCGCGGCCGTTAGATCGGCTACGGTCGTCCGGTGGGCGTCGATTTCATCCAGCCAGGCTGGCAACCGGACAGATTCCCTGGCCGCCACGTCGCCGCGGTGGGCGCTGAGGCCGGGGCGCGGGAACTCGGCGCGAGTGTCTTCGAACTCGAGCCTGGTGCCGTCGGCTCGCCGTTCCACGTCCACCACGCCAACGAGGAGCTCTTGCTCGTCCTTGCCGGAACACTGTCACTCCGCGGTCCCGGCGGAACGCAGCTCCTGCATGCCGGCGCAGTGGTCGCGTTCCCTCGTGGGCGGGCAGGTGCCCACGGTCTGGTCAACCGCTCCGACGCACCCGCCCGCTATCTGGTCGTCTCAACCGCCAACAGCCCGGATGTCGTCGAGTACCCCGACACAGGCGCAACGCTTGTCGTCCTGTCCGAACAGCGCCAGATCTATCCGCGCGGCACCGGCGAGGACCCGACGCCTGCCATCGCCGACGCGATGCGGGAGTTGCAAGACCGACACGCGTGACCTGCATCCAGCGGTTGGTCCGAGCGTGCTCGGCGTGGGTTAGCGACAGATCGCACAGCCCGTGGCCCATCGACGCGCGCATGCGCCGGAGGGACGAGGCGTCACGAGAGTCTCACCGGCTGCGCCGGTCTTGAGAGCTCGCGCGGATCACGAATGGCCGAAGGAAGCTCGCAAGGGCTGTCGCTCCGGACGGGTTGAGATGCAGCCCGTCAGTGCCGAACCATGGTTTCCCCGCGCTATGGGCGTTCCAGTCTGCAACGATCAGCTCCGGCCAGCGCTCGCGCGGCCGTCTTGATCTCGGCGTTGATCGATCTGTAGTCCGAGGCGTAGGTCCCTGCCTCCCGTAGCGTCACCCAGACGACGCTCCGCGCATCCTGTGAGAGAGCGGCGCGCATGATCCTGTCGATCCCCCGCGCGTAACCCGAGGACGAGTCGTTATACCCGACGTCTACCACCAACACCTGCCCGAGCCGGGAGCCATACGACCTCACGGCGCTCAACGCAGTTGGTGGTGCGCTCCCCTGATACGGACAGCTCGGCTCGATCAAACGTCGGCAGACTTTGAGATCAAGCCGCACCGCCAGACCGTGTTCGAGATCCGCCTGGGCAGCCGGCACATACGAGATCGACGCCGCGACAGAGTCGCTGACGACTGTGACAACCGTGCTCTTCGCGGCTGCACACGCCGGTGCGACAAGGCTGGTTGCAGACCCAGACGACAGACAGCATGATGCAGACGCGAGCCAGCGCCGTCCTGCGAACCACAGGCCGTCGAGGGCTCCCGGCCATGCGACCGAACACGTCTATGCACTGCGGCCGTCCCGCGAGGCTGTCCACGATGTCACGTCACCTCCCTCAGCAAACGCGACCTGCGCGTCGCGCCGTGAACCTTGCGCGGGTCGGTCCCACCTCAACGGAGACCTGGCGCGAGGCCGATCTCGAGCAAGCGTAGCTTGAACGGTAGGCAACTCAGATCCTTCGGCCTACAACCTGTCGACCACTGGCCGGGTCTGTCTGAGCATCGCATCGATCTCGGAGGTCAGGAGGCGGAGCTCGAGTTCCGCTGGATCTTCCGGGCAGAACTCGTGGAGTCGGTCCGGCCACGTCCTGCACTCCGGTTCAGCGCCGTGACGACAACCGCGGGTCGCAGGCCTCTGACTTGGCTCCACCGCCGTGGCCAAAACGTGCGGCGATCCGGGCTGCTGATGACGTGCGTTGTGCACTGGTTGAGGGCTTTGGACGTTCGGCGGTTCTGCTTACACAGAACATGTGGCCGGTGCTCGATTCCCCGCCGCAGGGTCAGCGAACGGGTGGCTCGTGGATGGTCGTGCGTCTGGATGTCGACATGCCACCTTTGACAGTCGCGTTCAGGACGACCGACAGGCGGTGTTGCTTCGCGTTGCGCAGCAGCGTGACGCCGGCTGCGGTCAGCTTGATCTTCACGGTGCGCGAGCCACCTGCCGGGATTGAATAGCTTGACGTGACCGATCACGGTGCTCTCACGCTTGCGCTTGTGATCCTTGAGAATTACGTCACGCGTGTGGACGAGCTTGAGGGAACCGTGGCAGGCGGCACCTTTGGAGCCGCGAACATGGATGCTGACATCGTTGCCTGAGAGCTTCAGCCCGCCGTCGCTGATGGAGACGGTGAGCATCGGTTTGGGCTTGACCGTCGCCGTGACCTTGACTGACACCGGCGGGGATGTCGTTTGCGCTGGCCCGCTGACTGTCGGGGGCCCGCTGACTCCTGTTCCGCTCGAAAGCGACACCTGGGCGGCGAGGAGTGCGAAGACCGCGCCGAGGGTTGGGTGAGCTTGGATTCCGCTCACCTCGGTGGCGTTGGTGGTGTTGTACCGGTCGCCGTAGGGGACGAGAGACGGGGTGTCGTTGATGTAGGCCACGTTGCGGCTCATCAGCTCGTCGGCGATCGGGTAGCTGTTGAGCCAGGCTGGGAGGTAAAAGAGCCAGGCAGTCTTGGTGAGAGGGGTGTTGGTCTCGAGCGGCATGCCGTACGGGGCGAGCTTGTTCATATAGAAGGCGGCCTGATTGGCCGCGATCTGATCTGGCACCAGTGAAACGCCGATCACCAACTGGTAGTAGGCGTTGTAAAGAGATGACCAGGTCCCGGTCTCGCCTTGGTCGAGGTTGAGATAGTTGCCGGCCGACGTGTCAGTCGACAGGCTGATCCACGGGCCGATGTTGTCGGTTGCAGCATCCGACCAGGTGGTGGCGTCTGCATCGTCTCCGATGATCGTCGCGATCTGACTGGCGGCCATGAGTCCGATGATGGCCTTGATCCCGAGGTTCACCGAAGCCGTGACCGGCGAGTAGCCCGGAGCCCAGTCATCGGTCGTGAGCTGCCTGGCGGGCGTCGGCACCTGAGTCATCAGATACTGGGCCCATTGGGTCCACAACTGCTGCCATTGGCTCAGAAACGGCTGTGCCACCGTCGCTCCGACGGCGCGGGCATACGCCGCGGCCATGATCAGCATCCCGGCGGATTCCTCGATCGGCATCTGCTCGCCGTTGCCCGGCACACGCCCGGAGGCGACCGGGTAGACACCGAGGTCGTGCACGCAGTAATAGGGTTGAGATATCCCTGACCAAGCGGCAGCCGACTGCCAGGCCGAGGACGCGCACCAGTCCAGAATCGGCGCCATCACCAACGGGATCATCTCTGGGTCGAGCCAGAGCCAGGCGAGAAATGCCTGATCGAAGATGTCGACCGTGTTGGTGTCGCCGTCTGAGGAGATCTCCTTCCCGAGCAGCCAGGGATCGCCGTTGGGGCCGATGGCGAGTTCTGTACCTCCGTAGCACTGACGCAGCGCGAGGGCGCAGGCGGCAGCATATCCCGGTCCTCCTGCCGCCGTAGCGTCCGCTTCCAGTTCGGCGTCGAGCGCAATCGCACGCTGGCGCGCAGACGCAGCGCCAGAGATGAAGGCGGCTGTCATCGACTGCCAGCCGCTCGACCAGTAGTGCGTCCAGAGCGGCAGCAGCTGTGTCGCGGACTGCCCGTAGCTGATCAGCGGAGTGCGTACATGCCCGAGTACGAAGTTGGTAGAGCCCGGAGTTGAGCCGAAGTCGACAGCAAAGGCGAACGCCGGCTGATTATCGTCGATGGCCCGCGGGATCGGATCGGAGCTGTCAAGGAGAGTCCCGTTGGACGCGAATTGGCTGCGTACTGCGACCGAGTCGCCTGACTGGTACGCGAGTGACGTACCAGTCGGCGCCGCCCAGACGACCGTGCCCCAGTTGGCCATCTGAGATGTCTCATTGAGAGGGCTCGGGCTCTGCAGCTCCACTGTCCAGTAACGCCCGGTGACATCGGAGGTCGTCTGCCACTGGATCAGCGCGCTCTCGGTCGAGGAGGCCCATTCGCCGGTGATGTCGGCATAGACCTGGACGTCGTGTGAGTTCCCGTCAGTGAAACTCACTGAGATGGTCAATAGCGATAATGGAGCGGACTGCAGTTCAAGGTTGCCGGGCTCGACCGGAGAGAGCCATTCCGCGATCAACTCCACACCTCCGGCACCGGCCGTGAAGATCGAGCGAGTGGCCGTCACCTCTGTCGACACCGGCGTCAGGGGTGTCACGGTCACGTTGCCGCTCAATACCGGCTGACCCGCCCAGGCGTAGAGCTGGCCATCAATCCGTACGAGTCCGGCAAACCCGCGGGCTGCTCCATTCCAGAACTGTGGCGGCGCTGGCGGTCAGGGTGGTCGCGGGCAGCCAGCTTGAGAGGTAAGGCGACCGCACGGCCAGCGGTATCGAGGGTGGGCGCACGTTGGCGCCGCCCAGCGTCACCGAAGGTGCCGAGGACTCGACGCTTGCGAATCGCTGGCTCCGGTCGTCGCCGCCGATGCCACCGGGGTGGTACCGGTCAAATCCTGCAGCAGCGCGAGTCCAGGTGCTGCCAGGGTCACGGCGCCCAGCACCCTCAAAAGTGCCCGACGGTCGATCGGCGGCAAAGTCAGATCGTCAGACAGAGTCAATTCATCTTAGCCTGGAACCACCGATTCGGTGATCGGGGTGAGCGGCTGCCGGCGAATTGGTGGTGAGTGGCTGCTCTGGCTGGTCGTGACGGTCGTGGTGATCGTTGTTGACCGGCAGCCGGGGCGTTGAGATGCTGGTTTTGGCTGTTTTCGGGCAGCGGTGAGTGCGGCTGTTGCCGTCGGGGTCTGCTGGATCTCAGGGGTCGGTCGGGTTGCGTTCAGCGCAGCGCTGGCAAGGCCCGTAACTGTTGCAGGACTGTGAGGAACTCGGTCTGCCATGGCCAGCGGGCTGGCAGCCGTAGCGTCCAGCGGCGGCCGCTGTGAAGGAGCCGGCCGGGGATCGTGAGCAGCCGGCGGCGTCTGGTGCTGGCGGTTTGGACCGGCTTGGTTGGCTGGCCGATCAGTGTGCTCCACCGGCCGAGGTTGTGCGCGAGCGCGGCTATCACGGTCCAGGCGCTGTTCGCCGAGTAGATGCCGGAGGGGAAGTGCGCCAGCGCCTGGTCTTTGAGGTCACGGATCCCGAGCTCGATCATCGCGTGGTCGCGATGATCGATGTCAGCGGTGAGCGTGGGAACAGTCCGGTTGGTCGCGAAAGCAGTGGTAGCGCCAGTCGGGCCACAACTCGAGCCTGCTCACCGACCAGACGGGTGCGGCGCACGATCAGCCGGAACTGCCCGAGCATCGTTTCGGCGATCTGAGCCTCACCGGTGTCCGGGTAGTCAGCGACCGCGACCCAGTCCTCTCGGGGATCTCGGTCGATCAGCGCCCGCATCGTCTTTGACTGCTTGACGCCGATCGAGAACTCCACACCGTCACGGTGAAGTGCCTTGAACTGCTTGTGGTTCTCAAAACCCGAGTCGGCGCGGATCACGATCAGGCCTTTGTGGCCGGCACGGCGGACACGGGCGAGCAGCTCATCGATGAATCGCTCAAACCCCCGCTGGGTGTTCGCTGAGCCTTTGCGGTTGCGGATATGGATGACCTCGCCGGTATCCGCGCGGACCGCGAGCAACGGGTGGTAACCGAGCCGGTGGGTGTAGCCGTAACCGGCGCCCTGCTTCTGGTACCGTAGACCTCGCCGACGAAGCTGTCGATATCGATCACCAACGGCAGATCACCAGGCCCCGCACCGGCAGCCCATGCACGAGCGAGCGCGACATCCAGAACACGGTCGAGTTGGCGGACATGCCCGAAGCTGAACGCCCGCAGAAACGTCCCAAGGTGGAGGGGGCCATCACCCGGTGCCCCAGGACTGGCCTGGTCGACCCGGCGCGCAACAGATCCATGTCATCGATGCTGTCGGCCCCGGCGAGCATCCCGTGCATCAGGGTCATGACCTTGCGGCCCGGCAACGCCGCGCCCGGCGTCCCATAAGGCAGCCACACCGACTCATTGACCAGCCCTTCCAGCCCGAGCCGCTCCGCCAGCGTCGCGGTCAACAGCAGCCCGGCGTCGCTGATCAACCGCTGCTCGTTGAACTCAACGCCACCGAATCAAGCGACCGCGGGCCCGCGAGAACGTCCGCCCGTCCTGCACCATATGAGTGACCTCCTGACCAGGGCCCCGACTGCCGCACAACAGCCTGTACAAAGTCCCTGCTCAGGAGGTCATTTAAGACTCAGCCCCGGACGGCAACCCCGGCCACGATCGGTGTGTCCAGGCTTAGACCGAAGCGCGCTCGAGGTCAGAACAATCCTTCGGCGACAGTCCATGCGTCCACCACTTCCAGATGGTCTCTTGCCGCGCTCCCGCCACGGTCGGCGTTGGAAGTTGGAGCATCATTTCCGATCTCTGAATGGCTCCCAGGGCCGGCTGTTGGATGTCTCTCCCGCTGTGGAGTTGGTGGGTCCACGGTGTGGCGTCGATCAACGCCCGAAGGGAAACCGTCATGTAACCCAGCGTCAACTCGCGCAGGCCGACTTCGGCGTCACCTCCGCGTACCTGCGAGGGAGCGACAACACCGAGATGCCACACCGTTCATGACGACCCACACCGATGATCCCGGCAGCCGCGAGGCAGATTCGCGACACCCAGCCGTCATATGAGAAGCGCGACGGGCGCTGTTCACACGAATCAGCGTGGCCAGAGTTCGCCTCGAACCAACTCAACCGAGTTGCCGGCCGGATCGCGGAAGTACAGCTGGCCCGCTTCCGGGTCGGCATGTTCCTTTTCGATCGCAACGCCCAGCTCAAGCAGGCGGGTGCGCCATTCCGTGAGCTCGGAGCCGTTCACGTGGAAGGCAACGTGGCCCGAACCGGCAGCTCCGTGGGACGGGGTGGGTCGTCCCGGCACAGAGCTGTTGCGCGGATCGAACACCAGCAGCATTGAGCCGTCCGATAGCCGGAAAGCCGCAACGAGGCCTTCAACGCTGTCGACCAGCCTCAATCCAAGCGCATCGCGATAGAACGCGGCCGCCGCCTCCAGGTCCTCGGCATAGAGGACGGTCTCGTACACGCGGCGAGGTGGTTCCAACCACACGCTCGAATCATGGCACCGAGCACCAGGCGCAGCGTAGGCCAGAGATTGAGTCCGGCCCGTGGCACCTTCGAGAGATGTGTGCGAGCCCGGGTTGCCTGCGCTCCGGCAAGCCCAGTCCTCGTAAGTCTGGGATGCTGTGGTCAGCGATGAGTTTCCGTCCTGTGGTGTTGGTCCCGGGCGCATGTCTGGGTGGCTGGGCGTGGCGAGATGTGGCGGGCCAGCTGCGCGCCCTCGGTCACGAGGTCTATCCGGTCACGCTCACGGGCCTCGGCGACCGCGCTCATTTGGCCGATCCGAGCGTCGATCTTGACACCCACATCGCGGATGTTCTCGGTGTCCTTGACTGCGAGGACCTACACGACGCTGTGCTCGTCGGGCACAGCTACGCCGGCGTGGTAGTCGCCGGTGCTGCCGACCGCCGGTCCGAGCGACTCAACGCCGTCGTGTATCTGGACTGCTCTCCGCTACCCGACGGGATCGCGATCAGTGACGTGCAAACTCCCGAGCAACGCGAAGCTCAGCGCTCGGCAGTCGAGAGTCGTGGCGGGGGCTGGCGCTGGCCGGTTCCGGACCGCGCAACTCTTGAGACGGGCCAGTTCGGCAGCACGGCAGGCCTGACCGACGAACACTTCACCGCAATCACAGACCGCGGCACCCCGCAACCCTACGCGACCTTCACCACGCCGCTGCGACTTCAGCATGAAAGACCCGCAGGTGTCCGTCGATCAGTGATCTTCTGCACCGCAGGCGGGATTACCGTCGCCGGAGTCGAAGAGCTGATCGCGCACGGAGACCCTCGTGCCGCCCCGTTCGCCGATCCAGACTGGAACCTGCACGAACTCCCAACGGGCCATTGGGCGATGTTTTCGGCGCCCGATCAGGTCGCTCAAACGCTCCACCAAATCGCTGGCTGAACCTATCACTCAGCAGGCGGGTCTCTGCCGAGCAGTTCACATCGGTCGTTGAAGCAGCCGATATTCGCCAAGCCAGGTCCGTGCTGCGCCGGCGTCTGGTCACCAAGCCGGTAGCGCTGTCGGCGACGCTGAGGTGAAACGTCGTACACGGCTGGAACGCCTTGGGCGCGGCTAGCCTTGGGCCGCCTCAATATTGGCCGCGGTGTCCAACACCTCTCGAAGTGCGGTCACCTTGCCGTCAGGCCCGAACGTCCACAGGTGAATGACTACTTCGTCGAGCCGTTTCCCGTTGGGTAGGTCGGCGACCAGCCGAAGTTCGACCGCCAGTTGGCGGTCGGAGCTGAGCATGTCAAGTACGTCGAAGCGCTCGTACTTCCATGTGCCGACGATCTCAAAGAACTCGACGACCTCAGCGGGACCGCGGCGGGTTTCAGCCATGGCACGCCGGCGGCATGCGGGGTCCATGGCTCGTCGGCGTGGTTCCAGACGATCTCCTCCGCCAGGTGGGATAGGACCTGGGGAACCTCGCCGCGACCAAACGCGTCATACATTGCGGTCACGGTGGTTTTGTGTTGATCAGCGGTGCTCATACCAGGATCCTTTCACTGGAAGCCGCCGAAGTGAAATAAATCGGCAGGTCCCTCTCTGCCAATGTCCGGTGAGACGCTCAGCATCAAGGAATCAATGAACCTTGAGGGCGAGAACGGAGCACGCTGGACATGCAGGACAGCAGCACGAATGGGATTCTCAGCAGCGCTGGGGTTGCCGCCGGCCCCGAAGACCAGGGAGGCGTAGCCGGACTGGGCTTTGGGGTCGGCGGGCGCGCCGAGCCGGAGGGGATCCTCGCTGGAGGAGTTCCGGACCCGGAGCTGGTTGAGCAGGCCAGGCGTCGCAGGTTCACCGCCGAGTACAAGGCGCGCATCCTGGCCGAGGCGGACGCGTGCACGCGGCCGGGCGAGGTCGGCGAGCTGCTGCGTCGTGAGGGGCTCTACACGTCGCATCTGACCTATTGGCGTAAGCAACGCAAGGAAGGCGCGTTGAAGGAGCTCGGGCAGGCGCGCGGGCGCAAGCCGGCCGACAAGCGCGACGCTCAGATCGCGGCGCTGACCAGGCGGGCCGAGCGGGCCGAGTCTGAGCTTGTGAAGATGAAGCGGGTCGTGGAGATCCAGGGAAACGTCTCAGCGCTGTTGGAAGAGATGCTCGGTCAGGGCAGCGCGCAGAAGAGCACCGAGCGATGATCGCCGCCACCGTCGAAGAGCTAACGCCGATCATCGGCACCAGGCCGGCGTGCCGGGCACTGGGCGCGTCTGTGGCGTCGATCTACCGCCGTCGTCGACCGCCGCAGCCCAGGCCGCCCAGGCCGCGGCCGACCCTGAGCGGGCGCTCACGCAGCCTGAGCGAGCGCGGGTGCTCGAGGTGCTGCACTCCGAGCGGTTCGTTGATGTCTCCCCGGAGGAGTGCTGGGCGACCTTGCTGGACGACGGCACCTACCTGTGCTCGCCGCGGACGATGTATCGCATCCTCGCCGCCCACCACGGCGGCGTGCGGGACCGCCGCAACCAGCTGACCCACCCGGCCTATGCGAAGCCCGAGCTGCTCGCGGAGCGGCCGAACGAGCTGTGGTCCTGGGACGTCTCGAAGCTGAAGGGGCCGGCGAAGTGGACCTACTACTACCTCTATGTGATGCTCGACGTGTTCAGCCGCTACATAGTCGGCTGGACCGTCCAATACCGCGAGAACGGGCAGCTCGCCAAAGCGCTGATCGAGCAGGCCGCCGAGCAGCAGAAGATCACACCCGGGCTGCTGACCTTGCACGCCGACCGTGGCGGGCCGCAGCGCGCCAAGCCGGTCGCGTTCCTGTTGGCTGATCTCGGGATCACCAAGACGCACAGCCGGCCCTACACCTCAAGCGACAACCCCTACTCGGAGTCGACCTTCAAAACCCTGAAATACCGGCCCGCGTTTCCCGTCCGCTTCGCCTCGATCGAGCACGCCCGCGACCACTGCCACGCGTTCGTGCACTGGCACAACCATGAACACCGACACTCCGGGATCGGCCTGATGACCCCCGCCGCCGTCCACCACGGCCACGCCGCGCAGCTCCACGCCGCCCGCGTGAGCGTGCTCGATGCCGCCTACGCCGCCCACCCCGAGCGGTTCGTCCGCAAGCCACCGACACCACCGCAGCTACCGACCGCCGTCTGGATCAACAAACCCAAGGAGGCAGCCGCCACTCACTAATTCACGACACGAAGCGTCTCACCGAGCTTGACAGGCTCCGGTCGAGATCGCGTCCACCAAACCGCGACCAAAGGAAGTGACGTCGATTTGTGTTGCCGAGAAGATGGGAGTGATCGCGATCACCCATTCGCGCCCGCGTCTGGGCGTGATGAGTGCCAGTGCGGTTATCGAGACGCCGACAGATCTGAGCGCGTCCTCGGGTTAGCGCGTAGAGTCGCCCTTCACTGCTGGACTAACCGCGCTCACGCGCAGAGGGACCGGGGATCGAAAATGGCGCTTGGCTACTACATCACGGGTAAGGGCTTCACGCAGGAGCGGTATGACACCACTCTTGCCCAACTTGAAGAGGCCGGCGTCGGCGCTCCTGACGGGCGCGTGTCGCACGTGGCGCTCGAGACAGACGGCGAGATTCAGGTGTTCGATGTGTGGGAGTCGAAGGAGGCGTTTGAGGCGTTCGGCGCCATTCTGATCCCGATCCTCAACGCTGCCGGCATTGAACTGAACGAGCCGATGGTGGCGCAGGTGCATAACGAGATCCGAGCCTGATCGACGGAGCGGCCGGCTGCCGAGCTGCTCTAGCGCTCGTCTCTAGCGTCAGAACCAGGCGTATCGAATGTTGACCTGATTGCTCAGCGTTCGAGCGCTTGGGAGGGCGGCGTATATGTGCCAGGGCTGTGAGCCGCGCGCCGGAGAGCCCCACAGGCCGCGCTTGGTACCTTCGCAGAAGTAGTTCAGCCGCATGCCCACGATCACGCTGGTGGCACCGGTTGCCAACTCGCATTTCCAGCCATTGGCCGTCTCCAACGCCCACGGCAGGCCAGCGGTCGATGGCTTTTCTCTGTTGGCGTAGCGGGCGGGCAGCCTCTTGGTCAGCTTGATCTCGAGAAGGCCACGATCCCATGGTCCGCTCGCGGAGCACAAGACGATTGCGCGTGACTGAGAGGAGCTGAAGCACGGGTCGATGATTTCGTTGCCCGACATGCAGCGCCACGTGTCAGCGCGAGGAGATGCCGATGATGCGGTCCAGCAGGACCCGGTGAGGGCCTTCTGTACCGGCGAGACCGGCTGGCCAGCGGAGGTGAAGGGTTCAAACACCGTCGCTTGCGTGCGGACCACGCTCGCGTAGCTGACGTTCACCAGTGCGACCATGGCGAGCGCTGCTACGACCATGCTCAACAGGGCGCCACGCCGACAGCGGAAAACGACGCGGCGGCTCATCGGGCGAGTTGATCCCATCTCGCTTGCACTCAACCAGATGCGCGAAGCTGGGGCAAGGGAGACTTGGCGAAGAGTTGTCGACAAATCGGCGACGCGGATCTCAATCCGGAGCGATCGTGAGATCCGATCATGCCGGCACCGGACCAGATGCGCGACAGCTACGCCAAGGATGTCTCGCGACGTGATGAAGAGTTGAGTTCGCCGCAATCAACTGACAGCATCTTTGACATGGCGACACGCGGATTCTTCGGTAGGCGGCGCGTACCTGAAGGCATGGCCGAACGCCTGCCACCGGGCCAGTACTACGAAGAGGGGTATCCCGTTCTCACTGCCGGGCCGACGCCTCAAATCACGGTTGACGAGTGGAGCTTCACGATCGAAGGACTGGTGGCGCAGCCGCGAACCTGGAGCTGGGAGGAGATCCACGAGCTGCCGCCATCCGAGTTCGATGGGGACATCCACTGCGTGACCCGGTGGTCGAAGCTCGGGGTGAGCTTTGGAGGAGTGTCGCTCGACACGCTGCTGGACATGGTGGTCGTCGAGGATGCCGCGACCCACGTCCTTGCACACTGCTACGGCGGGTATACGACCAACCTGCCGTTGGCTGATGTTCGCGGCGGACAGGCGTGGATGGCTTGGGAGTATGAGGGCGCTCCGCTGCCAGCCGAGCACGGCGGGCCGGCACGACTGCTCGTCCCGCACCTGTACTTCTGGAAGTCGGCAAAATGGATCAACGGTCTGCGGCTGCTGGATCACAACGAGCCGGGGTTCTGGGAGCAGTACGGATACCACGATTACGGCGATCCCTGGAAAGAACAGCGCTTCCAAGGCGACTGAACTGTGGACGCCGTCCCTGCGCCCGTCGCCGTCCCGCGCAGGCGACCCCTGGCAGACCGGCACTGTGACGGCGATTCGAGTCGAGACGCCGCGCGCCAAGTCGTTCTGGCTGGATCTGCCTGACTGGCAGGCTCATCTTCCGGGGCAGTACTACAGCCTCCGGCTGACCGCTCCCGATGGTTATCAGGCTGTGCGCTCGTACTCGATCGCGTCAAGCCCGTTGGACGTCGGCAAGATCGAGCTGACCGTCGACTGTCTAGCTGACGGCGAAGTCTCGCCATTTCTCCATGACGTCGTAGAGGTCGGTGACGAGCTCGAGGTGCGCGGGCCGCTCACCGAGTACTTCATCTGGAACGGGCCGCTCCGCTACTACTGGTCGGCGGCGGCTCAGGCGTCGTGCCGCTGATGGCAATGCTCCGCCATCGCCGTCGGGCACTGCCACAGGTTGAAGCGCAAATGCTCTACTCGGTTCGGACCCCTGAAGACGTGTTCTACCGTGACGAGCTAGGCGATGAGACGACCCTCACGTTCACCCGCAGAACCCCCGCGGGCTGGGCCGGAGCGACCGGGCGGATTACCAGCGAGCTCTGACCAGCGTCACCTATCCAGATGGCATGGCATACGTCTGTGGTCCGAACCGGTTTGTTGAAACAGCCATTGGGCTGCTTATGGAATGCGGTTACGAGTCGGAACGGATACGAACCGAGCGATTCGGGCCGACATAGGGTGTATCGCTGCCTGGCTCACGCTTGAAGCGACCCCGGATCCCCAGGGACGTCGACGGCGTGTTCCCGGAGAGCGTCGAGCGGGATGATCTCGAGAGCACGCTGATGTGTGGATTCAAGGACGACGTAGGCTGCCGCTCCGTCCACGTGCGCCCGTAGCCAGTTGGCTGCGGTCACACACCACCGATCCCCGGGCACAAGCCCCGCGAACTGATACTGAGGCATCGGCGTGACGAGGTCGTTGCCGATCCGTTGTTGGTGGTCGAGGAACTCGACAGTGACCACGGCGCAGACCGTGTGGCTCCCCAGGTCCTCGGGACCGGTGCGGCAGCACCCGTCACGGAAAAAGCCGGTGATCGGGTCGGTACCGCAGGGTGCGAGCGCTCCGCCCAGCACATTCAGGTCGGTCACGGTCCCATTATCTCGCTCGCGGCGGGAGGAGGAACAAGGCCGCCGCACTCGTGCCGAATGTCAGGTTGCGGAGCCGTTGTATTCCTCGTCGGTGACGTGTTTGCCCCAGGTGACGGGGCTGCCGGTGTCGTCGGCTTCTTGCATCGCCGTGTGAAGCATGAAGCGGTTTGATGTTGCCCCGTGCCAGTGGTTCTCCCCAGGTTCGAAGTAGACGCTGTCGCCGGGGCGGATTGTCTCGATCGGGCCGCCCTCTCGCTGACAGAGGCCAACGCCCTCTGTGACGAAGATCGTCTGGCCGAGTGGATGGGTGTGCCAGGCGGTGCGAGCACCGGGGGTGAAGTGCACGTTCGCTGCGCTGACGCGAGAGGGCTCAGAGCCTCCGGGGATCATGTCGATGTAGACATCGCCGGTGAACCAGTCCGTCAGCCCTTTGATCGTGTCGTTGCTGCTGTGAGTGATGCGCATGGGGTGATCCTTCCTGTTGGTATGTGGGTTGCTGTTGCCTGCAGAGCGTGCTGTGGGCGCCTGGCAGCCACTGTCCAGGTGAAGATCAAGCCGCCCCAACAGCAGACGCCTGGTCGCACGGCCGGGCACAACGATCTACCGATTCCGGATCAAGGCGACCTACCAGGCCTGCTCTCAAGCCGCCAAAGATCAGCCATCAAGAGCATCCAAGTACTGGACTCCCCTCTGGCTCAAAGCCAGTAGCGGTGCACGCGACATCATGCCGCCGCTCCAGCTTGGCAACTACACGGCTTACTTCGTATTCAACGGCAAGTGGAGAGGTCCCCGCGTCAGGTCCGAAACACTGACCGTCGCTCGAACCCCCTGAGCATGGCCCGCCGATTACGAGACCAGCATCACACGCAGCGAGCTCTTTGTTCCCCAAGCGATATCCGGCGGGCGGCACCGATGGGGAGATCACCCCTGCCCGTAGCCGGCGATCAGCCACACGCCCTTGAACCGGTGAAGCTGTACGACCCAGAAGCTGTCCGGGTTGCCCTCCGTAGAGGACGCGGACTCATGGAACCTGCAAAGAAACGCAGCGTCTGAGGCGGTCGACATCTTGAGACTCCGGCAGCGCAGGTCTGTGAACTTTGACCAGGAAGCCGAAGGACGTGCCCAGCCCATCTGCGTGCGAGAGCTCGGGGCCACGTAGAACAACAGGCGCTGCCGGTCGTGTGCGTTGATCGCTTTGAACCAGCCTAATGTCGATCCGAGCGGCGTGGACCGCGATGGCCATGGAGTCCCGGCTAACGCGGTTCCTGTAGATGCGACGCCGAGGAGGATCACGGCTAAGGTCACGCGGCGCCTCACAAACCGGGATTATGGCCGTCTGACTCAGCGATCGGATACTCGCCACCGGCGGTCGGCTGCTGTCGTTCGGGTAGGGCAAACTTTGGGTGGTGGAGTTGCTGGTTGCCAACAACCCGGATCGGTCGAGCTCACTGCCGTACTTGCTGTGGTTGCCGCTTGACGGTGGCTTGGTGTTCCGGACGAAGGGAACGTGGCCGCGGACCAGCGCGTTGTACTGCCATCCGGTCGGTGTCGATGAGTGGCCGGACGCGCCGGAGATCGTTGAGCGGGTGGGCCTGAGATCGTGTGCGCGGCGTGGTGCGGCGATCGACGTTGTGTGTGACCGTGGCCGGGAGCAGAGATCTCAGATCGTGTTCACGAAGGCGCGCGGACGCGACGTCGTGTTCTGGCAGTCACCCCGTACCCGTAAGCAATCGCGTCCGGACGTGTCGATTCCAACGGCGAGGGCCCAGGGCATCGGTGAGCTGGAGATCCTTGTGGATGCGCATGAGCGCTACCCGTACAGGTTCGCCTCGCAGCGGTCGCGGACTGTCAGGCTCGGGCTGCCGTGCGGCGATTACGCGGTCACGCTTGGCGACCGGATCGTCTGCGCGGTTGAGCGCAAATCGGTTGAGGATCTGGTCGGGAGCTTGACCAGCGGACGGCTGCGCTACGCGCTGGGCGAACTCGCGGCGTTGCCGCGCGCGGCCGTTGTCGTTGAGGGCGGCTACTCGCGGGTGTTCGCGGTCAAGTATCTGCGAGCAGCGACTGTCGCGGACGGTCTGGCGGAGTTGCAGATCGGCTGGCCGAACGTTCCGATCGTTTACTGCGAAACCCGCAAGCTGGCAGAAGAGTGGACCTACCGGTACCTCGCGGCGGCGCACGCTTGGGCGAGTCAGGAGCCGGCTGCGCAGCAACGCATCAGCCCGCACGGCGAATCGGTCGCGATGGCTGGCCCGCCGGCTCCGGAGCCGTCAAGCGCTGAGCTGCGGGCTTGGGCAAATGCCCAGGGTCTGGCGGTGTCGGATCGCGGGCGGATCAGCCAACACGTCCGTGAGGCGTGGGGCCGAGCGCAACGCGGTGTGGGCATGAGAATCGATGGGCCCCGGTGATCTACAAAGAGCCGAGCGGCGAGCGGCACGCGAGGAGGTCATGCGCTACCACGAGCAGCGGTTACGAGACCTGCTCGAGTCCTTGAGCAGAAGGGCCGCCACACCTGGGCTCGGTGCCCCCGATCGCTGTCATCCCCACAATGGCGTTTGGTAGCGGCGAGTGGTGTGGCGTCACCAGAATCAGGTCATTCGGACCTCTCACACAGAAAAGCCCCGCGATTGGCAGGGCTTCTCTAACAAGCGGCTGAAGAGACTCGAACTCTCGACCTTCTGCATGGCAAGCAGACGCTCTAGCCAACTGAGCTACAGCCGCGAAGAGCGCGAGTATAGCTGTCAGTCGCGAGCCACCGCGGCGTGGGAGCTGGCCCGGCAGCGTCTTCCGGGGCGGTCGGGCGACGGCGTGATCGTCGACCTGGAGCATCAGGTTGCCGACCGCATCAGCCGACACGGGTGAGGCCCGACACGCAGGGAAATCGAGCCCGTTTACCGATCGTCTACCGGCGTTGACCGGGTCTCAACCCACGATCGGCAGATTGCAAAGCGATCGGTCGCACCGGGCGACCGCCACCACCAGCAGGAGGAGCAGCAATGATCAGTATTCGCCGTACTGTCGCCGCCGCGGTCGTGGCGGTCATGCTTGCAGGGAGCTGCGGAACCGCGTTCGCCGGGACGTTCAACGTCAACAGGAGCGGGTCGATGGTCGAGGATGCGCCTGTGTCGTCGACGGCGCCCAGTGTTACCGGCGCTCAGGGCGCCGGTTTGACGATCGTGCGGGTCACGGCCGCGAGCGGGGGTTTCAACTGGGGCGACGCCGGCATCGGCGCGGCCGGGGGAATCGCGATCGTGGCGTTGCTGGTCGGCGCCGGCCTGACCCTGACCCAGCATCGTCAGGGCGGCGGCATCCGCCACGCCTGAGGCAACGGGGAGGCCCGAGGCAACCGTGACCCAGTGATCGGGGCCGGGGGAGAGCGCGGTGGGCCGCGGCCACAGGCCTGTGTCGCTCTGCTCCCGACTCACATCGTGACTTGACGCGCCCATGGGTTAGAGACGCGTCATCCGGAGGCCCCGCGTCAGCGGGGCCTCCGCCCGTAGCGGAGCTGCGCGATCGTCTAGCGGGGAGCCAGCGCGCGCTCAAGGCCGGCGCGGTCGCTGGGCAGGCCGTGGGTGGGGAGGACCAACTCGATCGGCAGCTCCAGCAGGTGCACCAGCCCGTTCTTGATCAGCTCGGGATCGCTGGGCTGGTCCGCCCAGTCGTACGGAACGCACAGGCCTTCGCCACGGTGAATCAGCGTGTCGCCCGCGATCAGCGCCCGGTGACCCTCATCCCAGAGGAGCATGTCGCTCGGCTCCATGCCGGCGAGCGCACTGACTCCGGGCATGAACGAGTCTCCGGAGGTGTAAATCCTGCCGGCGCCTGGATCGGGATGCGCGGGATCGGGCACGGGCACGAACAGTGCGGCGCTGAGGCGTGCCGCCAGTGCGTCCGCGTCGCGACGGTGCCAGCCACAGGTGACGACGATCGTGACGGCGCGCCCGGTGGCCATCAGGTTGAGCTCGGGCGGCGGCGCGAGCGGGTCGATCACCAGCAGCCGGTCACCGTGTTCGAGCACGTAGGACGTGACGAGCTGCTCCCAGCCGGAGCCAGGTTCCCAGTCCGGATGGGCGGCCTGCCAGAAGTGCACTCCGGGACGCGTCTCGATCATCTTTCCATCCTACGCGCCGACTGTTGTCATCCAGTGCCCTCGGCGCTGGTAGGGTGCCGCCGATGCCAGTGACCTACGCGGTCGTGGGTGGGGGAGTCGTCGGCTCTGCCGTCGCGCTGGCACTCGCCCGCCGGGGTCGCCAGGTGACTCTCTACGAGGCGGAGCCCGAGGTGGGACTGGCCGCCTCGGGAACCAACTCTGGGATCCTGCACACGGGCTTCGATGCCACGCTCGGCGAGCTCGAGACAGCGCTGATCCTGCGGGCGGCGCCGTTACGGGAGGAGGCGATCAGCGCGCTGGGCGTTGCGGTGCTCCGCTGCGGAGCGCGCATGCGCGACGCGCCGGCGGAAGCGGACTTGAATGCCCAGATCCTGGGTGTTCAGGTGATTCGCGATGGCGCCGATCTGCTGATCCCCGGTGAGGCGGTCACCAACCCTGTGGCGATGACACGCGCACTGTGCGCCGAAGCGGCGCGTGTCGGCGCACAGATCCGGCTCGATCATCGGGTGGTGGATGAGCTCCCCGCGCACAGCGTCGTCATCAACTGCGCAGGCCTCCACGCGGATGAAGTTGCGCGGGTGTTCGGCGACGACTCGTTTGCGATCCGCCCTCGCAAGGGCGAGTTCGTGGTATTCCCCGACCCCGGGCTGACGGAGATCCTGCTGGCCGTCCCGAGCCCGAGGACCAAGGGCGTACTCCTGTTCCCCACCCTCGACGGTCACGTTTGTTGCGGTCCGACTGCCGAGGACATCGACGACAAGGCCGATTGGTCGGTACGAGCGGAGACTCGCGCCGAGCTCTCCAAGCGCGCGACAGCGCTGCTGCCCGGCCTGATAGCCGAGCCGCTGTTTGCCTATGCCGGCCTGCGCGCGGCCGGTGCCGACGGGCAGAACTATCTGATCGGGTGGTCGAGCTATTCGCCACGGCTGCTGAATGTTGCAGCCATCCGCTCGACCGGGCTGACGGCCGCGTTGGGGATCGCCGATCACGTCTGCGCGGATCTGCTCGGGATCGACTCGCAGCCGGCTGCCTACGGGCGTGCCCAGCCCGTTGACGGCACCTGGTGGCGGCGCACCGCTGAATATCGGGGACTCGCATGAAGGTTCTGCTGGGCATCGACGAGGGGACCTCGGCTGTGAAGGCCTCGATGTTCGGCCTCGCTGGCGTCGTCGGCGATGCCTGAGACCGTGCTTGATTTTCGAATCCTTGGGACGTTCGAGGTGCTCGAGGGTGACCAGCGGCTGACGCTGGGCGGCCCGCGTCAGCGTGCCCTGCTGGCGATCCTGGTACTGCATCGCGGCGAGGTTCTTTCCAGCGATCGTCTGATCGAGGAGCTGTGGGGTGATCGGCCGCCGTCGACCGCGATCAAGATCGTTCAGGGATACGTCTCGCAGCTGCGCAAGATCTGGGGGAGGGGACGCTGGTCACGCGCGGCGGCGGCTACCAGCTGGCGATGGAGCGTGAGCAGATGGATGCCGAGCGATTCCGGCGCATGGCCGCGACGCGCGGGCGCGAGGCACTCGCTGCGGGCGACCCGGCGGGCGCGTCGAGCTGCTCGCGTCAGGGCTCGCGCTGTGGCGGGGAGATGCGCTGGCCGAATTCGCATACGAGCGGTTCGCACAGGACCACGAGCGGCACGTTTGGAGGAGGAACGCCTGCGGGCCGCTCGAGGACCGGATCGACGCGGAGCTCGCGCTCGGTCGACACCGTGAGGTCGCCGAGCTTGAGAGCTGCGCCGGCGTCATCCGAACCGCGAGCGACTGCTCGGTCAACTGATGGTCGCGCTGTACCGGGACGGACGCCAGGCGGAGGCGCTCGAGGCGTACCGGAGGGGGCAGCGAGCAGCTTGCGCGAGAGCTCGGACTGGAGCCAGGTCCAGGGCTGCGTGCGCTCGAGCGCCAGATCCTCGATCAGGATCCTGCGCTCGATCCTCCGGCCGCGACCCCCGTCGGACACGGCGACGCTCCTCCAGGTCACGGGTTCGGCTCGCGGCCGACCACGCGGACATTGGCTCGCTCATGTCGGCGGCGTGCTCCTGTTGGCTGCGGTCGTGGCTGCGGGGCACCAGAACTCGCCGGCGGACACGGTTCGATCGTGCGGGCGACGCCGAACTCGGTGGCGGCAATCGACCCCCGATCGAACCAGGTGGTTGCACCGCTGAGGTCGGTCGGCACCGGGCGCCATCGCCTATGGAAATAGATCCCTCTGGGTCGTGAACGTCGCAGGACGAGACGATCTCCCGTCTCGCTACCAGGACGCTGCAGACACAGGCAACGTCCGGCTGAGCCAACAGCCAACCGGAATCGCCGCGACCGACGGCGCGATGTGGGTCGTCATGTCAAACCCGACGCAGGATTTCGTCACCGCGAGTCGACGTCGACCCCCAGTTCGACGATGTAGACCGAACGGTGACGGTCGGCAACGTCGATCCCGCCACAGCTCCGTCGATTGCCGCCGAGGCGATACGGTTTGGGTGGCGCCCCAGTCCGGCGCTCTGACCCAACTGAATTCGGAAACCGGCAGGGTGCTCGAACGGGTCGAGCCAAACGCGTCGCCAACCGACGTGGCGGTGGGCGCCGGCGGCAACTGGTTCACGGACAGCTGAGGCCGGCGATGTCGTCCGCATCGACCGACTGGGTACAAGACGACGTTCTCCGTCGGCGACGACCCCACCGGGATCGCGGTCGGTGCCGGCGCCGTCTGGGTTGCGGACACTGCGGACAACAGGTCGTCCGCTTCAACCCGAGCACCGGTGCGCAGGCCGGCGTGATCAAGGTCGGCGACGCCCCTGCCGGCGTGGCCTTCGGGGATGGCTCGGTATGGGTTGCCAACAGCGGTGACGGCACCGTCAGCCGGATCGATCCACGAACTGACAAGTGTCGTCGCGAGGATCCCGATCGGCGGCAGCCCGCAGTCGGTCGTCTTCGCGCGACGGCCACGTGTGGGTGACGGTCGATGGCTGGCCGTTCCGACTCAGGCGCGGCCCAGGGCGGAACTCTGCGCGTCGACTCTGCAGAGGAACTCGACAGCACGGACCCGGCGATCGCCGATTCCTACGTCGACTGGGCGCTGCTCTACGCCAGCTGCGCCAAGCTCCTCAACTATCCCGACAGTCAGGTGCCGCGGGCACACGACTGGTTCCTGAGGTCGCCAAGGCGCTTCCGACCGATCTCGCGGGCGGATTGACCTATACGTTCACGATCCGCAGCGGCTTCCGGTTTGCTCCTCCGTCGAATCAGGCCGTGACCGCGCAGACGTTCAAGGACACGATGAGCGCACTCTGAACCCGGTGATGAAGAGCCCCGAGGCCAGCGACTTCAGCGAGATAGTCGGTGCTGGCGCCTACATTGCGGGGCGCGCCAAGCATATAAGCGGCGTGACTGCCAGTCGAGATCATCTGACGATTCGGTTGACCAGACCGAACCCCGTGATCCCACCCAGATGGCGTTGCCGTTCTTCTGTGCGGTGCCGCCCGATACGCCGATCGATCCCAACGGCGTCGGCTGATTCCGTCCGCGGGGCCGTACACGGTCAGGTCATACAGTCCCGATCAGGGTGCCGTTCTGGTGCGCAATCCCAACTATCACGGTGCGCGTCCACACCACTTCGATCGGATCGATATCTCAGCCGCCGTCTTGGACGGACGGCCATTCACGCGGTGGAATCTGGGGCCGCCGATGTCGCCGATGAGGGCGAGGTGAGCGCCGCGAATGTGAGGGACATCACCGCGCGCTACGGACCGGACAGCCGGGCCGCCAAGATGGCCATCAGCAGGCATATTCGTACTCCGAACCGGATCTGGACTTCCTCGCCCTCAACACGCATCGGCCCCTGTTCTCTCACGAGGCGGGTGCGTGAGGCGGTCAACTATGCGATCGATCGCAGAGCGTTTGCGAGACTCGGGGACCAGATATCGGATCTGCCGGATGCGCCGTTCGACCACTATCTCCCGCCAGGCGTCCCGGGATATCGGGATTTCAACGCGTATCCCACAAGCCCGATCTGCCAGGGCCCGGGAGCTGGCCAGGGGCTACGCGGGAGCCAGCGTGGTGCTCTACACATGCGACTACTCACCGTGCGTCCAGCAGGCACAGATCGTCAAGACGGACCTCGCCGCAATCGGTCTGCGAGTACGCGTGAAGACCCTCTCGAAGCGCGCTCTACCGCAGGACCGGCCACCCAGGCGAGCCGTTCGACATGGCTGATATCGGTTGGACCGCCGACTATCCCGATCCGTACGACTTCCTCAACGTCCTGCTCGAGGGCGGCCCGCCGATCCCAACCCTTGAGGACCCCAAAGTCCGCAGGAAGCTCGCCAGCGCGGCAGAGCTCAGCGGCACCGACCGGTATCTCGCCTACGCCAAGCTCGATCAGCGGCTAACCACCGTCGCGGCACCGTTTGTGGTGTGGGGCAACGCCCGCAGCTATGACCTGTTCTCGGCAAGGATCGGCTGCGAGACGTATTCGCCCGTGTATGGCGCGGATCTCGCCGCACTCTGCCTCCGGCGGAAGGACAGGGCGGCAGGGTGAGCGGGGCCACGCTCTGCAGCCAGGAAGTAACAATCCGCTGACCCGAATCCCCCGGCAGACTCAGTCCTGCGAGTCGGTCCTCCGTTCAAGCCGCTCGCGGATAGCCTCGAGCTCCCGGGTGATCTCCTCGAGCTTAAGTACGACCGGGTCATGTCCGGAGGATCGACGGCGTGCCTCGGCGCGCGGCACGAAACCACTCGTGATGGCGGCGGTCACGACCGACAGCAGAGAGAGGCCGCCGAGCATCAGCAAGCCGGCGATGACCTTGCCGACGACCTGGTCGGGCACCACATCGCCGTAGCCGACGGTCGTCACCGTCTCGATCGCCCACCAGATCCCGAGCCAGATGGTGTGAAAGGTCTTGTGATCGACGAGCCGCTCGACGACCCCGAATACCACAACTGCTATCGCCCAGAAGCCGGCGATCAGAAATGCCGCGTCGCGGGGACGCAGCCCGCTTCGGTTCAGACGGTTGTCGAG
>CAWDRA010000008.1:0-251648 GCA_963804615.1 uncultured Actinomycetota bacterium
TGTCCGGCCCCCCGTTGTTCGGTCCATCTCTGGTGTTAGTCCTTCGACTTGTGAGAGTCCTAATGAGAGGATCGGGTGCTGATGGCGGCAGCGAAGCGGTATTCGCCTGAGCAGATCGTCGCGAAGCTGAGGGAGCACGAGAAGCTCCAGGGGCAGGGGTTGACGATCCCGCAGGCGTGCAAGCGGATCGGGGTCAGCGACCAGACGTTCTATCGGTGGCGCACCAAGTACGGGGCGTTGAAGGAGGACGAGGCGCAGCGGCTGAAGGCGCTTGGAGCAGGAGAACGGCCGCTTGAAGCGGATCGTCGCGGAGCAGGCTTTGGATATCTCGATGCTGAAGGATTTGAAGCAGGGAAAATGGTGAGCCCGTCCCGCCGGCGTGATGCTGTCGCGTATCTTGGTCGGCGCCATCCGGTGTCGGAGCGGCGGGCGTGCCAGCTGGTTGGGCAGCATCGCTCAACGCAACGCTATGAGTCTCAGCCGCCAGGGTTCGAGCTGTGGCTGGTGGAGCGGATGAACGAGCTCGCGGCCAGGCATCCGCGCTATGGGTATCGCCGGATCTGGGCGTTGCTGCGCTCGGAGGGGTTCGAGGTCAATCACAAGCGCATCGAGCGGCTGTGGCGGCTTGAGGGGCACAAGGTCCCGCCCAGGCGCAAAAGCAACGGGCAGAAGGCGATCGGCGGGTCGCGCCGGCGGGACGTGGGCGGTGCAGGCCTCGGCGCCGAACGATGTGTGGTCGTATGACTTCGTCGCCGCGAGGACCGAGGACGGGCAGCCGCTGCGGATCTTGAACATCGTCGATGAGTACACCCGCCGCTGCCTGGGCTGCCGGGTCGCTCGCAGCATCGGGCCGCGTGATCTGATCGACGAGCTTGAGAACGTGTTCGCCAAGCACGGCAGACCGAAGCGGTATCCGCTCTGACAACGGCCGCGAGTTCATCTCCGAGACGCTCGGCTGACTGGCTCAGCCCCAGAGGGTCGGGCAGCTGTTCATCGCCAAAGGCTCGCCGCAGCAGAACGCCTACGTCGAGCGGTTCAACGGCTCGATGCGCGACGAGGTGCTCAACGGCGAGCTGTTCCGCTCCGTGCTCGAGGCCAAGGTCGTATCTGCACCAGTGGGTCGATGAATACAACACCGTTCGCCCGCACCGCGGTCTCGGGTTCCTCACACCCCAGCAGTTCTACACGGCGGATAAAGTGGGCAGTCGATGAGAGTCGTCTGCCCTCACTCACTCTGGACCAGACGGGTTCAGTCCTCGAGGGCTCACCCACCACTCTGTGCAACTGAGGTTTGGGACGGGTACCTACCTGACAAATAATTACTACTTCAACACCACCTGGACCGAACCCGGGGGGCTAGACAGTGATAAGTGATCCTGAAGGACTACCACCCCACCCATTTCAGCACCGCTTTTCCAAGCTTGAGCAGCATCATGGACGTCCTCGGTCAAGCAGCCGCAGGGTGCCTAAGTAGCGCCTTGTTCGCCTTCGACTACGGTGGAACTTATGGAGCAGCCGTCGGATGTGTGGCCGGGGCGGCTACCGCACCCTTTGATATTGATCTCGCAGCCGACCTCGATCAAGGCAAACTGTGAGCTAACCCGGTCTACCAATATTGCTCACACCGTACAAGGCCGCCTACACAGGGGCTGGTTCGTCTTCTGTCGTCCCATGAGAGGCTCGGCGGGCGCACATTCAGGAAGGCTGACGGCGTCGCCTGGAGTCCTTGACGTGGCGCGAAGCCCTAGAATAATCATCTTAAAATGCCGTCAACGAGCACACCGCCCGAGTCTGTCGGGCCGGCAGGTCAGCTGAGACTCAGCGCGGCTGGGGTCGTGGTGGCTGTTCTGCTGGCCTCCGGAGGGGGCGTGCTGATTGGAGCCCTCTCGGGCGCCTTGGTCGCGGGTGTTCAGATCGGCTATTGGACTGGTTACCTCGCCGTTCTGGTTCTTGGCGGTGTGACCGCCCGTCGGCTTGATAAGGTCGGGCGCCTACCAGACTGGGCTCGCGCCAAGGAGCCGGAACCACCTTTGATCGACTACTCGGTGCCACCGCCGGCTGACGGGCCGATCTTCAACGGACGGGCCGACCAAGCCCCGTTCCGGTCCTGGCTGCGACGACGACGCGCCACACGCCAACGGTAATGAACCCCTCCGATTGCGCTGGGAGACAATGCTCGGTGGAGCCGATCCCAGCAACTAGCTCGTATTAGGGTGCTCGGAATGGCGTTTGCGCACATACGGGTCCAACGTAGACCGCAGCAGTACCCCAGCCACATAAATCGATGGTCTGTCGTGCTGGACGGCGAGACAGCCAGCTACGTTTCGCGTGGCGAGTCGATCAAGCTCATCGCTGACCCAGGCGAACATGAATTGCATCTCACGGAAGCCTGGACTAGGAGCCCATCAGTGAAACTTGACCTCGTCGAGGGCCAGACCGCGGTCATCGAATGCTGGCCCACGCCCGGCGCGTTGGGCGGGTTGTTGTTTCCGTACTGGATGACCTTCGGCGCGAAACGCTACATCTCAATCGAGCGACTCCCCGATGAAACGGCTTGACCGCCCGCACTTGACTGCTTCAGACCGCCAGCCTACGACGCTGAGGCGGGGCTGAACGGCTCTGCACGCTGCTTCGCTCTTCCTACGACCACCAAGCCGGATCATTACCCGCTCCACAGCACACGACCAGATCATCCAGGCCCTCACCCAAGCGCTACGCCCGCTTAATGAGCGTCCGGCCAAGCGGGCTACCTTTATACGGCCGAGGCCGCATTCGGGTTTCCGAGCAACTCACCGCCACTCGCCAAGAGACGCGGTCTGCGCGGAGGGGGCGCATCTGCCTGGGTGATTCTTCGGTGGTCTTGGACAGCAGCCCGGCTGCGATCGCGGTCGGCGACAGAGCGCTATCCCTCCGACAGTGAGTCAGCCGTCAAGGCTGGAGATCGGCGGAGCTTTGGTCTCTACCCGTCGAGGACGGCTTGCACAGCTTTGGGCCGTCGTGCTTCGAACCCGTCGATGGTCTGCTGCTTGATGGTGTCGAGCAGCTCGATGCGGACCCGTCCTTCGCTGAGGCAGAGGTTGCGTTGCATCCCGAGGCGGATCCTGCGTGCGGCACCCTCGTCGCCGACGACGTAGAGCAGCGCGCACAGCTTGCCCTGCAGAATCCAGTCGCTGTGAAGGCTCAGGATCGCGTTCAGCCGCGCCCTCGATTTGCGGGCCAGCTCAACCTCTACCGCGAACACGTCCTCGTTCGGCGCCCACGTGATCAGGTCCGGACGATGCCCCGACCTACGCAGGCCATACCCCTCCAACCACTGCAGCCGCTCACCCCACTCGCCGCTGTGACGGATCTCAGGCTCGCCGAGGAACCGGCGGCCGCGGACGGTCAGCCAGGCGGCGGTCCATGCGCACGCACTGTGGTGCGCCCACCAGTTCGGCTGCGGCTCCGGCTGCGCCCCAAGCCCGGTGCCGAGCACCCGGACACCGAGCTTCGTGACGTAGAACATCGACCCCTGACCCCACATCATCGCCACCCGCCCGAGCCAGCCCTCTGACTCCAATCTCCTGGCATGGCTCCTTGCCGCTACCTCGCTCCAGCCCATCGCGCACCGCCAAGGCTCCAGAGGAGAAGGACCAACCCGCGCCAGCCACTTCAAGCCTGCCATCGACCCCGGACCAGGACCCAGAACCCGACCCATCTCCCCTACCTCACCCCTCCCCAGCCAATCCGTTCGACCGGCTCACACCACTGATCCGGAGCCCGCCTGCGCCCCAGACAACCACCACCGAGCCGGATGTGCCTGACTACCCGAACCCCCCCACCTTGTGCAACACGTGGAGGGCGGGTAGTCAGGCACATCCGGCCGCTCAAACCCTTGAAAACACGGGGCGCAGGCGGGCTCAGGTACAGACCAGAGAAAGACACAGTGCGAAACACCTCAGTCCACACCTTCAGGGGGCTCTTCCGACCCTCCGAGGCGCGGGTCCTCGTTGAACGTGCGAAGCACGAACGTCGTTTCCGGCCAGGGATATGAGTTCCGCTCGGCAAGTTGGTCAGCCACGTCATGCAACGCCAGGGAGAGACGCACGAGCGCGTCGCTCTCGCGCTGGACCGAGTGCGCCCTCATCGCCTGATCGAGCTGCGTCACTGCGGCGTCAAGCTCGGCCCACATTGCGCTGGTGCCAGGCCGGTTTGCCTGCGGCGAGAGCTCATGGGAGAGAACCCCTTCAGGAAGGCCCTCCTGCTCCTGCCACCAGTCCCCCGGGTGCTCACCTTCCAGGTTTATCAGAGCCGCGGCCTTCCGTGCGCTCCACTCGGCGATGTCGATAAGCCGCTGCACGAACCACTCGTTCGGCGGCGCGTAGCGGCTCATGTCTACGTTCAGCTTCCAGTTCCGGCTCACATACGAGAGCCACGAAGGCCGTCGCACGTACTGCAGGGCCTCCGGCGACCAGTGCGGTGACTGATGCGGAGGAAGGATCGTGTCGATCGTTCCCTCACGATCCTCCGACTCGTAACGCGCAAGCGTGCGGTCAATCTCGGAGCGCTTGACCAGCCATTTCCGTTGCCCTGCGCGACGCGCCTTCAGCGTGCCGCTCGAGATCCACGACCGGATCGTCGCCGGCGTGAGCCGTAGCTCCTCGGCGATCTCCTTGACCGTCAACCACTCATCGGGATCTGGCTGTAGATCAGCAACAGGCACAAAAGAACAGTAGCGCAGATAGCGCAAGTAAGCTAGGATCGGCGTCGTGAGGATCGCACGCGAGGATGTCTCGACGGCTGACAATGTCGCTGCGCCGGTGCGAGCCAGCGAGCGAGCTTCCCGGCTGCTTGAGGCCGAAGAAGTTGCCGAGTACCTCGGAATGCGAACCGACTGGGTGTATCGGGAGGTACGTGCCGGCCGTCTCCCCCACATCCGTCTCGGACGTGCCGTTCGCTTCCGCCGCGAATCGCTGGACGCGTGGCTCGAGTCCCGGGAGCGGGGAGCGTCCTCTGGTCGGCGGCCGTGAAGCGCTCACGCGTCGATGACGGCGGTCAGCTCAACCTGCTGCACGAGCCCACCGAGCCAGTCGATAACGTCGACCATCCAGTGAGCCAGGATCAGCCGAGCCAGCTCCGCAAGGCCAGAGCGTCGCGGCGTCGCCCGCGCGGCACGGGTGCGGTCTTCGACAAGGGCAATCGCTGGTACGGCCAGTGGTATGTGCGAGGCCGCATCGTGAAGCGATCGCTCGGCCCAGTCCGTGAGCCTGGCACACGGACGGGCCTGACGCGCACACAAGCCGAGGCACGCCTGCGCGAGCTTATGCTCGAGACAGACGCTGCGCCGCCGCCGTTGACCGAGCGGATGACGCTCGCCGAGGCCGGCGACCGCCGGATCAAGCAGCTCGCCCGGATCGGGCGCAAGCCGGACACAACGCTCGCGAACTACGAGTCGGAGATGCGCGTTCACTTCACGCCGCACTTCGGCGACAAGCCGATCGATGAGATCACTTCCGACGACGTCGAGGACTTCATTGACGCCTGCCTCGACGAGGACGGACGGCTCGATCGAGGCCTTGGGACGCTCTCAGTGAAGACGGTGCGGAACCTCTACGTGCACCTCAACGGCATCTTCGAGTTCGCGGTCTCGAAGGGCTGGTGTCACGGCAACCCGTGCCGCACGGTCGACAAACCGGCATCGCCCGAGCATGACGATCAGGAGATCCACTTCCTCGATCAGGCCGAACTCGACGCGCTGCTAGTCGCGGCCGCAGCGCCGCTCTGCCGACACACGCCTGCCACCCTCGCACGCGCGGCTCAGGCGCGTTCGCTTCGGGACGTCGAGCGCCTCGAGTGGAAGACGGTCGGAGAACGGCTCGGCTGTTCAGCAGCGACTGCGATTTACCTCTATCGCGCAACGCTCAGAGGCAGTCCTCGAGGATGACTTTGCGCGCGTGGATCGCGCCCTCTACCTCACCGCCGCGATGACCGGGCTGCGCCAAGGCGAACTGCTCGGGCTGCGTTGGCGGGACGTTGACTGGGCTGCGCAAAAGGTTCGAGTTGTGCGCCCGTACGTCCGCGGCCAGTTCCGCACGCCGAAGTCGAGACTCTCGTCCCGAGCCGTGCCGATGGCCGACCGCGTCGGCCGTGAGCTTGAGCTCCTGTTCCAGGGATCGGCCTACCAATCCGAGGACGATCTCGTGTTCGGCCACCCCCATACCGGCCATCCGCTCGAGCGCGGACAGGTCAGCAAGCGCTTCAAGCGAACACTGAAGCGGGCCGGCGTCCGTGAGGTTCGCTTCCACGACCTTCGCCACACGTTCGGTACTCGCTGCGCGGCGGCGGGGGTTCCGCTGCGGACGCTGCAGGCATGGATGGGCCACGCGGATATCAAGACGACAATGGTCTACACCCACTACGCGCCCGGCGCCAACGAGGCCGATCTGGTCAACGGGGTCTTTGAGCCAAACGCCGTGAGCCCACCTCCGCTTGCCTCGCGCACCACGCACTGACTCTCACCAACCACTGCTGAGGACACGCGGGCACGGCGCTCGGCGTCCGGCCGCTCCAGGGCCAGATACGATGTAGTCTTGACCGTCAAGGAACATCTGCACGCGCTGGTCGACTCGCTCACAGACGAGCAGGCGAGGCGGGCCGAGCGCGCCCTGGAGCTGGTTGCCGGACAGACCACCGCTCCAGTGCCCGACCGGGCATCACCGTTCGTCGGCAAGTTCTCAAGCGGGCACCTGACACCTCTCACCGGGTCGATGAGATCCTGGCCAGAGGGTTTGGCCGGTAGTCGTCCGACAGCGTGATCCTCGTCGACACGAACGTCATTTACGCGCTGGGCGACCGAGAGCGACGCCGAACACGCTCGATGCGTGCGGTGGCTGTCGCAGGCTGCGGGTGAGACATTGCTCGTGCCGCCTACGGTCGTCGCTGAGGCGTGTTATCTGCTCGACGACCGCATAGGCCCACAAGCTGAGGCCGCCTTCCTAGACGACCTCGGCGACGGCCCGGGATACACGTTCCAGCTTGTCGATCTCACAGCCGACGATGTCCGACGCATGGCCGACCTGGTGCGCCGCTACGCGGACCGCAGGCTCGGCGGTACGGACGGATCCATCGTGGCGATCGCGGAGCGGCTCAAGATCTCCACGATCGCGACGGTCAACCGTCGCGACTTCGACAACATCCGCCCGGCCCATACGCCCTCGTTGACGATCGTTCCGGAATAGCCCGTTCGCCGGCAGCCGACTCAGTCGATCCCCAGAGGGCATCATTGAGGGCATCAAACTGAGCACAACTGCAGACCACGCGACCGCACAAAGCCCTTATTTCATAAGGGTTTGCCCCCTGGAAGCTACCCCCAGAGCCCGGCTGGGGGCCGGGCGGCCGCAGGTTCAAATCCTGTCTCCCCGATTACCGTCCCTGTGAGGCAGAACGAGTCCAGAAGAGTCTGGACAGGACGTAATCCCCCGTGTTTGCTTGCGATCCAGGACGTTTGGCCCGCTAGCCGTTGAAGCTTCGCTGGACTGATTTTCCCTCGGAGCCGCCACGAACCCGCCACACTCCGGCAGACAAACCCGCCGCGGGTGTCCGATCACGGCAGCCGATAGGTAGTGCCTCGCTTCTGACCGTCCTTGGCCAGGTCGCCCCGATCTACCATGGCCTTGAGCTTTTGCGAGAGGCTGCCCTGAGATACCCCAAGCGCAGGGCCGCCGATCTCTTCAAAGATGTCGCCGGCCTGGCTGTTGGGAAGTTTGCGCACAGCAGCGATGATCTTCCCTTCATCGATCTTGCCCCTGGGTCTGCCTACACGGCTCCCCTTTTGGCTTACTGATGCTCACTGCCATTATCGAGGCTTACAGCGACCTGGCCGAGGGGACCCTCAGGCGGTAACCACCCCCTGAGGCCAACCGGCGCAGCTTGCTCCGATAGGTTTGCCGTCTTGCTCGGTCTCCGGCACCTTATGAGCCGCTCGTCCGGCTCGAATGGGACTCCATCCTCGCGTTGGCTTGGTGCTCTCTCGGGTCGTCACACGGACCTCGCGGAGAAGTGGAGCAACAAAGGACTCAGGAATCTGCTGATCGCCTTCGGGCTGGCCAACGTGGCAGAGTGGGGATTCATCACTGCGTTCAGCGTGCACGCCTTCGACGTGGGCGGCACGCTGGCGGTCGGGCTGCTCGGTATCCGGATGTTCGCCGGCGCAGCCAGCACCACTATGATCGCACCGCGCTTCGAGGAGTCTCGGCGCGCCCTGACAGCGATCACGTTCAGCCGGACGGTGCTGCTCGTAGGCTCGGCGGTACTGGCTATGAGCGGGGCTGCGTTCGGTTTCACGCTGGCGCTCGTCGTGCTGGACGCCGTGGTCGCAGCCGGTTACCGACCGGTCCATCAGCGTCTCCTTCCGGCCCTGGCCAACTCACCGGCGGAACTCATGCGGGCCGTGGCCGGGACCAGCACCACGAAGACCGTCGGCCAGGGGCTGGGGGCGGTCGTCTGCGGTTTCGCGATCAACTGGACCTCTCCCGCGACCGTGATGCTGGTCCTCGGCCTGCTGATGGGTGGCCCCTTCCTGTGCAGCCTGGCGATCGTTCGTGTAGTCGGTCTACGACTTACGCGGGCACGGCGCCCGTTCCACGAGGCCCTGATCGCCTTTCCGCAGGTTCTGCGCGACTCGCAGGCGTGGCCGCTGGTCAGCGCGGGGGTCCTGCGGACACTGCTCCGTGGCGTATGGAACTCGCTCCTTGTCGTAGTGGCCCTGCATCTGTTCGACCTGCGCAACTCGGGCGTCGGGGTGTTCCAGGCAGCCGCCAGTCTGGGAGCGGTGCTGGCGCTGCCCGTGACAGCCGCGCAGATCGGGCGCCAGCGACTCGCGTTCCCATGCGGAGTCGCATTCCTGGTCGCGGGGCTAGCAGTAGCCGGAATAGGCGGAGCTCACCTCGCGGTCTTGGGGCTAGCCCTGATCTGCGTGTGGGGAACCGCGATGGCCGTTGCGGATGCGATGTCGATGTCGATGTTGCATCGCATGTTCCATCCAGATGTGCTCAGGCGCACCGTCAGCGTAATGGAGTCTCTAAAGCTGGTCTCCGAAGGTGTAGGCGCTCTGGCCGCGCCGGCGCTGGTGTCGCTCTTCGGACTCAGATTAGCGCTGGTGGTCGCAGGACTGCCGCTGCCTGCGCTGGTCCTGTTGACCTGGGCGCGGCTGCGTAGAACCGACGCGCTTGCCGAAGGACGCAGCCACATGGTGACGCGGCTACACGGAGTCGCGCTTTTCCGGGGCTCAAACATGGAGTCCATCGAAGAGCTGGCTGCAAGTGTCGTCCCGATGGACGCCGACCCGGAAACCGAGATCATCACGCAGGGAGACCCTGGTGACCGCTTCTACGTGATCGACTCAGGCGAGGTGGAGGTGCTGATCGATGCATACCCGATCGGTCACATCGGACCGGGTCGCGGATTCGGCGAGCGGGCACTACTGCGTTCCACGCGCCGCGCCGCAACAGTGCGCGCGATCGCTCCAACCCACCTCTATGCGATCGATCGCGCCCGCTTCCTCTCGGTAGTCACCGGCACGGAGGCGGGCGCGGCACCCGAGAACGAGCCGGCGCTGCAACCGGTTCAGCGCAACGTTGCAGCGTTGCCCCTGACGGAGCTGCTCGGCGAGTTGACGCCGCTCGCAGGACTTGACGCAGTCGGCCTGGCGAGCCTTGCCTTACTGGCCAACCGCAGACGGCATAGCTCCCACGAGCTCATCTTCGCGGAGGGCGATCAGAGCGACGCGATACACCTGGTCCTCGAAGGGCGGGCCGAGGTAAGCATCGCTGAGCGGGTCGTCGCGGTGCTACTCCCGGGCGACTATTTCGGTGAGATCGGCGTGTTACACCAGACCACGCGGACCTCGAGCGTCCGGGCTCTCGAGGACCTGCATCTGGTCTCGCTGCCTGCGGCCTCGGTCCTCGAGGCCATCGACGCGGCTGGCAGCACCCCGACCCACCATCTGTTGAGGCACGCCGACACCGTTTGATCCGGGTGTCAGCGCGGACGCGACTGCCCGAGCCAAGGCGACCACGTCGTGTTCCAACTGCTTATTGGAGACCCTGAGCCAGTTTCAATTCACACTCGGATTAGACCCGGCTACATCCCGCAGAAACCCCAGTTGGACTCATAGGACCCGCCACGAATCCGCCACAAGGTCCGATAGCCGCCACGGGTACAGGCTTTGTGTCCTGTCTCCCCGATGCTGAGAAGTCCTGTTGTCGCAGGGCTTTTCTGCTTTAGAACGCTTCCCACTGTGGCCGTTTGCGTACCGTTTCTCGGAAGCCGCTCGCAGCCGTGACACTCCCACAGTCGCTTCCCTTTGTGCTCCCTGCGTTCTGCAGCAACGGTGGCGGATCGTCTCCAAACAGTCAGCGCGGCCGCCAAGCGCGGAAATGCGAAAGCGAATCGTGGCGTCAGCTGCGTCCGGCGCAGTGTTCGCGCAGCGGCGCCGGCGCTTAAGTAGAGAGCGCTCCGTACAGGCGGGATATGGGGCCGGTACGGAGCGCGCTCTGAGGGAGGAGAGGGTGCTGCGCTGCAGATAGTCGCTCACCCCTGTCCAGAAGTCCAAGACTAGAAGTCAAGAACACATATAAGCTCCCGCTATGTACGTCGATTGTGACTGTGTCGCTCGTCGGGTCCGCCGCAGCCAAGGGACGCAAGAGCTTCAATCCGCTTCGAAGCTGTCATCGACGGCATCGAAGCATTCGAACCGGCTGTGACAGCGACCGACCTCAGCCGCACGCATCCACGCGCGACAAGTGGCGGCGCGCCGAGGTCACAGCACGACTATGAGTAGCCTCGGCGGCAAGCGGTCGGTTGAAAGCTCCAACTGCCGTCCACCCGAAGGACGAGAGATCATGAAAGAGCGCTAGTTGAGCGGTGGTTCCAGGTCCGTGGGGTGGTCAGGCGAGGGAGATGGCGACCCGCTCGAGGAGGTTGAAGGCATCCTGCATGCCGGGCTCCATGCCGGAATTGATGTGCAGGTCTCGCGCCTCGGCCGTCGTGTGCTGCACGAGCGTGCGGAGGCGGGTGACGCCTTCGTGTTCGCTGAGAGTCGTGGTGTTGGTTGCCGCGGCGTCGGGGAACGGCTCGAACGTCTCGGTCTGGATGATCTTCTGGTTGGGAACAACCTCCAGGTACTCGCCGTAGAAGGCGAATTCGTCACCTCCGAAGGGCCGCATCGCGTAGCGCCATTTGCCGCCTACGCGCAGGTCCATCTCACAGTCCGTGATCTCGCCGCGGCTTGCATGCCACCACCGCCGTACTAGCCCGGGTTCGGTGATCGCGCGCCAGACGAGGACTGGCGGCGCCGCGAACTCGCGCTCGATCAGTATCTGGTCGTCGGCCGGAAGAGTCACCTTCGCTGTGCCGCTAGTCGCCACTGTCATGTTTGTGCTCCTTGTTGAGATCCTGCAGGACATCGTCGAGCAACCCGAACCGCTCTGACCAGAGCTGCTCGTAGCTGCTCACCCAGTCGTGGATTGGCTTGAGAGCGAGCCCGTTGAGGCTGTAGAGCCGCTGTCGACCCTGGTCGCGCACATCCACCAACCCCACCTCCCTGAGAACACGCAGGTGCTTTGAGACCTGCGGCTGGCCCAGACTGAGCTCGCGTACGAGGTCGCCAACCGCACGCTCGCCGTCAGCCAGGAGATCGACGATCTGCCGCCGGCGCGGTTCGGCCACTGCGTTGAATGCGTCGGTCGTGGTCGCTGCTCGGGCCATGCGCCACACCATATATACCCATATAGGCATGTGTCAAGGAATGGTAAGCAAACCCTGGGCTTGGAACGTTTGCTGCCAGGTTTTGGTGGTGCCCGCGATCTACGCGATCCACTCCGCCCTGAGTCACCGTTAGGGGCTCCTGAGGCCTTCAAGTCCGAGACCTGGCCTGCAGTAAGCTCGGCAGCCATGTCCGGCAGCCGCGTCCGGCGTGACCTCGCGATTCTCCTCGCGGTCGCGTTGGCCTTCGCTGACGCCTCGATCGTTGTCCTGGCGCTGCCGGAGATTGTCACCCGGCTGCACGTGTCGATATCCAACGTCACGTGGGTGATCATGGCCTACAACCTGGCGCTGATCATTGGGGCGGCCATGGTAATCCCGTTTGCTGGCCAACTCCGGTCCAAGCCGGCGCTGGTTGCGGGGCTCGTGCTGTTCGGCCTGGCGTCAGTCGGCTGCGGCGTCGCCAGCGGCATGGCCGGCCTGGTGCCGTTCCGGTGTGTCCAGGGCCTGGGCGGTGCGGTGCTGCTTTCCGCCTCCCTGCCGCTGCTCACACGCGGAGCTCGAACAGCGAACGCCGCGGTGCACCGGTGGTCGACCAGCGCCGCCATCGGCATGGCCGTCGGACCGGCGCTCGGAGGCGCGATCACCCAGATCCTTGACTGGCGCTGGATCTTCCTGGCTCAGGCACCGGTGGCGACAGTCGCGATTGTGCTTGTTGTCCTAGTGGACGTCCCCGCCAAGCCGACGGCCGAAACGGGGAACGCGCAGCGGACAACGCCAACGGTGCTGATGGCCAATGCGGGGCTTACATTGCTATCGGCGGGATTGATCAGCGCGCTCTTTCTCGTGGTCATCCTGCTGATCATCGTCTGGGGATTGATGCCGATCACAGCCGCCGCCGTGGTGACGTCGATACCGCTGACCGCAGCGGTAGCCGAGCGCGTCGGTCGTGGCTGCTCGACCGAAGCGTTGGTTGGGGTCGGCGCGAGCCTTGTTGGCCTGGGCCTCTTCGGGGTATCTCTGGTCACCCACCGCGAGATCCTCTGGGCGACCGTCATGCTCGGGGTCATCGGAGTCGGCTTGGGGCTCGCTGTTCCGAGCCTGACCACCATCGCGCTGGGCGGCGCCGGCGCGGCGGCGGCTCGTGCCGCCAAGACCGTGGCCGCCCGCGACGGCGGGGTCGCCCTCGGCCTCCTGGTCCTAACGCCCGTGTTCGTCCACCAGCTGCACCAGGCTCCGACCCAGGCACTTTCGACTGGTAGCAGGGCGATTCTCGCTGCTCCGCTATCGCCGGGCATTGAGGCCTCGCTTGTGCCCGCGCTCCTTGCCGACTACCGGAACACGCCCCAGGGCGAGCTTCCAAACTTCGCCGGGACGTTCGCGCGCGCAGCTAAACACGCGAGCAGCAGGGACCGCGTGGCACTCACCCACCTGCATCGGCGACTCGAGTCGATCGTCGAGCGGGCCGTCACCGGCGCGTTCAGGGGACCACTCCGCTATGGCGGGCTCTTCGCGCTGGCCTTGCTGCCGCTGCTCGGTCTCCAGCTGGTGTTGCGGACGCGCGCGTCGGGCCGCCGGGACCGCACCTGCCGCCGAGACCGCACCTAAATGCACGCCAGCGGCACGTGGGTTGTATAGGATCCGCGCGACCCGATGCCCACGAAGATGTCGAGATGTCGAGACAGGCGCTAGCGGTCCTGGCAGGGACGCTGTTCGTCGTGGCGGCGCTGGTGGTCATCGTTGCGCTGGTGGCAAGCAATGGAAGCGGCGCCTCGAGCGAGAGCTCCTACAACGTCAGGGCCAACGCCGTCTGCCGGACCGCAGGACGGACGACCGGGCCGCTGATCACACGACTGACGACCGCTGCCGAGTCGCTCATCTCCTCCGGCGGTAAAAAAACGTCTCCGCACGTGACCGGAGAGCTCCGGGAGCTTCACGGAACCGCAACGGTGACCCTGGCGAAGCTACGTGCGATCAAGGAGCCGGCTACCGACCGTACATCGATCACGCAATTCCTTACGGCCTTCGCCGTCGTAACCAGGGCGCTCGGCCGAGCCGTCACGACCGCAGCCGCCGGTCAGCTTCAGCAGGCGCTACTTGAGGTGGAGTCGGTTGCATCCGCCTCGCAACAGATGACAAGCGCCGCCAAGTCCTCCGGTTTGACCGCGTGCGCGAGCGCGCTTGCTGCGCTGCCCTGAGCTTCAACCAATCCGCTTCCGCTGGCACTCCTCGCGATCGCTCATTCGACAGCGGGCAGGGTCAGCGGCCCCGCCCGTCACACTCCCACCACGGATTCGCGGTGATCGTCTGATTGTCGTGGGTTCACACTCGTTCGTCCGCGGGACCTCGTATGGTTGGTGTTTCTGCGATCACGAGTCGTACAGATCGTTTTGGTGTTTCTGGCGGTCGCTGGGTCGGTGGCGACAGCCAGTGTCTCCGGAGCTCTCGCGGGTCAGGCGGCGGTTCGCCGTCCGGCCACGATTCACCTGCCCGCGGCCGGAGCCGGTCATCCGCCGGTGGCGCTCTCCGGCCTCTACGTCGGCGCTGACGGCGCCGCGGCCGCGGCGACGCTTGGTTCGTGGCGAGGAGCCCCGGTGACGATCGTTTCCACCTACCTGAATCACTCGGGGTGGGCTGACATTCGCAATCCGAGCTGGTGGCTGCATCGCTTTCGTTCGTTCACCGCCAGAGGAGTTCCACTGGTACTGGGGGTCCCGCTCCTGCTGGGTGGAAGCGAGAGCTTCGCGCAGGGGGCGTCGGGTGCGTATGACCGTGCCTTCAGATCGCTTGCAGAGCATCTGGTCCGGGCGGGCGACGCCCAGGCCTTCCTTCGCCTGGGCTGGGAGTTCGACGGCAACTGGGAGCCGTGGAGTCTCTCGGCCAATGGCGACGACAGCCCGGGTGAGTTCGTTGCCTACTGGCGACGCGTGGTCACGGTCATGCGATCGGTGCGTGGTGCCGCCTTCCGGTTCGTCTGGAATGTCAACAACGGTCCCGACCCGGTCGACGCGACGCGAGCCTACCCTGGCAGCGCGTACGTGGATTACGTCGGCGTCGATGCCTACGACAACGGCTACCACGTCTCCAGTGCCGCGGCCCGGTGGAATCAGATAACCGACGAGCGACACGGTTTGAACTACTGGCTGCGGTTTGCCAGACGGCACGGCAAGCCGCTCTCGATCCCGGAATGGGGCATCGGCAACGCCGGTGATGATCCGTATTACGTGCACCGCATGTACAGCTGGATGAAGTCCAACCGGATCGGATTCGAGTCCTTCTTTGATTACGGCAGTCCGCTGACCTCGGGTGAATATCCGCGTACAGCCGCCCAATACCAAGCGCTCTGGTGACAGAAAGTCGGCAGCGGCATTTGGTTCCTGCGAACTGCGGTGACAGGCACGCATTTGACCTCGCAACACGCGTTCACGGAGCTGGCGGAGCGCTACAAGCGGGAGACGAGTTCGGCCACGATTTCCGCGGCAGGCTGTGGCCGCTTGGCGAGCGCGACGCTTTGTCCGGCCCACAGCGATAGCGGCTCGATCTGGCCGGTGGTTCCAACCATCGGCGGCGCGGGTTCGTATCGAACGATCGGTTCGCCGGACTCGAAGTGCGCGATCACTTCGCCCTCTCGCGGTCGAGCACCCGGCACCGGCCGGCCCGCGGTCTCCCACATCTCGGCCGTGGAGTTGTGGATGGCGCGGTGCGAAGCGTCCGGCCACCCCACCTCGTAAAGGTTGGGGTACCACTGTGCGTCCGTCTCTGTCGCGGCGATCAGGCGGCGACGATACTCCTCATGGATCGGCATTTCATCGGCCAGCAGGAACCGCGTGCCGAGCAGAGCGGCCTGCGCGCCTAGGGCAAGCACGGCCGCGACTCCTCGGGCGTCGCCAATCCCACCGGCGGCGATGACCGGCACCGGCGCCACCGCGTCGACCACCGCCGGCACCAGCGGCAGCGTTGCCACGCCGCTCCAGACATGCCCGCCGGCCTCCCAACCCTGCGCGACGATGATGTCGACCCCACATCCGACTGCGCGCCGCGCTTCCTCGACGCTGCCGACCGTGTGCATGACAAGCCCGCCGGCGTCATGCACCTGGTCGACATAGCTGCTGGGGTCGCCCCAGAAGAGCGACACGACCCGCAGGCCTGCCGAGAGCGCCTGATCGACTCGATGGTGCTGATCGAAGGCGAGGACGAAGTTGCCGGCAAACGGTCGGTCGGTGAGGGCCGCCGTTTCCCGGACCACGGCGCCGGCATCATCGGCCCACCCCAGCCCCAGGGTGCCGAGGCCGCCGGCATTTGAAACAGCGGCAGGCAGGCGGGGATCGGCAGACAGCGGCGCCTCGACGATCGGGAGTTCGATCCCCAGCAACTCGCACACCGGCGTTCGCTTGGTCGGTCATGTCAGTCTCCGGCGATGGACTCGCTCTCTGGTGGCTCTCAGGACTTTCAGTATGCGTCCGGTCGCTCTGCGGTTCGGGAGCTGCTTGTTCCAACCGTGGAAGGGCGAGAGGTCGCCCGCATCCCATCGCTTCGCGCAGGCCGGGCGTTGCCAGGTCCCAGTCGGGGCGGATCTCGGCGCTGACGGCTCGCAGGTCGTGCCAGAGGTCCACGAACGACGGGCGCCCCCAGAACCAGTAGCCGTTGTAGATCCTGTGGATCACGAGCCCCGGCTTGAGCACGAGCGTGTGCGGGATCATCGGGTCGTGCTCGGTGTCGGTGTACTCCTGGATGTCGAGGTCCTTCTGGACGATCCGATCCGGATCCTCGAGGAACGGCCACTGGGCGCCGATCGACGCGCGGAACTCCTGGCTTGAGTGGTGGGTGTCGGTCGAGATCGTGGCGACCTTCGTGTAGGCCACCGCGATCTTCGGGTAGTTGGCGGCGAGCTCGAGGTGCTGTTGGTGCTCTTTCGGGCAATAGTTCCCGCGCGCAAGCGTCAGGATCAGCGGATCGTCGCCCTGCGATTTCGCTGAGCGTGCGAGTGACGTGTCCTGGTCGGGCAGCTCGTAGTCGGGGAATGTGCCGCCAGGGGTGATGTCCGAGCGCATGGTTCGAAGTCCTTCCGGTGGGTGTGAGCGAGTTGATTGGTGCTACCGGCCGGCCGCCTGGCCGCCGTCAACGTGCAGCGTCTCGCCGGTGACGAACGTCGCTCGCTCGAGGTAGAGGATCGCGTCGACGACATCCTGACTTCGCCGACGCGCCCCAGCGGGTGGAGGGCCTCGAGCCCCGTCGTAGGACGCAGGGTCGTGGTCGGGTGTCTTGATGACCCCAAGCGACACCGCATTGACGCGGACGCCGCGCGAGGCGTATTCGATCGCCAGGGAACGGGTGGCCGCAACGAGTCCTCCCTTGGTCAGGGCGGGCAGCGCCGCCGGCCTCGTGCTGTCCGCGTTATCGACCAGGCTCGTGGAGACGTTCACGACGTGCCCGCTGCCGCTGGCGGCCATCTCCGCGATCGCCAGCTGGGTGACGTGGAAGAAGCCTGTGAGGTTCACGGCCGTGATCGCCGCGTACTCATCGAACGTGTACTCCGTGAACGGCTTGCCGATGTAGATGCCGGCGTTGTTGATCAGCGTGTCGATCCGCCCGAAGCGGTCGAGAGCCTGGTCGACCGCCCGATCGTGCGGTTTGCGCTATCTGCGATGTCGCCCGCGACCTCAACGTAGTCGCTCTCGTCTCGATCGGCTGGCGGGAACGACAGCGCAACGCCGACGACCGCATAACCCGCACTGCGGTATCCCGCGACAAGCCCGGCGCCAATGCCCTGGGAAGCGCCCGTGATGATCGCGACCGGCGGGCTCATCTGTCCGGAATGCTCAACGGTTTCGCGGGTCGTCGCGCGGATGGACGTAATCCATCCCAAGCGGCCCGATGGCCGTTATCTGGGTGACGTATTCACCCGATTTCGCCCAATGAAAGTGGTGCGTGCCACCGGGCAGCACGATGACGCTTCCTGGCGGATAGGCCTGGAGCCTGTCGCTGTCGAACTCATCTCCCAGGCCGATGTAGAACACGCCCGAGATGACCGTGTACACCCGATCCTCTGGATGGCTGTGAGGCATCAGCTTCACGCCCAGGGGCACTTTCACTCGCGTGACGTACGGCCCCGGCTCGGACGGATTGCCAACGACGACGGCGAGCCGGGCCTCCGGCGGAAACGCAGAGAACGGCTGCCAGTCGATGTCCTCGGGCAGCACCGACCTAAACACGGCCTGCTCCGGTTGGTGGGCCGATTCGATGTGGCTCATCTGCGTGCTTCCTTCTGCGAGCGCGGCTCGTCGTGTAACCCGGGCCACGATCCTCCCAGGCGGCCACGTTCCGGAGGTGATTTTTCTGGTTGATGACCGGCAAGCTGCGAAATGCCGTGCGGACCTATTCCGGATTGAGGTGTTCCGGCTGGGTGAGGTCCCAATCGAAGGTTGAATTGCCGTAGGTGGGGATTCCACCGGCGGTCTTGAGCATCCGGGCGATGTGCAGCATGTTGCAGGTCATGAATACGGTGTTGCGGGTGGCCCAAGCGTTGTGCTGCCCGCCGGCATCGTGATCCAGATAGGAGGGACCGGGACCGGCTTCCCCGGTCCAGTAGGTATCTGCCTGCGGAGGGATGGTCAGCCCGATGTGCTGCAGCGCGTACAGCATCTGCGCTGTGACATGCTTGCCTCCGTCGTCGTTTCCGGTCGTCAATGCCGCGCCCACCTTGCCGTAGTAGGCCCATTGGCCGGCCTCGTTGAGGTCGCTCGAATAGGCGTAGAGGCGCTCGATGACCTTCCGGGTCTGTGAACTTTGATCGCCGAGCCAGATCGGGCCGCACAGGAGGATGATGTCGGCGGGCGTCACCAAATCCCGAAAGATCGCCGGGAACTCGAGATCGCGACGCGCAGGTCGTCGTAACGTTCCGGTGCCGCGTCGGCCTGGCGATCGATGAAATTCTGGATTGAGTCAGGGACTGGCATCGGATCGATGTCCTTTCGGCTTTTGGTCTCAGATCAGACCGCAGACGATGGCATTCTGCTGAGTGACGGTGTGTTTAGTGGAATTTGTTCAGCGGTGGACTCGAACCTGATCAAATCCAGATCGCCGGACGTCCCCTGCACGCCCCGTCGCAGGCGGAGTGACCGACCCAACCAGTGGAGGTACCACATGGCCGAACTCGGACCGATCTCAGACCAGATTGTGCTGACCCATTTCATCGTCTCCGACGACGTCGAGCGCTCCGCGCGCTTCTACACCGAGGTACTCGGCGGCACGGTCGTCTTCTCCGGAGAGCCGACCAACGTCGCGCTGTCCAACAGCTTCATCGTCATCAACGGAGGTGGCGGACCGACCGACGACAAGCCGGCCGTCACGCTGGAGACGCCCCGCGACCCCGATCGGGTCAGCAGCTTCCTCAACATCCGGGTCAAGGACATCGACGCCGTTTACGCCGACTGGAGCGCCAAGGGCGCGAACTTCCTGACGCCTCCGAAACACCACCAGTATGAGATCCGCTGTTATATCCGTGATCCTGACGGTCATCTGATCGAGGTAGGGCAAACGACCGACCCAGACGGGGATTGGTCACCAGCGCACTGGCTCACGGGCACACCCGTCGCCTAGCCCGACTGCTTCAGATCGCCCTCGCGTCGGCCGGGACGGATGATTCAGATCCACCTCAGCTGCCTAAAGCTGGGCGCGCCCCACGGCCTTGACCTGGTCAACGACGCGAGCCAGCGCGCGCGCGAACTCCAGTCTCTGGCTGGCGTCGGGCAGGTCTTGATCGACGGCGATGTACAGATCTTCGGTAAGTCCGGTGAAGGTCCAAGTCCGGCTGACGAGCGTTCCGCCGTTTGGTCGCGTCGCCAGATGGATATCGCCCTCGACCTCCCAATCGGATGTCACGTATTCGGCGCGATAGGTCGCCTCACTCTCGAATTCGTCCCCCGCGCCTGGTTGCGCCGTGGTCGAGAGGTCGGGCCGCTCCGACGTCAGGACGTGAATCGTCGTCCTGGAGAGGATGTGCACCCTCGTCCTCTCGCCTTTGATTTCGACCCATACGGTCGGGTCGTCGTCGACCGGAAGGTCCTCCAGCGCCTGGCTGATCGCCCGAGATCTGGCGTCCGTGGCCTGCGTGATCGTCTCTTTCCATTCGTTCATGGCGAGGACCTTATCCCCCTGAGGGGCTTCTGAACAAGCGCGCGTGCTGCGGCGAGCACGACCTGCTAGCCGGAGATGCCAGCGAGTCAAACGGCCAGTGGTTGGTTTCCGACCTGGCGCGTTAGCGGCTGAACGCCGGGGGTAGGTCCACTCTCGCGCACCGCTCTGACAACCAATGGCGGGGTTGGCGCAATTGCGTTAGGGGCTGTGCGCCCGATGCCTCTCGGCGCGATTCGTTGTCCTCTGATCTTGGGTGGTCATTGGGCAGCGGATCGCTCTGGGAGGCTTCTTCGCATGAGCGGGCGGCGGATGGTGCCGCCCGGTCCGGACGGAACGCGCGAACAGATGTTCGGCGCCTGACAACCGAGCCACGCTCAATGCTGGCCGACGACGCTTCAGCGCAGCCCTCGCCGGGTAGCCTGCCTGTATGGAAGGCGACCCCGAACGAGATCTGGAACACGAGCCGATTCCGACTGCAGACCCCACACCGGCGTCCTCGGGGCTCGGAGCCGGCGAGCAGGATCCGGTGCCGGCGGTCGTCACGGACGCGGGCGCCCCCGTGAAATCGAAGCCCACGAACGCAGGCCGGGTCTGGGTTTCGATCGCCGTGGCGACCGTTCTGCTGATACTGCTGATCATCTTCATCGCCGAGAACTCGGAGTCGGTCACGGTTTCGTTCCTGGGTGCCAGCGGGCACATCTCGCTCGGCCTGGCTCTTCTGATCGCGGCTGTGGCTGGCGCGGTGGTCACCCTCCTGGTTGGCACCGCGAGAATCCTGCAGCTCAGACGTGAAGTCCGACGCGGCCGCCGGCGTACGCGACCCGACGAGAACTTGTCGCCCCGCGCCGACAGGTGAGCAGCGTTCAACGTCAGTCTGCAGGCCAGGTCGGCGTGGCCTGGACGCCGTCGCCCTCCTCGGGCTTGGGACCCCCCACGGCGATGATGTCGAGCCCCTCGGAACCGGCTTCGAATGCTCTGACAACCTCGGGGGCGACGCGGATCACGTCCCATGTCCGAAGCTCCTGGGTTTCGTCATCGAGCAGGACCCGACCGGAACCGGAAATGACGACGTAGGCCTCCTCCTGCTCCCTATGGCTGTGAGCCATCGGGCTGCGCAGATTCGGGGCGTAGCGAAACAGACTCACCCCAAGATCTCGGGAATCGAGGTGCTTACGGCCGAAGCGGCCCTCGAGCCCCTCCACCCGCCCCGCGACGGAGTCCTCGACCTCAAGCAGATTGACCTTCGCAAAACGGGACATGCAGCCTCCTTCAGTTGGACTGGAGCACGGTGTGGCTGGGGATCAGCCGATTGCTACCGGAGACAGCGAGACTACGCTTTGAGAGGCTGACGCTGTCCGACGTGGTGCAGGCCGAGCCTGGACGTCATGTCGGCAGTGCAGGACAAGAACGGCAAGATCGCAAACGCAGTCAGTCGTGGCGCCTGAACCGAACCGCCAGTAACGCCACGTCATCCTCGAGCGGACCATCGTTGAGCGCCTCAACGAAATCGAGCAGCTTGTCGGGAACGGCATCCCACACCGAGCCCAGCCGATCGGACGCGAGCACTCCCAGCAACCCATCGATTCCCAGACGCGTTCCTTTCGACATCACGCGGCCCTCATAAAGCCCGTCCGAGTAGAGCAGGAGCGTCCAATCATCCCCGAACTCGACTGGGTGAAGCGCCCAGCGCGGTGGAAGATCGAGTCCGAGTGGCGGCCCGGGTTCTTCGGTGATCAGCCTCATGCCGTTCCCACCCTGAATGATCGGTGGCGGGTGCCCGGCCAGGGCGACGTTGGCATGTCCTGTGCTGAGGTCGACCTCGATCCCGGCCATCGTTGCATAGACGTGCGGTGCGTGGCGCTCCTGTGCCGCCAGCCGATCGAGCGTCACCAGACGCTGCAACTGCGGGACTCCGGCAAGGACGAGCGTCCGCCACGCGATGCGCAACTGCACACCGAGGGCGGCCTCGTCGGGCCCGTGACCACAGACATCGCCCAGCACGATGTTGAGCTTCGACGGCGCGACCTGAATCACATCGAAGAAGTCGCCACCGAGCACCTGCCTGCGGTCGCCTGGTCGGTACCCGCTCCGGGTGAGCACGCGATCGTCGTCGATCAACAGGCTGGGGATCAGACCTCGCTGAACGCGGGCGGTCTCAGCGCTCTGGAAGCGAAGCAATGCCAGCTCGCGCCAGAGCCGCTCGGCGTGGCCGCGCTGAACGGAGTGACGAATGACACGGGCAGCTCCGAGGCCGTCGGAATGGCGCGCGACCAGGAACTCCTGAGCGCCGGCGCTCAGCGCGATGCTGCCGTCCTTATCGTCATCGACGACCGCCACAATCGGTAGCTCTGGGGCCACCGCCCGGAGCTCGCCGATCGCCGGGAGGTTATTTCGCGCGGCACTGTTGCCGACCCGCATGTCCAGCAACACGCAGTCGATCGCAGGGTCAAGCGATCGAAGTGCAGCGTCAAGCGTGTTGCAAAGCACGATTTGAACCTGCGGCCACGCCTCATTCAGGGCCTTCGAAATGCGGGTGGCGTTCTCATCATCATGCTCGACGAGCATGATGCGGCGTGGCTCGGCCTGGGCCGAGACCTGGGTCTCCCGATCGACTCTGCGCAGATCATCCACTTCGGGCACCTGAATCCAGCGTACCCGCTTCCGCCGCGTCTCAAGCTACGACGCTCGCCCCCCCGACCACCCGAGACCACCCGAGATTATTCACGGGCCTGCGCGGGTAGGTCGGCGCCTGGGAAGAAGCAACCGACCCCGTCAGGTCCGGAGGTCCGCTGTGAGCAAAGACGTCGAAGCTGGCACGATCAAGACCAAGATCCCAGCGCGCCTGGACAGGCTGCCCTGGTCGCGCTTCCACTGGGTGGTGATCGTAGGACTGGGCACCGCCTGGGTGCTCGACGGGCTAGAGGTCAACGTCGTTGGCTCGATCTCGAGCCGTATCTCCGAACCCGGCGCCGGCACCGGCCTGACCCCCGCCGACGTCTCCGGCTGGGCGGCCTCGCTTTACATCGCGGGTGCCTGCGTCGGCGCACTTCTGTTCGGCCAGCTGACCGATCGCTTCGGACGCAAGCGCCTGTTCATGATCACACTCGGCATCTATCTGACAGGGACGGTGCTGACCGCATTCACCTTCTCACCCGCCTGGTTCTTCGCCTGCCGCTTCATCACCGGAATGGGCATCGGCGGCGAGTACAGCGCCATCAACTCCGCGATCGACGAGCTGATCCCCGCTCGTCAGCGAGGACGAGTCGACGTGTCCATCAACGGCAGCTACTGGCTCGGAGGTATCGGTGGCTCGTTACTCGCAGTGCTGCTGCTCAACTCCTCCATCGCGATCAACATCGGCTGGCGCCTGTCGTTCATGCTCGGTGCCGTGATCGGACTGGCGGTGCTGCTGGTACGACGCAACGTCCCGGAGAGCCCGCGCTGGCTGTTCATCCACTGCCGCGAGACGCGAGGCCGAGCAGATCGTGACCGAAATCGAGGGTCAGGTCCGCGAGGAGACTGGAGAGACACTCGCGGAGCCCGACGAGGAGCCGCTCGACGTGCGCCAGCGAAAGACGATCCCACTCCCACTGATCATCCGCTCTGTTGTCACGATGTACCCGCGGCGAACGATCCTCGGCCTGGCGCTGTTCATCGGCCAGGCGTTCCTCTACAACTCGATCCTGTTCGGCTTCGGAAACCTGCTCAGCCTGTTCTTCCACACCCCGTCTGGAAACGTTCCGTACTACATCGCTGTCTTCGCCGCCGGGAACTTCGCCGGTGCGTTGTTGCTGGCGCCGCTGTTCGACACGATCGGGCGCCGGCCGATGATCGCCGGCACCTACCTCCTCTCGGGCGTACTGCTGGTCATCACCGGCCTGCTGTTCAAGGCGCACGACCTGAACGACATCACCTTCACTGCATGTTGCTGCGTGGTCTTCTTCTTCGCCTCAGCAGGCGCAAGTGCCGCCTATCTGACGGTGTCAGAGATTTTCCCGCTCGAGACCCGAGCGCTCTGTATCTCCGTCTTCTACGCGATCGGTACCGGCATCGGTGGCGTGATCGGCCCTCAGGTATTCAGTCGTCTGATCAACACCGGGTCCTACACGAACGTGTTCTACGCCCTCGGACTCGGCGCCGTGATGATGATCATCGGAGGTGCTGCTGAGCTTCTGTTCGGCATCAAAGCCGAACGAACCGGTCTTGAAAGCATCGCCAAGCCGCTGACGGTCGAGGACACTTCAACACCGGCTGTTCATACGGCCGCACAGTAGACCACGCCTTCGCACGGCGCACTCCGACGCTTGAACTCCGGTGTACTCTGACTGAGCGTTGCAGCAACAGTTTCAAGTCGAGGTGAGTGCCGAGAGCCATCAGGCGGTTCTCACCCTCCATGGAGAGCTGGACCTATCCTCGAGCACCGCACTCGAGGAGGAGCTTGGTCGCGTCGATGGCATCCCATTGGTTGTGGTGGACCTGCGCAAGCTCGAGTTCATCGACTCGACCGGACTCGGTGTGCTTGTCAAGACGCATCAGAGGATGTCTAACGCCGACAACCGACTCGTCCTGGTCGACGCAGAGGGTCAGGTCAGGCGGCTGCTCGCGCTCACGGGTCTGTCGGGTCAGCTGACGGTCGTCAGCAACCCCGACGACGTACTCGGCCGCGCCTGAGAGAACCCCCAGCGATTCTCAGCTGTTGTCGCGTCCGTCGATCAACTCGAGGTGAACCAACTCGCCGTCACTGAACGGGGCGGTGCTGAGGGTGTCGACGATCTTCGCGAGCTCACTTCGGCGACGCTCCAGTTCATCCTGCGGTGCCCGAGGAAGCCCCGCGCCAGCCGAGTCCAGCCAGAGCGGACCACCGTCGATCACGAGCCGGCGCGGGCTGCTCGACAACGCCATCCCAAAGTGTCCATCGGCCGCAAGCTCCACATACGCTGCCATGGCATCGCTGACGGCATGGAGATCCGAAACACGGGTCACCGAGAATCGCGCCGGCGGCGACGCTGCAAGAAGTCGAGTCACGCGGCCAATCACAAACCGAACCAGTTCAACCGGTGCGAACCAGACGACAAGGTCGCCTTCAAGCTCGCGCCCCCTACGGTCCGGCCAGGGCGGACGGGTGGATCCGCCGCGATGCTCCCGGATGCTCGTGTTCCGAGCAAACCACATCCGCACCTGCGTTCCGCCGGCCTCGGGGGTGATGAATTCCGCCCTATCCGCCAGAGCGCTGATCAGCGCCAACCCCAGGCCCATCCGGTCCAGGCTGCCGGATATCCGGGTGATACCGCCTCCCTGATCGGTGACGGTCACGGAAATTCCGGCCTGGTAGCCCTCGATCTGCACGCAGAGTGGACCGGTGCCGCCCGGGTACGCGTGCAGAATCACGTTGTTGCACGCTTCGCTGACAGCGGTCTTGAGATCGGCGGTCAGCTCCTCATCAAGTTCGGCTGCGTCTCCCAGCCCGGACAGTGCGGCCCGGACCAGCGCAATGTTCTCAGGGTGACTCTCGAAGTCGAGTCGAACCCTCGCGGGTTCTTCGATCACACCAGCTTCATACCCTTCTGACCGCGATTCATCCCCTAAGTTCCTCGAAGACCCGCCATTGATCTGGTTTCGACCTGATGACTCTAATCGACGCATGTCCGGGCTCCCCGGACGGCCCCCCACTGGGTGGCGGGCCCCAACGGGTTCAAAGCCGGGCCCGGTGGGTAACTGACTGGGAGTGGCGGACCCACCGTCACGACGAGCAAGGAGGACACATGGTTGCTCTTGTTGTGTTGATACTGATCGTCGCAGTCCTTGGCGGGTTTGGCTTTGTGGCGCACGTCCTGTGGTTCGTGCTGCTGGCGGCACTCGTACTCTGGCTGCTGGGCTTCGTTCTCGGCGGCGCCCAGACAGGCGGCAGGCGCCGCTGGTATGGACGCTGACGAGCAAGAGGTACTCGTTGACATCTGCCGCTCCGGTCACACAGCAGCCACCCACCCCAAGCTGCTGTGTGACCGAGCGGTACCCACGCACGGTGTGGTGCGCGCTCAGCGGTCAGAGGTGCGCCAGCGCTCAGCGGTTCGCGAGCGCAGACCGTGGCCGACCTTCAACGTGGGTTGAGAGCAGCCGCAGGGACTTGCGGATAATCCTCGATACCTGCATTTGGGAAACGCCGATCTCGTCGGCTATCTGCGTCTGAGTGCGGTCTTCGAGAAACCGCAGGGCAAGGACCTTGCGCTCGCGCTCAGAGAGATGGACCGCTGCCACCCGGATCGCCTCACCGCAATCAACCAACTCATAGGCGGGGTCCAGCTCACCGATGGATTCGCCGAGCGTGCTCGCCTCTCCCTCAGGGTTCTCATGCGGCACATCCAGTGAAACTGCGTAGTGGGCAGCCGAGGCCTCAACGGCATCAAGCACTTCCTCGACGGTCAGTTCAAGGTACTCAGCGAGCTCCGCGTATGTGGGAGAACGGCCACTGGCGGTCGCCAGCCTGCGCTGGGCCTGGTTCACCTTGACCGCCAGATCCTGAATACCGCGGGGCATATGAACCGCCCAGCAGTTGTCACGGAAATAGCGCTTGAGTTCCCCGAGGATCGTCGGCACCGCGTAAGCCTGAAAGCCATTGGCCCGCGACGAGTCGTAGCGATCGATCGCCTTCAGGAGTCCGATCGTGGCGGCCTGTTTGAGGTCGTCGAACGGCTCGTTGGCGCCGCGGTAGCGGCGTGCAAGCCGCGTTGTAAGTGGCATGTAGCGCACAACCAGTTCGTCGCGAGCACGTCGATCGCGACCCAGCTGCCAGCGCTTGAACAGGTCCTCCAACGAAGCTGCCGAATCGTTCGGGGGTGCTGTTCGCAGGGATACGGAAGGTCCGTTTTCCATTGCTCCTCACTCTCCGCGACCGGCCTGGGTGAATCACCGAGCAGGTCACTGCAGTTGTGACTTGACCAAAACGGAACGATGCTGCTGTACCCCCAGTAACACACACATGGGTGCTAAGGCTCGCTGGTTCGCAACAATCCGAGGGGCTTCGCGGGATTGCTCAAGAATCCGTGTTTTCTACGCAGCATTCCTGCGCAGAAAACACGAATCGGAAAGAGGCGACAATGCACGACAAGATCAACCTCGCAGAAAAGTTCGCGCTCCTTGAAGGGCCTTACAAGCCCGGGATCATCGGCTACCTGAACGAGTACAAGCTGCAGGTCGTCAAGGTCGAGGGGCCGTTCGTGTGGCACAAGCACGAGGACACCGACGACTTCTTCCTCGTCATCCGGGGCAGACTCACGATCCAACTGCGGGACCGTGATATCGACCTTCGGGAGGGCGAGCTATTCGTGGTTCCACGCGGCGTGGAGCACTGCCCGACAGCTGACCGGGAGACACTGGTGCTGCTCATTGAGCCACGCGGGACGCGCAACACCGGCGATGCAGGCGGCGGACTCACCGCAGAGCCGATCGAGCTCTGAAGCGGCTCCGCCTGGTCCGCCGGAACCGCCGATCGGCGCCGATCGTTCGCGGGCTAGTTCAGAGCAGGCTCGCGCAGACGTGCTGTGAGCTCGATCTCGACAGCTATGTCGAACGGAAGCTCGGCCATTCCCACGGCGCTGCGCGTGTGCCGTCCAGCCTCGCCAAAGACCGCGACCAACAGGTCCGAGCACCCGTTGATCACCGCCGGTGTCTGGTTGAAGCCGGGAGCACAGTTGACCATCCCAAAGACCTTCACGATCCTTTCGATCTGGTCAAGATCACCCAGCTCAGCATGCAACGTCGCGAGGATCGAGAGGCCGGTCATACGTGCTGCGTCGTGCGCCTCCTCAAGCGTGAGGTCCGCACCCACCTTGCCGCGGACGATGTCGTCACCGGCTATTGGTCCGTGACCACCCACATGCACATCGCGTCCGTCGATCACGCACGCCAGATAATTGCCCGCCGGGGGGAACGGCGGCGGCAGTTCGATACCAAGCTCACGTAGACGGTCTGCGATCACGGTGGCAGCCTACATCGCTCAACGCGAGGTCGGGCACACACATCTCAACGATGACGCCACCAGGCTGGTGATCGAGTGGTGGACGCCCGATCACGGTCTGCGCATGGTCGAGCGAGACTGACATCGGCTCGCAGGATGCCGAACTGCGGTCCGGGTCAGGCCACCGGGCGGCGACGGAGAGACCCGCTCGAATCGGGTCAGCGCAGTGCCGTAGAGTCCGCATCATGTCGATCTTCGTCCTGCGCCTGATTGCTCCACGTCCGGGGTTCGCTCAGACTCTCACCGACTCGGAGCGCGAGATCATGGGCCGCCACGCGGCGCATTGGGCCCCGTATCTCGAGCGCGGCGAGATGGTCGTGTTCGGGCCGGTCCTCACCGACGATGACTCGTACGGTCTGGCCGTCGTCGAAACCGAAGACGAGCAGACGCTCCGCACATTCGCTGCGCAGGACCCGGTGGTCACCACGGGGACCGCCACGTTCGAGTTCGCCCGGATGGCATCCGGGCACGTGCGTGAGCGATAGCCGGATTGAGCAGCGTCTGCAGGCGGGCACACCCGAGTCGCGGCGCTTCGTGGAGCGCGTCCAGGTCGTGATGGACCTGACCTCGCGCCTCAACGCGCTGCCCTTCAGCGACGTCGAGGCCCGCGCCGCCCTGCTGGGCGAGATCCTGGGCAGACCGCTCCCCGAAACGGTGACGATCTATCCCCCGTTCTACTGCGACTACGGGCTCGGGATCGAGTTCGGCGAGCGGGTGTTCGTCAATCAGGGTTGCCTGTTCTCCGATCTCGGCGGCATCACGATCGGCGACCGAGTGCTGATCGGGCCGATGGTCACGCTGGCCACCAGTGGACATCCCGTGGCGCCGTCCGAACGCTTTGATGGGATCACGATGAAGCCGATCGTGATCGAATCGAATGTGTGGATCGGAGCGGCGGCCACGATCGCTCCCGGCGTGAGGGTCGGCCACGGTTCGGTGATCGGCGCTGGTGCGGCGGTGGCCAAGGACGTGCCGCCACTGACGCTGGTTACGGCGACGTCCGTCGTCGAGCGCAGGCGCCTGTAGTGCGAGCCACGGCCGACCGAGCCGACCGAGCCGACCGAGCCGACCGCATGCGTATTGGTGTCGCAAGTCCCCCTGTCAGGGGGATTTGCGACACCAGCCCATCCCACTGGCCCGCGTATCCGCAGTCCACCCCGGCCGGGCGCAGGCAATGGATCTCAGCTGACGGGCGGCGCCTTGCTGTGCGGCGTCAGCGCGTGCACGATCAGCTGAGCCGGATGGCTCGGCTCGTGCAGGGCCTGGTTGCTGAGGATCACGACACCGACGTGTGAGGACGGGACAAGCATCATGTAGCTGGACATGCCAGCGGAGGCTCCGCCCGCCACCAGGAAACTCGACGGCAGCCAGCTCGCGCTTCCGATCTGCCAGCCGAGCCCGCTGCGGTAGCCGGCCTGAGCGCCGGACGCGAGCGGCTCCTCGGTTGCCGCCAGCCATGCGGCCTGCGATGCCGGCCCACGCCCGAGCGCCGCCTTGACGAATCGCTCCATGTTGCCGATGCTCGATACCAGGCCCTCGGCGCCGGCGAGAGCGCCGATGTCGTCGGTCAACGGCGCCTGCGCCGAATCCTCTGCGCTGTAGGCGGTCGCAAGGTACGGGTCGGGCTTGAGCGGCTCGAGCTTTGTCCGCGTCATGCCCAGCGGCCGGGTGATCGCATTGCGCAGCAGCGACTGGTAGGCGGCGCCCTGCGTCAGCGCCGAGCGGCCCAGCGGCACGTCCGAAGCGCGTGCGATCAGGTCACCGAGCAGCCCGTAGCCGAAGTCTGAGGCGCCATACCGGCTACCCGGACAGCGCGCCAACCGGCTCTTCTCGAGATCCCTGTAGAGCCGCTTGAGCGAGTAGTCGGCGCGCGAGGAGGCGTAGTCGGCCGGCTGGTACGGAAGCCCGGACTGCTCCGTTGCCAGATCCGCGATCGTGATCGCGCTCTCCGGACACGACGGATCGACCGGGGCCCTCACACCCGACGGAAGGTAGTCCTGCACCGGCGAGGACAGCGACATCCGCCCCTGCGCGACCGCACGCGCCAGCAGCGTCGCCGTGAACAGCTTCGTCAGCGAGTTGATCTCAAACTGGGTCGTTGGGGTGACCCGACGGCCGCTGGCCTGATCGGCCGCGCCGAACGTGTAGGTGCACGCGCTGCCCGGCATCACCACTCCGATTGCACCGCCCGGAAACGCCGGGGAACCGGACGAGAACTGATGTGTGTAGGCAAGCTCAGCGCGCTTCACGCCCGCCGCGATCGAGTTGCAGCTGCGCGCGGTGGTGGCGGCCGCGGTCCCGCTGATCGCAAGCGATGCGCTCGCGCACGCCGCGACCGCGGCAACGACAGCCTTCCAGCTCGTGATTTTCAAGACAACCCTCCTTCAGCACTGCGCCTGACGACGGCGGACGGCCACCGGCTGCGGGCCCCCGTCCTCCACCTGACCCTGCCCAAGTCTACGCATCACACCAAAATTATTGCCGTTGCGGCCGATGGTCCCCAGGCCAGACCCTACGACTGAACGAGCGCGCGCAGTGACTGCTTCAGCGACCGTGTCGACGCAACCACGGCGGTGGGCTCGTAGCCGCAGTGCGCCATGCAGTTCTCGCAACGTGGGTCGTTGCCGCGACCGTACTGGTCCCAGTCGGTCGTCTCGAGCAGTTCCTTGTAGGTCTCGGTGTAGCCGTCGCCCATCAGGTAGCACGGCCGCTGCCAGCCGAACAGCGAATATGACGGGATCCCCCACGGCGTGCACTGGAAGTCGGCCTTGCCCTCGAGGAAGTCCAGGAACAGCGGCGAATGGTTGAGCCGCCACTTCTTGCGCCGCCCGTCTGCGAACGCCGCACTGAACAGCTCGCGCGTCTGGCGGACGCCCAGGAAGTGCTCCTGATCGGGCGCCTTCTCGTACGCGTAGGCGGGCGAGATCATCATCTGGTCGACCTCGAGCTCATCGTTGAGGAAGTCGAGCACCGAGCGGACCGCCTCGGGTGAGTCATGGGTGAAGAAGGTCGTGTTGGTGGTGACCCGGAATCCCTTGGCCTTGGCCGCCCTGATCGCGGAAACCGCCTTGTCGAACACGCCCCCGCGCGCGACCGACTCATCGTGACGCTCGCGTAGGCCGTCGATGTGCACAGCCCAAGCGAAATACGGAGAGGGCTTGAACTGATCGAGTTTCTTCTCCATCAGCAGCGCGTTGGTGCAGAGGTAGACGAACTTCCGGCGGGCGATCAGCTCGCGAGCGATCTCATCGATCTCGGGGTGGATCAGAGGCTCGCCGCCGGCGATCGAGACCATCGGCGCCCCGCACTCCTCGACCGCTGCGATCGCCTGCTGCACCGGCATGCGGCGCCGCAGCTCGTGCTCCGGATGCTGGATCTTCCCGCAACCCTCACAGGCCAGGTTGCACTGGAACAGCGGCTCGAGCTCGAGGATCAGCGGGTATTTCTCGTTCCCGCGCAGGCGCTGCTTCATCAGGTATGCACCCATATGCGCGGCCTGTCTCATCGGCACTGCCATCAGCTCTTACCTCCTCTGGCCACCTCGCGCGGCAGCTTGAAATGCATGTCCTCTGTCGCCACCGTCCGCTCGCTGACACGAACCTCGCCGAGTCCGCCCAGCGCACCGATCACCGCCTCGACCAGTGCCTCCGGCGCGGACGCTCCGGCCGTGACACCGATCCGCCGCGTACCACGGAGCATGACAGGCTCGATCTCCGAGCCCTCGCCGATCAGCAGCGCGCGGCAGCCGGCCCGCTCCGCGACCTCGACCAGCCGGCGTGAATTCGATGAGTTCGGCGATCCGACCACGAGGATCAGGTCGCAGTCGCCCGCGAGCGCCCGGACCGCGTCCTGCCGGTTCTGCGTCGCGTAACAGATGTCACTGGAAGCGGGCCCCGAGATCTCCGGGAAACGCTCCCGCAGGGCATCCACGATCCGGTTGGTCTCGTCGACTGCGAGGGTCGTCTGGCTCAGATAAGCAACTCGTTTTGGGTCGCGGACCCGCTGGTCCGCGACTTCGTCCGCATCCGCAACAACGCGGATCCGATCCGGCGCCTCGCCGAGCGTGCCCTCCACCTCCTCATGGCCGCGATGGCCGACCAGCACGATGTCGAACCCCGCCGCCGCGAAGCGGCGCGCCTCTGCGTGCACCTTCGAGACCAGCGGGCAGGTGGCATCGATCACGTCGAGCCCGCGGCGTTCGCGCGTCCAGGCGGACCGCAGGCGAGACGCCGTGCGCGGAGAAGATCACCGTCTCCCCCTCCGGCACCTCGTCGAGCTCGTCGACGAATATGGCTCCACGCTCCTGCAGCGAGAGCACAACGTGAGCGTTGTGCACGATCTGCTTGCGGACGTAGATCGGCGCTCCGCGGACCTCGAGTGCGCGCTCGACGATCTCGACTGCACGTTCGACCCCCGCGCACGATGCTCGCGGCGAGGCGAGCACGATCTCGCGCTCGCCGATCGCCTCGGTCCACTCCCGTATCAGCGAACAGGCTCGGCGCAGTTCCCGGTAGGCGCTGGCGAAGCCGCTCATGGTGTGAAGCGGCCGGTGCAGCTCGCGCTGGCCCGAGTCGAGCACCACGCGCATCGTCACCAGCGGACGGCTGCGCGCCGCAGGCACAAGCCAGGCCGACTCCATGTCCACCGCGACCGCGCCTGTGGCGAACAGAGCCTCGCGGCGCGCGCCGGTCACCAGGCGTGGGCTCGAGACGATCGGCGCCACCTGAACGCGCTGGCCACCACGCCGAAGCACACCGGCAAGGATCGTCGGGTCGTCGCAAGCGATCACGCCCGCCGGACTGCGCAGCTCGGTGGCGAGCACGATGTCACCCGGCTGCAGGCTGGGGTCAAGCGCGCCGCAGAAGCCGGCGATCAGGATCGGCCGGGCGCCGCCGCCCGAGATCGATTGCTGCGTCGCACGCGCGGACCGTCGCGGCCCCATCCCGGTTCGCCGCACGTCCGCCCATGGTGCGCCGCTGCGCACGGCCCGGGCCTCGACCGCCAATGGGGCCAGCACGACGAGCTCATCGGAGCCCGGCGGGATGTCCGCGACGGTGGCGACCGCGGCGCTCATTCACTGACCCCCAGGACCACACGGGCGGCGGCATGGCCGCTGCGCACCGCGCCCTCCATCGTCGCCGGCCAGCCCGTGTCGGTCCAGGCGCCGGCCAGCGCCAGACCGGGTAGGGCGGTCGCCGCTCGGGGTCGCCACGCCCGCGCGCCGGGGGCGGCTCGAAACGTCGCCGAGTGATCACGCGTGACAAAGAAGTTCTGCACGGTCGCCGCACCGGCGAGCGGAAATACGGACGCGAGCGCCGGCAGGTATCTGGCCCGCAGCTCGTCCGGTGCGACAGCGAACTCATCGTCGGCGGCTGACAGGGACACCGCCAGATATTGACCACTCTGGAGCCCTGAGCTTGCGGTCCGGTCAAAGACCCACTGCACCGGCGTGCCGACACCGGCCGCGAACGACTGCTCGAGCACGCGGCGATCGTAGACGACGTGGAGGTTGACGATCGAGGAGCGCCCGAGGCGGGTGCCGGTCTCGCCATCCAATCCCGCTCGCGCAGGCAGCAACTCGGAGGCGGTGCTCGGCGGCACCGCCACCACGACCGCATCGGCCTGAAGCACGTCACCGTCACTGGTCTGGACCGTGAACCCCGCATGCGCGGGGCCGACGGACTTCACGGTGACACGCGTGCGAACATCGACACCGGCGGCCTCGAGCGTCCGGCGCGCCGCGCGATCGTGGATCTCAGACAATCCGGCGACCGCCCAGCCGATGTCACCGGCGGCCGGATCCTGCAACAGTCCCAGCTGGAACACCTGTGCGGCCTGAGCAAGCGAGGCGTCGTCGACCGTGAGGTTGAGCGTCGGTCGCGCGATCAGCTCCCAGAGCGACTCGATCGCGTTCGCGTGCTGGCGATGGGAGCGCAGCCAGGCGCCGAACGAGCGCTCGTCGTTGCGCGGGTCGTCGAGGTCGATCGCGCCGAGTCGTCGCATCGCCCAAGCCGCCGACACCCGATCCCGCCAGCCCAGGAACGGGTAGCGAAGCAGCGAGGCTGCTAGGTGCAGCGGCGCCGGAAGTCCTGAGCGTCGCAGCCAGCCTCGGCGGCCTCCTGGTGCGACCACGGCCACCTCGAGCCGCTTCTGCATCGTCACCAGCGCACTGGCGCCCAGCTCCTCGAGCAGTTCCAGATAGGCCGTGCAGCAGCGCAGGAACACGTGCTGGCCGTTGTCGACCGACAGTCCGTCCCGCTCGAACGAGTAGGCGGCGCCGCCAAGCCGACCGCGCGCCTCCAGCAGCGTCACCGATGCCCCCGCGCGAGCGCAATCGAGCGCGGCGGTGATCCCGGCCAAGCCGCCACCGATCACGACGACCGGGCCGGCGCTCATCGGCTGCGCTCCGCACCGGCGGCGGTTACGAGACTGCGCGCGGCCACCCACGACTTCTCGAGTGGCGAAAGCGAGATCCGTCCCGTTGTCACCACGGCCGGGTCCTCGAGGATGCGCTCGAGCAGGCGCCGGTAGATGCCGGTCATCGCTTCGACACAGGCGGCGCTGCGGCCGTCGAGCAGCTCCAGCAGCCGCAGGCCACGGTCAAACCAATCCTCGGCCCGCTCGGCCTCGAAGCGGATCAGCGCGATCGTCTGAAGCGAGTCCACCGCCAAGTCTGGCGAATCGAACCGGCGCAGGTCCTCGGCGGGCAGATACACGCGCCCGAGTGCGCGATCCTCGACCACGTCGCGCAGGATGTTCGTCAGCTGCATCGCGACACCGAGGTCGTCCGCGAGCCGATGCGCCTCGGACGTCGCGGAACCGTCGCTGAAGATCGCCAGGCACAGGCGTCCGATCGAGCCTGCAACGCAGCGGCAGTAGCGGACCAGCTCGTCGAAGGTCTCGTACTCGGCTCCCCGCACGTCGCGTTCCACGCCCTCGATCAATAGATCGAGGGCGTCGGCAGGCAGGCGATAATGAGCCGAGGCGTGTGCGAGCGCAACGCTGACCGGGTCTTCGAAGTCGACCTGATCCTCGGCGAGCGCGGCCAGGCGGCCGCGCTCGCGGGCGAGCTGCTGCAGCCGCTCGTCCGCGGCGCCCATGGCACCCGCGCCGGTGCCGACGCCTGCAGCGCCGTCGCCGGGATCGCCATCGCCGATGTCATCGACACGCCGCGCGAACGCGTAGACCGCGCACATCGCCCGGCGCTTGACGCGGGGAAGCAGCCTGATGCCGTAGTAGAAGTTCGCCGCGCTGGCGCGCGTGATCCGCTCGCACTGCCCGTAGGCGTACTCGGCCTCGATCGCCGCGATCGTCATCGACCCGCCGCCGTCCTCAGCAGACGCCGCGCGTAGGCTGCGCGCCCGGCGTGGCCGTGCTCCAGAACCTCGAGCGCGTTCAGGCCGCCGGCAACGAAGCCCGCGACCGCGAACCGCGGCGCGAGCGGCAGCGTGCGCGCAAGCGGCGCGCCGCTGCCGAGCAGGGCCCTGGCCCTGGCCGCCTCGAACCCGATCAGCGTCCGCAGCGCTGCTGAGGACTCGCCCGCCAACGCGCTCTCCTCAAGGCCAAAGTGGTTCAGGTCCTCACGTGGCATGTAGATACGGCCGTTGCCCAGGTCCTCGGCGATGTCCTGCAGGTGCTCGACCACCTGCAGACCGGCGCAGACGCGGTCTGATAGGGCGATCCGCGTGGGCGTGGCGGCGTCGAACACATGCAGCACCAGCTCACCCACAGGCGCCGCCGAGAGCATGCAGTAGTCGTAGAGCTGCGCAAAACTCTCGTAGCGCTTCACGACCTGATCGAGCCGGTTGGCCTCGATCAGCCGCTCGAACGGGCCGATCGGTAGCGAGCAGTCGCGGATCGTCTCCGCGAGCTCCTGCATTAACGGATGTCGCGGAGGGTCAGCGCCCGGCTCCGCGAACGCGCGGTGCAGCTCGACTTCGACCAGATCGAGCAGCGCCAGGCGATCGCCCTCGGTCTCGTCGCCGACATCGTCAACCAACCTCGCGAAGCCGTATATCGCCGTCAGGTGGCGGGCGCGCTGCCTACCGAGGATCGTGCTTGCGACCTTGAAGTTCTCGCTCCCTGCCTGGGGCAGCACCTGCTCGCGGGTCGGCAGGGCCGCGATGTCGAGCCTGGCGACCGTGCTCATCGCAGGCATCGCCCCAGCGCCATCACGGGGAAGACCAGGCGATACAGGTGATATTTGATGTAGAAGTCCGAGGGGAAGCCGGTGCCGGTGTGGTGATCCTCGTCCCAACCGCCGTCGGCCCGCTGGTTGACAACCAGCCAGTCGATTCCACGGGCGGCCGCGTCCGAGTCGCGTTGGTCCGCCGCCGCGAGCGCGAGCAGCGCCCACGCCGTCTGCGACGGCGTGCTTTCACCGCGGCCGATCCACGCCGGATCGTCATAGGAGCGGCAATCCTCGCCCCAGCCGCCATCGGCGTTCTGGTGGACCTCAAGCCAGCTGACGGCCCTGCGTATCGGAGAGCCGCTGGGCGAGATGCCGGCGGCGACCAGCGCCGGCAGCACCGCGGCGGTGCCGTAGACATGGTTGACACCCCAGCGGCCGAACCATGAGCCATCCGGCTCCTGGTTGTCGAGCAGCCAGCGAACACCGTCGCGAGTCAGCTCCTCCTCGCCACGGCCGAGCAGGCCCAGCATCTCGACCACGTGAGCGGTCACGTCGGCGCTCGGCGGGTCGATCACCTCGCCGAAGTCACAGAACGGAATCTCCCGCACCAACGCCCGGCGGTTGTCGACGTCGAAAGCTCCCCACCCTCCGTCGGAGCTGCGCATCCCCGCCAGCCACTCGGCGCCGCGGTCGATCGCCGTCTGGACGCGTTCAGCGTCGGGATGTTGCACGCGCCGCAGGGCCATCACGACCTCAGCGGTGTCATCGATGTCGGGGTAGTTGGCGTTGGCGAACTCGAACGCCCAGCCGCCGGGTCGCAGCTGCGGCCGGCGCATGGCCCAGTCGCCGCGCTGCAGGATCTGCTGGTCGACCAGCCAGCCCGCTGCCCGCACCAGCGCCGCGTCATCGGCTGCGATGCCTGCATCGCGCAGGGCGATCACCGCAAGGCTTGTGTCCCACACGGGCGACTGGCAGGCTTCGACCCGACGTGGGCCTTCATCGATCGTGAAGTCCTGCATCCCGGCGAGGCCGCGCACCATCACCGGGTGGTCGAGCTCGTAACCGAGCAGGTTCAGTGCGATCAGCGAGTAGACCCATGGCGGCTGAATGCCGCCCCAACCGCCGTCGGCCTCCTGGCGGTCGACGATCCAGCGCTCGGCGCGCGCGAGCGCGAACCGGCGCAGCGGTCCCACGGGATGACGCTGGTAGGCCTGCGTCAGCCGATCGGCGAGGACCAGACCGCGGCCCAGCGCCGTTGAGCCCTGTGTCGGCGCGAATGGCGCGGCCCCGCTGAGTTCGTCGAGCGCGAACGGCAGCGGCCGCACCGGGCGCAGCGCCAGCACCACCGACAGGGCCACCACGGTCTGCCGGGCCCAACAGGCGAAATCGTAGATGTTCAGCGGCACCTCGCTGGGCAGCAGAATCAGCTCGGGCGGCAGCGCCGGCAGCTGGTCCCAGGACCATGCGCCGAAAAGCGCCAGCCAGATGTGGGTGAACACCCGAGCCCGCTGGAGGCCGCCGGCGCCGCGAACATACTGCGCCGCGGCGCGCATGTGCTCCTGGTCAGGCTCGTCACCGGACAGGCGCAGCGCCACGTAGGACTCGATCGTCGTCGAGAGGTCGGCCGGGCCGCCGTAGAAGTTCGACCAGGTGCCGTCATCGCGCTGTTGCGAGCGGATCCAACTGGCGCAGCGCTCCGTGGCGTCGGCTTCGCGGATCCCGAGGAACTGCCGCAGCAGCATGTCCTCGGCGTCCATCGTCACGTTGGTCTCGAGCTCCCCCTTCCACCAGCCGTCCGGATCCTGCAGTGAGAGCAGATGTTCAACAGCACGGCGCAGCGCCGCGTCGGCACCGTCGAGGGGGACGTCGGGTCCACCCGCGAGCGCTTCGGCGCTCGCCGCAAACTGGTCACGCAGGCGGCTCAGGGCATCCATAATTTGAAACTCCGACTCGTTCTTACTGAAATGGCCGTTCCGATCCCCGACTCCGACAACACAGCCGCTAACGCGGAGGTTAACGACCTGACCCTCCGCAACGCGCTGCATGGCGGTGAGGCCATGGAGCTCAACCAGCGCTACCTGAACCGCCAGCTCGGCCGCGTGCTGCAGACGCTGGGCTTCGATCGGCAATGGGTGCGGGGGATCGGGCCCTATCTGATCGATGACTCCGGTCGGGAGTACCTCGACCTGTACGCGGGTTACGGCGTCTTTGGGCTCGGGCGCAACCACCCGTACGTTAAGGATCAGCTCAAGCGGCTGATCGACAGCGACCCGCCGAGTCTGCCGCAGCTCGGAACCTCGCTGCGGGCTGGGCTGCTGGCGCAGCAGCTGGTGCAGAGCGCACCGGCGCCGCTCGACGCGGCTGTGCTCACAAGCTCCGGCACCGAGTCGGTTGAGGCGGCACTGAAGCTCGCCCGCGCCGCCAGCGGACGTACCCGCATCCTCTACTGCGAGCGCGGCTTCCACGGGCTCTCCTTTGGGTCGCTGTCGGTCAACGGCAATGACGAGTTCCGCGAACGCTTCGGGCCGCTGCTGCCCGGTTGCGAGCCGGTGCCCTTCGGCGACCTCGGATCGCTCGAGCGGGAGCTCGGCAGGGGCGATGTCGCAGCCTTCATCGTCGAACCGGTGCAGGGCAAGGGCGTCTACGTCGCTCCCGACGGCTACCTGCTCGGCGCCCAGAGACTCTGCCATGACTCCGGCGCGTTGCTGATCGTCGATGAGGTTCAGACCGGCCTGGGCCGCACCGGGCGCTTCCTGGCGCTGGAGCACTGGGGCGTGCAACCGGACATGGTGACGCTCTCAAAGGCGCTGTCGGGCGGTTACGTCCCGGTCGGGGCGCTGCTCGCCAGCCGGGCCGTATTCGATGCGACCTTCGACTCGATGGAGAACAGCGTCGTGCACGGCTCGACCTTCGGCGGAGGCGACTTCGCCGCCGGAGCCGGCCTGGCGACCCTGGCGGTCATCGAGCGCGACGGGCTCGTCGCACGCGCGGCACAGATGGGCGAGCTGCTCGCGCAGCTGACCCGCCCGCTGGCCGATCGCTACGAGATAGTGCGTGAGGTGCGGGGGCTCGGTCTGATGTGGGGAATCGAGCTCGGCGCTCCCTCAGGGCGCGCGGCACGTCGCGTCTGGGAGGCGATCGAGCGCCGTCAGCCCGGACTGTTCGCCCAGCTGATCACGGTCCCGCTGTTCCAGGAGCACCAGATCCTCACGCAGGTCGCCGGCCACCACATGAACGTGATCAAGGCACTGCCGCCGCTTACGATCCCCGAGGGTGACCTGCGCCGCTTCGCCGCCGCGCTCGACGCCGTTCTGGCTGAGGCCGAGTCCAAGCTGCTGCGCGGGTATGCGAGCCTCGGGCTCGGGCTCGGCCGCAGGATGCTGTTCGCGCGCTGAGCGCGGGCTCACTCGGCGGCGATCGCCTGGAGCACGTCAAGGGCCGCCGCCCGGCGCGCCGGCCAGCTGGCGGCGCCGAGCCCGAGCAGCCCGGAGAGGATCAGGAAGATGATCAGTGTCGGCAATGGGACGGCGAGGGTGGTGACCCCGTTGTTGCGCAACGCGGACGACATCGCGAGGCCTAGCCCGGTGCCGACGACGATCCCGACCACAGCGCCGAACACGGAGATGATGACCGACTCCGAACGGATCATCCACTTGACCTGCGGTCGTCGCATGCCGACCGCGCGCAGCAGGCCGATCTCATGCGTTCGCTCGAACACCGACAGCATCAGCGTGTTGACGATGCCGATCAGCGCGATCACGATCGCGAGCGCCAGCAGCACGTAGATAAGCCCCAGCAGCTCGTTGATGCTCTTCTGCTCCGACTGCTCGAATTGAGCTCGGCTCTGGATGCTCAGGTTCGGATAGTCCTTGAGCGCCACGTTGAGCGTGTGCTCGAAGTTCTTCGTACCGGGGGCGGTGGTGATCAGCACCGCGTCGAGCAGGGGGTGATCGAAGTGCCTGAGGAAGAAGTGAGCCCCGGTCAGGTAGCTGCCGACCAGCGGGTTGTACTTGTAGATCCCCCCCACGCGCATCGTCATCCTGCCGGTCTGCGCAAACGTGACCGGCACGACCGATCCGACGTGCAGTCCGCCGAGTCTTGGCTGTGTTGGTGTCGACCAGCAGCTCGCCGGCGGCCATCGCTGAAGCACCGCGCCCGGCGACGATCGCGAGCTTGACCGTCCGCTGCAGCCCATCGGTTGAAGCAGCGCCGAGCGACTGTAGGGAGCCACGCACATCGAACTGTCCCGAGTAGACGGCGGTTGTCGCAGCGGCGGCGGGCAACCCTGCAACAGTGGTCGCAACGGCGGGACTGATCGAGTCCGAGCCCCCGATGATGTAATCGGCGGCCAGCGCGCTCTCGACCTCGCTCTTGGCGGACGCCGAAAGCGACGCCCCGAGCACGGCGATCGTCGAGACGAGCGCCAGACCGATCATGAGGGCACCCGCGGTCTGGGCGGTCCGGCGCGGATTTCTGGCCGCGTTTCGGCGCCCCAGCCGCCCTGGCGTGCCTAGTACCCGGGCCAGGGGCCTGCCGATCGCACCGGCCAGCGCGGCCGCGACCGCGGGCACGAGCACCACCGTCGCGATGAAGACCGCGAGCGCGCCCAGCCCGACCGATGCGATCTTGGCGTTGATCAGCCCCAGAACCAACAGCAGGATCCCGAACGTCATGCAGACCGCTCCGATGATCAGGCGCCGGCGCCGCAGCGGCGCGGACTCGTCGGCCTCGTGCGCGACCAGCGCCGCCACCGGCGGAATCCGCACAGCGCGACGCGCCGGCACGATCGCCGACAGCGTCGTCACGCCGATGCCGACGGCCAGCGCGACGATCGGGGTCCGTGCCTCGAACACGAGCGGCGCCGACGGCAGCGTCAGCCCGAATGCACCGAGCAGAGCCTTGAGACCCACCGCGGCCGCGACGCCCAGCCCAAGGCCGATCAGCGAAGCGATCAGCCCCGTCAGAGCAGCCTCGGTCAACACCGAGCGGAACACCTGGCGCCGGCTGGCTCCGACTACGCGCAGCAGCGCGAGTTCACGCGTGCGCTGCCCGACGGTGATCGAGAACGTGTTGAAGATCGTGAAGCTGCCGACGAGCAGTGAGATGAAAGCGAAGATCAGCAGCGCGGTCGAGAGGAACGAGAGCTCGTTGTGGATCGTCTGCGAGAGTTCGTTGGCGACCGTCTGACCGCTGACGACCTCGACATCCTTGGGCAGGACGTTGGCGATCTCACGCTGGACGGTCACCTTGTTCGCGCCCGGGTCGGTGAGGACATTGATCGTGTCGTAGTGGCCCACGGAGTTGAACAGCCGCTGGGCGGTCGGGAGGTGGAACGCGGCGATCGTCGCTCCCGCGAGGCTGTCATCGCTGCCGAACGTCACAACCCCGGAGACGGTGAACGTCTGGTGCCCATTCGGAAGCAGAATCCGGATGCGATCCCCCACCTTGAAATGGTGCTTGTCGGCGGTGTGCTTGTCGATCACGACCTCATCGTTGGTCGTCGGGGCCCTGCCCTCGACGAGCCTCAGGGCGGACAGCTGCGGATTGGGGTCGAAGGAGAAGCCGAGCGCGGCGCCGCTGTTTCCGATCGCGTCGCCGCTGGGCGATACGAGCTGGGCGTAGCCGCTGACCGAGCCGTAGGCGAACTTCACGCCGGAGAGCCGTCGCACGGAGGCCTCGACGGATTGCGGCACCGGCCTGCGATTCGCGGTCGAGTCGACGCCGGTGTTGCTGATGCCGCTCAGCGTCTCGGTACCGCGAATTTCGAAGTCGACGTGCTGGTAGACATTGCCGACGAGGTTGTCGAAGGTACGGTTCAGCGTGTCGCTGAGCACCAGCGTGCCTGTCACGAACGTCACACCGAGCACGATCGCCAGTGCCGTCAGCACCAGGCGCAGCTTCCTTGCCGCGAGGCCGCGGAGGGTCACCCTTCGCATCGCGTCACTCGCCCAGGTTCTTCATCGCCTCGAGCACCGAATCCGCGGTGGGCGCGACCAGCTCCCCGACGAGCCGTCCGTCGGCGAGGAATACGACCCGATCCGCTGACGCGGCTGCACGCGGGATCGTGGGTCACCATCACGATCGCCTGCTGGTGCTCGTCGACGGCGCGCCGTAGGAAGGCGAGCACCTCTGCTGAGGAGTTCGAGTCGAGGTTGCCGGTCGGTTCGTCGGCGAAGATCAGCTCGGGCTTTCCGATCAGCGCTCGAGCACACGCGATGCGTTGCTGCTGGCCCCCTGAAAGCTCGCTCGGCCGGTGTGTGAGGCGGTCAGCGATCCTGAGCTCGCCGACCAGCAGCTCGAACCAGGCCCGCTCCACATCCTGGCCTGCGAGGTCCAGCGGCAGCGTGATGTTCTCTCCCGCTGTGAGCGTCGGTACCAGATTGAAGGACTGGAACACGAAGCCGATGTGCTGACGGCGGAGGTCTGTGAGCCCGGAGTCATCGAGCGACCCGAGCTCCCGGTCACCGATGAACGCCTGGCCTCCACTCGGTTTGTCGAGGCCGGCCATGCAGTGCATCAGCGTCGACTTGCCCGATCCTGACGGCCCCATCACCGCGGTGAAACAGGCACGGTCGAAGGTCACGTCCACACCGTCAAGCGCCTTCACCAACGAGTCGCCGCTGCCATAACTCTTCCGCAGGTCGACAGCGCGAGCGGCGGCTATGACCGACTCGGCATCGACCCCGCTCATGCCGATGCCCCGGAAGGCAGCCAGCTGAAGCGCCAGGCCGCCAGCGCGGCGGCGGCGATCGCCCAGGCGGCAAGCGCCAGCAGGTCCCTGACCGAGAGCGAACCGGCGAAGGTCGTGTTGACCGACGCCAGGCTGATGCTGTTGGCCAGGTGCTCGACCGGGAAGATCTGGGCGACCGTCCTGAGGCCGGCACCGAGACTCGCGACCGGAATGAAGACTCCGGAGATGAACCAGAGCGGCAGCATCGTCATTTGAACAACCGGCTGGGCCGCGTCGGGCGAGCCGATCAGACCTGACACCGCGTAACCGATGCAGGCGAACGCGAGCGTCCCCACGACCGTCGTGCATGCGACAGCAGCAAGCGACGGGGCCGCCATGCCCACGCCGTAAGCGAGCCTTCGCAACGACCAACAGGACGGCGACGCATGTCGCGGTCGTCGCCACGGTCGCGAGCGCCTGACCTGTGATCAGGATCGCCGCCGGCACCGGCGCCGCACGCCGCCGTTTCAACACACCGGTCTCTCGCAATGTCGAGATGTAGATCACGAGTCCCGCGTATGAGTTCACGACGATCGACATCGCCATGATTCCCGACAGGTAGAAGACGTCAAGCTTCACGCGACTTCCGTCAACGGTGGTGTACAGGTGACCCCAGACGCTGTCGAAGACGACCAGCAGCACGATCGGGAACAGAAACCCCATGAAGCGGGCCCTCGGATTGCGACGGCTGATGCGCAGGTCGTTGCTCGCCTGATGCATCAGCAGCGCGAGCCACCCCCGCGAAGCGGCCGACGGGCCGTCCATCCGCACCACACTCATTTCGTTCTCTCCTGGTCGTCGGTCAGCTGCAGGTAAACGTCCTCCAGCGTCGGCCGTGTGACCACGAGGTCCTCGAGCTCGAGCTCGCGGTCCAGGGCCCAGCCGGACAGCAGGTTCAGGTCGGCTGTCACGGTCGAGCTCCGCAGGCGCAGAGCACCGTCGGACTCGAGCTCAATGCGCTCGGCGAGCGCCGGTGGAAGCTCGTCGCCTGTGTTCGGCGGCGGGAGTGTAAAGCTGATCTGTGAGGCCTCGAGGCGGCGGCCACCGAGTGTCTGCGGTGTGCCCTCCGCGACGATACGACCGCCGGCTATGACCGCAATCCGGTCCGCCAGGCGCTCGGCCTCCTCCATGTAGTGCGTGGTGAGGAAGATCGTCTTACCCAGCCTGCGCAGACCGTCCACGACCTCCCATGAGGCCCGCCGTGCGGACGGATCAAAGCCGGTCGTCGGCTCGTCCAGGAAGATCAGCTCGGGATCCCCGATCAGAGCGAGCGCGACATCGAGACGGCGGCGCTGCCCGCCGGACAGCGAGGCAGCGCGCTCGGACGCCTGCGGACCGAGACCGACGAGCGCCACCGTTTCATCGATGTTGCGCGGCTTGGGGTAGTAGCCGGCGTAGAGCGCAACCGCCTCCCGGACGGTCAGCCCCGGTTCAGGACCGGACTCCTGGAGCACGATGCCGATGCGAGCGCGCCAGCTGCCGGAGCGCACGCCACGGGTCGTGGCCAAGGACCTCGACGGTGCCGCCACTCGCCTGGCGGAAGCCCTCGAGGATCTCGACGGTCGTCGTCTTACCGGCCCCGTTGGGCCCGATGAACGCGAAGATCTCCCCGCGCCGAACCTCAAGGTCGATGCCGCGAACGGCCTCCCGGTCGCCGTAACGCTTCTCCAGACGGCTGACCCGGATCACCACCTCGCGTTGGTCCGAGACGCCGGCACCGGCCACGGCGATGGCGGCGTCGAGTGAATTCGTGAGCATGGCCACCAAGCTACGGTCACGGCACCGGCCGCACATCGGCTCGCGGGTCGATCTTGTGTCTCCACCCGCGGGTGGAGACGCCGGCTCGAACGCTCCAACCAACGGCCGATGACGGGCGCCTGCCGTGCGTCTTATCGTTGAGTGGTGATGTTCAGACCCGTACGCAGGATCCGTGCGTGGATGACCCGGGGTGACTGCGAGAAGCCGCATACCGCGCCGTTCGAGGCCGTCGCGCTGCGCAGTATCGGCACCGCCTGGCTGCTTGCCGTCGTGGTCGTCACATTCGTGACCACTCCGCGCCCGGGATTCGAAGGCAGGGGTCTGATCGTCCTGCTCGGCTTCGCGCTGATGATCGGGAGCAGCCTCGCCTCCCAGCCTGACTGGGACGGCCCGCCCGGAGAGAAGCCACTGGAGGGTGAGCGGCGCATGGTCCTGTCGCTGCTGGGCGTGACGGCTGGCGCCTCGATTCTCGCGCTTGTGCAGTCGCACGGGATCTGGCTTGCCGGCCCCTACTTCGTCGCGATCATGGCCGCGACCAGGCTCAGCCGGCGTACCGGGGCGATCATGCTCGTGATCGGCATCGCCCCATTCACGATCGGCGCGCTGGTCTCGGGCGACGTCGGCACGGCCATCTCCGCCTCGGTGGGGGTCGTGCCCTGGTACCTGATCCTGCGCCTGATGCGTCTGCTCGGCGAACGCAACCGGGCGCTCGATCTCTCCCACGCGGCGGAGGCCGAGGCCGCCGTCGTCGCGGAACGCGGGCGGCTCGCACGGGAGATGCATGACGTGCTCGCCCACTCCCTGTCGGCGCTGGCGCTGCAGCTCGAGTCCACGCGCCTGCTCGCGCGCGATCGCGGTGCCGACCCTGAGGTTGCACGGGCTATCGATCAGGCGCACGGACTGGCCGCGAGCGGGTTGGAGGACGCGCGCAGGGCGATCGCGGCCGCCCGCGGCGACGAGCTGCCCGGACCGGAGCGTCTCGAGGCACTCGCCGGCGCCTTCGGCGACCAGAGCGGCCTGCCCGTGGCGATCGAGGTTCTGGGTGTGCCACGGGAGCTCGAGCCTGATGCTCGCCTTGCGGTCTATCGCACTGCCCAGGAGGCGCTCACCAACGTCAGACGCCATGCTGCGGCCGAGCGCGTGAGTGTCAGCCTCGACTACCAGCCGCACAGCACCGTGCTGGTGGTCGAGGACCAGGGCCCCCCGGGCACCCCGGCGGCGACCGCCCCGGCCGCGGCCGACCACGGCTACGGACTCACCGGAATGCGAGAGCGTGCTGAGTTGCTCGGCGGCGAACTGTTGGCCGCGCCGACCGGCGACGGTTTCCGGGTCGAACTGCGACTGCCGGCGTGACCGTTCGCGTAGTGCTGGCCGACGACCAGCGGCTGGTCAGGGAGAGCCTGGTCACGATGCTCAGTCTGCTTGACGGGATTGACCTCGTCGGCAGCGCGGCCGATGGCGTGGAGGTCGTGGCGCTGGCCACCGATCTGCACCCAGATGTGGTCCTGATGGATCTGCGGATGCCGCGAATGGACGGGATCGAGGCGACCGCCGTACTGCATGAGCGAGCGCCTCAGATCGGTGTGATTGCGCTGACGACCTACGCCGACGACGAGAGCGTGTTGGGAGCGCTGCGCGCCGGAGCGCGCGGATACCTGACCAAGGACGCTTCCAGCGAGGACATCCACGCGGCGATCCTGTGCGTCGCGGCCGGCTCGGCCACGATCGATCCGGCGGTCCAGCATCATGTTGTGGCCGCGGTGGCCGGCGCGCCGCCTCAGCCGGAGCCGGTGTCGTCACTGCCCGACGATCTCACTCCACGCGAGGCGGAGGTGCTGGTGCTGATCGCCGAGGGGCTCAGCAACCCCGAGATCGCCGAGCGCCTGTACGTCAGCCCGACCACGGTGAAGTCGCACATCAACCACCTGTTTGCCAAGGCGGGGATCCGGGACCGCGCACAGGCCGTGAACTACGCGTACCGAACCGGGCTCGCACAGCCACCTGGCTGACGACCAGTTCAAGCTGAACCGCTGACTCGGTCTGCACCCCCCGGTCATCTGTTGTTGCCAGCCTCCGCCGCCGAAGTTCGTTAGCTTCGACCCAGATGACGAGTTGGGGTGTGTTGCTGCCGACGTTCGACCCGCTGCGGCGTGGTGAGCGGCTGCCCGTGGCCGAGTCGGCGAGGCTGGCCGAGCGGGTCGGGTTCGACTCCGTGTGGGCCGGCGATCACCTCAAGTGCCCGGCGCCGGTACTCGATGCCGCGACCTGCCTCGGCGTAGCCGCCACCGTGACCACTGACGTCCAGCTCGGCTTCAGCGTGATGCTGCTCGGTATGCGTCCGCTGGCCTGGGCGGCCAAGCAGATCGCCACCCTGCAGCTGCTGTCCGGCAACCGGCTGCGACTCGGCGTCGGCGTCGGTGGCGAATTCCCGCAGGAGTACGAGGCGGCCGAGGTTCCTCATGCTCGTCGCGGCCCACGGCTTGACCGGGCACTCGAGCTGCTCCCCGAGTTCCTCACCGAGGGGACCGAGCATTCACTGCAGCCGACGGCACCGATGCCACCGGTGCTTGTCGGCGGCCGCAGCGACCGCGCCGTCGAGCGCGCCGCCCGCTTTGGTGATGCGTGGCTGCCGATGTGGATCTCGCCCGAGACGCTCGCCCAGCGGGGCGAACGTCTTGCAGAGCTCGCGGCCCGACACGGTCGCCCCACCCCCGGCCTTTCACTGCTGATGCTCGCTCACGTCGACCCTGACCTCGACGTATCGCGCGCCGCGGCCGACGCGCACCTGCGCGGCCAGTACGGACTTGGGCTCGATCGAGTGGAGCGCTGGACCGCTTTGGGCGAGGCCGACCGCGTTGCTGAGGTTCTTGGGCGCTACATCGCCGCCGGTGTCAGCGAGATCCTGCTGCTGCCCCTCGGAGCGCGGCCGCTGGAGCAGACCGAGCGGCTCGCCGCCGTAGTTGCCTCACTACGATCGCTGACCGACGCAGCGTGATTCGGGGGTGGATGGGTTGAGCAGTCTGAGCTCGCAAGCCACCGTGCTTGTGACCGGCATCGGGGCCGTGACACCGCTCGGCAATGACGTTGCGACGACCTGGCGCCGCCTGGTCGCCGGTGAGTCCGGTGTCGGACCGATAACGCTGTTCGATGCTTCTGAGCTGCCGACCCGGATCGCCGGAGAGGTCAGGGGTTTTGACGCGGAGGCGCTGCTCGGCACCAAGCGCGCTCGGCGCTCGGCGCGGTTCTCACAGCTGGCTGTGGCGGCGGCACGTGAGGCGTTTGCCGACGCCGGGCTCGAACCCGGCGCGGGCATCGAGTCGCTCGCCGACTACGAGCGCGTCGGCGTGGTCGTCAATACGGCCGTGACCGGAATCCCGGAGACCCAGGCCAATGTCGAGGGCTTCCTGGCCGAGGGCCTGCGCGGCGTCAGCCCCTACTACGTCCCGGAGATGATCCCGAACATGCCCGCCTGCGAGGTCGCGATCGACCTCGGCCTGCACGGCCCTGTCACGGCGAGCGCCCTGGCCTGCGCCAGCGGCAACGCCGCCCTGCTTGAGGCGAGGCGGCTGATCCTCGGCGATGAGGCCGACGTGGTCATCGCCGGCGGCACCGACGCCGGCATCACCTCGGTGATGTTCGCCGGGCTTGCAAACATGGGCGCGCTGTCAGCACGCAACGACGAACCCGAGCGTGCCAGCCGGCCATTCTCCGCCGACCGCGACGGTTTCGTCTACGGCGAGGGCGCGGTCCTGTTCGTGGTGGAGTCTGCCGAGCATGCCCGCGCCCGAGGCGCGCGCGTCTATGGAGCGGTTGCTGGGGGCGCGCTGACCACTGACGCCTTTCACATCAGCCACCCTGACCCCACCGGCCGCCAGCCCCGGCGCGCCGTCAAGCTTGCGCTGGACCGCACGAGCACGGCGCCTTCGGACGTCGACTACATCTGCGCCCACGGCACCGCGACCCGCATCAACGACGCGGTCGAGACGAGCGTGATCCGCGACGTCTACGGAGCTGCAGCCGATGAGCTGCTGGTCAGCTCGCCCAAGTCGATGGTCGGGCACCTGATCGGCGCCGCCGGGGCGCTCTCGGCCATGGTCTGCCTGCTGGCCATGCGCGACGGCGTCGTGCCGCCGACGATCAACCTCGAGACCCCCGATCCGGCCTGCGACCTCGACTACGTGCCGCTGACCGCGCGCGAGGCGACGGTCAAGACGGCGGTCGTGAACGCCTTCGGTTTCGGTGGACAGAACTGCGTCGTGGTGCTGAGAGCGCTGGAGTAGCGCTTGGACTTCAACAGTGGGGGGCGATTCTGGAAGCGACTGGTCGGCCGAAGCCGCGAGATGTACCTGTGATGAACCATGTTCTTGGAGCCATGGATTCATCGTAGGGTCGCCGAGCTCCAGCGCTCGGCCAGTCCCTGGATCCACCGCTCCACCTCGCCGGCATCGTCCGGCGGGCCCTCGACCAGAACCAGTTCGCCAATCCCGATCTCAGCAAGCGCGCCGAGATCCTCGGGATCAGGTGACTCAAGCGCGACTGCAAGATGCAGATCGGAGATGTCGCGTTCGTTCTGACGACACTGCTGCTCGAGGAAGGCAACGCATTGGGCCACCTCGCTGACGCCGCAGAGGTTGAAGCCATACCAGCCGTCTCCGTGCAGCGCCACCCGCTCGAGCGCAGCTTCGCTGTTTCCGCCGAACACGACCGGTATCCCCCGATCCCGAATCGGTTTGGGATTGACCCTCACCCCGGCGAATGACACGAACTCACCGTCGAACGATGCGAGGTCCTGCCCCCACAGGGTCCTCATCGCCTCCAGATACTCGACCGCTCGCGATCCACGCCGGGCGAACGGCACACCCAGTGCCTCGAACTCCTCCCGCGACCACCCCACACCGACCCCCAGCGTGAAGCGGCCGCGGCAGAGCACATCGAGGCTGGCCAGCTGCTTGGCAAGCAGCACCGGGTTGTGCTCTGGCAACAGCAGGACTCCGGTGGCGAGACCGATCGTACGAGTCGCCGCAGCCGCAAAGCTCAACGCGACCACCGGATCAAGCCAGTCGGCCGCCGCCGGCACCGCGATCCGGCCGTCGCTGGAATACGGATAGCGAGAAGCGGCTCGATCGACCATGACCACGTGCTCACCCGCCCACAGCCGCGAGAACCCGTGGGATTCTGCAGCGGCCGCCACCGCGTCGATCACGTCACGGCGTGCACCGGATCCGATGCCCAGTGCATGGAGGCCGAGTTCCATGTCTATAGGCGGATCGAGCCGTCGTCCACAAGCGTCCAGCCCGGGTTGTGGGCGACCTCCCAGACATACCCGTCGGGATCTGCGAAGGCACCAGTCGTACCGCCCCAATCCGCCTGGTGTGAGTGACGGACGACCGTGCCGCCGGCCTGGAAGAAGCACACCTCATCGTCGGGCTGCTGGGCGCCTCGCCAACCGAGCCTCTCGTAGAACCCGCGGGCACGTGCGAGATCGCTGACGCCGAGTGTGACCAGACTGATCCGCTGCTCCATCGGCCAAGCTTCCCACAACGCGCAATGCCCGCGCTGGTTCACCAGCGCGGGCATTCATCGGGGTTGTGACGGAGGACCCCGGCGCTCGGCTCGTTGTCCAGGCCCCCTGGAGATCCTGGCCGCGAGCCGAAGCTTCCTCAGGCTGTGGCGATCGGCGTCGGGGGACTGGCCTCACGGGCCAGATCCTCGAAGATGCGCTCCTCTGCCGCTGTGCGGGACGCGTGCCAAAGGCCGCCCGCCACCAGCAGTGCCATCACCAGCGCGCCGGCGAATGCGGCGATGGCCGCCCACATCATGATCAGGCCAATCGTCCCGAAGGCATATGCCGTCAACAGCATGCCGCGCAGTGACGTGCCCATGAACGACGTCTGCCTCAGGTCGCCCAGCTGCGTTGCCTTGGCGCTGCCGGGCTTGGCTGCCATATAGGCGCCGCTGATCTGCGAGTACACACCGTGGTATGGCATCGCGTACAGGTGCTGGCCGATGAACCAGTCCGCATAGACCTGCGCCTGCCGGCCCGTCAGAACCTGCTGGCCCGCGTATGGTGCGAGCTGGGCGACCATCGCCTTGTTCGGGAACTCGGGATCGGTGGTCTTGCCGGTGGTCGCATACTGATGCTGGACCGTGTTGATCTCCGTCTGCGACGGGAAGTAGATCTGCTGCGTCGCCAGCTGGTTGTGAACGTTCGACTTCGCGAAGCTCGAGCCCCACGTAAGCAGTCCACCTGCGATCAGCAGCAGCACGACGATGACCACGCCTGTCAGGCTCGCCAGCCTGTCAAATACCTTGCGTTGCATTCCGGGTACCTCCTATTGGTGGTTGTGTCCTCCGTGCAACTGAGATGCTTCCACCGTCGCGAAGCTCATAAATCCGTGCGGATCCGCGTGTTGCAGACCGCATATTCCGGTCCTGTCCTGCGGTTTGACCGGCCACGCAGTGCGTGATCTCACGCCCCGGCCGCGGAAGAACCCGGATAGGATTCGCCCGTGACCGATCGGCTTCACTTCACCGGCAACGACAGCGCCGACCGGCTGCTCGCCGAGGACCCGATGGCGCTCGCTGATCGGCTTTCTGCTGGACCAGCAGGTCACGGTGCAGAAGGCCTTCTCGGGGCCCCTCGCGATCCGCGAGCGGGTCGGCTCACTCGATGCCGCCACCCTGGCCGCCGCCGACCTGGACACAATCTTCCGCGAAAAGCCTGCGATCCACCGCTTCCCCGGTGCAATGGCCGCCAAGACCCACGAGCTCGCCACGATCGTGCGTGACGAATACGGTGGCGATGCCTCCCGTATCTGGAACGACGCCACCGATTCCGACGATCTTCGTTCCCGACTGGCCGCACTGCCCGGCTTCGGCGAGATGAAGATCAAATCACTCGGCTCGGTGCTGGCCAAACGCTTCGACGTCACCATCGCCCAGGGCCTCGTGCCCTCCCACCCCACCCTCGGCGACGTCGACTCAGCCCAGGCGCTCGTCGGACTACCAGGCCGCGAAGAGGCTGCACAAGGCCGAGTGGATGAAAGCCGCCGAGCTGCCTGACCGGGTGGGTACCCGCGTCTCGGGGTGTCACATGTGTGCGGAAGTGTGTCGCCGTGTGTCGGATGTGTGTCGTGGCGCCCGAGATCGGGGCTGTCCACATTCGTCACACCACGTGACACTCTCGTCACACATGCGGAGTATTGTTGAGGGCCGGTGTCGCGCGCGGTCTGCGCATGCTCGACCGCCCTAGCCTGCCGCGCGCGCCCAGCGATCGAGCACCATCAGCGTCTTGGTGCCGGTCACGCGGCCGGTGCGGCGCAGGCGGTTGACGACCGCCTTGAGGTGCTCGACGTCATCGACGCGGATCCGGAGCAGCGCGTCGGGGTCGCCGGCCATCGTGAAGACCTCGCGGATCTCGGGATCTGCTCGACGGAGGCGAGGATCTCGTCGATGTCGGCGTCGCCGGCGAACCGCAGCTCGGTGAAGGCGTCGATCGACGGGCCGATCAGCGCGTGATCGACCGTGACCGTGTACCCGGTGATCACGCCGAGCTGCCTCGAGCCTGTCGATCCGGCGCTTGACCGGCGCGGTCGAGAGATTCACGTGCGCGGCGATGTCGGTGATCGTGCGCCGCGCGTCGTCGCGCAGCAGCTCGATGATCTGGTGATCGATGTGGTCGAGCTCCACGTTCGTCAACGACATCAGCCAACCATACCCACTTTTCATGCGTCGCAGACACATCATTCCGCAATCCGATTCGGCTCAGACGCGCAGGAATCCTGCGTGCCGACGCCAGATCACTGCGACTTCGTTGCGTATGCCTCTTTCGCGCACATCCTTATACGCATCTGGAGTATGTGACGGAGGAGGCTGGTGCAGATGGATGAGGTGTTGTGGGATCCGTGGCAGGGCGAGCAACTGGTGCTGTGCCGGGACGACGGCGTCGGCCTGCGCGCGGTGATCGCGATCGACGACACGACCCTGGGACCGGGACTGGGCGGCGTGCGCTGCGTCGCGTATCCGAGCGATGAGGCGGCGATCATCGAGGCGCAGCGTCTCGCCGCGACAATGACGCTGAAGAACGCGTTCGCCGGCCTGCCCTACGGCGGCGCCAAGTCGGTGATCCTCGCCCCGACGCGGACGGTCGATCGTCGCGAGCTGATGCGCCGCTTCGGCGAGTTCGTGCTGCGCACCGGCGGCGCCTACCTGCCGGGGGTCGACATGGGCACGACGATCGAGGATCTGCAGGCGATGGGCGACGCGGGCGCCGATGTCTCCTGCGACCGACGAGGACCCCTCGCCCTGGACGGCGCTCGGCGTCGCTGCCGCGGCCCGAGCCGCGGTCGAGCACGTCGATCGCCGCGACGGGCATCGACGGCACTCGCGTCCTGATCCAGGGCGCCGGTCACGTCGGCGCCGCACTTGCCCGCGACCTCGCGGCCGACGGAGCTCGAGATCGTCGTCTCCGACATCGACGCGAAACGTGCCGCCGCCGTCGCTGCCGAGGTCGGCGGCACCACCGTCCCCGCCGATGGCGCTATCAGCACGCCGTGCGACGTGTTCGCGCCGTGCTCGATCGCCAAGGTCGTCACTCCCGCGACCGCTCGGCAGCTGCGCTGCAGGATGATCGTGGGCGCCGCCAACGACACGCTCTGGCCGATCCTGGCTGCGCCGCGCTGCTTGCCGCGCGCCAGATCGTCTACGTGCCGGACTTCGTCTCCAACGCCGGCGGCGTGATCCAGATTCACGCGCTGCGCGCGGGCCACGACGAGGCGCGGCTGCGGGACGACGTGATGCGGATCGGCGCCCGCACGCACGAGCTGCTCGAGGCTGCATCAGCCACCGGTGAGACACCGCTGCGGGTCGCGACAGCCCGCGTGCGCCGGATCCTGGACGACGCACGCGACGGTGCGGACGGCGCGCGAAGCAGCGGCGATGCGCGCCGAGAGCAGGCGCTGTGCACGCATGACCGCGACCATGCCACTGCGCGAGCTGACGCTCGAGGACCGGTACACCGCGGGTCGGGTCCGGTGCTGCTCGGACGGGATGCAGGCGCTGGTGCGGATGATGCTCGACCTGCGGCGGCTGGACGCCCGCCGCGGCCGCGACACCGGCGTCTTCGTCAGCGGCTACCCGGGCTCGCCGCTCGGCGGCCTGGACCTCGAGCTGCGCGCGCCGCAGCGCGCTGCAGGCGGCCGGAATCGTCTTCCGGCCCGGGCTCAACGAGGAGCTCGCGGCGACCGCGGTCGCCGGCACGCAGCTGCTCGGCGAGCTGCCGGGCGCCACCAAGCAGGGCGTGACCGGCTTCTGGTACGGCAAGAGCCCCGGGCTTCGACCGCGCGATGGACGCGATCCGCCACAGCAATTTCTCCGGCACCGCCCCGCTGGGCGGTGCCGTCGCCCTGATCGGCGACGACCCGATGGCCAAGTCCTCGACCGTTCCGAGTGCCTGCGAGCAGATCGTGCCGCAGCCTTGTGATGCCGCTGCTGGCCCCGGGCACGATCGCGGAGATCCTGAGCCTCGGTCTGCACGCGGTGGCGCTCTCGCGGCACGCCGGCTGTGGGCCGGACGTCAAGATCGTCACCGAGCTGGCGGACTCCGCCGGCGTGGCGCAGGCCGGCGCGGCGTTCGCTGAGATCCCGCCGTTCGCCGTCGCGCGAGCGCACCCGCCGCCGGTGCTGCTGACCGCCGACCAACCTCGACGCCGAGCATGACCTGTTCGCGGCGCGGCTGCAGCGGGCGCACGAGTACGCGCGCGAGGCCTGGCTGAACCGGGTCACCTTCGAGCCGCGACGCCCGCGGGTGGGCGTGATCGCCTCCGGGTTCGGCCACCAGGCGGTGCTGCGCGCGCTGGCCGACCTCGGGCTCGGCCGCGACGACTGGGAGGAGATCGGCCTCCGGCTGGTGCAGATCTCGATGCCGTGGCCGCTGGAGACGGAGCAGCTGCGGTCAGTTCGTCGGACGGGCTCGAGACGGTGCTCGTGGTCGAGGACAAGCTGCCGTTCGTCGAGTCGCAGCTCAAGGAGGCGCTCTACCGCGAGCCCGGCGCGCCGTTGGTGCTCGGCAAGCAGGATCGCGAGGGCCGGCCGCTGCTGCCGTTGCGCGGCGCCGTCTCGCGCCGACGACGTCGCCGGTGCGCTCGCGCGGGTGCTGCCCTCGACGAGCCTGCCCGACGAGCGCTCGGCCGCGCGACTGGCACGCGGCTGCTGGACGACCGGTCCCACCCGCTCGATCGCCTCGACCGTCGAGCTGCAAGCGCACGCCGTACTTCTGCTCGGGCTGCCCCCACAACACCTCGACCCGGGCGAGCCCGATCAGCTCGTCGGCGTCGGCATCGGCTGTCACACGATGGTCGCGCTGGATCACGCACGAGCGCCGCGGGCACCTGCTCGGGATGCCGCAGATGGGCGGCGAGGGCGGCCAGTGGCTCGGGCTCGCGCCGTTCGTCGCCGAGCAGCACTTCATTCAGAACATCGGCGACGGCACCTACCACCATTCGGGGTCGCTGGCGATCCGCGCGGCGGTCGCGGCTGGCGTGAACATCACCTACCGCCTGCTCTACAACGACGCGGTCGCGATGACCGGCGGCCAGCAGCCGAGGGCAAGATGTCGGTGCCCGCGATCGCTGACCGAGCTCGCGGCCGAGGGTGTACAGCGGATCGTGATCACGACGCCCGAGCCCGAGCGCTACCGCAGGCGTGACGCTCGCCGCGATCGCCTCGGTGCGTCACCGCGACGAGCTTAGCAGTCGTCCAGGAGGAGCTCGCCGCGCGCTGCCGGGCGTGACGGTGCTGATCCATGACGACCGCTGTGCGACTGAGAAGCGGCGGCTGCGCAAGCGCGGCAAGCTCGCCGATCCCACCGAGCGCGTCTGGATCAACGAGCGCGTCTGTGAGGGCTGCGGAGACTGCGGCGAGAAGTCGTCGCTGCCTGTCGGTGCAGCCGGTCCAGACCGAGTTCGGGCGCAAGACCCGGATCCATCAGAGCTCCTGCAACCTGGACATGAGCTGCGTGAAGGGCGACTGCCCTTCGTTCGTGGTTGTCCAGTCCGGAAGCCGCGAAGCCGGAGCGGAGTCCCGAGTCGAGCCCGGTGACTGCGCCGGACGCTGGCCCTCGCTGCCGCGGCGGAGCTTCCCGAGCCCGAACTGCGCGTACCCGAGGACGTGCTGATCCGCATGCCGGGAGTCGGCGGCACAGGCGTCGTCACGGCGGCCGCGATTCTGCGTACGGCCGCACACCTCGAGGGGCGCTTCGCGGCCGGCGCTCGATCAGACGGGCCTCGCCCAGAAGGGCGGGCCGGTCATCTCCGACCTGCGCATCTCCCCCACGCCGATCGAGGGTCAGGTCCGGGCCAGCCGCAGCGGCGTCGACGTGCTGATCGGCTTCGACCTGCTGGGCGCCGTCGCGCCCGGGACGCTTGCGGTCCTCGACGCCCGAGCGCACGGTCGCCGTGCTCAACACCGACGTGACGCCGACGGCGGCATATGGTGCTCGACCCCGGCGTGCTCGGTCCCGAGCCGCCGCGGCTTGTCGCGCGCGTGCGGCGGCGACCCGCGGCAATGAGGCGCTCGACGTTGAGCGCGGAGGGGCTCGCCGAGCAGCTGTTCGGCGGTCACCTGCAGGCGAACATGCTGCTGATCGGCGCCGCGTACCAGCACGGCTGCCTGCCGCCTGAGCGCCGACGCGATCGAGCGGGCGATCGAGCTGAACGGCGCCGCTGTCGAGACGAACATCGCCGCGTTCCGTTGGGGTCGCGTGGCGGTCGCGCAGCCCGGCCTGGTGCCGGTGGCGGTCGCCGACCCTGACGGGCCCGGCGTGTCAGGTGACCTGACCACCGGCGTTCGGGATCGCGGCGAGACACTCGCAGATCTGGTCGCTCGGTACGAGTCTGAGCTCGCCTCCTACCAGGACCAGCGATACGCGCTCCACTACGTCGAGGACGTGCTCGGGGTGGCCTCCGCAATCGAGGACCGGCTCGGCGAGGGCGGCCTTGCGCTGGCAACGGCCTACGCCGACGGCCTCTTCAAGCTGATGGCCTACAAGGACGAGTACGAGGTCGCGCGGCTGCACCTGGATCTGATCGAGCGCGCGCGGCTGCAGGCCGAATTCGGTGGCGATGCTCGCGTCAAGGTGCTGCTCCACCCGCCCGTGCTGCGCGCACTCGGGATGAAACGCAAGCTCGCACTGGGACGCTCTGCCAGGCCGCTGTTCCGGGCGCTGCAGGCCTCGAGGAGATTGCGCGGAACCAGCTTTGATCCCTTCGGCCACAGCAAGATGCGGCGGACCGAGCGGGCTTTGATTGCTGAATATCGCCAGCTCGTCAAAGCGGCGGTGGATCGCCTCGTTCCCTCGACCGCCTCGATCGTCCTGGAAATGATCCAGTTGCCCGACATGGTGCGCGGCTACGAAGGCATCAAGCTCAGGAACGTCGAGCGCATGCGAGAGCGGGCTTCGGAGTTGCTGGCCGCGCTCACCGGAACCGGGTCCGCAGCCGGTCGGGAGGCGGATTCGACGACCAAAGCGGGCGACGGGAATCGAACCCGCCCTAGAAGCTTGGAAGGCTTCGGTGCCACCACAACACTTCGCCCGCAGTGAAGATCGCAGTTTAGAGTCGTGACACACCTCGTGTCAGGCGCTTTGATGCGGTCGCCCCTCATGAAGGCCTTTAGACCCGCCGCTGTGAGCTGGGATTGAGCTGGAAACAGCTCGCCGACGAGCCTTGGGTCGCCCAGGACTCCTACAATGGCCCGACCGAAGGGGAGTAGCACAATTGGTAGTGCACCGGTCTCCAAAACCGGGGGTTGCAGGTTCGAGTCCTGTCTCCCCTGCTTCGGGAAAGCCCCGCAGCAGCGGGGTTTTTGTAGATTTGTCGCTCTGGCACTCAAGGACTGGAGCAGGGCATGGGTACAGAGCGTGGGTACAAGTCAGCGGCTTTGAGTAAAGGCCGGTGGCGACCGAAACCGAAGGTTGGGCATCGGGCGGGCCGCGAGTGTTGCCCCGGCGACCTAAGGTCGTCGACCGCGCGCAGGATGCGTCTATCGGCCACTCACGACCGCAGCAACTGCTCGAGGTTCGGCCGAAGGAAACGCCAGGTTCGTCCCAGGCGCCGGGCAGGAATCTGACCCTGGCGAGCGAGCAGATAGACGGTCGATACCGGAAGGTGCAGCAACTCCGCCACCTCTGACGCGGTCATCGCCTCGTCGCGGGTTAGCGGCCTGGGAGCCGACGTGGCCGTTGCCACCTCGGAGTCGCGAGCGGCAGGTGTCATCGTGGATGCCGCGGTTGGACGGTCTTTGGGAGCACCCGAGGCGAGTGACGAGGCGCGCCTTCGACGTGTGCGGTCAAGTGGGCCATGGTCCGCCTTCTACATGTTGCCAAAGTGCGTAATAGCATGATTTTCGCACATACCGCGTTTCCACGCATCGACCAACCCGCCTAGCGCCAAGTGTCGGTACAATGTCCGGACATGGCTACTGGTACCCGTTCTCGGAGAATCGATGTTCGTGTGACGGATGAGCAGGACGCGGTCATCCGTGAAGCCGCAGCCGCATCTGGTCAGACCGTTTCGGCCTTTCTGCTCAGCGCCGCCGAAAGGCGGGCACGATCAGTGCTTGACGAACGTCGGCACGTCGTGATGAGTGCCCGCGCGTTCAGCGCGTTCGCTGCCGCGCTCGACGAGCCTGGCGAGCACGTCCCCGCGCTGCATGAGCTGCTGGACCTGCCACGCATCAGCAGCACGTGAGCGAGCTAAAGCTCGTCCCGCTGACAGCAGACCACGACCTCAGCGGGTTTGACTGCGGCAACACCGAGCTTGACCGCTGGTTGACCGATCACGCGCGAGCCAGCCAGAAGGCAGACCTGGCACGCACCTACCTGGTGATGACGGCCGACGCTGTCGCTGCCTACGTCAGTCTCACCACCGGCTCGATCCGGTCAGAAGCCGCGCCGAAACGCTACGCAACAGGAATGCCGCGCTATCCGATCCCGACGATCCTGATCGCACGACTTGCCGTTGACCGACGCTACCAACGCAAAGGGCTCGGCAGCCGCCTGCTCGCAGAGGCGCTACGCCTCGGCGTTGCGGCCAGCGACACAGCGGCCGCCCGGCTCGTGGTCGTTGACGCCGTTGATGACCAGGCCGCCGCCTTCTACGGACGCTGGGGGTTCATCGACGTGCCCGAGAACCCACACCGGCTGTTCCGCAAAATCAGCGACATCCGCGCCTCTCTCCAATGAAACATCACGCCCGGCCGAGCGCGCCTCCTCGCCCGCGACATCTGGCAGATCCTCTACACAGCCGAACCAGCCCCCAAATCACCAGGCCACACCACGGTCAAAGTCACCGCCCCCGGACTCATGCGCTGCACCCGCTAAACCCGCAAATACCGTCACTCACTTGACATAGGAGGAACCTTTGCGGAAGGCGCGCGGTCTTTTGCAATCTGGTGTCTCATGACTATAATCATGGTCATGCCAGAAACGCTCTCGTTGGCTTCGGTGAAGGCGCGGTTCTCCGAGCTGGTTGATCGGGTTGAGCGCCAGCAGGATCGCGTGATCGTGACCCGAAACGGGAAACCAGCTGCCGTGCTCATCAGTGCAGACGACCTGGACAGCCTTGAGGAGACGCTCGCGGTTATGTCCGATCGCTCCGTCGCTGCGCAGATTCGCGAGAGTCAGCAGGCCGTGGCAGGTGGTGAGACCGGAGCGGGCCTAGAAGATCTCCGCGCGTCTTTAGCCGCACGGCGCCGCACCGCGAAGTGAGCGACCCGTTATGGCGGATCGCGGTGATGGCCCCAGCCCGCCGGGAGTTCGATCGTCTCCCGATATCGGTCGCTGCGGCGGTGTTGGAAACGCTGGACGCGATCGCGGGGAACCCAAAGAGGTTGGGCAAGCCGTTGATGCTTGAGCACGAGGGTCGCTACTCGGCCAGGCGCGGGCCCTACCGAATCATCTACGAGCTCGACGGAGAAGCACACCTGGTGCGGGTGGTCGCGATCGGCCACCGGCGAGACGTATACCGACGTCGCTAACGCCATGATCGACTTGGGGCAGCCGGTGCTAGCCCGGTGCTAGCCCGACTTCCGCCAGGATGAGCTATTCGGTGGTGATCCTGGTGCTGGGAGTGCTCGGCCTCGGATGGGCGCTGTGGTGGGCGCCGCGGCGATTCGCAGTGATTGCACAGGAAATCGACGATGTCGATAGGCGGAATCGGTTCGGCAAGTGGGCTCGCGCGTCCTGTGCTGTCGCAGCAATTGGGGCCGCAGTTCTTGTCGTTGTCGGCCTTGTGAGCCTCATCTGAAAGTCCCTCACCTCGGCTTCTGGCCAGGACAGCCTCAATGATCGATTTCCACCACTCTCGCTCGCGGGCGATTGCGCTCGTCCGGCACCTGCATCGTGGAGCCCGCCCCCGACGCCTCCTAAGTCGCCATAGCGCTCGGGGCCTGTGGCCGCTCTCAATCGTGAAAGATGTCATGTCCCGGGAGGCGTGAGGGGTTGGTGAAGGTGGTCGGCCCTCCGCGTGGAACGGCGTTGTATGCGCGCGCGGATTGCAGCCGCGCGGCCGGCCAGTCGAAGAGGAGGTGCCGACCGTGGTTCACGGTATGCGATGCCGTGGGCGGAACTGTCTTGCCTGGTCGCTGGCTGGTGGACATGCTGGCGCGGAGGTGATCTGGTGAGTTTGGTGATGGGCATGGATCAGCAATCGAGCGCAGATCACCGGTGAGTGGATCGAGACGATCACCGGTGAGATCTCGCGGGCGCGGGTCGCGCCCGCGAACCGCGATTCGGTCCGCTCGTTCCTTCAGCAATTCCACGGTGAGCCGCTTGAGGTTGCGTTGGAGGCAACGACTGGCTGGCGGTTCGTGGTCGAGGAGCTTCAACACATCGGCGCTCGGGTGCATCTCGCTGAGCCGGCCGAGGCGAGCGCGTTGGAGGGCAAGAAGAAGCGCGCGAAAACGGGCTGGGCGGATTCCACGCATTTGCGGGAGCTGGTGTTGATCGACCGGTTGCCTGAGTCGTGGATCCCGCCGGTTCATATCCTTGATCTCCGCGCCAGGGTCAGGACACGGCATCTGCTTTCACACCAACGGACCGAGTGGCAGCAGCGGATCCACGCGGTGCTTTATCACCACGGCGTTCCGCAACGGCGTGACCTGTTGACAATCGCCAAACGTGAGTGGCTGGAGAACCTGGACCTCCCAGCCGCTGCACGTGAGCAACTCACGATCGCGCTGAGCGTGATCGACGCACTCGATCTCAAGCTCACTCCCTTTGACGTTGATCTGCGCGCCTATGCAAAGAAGCAGCCCGGTTGTCGCGCGTTGAGCGACCAGATCTATGGGATTGGAGGACTGACATCGGTCACGATCCTCGCCGAGCTCGGTGACCCGCGCCGGTTTCATAACAGCCGCGATGTCGTGCGCAATGCCGGCATGGACATAACCGTCCACCAGTCAGACGCTCATCGCGCCCCGGGGCATCTCTCCCGCCAAGGACCGCCCGCGTTGCGCTGGGCGCTCTATGAAGCAGCCCAACAAGCGCGGTTCCCTCAAAGCCCCGACCGCGCCTATTACGAACAGCTCGCTGAGCGGATCGGCGGGAACCGCGCGTGCTTCGCGCTCGCCCGCAAACTGCTCCAACGCAGCTACCACATCCTCAGAGAACTCGGCGACCAGGCGCTCACGCCCGTCGCCTGACACCCCTGTCACGCGGCAGGCCCGAATCAACCGATGAACCGCAGCCAGCTCCCGGCAAGATCGCTGCCGACCCCTCACGGGAGACGGCCCAAAAAGAATGAGCGGCCGCACACCATCTGCCGGAACACCCCATCAAACATCATGCTGCCGGCCCGGAGCCAACCCAGGTCGAGTGCCGAAGTAAGCCAGGGCGTCCGCGGACACATCCCATCCAACAAGCCCACGCACCAGCCCCGAGACGCCATCACCAACGACGTCAAACCCTGAAGCCTCGACACAGCGCCCAGAGACAAGTACGCGATCGTGATCGCTGAAGCGTTAGTCGGTCTTGTCCCATCCGTCCTCCCCGTATGACCATGGCACTGCGGCGTCGCGCACGAAGATGAGTCCCTCGGGGTCGAATCCGTCGGTCCAGACCCCGACCTTGTTGCTGTCCGGGTAGATGGAAACCGCCGGTCCTCGGTTGACGGAGAACAACAGTGCTCGTGCCGGAGCGTCGCCGCGGTTCATGAGTTTGTGCGCGCCGGCCGGGCCTGCGGGGAACCGCACAAGCGCGCCGGCGTCGAGCGTGCGTTCGCCCTCAGGGGTCCTGACCGTGATCGGGCCGGCTACCACCATCAGCCACTCGTCCACGAACTCGTAGTGGTAAGGACAGGAACTGCCGCCTGGCTCGATCTCGTAGAGAAAAGAACTCAGCTCTGATGAGCCCGCGGCACCTGCGACATCGGCCCGCCCCTCGATCGCCGCCTGAAAGACATTCATAGCCTCAATCACTCTGACCTCCTGCGTTGCCTGTAGGTCTCATCCTCCCAGGCTCTAGGCCTGCTCGTGCTTTCGAGTTAGACGTAGCGTCGCCATTGGGATCGTCCGATTTGCGGTTGAGCAAATGGCGGAAGCAGTCGCCGTGGCTTGTCCGTTTGATCAAGCAGTCCGCACTCGAGTTGCAATCTCTGTTTCCGACGAACGGGCTGGTCGCCGTAGCGCCTGATCAGTCGGCGCGCTTCACGATCAGGAGCACGCCGGCACCGGTCGGCGCGAGCGCCTCGGTAACACGATCGTCGGCGCTGACGAGCGCGCGGAAGTCGGCCACCTCGTCGGCGTGTGAGAGGACGTTGTCGACGGCCAGTAGCCCGCCCGGCGCGAGTGTGCGCACGAGGTTCTCCCAGTAGTCGATGTAGGCGGGCCGCTCCGCGTCGAGGAACACCATCCCCCAGTGCGCGCCAGGAGAGGTGCCCAGCAGATCGCCTGCATCAGTGTTGACCAGCTTCACGGTCTCAATCAGGCCGACCGTGCGAAGGTTCGCGCGCGCCTGATTGAGACGCTCGGAGTCCACGTCGACAGAGGTGAATTCGGAATCGACTGAGAGGGCCGCATCAGCAAACCAGATCGTCGAGTAACCGTTTGAGGTCCCGAGCTCCAGCAAGCGCGGCGGACGGTTCGCTCGGACCAGCAACGCCAAGAGGGCGGCGCTGTCCGGCTCCAGGTTACGCAGTCGGTCAAGCCGATCCGGCTGCGCAGCGTCGAACTCTCGCCCCTCCCGGTAAAGCTCTTCCAGGAAGCTCCGCAGGTGGCCGTCCATCTGGCACCAGTCCATCACGTCGACGCCGTTGGCGTCAAACGCTGCCTCAACCGGGAGCCAGGCTTATGCCATCGCGACATCCAGCAAGCCAGCACCGCGCCGCAAGCGGATTCCGGCATCAAGCACCACCAATGCCGGGCAACAGCAGCCGCCGCCGCATCGCTATCACTCGCCGCCCCAAAGCTGCGACCGCAGAACCACCGCGTCAACTCAGGAGCACCCCCAAACGCAATCGTCGCCAGACCTGAAGCTCAACACAAGGCGCGTGTCGGCTAAAGACGGCTGGTCGCCGCTGCGATAGTGCAGATCCTGGCGGTCGAAACGCGGGAGCGATCACCAGAGTCCCGCTTGCCTTCCCGTCTCAAGCGCTCACGCGCTTATCGGAGATGGTCATGTCGGCATCAGCTGGTGGCGTTCGCCTGTCAGGCGCAGGCCGCCGTGGGGAAGGCATAGGATCCGCGCCATGCCGTTCCAAGTATGTGCCGCCAACATCGTTTCGAGACTCCGGCAGGCGGAGAAGCTGGCCGCCGCCGTGCTCGTTGTAAGTGCGTTCGCCGTTGGTACCACCGCTGCGGCGACGGCGTCACAGGCGGTTCGTCTTTGGGGCTATGAATGCGCGTATCCGAAGTCCTGCCGCGCCACGGTTCTGAGCAAGCCTCGTTCCTTCTGGCTCGGTAGCCACTATCGGTTTACGAGTGTCAGATGGCTCAGTTGGAATCCCTTCACTGCGTCGGCTGCGGTCACGCTTCACGCCTCGTTCGCAGGCATGGCCCATCCCGCAGCGGACCGCACAGTCGTGATCTTCTACAACGTCAAGACCCTCTGCGGGCTCAGAACGTACACGCGCTGGGTCTCTGGGGACGGCAACGCTCAATGGGCCGAAGACGACCCGCAGAGCGGCTGCGGGTGGTACCTGGGCAACCCGTAGCAACTCGCAACGACGGGCCGAGGCCCATCCGTTCAGCCGTAATCGGGCGATCACTGGCGAACACGCGCCGGAACGAGCTTTGGCTGACCGACATCACCGAGCACCCCACCAATGAGGGAAAGATCTATTGCTGCGTCGTGCTTGACACGTCTCCCGGCTGGTGGTCGGCTGGGCGGTCGACTCCAGGCAAGCCACTGTGCTAGTCCTCAACGCCTTGGGGATGGCAACCCAGCGGCGCGAGAATCGCGACGGGCTGATTGTTCACTCCGATCGCGGGACGCAAGGCGAATTCACCTCATGGGCGTTCAGCGACCGTCTCCGCGCCGCAGGGATCGCACCGTCGATGGGAGCGGTCGGCGCCGCAGCTGACAAGCCGGCAGAGATCGAAGCCGGCTGGCTGAAATCCCAGGATGAACGCTTTCTCGCTCAGACCGCGCCCAACCTGCTGGTCGACGAGACCTCTTCGCCTGGTCTCTTTACCCCTTCGAGCCAGGGCCACCACCATGACCATCTACAACTACTCAACAACAACGACCAAGCCGCCTGAGTTCAGAAACCCGCCTCCACCGAAACCAGGGCAGATCCGAGTCTCCAACCAACCCAGGACGATTCACGAGGGGCCACAGTCGCTCGATAGGACCGCTGCTTAGGCGACCTAGGGACTCCGAACGAGCCGGGCGACACAATCAGAGCTCGGTTGGGCCGACGCCGGGTGTGTGTGGTTGTTCGTACGATGGGAGCCGTGGCGGCACTGAAACCAACGCGTCGGGCATGCCGGCCGAGCCGGCCCGCCCGGGGCGACCGGCGATCAGCGCGGGTGTTATGGGCGACCACCTGATCGTCCTTCACTCTGCGGTGCGGGCTTGCGCGGGTTACAGCCGCCATGACGCTCCATCGATCCTTTTGGACGGCTCGTCGTTGGCGCCCGACACCGAGCACGGTCGCGCGATCACCGCGCAGCTGACACGCCGCCATGGAACGCTCGAGGAGGCGATCGATGCCGCGGTGTTTGCCCTCGGCGCCGCCGGGTTGCCCAAGGGCATCTATCGCCAGGCGCGCGCGGCGTGCGAGGACTACTTCTACAGCCGGCTTGACCTCACGCCAAATGACGAGTTGGGCGGATCGGAGAGATGGTCGAGACGCTCGAGCTGATGCCCGAGCCGATGTACCGCGCGCTTGAGCGGATCGTCGGCTTCGTCGTGGACGGCGAGTACGAGGATCTGCGCGCTGCGTCTGACAACCGGCTAAAAGTCGAGGACCTGCGCCGCCGCGTCGAGGACGACTGCCCGGAATCGCTGGTGCTACCGCCGCGTGAGTGCTACCAGGTCGAGGCGATCACGAAGTCCGACGACCTGACCTGCCGGGCTGGGCGTACTTCCTTGACCTATGGACCGAGAACGGCCCGGCACGCCTGCACATCGAGGGCGAACTTGACGACTCGGGCGACCAGGTCAAGGCGACACTGAGCGACATCCTGCCGTGAACCGCGCCGTCTGCCACCCTTCTCGCTCATCGACCGTAGCCTTTGACGGAATCGATCGGCGCCTCCCGCATCAGTATTGACCCGGCGTGGCAACGAGCACAGCTATCGCCGGGCCGTTAAGCGCGGAAAGCCCACCCGTAAGTGGACTCTCGGCCATCAGAAGATCAGGCGGCTTTCGCGGGAAGGGGACGTTCAGATGAAGGTCTCGCCCTCTTGTTGCCCTCGCTATCTGACCACCTGAGCGTAGCGCAACCGCACCCTCAACCGCCAGACGTGATGCGTCTCTATTTATTCCCTGTCTCTGCCGGCACCGCTCCCGTCCAGGACTCGGGTGCTGCAGGACCTACTTCGGGTCTCTTGGGCCCTTAGCCTGCTGTGGACAGGTCGTCGCGCGGCTGATGGTCTCGTCTGCTGCGGCTGAGCGGGGTGTTGAGTTCGGCCCGGGAGCTGATGCCGAGTTTTGGGAATACGCGGTAGAGGTGGGTGCTGACTGTGCGGTGTGAGAGGTAGACGCTGTTGCCCGATCTCACGGTTTGATAGGCCTTGTGAGGCTAGTTGGGCGATTTGCAGTTCTTGGGCTGTGAGTTCGTCGCGGGTGTCGATGTCGCAGCGTCGGCTGCGCTCACCGGAGGCGCGTAGTTCGCGGCGTGCGTGTTCTCCCCAGGAGCGGCAGCCGAATGCGTCGAACGTGTCGCGGGCTGTGCGCAGAACGTTTCGGGAATCGGCGACACGGCGGTTGCGGCGCAGCCATTGGCCGTAGGCCAGTTGGATTCGGGCATGTTGGAAGGGCCACCTGTTGAGATCGGCCGCGAGCGCCTGTTCGTAGAGTGCCCCGGCGTCCTCGGGTTCAGCGACGAGCGCTTGCGCGTGTGCGAGTACGAGGGCGATCCATGTTCCTGGCCGTTCGCCGACTGTTGCCTGTACCTGAGCTACTCGTGCTCGGGCGGCGTCGAGGTGATCGACATGTCGGGCAGCGTCGGCTAGGTCAGCGATCATCCAGGCAGAGACGACCGGGTGGTAGGCGGGGTCGGCTGGGTTGAATGCACGCTCGGCGTAAGCGAAGGCGTCGGCGTAGCGGCCGTCGCCTAACCCGGCGAGGACTCTCCTGAACTGTGCGAACGCGACGGTGACGTTCGCGCCGATCCGTGCCGCCGTGCGTTCAGCCTGTGCCGCTTGGGTGAGGCGCTACCTCTGCCGATCGGGCTCCTGGTGGCGGGTACGGTCCGCGATAGAGATCACGCCTGATTCTGCTCCAACCTCGCTGTATCGGGCCCTGGAAGGCCTCCAGCTTTCACTCAACCAGGTCCGATCATGGGCCCCAGGTGAACCCGTTCTTCGGGAACGCGGCCGTGCCGGTGTAGCACGTGCCGGCGTCGACATACCCATGCTTGTCCAGTTCCGCAGCGGAGCAGTGGTAACCCTTCGGCCCGTTCTTGAGCTTGCTGCCAGGCGCACCGGCCTTATCCGCGCTCAGCTTCTTGATCCAGGTCGCCGCCTGGGCGCACGTGACGCTGCCGACCGCCTCCGATGTGTATTTGTTCCCCGAGCTGGAGTTGATGGAGGAGTGCCACTCATGCCCTTGGATCTTCGGGCAGATCTTGCTCGCCGCTGAGGCGACCGGCACCCCGGTGCAATTACCCACGGCAGCGATGGCCGCTGCAACCGCGATCGTCGTCCAGACACTCTTGCGCATGCTGACCCCCCGGTCAATCAACGAGTTCGAACGTATACGCGAGCGAGTCTAAAGCTCCTGAACCGCTCGGCGCGATAAAGCGGACTGCTGTTCATGCGCATCGTTGAGCGTTCGTCTGGGTTACTAGGTGGAGTGATGAGATCGAATCGGATTGACAGGATTAGCGAGTCGGCTGTGCGCAGCAGCGGGCATCGTGTGGTCGCGATGCTGGCGACGGGTGCGGTCGCGCTTGCAGCCGCGCCGCCGGCAGCCAAGGCAGGTACTGCCAACCGCGGTCTGCCCGGGGCTGGTTCCAACCCGATTGCTCATATGGCATGGGGTGTGCCGCGCAACGACGACCCGTGGAATGCGTATGAGTCCGCGACGGGTGCGAATAAGGCGCTGCTGGGTCGGATCGCGGCGCAACCGCGGGCGGTGTGGCTCGGGTGGTCGTGGCCGGCCAGCCAGGTACGCGCACTGGCGGCTCAGACGGTCGCCCTGGCGCAGAACGGGAACGCGAACGCGCTCACCGAGTTCGCGACGTACGCACTGTACCCGTGGTCGATAATGCAGCCAAACGGGTTTGACCAGCCGAACCTCAATGGATCCTGGAATGTTCGCAAACACGAGACCTGGTATCGCAACATGGCGGCGGGGATCGGCAGCGCGCGGGCGCTGGTGGTCGAGCAGATCGATCTGCCGTTCGCGCGGAGGATGACCTCGACGACCCCAGAGCAGATCGATACCTATGCCGCCCGCGTGCTGAGTGCGAACCCGCATACCACGGTCTACATCGACGCGGGTACGTACACTTGGCTGGAACCCACGCAGGCCGCGACACTGCTGATCCGAAACGGCATCCGTTACGCCCGTGGGTTCTCGCTCAACGACACCGGCTATGAGTCGACCTCGGACGAGGACCAGTACGGGGCGAGCATTGTCGCGGCACTGGCGAAACAGGGTGTGAGGGGCAAGCACTTCATCGTCGACACCGTTGAGAACGGACAGCCATACATGCCCAGGGACGTCGGGCACAGCAAAGGGCTCAACGACACGCCGAGGTGCCACGGTCGAATCCAGACGGTTTGCCAGCGTCTCGGGATCCTGCCGACCACCAACGTAGCCTCGCCACAGTGGCATCTCGGCGCCGCGGCCTCGAAGGCCGCCAGGCTCTACTGCGATGGCTACGTCTGGTCTGGGCAGCCATGGGACATCGACGGCGGGCCGTTTCTCAAGAAGTATGCGCTGTGGCTGGCCGCGAACAGCAAATATCGTCTGACCACGCAGCCGACTACGACGCAGACCACAACGACGCAGACGACCACCCAGCAGACGGTCTCCAGCCCCTAGGCGATACCTCTGCGGCGCCCGCTAACGCTCGCGTTCGTCAGCGGAGTCAATCGAAGACAGCGCTGGGTTTGGCGACGAGTCGCCGGCCTCTTGCAGGCCCATGGTCCATAGCGAGGGTCTATAGGTCTTTGTGAGTTCTTGTCTTGGAGTTCTGAACGGGAGTAGGCGAATATTTGTAGCGCAGCAACCTCTCCTCCCTCAGAGCGCGCTCCGTACCGGCCCATATCCCGCCTGTACGGGGCGTTCTCTACTTAACGCTTGCCCGGGTACCGCTTGCCCGGGTACCGCTGCGACCGGGTACCGCTGCGTGGACATTGGCCCGGGCGCCACGGACGCCGGAGACATCCTGATACAGACCTCAGCGGGCAGGTTTCAGTTCGCGTCGGGCGCGCGAGCAGCCCGTACTCCAGCTGGCTATCCGGGCACCCGGCGGTAGAGACGTTGGGCGGCGGTTTTCAATCCGGCCACGTCGTGGGGGGTGCCTCCTTCGCGGCCGACGAGGTAGTAGTACTTGCCGTCTGCGAACGCAATGTTGATCCCGCCCGCAGTGCCTCCCACCGAGAAACCCACGGCGCCCGGGATCCCAGAGACCTTGAATGATTTATATGTGCCATCGGCCGCCTGGACATCAGCCTTTTTCTGGTCCGAGATGTAGTAGGCGAGTGCGCTTCGAGCTGTCGCGGCGGAGCGAAATTGCTCGAACAGTGATAGCGCTTGCCCAGCCATGCCGTCATGCGCGAGTTGCTCGATCACGCCGACTTGGAACCCTTCGCGAATCAGCATCGCTTTCTCTGCAGCCGCCTCAGCTGCTGACTCCTGATCGTTCGAGCTGGACACCCATTCGCCCGGCGTGGAGTAAGTGGCTACGTCGCCAGGCGTGAAGCCAGAGAGCTCGTGGCTCTCGAGCAGTCGGCGTTGGGTCGCGCTCGGCGTCTTGCTCGCAGCAAGTCCGATCGATGAGGTGAACCCCCTCCTGGTCGATGCAGCCGCGTGGCCGCCACCGCCGTAGCCTGCAAGCACAACCGCCGCTGCGCATAACGAGGGACATCGTCGTCCATTTTCGGCTAGCCCGAATCCGAGGCGCCGTAGTCGTCGATCTGTCCATTACTGCCACCCCCACGGGTCAGTTAGTTGCCCGAACCAAACTCCGGGGTGGGTACTCATGTACGCGGTGGTTCGGGGAGCGGTACCGAGTGGATCAAGGCCACCTTCCAGGCGCCTGCTTCGCGCTTGAAGACGAGTGATGTCGGGGCCGAAAGGCTCTGAGCCGCGTCCTCCAACCGATAGGTCTGCTGGAGCACGAACGTCACGAGTCCGGTGTCGTTCCAGCTGGTCACGTGGAGATCGGTGATATGGGATCGCACGTCTTGGACGGCACCTCCAGCTTGGCGAGATAGGCGTCCATTGCGGCTCTGCCACGCGTCCAGCTTCGCGTGATCTCGTCGATCCCCTGGGCGCCGTCGGTGATCATCGCGCTGATACGTGCGACGTCCATCGCGTCGAGATGCGTGAGGAGCCGTCGCGTCTCCTGCTCGAGCTCGACAGCGTCCTGCTCGAGTTCGACGGCAGCCTGTTCTGGCATTCCTACTCCCCTCTGTTGGTCGAGTCAGTCGAACCCAGAGCTTGTTGCGATCAACGGAAGCCCGGGGCAGCGGGCGGCGTGGTCATTTTTCATCACCGCCGGCGATGCAAACCACGGCCAAGTGGCTAGTTCTCTGCGTTATCGCTGGGGGTGCGGATGATCAGACTGTGCGAACCGCGCAGGTTGGGCGGCGATGATTTGGGCCAGTTCAGTGCGGTTGGCGACGCCGAGCTTGAGGTACGTGTTGGATAGGTGCATCTTGACGGTGCTGCGGGCCATGAACAATTGCGCTGCGATCTGGGGGTTCGAGATGCCGCTCGCGGCCAGGCGGGCAGCAGCCAGCTCAGTCGGTGTTAGGGAGGGCAGGCCCGACGCTGGTCGGTCGCGTGTGCCACGGGACCGGCGCGCGTAGGCGATCACATCGGCGAGCGGCAATGATTCGCCTTCGTTCCATGCTGTCTTCCATGCGGCGCTCGCCGCACGATCTTCGTCGCCGGGGCGTATGGAGGCGATGCGCTGGGTATGCCGGGTGGCGGGGCGCAACCGAGCCGGGCGCGCGCGGCGGCGGCGGCCGCAGCCAGGCGGGCGGTGCGGGCAATGTCGCCGGGCCTGGGGATAAGGGCGAGCTCCTCGAGACAGTCGGCCGCTCCTCGCTCGATCCCAAGCGTCGCGTAGGCGGCGAGTGAGCGCTGGATGAGATTGCGACCGCGTCCCGTGTCGCCCTGGATTACGGCGACGCGGCCGTGGATCAGATCCGCGACGGCTTGGTGGCGTCGGCTGCCGCCCGGCTTGGTGACACTCGCTAGCTGCGCGCCGTGAAACACGGCTTGGGATGCGTCACCGCGCGCGAGCGCGACCTGGGCGAGCGTCTCGTGCATGAGTGCGACGGTGTGGATCTGCGGCATCTGCAGCAGGGGCCGTGCTCGTGCCTCGACCTGATCGAGCTCTCCGGCCATCAGCTCGGCAATCGCCAGCGCCATCGCGAGCCCTGGCGTGGCCATCATCGTGCCTGACTCGACTGCTCGGGCTAGCGCCTTTGTTCCCTCGACGATCGCTTGATCGGCTCGGCCCATCAGCGCGAGTGCCTGCACGCGGAAGCCACTGAGTACGAAGTGCGTCATCGAGGGCCAGTCTCCCTCGAGCTCGAGCGCCCGATCGGCATGGTCGAGGGCACGCTCTGGCGAGCCGGCGATCAGCTCGGGCCAGGCAGCTGCGAGCTCAGCCCATGTGCGCAGCCGTGGGTGCTGCGAAGCACCGGGCACAGTGAGGAACTCCTCATAGGCGTTACGGGTGGCATCGAAGCGATCGCAGATTCCCTCGGCCATCGCGACGTTGACGAGCGCCCAGGCGAGCCCGAGCGCGTCCCCGGAGGCGCGCATCGCCTCGACGGCGAGTGCCGCGTTGCGAAGTCCTGTCTGAAGGTCACCGCCGGTTAGGATCAGAACCATCGCTGACATCTGCAGGCATCTTGCGCGTACGTCGGCGTTATCGACGGCGACGAGATGCGCGAGCCCCTGCTCCAGATGCTCCCCGGCGACCGCATAATCCTCGCTCACGGTGGCAAGGAGCGCCGCACCTATCCGGAGGTGCGCCCATGCGGCCGGATCCTCGACCTCGAACTTGACGCCTGCGGTTAGTACCTGCGTGATGGTTGCCTTGCCCTCTTCGAAGCGCTCGCCGAGGATCCAGTGGCGCAGCAGCGAGCCAGCGATCTCGAATGCGAGATTGGGATCGCGGTCTAGGCCGCGCTCAATGGCGACGCGAAAATTTGGCATCTCGCGTTCGATACTCATGTGGCCCTGGACATCGAGGAGCCCGCGATCGCCCTCGATGGCGAGCGCGTGAAACCAGGCGAGTTGCCGGTCGCGCGCCAAGTCCTGGTCCGCGGCGTCGAGCGCGAGCTGGTCCGCGGCATATTCGGCGACCGTCTGCAAAAACTTCCAGTGCAATTGATCGTCGCGGGGAGTGGCGATGATCAGCCCCTTCGCCGCCAGGCTGGAAAGCAGCCCGCTCACCTCGGCCTCGCTCGCTTCGGGAAGCGCGACGGCGCGTGCCGCCACGGTGTCCCAGACCCCGGCAAACGCAGCCAAGCGCCGAAACACGGTGCGCTCGCGTTCATCGAGCAGCTCGTAGCTCCAGTCCAGCGACGCCCGGAGCGAGCGATGCCGGGGAAGCGAATTCACGGCCTGGGTTCCGTCAAGCCTGCCTTGCCGGGCAAGGCTGTCGGCAATCGCGCTCGGGACCAAATGCTGGACGCGCGCCGCGGCCAGTTCGAGCGCGAGCGGCAAGCCGTCGAGTTCGCGACAGATCCGGACCACGGCCCGGGCCGTCTCCGGTGTCAGGCCGAAGCTTGGGTTCGCGACGGCGGCGCGGTCTACAAATAAGCGCCCCGCGTCGGAACGCACGACCGCAGCCACGTCGCCGGCTCCGCCGACCGGAAGACTCAGCGGCGCGAGCGCGAACACGACCTCGCCCGCGATTCCGAGCGGTTCGCGGCTGGTCGCAATGACGCAGGCCTCGGATGTGCGTTCGACAATCGTTGCCGCCAGTGGGCCAACCTCATCGCTGACCTGCTCGCAGTTGTCAAGGACGATCACAACGCGACGCTCGCCGAGCAACTCAATCAGCACGTCCGCTGGCGTACGACCGGAGCGTTCGCGCGCGCCGAAGGCGCGCAATAGCGCGGTGACGACGTGACCGGACGACCGCAGCAACGCAAGCTCGACGACGACCACCTCCGGTGCGTCAGCGCCAGCCGCTAGCCTGGCCGCCAACTCACGCGCAACCCGCGTCTTGCCGCAGCCGCCGACGCCGGTCAGAGTCACCAGCGGCGACACCCCGAGCGTCCGTTCAAGCGCAAGCAACTCCGACTCGCGACCGATCAGCGGACACTCTGATGACATCGCAGCGAATCGTCCCAGAAGCGAAGTGCGCATAGGGTGAACTATGAGTCCGGGCATCCACAGTGCCGTCTGGCTGGCGTTTGGCTTACCTGGAGTACTCGAAGCGAATCTGGGCAGGGCTATGTGCCGGCCGCGAGCACGTCACAGAACACGAACCCCTCGCGCTCCACGAGCTCTCCGACCCGACAGGCGATCGGGGTGGTGAAGACCGGGCCTGCGTGCACAAATGTGTGGAACTCGCCGTTCTCGCCACACGGGTCCACGTGCGGCGGAAGATCAGCGAGCAGATCAGTGTCGAACCGCCTGCCGGCAAACGACCGATCGAGCTGGCGGGGATCGTCACGGTGGTGATCAGCGCATCCGGAGCCCGACCGGACCGTGCTCGCAACTCGTGCAGCGCCAGGGCCGAGTCCTTCCCGCCGCTCCAGGACAACGCCAGCACCAGCCGACCCTACCAACGCCGGCTAGTACTTGCCGTTGCCAGCGAGCCACAGCGCCTTCTGCAGGACGAACGGTCCGGCATCGATGTCCCAGGGCCGCCCCGACCAGACGTAGCCATCGCAGTAGAGCCTGGCGGCCTTCGAGGCCACGGGGCCGAGTTGCCACCGCGAGGACGCGACGTTTGTGGTCGGCGGGATCCCGGTCCGCTGGCAGACCGTCTGGATCCGGCCGTGGCAGATCGGCGCGTCGTTGATCCCTCTTCCCCGGACCTGGTAGGGCTTGTATGGCTGTCCGTTCTCGTCGGTGTTGACAATGAAGTGCTTGCCCTTCACGCCAAGCTTCGCCAGGGCCGCGACGACCCTCGCCCCAAACTGATCTTCGGTTGCAGTCGGGTCGTAGTCGGTGTCGTCGAGCGCAAAACCACGGGCGTAACGAATGCCGTTTCGGATCAAGAGTGACGCATCTTCCGCGGCGGAAAGCCAGCCGGCCGTGCCCCCATCGATGTAGACCGTGGTGTACCGGTTGGCGCTCAGCACGCGGGCAGCGTAGGTGTCGATCCGCTCGGGCGCTGTCGAGGATGACTTCAGCGCGAACGGCAGGTCGGCCTGCTCGATCACCAGCGCCCTGGCACCGCCGATCCCCGCCGCCATGTTGCGATACCAGGCCTCGTCGGCGCTGAGGCTCCAGGACCCGTGGACCGGCCCCTGCCAGACCCCGTTTGCCGTCCGTGTCTCCCACGGGTGCAGTTCGAACGTCGCAAACTCGGTGAGCGCGTCCGGGTTCCCGTTCTGCGAAGCCGCTACCGTCGCGGCCGTGTAGGCCTGCACCTCGTCGGTTGGGACCCAGTACCCCAGCCACATCGCCCGCGGCTTCAGCACGAGCTTCCCGAGCAGCGCCTGGTTCGATCCCGACGCGGACTCGTACGCGTCCCACAGGTCGTCGTTGCGTGGCGCCCCCCACACCATCCGGCCGATCGGGTCAGCCCCTGCTCCCGGCAAACCGCCGTTGGCGGTACCCGCTTTGGCTGCCGACGCCAAGAGGGACAGGGCGGCGGCAGCGGTCAGCAGCATCGCCACTACCCGCTGTCCGCTGCGGCGCAGATCCAACCGCCGGATCCTGTCAGTCTGAAAAAGCTTCATCACTTCGGTAGTAACCCACACTGACGCCCAACGGTGCGGATCACATCAACCCTGCTGCGTGCTGACGCTCAGGATCATGGCGCTCGCCGGTCCGACGGTGATGTCGTAGACGCCCTTGTGCGGCGTGACGTGAGATACCACGTGCCTGCCCGTCAACCGACCGGTCTGCGGGGAGATCGCCTGCCCGCCGAGCGTCACTCCGGTGGTGGCAGCCAGACGTCGGGCGGAGCTCGTCAGGACCTGCGCAGCTGCCGGCCCCCTGGCGACGCCAGCCTGGATGGCAACGGCTTGGGCGTGGCTCGTGGTGTTGGTCACGACGATGTTGACGGTATGCCGAGGGGTCTGTACGGCCCAGGCCAGCAGTCCACTCGGCATCGGCGTGACCCCCAGTATCCGCGAGCCTGGTGGCGTCAGCCGAGCGAACGCAAGCATGCCGTAGTACTCGGGTTGCACGGTGACCTGCCAACCGGAGCTGGTGGTCGCGGTCTGGATCAGATTCTGGGCGGTGCCGGGTCTGGTCTCGAAATTGACCCCGGTGACACCTGTCCGCGCGTACAGAGGCAGGACGTTCAATGCCCACAGGCTGGGGCCCATGGTGTTGCTGAAGTTCACAAGCCCGCCACAGGTCACCGCGTTGATCTCGTCCACACGAAGCGCGACGTTGTGTCGGCGTCCGACCGTCGACCACGCGCCGACCTCATTTGCGAGCCCCTGCAGGGAATGGGCATCAAACAACCGACTCTCCTGCAGTTGACCTCCCTGCTGACACTTCTGCGGTGTTAGCGCATAGGTGTGCAAGGTGAGCAGAGACAGATTCGGACTGGCGTGCAGGAACTGTGCGACGTGCGGAAGCGCCCGGAATGACGAGTAGCCGACGCCCGCGAGCCGGATGGGTCCGAGGTGCCCTGCGAGCCGGTCCCACTCAGTGGTTATCTGCCGAAAGGAGTAGCTCCGCGGACGCCCGTACACGGTCTGTCGGGCCGGCGCTTTGATTATGTAGAAGGGCCACTTGGAATAGAGCTCCGGCTCATTACCGAGCTCGAACGTGGTGGGTACCGAAGGACCGATGCCCGATTTGATCGCGGCGACCTCCGTGGACGAGATCACCGGGTTGTCGGCCTCCATGTTGATTCCGATGATCAGATGCGCGTGCAGGTCTTCCAGAAGCTTCTGCGCAACCGCCATCCAGGCTGGCGTCAGCGTGAAACGTGCCCATGGCGGATGAGCCATACCGGGGACCGGCCACCAGGTCCAGTCGGTGGTGTCACCTCCGATCCGCAGGTCAAATCCTCCGTTGGGAGCCAGGTTCCTGAGGACCTGTTCGAACGCCGTGTCAGGGTGGGTCGGGTCGGTCCCGACCTCCTTGAACATGTCTCGGAATTCGGTCGTGATCCCGACGAATCCGGCGCGGATCGGCGGGCCGGGATATGCGTCGCCGACCGTCAGCTGGATCGGCGACCTTGATTCGTTGCTCGAGGGAGTCGGCCGGACCGTGTCTGCAGAGGACATGACCGCACGCGAGGCGGACGGAAAGGTCAACATCGCCGTTGCCACCAATGCGGCGAACGCGGATCTTCTCACCGAGGAACGGCCCCGCGGTACAGCTGCACCAGCGAGACGGCCGGGACAAAAGCCCGCCGCCACACCGCGGTATCGCTCAATCGCTCTCAAACGAAGCTGCAGACTCGCCCCCATCCTCCTGCTCCACTTTACGGTAAGTGCCCCTGGAAAGAACCCACCACGCGTTTAGAACGTCGGCACAGTCACGATCTCACGGTCGCCACAGCCGCAATCGAATCTGACTCCACGAGCCCCGCTTACCCTTGCGCGATGGTCGCGCTGCTCTTGATCGCCCTCTCCTTGGGGTTGACCAACTTCGCAGCCTCGATAGCAATCGGGGTCTCGGGCGTCGATCGTCGTATCAGGCTGCGGATCGCGCTCTCGTTCGCGATCTTCGAGGCGGGCATGCCCATAATCGGGCTTGCCCTCGGCCACTCGCTGTCACACGCCCTGGGCAGTTCCGCCCACGTGATCGGCGGCTTGCTGCTGATCGTGACCGGAGCTCACACCAGCTACGCAGCCCTCAAACACGACGTCAGCGACGAAACCGAAGCGGCGGCCACCGCCGGTCTGGGCCGGCTTCTGGTCCTCGCGGCTGCACTCAGCATCGACAACCTGGTTGTCGGCTTCGCGCTCGGTGCCACCCACGCCAACCTGATTCTGAGCGTGATCACGATCACGGCCGTGAGCGTCGGTCTCTCCCTGGTTGGACTCGAGCTCGGTAATCGACTCGGTGCTCGAATCGAGCACAACAGCGAGATCATCGGCGGCATCATCCTGACCGCTGTGGGGATTGCAGTACTGATCAACCTCCGCTGATCGAGATCCGTCGCGCTGGCCGCTGATTCAGAGCGCGACCGTCGTCGAGTCGCAGCGTTTGGACGATCCAGTCCGCTGGCCGAGTTCGACTGCACGAACCGCGCGCAGCTGACGTGCGAGGGCGACAGGACCCAGCGGGCCGGCCGGAAGCTCGACGACAAACGATGTCGTGCCCGGCAGAGCGTGATTGGACCAGGCGGTCTCCTCACCGGGGAGGAATGTCAGGCACGTGCCCGGCATGCCGGCGACCTGCGCGTAGCGGCGCGCAACGCCGCGATCTTCACCGGACTCGTCCACCAGGTCCATGTGCTGGTGATAGGTGATCGTGATGGCTGGACGGATCCGCAGGACGAGGCGCATCATCGCCCTGGTTTCCGGCTCAGATGCCGGCCGCGGTCCTGAATAGAAGGTGGGGTCGCTCGAGTACTCCCATCGGTAGGGGAAGTTGCGGTTCAGGTCGACTCGATCAGCGTTCTGCCGGGTGTCGGCCGCCACCCCGTCGGGATTGAGCTCCGGAACGATCCATACCTGTACGCCGTCCGCTGGACGACGTACACGCTCCGCGCTGGTGATCGCCAGGCCGGCCTGCTCGTTGCCGTGAATGACGCCGATCAGGAGGACCCTCCGCCGAGCGCTCGACGGTCCGTCGACCCAAGCCACGATCGGTCGTCCCCGGGCCGAATGACCGATGACGATCCTCCGGCCGAATGCAGGTTGCGCAGCCAAGGCGATCAGCGCCGCGACCGCCGACAGCACCGCGGCGGCCGTCCTCGAGGCGCTCATGGCTCAGAACGTCTGCCAGTCCGAGCCATCGCGAACACGCCGGTAGCGCTCGTAGATCACCCCTGAGGAGAACGTCGCGGACTCGATCAGTTCCATTTGGACGACTTCGGCTACCGGCGGCAGGAACGGCGTGCCGCCACCGACGACGACTGAATTGCGAAATATGCGCAGCTCTTCGGGAGTGCAGACCAGACGTCGGCAAACGCCGCTCCGGAGGCGGTTTCCCGCAGCGATGGATCGGTCTCCCACACCAGCATCGTCTCGTAGAGCCTGCGACCACACAGATAGCGGCCAAGCTCACGTGTCTGCTCGAGATGGACCTGAAACTCCTCCTCGCTGGGGAGCGTCCACTCGAAGCCGCCTTCGCGGTCGGCGATGAAGCCATCGACTGACACGCCCATCGAATAGATCAGCATCGGATGGCCCGCCGACCAGTCGCGCAGGCCATCCGCAGGTTCCTCTCCGCGAATAGCACGGGGAGTGATTCGGTGCGCTCAAGAGGATTGTCCAACGCCAGGAGTATGCCGCCGTTCAGGGTCACACCTCATCCGGGTTGACATGTGACCAAATGGTCACGTATAGTCGACGCAATGGACGAAGTGTTCAGGGCATTGGCCGACCCGACCCGACGCGGCCTGCTGGATGAGCTCTTCATCCGGGATGGCCAGACGCTGACGGAACTCGAATCACGCGTCGAGATGTCGAGGTTCGGGGTCATGAAGCACCTCGGCGTGCTGGAGGCGGCCGGACTGGTCACCACGCGTCGTCGCGGCCGCGAGAAGCTCCACTACCTGAACACCGTCCCGATCAGACTCGCCCACGATCGCTGGGTGAGCAAATATGCCGCGCCGTGGGCGGCAACACTCAGCATTCTCAAGACCCATCTGGAGGATCAAGCCATGCAGACTCACAAGCCGGTCTCCTGGGCCGACGGCACCGCACCGGTCGCTGAAGGCACCGCTGTATTCGAGATCTTCATCAAGACCACCCCTGAGCGGCTATGGGCGGCGATCACAGACCCGGCCGAGCGCGCCAAGTACAGCTTTGGTGCCGAGGTTCGTTCGAACTGGGGCCCCGGTGACACCTACTCGCTGGCCGTACCGGGTGTGATCGACCTCGGAGCCGGCGAGAACCTCACCGTCGAGCCCCCACACCTGCTCGTCCAGAGCTTCAATGCGCTCTGGAGCGAAGGCGTCAAGGGCCAGGGCACCACACGGGTGACGTGGGAGATCGAGGAGGTCGGCACCTCGTGCCGGTTGACGGTGATCCACGACCAACTTCCGGCCGGCGCGAACGCAGAGCTTTACGGTGGCTGGCCGATGATCCTGTCGGGGCTCAAGACATTGCTCGAGACCGGCGAGCAACTCGATACGCCCGGTTCGCTCAACTACTCGGGGCTGAGCGACAGCTGGCGATAGCTCATATGTGATTCAGCCAGTGACTCATCGGTGCGCTGAATTCCGCTCAGCCGATGCGGATCAGCTTCTTGTTGACGAACTCGTCAGCCCCGTATCGGCCGAGTTCGCGACCGAACCCCGAGGCCTTCACACCTCCGAACGGCAGCTCCGCGCCGTCGGCGCCGACGATGTTGACGTAGACCATCCCCGCCTCGATCTTGTCGGCCACCCGCTCGGCCTGCTGCGGATCGGTCGTGAACAGGTAGGAGCCGAGCCCGAACCGGGTGTCGTTGGCGATCGTGACCGCCTCGTCCTCTGAACTCACGCGGTAGACCTGTGCGACGGGGCCGAACAATTCCTCCCTGTAGGCCTCATTGTCAGGAGCGATATCGGTGAGCACCGTGGGCGGGTAGAAGTTGCCGTCGCGCTCGGCGCCGCCGCCTGCAACCTTGGCGCCATGAGCGATCGCGCTCTTGACCTGCTGGTCGAGTCGTTCGGCCGCGGTGCTGGAGGACAGGGGCCCGATCGTGCTGTCCGCCGAGGTTGGGTCGCCAGGCGTGACCGCGGTCATGGCGGCGGTGAACTTCGCAAGGAACGGCTCGTAGAGATCGTCGATGACGATGAAGCGCTTTGCCGCGTTGCAGGACTGGCCGGTGTTGTCCAGGCGCGCCGCGACCGCTGCTTCGACAGTGGCGTCGAGATCGTCGGTTGAGAGCAGGATGAAGGGATCCGAGCCTCCCAGCTCGAGCACAACCTTCTTCAGGTGCTTGCCCGCCAATTGCGCCACCGCAGCACCAGCACGTTCCGAACCCGTGAGCGACACGCCCCGCACCCGCGGGTCTGCGATCACGGATTCGATCTGCTCAGGCACCGCGAAGATGTTGGTGTAGGCCCCTTCTGCGAAGCCGGCGTCGTCATACATCTGCTGGATCGCGAGCGCCGACTCGGGGCACTGCGGGGCATGCTTGAGCAGAATCGTGTTGCCGATGATCAGGTTCGGCCCGGCAAAGCGTGCCACCTGGTAGTAGGGGAAATTCCAGGGCATGATGCCGAGCAGCACCCCGTAGGGGCTGCGGCGGATGATCGCCGAGCCCTCTCCGTCGAGGAGCGTGATCGGCTCGTCAGCGAGCAGCGCCTCGGCATTGTCGGCGTAGTAGTCATAGATCGCCTGACAGAAGTCGACCTCGCCCAGCGCCTGCTCGATCGGCTTGCCCATCTCGCGCACGATGATCTGCCCGAGCTCCTCGCGACGCTCGCTGTGCAGCTCACCGACACGCCGGATCAGAGCTGCGCGCGCGGCCGGGGTCGTGCTCGGGATCCACTCCTGCTGGCAGCGGTACGCGCCCGCGATCGCATTGCTCAGATCAGCATCGCTGATCCGCGCGTATTCCTTGACGGTCTCCCCCGTCGCGGGATTGACCACCGAAAAGTCCGCCATCAGAGGCTCCTCCTGGTTGCTTGCCCAATCACAGCGCCTGTCTCCGGGCTCTCAGGTCTGTAGTTTCACACTACTCGACCGAGAACCGCCGGCCGGTGCTTCCGGCCTCACGGACCCGATCACATCGGGCGCGCCGCCGGTGGCAGAATCCACCCATCAGCAGTCGGTGATCACCAATGAGCGACGCATCCACTGGCAACGAACCACAACCCACAGCGTCCGTTGAGACGGAGGGCTGGCCCTCCGTCAACTACGCGGATTGGAGCGCCACGTGCGACACGCTGCACGCTCACGTTCAGGTGCTCGGCAAGCTTGCCGCGGCTCTGGCCGCGCCGGAACCTCAGCTTCAGCACGCAGCCCTGCACATGACCGCCCGCGGCTGCGAGACCGTTCCGCTGCCGGCACCTGACGCGTCCGGCGCAATCGTCGTCGGACTCGACCTGCATGCTCACGAGGTCTTCCTCGAACACAGTGCCCGGCCGGGTACACGAATTGCGCTCACCCCGGATCGCCCGGTCGGGACGGTGACGCGTGAGCTGCTGGATGCGGTCACATCGCTGGTCGGACCGGTCCAGATCGACCCGACCCCCCAGGAGGTCTGGTGGACAGCGGCGCTCGACGAGGATCAGGAGCATGCGACCTACGACACTGCCGCCGCCATCCGCTACTTCAGCGCCGCGACCCGCGCGGCGCTTGTGCTTGCCGCGTTCCGGGCTCCGTACCGCGGGCGCTCGACACCGGTCAACGCCTGGTGGGGTTCCTTTGACCTGGCGGTCAGCCTGTTCTCAGGGGCGCCTGCCGACCCGCCGTCGGCCGACTTCATCATGCGCAACGCGATGGACTCCCAGGAGGTCGCGATCGGGTGGTGGCCGGGCGATCCTCGCTACCCCAAAGCCGCGTTCTACGCCTACGCCCACCCGGGACACGCGGGCTTCACGAACGCGACGCTCGCCCCCGCGCGCTGGGACGATCAGTTGGGTGAGTTCCTCCTCGACTGGGACGATGTGCGCACGCAGCCTGATCCTCACCAGGTGGCGGTCGACTTCGCGCGGTCCGCGTTCCGCCACGCCTGTGTCGCGTGCGAGTGGGACCCCGCGCTCCCGGCGAGCGCCGAATCCGATCCCCCACCCATACGGTGAGCGCTCAGGCGCTGTGCTGGCTGGCGGCGAGGATCTGATCGACCGCCTGGGGGACGCTGAGGCGACCCTCCGCCACGGCGCGCTCGGCACTCGCCACCTGCGCCTCGAACCCGGGTCGTGAACGAGCCTGCCGGAGGATCGTCTCATCGAGCAGCCCATGCAGCCAGCGCCGTTGCTGCTGGGCGCGACGCTCCTCCAGGCGGCCGTCGTCGGCGAGCAGGTCGCGGTGAGCCACGATCGCCTCCCACAGGTCCGCGACCCCCGTGCCATCGCGAGCGCTCACGGTCAGCACCGGCGTCTGCCAGCCGGGCGTTGCCGGCGGCAGCATCCGCAGCGCATGCCGGTAGTCGGCAGCCGCACGCCTGGCGGCAGCCACCCGATCGCCGTCTGACTTGTTCACGGCGATCAGATCCGCGAGCTCGACCACGCCGCGCTTGATCCCCTGCAGCTCATCACCGGCGCCCGGCACCAACAGCAGACACAGGCTGTCCACGATCTCCGCGAGCTCGGACTCCGACTGGCCCACGCCCACCGACTCGACGATCACAACGTCGAATCCAGCCGCCTCACACAGCAGCACCACCTCCCGCGTGCGCGACGCGACCCCGCCCAGCACCCCGCCAGCCGGTGAGGGCCGGATGTAGGCACGCTCGTCCAGCGACAGACGCGGCATCCTGGTCTTGTCACCCAGGATCGAGCCGCCCGTGCGTGAGCTCGAGGGGTCGATCACCAGCACAGCCACACGATGCCCCTGATCGAGCAACCAGAGTCCAAGGGTCTCGATCAGTCGTGCTCTTGCCTGCTCCCGGCACGCCGGTCAGACCGACGCGCACGGCGCCACCGGTCCGCGCCGCTACCGAACCCAGCAACCCCTGGGCCAGCTCCTGATCGGCCGCCAGTCGACTCTCCGTCAACGTGATCGCACGCGACAGCGTGCCGCGGTCGCCACCGGTCACGCCCGCGATCAGCGCCTCGAGCGTCGGCCGCGAAGCGCTCACGGCATCGATAACTCGGGCGAATGGCCGAGCCGATCCAGCAGCAGCTCGAGCAGCTCGCTCGCGGCCTCACCGATCACCGTACCGGGCGGGTAGATGGCATCGGCGCCGCCTATCCGCAGCTCGTCGTAATCGGCCGGCGGGATCACCCCGCCCACGACGACCGCGATTCCGATCGCCGCCGGCGCCGTCAAGCGCAGCCCGCAGGAGCGGCACCAACGTCAGGTGCCCGGCAGCCAGCGAACTGGCGCCGACCACATGCACGTCGGCCTCGATCGCCTGCCGTGCGACCTCCTCGGGCGTCTGGAACAGCGGTCCGATGTCGACGTCGAATCCGAGATCCGCGAACGCGAGGCGATCACCTTCTGACCGCGATCGTGTCCGTCCTGGCCCATCTTCGCCACCAGGATTCGAGGGCGCCGTCCTTCGAGCGCCTCGAACCGCTCGACGAGCCCGCGAGTACGTGTGAATGGCACCGATCGCTCTCCAATCTCACTCTGGTAGACGCCGCCGATCGAACGGATCTCAGCCGCGTGGCGGCCGTAGACCTGCTCCAGCGCGCTGGAGATCTCGCCCACAGTAGCGTGCGATCGTGCAGCCTCGACGGCCAGCTCGAGCAGGTTCCCGGCTCCGTCGGCGGCCGCCCGGGTCAGCCGCTCGAGCGACGCCTCGCAGGCCGCTGCGTCGCGCTCGGCCCGCAGCTGCTCGAGCTTCGCCGATCTGCGCCTCGCGCACCGCCGAGTTGTCGATCTTCAGCACGTTGACCGGTACGTCGTCCTCCGGTTGGTAACGGTTGACCCCGACAACCACCTGACGACCTGCGTCGATCCGCGCCTGTGTGCGGGCTGCCGCCTCCTCGATCCGCAGCTTGGGGATCCCCGCCTCGATCGCGCTGCGTCATTCCACCGAGCTCCTCGACCTCGCTCGATGTGGCGCAAGCGCGCGGCGCGCCAGCTCGGTCGGTGAGCCACTCGACGTAATAGCTGCCGCCCCAGGGGTCGATCACGCGTGTCGTGCCGCTGACTCCTGCTGCAGGAACAGCTGCGTGTTGCGTGCGATGCGGGCGCTGAAGTCGGTTGGCAGCCCGAGCGCCTCGTCGAGCGCGTTGGTGTGCAGCGACTGCGTGTGACCCTGCGTCGCGGCCATCGCCTCGACGCAGGTGCGGGCGACGTTGTTGTACACGTCCTGCGCGGCGAGTGACCAGCCGACGGTCTGACAGTGGGTGCGCAGCGACAGTGACCGGTCGTCCTGCGGGTCGAACTGTCGCATCAGCTTCGCCCACAGCAGCCGGCCGGCGCGCATCTTGGCGACCTCCATGAAGAAGTTCATGCCGATCGCCCAGAAGAACGACAGCCGCGGCGCGAAGCGGTCGACGTCGAGGCCGGCGGCGATCCCGGCCCGCACGTACTCGACCCCGTCGGCGAGCGTGTAGCCGAGCTCCAGGTCGGCGCTGGCCCCGGCCTCCTGCATGTGGTAGCCGGAGATCGAGATCGAGTTGAACCGCGGCATCTCCCGCGACGTGTAGGCGAAGATGTCGGAGATGATCCGCATCGACGGCTCGGGCGGGTAGATGTAGGTGTTGCGGACCATGAACTCCTTGAGGATGTCGTTCTGGATCGTCCCCGCCAGCTGCGCGTGCTCGACACCCTGCTCCTCGCCGGCGACGATGAACAGCGCCAGGATCGGCAGCACGGCGCCGTTCATCGTCATCGACACGGTCATCTGATCGAGCGGGATCCCGTCGAACAGCTGGCGCATGTCGAGGATCGAGTCGATCGCCACCCCGGCCATGCCGACGTCGCCGGCAACACGCGGGTTGTCGGAGTCATAGCCGCGATGCGTGGCGAGATCGAACGCGACTGACAGACCCTTCTGGCCTGCGGCGAGGTTCCGCCGGTAGAACGCGTTTGACTGCTCGGCGGTCGAGAAGCCGGCGTACTGGCGGATCGTCCAGGGCTTCTCCACGTACATCGTCGGATAGGGCCCGCGCAGGTACGGCGCCACGCCCGGGATCCCGTCAAGGAAGTCGAGCCCGTCGAGGTCAGCCGAGGTGTAGACCGGCCGGACGAGGATCCCCTCCGGCGTCTCCCAGATGCCGTCGTCGCCGCCCTGCTTTCGCGGCGACGACGGGGCCGCCGCAGGCCGCACACCCGCGAGCGGCTGACCCGAGAAATCTGGGATGCGGCCGCTCATCCGGCCCTGCCCTCAAACAGGTCGAGCAGGTCGGCAAGGACCGCGACCATGTCGACGCCGTTGTGCACACCAGCATCGGCGCCGGCCGCGAGCGCCTCCTCTGATGCTGCTCCCGCAAGGTAGATGCGCACGGCACCGGCCTGCCGCAGCGCCGCGATCACAGACCCCGGGTCATCCTCGCGTCCGGCACAGACCGCCGCCACGGTCAGCTCGCCAAGCTCAATCTCCGCCGCTGGCTGCGAGACCGTGATCACCCCGCCTGACTCGAAGAAGCTCCTGGCCCACAGATTCACGCTCACGTGCGCCGACAGCGGCCCCACGTTCACCAGCACGAGCGTCGGCTCCCCAAGCCGCGCGGCGCGAGCGCGCAGAGACTCGAACTCCGAACCATCGCGGCTCCCTCTCCAGGCCCGCGTGGTTTCCCGGCTGCCGCGCTCGAGCCCGTCGTGCTCGAGCGACGGGAACGTGTTCACGCCGGTCATCTCGCGCCGGCGGTGCGATAGGGCGCCCCGGCGCGAACTCGCTTCAGCTGCAATCGCGTCAGCGATCCGGCCTGAGTAAAGCGCGGGCACGATCCCGCCGGAGCGCTCGATCCGCTGCACCTGTGACCATGCGGCCCGCGCCAGCTGATCGGTCAGCGCTTCTACGTACCAGCTGCCGCCGGCCGGGTCGGCGACGCGATGCAGCGACGCCTCCTCGAGCAGTACAAGCTGAGTGTTGCGCGCAGTTCTCCGCCCGAGCGGTCCCGGGTCGGTGACGCCCATACCATGTGGCTCATCGAACGGCACCACGGTGATCCCATCGGCGCCGCCGACGGCGGCTGCGAATGCCGCAGTGGTGGCGCGCAACATGTTCACCCACGGATCCAGCGACGAGACCATCCGACGGCTGGTCTGCGCGTACGTGGGCGAACGCCGGCCCTCGGGGCCGACGCCACAGGCCTGGAGCACGCTCGCCCACAGGCGCCGCAGGGCGCGTAGCTTCGCGATCTCAAGGAACTGGTCAGGGCCCGCGACCACCCGGAACTCGAGTCCTCGGGCAACGTCCTCGGGCGCGATCGACGCAGCGTCGCCGGCCCTGAGGTAGGCGATCGCGGTCGCGATCGCGATCGCCAACTCGAGCGTGACATCCGCGCCGTCATCGACGTGCGGCGCCGTGTCCACGGCCAGCGTCTGCACCTGTGGGAAATCGCCGTGAACCTTGGCCAGCTGCCTGAGCGCCGCCTGCACAAGGGACGTGAAGTCGTCCTCCGGGAGCGCCCGGTGCCGGGCGAGCGTCGCGATCGGGTCGATCCCCAGGGATCCGCGCGTCGCCGCCGGGTCCACCCCGCGCGCCCGCCAGAGCTGGCACACCATCTCCGCCACGGCGGCGGTGACGCTGCCTGACACCAGGGCGACCGGCGCCAGATCCAGGTGCACCCCATCGAGGACCTCCTCGAGGTCTGAGACGCTGTCCACGGGGACGCCGGATGTGCCGTCGGAGTGCAGTCGCAGGAGAACCTCCGTCGCCCCGCCCTCCAGATCCTCGAGGATCTGAGAATTCGCCTCGCTGCGCCTCGGCGCCCCGGTCTCCTGCCGAATCGCCCACGGCGCGCCCACACGGGTCCCACGTACATATGGCTCGGAGCCGGGCACGCCTCCCGGATCCGGCGCAAGCTCATCCTCGACGGTGTACAGCCATTTGACCGGCAGACCGTCGTCGAGCTCGGTCTGAAGCGGCGCATCGCCCGGCCTGGCGCGCAGCTGCGCCGACCAGTCCGCCACGCTGGCCCGTTCGAATTCCGCCGCCAGCGCCTCGTTCGCCTCCGTCATCGTCGGAGCGATTGTTTCAGTTACAGCCGCCGGGTGACGGGTGACAGAGTGCGGGCGGAGGGACTCGAACCCCCAAGGCCGAAGCCACCGGCACCTAAAGCCGGCGCGTCTACCAATTTCGCCACGCCCGCAACGGCCGCCCTCAGAGCGTGACTATCACTCCGCGATCGGCATAGGGAAACGGCTTGCGCTTGATCCAGCCCATGAGTTTGGTAGCGCCCTTCGTCACCTTGGTCCAGACGCCGTATTTGGCGATGATCTTCTGGCGGATCGCGTCCAGCTCGGCTCCGCTGACGAGCTTCGCAACGGCGTCCACAGGGGCACTGCCGGGCTTTACGACACCCCGCATGTTGCACGGCTGAACGGTCACGCGTTCTGTGTGCACGAGGCGCTTTGCCTTGCCTGATGCCGAGCTGGTCCAGAAGCCGAAGCGGTTCGGCTCGAGCTCGGCCCACCAGACCGGCGTGGCGACCGGTGTTCCGTTGCGCTTGAAGGTCGTCAGCAGCACACACTTCTCATCCGCCAGGGCCATGGACGCAATGTACTCCCTGTTCCCGACCGGCAACCCCGGAATGGTCAGCCGCAGGCCAACGCCTTGACGGGCGGCCGCCACTCCTAGACTGAGTGGACCGTGCCAGCTATTTGGTTTGTGCAGTGAGAGCAATGGGTAAGCGAGTCGCTACGTGGCTTCGAGCGCGGGCGAACCTGCGGGCACCGGTCGTTCTCGCAATCGTTGCGGCGCTGTTGTGCTATCTCGGCGTCGCGATCGAAGGTTCGGCCGGCGCCGCACCGGCGCCGACCTCTGGCTTCGGTTCCAACTGGACGACCTACCACGGGAATGCCGAGGCGAGCGGTGTTGCGTTGCAGGCCAAGCTGCGCCCTTCGAGGCGGGCCTGGACCTCGCGGGCGTTGGACGGTGAGCTGTACGGCGAGCCGCTTGTCGCCGATGGGCGCGTGTTCGCCGCCACGGAGAACAACACCGTCTACGCGATGTCCGCGCGTAGCGGGCAGATCCTGTGGTCCCGCCACCTCGGGAGGCCTTTGCCCTCTGGTGACCTCCCGTGTGGCGACATCTCGCCCGTCGTGGGCATCACCGGTACTCCGGTCATCGATTTGAAACGTGACGAGATCTTCGTCGACGCGGACACGTTGATCCGGGGCCCATCTGCCTCTCACGGTGTCGAGGCATCGCATCGTCTCTTCGGGCTGAACCTCTTCACCGGCAAGGTGGAGCTGAACGAATCGGCGATGCCAGATGCCGGCGAGGATCAACTCGCGCAGCTCCAGCGGCCCGGACTCGCGCTCGACAACGGCTACGTCGTCGTTGCCTACGGGCAGAACACCGGTGACTGCCCGGGTCCGAACGGCCCAGCTCACGGCTATGTCGTGTCCATCCCTGAACGGGGCGGACGTCTCCACTATTTCCAGATCAGTCACGGCAATGATCGCGGCGCCGTCTGGATGGGTGGCAGCTCGCCGGTCGTTGACCGGCACGGGAACGTCTATGTCGCGAGCGCCGACGGATACAACCAGGGCAGAGGTCAGCGTTACGACGACAGTGACGCGGTGCTGGAGCTGTCGCCGACCATGCATCTGAAGTCGATCTTCCATCCCAGGGACTGGCAGATGCTCAGCGGCGAGGACCTCGACCTCGGTACCGACGATCCCGCGCTCGTGCACGGCTTTGTGTTCCAGGTCGGTAAGACCGACACCGGGTATCTGCTGCGTCAGGGACATCTCGGCGGTTCCGAGGGTCAACTCGCGTCACTTCACGTGTGCAGTGGCGACCCCGACGGCGGACACGCCGTGCGGGGCTCGGTCGTCTACATACCCTGCCCGAACGGCGTGACGGCCATCAGAGTCATGTCAAAGCCGCCCTACCTGAAGCAGCTGTGGACCGACAGCGACGGGGCTGCGGGCGCGCCGATAATCGCCGACGGGCTGGTCTGGACGATCGGCGGCGACGGCGCATTGCACGGTCTCAACCCGGCCAATGGCAGAGAGGTGGTCTCGATCCCCTTCGGTGCGACCGCGAACCACTTCCCGACGCCCACCGTGGCCGATGGCCTCCTGCTGCTTCCAGGCACCAACCAGGTCTTCGCCTTCAAAGGCCCTTACGGTCTGCCACCGGCGCCGGTCGCGAAGTTGACTCCTGGCAACTGACGGCACAGGAACTGCTGTGTGAGTGAGTACCGCGGGGGGGATTCGAACTCCCACGCCCTTGCGGGCAGCGGATTTTGAGTCCGCCATGTCTACCGTTCCATCACCGCGGCGAGGCGGCCAAGTCTATGGAGCCGGATCAGGCGTCGGTGACCAGCGCCTTCAGCTCGTCGATCAAGCTCAGAGGCGTGCGACGAGGACGCCCGACGGCATCGGCCCGTCCGGCTCGAGCGTGCGCACCACCAGGCCGGCACGCTCGCAGATCAGCGTTCCGGCGGCGATGTCCCAGGCCTTGACGCCGCGCTCGTAGTAGGCGTCGAGCCGACCGGACGCGCAGGAGCACATGTCCAGCGCCGCCGCGCCGGCGCGGCGGATGTCCCGCGCAGCCGGGATCACGCGCGCGGCGACCTGGCCCTGCACCGCCCGCACCGCAGGGCTCGTAGGCGAAACCGGTGCCGACCAGCGCCCGCTCGAGCGAGTCGCAGGCCGACGGCGCGATCGGCTCGCCGTTGCACAGTCGGCGCGCCCGAGCGGGTCGCGGAGAACAGCTCATCTCGAACCGGATCGAGAACCAGCCGCTGCGATCCCGCCATCCGCATCCTGGACCGCGACGCTGACGGCGAACGTCGGCAGCCCGTACAGGTAGTTGACGGTGCCGTCGAGCGGGTCGACGACCCACCGAGCTCGCCGTCGCCGGTGGCTCCGCCCTCCTCCCCCAGGATCGCGTCGCCCGGGCGCGCGCGCGCCAGCACGTCCCGGATCGCCTGCTCGGCAGCAAGGTCGGCCTCGGACACCGGATCGGTCGGGGTGCTCTTGGTGTTGACCCTGAGCGGGCCGTGCCAACGCGCCATCAGCTCGGATCGCCGGCCGCGCGAGCGGCCTCGACGGCGACATCGAGCAGCTCCGCCTCGAAGGGCTCGCCGTCATCGCTTGGGCAACCCGTGGCCATACGTCGGGTCGAAGCGCATGCCGCAGTGGCCTTCGACTCCCGGATAACCCGTCGTCCCAAAGCCGATCAGTGGTGGTGCTCGCCGGCGGCACCGGCGGCGCGAAGCTGGCCCGCGGGATGTCGACGTCGTCGGCGCCGAGCAGCTGACAGTCATCGCCAACACCGGCGACGACATCGAGATCTACGGCGCCCACGTCTCTCCGGACCCCGATCTGATCACGTTCTGGCTGGCCGATCGGATCGACGCACAGGGCTGGGGTCTCGAGGGCGACAGCTTCCATGTGATGGACGCGCTGCGCCGGCTCGGCGAGGAGATCTGGTTCAACCTCGGCGACGCGGACCTTGCGATCGGCATCCAACGCGCCGAGGCGCTGCGCGACGGCATGCGGCTGACCGAGGCGCAGGCGCTGCTGGCTGCGCACCTCGGCCCCGCTTGGCCAGGTGCTGCCCATGAGCGACAACCCGGTTCGGACACGCGTGTTGGCCGGCGGGCGCTGGTGGCCACTTCAGGAGTTTCTGATCAGAGCGCGCGGCAAGCAGGGTGAGATCGAGGTCGAGGACGTGCAGTTCCGAGGAGCCCGCGTCGCAGGCACGACGCCGGAGGTGCTTGGACGCAATCGCCCAGGCTTGCGCGATCGTGATCGGCCCGTCCAACCCTGTGATCTCGATCGGCCCGATGCTGGCGATCGAGCCTCTGCGTGACGCTCTGCGAGCCAGCGCGGCGCCGGTGGTGGCAGTCAGCCCGATCGTCGGTGGCGCGGTGCTGAAGGGGCCGACCGCCGCTTTCATGCGTCAGCGGGGAGTCGAACCGTCGGCCTCCGGAATCGCGAAACTCTATGAGGAAGTCATCGACGGGCTCGTGTGCGATGCGGAGAGCCCGACCGTCTCGACCCGAAAACCGGGCCTGCATCGGCTCCCGACACTCTGTACGAACCTGAAGATGGAGGGCCCCGAGGGACGCCTTCGCCTTGCCCGCGAGACCTTCGAGTTCGCCCTGTCTCTGCGCGAGCACGCCTGAGCAGCCCCTGACCGGATAGCTTTCCCGCGGCATGGAAACCGTCGCGATTCTCCCGGCGAAGTCGTTCGAACAGGCTAAGCAGCGGCTCGCAGCCGTTGTCCAGCTGGGGCATCGCCGTGCCCTGGTCGAGGCGATGCTGTCCGACGCGATGGTCGCACTCGGACGCACGTCCTCGATCGACCAGACGTTCGTGGTGACGGCCGACGAGACCGCCTCGCGAATCGCGATCGGGCATGGCGCCGAGGTCATCGACGACAACACCCACAGCCACAGCGCCGCCGCCAAGCTCGGGATCGCACGGGCGCTTCTGATCGGCGCCCACCGGGTGCTTCTGGTCCCGGGCGACTGCCCCCTCATGGACCCGACCGAGCTCGAGCAGCTGCTTGCCCTGCCTGTCGCCGGGGCTGTCGGCGATGATCGTGCCGGATCGTCACGGCGACGGCACCAACGCGCTGCTGCTGACGCCACCCGGACGCTCTGACACCGGCATTCGGCGAGGGCAGCCGCCAGCCGCCACATCGACCTGGCCAAGGCGCAGGGCTCAACGCCTGAGGTGGTTGAGGTTGCCGTCGCTGGCGCTCGACATCGACACGCCGGAGGATCTCGAGCTGCTGATCGAGCGGTTCAACGCCACGCGCGGCGGCGCGGCTCACACGCGCGGAATGATCAGCCAACTGCTGCGCAGCCAAGCGGGATGATCGCCGCCAACGCGCTCGAGGGTCTACCCGAGATCGCGCCTGGAGCCGATCTCGGGAAGCTGATCGTGGACGCGCTGCCTGAGCCGCTGCACGCCTCGGACATCGTTGCCATCGCCCACAAGATCGTCTCCAAGTCGGAGGACCGAGTGCGGTCGCTCTCGCAGGTCGTTCCTGGCCGGCGGGCGATCGAACTGGCCGGCGAGCGCGACTCCCGCCTGGTCCAGGTCGTGCTCGACGAGACGCGCGCGGTGATCCGCGCCGAGCACGGGGTGATCATCTGCGAGACCCACCATGGCTTCATCTGCGCCAACGCCGGCATCGACCAGTCCAACGTTCCCGGCGATGACACGGTGTTGATGCTTCCGCGCGATCCTGACGCGTCCGCGCGGCACATCAGGGCACGGTTGAGGGAGCTCACCGGTGTCGCCCCTGGAGTAATGATCAGCGACTCGTTCGGTCGTGCCTGGCGTACCGGTCAGGCCGATGTCGCGATTGGCTTGGCAGGCATCGCGCCCCTGGACGATTGGCGAGGCCGAGACGACGCCAACGGACGTGAGATGCATGCGACCGTGATCGCCGTGGCCGACCTGCTCGCCGGTACCGCCGACCTGGCGCGGCGCAAGGACGCGTCCGAGCCCGTGGTCCTGATCACCGGCGCCGGGCGGTACGTGACCCGCACCGACGGCCCCGGGATCAGCCCGCTGCTTCGGTCGCGCGCACGCGATCTCTTCCGCTGACTGCAAGCGGCGCGGCACTGCATCCCAGGCCAGATCGCGGCCTCTCAAATCGAGAATTCCCGTTATAACGGCGAAGTTATAACGGGGATCGGCGCTTTTGAAGGGCCGAGTGCGCCGCCTGGCGCCCTGGCCGCCAAGCCGAGTCAGAACGCCGCGGCCACCTCTTCGATCACAGAGATCAGTTGGTCCACATCCTCAGCATCGGTACGGAAGTTCATGAAGCACACGCGAAGACAGGTCATGCCGTCCACCACGGCGGGCGCCAGGTAGACGCGCCCGTCGTCGCAGATGGCCCGTGCCAGGCGCAGATTGTGGGCGTCCAGCTCGGCGGCTGAATACGAGTTGGCTTCGCCGTCGGGGAGGTGCCGGAAGCAGACGACCGAGAGGCTCGGTTCGTTCAGGAGCTCGAAGCTCGGTTTGGCGCCCAACGTGGCGGCAAGCCTGCGGGCGTGGAGCGCCGTCGCCTCGATCCAGGCTCGCATCGTCGCCGCGCCGTAGACGCGAAAGGCGAGCCAGAGCTTCAGCGAGCGCACCGGGCGCGAGTACTCCAGCGTGCGATCGACGCCGTTGGCCGCCACGCCGGCGTGAAGCATGTAGCGCTCGTCGTGAGCGAAGGCGCGCTCCAACGGCCCTTGACGCGACAGCATCACCATGCTGCAGCTCTTCTGGACTCCGAGCCATTTGTGCGCGTCGATCGTGAGCGAATCGGCTCGCTCGATGCCCGCAAAGAGTGGTGCGAGACTCGCGACGGCGGCGGCCGGAGCGCCGTAGGCGCCGTCGACGTGCAGCCACACGTCGTGCGCGACACAGACGTCCGCGATCTCAGCAAGCGGGTCGATCGCGCCGGTCAGCGTCGTACCGGAGGTGGCCACCACCGCGACCGGCACCACCCCGGCCTCGCGGTCGGCTCGCAGCGCCCGGTCCAGGGCGTCCACGCGCATCCTGCGCCGCTCGTCGATCGGTATTCGTCTGAGTGAGCGGCTGCCGAGGCCGATCACCTCGACGGCACGCGCCACCGAGTGATGGGACTCATCCGAGCAGTACACCGCCGCGGGGATGGCGCCCACGCCGGCGAAGCGCGTGTCCGGCAGTGCGTGCTCGCGAGCCGCGATCAGCGCCGTCAGGTTGGAGGTCATCCCGCCGCTCGTGAACGCCCCGTCCTGGACGGGATAGCCGACGAACTCAGCCACCCAGCGCAGGGTCTGGGTCTCGAGCATCTCGGCGGCGCCGGCGGCGGCAGCGAGGTTGACGTCGTAGGCATTGCCGAGCGCGCCCGCGAGCACGCCGGCCTCCAGCCCGGTTGAACCGATGTACGCCGCGTACAGCGGACGCGAAGGCGACACGCTGCGCTCCAGGGCGCTGACGATGTCCGCCAGCGACGCCTCTGGGTCGCCGGGAGCGTCAGGCAACGTCTCCGAGAACCGCCGCAGAAGCGCCTGGTCCAGGTCAGGCTCGTTGGGGCGGGGCCGGTCGAACGATTCCCACGCCGCCGTGAGGTGCTGACCGAGCAGTTCCAGCACGCGCTGACGGTCGATCAGGTCAAGAGGGTGAATCTCGTCACTCATCGGCATCTCTCCGGGGCCATGCCGGAACCGCGTAACCGGTCCCGGGATTTCTCGTGGCGTTGGCGGCTATCTCGACGGCCAGCGCGACGAACTCGTCGATCATCGGCTGCCGAACGTCGCGGTGGACTGCGAGCACGAGCGTCGTCGGCGCCGCGTTGTGCAGCGGGACGAAGCTGACGTCCGGCCGCGCAAAGTAGCGAGCGATGATCGCCGGTGCCGTGTCCACCCCCTCTCCGCGTCCGATCAGGTAAAGCCACTCCTCGAGGTTGTCACCCACATACGGGCTGATCGGCGGGCGTCGCCCGACCTCATCGACGAGCATCCAGTAGTCCCGCCACTCCTGCGGCGTTGCGTCGGGCTGTGCCACGAACGTCTCGCCGGCGAGATCAGCCGGGGTGAGCCATTCACGCTCAGCCAGCGGATGCGTGCTTGGCAGCACCGCCACACGTGGCTCGCTGATCAGTGGGGTCACCTCGAGGTCGTCCTCGTCCAGCGGCGCATACAGAAAGGCCACGTCGACCCTGTCGGTTCGCAGCGCCGTGACCATCTGTGAGAACTCGATCGCGCGCACGTCGATCCGAACCTGCGGATGACGACCGCTGAAGGTTGCCAACAGCGGGGAAAACAACGAGCCGGGCACCGGCCCCAGGGTTCCGATCGAGAACGACGCCAACTCGCCCCGTGCGAGCGAACGCACGCGAGCGAGCGTCGCGTCCGCCGCCGCCAGAATCGCCCGCCCCTCGCTGAGCAACGCCTCACCTGCCGGCGTGAGCTCGACCTGCCGGGTGCTGCGCAGCAGCAGCGGGCCGCCGACCTCCGTCTCCAGCCGGCGGATCTGGGCAGACAGCGCAGATTGCGCTAAGTGCAGCCGCGCGGCCGCGCGGGAGAAGTGCAGTTCCTCGGCGACCGTTACGAAGTAACGCAGTTGTTTGAGCTCCACCGACCGCAATTTATCGCGCTTCGCGCATAATCGTTCGCATCTTGCTGTTGCACGCCACGCTCCAGCAAGTGACGATGGTCACATGGCTGAGAGGAGGGTCCGGATCGAACTCGGCGGAGTTCCCGTATGGGGTCACGTCGTGGGTGACAGCATCGTGTGTGAGGATGGCCGCACGGTCCCGGAGGCCGAGGCGCAGTATCTGGCACCCGTCGAGCCATCGAAGATCATCGCGGTTCATCTGACCTACCAGAGCAGGCTCACCGAGTACGCCGCGAAGACTCCGGCCTACCCCTCCTACTTCCTCAAGCCGCCGACCACACTCAACGGTCACCGCGGCGTGCTGCGTCGACCCCGGAACACGAGATTCCTCAACTATGAGGGCGAGCTGGCGGTCGTGATCGGCCGCCGGATGCATGGCGTCGGTATCGAGGACGCACTCGGATACGTGGCCGCGTACGCGCCCGCCAACGATGTCGGGCTGCATGACTTCCGCCACGCCGACCGCGGCTCGATGCTGCGCGTCAAGGGGCAGGACGGCTTCCTGCCGATCGGGCCCGAGCTCACACCGGGCGGCGAGTTCGACCCAACGGATTTCACGATCCGCACCTGCGTGAACGGCGAGGTGGTCCAGGAGTCGACAGCCCAGGACCTGATCTGGGGAGTTGCGTACCAGCTCGCCGACCTGAACCGGTTGATCACGCTCGAGCCCGGTGACGTGATTCTGACCGGGACCCCCGCCAACTCGCGACCGATGGAGCCCGGCGATGTGGTCGCTGTCGAGATCACCGGGCTTGGTCGCATCGAGAACATGGTCGTCGATTGGGATGTCGATCTCACGAAGGTCGGAGACCAGCCGGCAGTATCCGGAAACACGCTGCACGTCGCGCTCGCGATCCCCGAGGACGAGGCCGAGCGCATGGTCGAGGAAGGAGAGGCTGTGTGATGAAGGTCCACGTGGACATGAACCTCTGTCAGAGTCACGGTGAGTGCGTCGCGGTTGCACCCGATGTGTTCGAGCTCGGCGATGACGACGTGTTGGTCTGGCAGGAGGAGGTGGACGACGACCGGCGGGCCGACATGGAGGCTGCGGCCAACGCCTGCCCGATGATGGCCATTCGGCTGGAGAGCTGACCGCATGGTCCGACGCCTCGTCATCACCGGAGCATCGTTGGCAGGGCTGCGTGCCGCGCAGGCGGCACGTGCAGCCGGATATGACGGCGGCCTGGTGCTGATCGGTCAGGAGTCACACCTCCCGTACACGCGACCGCCCCTCTCCAAGGAGCTGCTGCAGGGCAAGCAGGGCCCCGAGGAAGCGGCATTCCCACTCGGCGAGCTCGATGTTCACTGGCAGCTCGGAACGGCCGCCGCGCGGCTCGACCGCGAAAACCGGCGCGTCCACCTGGCTGATGCGGCAGAGGTTCCATACGACCGCCTGATCGTCGCCACCGGCAGCCGCGCCCGCGGCTGGAACGGTCCCGGAGCTGACCTCGAGGGCGTGCACACCCTGCGCGTCCTGGAGGACGCGATCGCACTGCGGGCGGCGCTGGAGGCGGGCGGGCGCCTGTTGATCGTGGGAGCCGGATTCATCGGCTGCGAGGTCGCCGCCAGCGCGCGGACGATGGGCGTGGAGGTGACGATGATCGACATCGCACCGCACCCGTTGCTGCCCTTCGGGCCGGTGCTCGGCGAGCGCTGGCGGGGCCTGCACGCCGATCGCGGTGTCGACCTGCGTCTCGGCGTCGGCCTGTCGGGCCTGTACGGAGACACGAGCGTGCAGCGAGCCGAGCTGAGTGATGGCACGGAGATCGCGATCGATATCGTGCTGCTCGCACTCGGCTCCGTGCTGAACACCGAATGGCTCGCGGATTCGGGACTCGAGCTCAACCCTGCGGTCGTCTGCGACGCGACGCTCACAACCACACGTGATCCCGACATCCTCGCGGCAGGCGACCTCGCCGCGGTGCCCGTCGCCCTGGTCGACGGCGACCTGCTGAGAGTCGAGCACTGGACCACAGCCGCCGAACATGGCCAGCTCGCGGGCCGCAACGCGCTGCTGGACGTGGAGGAGCGCACCGCCCATATCACTCCGCCCTACGTCTGGTCGGACCAGTATGAGATGAAGATCCAGGCGCTCGGATGCCCCGCGCTGGCGCAGCGCCTCGAACTCCTGGAGCAGTCGCCTGAGGGTGACCGGTTCGTGGCGGCGTGTGTACGTGATGAGCGCCTGGTCGGCATCGTCGCGGTCAACGCCGCAAGGCGACTGCCGTGGTACCGGGGTCAGCTGGCTGAACCGCCGACGATCTCTGAGCTCATACAGCAGCTGGCCGAGTCTGGAAAGACCCTCGGCGTACCGAATGGAGCATCCGCATGAGGCCCTGGGAGCGCGCGCAGCGCGCAGAGAGGAGAGACCCGTGACCACGGACTCGCTGCCGGCCGCGTTGGACGAGGCCGGCTCGTTAAGGAAACCGATCCGCCGATCACATCGGTGCGCGTGCTCTACCCGGACCTGCACGGCGTCGCGCGCGGGAAGGACGTTCCGATCAGCAAGTTCGACACGGTCGTCGAAGGCGGCCTCTGCTTCTGCGCCGCCGTGATGGGAACCGACCTGCGGCACACGCCTGTGGTGGGCGGCGAGCAGGGTTACCCGGACTTCATCGCACGTCCAGACCTCGACACGATGCAGGCGCTGCCCTGGGAGCCCGGCGTCGCGAGCTGCCTCGCCAATCTCGAGCCGAGTGAGACCGGCCTGCCGTTCGCAGATCCGCGGGGAGCGCTGCGTCGTGCGACCGAGACCGTGCGCGAACTCGGTTTCGAGCCCTGCGTCGGACCCGAACTCGAATTCTTCCTGGTGGTACGCGACCCGGCGGCGCCCAACGGAATCCGTCGTCACGTCGACAACCTCAGCATGGTCTACACGGTCGGCCCGTTGGCCGACCCCGGGGCGCTCGTGCGTCGCATGACTGAGCAGCTGGCCGCGGTCGGACTCGATGTGTTCGCGGTGAACCACGAGTTCATGAACTCGCAGTACGAGATAAACCTGCGCCATTCCGACGCGCTCGACGCCGCCGATCGCGCCTTCCGCCTGAAGGTCGCGGTCAAGGACATCGCCGCTCAGAACGGCCTGCACGCGACCTTCATGGGCAAGCCTTTCAACGACCAGGGTGGGTCCGGCATGCACCTGCATCTCTCGCTGAACCGCGACGGCAGCAATGCCTTCGACGCGCCGGCGGGCGAGCACCGCGTGAGCCCCGAGCTGCTGCAGTTCTCAGCTGGGCTGATCGAGCATGCGCCGGCACTCATGGCGTTTCTCAACCCCACGGTCAACGCCTATCGCCGCGTCCAACCGGACTCATTGGCGCCGACCCATGCCAACTGGGGCTTCGACAACCGTGCCACGTTCGTGCGCATTCCTCCCGAGCGCGGCGGCGCAACCAGGGTCGAGCTTCGCGTCGGCGACGGCGCCGCCAACCCGTATCTGGCGATCGCGGCCGTGCTGCTGGCCGGCGCCGACGGCATCCGCCGCGGACTCGAGCCACCGGCGCCGCTCACCGGTGACGCCTACCGGGCGGACCCGGGGATGATCGGCGCCCAGCTGCCGACCGCGCTCGAGGACGCCCTCGAGGCGCTGGCCGTTGACCCCGTGCTCCGGGACGGACTCGGCGTTGAGATCGTCGACACGTTCCTGGCGATGAAGGGCTTTGAGATCGAACGACACCGCGCCTGGGTCTCCGATTGGGAGATCAGCGAATACCTGCACCACCTCTAGAAGCAGCTAGGAGCAAGCGATGTCAGTCACAGGCGAGTTCATCGACCTCTCCGACCACGATCAGTTTGTGGATCGTGTCCCCCACGAGGCGTTCGCGAGATTGCGTCATGAGGATCCGGTTCACTGGAACCCCGAGCCGGAGGGCGGTCGCGGCTTCTGGGCGGTGACCCGCTACGAGGACATTCGCGCAGTGCATCGCAATGCGGAGGTGTTCTCGTCGGAGCTCGGCGGCACCTCTCTGGAGGACCTCGACCCCGAGCAGATCGAGGCGCGGAAGGCGATGATCGATATGGACCCGCCGCGCCACGACGAGCTCCGGGCGTTGGTCAACCGCCGCTTCACCCCGAAGGCCGTCGGCGTCTGGGAGGAGCAGGTCCGCAAGGTCGTCAGGACGGTGCTCGACGAGACGCTGCCCAAGGGCGAGTTCGACTTCGTGCACGACATCTCGTCCGAGATCCCGATGCAGGTGTTCGCAGAGATCCTCGGTGTCCCTCAGGATGAGCGGCGCGAGATCATCGCAATCGGGGATCGCCTGCTCGGCAACGCCGACCCGGAGTACGCCGCCGACAGCGACGACGACTCGCACCGCAATCTCCCGTTTTCGAGCCCGGCAGCCCTGGACATGTTCGCGTTCGGCCGGCGTATCGCCGATGAGCGCCGGCATGCCTCACGCGACGACATCATGAGCGACCTCGTCAACGCCGGACTCAGCCAGCGCGAGCTCGATGTCTACTTCGTACTGCTGGCGACCGCCGGAAACGAGACCACTCGCCACACGATCAGTCACGGTCTGATCGCGCTCGATGAACACCCGCATCAACGCGACCTGCTGCGTGCCAGTCCCCAGGAACTCGGCAAGACCGCGACCGAGGAGATGCTGCGCTGGGCAACGCCGGTCCATCACTTCCGCCGCACCGCGGCGATCGACACTGAGCTCGGAGGCATCGAGATCGGGGCCGGAGACAAGGTCGTGACCTGGCTGGTCTCCGGCAACCGCGACGAGTCGGTGTTCGAAGAACCCGGTCGCTTCGATGTGACCCGCGCTCCAAACCCGCATATGACCTTCGGGCCCGGCGGCATCCACCACTGCCTCGGTGCGCATCTGGCCAAGATGGAGGTCAGGATCACGTTCGAGGACCTGCTCTCCCGTGGAGTGGAACTCGAGCTCACGGGACCACCAGAGCGGCTGCGCTCCAACTTCTTCAACGGCATCAAGCGGCTGCCGGTGAGCGTGCGCGGATGATCGACCTGCACCGGATCGACCATGTCGCCCTGCGGGTACGGGACCTCGACGAGGCAGCGGGGCGTTGGTGCGGCCAGTTTGGTCTGACCCGCCGAGCGTCACACGACGATCGTCGCGTGACGCTCGTCTGCGACGACGAGCCCTGCGCGCTGGAGCTTCTGGCCGAGCCTTCGGCTGGGTTGGATCACGTCGCATACGAGCTCGCACCGAGCTGTTCGCTCGAACAGGCTCGCGACCACCTGCTTGGCCACGGCGCCGAGGTCGCGCATGACGACGAGGGCCTGCTGACCCGCGACGCCGAGGGCAACACCATCCAGCTCCTGGCCCACCGCGAGCCGGCTTCGCTGCTGGTGGCGCACGCGCGCCCGGCCGCCAACCCGAGCCCAGGGCATCCTCGCAAGCTCGGCCATGTCAACTTCCTGACCGGGCGACTCGAGGACCAGCGCCGTTTCTACGTCGAAGCACTCGGCATGCGGGTCACGGACTGGCTCGGCGACGGCGGCCTGTGGCTGCATATCAACTCAGACCACCACGTGATGGCGCTGGTCGACAAGGGCTACTCGCACTTCCACCATCTGGCCTTCGACGTGATCGACATCGGCCAGATGCGTGTCGCGCTCGACCACCTCGGCCGGTGCGGCCGCTGGCTGGGCTGGGGGCCGACTCGCCACGGTGTCGGCGGCAACATCGCCTCTTACGTGCGAATCGTTGAGGAGGAATGCTTCGTCGAGCTCTACTGCGACATGGAGCAGCTCCAGCGCACGCACCAGCCTCGCAGATGGCCTGACGATCGCTACTCCTCAAACACCTGGGGACCGCTGCCACCGCGCTCGTACTTCCGCTTCGACGATGCCGCCGTCGAGTCCGAACGCGAGAGCCTCGAGATGCTCGGGATCCCGCTCCCACCCGCAGCGCCGGCAACCGTTCCCCCAGCCAAGGAGACCGTATGAGCCTGCATGGCTACACCGTTCCTCGCACCCCCAGCGGCGGGGCGAGCCTCGTGCCCGCGCCACCCTGGCACTATGTCGGGGATTTCATCGTCGTCGACTTCCATGCCGACCCGGACATCGTCGCCTCGCTGCTGCCGGAGGGACTCGACCCCCACGAGGATGCGGGACGCTGCGCGGCCGTCTTCGTCGACTGGCAGTCGTTCTCCGACGGCGGCGACGAGCTCACCGACCCGGTGCGATCGCAGTACCGCGAGTTCTACCTCGTCGTCACCGGAATGCTCGACGGCGAGCCCGTCACAACCTGTCCGTTCATCTGGGTCAACCAGGACTTCGCAATGGCGCGCGGCTGGATCCAGGGTTACCCCAAGCAGCTCGGCGAGGTCTGGATGACGCGCAGCTTCGATCTGGCCTGTCTGGCATCGCCCGGTATCCAGCCGGGCGCGCGCTTCGGAGCCACCTGCTCGGCCCGCGGCCGCGAGCTCGCTCGAGCCACACTTACGCTCGAGCAACAGAGCGAGACGGGCTCTGTCCACACCGACCCGCCGCTCGTCAACGTCCGTCACTTCGCGCGGCTCAGCGCCGGCGATCATGAACGGCCACAGGTCCACGAGCTGGTCCGCGCCCGCAGCCGCAACCGCAGCGTCTCACCGATCTGGGAGGGCGCGGCAACGCTCGAACTGTTCGCCGCCGCCGGCGAGGAACACACGATGCTCGCCCCGATCAGCGTCGCGCGCGGGTTACCGCTTCACCTTCGCCTACACCGTGGATGACCTGGAGACGGTCAGGGAGTACACGCGATGAGCGCAACCGAACAGGAGGGGATCGCGATGGTCGCGGGCCATGAGGTCGCGACCGACCACTGGATCGGGGGCCAGCGCGTCGCGGGCGCCGACCGATTCGAGGTGATCACGCCGATCGACGGCTCGGTGATCGCCCATGTTGCGGCCGGTGGCGCCGAAGATGCCGATCGCGCCGTGCGCGCCGCTCACGACGCCGCCCCCGGCTGGGCCGCGCTCGGCGCCGCGGGGCGCGCCGAGCTGCTTCACCGGCTGGCCGACCTTATCGACGCCAACGTCGAGAGGCTGGCAGCCGTCGAGTGCGTCGACATGGCGATGCTGCTCGAATCGCTGCGCGCCCGGGTGATCTTCCGTGCCGCCGCGAACTTCCGCAACTACGCGGATCTGGCCGTCGCCTACGAGGAGCGCGACTGGCACTCAAAGGGAACCTGGAACCGCGTCCAGCGCATGCCGGCCGGACCGGCTGCCGTCATCACGCCGTGGAACGCGCCGTTCATGCTCTCGACGTGGAAGATCGCGCCCGCCCTCGCAGCCGGGTGTCCGGTGGTCCTGAAACCCGCCGAGTGGTCGCCGCTCTCATGCTCGCTGCTGGCCGACCTGACCGCCGAGGCAGGCTTTCCGCCGGGCGCGTTCAACGTGCTCCAGGGGATCGGCGAGGACGTCGGCGCAGCACTCGTCGCTCACCCGCTGCTGCGGCGGGTCTCGTTCACGGGCTCGCCGGAGACCGCGCGCCACATCGGCGTCAGCGCCGCGAGGAATCTCGTCCCGTTCACGGGCGAGCTCGGCGGCAAGGGCCCGCTGATCGTGTTCGAGGACGCGGACCTCGACGCTGCCGCCGCCAAGGCCGCCGGCCAGTACGACGACGCCGGGCAGGTCTGTCTTGCGGGAACCCGGCTGCTGGTTCAGGAGAGCGTGCGCGAGGCATTCCTCGAGCGTTTCAACGCCGTCGTCGACAGGCCACGTCCTCGGCGACCCGCGTGATCACGCGACCACGATCTCCCCGCTGATCCATCCGGAGCACCTCGAACGCGTCGACGGCTTCGTTCAGCGCGCCGTGGCAGACGGCCAGCGCCTCGTCAGGGGCGGCCGGCGAGGCGAGGGGCTCCTGTATGAGCCGACGCTGTTCGAGCCGACAAGCAATGACGCCGAGATCGTCCAGCGCGAGGTCTTCGGTCCGGTGCTGACCGTCCAGACGTTCGGTGAGGAGACCGAGGCGATCGCGCTCGCCAACTCCACGCAGTACGGGCTGTCCGGGATCGTCTACACGAGCTCGATGGGGCGCGCCGACCGGATCGGCCGGGCCGTGCGCGCCGGAATCGTCTGGGTCAACACGTTCCTGGTCCGCGATCTGACCGCGCCATTCGGCGGCATCGGGATCTCAGGTATCGGCCGCGAGGGCGGCAACTACGCACTCGACTTCTACTCGGATCTGAAGACGCTGCAGATCCTCGACGGAAGCGTCGGGTGAAGCGCGTCCAGGGAGCGATGCGCACGGGAGCGGAGGCCGGCAGCCGCCGGTATGAGGGTCAAACAAGCCATGAGGAGAGGACTATGAGTGAAGTTGAAGGCCAGGTGCATCTGGGCGAACGCAAGCTGACGACGATCCACGCGATCGGTCAGTCGCTTGCGATCGGGCCGATGTTCTCGGCCGGCGTCCTGACCGGTCTGATCGCAAGCGTGGCCGGCTTCAGCACGCCGCTTTCAGTACTGCTCGGCGGTATCGGCGCGGTCTGCCTGGGGTATGTCGTCTCGCTGTTCGCCCGCCGCTACTCGGGCGCCGGAGCGCTCTACGAGTACCTGGTCCGCGGCGCGCACCCGAGCGTCGGCGTGTTCGGCGCCGGGCTCTACGGTGTCGGCGTGCTGTTCCTCGGCGGCGGCGGCGTGTTCATCATCAATGGCATCCTCGCCAACAGCTTCTTCGCCGCACACCTCTCGATCGACGTCGCCTGGTGGATCTGGGGTCTGGCGGTGCTGCTGATCGCCACCGGGCTGAACTACCTTGGTGTACGCATCGCCGTGCGCGGCGTGCTCGGCTCTCTCGGCCTTCTCGCTGATCCCATTCCTGATCCTGGCGATCACGATCATCGCCAAGGGCGGCAGCGCCGGCAACACACTCGCCGTATTCGGGACGTCACACAGCTCGGTCAACAGCGTCTTCCACGGGATCCTGTTCGCGGTGACCCTGTTCATCGGGTTCGAGGCCGCCGCGTCGATCGGCGAGGAGGCCAAGGAGCCCCACAAGGCGATCCCGACCGCGCTGATCGGAAGCGTGGCGTTGGCCGGCATCTTCTACCTGCTGGTGTGCTATGCGGGCGCGATCGGCTTCGGAGTGAAGGGCTCATCCGAGGTCTGGCCGCGCTCGGCCTCGCCGATGGGCACCCTCGCGCAGCAATACGTCGGCGGCTGGCTCTCGACGCTGATCGACCTCGTGGTGCTGCTCGACTCGATCTCCGTGGCGCTTGCGTTCACGGTCACCGGCTCACGCGTGTTCTTCGCGCTCTCCCGCGACGGGCTGCTGCCAAAGTCGTCGGACGCACCTCCTCGAGGAACACCCCCCTGGGAGGAAACGTCGTGATCCTCTGCGCCGGCGTCGTCGCGCCTGATCCTCGCCAGCGTCACCAAACTCGGCGACCTCGTGGGGCTGCCCAACAACCTGGAGGCCTTCTCAATCAGCGCCGCCGTCGGCTCGTTCCTGATCGAGGCGGTCTACGCGTTCCTCGCGATCGCAGCGTTCCGCCTGATCTGGCGGAACTTCGAGGGCGCCGGCCGGCTCTGGCGCATGGTCGTTGCGATCATCGGCCTGGCGACCCCGGTCCTGGCCTACTACGGCTCGCTGCATCCGTTCCCCGCGTATCCCAACGACCTCGGCCTGATCATCGCCGGCGGCTGCGCGGTGCTGGTCGCTATCTGGTTCCTCTACCTCCAGACCGCGCACCCGGACCGGGTCAGGAACGCCGCCCGGCACGCCCAGGAGCATCACGGCGTGCCGCCGCTCGACGAGAGCCTCTCGTTCAAACCCGAGCCCGGCCTCCCGGCCTAGAGCTGGCCGAGCAGTCCGCTCCCGCTGCCGGTCGCCTCGCTGGGGCCGGCAGCGGCCCAAGCGGGTCAGACAGCGGGCGCGCCGACGGCGTGAAAGCCACCGTCGACGTGGACGATCTCACCGGAGATGCCGCGGGCGAGATCGGAGAGCAGGAAGCAGACCGGGCCGGCGACGATGCTCGGATCCTCGATGTCCCAGCCGAGCGGCGCCTGCTGCTGCCAGAGCGCGGCGAGCTTCTCAAAGCCCGGGATGCCGCGGGCGGCGACGGTGCCGAGCGGCCCGGCGCTGATCAGGTTGACGCGGATGCCCTGGGCGCCGAGGTCACGCGCCAGGTAGCGCGAGACCGACTCGAGCGCCGCCTTGGCGACGCCCATCCAGTCGTAGATCGGCCAGGCGACCGAGGCGTCGAAGTCGAGTCCGACGACGCTGCCGCCGCTCGGCATCAGCGGCGCCAGCGCGGCCGCGAGCGCCTTCAGCGAGAAGGCGCTGGTCTGGAAGGCGGCGATCGCGCTCTCAGCCGGCGTCGTCAGGAAGCTGCCGCCGAGCGCGTCCTCGGGCGCGAACGCGATCGCGTGCAGGACGCCGTCGACCCTGCCCCAGCGCGTGCTCGAGCTCCGTCGACAAGCGCCGCGAGGTCCTCGGGCTTGTTGACGTCGAGCTCGAGCACGTCGACCGGGGTCTCGAGCCGCTGCGGCCGCGCGCTCGGTCATCCGGCGCACGCGCCCGAAGCTCGTCAGCAGCACCTCGGCGCCCTCCGCCTGCGCGAGCTGCGCGACGTGGAACGCCATCGAGTCCTTGGTGATGACGCCCGTGATCAGCAGGCGCTTGCCGGCCAGCAACCCGTCATGCCCCTCCCCGCGGGACTCCGCGCCTCCATTCAACCCTGGCCCTTGATCACCAGCGCGACGTTGTGACCGCCGAACGCGAACGAGTTGGAGAGCGCCGCCGGCGCGCCGTCACCGGCGGACACCAGCTCACGCGCCTGCACCGGGCACGTAGTCAAGGTCGAGCTCCGGATCGGGAACCTCGTAGTTCAGCGTCGGCGGGATCAGCCGGTCGTTCAAGCGCCTGCAAGGTCGCGACCGCCTCGACCGCGCCGGCGGCGCCGAGCAGGTGGCCGATCGCCGACTTGGTCGACGAGACCGGGATCTTGTAGGCGTGCTCACCGAGCGCCAGCTTCAGCGCCTGGGTCTCGGCGGCGTCGTTGAGCTCGGTCGAGGTTCCGTGCGCGTTGACGTAGCTGATCTCGGCGGGCGTCAGCCCGGCGTCCTGCAGCGCGAGCGTGATCGCCTGGGCAGCCGGGCGCCCGGTGGGCTCCGGCGCGGTCAGATGGTGGGCGTCGGAGGTCGAGCCGTAGCCGGCGACCTCGCCGAGGATCGTCGGCGCCGCGAGCCTTCGCGCGCTCGTACTCCTCGAGCACCAGCACGCCGGCGCCCTCGCCCATCACGAAGCCGTCGCGGCGGGCGTCGAACGGGCACGAGATGCCGATCTCGGACAGCGCCTGCATCGTGTTGAAGGAGCCGAAGCCGAAGTCCGTCAGCGTCGCCTCGGTGCCGCCGGCGACGACCGCGTCGGCGTCGCCCGTACTGGATCATGCGCGCGGCCAGACCGACCGCGTGCCCGCTGGAGGCGCAGGCCGACGCGACCGCGAACGCCTGGCCCTGGATGCCGTGGCGCATCGAGATCGCGGCGGCGGCGGCGTTCGGCATGTACATCGGGATGCCGAGCGGAGAGATCCGCGTCGGCGCCCTTCTCGCGCATCAGGTCGAGGTTGATCTCGACGGTGTTGAAGCCCGCCGATGCCGGTGGCCATGATCAGGCCGATCCGCATCGGGTCATACGGCAGCCCGTCCGATCCAGCCGGCGTGCGCCACCGCCTCGTCGGCGGCGACGACTGCCAACTGCGCGAAGCGGTCGAGCCGGCGCGCCTCCTTGACCGAGAGGTAGCTCGGCCGGATCGAAGGCGTTGCAGAAGCCGCCGGTCTGGCCGGCCCGTCCTCGATCCCGCTGACGCCCTTCGACCACTGCTCATACAGCGGCCGCGCGCCAACACCCAGCGGCGTGACGGCACCGATACCGGTGATGACGGCTCGACGCTTGTCCGACATGCGAGCCTCCGCTCAGCGCGTACGGCTAGGCGGCGCGGGCGGTGATCAGGTCGACCGCGTCGCCGACGGTCTTGAGCTCCTTCATGTCCTCGCCCTTGAGCACGACGCCGTATTCGTCCTCGACGATCTGCGCGAGCTCGACCAGATCCAGCGAGTCGATATCCAGCTCCTCGAAGGTCGCCTCCGGCGTGATGTCGCTCGGCGTCCGGGCCGAAGCTGGCAAGCGCCTCGACGACGCGCTCCTGGACCTGCTCCTTGGTCACTGCACTCATTGATACTTCCTCTTTCTTCGTTGTTCAGGCAGCTCGGCGCCGTCGTCAGGCGCCGAGTCCGCCGTCGACTGTAAGCACGGCCCCGGTCACATAGCTCGCCTGCTGCGACACCAGGAAGCGTACGCAAGCCGCGACTTCCTCGGGCGTCCCGCGCGCTTGGCGGGCACTGCGTTCAGAAGTTCGGTGTCGACAGTCAGCGGTCATGTCGGTCTCGATCCAACCCGGCGCGACCGCGTTGATCGTCACCCCGCGGCGCGCGACCTCGACGGCGCCGTGCGCGTGAACTGGATCAGGCCGGCCTTGGCGGCGCCGTAGTTGCTCTGGCCCGGGTTGGCCCGGAGACCCGACGACCGAGGCGATGTTGACGATCCGCCCGGTGCGGGCGCGCATCATCGTCTTCAGCGCCCGGCGGGTGAAGCGGAACGCCGCGGTCAGGTTGGTGTCGATCACGGCCTGCCACTCCTCGTCGGTCAGCGACGGCGAGAGGTTGTCGCGAGCTGATGCCGGCGTTGTTGACGAGCGCCAGCACCGGCACGCCGAAGTGCTGCTCGACGCCTCGAAGACCGCGTCCGGCGCGGCTGGATCAGCGACGTCGGCCTGCACCGCAAACGCGCTGCCGCCGGCAGCCTCGATCTCAGCGACCACCGCAGCGGCCGCGTCGGCGCCGGAGTTGTAGTTGACGCCGACTGCCCAGCCGTCGGCGGCCAGGCCTCTGGCGATCGCGGCGCCGATCCCGCGCGAGCCGCCGGTGACGAGCGCGCAGCCCGCCGGCGGCCAAATCTCGGCCTCGACTTGAGCCTCAGACATGACCAGCTCCACGTCTTTGAGCGTGCGCTTGGCGAGTCCGGTCAAGCACCTTGCCGGGACCGACCTCGACAAATCGCGTGACGCCGCGCTCGTGCAGCGCCAGCAGCACCTCGCGCCAGCGCACCGGGCTGGTCAGCGCCTCGACAAGGCCGCGCGCGGACGTCATCGAACGGCTCAGCCGTGACGGCCGAGATCACGGTGCTCGCGGCCGCACCGATCTCGACCCGCGCCAGCGCCTGCTCGAACTCTGGGACCGCCGAGGCCATCATCGGCGAGTGGAAGGCCCCGGTGACCGGCAGGATCATCGCCCGCAGGCCCAGCTCCTGTGGCCGTCTGCTCGGGCTGCGGGCAGAACGGCACGCGCACCGGACAGGACGACCTGCTGCGGAGAGTTGTCGTTGGCGACCGAGAGTCCGTGGGGCGTCGGCCACCTCGCTCGGCCCGAGCAGCCGCGTCGGCGCCGAGCAGCGCGATCATGCCGCCGTCGCCGTCGGTCTCGCCGGCCTCCTGCATCAGCCGGCCGCGCAGGGCCACGAGCTCGAGGCCGTCGCGCTCGGTCAGCACGACCGGCGGCCACCAGCGCGCCGAGCTCACCGAGCGAGTGGCCGGCTGTGAACTCGTGAACCGGGCGGTCCGAGCGCGCACCAGCCGGCGACGCTGGCGCAGAAGATCGCCGGCTGGGCATACGCGGTGCCGTCATCGACGCGCAGGAAGGGATCCTCGCCGACGACCTCGATCGCCAGCTCGAGCAGATCCGGCCGGACGTGCCGCGACCTGGTCGCGCATCTCCGGCGTCTGGCTCCCCTGTCCGGGAAAGAGAAGTGCAGTGGGCATATACGCTTACCCTACGCGTCCGGGCGCGTTCGGATACGCGCAGTCGCGTCTTCGCCCCCCGGCCGGGGGGCGAGCGTCCGCCGGGTCAGCTTCGGACCCTCAAACGTTGAGACGGAACAGCGACCTCGCGTTGCCTTCGAAGATCGCGTGGCGGTCATCCTCGGTCAGCCAGGAGATCTCGTCGATCAGCACCCGCACGTCATCGAACCAACGTCCGTTCTCCGGATTTCGCACAGACCCAGTGCCTGGCTTCTCCGAGCCGAACAGGCAACGATCGGTGCCAACGGTCTTGAACAGGAGCTCCAACGCATCCTGCGTATACAGGCAGGTATCGAACCACAGCCTGCGCATCCGCTCGATGTAGGTCTCCGCCTTGGGATTGCGAGCCGCATCGGCCATGAAGCGGCCGACCTGGTACGGCACGGCGCCACCTGCGTGCGAAACGATCAGCTTCAAGGCGGGGAAGTCGCGTAACACCTCCGAGGACAGCAGACTCGTTACCGCGATCGTCTCCTCGAGGATGAAGTGCAGGCTGTAGCTCTCTCGGGCGGGCGGCTTGCAACCGGCCGAATGGATCAACGCTGGGACGTCCAGCTCGCACAGCGCCTCATAGATCGGATACCAGTAGCGGTCGCCGAGCGCCGGAGGGGTCGGGCCCTGACCCTCGGTCGGATCCGGATTCAGCAACACGCCCACGAAACCGAGCTCCTGCACGGCACGCTTCGCCTCGGCGATCCAGGACGATGGCTCCGTCCATGGCGTCTGCGGCATTCCCGCCATACCCGCGAAACGGTCGGGGAACAGCTGGCAGCTGCGATGGATCATGTTGTTGGTCTCTTCGGTGAACCACTCGACGATCTTCGGCGGCTGCTCGCTGTGCATCATCTGGTACGGACGTGGCGAGATGATCTGTAGGTCGATCCCCGCCGCGTTGAGGTGGTCCATATGCGACGCGCCGAACGAGGCACCGACCTCGTCGATGATTGCGGCTCGCAACTCATCGTCGGTGACCGCAGCGCCCCCACGCCCGTGGGCCCCGCGATGGGCAAGCAGCCCCGCCTTGTACGCGTAGAGACGTTCCGGCGCAGTCACATGCCCGTGCACGTCGATGATCATCCGCATTCTCCCTCTCTCGCGGGCGTGGGCCTGTGGTAACCGCGCGGCCGTGGCGACTCTAGATCAATGGACATTGGGCGACAAATGCCTTATCGCTCTGGTCTGATAACTCACCGACATCGCCCCCCAATCGATGATCCCCAGACCACATAAGGGTTTTGGAGCCATTCGCCGTGACGATACCGCGCGGTTATCAACGGTGGGATGAGAAGGCATTGGTCAAGTGGTCGGAACCGTTCTAGTGTGGCGCCAGCGTCACACACCCTGACTGTCGATGTCGAAGCGATGAACCGGATGGCGAAGACTGTCAGTACGGATGTGTGTCACGGTAAAGCGAGCGGTTCAGGGCCGCGTCGGATGAGAACGAGAAATTGGGGAGTGGAGCCTTGGCGAAGCTAACGCTGGGTGTCGCGATGTCGCATGGACCGATGGTCGTGTCCGAGGTGCCGACGTGGTTCAAGATCGCGACGATGGACCGCGAATCGAAACTGTTGGTCGACACCACCGGCAATCCGGTCACATTTCAGGAACTCGAGAGTGCCAACGGCAACCGTTACGCCGAGCAGGCAACCGAGCAGAACCTTCTCGGCCAGCGTCAACAGATCAAGGACGCGCTCGCGCGTCTCCGCAAGGACGTCGCCGCGGCGGAGATCGATCTGTTCATCGTGATCGGGGACGACCAGCACGAGCTGTTCGACGAGGACAACATGCCCGCGATCGCAATCCACTACGGCGAGGTGCTCGAGGCCACACCGGCGGGACGCCGCGGACGTTATGGCGCCAGGGTCGGCGGTCTGGAGGATGTTCACGTCGGATACGGGCTCGACAGGCGAAACCGCTGGCCCGGGCACCAGAGCTTTGCCCTGCACGCCATCTCCGAACTGCTCGAGGACGGATTCGACATCTCAGCCGTGAAGGAGGCGGTTGAGCCGGCCGGAGTCGGCCACTCCTACGGCGTGGTCGAGTGCCAGCTGATGGAGCACCAGGGAGCCACGCCGCTGGTGCCGATCGTCGTCAACACCTACTGGCCACCGAACCAGCCACCGCCCAAGCGGTGCTGGGAGCTCGGCCAGGCGCTTCGGCGCGTGATCGAGAGCTACCCGGAGGATCTGAACGTCGCCATCGTCGCATCGGGTGGCCTCAGCCACTTCGTGACCGACGAGGATCTGGACGTCAGAAGGACGCTCACCCCACTGCGCGAGGGCAACCCCAGGGGCCTCCTCGAAATCCCGGCGCATCTACTGAACTCCGGCAACTCGGAGATCCGCAACTGGATCAGCGTCGCCGCCTGTTGCGAGGATCTGGCTTACGCCTGGGACGTGTATCTCCCGGTCTACCGGACTGCCGCCGGCACCGGCTGCGGTATAGGGTTTGCCAGGTGGGGCGACGTTCCGGACAACGCATAGCGAGTGACCGCAAGCACTACAGCCCTTGAAGGCATCGACGCGGCGACGGTTCACGAGGCCTACGGCCGCCGTGGCGCCCTGCCTTCGAGGATCAAGCCGGTCGCGGCGAGCATGCGCGTCTGCGCCCCCGCGTTCACGGTCGACTGTCCACCCGGCGACAATCTTTGGATCCATCGCGCCCTCTACGCAGCTGAGGCTGGCGACGTTCTCGTGGTCAACACCCGCGGCGGCTACGAGTGGGGTTACTGGGGCGAGATCCTGAGCGTGGCCGCGGCCGCGCAGAGGCCTCGCCGGGCTGGTCATCGATGGCGGCGTCCGCGACGTCGATCGGCTCGTGGGGCTGGGGCTGCCCGTATTCGCAGCCAACGTCTGCATCCAGGGCACGATCAAACAGCCCCTGTCCGACGGTCGGCTCGCTGAGCCACTCTGCTTCGGCGCGACACTGGTGCGCCCGGGGGACATCGTGGTCGGCGACCGCGATGGCGTCGTCGTGATCCCGGCGTCCGAGGTTTCCGCCGTCGCAACTGCAGCGCGTGCACGAATCGCGAAGGAGGACGATGTCATGGCTCGGCTCAGGCGGGGCGAAACCACACTCGCCATCTACGACCTCCCGGACTGGGAGGGAAAATGAGCACCGACGACCTGGTTGAGCGCCTGAAGAGGATCGACGCGTGCGCTGTTTCAGATGCGCTCGAGCGCAATGGCCTCCCCCCCGCCGTGGTGGGACTGGTCCAGGTCGGATCGCGCTCCGCCCTCGCGGGACGTGTCGTCACCGTCGAGTTGGGGGAACCGGGCGGTGAGACACCCAAGCGGCACCTCTGCACCGCTGCCGTCGACGCCTCCGGCGCGGGTGACGTGATCGTTGTGGCCAACGGCGGGCGCACAGATTGCGCCGGCTGGGGCGGTCTGCTCTCGCAGGCCGCGGCACTGCGTCGGCTGGAGGGGGTCGTCGTCGATGGTGCCTGCCGCGATGTGCCCGAGGCGATCGAGGTGGACCTGCCGGTGTACGCGCGGGGGCCTGTCGCGGTCACGGCACGCGGAAGGGTCGTGGAACACTCCTGGGGCGAAGCGGTCACGATCTGCGGCCTGGTCGTGAACACCGGTGATTTCGTCAAGGCAGACGCCAGTGGCGTCGCCTTCATCCCGGCCGGCTCGGCGGAGCAGGTGATCGCCGGAGCCGAGGAGATAGCCACGCGTGAGGCGACGATGGGCCGCGCGCTCCGATCGGGTATGCCGGTCTCCGAGGTGATGGGCGCCGATTACGAGGGCCTGCTGACCAGGATCGGTCGCGATGAGTGACGAGCTTGTCGAGCAGCTGGCGACCATGACCACGTCGGGTGTCAGTGACGCCCTCGACCAGCTGGGGATCCCTGGGCAGTGTCTCGGGATCATGCCGCTCGACCGTTCCTTCCGAGTCTGCGGGCGGGCCTGGACGCTGCGCTACGGCCCCTCAGGGCAGGATCCCGGTACGGTCGGCGATTACATCGACGACATCGAGCCGGGCCAGGTCGTCGTGCTGGACAACCAGTCCCGCGCCGACGCGACCGTCTGGGGTGATCTCCTGACCACAACGGCCTCCGTCCGCGGCGTCCCTGGCACCGTGATCGACGGCGTCTGTCGTGATGTCGATCGAAGTCTGGAGCTGGGCTATCCGATCTTCAGCCGTGGCAACTGGATGCGTACCGGCAAGGACCGCGTGCGGGTCGAGGAGACCGGAGGCCCCGTCTCGATCGGCGGTATCCGGGTCGAGCCCGGAGACCTGTTGCTGGGCGACGGCGACGGCCTCGTGACGGTGCCGGCAACCCGCGCCGCGGAGGTGCTGGTCGCGACGGCGGAGATTGAGCGTGCCGAGGAGACCATCCGCAACGCTGTCGCTGCCGGTGAGAGTCTCCGCGGGGCGCGCGCGTCCGTCGGCTATCACACCCTTCAGCGCCGGCGCAGCTGATCGAGGAGACCAAAAGCCGCTCGGTTTCGAGCGTGGCTGTCAAGGGCCACTCCTCTCCGAATATCATCGCTACATGGAGCTCCGCCACCTTCGCTACTTCGTTGCCGTCTCCGAGGACATGCACTTCGGCCGTGCTGCCAAGCGGCTCCATATCGTGCAGCCGGCGCTCAGCAAGCAGATCGCGGCGCTCGAGCGCGAGCTCGGCGTCACACTGATCTCCCGGACCAAGCACAGGATCGCCTTCACGCCGGCCGGTCAAGCCTTCTTCGAGGAGGCGCTGGACATTCTGCGCCGCGTGGATCATGCGACCCGGACAGCGAAGATGACCGAGAGCGGAGCGATCGGCAGCCTCGACATCGGCTTCAACGGGCCAGCGATGCTGACCGTCCTGCCGCCGCTGCTACGCGAGCATCGCGAGCGATATCCGGGCGTCCGGTTCGTGTTGCATGAGCTCCCGAGCGCGCCGCTGGTAAGACGCATCAAAGATGGTGCGCTCGACGCGGGTTTTGTGTATCCGTACCCACCGGACGAGACGCTTCAGTTCGTGACCGTTCTGCGCGAGCCATTCATCGTGGGTCTTCCTGAGAGCCACCCGCTTGCTGAGGAGAATGAGATCGATCTTGCCGACTGCGCCGGTGACACGTTCGTCCTGGTTTCGCGCAGCGGCTCGCCGGGATTCTTCGATCAGTGCCTGGCGCTCTGCCAGGGGTACGGTTTCAGTCCTGCCGTGATCGAAGAGGGCAACAGCCCCGCAGCCAGGTACGGCATGGTCTCGGCAGGCATCGGCGTGACCGTCGTCGCCGCCTCAGCCGTGCATGCGCCGTTTCCCGGCGTCGTGTTCCGGCCGCTGGTCGACCCCTCGGTCGACGTCGAGCTCGCATTCGCCTACCGCACGACAGACGACTCGGCTGCGCTCGGCGCATTGCTGCAGACTCTCGAGGAGGTCGTCGGCCCGCTTGAGATCCCGACCCCGGAACCACCCTTGACCGACGAAGTCGACGCCGAGCACGATTTGGCTCACACCGATCCGTCGGACGCGGAGGATGAGACAGCCGCCCCGGGATCAGCACCGTCCCGGGAACCGGTGACGTAGCACCGCAGCCGCTGCTGCCGTCGGCGCCTCGTTTGGGGTGTTAGCTCCGGCTAGCTTGGTGGTGTGGGTGTGTAGAAGACGATCGTGCCGTGTTTGGTGTTGGCGAGGAAGCGCGATTCGTGCGGTCCGGTTTGGGTGGGGTCGGCGGTCGCGCCGGCAGCGGTGACCAGTGTCCTTGCGTGGTCAAGGTCGCTGACTTTGATCATGATGCTGGGGTCGTCGGCGAGTCGGTCGGTGCCCGATAGCGCCAGGCGTCGCGGGCCGAGGTCGAACTGTGCCCAGCGGTCGCCGTCTACGAAGGTTGGTTTGATGCCAAGGACGGTCTCCCAGAACGCGACCGCTTCTGTGAGGTCATCGACTGGGAGCACGGGTGTGATGCCTTCTGCAGCCATGCTTATGAGCCTCCTTGGTGTCAGCCGAGCTGTAACAGCTTGACCGCGTTTTCCTTGAGCACCAACGGCCGGACATCGTCCTTGATCGGCAGCTTCTCGAAGTCCGCAAGCCAGCGGTCCGGTGTGATCATCGGATAGTCAGAGCCGAACAGCATCTTGTGCTTGAGCTGGGTGTTGGTGTAGCGGATCAGAATCTCCGGGAAATACTTGGGTGACCATCCACTGAGATCGATGTACACGTTCGGCTTGTGGACCGCGATCGCGAGCGCCTCCTCCTGCCACGGGAACGACGGATGCGCGAGGATGATGTTCAGGTGCGGAAACTCGGCAGCGACATCATCGACAAACATCGGCTGCGAGTACTTCAGATGGATACCCGCCCCGCCGGGCATGCCCGCACCGATCCCGGTCGTTCCGGAGTGAAACAGCGCCACCAGCCCGGCGTCGGCAATCACCTCATACAACGGGTAGAACGTGTGGTCGTTGGGAAAGAACGCCTGCGTATTCGGATGGAACTTGAACCCGCGAGCGCCGGCATCTATCAGCTCCCGGGCCTCCCGCACAGCCAGCTTGCCCTTGTGCGGATCGATGCTCGCGAATGGGATCAGAACGTCCGGGTTCTCCCGGGCAGCCCTGAAAACCTCGTCATTCCCCAGACGCCTGCGACCCATGCCAGCCTCATCATCAACCGTGAAGATCACCGCCGCGATGTTCCGCTCGCGGTAGTAGGCCGCGACCTCATCAGCCGTCGGCTGATGAGGATCACCACCGAAATACTTGCCGGCCGCTTCGAGAAGCTCGGCCGTCACCGGATCCGCGGACTGGTTTGCGTTGCGCTCAGCGTGCGTGTGAACGTCAACCGCGACGAGCCTGTCCACATCGATGCTCATGCCTTCCCCGCCCCATCCAGGTCAAGCGGCGGCAGCCCCGCCGGTGCCGGCTGCTCAAAGGCCGCCAGGTTGCCGGTCCACTCAGCCTCGATCGCCTCCGGTGTCCAACCGCCATCACTGAACAGGTGGGCGATTTCGGCACGATGTGAATAGACAGAGAGCTTGTCACCACCGATACCGATCGCCTGCCCGGTGATGCCCGCTGCAGCATCCGACGCCAGGAACACCAGCAACGGGGAGCAGTCCTCCGGCATCCCGATCGCGTGCTCCCGCCGCACCTGTGGCGGCAACGGCTCGCCTCGGTTGACACGCTCGATCAACGGCTCATAGATCGGGATCGTCTCAGTCATCGGCGTCCAGGCCGTCGGAATCACCGCGTTCACGGTGATCCGGTCACGCGCCAACTCCCTGGACCAGGTCTGCGCGAGCGTAACGATCCCGCCCTTCGCAGCCGAATAGTTGGTCTGACCAAAACCACCGAACTGGCCTGCCGGCGAACCGATCACGATGATCCGGCCACCCTCCCCCTGCGCACGCAGCTGGATCGCGGCAGCCCGGCCACACATGAACGTGCCACGCAGATGAGTACGAATCACGAGATCAAAATCCTCGTCACTCATCTTCCAAAGCACTCGGTCACGCAAAACGCCGGCGTTGGTGACCATGCAGTCGAGTCTCCCGAAGTCGCTGACGGCACGATCAACCAGGCTCTGCGCTCCTTCGGCGTCAGCAACATCAGCAACCTGCGCGACCGCACGCCCACCGGCGCGCGAGATCAACTCGACAGTCTCAGCCGCAGACCCGTCATCAAGATCGTTCACAACCACCGCCGCCCCAGCCTGCGCCAGACCGACCGCATAGGCACGACCAAGACTGCGCCCACTCCCGGTCACAACGACAGCCCTGCCATCAAGCCGAAGCGCGCTCACGAGTAAAACCTCACAAGGCACTCGGCAACAACCGACGGACGCTCGGAACCCTCAACCTCGATGCTCGAAGCGAGACGAACCTGCACACCGCCCTTCACGTCCTCAACCCCCACGATCTCAGCAACACCACGCCAGCGACGCCCAACCGGCAGAGGCGCCGGGAACCTCACCTTATCCAACCCGTAGTTCACAGCCGTGGCCGCATCGCTCACTTGCAGCAACTGACCCGTACACGCCACGAGCGACAGACCAAAAAACCCATGCGCGACCGTGCCGCCAAACGGCGAACCCTCAGCCGCCACCGGATCCACGTGAATGTAGTTGTGGTCACCGGTCAAATCCGCAAAGACATTCACCTGCTCCTGAGACATCACCACCCAGCCGGTCGGACCAAGCCGGTCCCCCACATGCCCCGGCAGCTCCGCCATCGACGTATTCAACAAATCCCCATCGATCTTCAGAGGTTGCATAAATCCCCTTCGTAGTAATCAAACACCCACCGAGCGCTCCAGAGCACGCTCAGACCCTGCCAAGCGCATCATGCGCCGTATAGCCACCGTCGATCAAGAGATCGACACCTGTCAGCCATTCGGCTTCGTCGGAGGCGACGTAGACAGCCATCGAGGCGACATCGTCTGGCAGGCCGATGCGCCTGGCAAGCAGGCGCGAGAGGATCATCTCCTCGCCGCCGGGAACCTTCGACAGGAAATTCCGCTCCAGTTCCGGCGTCCGTATCGGGCCCGGGCTGATCGTCACCGCCCTGATGCCGTACTCCATGCCGTCGGTGGCGAACACCTTGCTCATCGCGATCACCCCGCCCTTGGCGGCTGCGTGCGCCACCATCCCCGCGCGCGGCGTTGCCAGATATCCGGTGGTGGATCCGGTCGTGATCACCACGCCGCCGCGCTCGGCCAGGTACGGCCATGCGAACTTCGTGACGTAGAACACCAGGTCGAGCTCGTTGCGGATCCCGGTCTCCCAGTCCTCGATCGACATCTCCGGCATCGGCGCGAACCGCGGACCCGAGGCGTTGTTGTAGACGATGTCGATCCGCCCGTGGATCGCAGCCCCTTCCTGCACCCACTTGCGCGCCTGCTCTGGATCGCCCAGGTCAACCGGCTCCATGCTGTCGATCCTGAGACCGTCCGCCCGCGCCAGCTCAACGGTTTCGCGAGCGCTGTCAGCGTCCCGATCACAGCCGACGACGAGCGCGCCCTCGCTCGCAAAGCGGAGCGCCGCCGCGCGCCCCTGGCCACCGCCGGTGCCTGTGATCAGGGCAACCTTGCCGTCGAGTCGCCCGCTCAATGGTCGAACCCCAGCGGGTGGCTCTTGTCGGCTCGGAACTGCGAAGGCCAGATCGATTGTTTACCCGGAGAGAGGACGCCGTTCGGATCGACAGCATCCTTGATCGTGCTCAGGAGCCGGCGATAGGAGTGATCCTCGAAGCTGTACTGATCGGCCGCAAGGTCCATGTTGTCCAGATGCGCCCGATACTCCCCGAAGCCTGCCTCGGCGCCGCTCAGCAGCACGCGCCGGCATGCGTCGTAGATGCGCGTGGCGTCCGCCTCGCTGTTCTGGTCGTAGATGCCACCGAACACGTACACGAAGCTGCGCGCGCCGACCACCGACAGGTTCGAGAACGAGTCCATACCGAACTCACTCTCGATGATGCCGCGGATCATCTTGTGGAGCTTGTAGGCCTCTTTCCCGTCGAGCGGCGCGACCAGCCCGGTCCCCGCATGCGCCCCGGCGTCGCGGCCATACCAGCGGAGAATCTGCAGCCACTCCAGGTTTGGCACCCCGCCCGGAACGCGGTCGGGGAACACGTCGATGTCGGGAATGTCGTCGGGATGGTGCCGGTCGATCTGCATCTCCATTCCCGGAATCCCGGCGAAGGCTGACCTGATCTTGTCGATCTTGTAGTCGACGATCGCCTTGTCATCCCATAGAGCGCCGTGCATGATCCAGCGACCGATATTCAGATCCTTGGCAATCTGGTTGATGATCGGTTCCGGAGTCGGACCGTCACCATCGAACCAGCGCGTGCGCTCGTTGAACAGCGAGGCGAAGATCAGCGTGTTGTAAAGGACCGGGACACCCTCGATCGTGCGATCCATTCGCAGTTTGCGCAGGATGTCGATCATCGGGATCAGATCCTCTTCGCGAGGAAGATTGATCCACATCGGGGCGTACACCTCTGGCTTCGGCATCAGCCATACCCCCATCTTCACGACGACGCCGAAGTTCGACTGCATGAAGAACTGGTCGAGCATCGGCCCGAGGGCTCGCTTATACAGATGGAACGTCTTGCTGTTCGGCATCGCCCCCATCCCTGTGCGGAGCAGCTCTCCGTTGGACAGCACGACCTCGAGTCCGCAGGGCGCCGTGAAGTCAGCGCCGTAGGGCCCCTGCGTGATCCCGTGGTCCAGCGAGTTGCCGACGACGCTTCCCCAGCCCACGTCTGTGCAGGAGAGCATGAGATTGTGGCCGCCGTCGCGGATCGCCGCGTACAGGTCCATCCAGTTGACCCCGGGTTCGACCACCGCGTAGCCGAGTTCCTCGTTGATCTCGAGGATGCGATTCATCCGCCGCAGGTTGACGATCACAGACCCGCGAACCCGTGGCGACCCGCCCCCCAGGCCCAGGTTCCGACCCTGCGAGGTGGTCCAGATCGGCACCCTGTGCTCGTTGGCGAGCCTGACGATCGCCTGGATCTCCTCGGTACTGGACGGCTGTACGACCGCCGAGGGGTCGTACTGTGTCCAGGCCTTCGGCCAGAACCAGTCTCGGAACTCCTCGACCGCATCGCCGGTCAGGACGTGCTCGGCGCCCACCACACCGGAGAAGGCGCGCAGCGCACTCTCAAGCTGAGACTCGGTCATCCCATCCGGGATCGCAGTCGCGCTCATCGATCTTCAATCTCCTCCTGCGCAACCGCTGACCGTCCCCACCGGGACAGCTGGCGCCGCGGCATCGCGCTCTCCTCGTTTGTGCGGGAGCAGCCGGAAACAGACCGACTGCCGGCGGCAGCATACCACGTTGTACTGCGATACTCATAACGCTCTGAGCAACTAGTGTCGCGAATTGACGATCGGGCGCCGGGATCGATGCCGAACGACCCGTTCGCGCACTCGAGCGCCGAGCACGCGGTCGGTTGCAGCTCGGGCCACCCGTCTGCGGCAGGGGTCGATTGAGAGCGACATGCCCTCTCAAAGCATCGCGTGATGACCAATATGCATGACATATTTGCTTGCGGTCGTTTTGCTGGTTGGCTAGCCTACGGCCATGACCACCATAGATTTCGGGATCTTCGACCATATTGAGATCAACAGCGGTCGCACGGCGGGCCAGCTCTACGAGGAGCGCATCCGGCTGATCAAGCGCGGAGAGGAACTCGGGATGTACGGCTATCACCTTGCCGAGCACCACGGCCAACATCTGTCCTCCTGTCCTTCAGCCCCGGTGTTCCTGGCGGCGCTTGCACGGGAAACCACAACACTGAAGTTGATCCCGACGGTCGTCTGCCTCCCGCTTCACTACCCGGTGAAGCTTTACGAGGAGCTCGCGATGGTCGACGTGATGTCAAACGGGCGCCTCGAGATAGGCGTCGGCAAGGGCATCACCGCCTTCGAGCACCTCCAGTTCGGCCACCGCCCGGAGGAAGCCTCTGCACGAGCGGACGACATGCTGAAGCTCCTGCTCCGCGCCTGGGAAACCGGGATCATGTCGAGCGAGGGCTCGGAGTTCTTCGATTTCGTGGAGATGAAACTTCCGTTCGACACGCTGCAGCAGCCCTATCCGCCACTGTGGACCGCCGGTAACGTCGAGGCGGCAGGGCGTCGCGGGCATCACGTCATCTTCCCCACCGCCCTGCCGGAGGACCTGCGCGCTCGCTACGACGAACTGCGGGCCGCCAGCGGTGACGAACCGAACCGTCAGAGCCCGCTGGCGACCGAGCCGAAGATCGCTCAGAGCCAGTCCCTTGTGATCGCTCGCACCGACGAGGAGGCCGAGCGGATCGGCCGTCGCGCCTGGAGCAATTACATCGAGGTCATGCAGCGAGCACGGGGCGAGGTTCCGCCCCACCTGCAGACCCAGGTCCCCGAGTTCGACAACCCGTTCGCCAAGCAGATGTTGCTCGGCGACCCGATCGAGAAGGCGATGCTCGTCACCGGGACCGTCGACAAGGTTCGCGACTATTACGTCGACTGCGCCAAGCGCGGAACCAGTAACTACTTCATGCTGATGATTCCGTTCGGAGACATGAGCTTCGACGAGGCCAGCTACACCCTGGAGGCATTTGCAACCGAGGTGATTCCGGCCGCGCGTGAGGCGTCGGCCGCTGTCACTGCCTAGTGTCGCGGTCCGCTGACGACGCCGGACCGGACGTCCTGACCCACCCGATAGAGACCGCCATGTGGCGGCAAGGAGACAGAGGACTGTGACGCTGCTATCTGAAACGCTGATGGTGAAGGGCCGCAAGGCCGAGATCCTGACCGTCGGCAACGGCGAGCCGCTTGTGTTCCTGCATGGCGGTGGGATCATCGAGGGGTTTGATTTCCTCGAACGGCTCGGCGATCGCTTCCGCGTCGTTGCACCGCTCAGGCCGGGGTATGGCGGCACGGACATCGACCCCGCGGTCACCAGCCGCGACCAGGTCGTCGCCTACTTCGCTGACGTTCTCGATGAGCTCGGGATCGAGCGGACCATTCTGTTGGGCCACTCGCTTGGCGGCTGGCTGTCGGCCACCTTCGCGGCCAACTACCCCGACCGGGTCAGCGAACTGATCTTGGCCGCGCCGTTCGGAATGAACGTGCCGGTTCCCAACATGATGGCGATGACGCCTGAGGAGCGCTATGCCGCGCTCACCAACAATCCGGACGTCTGGATCGGACGCATCCCGACAGGACCCGACCCGGAGTTCGCTGCGAGTCGCCAGCGCGAGATGGAGTCGATGGGACGATTCATGACGGGTCCATTCGACCCCGAGCTGCTCGGGCTGCTGCCGCGAATCAAGGCGCCGATCCAGCTGCTGTGGGGCGACGACGACAAGATCGTTCCCTTCGCCCATTCGGAGGCCTGGCAGGAGGCGCTCCCGGACGTTCCGCTGACGGTCTTCACGGGGACAGGTCATCTGTTGTTCCACGAACGTCGCGAGGCGCTTGACGCGATCCCGGCGTTCGTGGACGCCTCGCGCATGGGGTGATCAGAGGACTTCGAAGAGACCGGCGGCGCCCATGCCTCCGCCGATGCACATCGTCACGACCACGTGGGAGACGCCACGACGGCGTCCCTCGATCAATGCGTGGCCGACAAGACGGGTCCCGCTCATGCCGTAGGGGTGCCCGATCGAGATCGCGCCGCCGTCCACGTTGAAGCGGTCGGTGGGCAACTCGAGCCGGTCGCGGCAGTACAGCGTCTGCACGGCAAACGCCTCATTCAACTCCCAGAGACCGATGTCATCGACCTCCAGACCGTTGCGCTCCAGCAGTCGCGGGATCGCGAACACCGGTCCGATCCCCATCTCGTCCGGCTCGACGCCGACTACGACCAGATCCCGGAAGGCGCCGAGCGGTTGGATCCCGCGCTTGGACGCGAGGTCGGAGTCCATCACGACTGTCGCAGCGGCGCCATCGGACAGCTGGCTGGCGTTGCCGGCGGTGATCGTGCCGCCCTCGACAACCGGCTTCAGCGCGCTCAGGGTCTCCACGGTCGTCCCCGGACGGTTGCCCTCATCCTTTGCGAGCGTCACCTCCTCAAAGGATTCGTCGCCGCTCTCACGGTCGACGACGCGCTTGGTGGTCGTGATCGGAACGATCTCATCGTCAAAGCGTCCGGCCTCCTGGGCCTCGGCGGTGCGGCGCTGACTCTCGGCCGCGTACTCGTCCTGAGCCTCCCGCGAGACCCTGTAGCGCCTGCCGACGATCTCGGCGGTCTCCAGCATCGAGAGATAGATGTCAGGCTTATGCTCACCAAGCCACGGATCCTTGAACTCGTAGAAGTTCATGTGCTCGTTCTGCACGAGGCTGATCGATTCGAGCCCGCCGGCGACTACGATCCGGTTCTGTCCGCTGATCACCTGCTGTGCCGCGATCGCAACGGTTTGCAGCCCGGTGCTGCAGAAGCGATTCACGGTGACCCCGGGCACGCTCGCCGGGAGCTCCGCTCGCAGGGCGACGTGGCGCGCGACGTTGGCGCCGGTTGTCCCCTCGGCCAGCGAACCGCCCATGACGACGTCCTCGATCTCGGCGGGATCGACTCCCGCGCGCTCGACTGCTGCCTTCACGACATGCGCACCGAGCGTCGGTCCATGTGTGTAGTTCAGTGCCCCCCGATAGGCCTTGCCAATGGGGGTTCTGGCGGCTGACACGATTACGGCTTCAGGCATGGATGATCTTCCTTGTGTGAATCTCGCCGTCTCCGGCTGGCTGTGACTGCACGTCAATCACTCGCGAGTCAGTGTCACGTTTGGCCCGACGCGCCTGGCCGGCGCCGAGCCAGCATAGATCGGCCTGTCGGCGCGCGCCAATGCCGAGTCGTGTGCAGGTGATAACCCACCGGCATTGCCCGGATTCATACCCGCACTGATGACTGCTGGTGATCGAACGTAACCGCAAAACTGTTGGCGAGCGGGCTCACAATCGGCTTAACTCCTGTCAGAGGCACGGAGTCGCGCGCGCAGACCGTGTCGCGACCGTCGAGGAGGAGATGTTGGGATGGGACTTAGCACCATCGCGAGAGGAAACCTGGCGTGGCTCGCCGAGGACGCCATCGAACGGCACGGTGACTACGAGTCGATGCTGTTCGATGGACGGTGGTACCGGTCCGCCGAGCTGTTCGAGCTGGGACGACGGCTCGCTGGCGGGCTCGCCGCGCTCGGAGTCGCGCCCGGGGACCGCGTCGTCGTCAGCATGGCCAACTGCCCTGAGGTGACCGTCGTGTATCAGGCGCTGTGGCGAGCGGGGGCCGTGGTCACACCGGTCAGCTTCCTGCTGCCGGCCCCGGAATTGCGGCACGTGGTCTCGGATGCCGAGGCCGTCGCCGTGATCACCACACCCGAGTACGTCGAGAAGGTTCGCGTGGCCACTGACGGCGTGGCCAGCGTACGGGCCGTGATCTGCCACGGAGACGCGACGGATGAGTTCGTCGCGTTGGCCTCACTGACGGAGGGCGAGCCGCTGGCGATCGTCGATCGCGCCGACGACGACCTTGCAGCGCTGCTCTACACGGGCGGCACCACCGGACGCGCCAAGGGCGTGATGTTGTCCCACGCAAACCTCTTCTATTCGAGCCACTCCGGTTACGAGGAATCGCGTGTCGACGGGCTCTGTCGCTTTTTGCACACGCTGCCGCTGTCACACTCGTACGGACTCGGCGTCACGATCTCGTCCGCGTTCTACACGGACCCCCCGGTGGCCGTCCTGCTCCCCTGGTTCGATGCCACCGGCTTCCTGGACCTCGTCGAACAGCAGCGGATCGAGCTGAGCGCGATCGTCCCGTCGATGTTGCAACGGCTGCTGGGCGAAGATCTCGAAGGTCGCGACCTCAGTTGCCTGCGGTTCATGATCTGCGGCGGCGCCCCGCTGGCGCCCGCCTTGGCAGTGGAGTTCGAGCGCCGTGTGCCGTCATGCTCGATCCGGCAGGGGTACGGGTTGACCGAGACCTCGACCCTGATCTCCGCCAACCCACCGGGTCGTGAACGGCCGGGGTCGGTGGGCCTGCCCGTCCCCGGTACCAAGGTGATGATCCTCGACGACGACGGCAACGAGGTTCCTCCGGGCGAGCCTGGAGAGATCTGCGCGAGCTCTCCGGGAGTGATGTCGGGGTATTGGCGGTCCCCGGAGCTGACTGCGGAAACGGTGCGCGATGGCTGGTGTCACACCGGTGACATCGGCTATTTGGACGAGGACGGCTACCTGTACGTGGTTGACCGCAAGAAGGACCTGATCATCCGCGGGGGCTTCAACGTGTACCCGCGTGACGTCGAGGACGCGTTGATCGAGCACCCAAAGGTCAGTGCGGCCGGGGTCGTGGGTCGTCCCGACGAGCGCAGTGGAGAGGAGGTCGTGGCGTTCGTCTCGGTCGCGGACGGCGGCTCCCTCAGCGCAGCCGCGTTGATCGAGTGGTCCAAGGAGCGTCTCGGCGCCTATCGGTACCCGCGTGAGATCCACATACTCGACACGCTGCCGCTGACATCGGTCGGCAAGCTCGATCGCAAGTCCCTGCGTGCAAGGGCGCGTGAGTCATGAGCGCGGTTCCCACACGTCCACCGGTCGTCGAGGTCGACCCTCTGGCGCTCAGCAAGGACCCATATCCGATCTACGCCGAGCTCCGCCGCGACGCGCCGCTGGCGTTCGCACCGGCCCTTGGCATGCACCTCGTCACACGGTACGCCGACGTCAGCGCGGTCGCGGGCGATCCCAAGACCTTCAGCTCCGTTGGCGGCGGCACACCGGGTGACGAGATCGTGGGCGAGACCGTGATGCAGAAGGACGGCGAGGAGCATCGGCTCGAGCGCCGCGCGTTGGATGCTCCCCTGAGGCCGCGCATCGTGCGAGACCAGTGGTCTGCCGTGTTCGGGGCCAACGCGAAAGAGCTGCTTGACAGGATCGTCGGCCGTGGAGGGGCTGACCTGCTGGCCGAGTTCGCGCGGCCGCTCGCGGCGGCGAATCTGCTCGCATACCTGGGCTTCGAAAGCACGACGACCGTCGAGCTGATCGACTGGTGCGAGGGGATCATCAACGGTTCGAGCAACTTCGTGGGCGATCCTGACGTTCGCGCTCACGGTCTGCGCGCGCGGAGAGCCGTGATCGCCGCTGTCGATGCGGCCGTTGAGCGTGTCAGCGCAGTCCCGGACGAGTCCGTTATCTCGGCGATGGTGCACTCCGGCCATGAGATGAGCTCGTCGCGCATGTATGCCGACGTCATGATCACGATAGGAGGGGGCCTGAACGAGCCGAGCCACGCGCTCACGACGGCAACCTTCGCACTGCTGACGCATCCGGACCAGCGCGCAGCGATTGCAAACGATCCGGCACTCTGGGAGCGTGTGTTCGAGGAGGCAGTGCGTTGGGTCTCGCCGATCGGAATGCTGCAACCGCGGAAGAGCACGCGTGCCGTCGAGCTGTGCGGAATCGAGCTGCAACCCGGCGATCAGGTCGCTCCGGTGATCGCATCGGCCAACCGCGACGAGCAGATCTTCTCTGCCCCGGACGAGTTCGACATCTCGCGTCCGGCGATGAGGCACCTCTCGTTCGGAAAGGGCCCGCATTTCTGCGCCGGCGCACCGATGGCGCGCTCCCAGGTCGGAATCGCGTTGCCCGAGGTCTTCAGGCGTCTTCCCGGACTCCGCCTCGATCCCGACCACGAGGTGCCGTGGAGCGGCTTCATCTTCCGCGGACCAGTGAGCCTGCACGTGCGCTGGGACGCCTGAGGTCTGCACCGGCGCACCATTCGCGCCGGCCACGGGCTGTGCCAGCCTGCTGAGCGAACTTCGGTTCAGGTGATGGTCAGTCCACCGTCCACGACCAGGGTCTGACCGGTGATGTAACCGGCGGCCGGACTCGCGAGGAACACCAGGGCCGCCGCCAGCTCGCGCGGGTCGCCCTTTCGCCCTCCCGGTATCCGAGGTCTCAGCGCCTCGAACGAGCCCTCCTCGTGCTGGTCATCCATCTCGGACGGGAATACGCCCGGCGCGATCGCGTTCACGCGGATGCCCTTGCGTCCGGTCCACTGGCCCGCCAGGTCGCGAGTCAATCCGAGCAGGCCGGCCTTAGAGGAGACATAGGCGGCCTGCGGCAGGCCGCTGGTCATGATCCCCAGGACGCTCGCAATGTTGACGATGCTGCTTCCGGGCTGCATCACGCGTGCACAGGCCTGTGCCATCCAGTAGGCCCCATTCAGGTTCACATCGATCACGCTGCGGAACTGTTCAGGCGTCTCACGCGAGGCGGGGACCGCCGTCCCGAGACCGGCGTTGTTGACGAGGGTGTCGACCCGACCGAACGCTTCCATCGTCGCTGCCACCAGGCCTTCACAGTCCTCCGGCACGGTCACATCGGTGGCAACTGTCAACGCGCGACGACCCGTCGTCTCGATCAGCGCCCGTGTGTACTGCAGCTTGTCAAGGCGTCTCGCGCCGAGCGCGACATCCGCGCCCGCCTCTGCGAGCGCCTGGGCGAACGCCACGCCGAGTCCGGAGGAAGCGCCGGTGACGATCGCCACGCGCCCGTCCAGACCGAATGAATCGAGTATTCCCGCCGAGAGACTCATCAGCGTGCCGTCCTCGACAGCTCGGCGGCCAGGATCTGGGTGAGAGCCCGGCGGTGTCTGCCGACGCCGCCAAGCAAGGCGGCGTCGAGCTGAGCACGCTTGTAGAACCAGTGGATGTCCGCCTCCCAGGTGAAGCCGATGCCACCGTGGGCCTGTATCGCACTGCCCGTGACCTCGCGCCCCGCTTCGGCCGCCACCGCCGCCGCAAGGGCCGCGGCCTCCGGCAGTTTGCCCGGATCCGCACCCGCCGCCCAGGCCGCAAAATAAGCGGTCGATCGCACACTCTCGCTGTGCAGAAGCATCTGCGCACAGCGGTGAGCGACCGCCTGGAAGGAACCGACCGGCACATCAAACTGTTTGCGGGCCTTGACGTACTCGAGCGTCATCTCGAGCGACCGATCGCAGATGCCGACAACCTCGGCCGCGAACATCGCTCGTGCGAAGGCGGCTGCTCCCGGGGCGAGCGGCTCGCCCTCGCCGGTGACCGCAGCGAACCGGCGCGTGAGGTCGATCGTGATGAACGGCTCAGCCTCGGGCGCGGTCACGAGCAGCGCATCGCCACCGTCGATCAGCACAACCACCGCCGCATCTTCGCCATCGACGACGAGCTCGCTGATACCGATGCCCGCCGTCTGCTCGCCGGTCACGATGGATGGCAGCCAGCGGGCACGCTGCTCGTCGCTGCCGTACCGATCGATCACGGCCGCCACTGACGCCGTGGAACCCAGCGGCGTCGCCGCACAGGCGTAGCCCACCTCCTCGAGCAACACGGCCAGAGCGACCGGACCCAGACCTTGGCCACCATGCTCCTCGGACACCGAGATTCCCGGCCAGCCGAGCTCGCCCATCTCATGCCACAGCGCCTCGTCATAGCACTGGGCTTCTGCAGCCTCACGAACTCTGGCGATCGGCGAGCGATCAGCCAGGAACTGACGGGCGACGCTCTTGATCTCTCTCTGATCCTCGGATAGACCGAAGTGCATCCGTGTCTCCTCTCAGCGCGACTTTGGCAGGCCAAGCACGCGCTCGGCGACGATGTTCTTGAGCACCTCGGTCGTGCCCCCCTCGATCGTGTTCCCGCGTGCACGCAGAATCTCGTAGGACCAACGATCGTCCACGCGCAGAGCACTTGGCCCGATGATGTCCGCGGCAAACTGGGTGAGCTGCTGGTTTGTATCCGACCACAGCCACTTGGTCAGCGAACCCTCCGGCCCGGGCTGACCGTACTGCTCGATCGTCGTCAGGCTCCTGAATGCCGTAAGGCGAAGGATCTCGATCCGTGAGTACAGCTCGCCCAGGCGCTCGGCCACGGTCGGGTCATCGAGCAGCCCTCGCTCGGCCGCAGCTGCAAGAACACGGTCGAACAGCTGCCGCAGACGCACCTGAACGGAGAAGCCGATACCCGAGCGCTCGTTCATCAGCGTCGTCAGCGCCACCTTCCAACCGTTGCCGACGCCTCCGAGGACCTCGTCGTCGGAGGCTCGCGCACCATCGAGAAAGACCTCGTTGAACTCGGCTTCACCCGTGATCTGCCGTAGCGGCACGACCTCCACCCCCGCCTGCTCCATGTCGAGCATGAAGTACGTGAGTCCCTTGTGCTTCGGACCTTCCGTATCTGTTCGTGCGACCAGCATGCAGCGCTTCGCGTACTGCGCCTCGCTCGTCCAGACCTTCTGGCCGGTGATCGACCACCCGTTTCCATCGCGTACCGCGCGGGTCTTCACCGACGCCAGGTCAGAGCCGGCATCGGGCTCGGAGAAACCCTGACACCAGATCTCGTCCGCCAACATGATCGGGACCAGGAAGCGCTCCTTCTGCTCCGGCGTGCCCCAGTTCATGATCGTCGGACCGGCCAACAGGATGCCGAGCGGGTTCGACGGCAGCGGCGCACCCGCGTGCGCCAGCTCCTCGTAGTAGATCGCCGACTGCATCAGCGTGGCCTCGCGGCCGCCGTATTCCCTGGGCCAGTGGACCGCCGCCCACCCGTCTGCGGCCAGACGTCGATGGAAGTCGAGCCGCCAGTTGAACGCCTTCTCCTCCTCCAGCGGCTCGTCCGTCGGCGTATTGTCAGCCAACCAGGCCCGGAATTCGTCGCGGAACGCCAGCTCCGCTTCGTTGAACGTCAGATCCACCGCTCCTCCTCTTTGCGCGGGATACCCGCCGATCGGTTCAGCTCGACCGAAAGACCGCGTTGACAGGCTGCTCCCCGGCCTCCGCGGCCTCGCGGTAGATGTGCAGTGCCCTCAGCACGGGCGCGTCGCTGATGATGAACAGGTCAGCCTGCTCGTGAGCCTCATGGTCGACCGCCGCCCACGAGGGCGACACGAACACATCACCGGCCCCCCAGTCGAATTGGGTCCCGTTGATGACGCTCTGTCCCGAACCCCGGAACACGACGTACACCGAGCTCCCCGTCTTGCGGGCAGCGGGCGTGCGCTCACCCGGATAGACGCGAGCCATCGCGCAGGCAAGGGTCGAGACCACCGGGCCGCCGGTCGCGGGGTTGAGATAGTCGACGGTGACCTGCGGACCGCCATGGAGCTCGTGCAACTCCTCGAGCCGGCGGTCGATGTTCTCATAGGAGTAACGCAGCAGCGGCGAGTGCGCGGGGTTGAGATCGTTGACATCGGCCGGCGCAAGCCCGGGCGAACCCCACGCCCGCTCCGACAGGTTGTGCCCGACGACCCGCTGGCGCTCGTCCGGGTGATTTTCGAAGAACACCGCCTCCAGCGTGGTCATCAGCGGCAGATCCAGGCCGTCGAACCACACCATCGGCTCGTTGCCGTGATTGTTGTGATCGTGCCAGTTCCAGTTCGGCGTGAGGATCAGGTCACCCGGCTCCATCTCACAGGCGTCGCCGTTGACGGTCGTGTACACGCCCGAGCCCACCATGACAAAGCGGATCGCGGAGGGCGAGTGTCGGTGGGCCGGTGCGGTTTCACCGGGGCCGAGGTACTGGATCGCGCCCCAGAGGGTGGTGCTCGTGAACGGCAACCCGTTCAGACCGGGGTTCGCAAACGCCAGCACGCGCCGATCGCCACCACGCTCGATCGTGATGATCTCGCCTGCGCGCTTGGCCAACGGGTAGGTCGTCTGCCACGGCCACAGCCACGGCTGCGTCGCGGGGAGCGGGACATTGGGCATAAGCGCCGTCTGCATGCTCCAGAGCGACTTCAGGTCGCGTGCGGCAAGCGCGCCGCAGAACTCGTCGTAACCGACCTCGACGGTGTGTGCGTTCCCAGTTTCGATGGCGCTCATGTGCTTCTCCTCACTGTTGTGCGAGATTCCGAATCAGCGCATTCAGACTGACTTCACAAATCGGTTGCTGATCAGGCCGAGCCCATCGATGCGGATTTCCACGACGTCTCCGGAAACCAGATAGGAGGGCGGATCCATCGCGTGCCCGACTCCACCGGGGGTGCCTGTGGCAATCAGGTCGCCCGGTTCAAGTGTCGTGATCCGTGAAATGTCGGCAATCAGCTGTGGCGCATCGAAGAGCAGATCCGTCAGCGGCGCCCGCTGGCGCAGTTCGCCGTTCACAGCCAGCTCGAGCGTCGCGCTGTCAGGCTTGAACTCGTCCGGAGTGACCACGTATGGACCGACCGGCGTCGAGCGCTCGAAGTTCTTACCGGCGAACCACTGGAGCGTTCGATTCTGCCAATCGCGCATCGACACGTCATTCATGATGCAGTACCCGCCGATGTGCGCCGCCGCGGCCCCGACGCTGATGTCCCGGCCACCCCGGCCGATGACGATCACCAGCTCGCCCTCGTAGTCGATCTTGTCCGAGGCCGCCGGAAGCTCAATCGGGGCGAACGGGTCCGCAAGCGTTCGCGCGAGCTTCGAGAACAGCGTCGGATGCTCCGGCAGCTCCCGACCCATCTCGCGGATGTGTGTGCGGTAGTTGAGACCAACGCAGAACACAGCGGCGGGAGACTGAACCGGAAGCCGCAGGTCCTCCTGACGGTAGGCCTGCCAGTCGCCGCCTTCAGCTGCGGCACGGAGAGCCGCAACCGCCGTCTCGCCGGCACGCAGGATCTCCCCCACGTCCGAGTAACCCGAGACCGCCACCGCCTGACCGTCAAGGACTACCGCGGCAGTCGTGCCGTCGGAACGCGCGAGTGTCGCGAGTCTCACTGGTTTATGAAGGTCGGTTGCATGGAGAAGCTGGTGCACGACCCTATCGACGCACACAGAGCAGAAGAAAGTAAAGCTGTGCGGACCCTCGCACTCCAACAGTTTTCAGGTCTCGATCGATAACAACTTGGCATCGCGAACGTTGATCCATACCGTCTTCACGCCCCTATGATGCGGTCACTCATGACTGGGTATAGCAACGATGATGTGAAGGTTCGTGAGCAGGTGACAGTGCTGATCGTCGGCGGAGGTCCGTGTGGCCTCGTGTCGGCACTCTTACTCGAACAGGCCGGGATCGACTTCGTCCTGCTTGAGCGACGCGATTTCAAGACCCGCGTCCCGCGAGCGCACCTCCTGAACGTCCGAACCATGGAGATCTTCCACGATGTGGGCGTGGCCGGCGACATCTACGCGCAGTGCCCGCCGGAGGATCGCTGGCACCGGGTGTGCTGGTACACCTCGCTGGCCGGTCCGAGCGATGTCCACGGCCGTAAGATCGGTGAGGTTCACGCTTGGGGTGGTGGCCCGGACCGCGAGCGCTATGCGAGCGCGAGCCCCCGATCCTTCGCCAACCTTCCGCAGATTCGGCTCGACGCACTCCTGTGGGATCACGCGCAGTGGCGCAGCCCCGGCCAGATCAGACCGCATCAGGAGGTGGTGGGCCTGGATCCGGACGTCGACGGCGTGACGGTCACCGTCCACGACCGGGAGACGTCAGAGGTCTACGGGATACGAGCCGAGTACGTGATCGCGGCCGACGGCGGACGAATCTGCGCCGAGCGGCTGGGCGTCAACCTCGAGGGCCCGCGCTCGATCCGTGAGATAACGAGCCTGTATTTCGAGGCTGATCTGAGCGAGTACGCGAACGAAGAGGCGCTCCTCACGTACTTCATCAGCCCGGCCGGTCAGGGCGGACCGGCCGGAACACTCCAGGCGCTGGGTCCCAAGGAGTGGGCGAACCGATCGTCGGAGTGGCTGCTCGGGCTGCAGGGCGTAACGCGTGGGACGAGCCCAGAACGATTGGTATCGCTTGCGCGGCAGACGCTCGGCATCGAGGATCTGGCGCTGAATGTGAAGGCGATCAACCACTGGGCGTTCGAGGGCGTGGTCGCCGACCGTTTCCGCGTCGGACGCGCCTTCCTGGTCGGAGACGCTGCGCATCGGCATCCGCCGACCGGTGGTCTCGGCCTCAACACCGGCGTTCAGGACGTCGCCAACCTCTGCTGGAAACTGGTCGCGGTGTTACGCGGGCATGCTCCGGAGGCCCTGCTCGACAGCTACGAGGCCGAACGTAGGCCGGTCGCTGCATTCAACGTGGAGCACTCGCTGCGTAACGCGAGCAAGCACCCACAGATCGCGGCCGCGATGGGACTGCGTGCGAACCAGAGCGAGGAGGAAGGCTGGCGGAGCATCCGGGCCTGGGACAGTGACACCGCAGAAGGGAAGCGAAGGCGCGCCGCGACCGACGCCGCGATCGCGGCGAATGCGGAGGATTACAGCCAACTCAATGTCGAGGCCGGGTTTGCATACTCGATCGGCGCGCTGATTCCCGACGGGACGCCGGCGCCGACCCGGCCGGACGAGTCTCCGATCGACTTCGAACCGACCGCACGGCCGGGGCATCACGTGCCGCACGTGTGGCTCGAGCGTGGCGGTGTCGGGCCTGTCTCCACGGTGGACCTGATCGGACCGGATGGCCTCACGCTGTTCGTCGACGCCGCCGAGGAGGGCCCGTGGATGGCCGCCGCGGCAGCAGCGGCCGGTGAGACGGGCTGCCCACTTCATGTCGTCGCGATCGCCGGCGAGCTCGCGGACCCGAAAAGACGATGGGAGGCGGTCCGGGGCGTCGGCTCAGGCGGCGTGGTGCTGGTGCGGCCTGACAAGCACGTGGCCTGGCGATCGACGCCCGACGCCTCGAGCCGCGCGACCGAACTGGCCGATGCGGTCCGGCGCGTACTGGGCGGCGTCTACGAGTCGGGCGACGGGTTCGCGCAGCAACCGCTCCTGGCCGGCATAGAGAACGCGGCCGCGGCGCTCCGGAGCTGAGCCCTCGCGGGCTCGGATCGAGCATGCCGGCGTCGAGCAGGCCCATCAGACTTCATGACCGAATATCCATGGCGGACACGGCGGGAGGTAACCCTCGGTGAAGTGAACGTCGCTTGTGCAGAAGCCAATGCCTTCTGTGTTCGCTGTTGACAACCGACTGCTATCGGAGCGATCACGGCTGTCACCCCTCACTCGGCCGATGGCCGAATGTCACGTCGTAGTCCCGCCGCTCGACCTCTGGCAGGAAGGCCTCCTCGAGTCTGCGCACTTCCGGCGTTCCGACCAGCTCGACGGTTGGCGAGCGGCCCCACGGGCCTCCCTCTGCCCGCTCGAACCAGCCCTGCGAGCGGGCCTCGCCGCCCTCGCGCAGCTCGTGTAGAACCTCCCACGCGGCCTGCGCGCCGGCCGTCGACGTGAGCGTCGGCACCAGTACCGCTGCGGCGCCCAGGTCACGCAGCTCGTCGAATGTCGGACGTGGCTCCGGGCCTCCCCAGATCGTGACGAGAGGCACCGGGACCGCCTCGCACGCTGCCCGAAGCTGCTCCCGCGATTCAACCGAGTTCAGCCAGACGAGATCGGCGCCGCCCTCCGCGGCATAGGCGACAGACCGCTCGAGCGCGTCCTCGAAGGCCAACCCCTGGCTCCCGATCGCATCGGTGCGCGCACAGATCACGAACGCCGGATCGATCTCGTCGCGCGCGCTGACGGCAGCCCTGATCTTGCCCACGGCCTCAGCCGTGGGGATGCAGCGCCTGCCGGCGAGCGTGCCGGACTTCTTCGGCGCCTCCTGATCCTCGATCGATATGCCGGCGACACCACACCTGACGAACTCCTGCACGGCGTGGTGAACGTTCACCGCATTGCCGTAACCGGTATCGGCGTCGACGAGGATCGGAATGCTGGTCCTGGCGGCCAGATGGCGGGCATGGTCAACGACGTCGCGAAGCGCGATCGCCCCGTTGTCCGGCAGCGCATACAGAAACCAGGAGAGCTGAGATCCAGCCAGGAAGAATGCTTCGAAGCCGACGCGCTCAGCCATCGCCGCGTACAGCGGGCTGAAGCCCCCGGGAATCACCAGCAGCTCGTCATCCGCGAGCCGCCTGCGGAGCAGCCGGCGCAGGTTCGACGGGTCCGCTGCGACCGTCATGCGGTGCTCGTACCCGAAGCATCGTGCTCGGGCAGTGGCGGAGCGCCACGCACGGCTTCTGGGTCCGTATCCGCCGGCCGCTGAAGGCTGAAGCGATCCCTGGTTGTGCACCACAGATCTCCGCCCATCCTGCCCACCGCATCGAGCACCTCCGGGCGCACGCGGTAGCCGTCAAGGATCTCGTCGCGCACGTGAAATCTGGTCACCGTCGCGACGATCACCGAGTTGGTCGGCATCTGGTCGGAGCCGAGATCGACCACCGCACGTACGCGGCACTCGAGCGACGCAGGCGCCTCCGCCACCCGTGCGGGGCGAACATCGTCGGACGGCAGCGGGGTCACACCCGCCACCGCCCACTCATCGACAGATGCGTCGAACTCCGCACTTGTCTGGTTGGCGTGGACGGCGAGTTCGTAGTCGACGATGTTGATCACGAACTCACCGCTCTGCTTTATGTTCCGCAGCGAATCCTTGTTCACCCCGTTACGGCTTCCTGGCCCGATCGCCACCGTCGGCGGTCGGGTCGAGAATGCATTGAAGAAACTGAACGGAGCCAGGTTGCGACGCCCGGAGAGATCGAGGGTGGAAACCCACGCGATCGGCCTGGGTGAGACCAGCCCGTTGACCAGGTCGGTTATGTCACGTCGCTCGAGTGTCGAGGGGTCGATCAGCATGGTCCGCGCTGTGCTCCGCAGCCGAGTTTCTAGGCGGCAGCCGCAGAGCTCGGCAGCGGATCGATCCGCAGGACTCGCTCGACGTTGCCATGCGCGATCTTCTCACGGTCTGCCGGGCTGATCGGCGCGTTCTCAATAAATTGAACGCCCTCGACGTTGTCTGCGAATGGATAGTCGACCGCGAACATTATCCGGTCTGCGCCCACGGCAGCCAGGGCACAGAGCAGCGGCGGCACGTAGAAGTAACCACTCGTGGTGAGGTAGAAGTTTTCCCGGAAATACTCGCCCACACGTCGCTGGAGGTTCTTGGCGGTCGCACTCAGGAACCAGTCGGCTCTGTCGATTGAGAACGGGATGTTCTCTCCGAGGTGGCCAATGATGATCTGCAGGTTGGGGAACCGGTCGAACACGCCGCCAAGGATCAGTCGCAGGCAGTGCAGACCGCCCTCACAATGCCAACCCCATCCAGCCCACGCAAGCGCATGGTTCACCTCGGGCGTGAAACCTGAGTAGTAGGCCTCCATGACCGTCGGCGGTGGATTGCGGATGGTCAGGTAGATCGGCACATCGAGGGCCTCGGCGGCCTCGAATATCGGCCAGAAGAACTGGTCGTCCAGGAAGCGTCCCCTCACGTGGCCCGGGATCATCGCGCCCTTGAAGCCGAGGGTCGTGACTGCACGCTGGAACTCTTCGGCTGCCGCATCAGGCTGGGCCGTGGGCAGCGTTGCGAAGGCGGAGAACCTGGAGGGGTTGGCCTTGATCGCCTCGTGGGCGGTGTCGTTGGTCATCCGCGCCAGTCGGAGCGCCTCCTCCGGCTGGTCGACCATGTCCTGGACAACCCATGTCGGCATCGACAGGACCTGCATGTCGATGCCGGCGGCGTCCATGTCGGCGATGCGACCCGCGCCCCAGTCGGTCATCCGCTTGAATCCGGCCTGATGCTCGATCTCAGGTACCGGCGATTCGCCCAGCGAGACGAAATCCGGAAAGAAGTGCTCCTCGATGCCGATATACCGCATGACTCTCTCTCCTGTAGCGGTCGGTGGTTCCGCACACGGATCAGCGCACGGATTAACCACAGCTTCATGGCTTGATCATCCGAGCCTAACCCAGCACCGACCGGCGGGCCAATTCCTGTCGAGTATTGACCTGATAACCATTGGTAGCAGTGCGTGAGGCAGTCACCTGCCGCCCATTGCCTTGGGTTATCAGCACAAAACAAGAAGCTATTGGCTTGCTCCTTATTGGCGTTCTAGGCTGGCCACGCTGCAATACGTTGCCGTGCACATCGCGCTGCGCAGGTCGTGCTCCTAACCGAGGCCAGCGTAGAGGCAGTGGCCATTTCGGCAGGTTCTACAATTATTGGTGCGTAGTACCCATTGAGGAGGAGAGAGAGTATGGGGAACAAGAGATTCCGGCATCGCTTGGCGGTGTCGATTATCGCGGCCCTCGTGGTCGCGGGCGCGGTTGCCGTGAACGGCAGCGCAGCGTCGCAGAACAGCAAGCGGGTCGCGTCGGCGGCCAAGGCCGGGCCCACCGTCGACATTTGGACGGCGGCTCCGATCAACGCTGCCGGGGCGAGCGCCCCACAGGCAAGTTCGGGCGTCCGTGCCGCAATTCGCTACATCAACCGACACGGTGGCCTGGGGCCGCGCCATCAGAAGGCGGTCGTCAAGACCTGTAACACGGAGCTGACCCCGCCTGGTGAGATCCAGTGCGCCGCGCAGGCCACCGGTGACAAGAAGGCAGTCGCCGTGGTGGCACCGATCATCGTGCTCGACGTCGCCGATTACATGGCGGCGCTGCAAAAGGTGGGCATGGCGGACATCGACGCGGCAGCAAGCGCGCCGACCGCGGTGACCAGCCCGATCAGCTTCCCGTTGGCGCCTGAGTACCTGGACTCCGCGGGCTGCGCCGTGCTGCTGTCCAAGCAGCTGCATGTGAAGACCGTTGGCTTTGCAACGACCGCCATTCCCGGTTCGGAGGCGATCGCGGCTCTCGGTGTCTCGGCCGCGCAGAAGGCGGGGCTGAAGACCTCTGGCTCCACGGTTGCCTTCCCTGTGACCGCGACCGACGTCGCTCCGTATGTCTCACAGCTCAAGGCGGAGAATCCGCAGGCCGTGATACTGACCGGTTCGCCGCAGGTCGTCGGGTCCTGGCTGTCCGCGGCCGCAAGCCTCGGCTGGTCCGTCCCGACCTGTGTCGGCGACCGTCTGATCCCGAACCAGCTTCTGGCTGGCGCTGGTGCAGCGGCGAAGAACTTCTACGTCGCCGCGTCCTACCCGGATCCGTCGTGGAGCGGCTACCCGTTGCTGACCCAGTTCCGTTCGCAGGCCAAGGCCGAGCTGAAGGCCGGCGACGCGACCGCAAGCCTCGCAGCCAACAACAACGGCGAGGACGTGCTCGTCGGCTGGCTGGCCACTCAGGCGCTGCTGCAGGCCTCTGAGCAGGTGAAGGGCAACCTCACCAGGACCAAGGTCCTGCACGCGATGCAGCACACGGTCGCCACATTCGGAGTCGGCAAGGGAGCGCTCCTGCCGCCGATGAACTTCGGCAAGCCCAACCACAACAAGCAGTTCCCACGGTTGGTGAACACGACCATGTTCCTGAAGCACTGGGACGTGACGAAGCAGGCGTTCGTCCGCCTCACGAAGGCAGGCACGGTCACCGGCAGCATCGTCCCGTAAGGATCCGCCTCGAGGTTGGGCCGGGTCCTGCCCGGCCCAACCTCATGCATTAGGCGACAGTAAGTGACGTAGAGGCAATGACGAACCTGATCCAATACGCACTGCTGGGGCTGGGGCTGGGCGCGGTCTATGCGCTGCTGGGTCAGGGAATGGTCCTGATCTACCGCGGATCGGGGGTGTTGAACATCGCTCAGGGCGGCTTCGCGATGTTCGCCGCCTACCTGTATCTGCAGCTCCACGTTCCGGCCAATCTGGGAGACGCAGCCTCCGCAAAGAGCGGCTGGCCGGTGGTGCCCTCGTTTTTGGTCGCAGTCCTGGCGACGGCGCTGATCGGGCTGGCCACCGACCAGCTCGTACTGCGACGAATGCGCCACGCATCACCACTTGCGCGCCTGATCGCGACAGTGGCCGTCCTGTTGGTGCTCGAGGCGGCCGCGAGCAAGATCTGGGGTGCCGAGCCTCCGTTCGTGCCACCGCTGCTGGGTTCTGGCATCTGGCACATCACCGCACAGATCACGCTGCCCGTGAGCTACATCTGGCTGCTGGTGATCGCGCTCGTGATCACGGTGATCCTGACGGCGGTCTGGCGCTTCACGCGCATCGGCTGGGTGACGGCCGCGGTGTCCCAGAACCAGCGTGGCGCCGCGACGCTCGGGATCTCACCGGGCTTCGTCTCCTCGGCCACATGGACCGTGGGCGCAGCCCTGGCGGGCGTCGCCGGGATCCTCGTTTCGCCGATCACGCAGGTATCGGTCGGCGGACTGAGCCTGCTCGTGATCCCCGTCATGGCGGCGGTGCTGCTGGGCGGCTTCCAATCGTTCCCCGCCACGCTCGCCAGTGGTCTGCTGATCGGCGTCGTCCAGACGGTCGCATTGAACTACAACAACTTCTTCGAGCAGCACCTGCACGTGACGATCGCCTCCGATTCGTTCCCGCTGCTGGTGGTCGTCGCCGTGATGCTGCTCCGCGGCTCTTCGCTGCCGCTGCGCGGAGACATATCCGAGCGGCTACCCGCGCTCGGGAGCGGACGCATCCGCTGGGGTGTCGCGATTCCCGCAATCGCCATCTGCACGGTCCTGATCTTCACCGTATTTGCAGACAGCACGCTGGTCGCCCTTGCAATCACGTTCACGATCGCGACGCTTCTGCTCTCACTGGTCGTGCTGACCGGCTACGCCGGGCAGCTGTCGCTGGCGCAGTATGCAATCGCAGGCGTCGGCGGGATGATCGCCGCCCAGCTCGTGGCCCACGCGGGCTTCGGGTTCCTACCTGCCCTGGTCACAGGCACCGTTGGCGCGATGTTGGTCGGGCTCGCATTTGCCATCCCGGCGCTGCGCACCCGCGGCGTCAACCTTGCGGTCATCACACTCGCGGCAGCATGGGCCGCGCAGGACATGCTGTTCAACAACCCGTACACCGCTGGTGAAGCCGGCATCAAGGTGGGTCCGGCGACGATCTTCGGGATCGACATCAGCGCGACCGACCAGCCTGCGCGATACGCGACCTTCACGCTTGTCGTGTTCGTGCTCTGCTGCATCCTGGTCGCGAACATCCGCCGCGGCCGGCTCGGACGGCAGATGATCGCGGTCCGGTCCAACGAACGCGCCGCGGCAGCATCGGGTGTGGGCGTATTCAGAACCAAGCTCGTTGCGTTTGCGATCTCAGGAGGGCTCGCTGGACTCGCCGGCGTTCTGATCAGCTTCCAATACGAAACCGCGAGCTTCTCGGGCTTTGACCCATTCACGTCGCTGCTCACCGTCGCCTGGATCGTGATCGGCGGCGTCGGCTTCGTTCTGGGCACGATGAACCCCGGTGCGCTCGTGGCCCCAGGCGCGCTGGCGTCGCTCATCGGGCTGCACTGGGCCGGTTTCGACGACTGGTTGCCACTGATCGGGGGCGTCGGCTCCCTGGTCGCGATCTGTCTCAACCAGAACGGGATCACGTATGAGAACGTGCGCAGCTTCCGGAAGCTGGAGCCGAAGCTCCGGCGCGTGCTGCCGCTGGCCCGCGACACTCCGGAAGTTGATATTTCGGCGAAGTCGGCGACACCCACGCGGGTCACGCCCGTCACTCTCACGATCGAGGACCTGACCATCCGCTACGGGGTGGTCGTGGCCGTGGATTCGATCAGCATCGCCGTCCAGCCTGGCGAGGTGGTGGGGCTGATCGGTCCCAACGGAGCCGGGAAGACCTCCCTGATGGACGCCGTGTCGGGCTTCACGCCGTACCGCGGCAGCGTGCGGCTCGACGATCGGTCGATCGACGGCTGGGCCACACACCGCCGCGCCGCCGCCGGCCTCGTCCGCTCGTTCCAGGGACTCGATCTGTTCGGCGAGATGACGGTTCTGGAAAACCTGCAGGTTCCACAGGACGCTCATGGTGGCTGGCGCACTGGCGCCGAGCTGATCCGCCCCGCCAAGACCGTCCTTCCCGACGTCACACTCGCAGCGGTCAGGGACTTCGGCCTCGGTCCGATTCTCGACAAGAGCCCGGACGAGATCTCCTACGGCCAGCGGCGCCTGGTGGCGATCGCGCGCGCCGTCGCGGCGCAGCCCTCGGTGCTGCTGCTCGACGAGCCCGTCGCCGGCCTGAGCGATCGCGAGTCCGCGGAGTTTGCACAGCTGGTGCGAAAGCTGGCAGACACCTGGGGCATGGCCGTCCTGGTGATCGAGCACGATCTGAACTTCGTGATGAGCATCTGTGACCACATCACCGTTATCGACTTCGGCAGATTCGTCTGTGCCGGAACGCCCGACGAGGTGCGGAACAACCCCCTGGCCGTCGCGGCCTATCTCGGTACGGATGAGGGCGCCGGCGATGAGCCTGTGGCGCCAGTCGCCGCCAGTACCAGGAGCGGGGCACAGCGATGAGTGCGGCGCCACTGCTCCAGACCCGCGGACTGTGTGCCGGCTATTCCGGCGTCAAGATCGTCAGCGATCTGTCGGTAGAGGTCTGGCCCGGTGAGGTCGTCGCGCTGCTCGGCGCCAACGGTGCAGGCAAGACCACGACGCTGCTGACGCTCGCCGGGGAGCTCAAGCCGCTCGGAGGCGAAATCCTGCTGAAGGGTGTCGAGACCACCGCGCCGACCTACAAGCGAACGCGCCAGGGGGTCGGATTCGTGACCGAGGAGCGCTCGGTGTTCGTCAACCTCACGACCAGGCAGAATCTCGCGGTCGGCCGGGCCGACATCGACAAGGCAACCGCACTGTTTCCGGAGCTGGAACCGCTGATGTCGCGTCGTGGCGGTCTCCTCTCCGGAGGCGAGCAGCAGATGCTCACCCTGGGCCGGGCCCTATCGCGTCAGACCGACCTACTGCTTGCGGACGAACTCTCACTGGGCCTGGCGCCCAAGACCGTCGGCCGACTGCTGCGAGCAGTGCGCGCCGCCGCCGACGAAGACGGGATCGGGGCGCTGCTGGTGGAGCAGCACGTGCACCGAGTGCTCGAGATCGCTGACCGCGTTTACCTGCTGCACCAGGGAACGATTCAGTTTTCAGGCACTGCCGAGGAGGCGCGGACCAGCCTGGACGAGATTCAGGCGACATATCTGGCCGCTGCAGGTCCGGGACCTCAGGCCGGCCAGGCACAGCTGCCGGCTGCGGATGCGCCCGAAGCGGCGTCGGGGACGCTCTCAGTCGACGATCAGGCGTGAGAGCACCTCGGCGACGCAACCCGGCTTCTCGGAGCCCTCGATCTCGAAGGTGCACGTGGTCATCAGCTGAACACCGCCAGGAGCCTCCTCGACGGAGGAGAGCACGGCCCGCATGCGAACCCGGCTGCCGACCCTCACCGGTGCCGGGAAGCGCAGGCGGTTGGCGCCATAGTTGAGCCCGAACGCCACGTTCTCGATCTTGAACATCTCGTAAGCGAAGCGCGGACCGAGCGCCAGGACCATGTAGCCGTGGGCAATGGTACCGCCGAACGGCGACCGGCTTGCGCGCTCTGGGTCGACATGGATGAACTGATCGTCGCCGGTGACCTCAGCGAATTTGTTGACAGCCTCCTGCGTGATCTCGACCCATCTGGAGACGCCGAGCTCCTCGCCCACGTGGGCCCGGACATCATCGATCCCGTTCAGCACCAACATCTCGAGCTCCTTTTCCGAATTCGCCACTCACTGCAAGAACTCAGAATGTTCCGATCAGGTACGCGCCCCCGTCTTGGAGCACCGTCTCACCGGTGATCCACGACGCGGCATCACTGACCAGAAACGCGATCAGTCCCGCGACATCCTCCGGCTCGCCGAGGCGTCCCAGTGGCGTCCCCGCCACCACCTTGTCTCCCTGGTGGCGCCAGAGTCCCTCCGAGAGCTTGGTCTTGACGACGCCTGGGGCGACCGCGTTGACGCGAACGTTGGGGGCGAGCTCCACCGCCTGATGCCGGGTGATGTGAAGGAGCGCGGCCTTCGAGGCGGCGTAGGTACCGATGTTGGGGGCCGTGCTCAGCGCCCCAAGCGAAGACACGTTCACTATCGCCCCGCCATGGTCGCGCATCCAGGCGTGCCACACCAGCCCTGACCAGAAGATCGGAGCCCACACGTTCGTGTCCATGATCTCGCGGAAACTCGCGTAGTCATGGTCGACGAGCCGGACGATGTTCGCGCCGACGCCGGCGTTGTTCACGAGGATGTCGACTGACCCGAAGCGCTCGAGCGTCAGGTCGACGCAGGCGCGCGCAGCATCTTCGTCCAGCAGATCGGCAGCGACTCCGATGGCACGGTCTCCGGGTATCGTGCCGGCGGCCTGCTCGGCCGCCGCCTGATTGCGCGAGGTCAGAACGACGCTCGCCCCCCGCTCCGCCAGCAGCGCTGCGGTTGCCAGACCGATTCCGCGCGAGCCGCCCGTGATGATTGCGACGCGTCCCTCGAGTTCCGCCGTCATACCGCCACCATCACTGTCCCGCCTCCGATACCTCCATCGCCGTCCGCACCCGGGTGAGCTCATGGTGAGCGAGGGTGCGCTTATGCACCTCGTCTGGTCCATCTGCCAGCCGCAATGTTCGTGCCTGTGCCCACAGCCTGGCCAGGGGGAAGTCATCGCTGACCCCGCCACCGCCGTGAACCTGAATCGCTCGATCGAGGATGCGCAGCGCAACCTGCGGGGCCGCCACCTTGATCGCCGCGATCTCCACGCGAGCCTGCCGGTTGCCCACCGTATCCATCAACCAGGCCGTCTTCAGCGTGAGCAGCCGAACCATCTCGAGGTCGATGCGTGCCTCCGCGATCCAGTCGCCGATGTTCGAGTTCTCCGCGACCGGCTTGCCGAACGTGACGCGCGACAACGCACGCTCGCAGAGCATGTCGAGGGCACGCTCCCCCATCCCGATCAGGCGCATGCAGTGATGGATGCGCCCGGGCCCCAATCGCGCCTGACTGATCGCGAAACCCGCGCCCTCATCCCCGAGCAGAGCTTCCACAGGGACGCGAACATCCTCGAACCGAACCTCGCCGTGGCCCTCACGGTCCTGGTACCCAAAGACCGGCAGGTTCCGGACGATGGTCACCCCGGGGGCGTCAATCGGCACGATCACCATCGACTGCTGCTGGTGACGCGGCCCGCCGGGGTTGGTCTTGCCCATCACGATCAGCACCCGACAGTGGGCGTGCAGGGCGTTGGACGTCCACCATTTGCGTCCATTGATCACGTAAACGTCGCCATCGCGCTCGATCCTGGTGGCGATGTTGGTGGCATCTGATGAGGCGACGTCCGGCTCGGTCATGGCGAATGCCGACCGGATCTCCCCATCGAGCAGCGGGTACAGCCAGCGGCGCTTCTGCTCGTCGGTCCCGAACAGCGAAAGCAGCTCCATGTTGCCGGTGTCCGGCGCGCTGCAGTTGGTCGCCTCGCTGGACAGCTGCGCGCTGCGCCCGAGAAGCTCGGCCAGGGGCGCGTATTCGGCGTTCGAGAGGCCCGGCCCGTACTCCGGATCCGGGTGGAAGAGGTTCCACAGACCGCGGCTTCGTGCATCCGCCTTCAGCTCCTCGAGCACGGGCGGATGGAAATGCGGATCGCCGGACGCTCGCATCTGCTCGTTGTACACGCGCTCTGCCGGATACACGGACTCCTCCATGAATTCCGTGAGGCTTCCGAGATACTGCTTGCACCTGTCCGTCAACTCAAAGTCCATGTTCAGCTCCTGGGCGGCAATGGTGCGAAGGCGGGATGACGCTTCTCGAAGTAGCTGCGGACGCCCTCCTCCACATCGGCTCCCGTCAACGATTCGCGCATCAATCGGTCGGCGTCCGCCACGGCCTCCGAGAAGTCACGCTCGCCATCGCAGCGCAACTGGCTCTTGATGACCGCCATCGAGTTGGGCGAACAGAACGTCGCCAGCTCCTGGGCGTAGGCGATCGCAGCACTGAGCGGATCCTCGTCGAGCTCGTCGATCAGCCCCCAGGGAGCGGCCTCGGCAGCTGTCACCACACGCGCGCTCAACAACAGGTCGAGCGCGCGGCTCGGGCCGACGACCCGAGGAAGCATCCAGGCCATCCCGTATTCCGCGATCAGTCCGCGGCGCGCAAACGCGGTCGTCAGCTTGGCGGTCGGCTTGCTGAAGCGAATATCGCAATACAGCGCCTCAACCAGCCCGAGGCCCGCTGCAGCGCCGTTGATGGCCGCGATCAACGGCTTGCGAAACTCGAGCGGCCGTGTCCGGGGGCGAATCGCGTCGGGCAGTGTCGCGTTGCTGGCCTGCTTCTCCTGCATCTCTTCAAGGTCAGCGCCGGCACAGAAGGCTCGGCCCTCGCCCGTCGCCACGACCGCGCGTATGTCGGGGTCGTCGTCAGCCCGGTCCAGCAGCTCGAAGTAGGCCGCCTCGACCGCGTCGCTCCAGGCGTTCATCCGCTCCGGGCGGTTCAGCCGCAGGACCATCACGGCGCCGTGTCGCTCTGCGAGGACCGGCGGAGATGTGTCGGAATCAGTCATGTGCGCGTGTCCCATGCCTCACGAACCGGCGGAGCAGCCCCTCACCCGATCTGGCGCTTTGCCCCATGAACTGCAATACTAACTTGAAGTTGAATTCAACGTCAAGTTGAGATCTCAGAAGCGGCACGACGATGATCGACCGACAGAGTTCACGCGGCCTGGTCGATGCGCAGCGCATTGATCCAGAGGGCGGTCACGGTCGCCAGCAGCGACTCGAACGGGATCCGCTCGCCATCCACGTACACGAGGTATGCGAGCCGGCCGACCATGCCTCCGAGCGCAAGCGCTGTGTAGTAGGGGTCGATGGCCGTGTCCGCGCGGTCCTGTTCCTGCAGTCGGCGGATCGTGCGTGCGCTGCGGCGCGCAAACTCCCGGGCTCGCTTGCGCCGCAGTTCCTTGAACTGCGGGTCGACCTGGGCCAGCTGGTCGAACAGCCGCATCAGGTTGGAGTTCTCCCTGTACGCGAGCAGGTAGGCCCGGTTGTTGGCCTCGATCAGCGCCCGCGTGTCGCTGGGGTCGCTGACGTCCTGCAGGTGCGGGTAGACCATCGCGTCGCTGACGGACTCGACCACCGCCGCGAGGATCTCCTCTTTGCTGTCGAAGTAGGTGTAGAACGTACCGGTGGCGACGTGGGCGGCCTCGGAGATATCACTGATCCTGGATTCCAGATAGCCATCTCGCTCGAACACCAACCGCGCCGCATCGACGAGCGCCGACCGCGTACGCACTCCGCGCTTGCTCACAGGGACTTTGCCGGCCGTTGTGGCCGAACTTGGCTGACGATCAGGGACAGGAGTTGCGGAGCTCATACGGACAGGCTCGCGACTTTACATCGAGGTCCCCAGGGTCGACCTAACCTGATGAGGTCGCTGGATGACTTCTCCGAGGGCCACGGTGGCAGCTTCCGCCGATCGAAATGCGTTCGATGAGCGACGTCGCCGCCACCCACACCCCATTCGGAACCAGCATCGCCGGCACCCTGGAGCGGATCGCGGATCTGTTCGGGGACGATCCCGCGATCGTGCAGGGCGCCCGGACATTGACCTGGAGGGAGTTCGACGACCTGGCCGCACGGTTGGCGAGTTTCTTCGCAACCGTGGAGCTGACAGCAGGTGACCGGGTGGCAATCGGCTGTCGCAACCGGCCCGAATACCTCCTGGCGATGTTCGCAGCTCAAAAGCTCCGGGCGATACCAGTGAACGTCAACTTCCGCTATCGGCTCGAGGAGCTCGAGTACATCCTCACCGACTCCGGGGCCCGGATACTGGTTCACGACGACGCGCTCGAGCCGCTGGTGTCGCGACTGGCTGATTCCGTTCACACCCTGGAGGCGTCGGTGTCGGTCGGTATCGACGCCGGCGAACCCCGGACCGGAACGTCAATCCACGAGGCGCTCTTGGCGGAGCCCCACCCGCGGATCGACAGAGCCGGCGAGCTCACCTGGATCATCTACACGGGCGGCACCACAGGCCGACCCAAGGCCGTCGCTTTCACTGAGGAGTCGGTGCTCGCGAGGATGGGCAGCCTCGTCTTTCGAAGTCTCGGCATTCCGGAACCCATCAGCCAGGATGCGCTCTGGGCGACCCTGGTGGAGCGGCATCCGGAACGGCTGGTGGTCCTTCCCGCCTCGCCGCTGATGCACGGTGCCGGCGTCTACGGGTCACTCAACGCGCTTCTGTCCGGTGGAACGGTCGTGTTGCTGGCCGGCCAGAGGTTTGAGGCCAAGGAGCTCGCCGCAGCAATCGGTCGGCATCAGGTCACCGATGTGCACCTGGTCGGCGACGTCTTCGCCCTCCCGCTGGTGGAGACCCTGACTGCGGCCAGGGATTCTGGGAACGCGTACAACCTCTCGAGCCTCAGGCGAATCCAGAGCGTCGGGACGGTGTGGTCGCCCGAGGTCAAGTCGGCGCTGCTTGACGAAGCCGACGTCGCCCTTGTGGATCTGATCGCTGCCACCGAGGGCGGCCCCTTCGCGCTTGCGGTCGCCACGCATGAGACGGACCCGGCTGAGTTCGGCAGCTTCCGGCTTGCCCCGGGCGCGCGGCTGATCGATCGTGGTGGGCGTGACATCGCGCCCGGCTCGGACACCGTCGGTGTCCTGGCGGCGCCGGCGCAGGACGGAGCTCGGTACCTCGGTGACCCCGAGAGATCCGCGGCGGTCTTCCGGAACATCGATGGCGACCTCTACGCGATGCCCGGCGACCTGGCGCGACTGCGCCCAGACGGCACGCTGCGCCTGCTCGGACGCGGCAGCGGCGTGATCAACACCGGCGGCGAGAAGGTGTACGCGATGGAGGTCGAGGACGCCCTACGCAGCCATCCCGAGGTCAAGGATGCCGTTGTCGTCGCCGTCCCGGACTCACGCTACGGCTCCCTGGTCGGAGCCGTCGTCGAGCCGCAGCCTGGATGTGCACCTGAGCCTGACGCGCTGGGTGATCACGTGGCAGTGGCGCTGGCCGGCTACAAACGACCGCGGCGGATCGCGATCGTGCCCGAGCTGCGTCGGACCGCGGTCGGCAAGGCCGATCTCGCCTGGGCCCGGGAGATGCTCGGCGTCGCGCCGGAGTCACGCCTCCACGCGTGAGAGCAGCGGTGCCAGCCGCGGCACAAACGCCTCGACATCGAACGCCTGCGCCGGGGCCAGCGCGCCCACGCCACTGGCTTCGCCGGCCCGAAGCGCCTCATAGCCACGCACGATCAGGAGCGCGGTCAGGCCGTAGGGATCCGAGCCGGTGAGCATCACGGTTCGCGACACGCTGCCGCTGCGAGCCACCGCCGTCACCGCGAAACTCGAATCCGCGCGCTCCTCCGGCGACGGCCCTGCCGGCGCCTCGGCCGGTGGCGGCGCGGAGCCCGGCACCGACGGCGGTGCACCCTCCGGGAGCCGCCAGTAGGACTGCACCGTGTGCACGCGCGTGTGCCGCGGTACCGTGAGCGGCTCGGCGCCGCCCCATTCCAGGCAGTCCCGGTCCCCGAACGGGAACGCAAACGTCCTCGAGGTCGCGCCCATCCGAGACTCGACCAGGAGGTCGTCAAGCCGCGAGACGTGAGGACGGTTACCGATCAGCGCGGCCGTCTTGATCGTCCCCCGGCTGGGGGTGGCTGCGATGAAGTAGCCGACCGAAACCTCGTCGAGCGGCTCCTCGAGGCCGTGCGCGGCTAGTCTGGCGGCGAAGTCTCCCGGGACGTAGTCCATCCCGAATGCCGACAGCAGCACCACGCCCGCCCTGGCGGCCGCTGCACTGAGCGTGTCGTACACGTGCCGCACGAATTCCTGCTCACCTGTGATATCGAGATAGTGAGAGCCGACGTCGATCGCGGCCTCGACCGGCGCGTATCCCACATCGAGGAACGGGCCGGTGGTCGAGACCGTCGCCGAGACCCCCACGAGCGCTTCGCGCAATCCGTAGCGGTCACGGGCATCGGCCACCCGAATCTCCTCACCTGGGAGGGCGAGTTCCTCCAGCGCGTCCTGGCGCCGCCCGACGAGACGCAGCGGAACGCCTCTACGCCGGGCCTCTTCGACGATCAGCCGGCCCGTGTATCCGTATGCCCCCAGAACCGCGAGCATCGTCAGCGGCCTGCCCGGATGTCGCGCAGGTCAAGCCTCCGCGCGTGAGCCCACTGCGCGGCGTGGCCGATCGAGTTCATCATCGCGTGTAGACCTTACTCGCGCGTCAGGCCACGCGACGGAGCTTCTGCCGCAGAGGCACGACGTTGCCGCCCGGCAGCGCGCCGCCGGCGACCGCGAAGCGCTGCCTCAGCCATTCGAGCGCGAACGGCGCTCCGGCCACGCCGCCGCTGACGTGGTCGAACCCGCCCCGGGTGACATGCAGGCTGACGTCGACACCGAGCGCACGCCAATCCTCCAGCAGCTGTTCGCTGTGCTCGAACGCGACGATCTGGTCGTGACGAGCATGGTTGAGAAGCACCGGCGTCTGCGGCGAGATCGTGCCGAGCCGGTTCTCCCGCAGCCGCGCCCGCCATTCCGGCAGCCCCAGCACGTTGGGCTCGGTCAGTCGGTCGACATGCGCGAAACGCGGACCGCGGACCGCGGCCTGCAGGATGTTCGTGTGTCGCAGCACCTCGATCATCCGCCGCCCCTTGGCCGACAGGTAGGGCTCGAGCTCGAGCTCGGGGTAGGCGGCGGCATATCCGATCGCGCCGTATGCCAGGAAGAACGAGAAGAAGCTGCGATCGAGTGTCGGACCGGCGAGTTCGACATCGGCGGCGGCGGCGCCGACCGCAGCGCCGACCAGGCTCAGCTCCGGCGCATACTCGGGCTGAAGCTGTGCCGCCCAGCCGGCGGCGGCGCCGCCCTCCGAGTACCCCATGACCGCGACGGGCTCCCCGTCGGCCAACTCGGCCGGCAGCGCCTGACGAGCGGCGCGGATCGCATCCAGCATGTTGTTGCCCAGCGCCCGCCCCACCATGTAGGTGTGGTCGCCCGGCGTACCGAGGCCCTGGTAGTCGGTGGCGACCACGCCGAACCCTCGGGCCAGCACCATCGCGATCATCCCCGCTTCCCAATCGCGACCTGTGGCCAGCAGCCGCGACGGCGCGGAGGCATCGCCGATTCCGTGCGTCCCGACGCCGTAGGAGATCAGCGGAACCGGCCCCTCGCCGCGCGCGCCCTCGGGCAGCAACAGCGTCCCCGAGACGCCCGTCGGCTCTCCGACGGCTCCGGTCGAGCGGTACAGGAGCCTCCACGCGCGGGCGCGCAGACGCACGCCGGGCACCAGGTAGGCGTGCATAGGCTCCGATCGGATCAGAGCGCCGGGCGCGAGCCGGCCGAGCTTGGCAGGAGGCTCGTAGAAGCCCTCGCTCCAGGGGATCCGGCGTCGCGGAGTCGACAGCAGCGCCAGGTGTGAGCGCGTGCTGCGCACGTGACGCGGCGCGCGCGCGACCTGGACGCCCGTGTCACGGGCAAGCCCGCCGGCCGATCGTGCGATCTCGAACATCCCCATCGTCCCAACCCCTCCATTTTGCTGAGCACCGGTTAAGTGGAGTACGCAGCGAAACCTGTGAGTCCTGCCAAAGAGCGTAGGACGGCTTTACGGCTCACCCGGCCGTGAAACGTATACCTAATGCGTGCACAGCCGCACGCCAACGCGTGCTCGCGCCGGCTTCACGCACGAGTGCCTATGCTCCGCTCGCCGATGCCCCGCCGAACCCCTCGCCCTCGCCCCATCCTCGCGGCAGCCTGCGCCGTTCTGACGAGCGCTCTGCTCGTTGGCGTCCTGCTCGGCGGCGGCGGGCCGCTTGCCACCGCCGCCGCCGCGAGCGCGCCGCAGCCCGCTTCGTTGATCCTCGACTTCACGCCCAACGCGATCCACAGCGGGATCTACACCGCCCTGGCCCGCCACTACGACACGCGCAACGGGGTCAACCTGCAGGTGCGGGTCCCGGTCAGAGCACCGACGCCGTCTCACTGCTCACCGCTGGCCGGGTCAACTTCGCGATCCTCGACATCCATGACCTCGCCATCGCCGACGCACAGGGGCGCAAGCTGGTCGGGATCATGGCGCTCGTCCAACGGCCACTCGCCTCCGTGATCGCCCAGCCGCGCTTCACGAGCCCGCGCCAGCTCGATGGCCAGACGGTCGGCGTCACCGGCGACCCGAGCGACCTGGCCGTGCTGCGCTCGATCGTCGCCGGTGCCGGCGGCAGGCCGGACAGCCTGAAGACGCTGACGATCGGGTACGACGCGGTGCCGGACCTGCTCGAGCGGACGCGTCGCGGCCGCCACAGCGTTCTGGAACGACGAGGGCGTGCAGCTCTCGCAGCACGCAGACGGGCACGGCCGCTACCACGTCTTCCGGGTCGAGAACTACGGTGCGCCCGCCTATCCCGGAACTGATCCTGACCACCACACGGGAGCGAGCTGCAAGGCCCACCCCAGCTTGCACGTGCCGTCGTCGACACCCTCGTCGACGGCTACGACCACGTCCTTACGCACCCCAGGAGCGGCGATCAGGCGCTCGAGTCGCAGGTCAGCGGCCTCTCCGGCCAGGCAGTCAGCGCAGCAGCTGAAGGCCGAACTGCCGGCCTTCCTGCCGCGCGGCGGTGGCGCCTACGGCGCGCTCGTGCCCGTCGGTGCTAAGCGCCTGGGCAAAGTGGGAGGTCGAAGTTCGGGATCGTCAGGCGGCGGCCGGATCTCGCGACGATGTTCGACTCGGCCTTCCTGCCGCGCTGAGCAGGGCCCGCGAAGCAGCGGCGAGCGGGCCGTCGAGCGGCCTGACTACTGAGCGCGGCGTGAGCTTGCGGAACTCTTCGCGGACGGATTCCGGGCGGCCCCACATCTGCACGGTCTCGACGCGACCTGTGCGGGTCTCGCGTAGCGCCAGCTCACCCGCCAGCCCGGCGTCGTCGAGCAGCTTCAGCGCCGCGTGCATGGCCGGCACCGAGGCGGCGTGGCCGAAGCGGTGCGCCACCAGCAGGCGCCAATGCCAGTCGCGCTGCGAGTACGGCTGGGCGTTGCAGGTGACCAGCAGGGTCGCGGCCTCGACGTAGCGGGTCTCGTCGAAGATCCGCAGATCCAACTCGAGGTCGGTCCAGTCGTCTGGCAGCGAATCGACGATCTGTCGTGAATGTGTCGGCCAGCGCCATCGCGGCGAACAGTATCGAGCCGGCCAGCGGGCCGCGTCTGTCACGCTTACCGTGAGTGACTGCGATCGCTAGACTTCAGGGCCGACTACGCGACGCGTCACAGAGGGCGCCGGTCTGCTCGACCGCTCGGAGCGCGGCAAGCTCGCACTGACCGGCGCGGGCGCCAAGGAGTTCCTGCAGGGCCAGGTCACCCAGGACATCGTCGCGTTGACCCCGGGGCGGCGCTCTACGCCGCGTTCCTGACGCAGAAGGGCAAGATGCTGGGCGATCTCCGGGTCCTCGACACCGGCGAGGAGCTGCTGCTCGACACCGAGCGCGTCGCGCTTCAGCCGCTGTTCAACATGATCCGCCGCTACTCCCTGGGCTACGACGTCGAGCTGCACAAGCGCACGCTGGAGTCTGGATTGCTCTCGCTCATCGGCCCGCTGGCCGACGAGCTCGTCGCGGCGGCCCGGCGCCACGCCGGCACGACCGAGCACGATCACGTCGTCGGTCAGGTCGGCGGTGCCCGGTCCGTGCTGATCCGCACCGACGTCGGTACTCGACCTGCTGATCGCCGCCGAGTGACCGAGACGCGGTGCTGGCGCGGCACTCGACGGCGCGGGCGCCGTGCCGGTTGGCGAGGACGCTGCCGAGTGTCTGCGGATCGAGCGTGGCCGCCCCCGCTACGGCATCGACCTCGATGAAACCGTGATCCCCCAGGAGGCCGGGCTCAATGAGCGCGCGGTCTCATTCACCAAGGGCTGCTACGTGGGCCAGGAAACGGTCGCGCGACTCTTCTACAGGGGCAAGCCGAACCGCAGCTGCAGGGTCTGTCATCGGCTGAACCGTCGCCGTCGGCACCGAGCTGACGCTCGACGGACGGATCGTCGGCACGATCACAAGCGCGGCCGACTCGCCGCGGCACGGACCGGTGTCGCTTGCATTGGTGCGGCGGGAGGCACCGGTCGGGGACGAGCGTCTCGACACCGGCCTGCGAGGCGGTCGTGGTCGCGCTGCCGTTCTCCTGAGCGGCCATCTGCTCCCGCGCGCCGGCAGCCCCGCGTGGACCCGTTTTCGTTAAGCCGCCCTAACCCTTTCTCCGTCATATGGCCGCGTTTGCACACGTACCATGACCTTGCGATGAGGGAGCGGAAAGAGTTTCTCGTGAGCGCGATCGCCGGGTCGATCGACAAGCTGCGCGAATTGGATCAGGACCGCCAGCGCGCGTGGAACGAGTACTACGGCAGCCTGCGTGACCTGGCCGGCGATGAGTACGAGCAGGTTGAGCTTGAGGCGTGGGACTCGCTCCAGGGCGAGCTGCGCCGGATCGAGCGCCGCCGCCGGCTGCTGACCGTGGCCGCAAGCCGTTAGCCTAGCCGGAAAACGGGGCAGCAGCGCCCGGCTTCGGGACGATCGCGGTCCGGAGTTGACCGCATCCCGATCGGGGCGAGGGCATGGGGTTGGTAAAAACTGATGAATGGCGATCACGACCAGCAGACATAGGCTGATCACCGAGCGGAACAGCCGTTGGTGGACGCTCGGCGCGATGTGCGTCGCGCTGTTCATGATGATGCTGGACAACACCGTCGTGAACGTGGCGCTGCCGTCGATCGAGCGCGACCTGCACGCGAGCCTCTCGTCGCTCGAGTGGACGGTGAACGCCTATACGCTGGCGCTGGCTGTGGGGCTGATCACCGCCGGGCGGCTTGGAGACATCTTCGGGCGCCGACGGCTCTTCATCATCGGCGTGACGATCTTCGGGATCTCGAGCCTCGTGATCGGGCTGGCGCCGAACGTCGGCGTGATGATCGTGTTCCGCGCCATCCAGGGGCTCGGCGGTGCCTGCATGATGCCGGCGAGCCTGGCGATCGTGACCAACACGTTCCCCCGGGAGGAACGCGGGACGGCGATCGGCACGTGGGCCGGAGTGAGCGCGCTGGCACTCGCGATCGGACCGGTCGTCGGCGGCTTTCTGACCGAGTACGTGAGTTGGCGCGCGATCTTCTTCATCAATCCGCCGATCGCCGTCATCGCTGTCTTCGGGGCGCTGTTCGCGGCGCATGAGAGCCGCGACGAGACGGTGGATCGCAGCATCGACTACGCAGGCGTTGCACTGCTCACAATCGGCCTGCTGGCGTTGGTCCTGACACTGATCGAGGGCAACAGCTGGGGCTGGGGATCCGTCAAGACGATCGGGCTGCTGGCGGTCGCGGTGATCGCGCTGGTCGGCTTCGTCGTGTTGGAGCCTCGCGTGCGCGTACCGATGATCGACTTCGCCGTCTTCCGCTCTCGAACCTCCGTGGGCGTCAACATCGTCGGGCTGATCGTGAGCTTTGCGATGTTCGCGCAGATCTTCTTCATGACCTTCTACATGCAGAACGTGATGGGCCTCTCACCGCTGGCCACCGGCGTCCGCTTCCTGCCCGCGACGATGCTGCTGGTTGTCTTCGGGCCGATCTCAGGCCGTCTGACCGACCGAATCGGTCCGCGTCCGCTGATGGTGTCCGGGATCATCCTGCTGTCGGCGGCAACGTTCATCCAGAGCCGGATCACGGTGAGCAGTGGCTACCTGCTGCTGCTCCCCGGTTTCGTGCTGATGGGCTGCGGCATGGGGCTCGTGATGTCACCTCTCAACACGGCGGCGATGAACGCCGTCGATCGCGCCAAGGCGGGCGCCGCCGGCGGCGTCCTGTCGACCAGCCGGATGGTCGGCGGCTCGTTCGGCGTGGCGGTGATGGGAGCGATCGTGACCACGGTCGGACGGTCCGAGCTGGACCAGAGCCTCCCCCACCTCCCTCAGGGGGAGCGCGGCCGGATCGCGAGCGCGCTGGGCAGCGGTGGAGCCACGGGAACCCACTCCCCGGCGGCGATCGTGAGCGCGGTGCAGCACGCGTTCGTGTCCGCGCTGAGCACCGGGCTCGTGGTCTGCTCGGTCGTCACGCTGCTGGGTGCCGTCGTCGCCTGGGTCCTGATCGAGCCCAAGGTGGCAGCGCCCGGTCCGGTGGCGCCGCCCGTCCCGGCATCAGGGTAAGATCGCCGCCATGGCAGCAGGCAAAGGCGTGATGCACATCCAGTGGTACGCGACCATCTTCCGCGGCAGACATGTTCGCCGACGCGGTCGCGGAGTTCGCGGGACCGGAGGCGCTGCGCTACGGCGCCACCCGCTTCACCGTGCAGCGCTCGCGTGACGACGCCTACAAGATCGTCCAGCAGATCTGGTTCAACTCCAGCGACGACTGGTACCGCTACTGGGAGGGGCCTGAGATGCGCGAGTTCCGGGCCCGATATGCCGGCAAGTATCAGGTCCCGATCGTCTACGCATGGCACGACGAATGGGGCGAAGGCACAGCGCAGGACGGAGCGGTCACACCGGACGATACGGGCGCGGCAGCAGCCGACCCCGCCGCAGTCCCAGCAGCGTGAGCAGGCACAGGCCGGCGATGAACAGGGTCGCGAAGGCGTCGCTGAGCGCCTTCGCAGTCGCGCCGGCACCTGCTGAGCCGACGATCTGACCGCCGGCCCAGGCGAGGTTCATCAACGCAGCAGCGTGCGCCTGATCGATTCCGTTCGCCTCGGCGATGTCGGTCACGAGCGCCATCACCGGCGCCCAGAAGATCCCCAGCACGGTGGCGATCGCGACCATCAGCAGACCGAGCAGCAGATGCTGTCGATGGCAGCGTGAAGCAGGCCAGGCCGACTCCGACGCCGATCAGGCCGACCGACAGCGGCAGCGTGCGGCCGTGTTCGGTCGGAGAAGCGGCCGGCGGCCGGCGAGATCAGCGCCTCGAAGCCGGCCCCGAGTAGGAACGTCGCGCCGATCACGCCGGCGCCGGCACCGAGTGCGTTGAGCTGCAGCGGACCGAGCACGTTCAGCGCGCCAGACACGATCGCCGGCAACGCCAGCAACCACATGGCCGCCCGTAGCGGCGGCCGCTTCAGCATCCGCAGCACATCGGACACCGGCTGTCCCGACGATCCCCTGGCGTCCTCCAGCCGGCTGACGGGAATCAGCAGCAGCGATGCCACCAGCGCCAGTCCGCAGAACAGCCACGCCCGCCCGGTGACGCTCGCCAGTGCTCCCACGGCCGGACCGAACAGCGCCCCGGCGATCGAGGTGCCGACCGCCTTTCCCATCACGGCGCCACGACGTTCGGGCGACGTCACGGCCACGATCCACGCCAGGCCACCCGCCCACGAGCAGGCGCCGCCGACACCCTCGACGAAGCGCGCGATGTTGAGGCCGGCGGCAGTATCCAGGAGACCGAAGGCGACGGTCGAGATCACCAACAGGACGAGGCCGCTGATGACGGTGAGCCCGGGGTCCGTAGCGGACCGCAAGCGCGCCGGCCGGCAGTGAGGCGACAAGCATTCCCGCCGGATAGGCGGCAGTCATCACACCGGCTGACAGCTTCGAGAGGTGAAGCTCGTGCGTCAGCTGCGGGAGCATCGGTGTGATCACCGCGTAGAAGAGTGTGTCGAGGAACACGGCGAAGCTGACGACCAGCACCAGTCGGTCGCTGCCCGGCCGCGACTCGATCACCGCGGACCGCCGTGGCCCAGACGCAGGCTCGGCGCTCATGGCCGCCGAGTTCTCAATGCGAGCGAGAGCCAGAACCGCTGATCGGGATCGTCGAGCGCCGGCCCGAACAGCTCGCGCAGGCGCCCGAGCCGGTAGCGAGCCGTCTGCGGATGGATGCCGAGCCGCCGGGCTGCCGGCCCGATTCGGCCCTGCTCGTCGAGCCAGGCGGCGAGCGTCGCTGTCAGACGCTCGCGCGATCCCGGTGAGAGCGGTGCCAGCGGGGCGAGCACCGCAGTGGCGAACTCCGCGGCCAGCACCGGATCGGCGGCCAGCATCAGATCGCCGGCGCGGTCGCGGGCGGACACCAGGGCTGCCTGTTCCGGCGCGGCCAGCGCGAGCGCGAGCGCCGCTCGCGCTCGCAGGAAGCTGAGCGCCGCCTCGGTCCAAACCACGGTCGTGCCGAGGCCGGCACGAACCTTCGCCTGGCGCACGGCGCCGTCGAGCTCGGCTCGCCGCCCTGGAGCGTCCGGGTCGGGAACGATCACACAGGTGACCTCCCCGATCGCGTCGGCGATCGCGTCCAACGGCAATCTGACCCCGCCCTTCTCGGCGTCCGAGGCGATCGCCAGCACCGCCAGGCTGCGCGGCAGCGTCCAGCCGGCCTCGCGTGCGGCCGCATGCACGAGCTCAGGTTCGGCGACCGGCTCGCGCACCAACAGCCGCACCAACCGCCGTCGCGCGAGTTCGGCCTCACCAGCGATCGCCGTCTGTTCGAGCGCGTAACCCTCGGCCGACTCGGCCGACAGCACGTCGATGTAGGCGAAGATCGACTCCGCCAGCAGATACAGCGTCGCCGGCTGCAGACCACTTGACTCGCCCGCAGCCACGACTCGGCGCCAAGTCATGCGTGCACCCAGACGGTAGGCGCTCAAAAGGGCGTCAAGGCTGCGGCCGGCGCGGATCTCGCCTCGCCCCAGGCGGCGGTACACGTCGGCCCGCGGAACGGGCCCGGAGGCCTCGATCTCCAGCACCAGGTGGTTCAGCGCCTGCTCGACGCCGGCCCGCAGGCCGATGCCGAAGTCCCCTTCGATCGGTCGCTGATAGGCCGGCACGGTGCCGACCGTCTCAATGATCTCGTCGACGAGCTCGGGCAGCAGCGGCCGGATGACCGCCGCCACCTCAGGTGGGAGCTCGTGCCACGGTTGCGTCGCCATTCTTCATCACAGAGTGACAAATCCGCGCCGACAGCGACGCGTGGACGGAACAAAACCGTTTGCCGGCGATCAGCCCTCTTCGAGCGGTGCCATCGACAGACCGGCACCGTCGAGCGCATCCCAGTAGGACTCCGCGTCCTCCCGGGCGCCGCTCCACACGATCGCGCAGCCCGTGTTGTGAATGCGGTCGGCGAGCCGGTAGCCGTCGGCGAGGCTCACGCCCGGGATGTGGTCGGCAAGCGTCTCGGCGACGTGATCGAAGGTGTTGTGGTGATCGTTGAGCACCACAACCCGCCAGTGCCCGCCAAGACCGCTGCCCGGCCCCTGCACGCGGGGCAACTCAATGGTCAGCGACATCGGCGGGCAAGAATACAGCCGAAGCGGCAAAAAGCCCAGCGCTCGAGCTGACGACTCGCCGGGCGCGATGCCCCGGTCACCCGTCTCAGGTCGCGCCGCTGCGCTTGTCCCAGTACCGGCGCAGACCGGCGTAGGACTGCTCGATCGGAACCGCCGCGATGAACGACTCGTAGACCTCCGGGTCGGTGGCAGACACGCAGGTCCGACTCGATCGCGGCGACCCAGCCATCACGGTCGCTGCTCTCGCGCGGACTCCGCCCAGCGATCGAGCCGCGCGTTCGAGCTCATCAAGCTGTTCGCATCCACATCCTCATATGCGCCGAAGTGCGTGATCGCGATGCGCTCGGGCCGCCAGTCTCGAACCAGCTCGATCGAGCGATGCCAGGCTTCGAGGTCGATGTCAGGCGGAGGCGTCGGCGGTACGGTCGGTGTGCTCGATTCGATCCTGACACCCGCCGAGGTCGCCGACGAACGCGGTGCCGTCACCGCGCAGGTACGCCACGTGGTGCTGAGCGTGGCCCGGCGTGTAGGCGACCTCGAACGTATCCGCGCCAATTGTCAGCGTCTCACCCCCGGACAGCACGTGCATGCGGTCGGCTCGGGACGGGCTCGAACTTCCCCCACATCGCGAGCATGTTGTCCTCGCCGTACAGGCGTGAGGCGCTCGACCACAGGCGCTCCGGGTTGGCCATGTGCGGCGCGCCGCGCTCATGCACGTATAGCTCGAGCTCGGGATACATCCGCATCAACGTGCCGGTCGAACGCGGCGTGATCGAAATGGATGTGGGTCAGCAGAATCGCGCGCGGCTGCCAGCCACCGAGCTCGGCAAGCACCGTATCCAGCGAGTTGGTCGGCCCGGGGTCGACCAGGACGTCCCCGACCTGCCAGCAGCAGATCGCCCTGCGACGCCCCAGGTGCAGCGTGTCAATTGCTCGCATTGAGCTCTTCGAAGCCCGACATCCGCTCCCCAGGGCCGTAGTCGAGGTTGCGATCTGCAGCGCCCCCTCTGCCACAGAGTCGGTCGTGCGGGAAGCGCTCAGCTGCGGTCCGCAATTGATTGAGTTGCCGGGCGAGGTCACGCGCGTCGGCGACCATGCGTTCGCGCTCACCCCAGATTCGATCGGTGTCGAGGTCGAGCTCGTGGACGCGCTGCTCGGCCACCGCGGTGACGTGCGCGGCGTGTCGCTGCCGCCTCCTCGCGATGATCGTCGGCCTCGCGCTGGCCGACGCGATGATCTCATCGGCCGTGTCATGGGCCTGCTTGAGCATGTCTGCGACCTCGTCGCCGACACGCTCAAGCGCGCTGCGGACGGCAGCGTCCGGCGTCTGCTGCGGGCCTGAGCTCGCGGATCTGACGCTGCAGCTGCGCACGTAGGCATCGACCTCGTCGCGGTCGTATCCGCGCCTGCCGACCTTGAACAGCGCCTCCCCGCTCCTCACCAGCTCTTCGCTCATTCGCCTGAAGGCTAACCGCTGCGTCCCCGGAATGACATCGCCCGCGCGTTACCTTTGGAAAATGCGGAATGATATCATCTGATGGACGGTCACGGACGCCGGATTGCCGATCTGCGCGTATCGGTTACGGACCGCTGCAACTTCCGCTGCCAGTACTGCATGCCTGCCGAGGGCCTGCCCTGGCTCGAGCGCGCCGAGATCCTCACGTTCGAGGAGATCGCGCGGCTCGTGGCGCTGCTCGCGGGAATGGGCGTCCACGACGTGCGCCTGACCGGCGGCGAGCCGCTGGTGCGGCGCGAGTTCCCGCGTCTGGTCGAGAAGCTCGCGGCGATCGAGGGCGTCGAGGATCTCTCGATCACGACCAACGGCTTCCTGCTGGAGCGCGACGCCGAGGCGCTGATCGCCGCTGCAGCCGGCGCGCGCGGCGGGACTTCCGTCGGCCGCGTTCGCTTCAACGTCTCGATCGACTCGCTCCAGCGCGACCGCTTCTTCGCAGCTCACTCGCCGCGACGCGCTCGATCAGGTGCTGCGCGGCCTCGACGCGGCTGGCGCCAGTTCCCACGCGCTCACCCGATCAAGGTCAACGCGGTGGCGCTGCGCGGCTTCACCGAGGACGAGGTACCGGCGTTCGTCGAACTCGCTCGCGAGCAGCAGCTATGAGGTCCGCTTCATCGAGTTCATGCCGCTCGACGCCGATCACGCCTGGACCGCCGAGCAGGTGCTGACCGGTGCGGAGTTGCACGCGATGATCGATGCGCTGCACCCACTCGAGCCGCTGGAGCGCGAGCCCAGCGCGACCGCGCGCGTCTACAGCTTCGCCGACGGGCAGGGGCGGATCGGCTTCATCAGCCCCGTTTCAGAGCCGTTCTGCGGCGACTGCAACCGCATCCGCCTGACCGCCGACGGCCGGCTGCGCACCTGCCTGTTCTCCCTTGGCGAGACCGATCTGCGCGAGCCACTGCGCGACCGGCGCCGAGGACGCCGAGCTGGAGCAGATCATCCGCGACGCCGTCTGGCGCAAGGAGCTCAAGCACCACATCGGCGAGCCCGGCTTCATCCAGCCCGCGCGAACGATGTCAGCGATCGGCGGCTGAGCGTCGAGGCGGGCCCTCTCGCAGGACTGGACGCAGGCCGCCCGCGCAACACGAGACGCGAGCCAGTGCAACGGATCGAACAGACGTCGTCATCGGCCCGTCTAGAATCGGTCATGGAGGGCTCAACCGAGGTTCGTAGCTGGCTGCGCTGTTACCGCTGCTGGTCGCAGAACCTCGAGGTACAGCTCCACTACGAAGGCATTCACCGCATCGACCCCGAGACGGGAGAGCGCACGGACGTGGTCGATGAGATGCAGGAGGCAGTCGTGCAGTGCCTCGAGTGCATGCATGACCAGCCGCACCTGGGTTTCCACAACGGCCGCGTCGAGCCGATCCAGGACCGCTGGGAGCGGATGATCACCGGCACGCCCTGGATCGCCTCGTGCACCGTCACCGTCGATGCCGACGACGTTGAGACCTGCTCGGGCCCGGATGCGGGTGACTCGCTGTCCTACGCCGCCTTCGGCGATCACGGCACCCGCGAGTTCTTCACGCACGTGCGCTTCCACAAGCACGACGAGGACCGCATCGTCGTGCACCTGCTGGTCGAGCTCTACGCGCGCACCCCGAGGAAGCCACCGAGGTCCTCGAGGACGCCGCTCGCGGCACCCTGGCGATCACGTCGCTGGCGGAGGAATCGCGTCCTCCGGCATCGACCGGCCGTAGCGCCCACTGACCTGGTCCGTCGCCGGCCTGAGTACGCCGGCCACGCAGCTAACGCTATCTCGACGATCAAGAGCGCCAGCGCGACCGGCACCGTCGCCGGCAGGTTGTCGACCACCAGGAACAAGCAGGTCGAAGAGCGCCGCGATCACCAGCGTGAGCAGCGCGGCGAGCCGTTGAACGCGCGCGCGCGCTCGCGTACACCCCGCCCAGCAGCGCTGCCACGAACAGGTCGCCGTAGCCCATCGTGACCGTGCCGAACTGCTCGCTCTGGAGCTGCGGCAGTCCGCCGCTCGGCGTTGGCGGCGACCAGCACGTCGTTCGGCGCCTGCAGCTGGTTGGAGGCGATCAGCCAGACGTCGGCGCAGGCCATCGCGACGATCCCGAGCTTCAGCCAGCGCGCTCGGAGTGACAGCCGCAAGCAGCACCCCGAGCGTGACGCAGCTCAGCCCCGACAGCAGCGCGCCGGCCGCCTCGCCCGGCGAGGCTGTAGGGCGTCCGCCAGGCGACCACGAATAGGCCAGCGGCCACCAGCGCCAGCCATGGCCGGGAGCCACGTGCGAGCCAGCCGAGCGCGGCTGCCGCTAGCAGCGGCACGGCCACCAGCGCCAGATAGGTCAGCCAGTCGGCGGTGTCCGAGGCGTAACGGATCGCGAAGATCACGCCGACGATCGACGCGACCGGGATCAGCGCCCAGCCGCGCCCGCGCAGGCGGCGGAGTCGCGTGCCCAACGCGGGTCGAGCGCGCGGGGCGCTGCGACGACGCCGGCCTGCAAAGCGAGCAGGCCGGCGTCGGATGGGATCAGTCGGAGCGCCGTGACCTCAGGCGAGACGCTCGCTCGAGCGTCTGCAGCTGCTCGCGCAGCTTCGCCGGGAAGCGTGTCGCCGAACTTCGCGTAAGTGCGCGTGGATCTGCGGGATCTGCTGCTTCCAGCCGTCGACGTCGACGGCCAGCAGCTCGCGCATCTCCGCCTCGCTGACGTCGAGCCCGTCGGTGTCGATGCCGCCTTCGCCGACGGGCGGCAGGAGCCCGATCTCGGTCTCGACCGCCGTCGCCGTGCCCTCGCAGCGACGGAAGATCCAGGCGAGCACGCGCGAGTTCTCGCCGTAGCCGGGCCACAGGAACTTGCCGTCGGCGCTCTTGCGGAACCAGTTGACGTAGAAGACCTTCGGCAGCTGCACGCCGTCGCGCTGCGCCGAGCTTCAGCCAGTGCTGCCAGTAGTCGCCCATGTTGTAGCCGCAGAACGGCAGCATCGCCATCGGGTCGAAGCGCAGCGTGCCGACCGCGCCGGTCGCGGCCGCCGTCGTCTCCGACGACATGATCGAGCCGAGGAACACGCCGTGCTCCCAGTCGCGCGCCTCGTGCACGAGCGGCACGACGGTGGCGCGGCGGCCGCCGAACAGGAATGCGTCGATCGGCACGCCGGCCGGGTCCTCCCACTCGGGCGCGATCGACGGGCACTGCGCCGGCGGCGCCGTGAAGCGAGCGTTCGGATGCGCGGCCGGCGTCTCGGACTCGGGCGTCCAGTCGTTGCCCTTCCAGTCGATCGCGTGCGCGGGCGGCTCCGCCGTCAGCCCCTCCCACCAGACGTCGCCGTCGTCGGTCAGCGCGCAGTTGGTGAAGATCGTGTCGTGCCCGATCGAGTCGATCGCGTTGGGGTTGGTCGAGCGCTCCCGTTCCCGGAGCGACGCCGAAGAAGCCGTACTCCGGGTTGACCGCGCGCAGGCGGCCGTCGTCGTCGAACTTCATCCAGGCGATGTCGTCGCCGATCGTCTCGACCTTCCAGCCGGAAGCGTCGGGATCAGCATCGCGAGGTTGGTCTTGCCGCAGGCGCTCGGGAACGCCGCCGCCACGTACTTGACGGCGCCCTCCGGCGAGGTCAGCTTGAGGATCAGCATGTGCTCGGCGAGCCAGCCCTCGTCGCGCGCCATCACCGAGGCGATCCGCAGCGCGAAGCACTTCTTGCCGAGCAGCGCGTTGCCGCCGTAGCCGGAGCCGTAGGACCAGATCTCGCGCGTCTCAGGGAAGTGGACGATGTACTTGTCGTCGGCGTTGCAGGGCCACGGGCACGTCCTGCGCAGCCGTCGGCCAGCGGCATGCCGACCGAGTGCAGGCAGGGCACGAACTCGCCGTCGTCACCGAGCGCGTCGAGCGCCGCCTGACCCATGCGGGTCATGATCCGCATCGAGACGGCGACATAGGCGGAGTCGGTCAACTCGACGCCGATGTAGGAGATCGGCGAGCCGATCGGGCCCATGCTGAACGGCACGACGTACATCGTGCGGCCGCGCATCGAGCCCTCGAACAGGCCGGTCAGCGTCGTCGCGCATCTCGGCCGGATCGGCCCAGTTGTTGGTTGGGCCGGCGTCGATCTCGCGCTCGGAGCAGATGAAGGTGCGGTCCTCGACGCGGGCGACGTCGCTCGGATCGGACAGCGCCAGGTAGGAGTTCGGGCGCTTGGCGTCCGAGAGCTTCTGGAACGTGCCGGCGTCGACCAGCACCTGCGCGAGCCGGTCGTACTCCGCGGGCGAGCCGTCGCACCAGTAGACCTCGTCCGGCTGCGTCAGCGCGGCGATCTCCTCGACCCAGGCGCGCAGCCCGGCATGGTTGGTCTTGGCTGTCTGTTTCATAACCGTGTGAGACATGTCCGGATAGGCTCCTTCCTTGACTGCTCTCGTCGCAGAGGCCTAGCTCTCAGTGCCGAGGAATGCGCTTCTGCACGATCGGTAAGGATCGTGCGGTTTGATACATGAAGAGGTGCTTTCAGCCTTCTGGGCGTCCGGCGGCGGCATACGGCATCTACCCAAGCCTCGTCGTAAACGAACCGTAAACAACCCGACGATACGTATACGAACCGCTGAACACGACCTCGCGACGGCGCCGCGTTCGGCCGCGCAAGCGTAATACTGCCGCACAGATGAGGATTTCTGCCAAAGCGGACTACGCGGTGCGGGCGATGGTCGAACTCGCCGCCGCGCCGGACGAGAAGCCGGTCAAGGCCGAGCGGATCGCGACCGCCCAGGGCATCCCGCTCAACTTCCTCGAGAACATCCTCGGGGAGCTGCGTCACGCCGGCCTGGTGCGCTCGCATCGCGGCGCCGAGGGCGGCTTCCGCCTGTCGAGGGAGCGTCGACCAGATCAGCGTCGCCGACGTGATCCGTGCCGTCGAGGGTCCGCTCGCGAGCGTGCGCGGCGCTCCGCCTGAGGAGTCGGAGTACAACGGCGCCTCCGAGGCGCTGCTGCGGGTCTGGATCGCAGTCCGAGCCAACCTGCGCAACGTCGTCGAGCACGTCACCGTCGCCGACGTTGCCGGAGGCAAGATTCCGCGCGCGATCGACAAGCTCGCCGACGACCCCGACGTCTGGGTCACTCGCTGAGCCGAGCTCGAGCGCTGATGCCGGCGCCTGCATGGGAGACGGTCGAGCTTGAGGCTCGCGAGCGGGTCGCGTGGATCACGCTGAACCGACCCGATGCGCTGAACGCGGTGACGCCCGAATCCGGCAGCGAGCTGGCGGCTGCGGTCGACTGGGCGGCCGCCGACCGAGACGTCCGCGTGCTCGTGATCACGGGCGCGGGCCGCGGCTTCTGCTCGGGCGCCGACCTCAAAGCTCGGTCCTGGCGCCGCGAGGACGGCGGCACCGACGTCTCGGGCCGCTGCGGAGACCTCTTGCATCCCCTGATCCTGCGGCTGCGGACGCTCGAAAAGCCGGTGATCGCGGCAGTGAACGGCGGTGCTGTCGGGATCGGCTGCTCGCTGGCGCTGGCAGCCGACATCGTCATCGCGGCCGAGTCCGCCTACTTCCTGCAGGCGTTCGCCAACATCGGACTGACGCTCGACGGCGGCGCCTCGGTGCTGCTGTTGGAACGGGTCGGCACGCGCGCGCGCCGGCGAGATGGCGCTGCTGGCAGAGCGAGTGCCTGCTGCGCAGGCACTCGCCTGGGGGATGGCCAACCGCGTCGCCCCCGATGCTGAGCTGCTCGCGGTCGCAGCCGATCTCGCAGGCCGGCTAGCCGCAGGATCTCCTGGCTCGCACGCCGCGATCAAGCGCTCGCTCGAGCGCCGCCGCCCACGCTCGGCTCGAGGAGATCCTCGAGCTCGAGGCGACACTCCAACAGGAGCGCGCCGACTCCGACGACTTCCTCGAGGGAGTCCAGGCGTTCCGCGAGAAGCGCCCGCCGCAGTTCACGGGCGACCGATAGACGCGGAGGTGTGGCCCGTATGAACCTCGCCAGGATCCTGACCGACGCCGCACAGCGCGATCCCGAGCAGATCGCCGTCAAGCTCGACGACTTCGCCCTCAACTACGGCCTGCTCGAGCAGGCGGCGATGCGGATCGCCGGGATGCTGCGCCAGCACGGCGTGGCCCGGGCGACCGCGTGGCGCTGATGATCCCGAACGTCCCCCATTTCCTGGTCGCCTACTACGGCGATCCTGCGTGCGGGCGCGATCGTGGTCCCGCTGAACGTGCTGAACAAGCGTCGGGAGGTCGAGTACTACCTGCGCGACTGCGACGCGCAGCTGCTGTTCGTCTGGCACGACTTCGCCGCCGAGGCCGAAGCCGGCGCTGGCGCGGCCGGCTGCGAGTCGAACTCGATCGTGGCGGGCGAGTTCGAGCAGACGCTCTTCCAGGCCGACCCGCGTGCTCGAGATGGTGGAGCGCGAGCCCACGGACACCGCGGTTCTGCTCTACACGTCGGGGACCACCGGAACTCCGAAGGGAGCCGAGCTCACACACGCGAACATGCTGACGCAACTGCCGGGCTACGCGGGAGCTGTTCGACATCGGATGCCGACACGGTCATCCTCGGCGCGCTGCCGCTGTTCCATTCCTTCGGCCAGACCTGCGGGATGAATACATGCCTTGTCAGCGGCGGCACGCTGACGCTGCTCCCCCGCTTCGATCCTGTCAAAGCGCTCGAGATCATCGAGCGTGACCGCGTCACGGTGTTCGAGGGCGTGCCGAGCATGTACGGAGCGATGCTCAACGCGCCCGACCGTGAGCGCTTCGACACCTCGACGCTCGTGTGCTGCGGCTCCGGTGGCGCTGCGATGCCGGTCGAGCTGATGCGCGGCTTCGAGCAGGCTTTCGGCTGCAAGGTGCTGGAGGGCTACGGCCTCTCCGAGACCTCCCCGGTGTCCTCGTTCAACCACATCGATCGCGAGCGCAAGCCCGGCTCTATCGGGACGCCGATCGTCGGAGTCGAGATGAAGGTCGTCGACGATGCAGACCGCGATCTGCCGGTTGGCGAGGTCGGTGAGATCGTGATCCGCGGTGAGAACGTGATGAAGGGCTACTGGCGACGACCGGACGCGACCGCCGAGGCGATGCGTGGCGGCTGGTTCCACTCGGGCGACCTCGCCCGGGTCGACGCGGACGGCTACTTCTTCATCGTCGACCGCAAGAAGGACATGATCATCCGCAATGGTTTCAACGTCTACCCGCGTGAGATCGAGGAGGTTCTGTACGAGCACCCCGCGGTCCGTGAGGCGGCCGTCATCGGTATCCCCCACGACGAGTTCGGCGAGGAGGTCGGCGCCGTGGTGTCGCTCAAGGCCGGTGCCGGCGCCACGCCCGAGGAGCTGCGCGAGTTCGTCAAGGGACAGGTCGCCGCGTTCAAGTACCCGCGTACGGTTTGGATCGTGGACGAGCTGCCCAAGGGACCGACCGGCAAGATCCTCAAGCGGGAGATCACCGTGCCGGTGGTGGATCAGGGATGAGCACAGGGGCGGAGGGGGCGGAAGCTCAGGGGACCCGGGCTGAGGTTGTTCTGCGGCCCGCCACCGAGGGCGACGTCCAGTTGATCTACTCCCTGATCGTCGCGCTGGCCGAGTACGAGCGCGCGCCTGAGCAGGTGGTGGGCACACCCGAGCAACTCCACAGGTGGCTGTTCGGCCCGCAACCGGCGGCTGAGACGGTCATCGCCGAGGTCGACGGCGAGCCGGCCGGCTTCGCCCTCTTTCACCACACCTTCTCCACCTGGGAGTGCGCACCGGGCATCTGGCTCGAGGACCTGTTCGTGCTGCCTGAGTTCCGCCGCCACGGCGTCGGCGGCCGACTGCTTGGCCAACTCGCCAGGATCACCGTCGACCGCGGCTACACGCGGCTCAGCTGGACTGCGCTTGACTGGAACCAGATGGCTCTGAGCTTCTACCGCAAGCTCGGCTCCGAAATGCTTGACGAGTGGACCACGCACCGCCTCAGCGGCGACACGCTGAAAGCGGTCGCCGATTCGGCGGCTCGCTGATCTCAGCCCGGACCCGCCCTCACCCAGGAGCTGACCCCTGGACCGGTCTCACCGCAGAAGTAGAGAGGCCCCGCTCTCGCGGGGCCTCTCCTTAGCAGGCCTGTAAGCCGGATCTTGTCGAGAGCAGTCATCCATCTGAGCGGCCTACCCGGACCTCGGCGGGCAACCTGCAAACGGTTCTGCTCGGCCTTGCATCAGGTGGGGTTTACCTTGGCCGCCGCGTCGCCGCGACGCCGGTGCGCTCTTACCGCACCATTTCACCCTTACCGGTCCGGGACGCTGCAGCGGCCCCAGACTTAGGCGGTGTCATTTCTGTGGCACTTTCCCGCGGGTTTCCCCGGGTCGGCGTTACCGACCACCTTGCCCTTTGATGTCCGGACTTTCCTCGAAGGGTGTTCCACCTCCGCGACTGCTCAGCCTGCGCACCTGAGCATAGCGCCGCGCCGAGGTCGCGCACGCAAGCTCACATGCTGCGCATCAAGCCGACCACCCGTCCAAGAACACTCACATCGCGCACCAGGATCGGGCTCATCTCCTCGTTCTCCGGTTGCAGCCTGATGTGATCACCTTCACGGAAGAAGCGCTTGACCGTCGCCTCCTCCTCGACCATCGCGACGATGATCTCGCCGTCCCGCGCCGTCTGCTGCGGACGCACCACGACCAGGTCCCCATCCAGGATGCCGGCGTTCTTCATCGACTCGCCGCGCACGCGCAGCAGATACTCGCCGCTCCCTCCGCCGCAGGCCACTGGCGTCTCGATGTACTCCTCGACGTTCTCCTCCGCCACGATCGGCTGCCCCGCGGCGACCTGTCCGAGCAGTGGCAGCCCTGGTCGCACCGCGTCGCGCATGGCAACGCTCGCCCTCCCGAGCAACTCCATCGCCCGCGGCTTTGTGGATCCCGCCTGAGCAACCCGAGCTTCTCAAGATTCGCCAGGTGGGCGTGCACCGTCGATGACGAAGCCAGGCCCACCGCACTGCCGATATCGCGCACCGTCGGTGGGTAACCGTGCTCCTCCGAGTACCGCTTGATGAAGTCGAAGATCTCCTGCTGACGCTTGGTCAGGTCCATCCGCTGGCTCCTTGATCGGTCTCTCCGCCCACACCGGCGAACATGTGTTCGAAAGATACCCACGACCCAGGACGGAACCAATCAGGCCCGAAGCCGACCGATCCGCACGGCTATACTGGCCGCCCCAAGCGCCTGTGGCGGAATTGGTAGACGCGCAAGGTTGAGGGCCTTGTGGACTAATAGTCCGTGGAGGTTCGAGTCCTCTCGGGCGCATCGTGAGAAGCCCCGTTTTGCGGGGCTTCTCTGTTTCTCGGGCAAAGTATATTCCACTGTTGTCGCTGGTTCGGGACCGCGTGGCAACAACTTTGGCAACAGTCCCCCCGGCGAGGACGCAAGAGCGGTGCAGCGCAGAGTGAACTCCGCTGGCGAGCCGTGCCTAAGAGACCACGCGCGGTTCGAACGGATAGCGACGGCGCATGAACGGGGCGAAGAGAGGCGCCGCGCCGTATGACTTGGAGCCGCAGGGGCCGCTCGAAGATCACGCGAGAGGCCTTTGATGGTCGAAAGCGGGACTACTTGACGGTCCATATCGGTAGCGTGACGCGGGTGAGAGCGGTACACTGGCGCTCTGCCTGAATCCGATTACACGCCTCGCCTGATCGACGGACGGCTCGAGCGACTCTTCGCGCAGCTTCCCGCGATCCTCGTGACCGGCCCGCGCGCAACCGGCAAGACGACCACGGCCGAGCGGCTCGCGAACACGGTCGTGCAACTCGACCGCGCAGCCGAAGCGGTCGCGTTCGAAGCGGACCCGGACGCCGCGCTACGTGCGCAGCGGGAGCCGGTCCTGCTCGACGAGTGGCAGGCCGTACCCGGTGTCCTCGGAGCGGTCAAACGAGCTGTTGATGCCGATCCCCGCCCCGGCCGGTTCCTGCTGACAGGGAGCGTCCGAGGCGACATCGAAACCGAAACGTGGCCCGGCACCGGACGGCTGGTGCGACTGCGGATGTACGGCCTCAGCGAACGCGAACTCGCAGCACGAATCGCCGGGCCGACATTCCTCGAGAAGCTTCTCGCCGGCGACCTCGACGCGTTCACCCTTCCCTCCGACCCCCCCGATCTCCGCGGCTACATCGAGCTCACGCTGCGCGGCGGCTACCCGGAGCCCGCCCTCCGGCTCTCCGGCGACGGGAGTGAGGCATGGCTGGGCGGCTACCTTGAGCAGCTGCTGACCCGCGACGCGGAGGGAATCGCCGGCCACCGAGACCCGCTTCGCCTGCGCCGCTACTTCGAGGCCACCGCGCTCAGCACCGCCGGCCAGCCCGAGCACAAGACGCTCTACGACGCCGCCGGAATCAACCGTAAGACCGCAATCGCCTACGACACTCTGCTCACGAACCTGTTCGTGCTCGAACTCCTCCCCGCCTGGGCGAGCAACCGCCTGACTCGACTGATCAAGACCCCAAAGCGCTACCTCGTCGACCCCTCACTCGCCGGCGCCGCACTGGGACTCGACCCCACCGGCGTACTCCGAGACGGAGACCTCCTCGGACGATTGATCGACACGTTCGCTGTCGCGCAGCTCCGGCCCGAGCTTGAACTCACCTCACGCCCACCACGGCTTTACCACCTGCGCGACAAAGAGGGTCGGCATGAGATCGACTTGATCGCCGAGATCGCCGCCGGCGAGATCCTCGCGATCGAGATCAAAGCCACTGCCGCGCCAACCCGCGAAGACGCACGCCACCTCGAATGGCTGCACGACGAACTCGGGGATCGATTCGTGGCCGGCGCGGTACTGCACACAGGCTCCAGCACGCTGCGCCTAGGGAAACGCATCCTTGCCATCCCCATCTGCGCGCTGTGGGGGTGAGAACGGTGCGAAGTCCAGATGCTCGTGCAGCGTCCCTTCGCCTGCCGATCGCGAGCATGCTCAAGCGCGGCGAGCGCGCCGAAGTGGGCAGCCCGATCCACAACCCGTGCATCATTCGAGCGCGCGCCGCTCGGCCCGCTCCGCCAGCAACCGATATGCGGGCGCGAGGAGCTCGACGAGGTTCTGGCCGCCGGCGTCGACCGATATCGGTCCGAGCTGGCGGAGCAGCGTGTCCGGGGCCTCGACGGCGAACGGGTTGATGCGCAGGTCGATGAGCGCCGGACCGCTGTTCCAGAACGAGTCGACTTCGTCGTCGAGCGCCGGACCGCTGCGACTCCAGCCCGCCGGCTGCGCGGCGGCTGCGGCGGCAGCACCGCCGGGCGCTGCCCGTCCGGGCGCCCGGCGCCACCCGCGCCGCGCGCGGCGCTCTCGCCGGCTCGCAGCGCCCGCAAGTGCTCGAGCAGCTCGTGCTGCTCTCGGCCGCGCCACGCAAAGATCTGGAACGGGTCCTGGTCGAACCGCTCGGCCAGGATGTAGTAGGCGGCCGCGATGTGCTTGCACGGGTTCGCCGAGTCCGGGCACGTACAGCTCGCCTTCAACTCGGCGCGCGAGCGCGGGAACAGCGTCAGCTTGCACGACGCGAACACGTCCTCGATGTCGCGGGGCATCTCGCCGGCGAGCAGCTGCGCAAGTGGCAGCGCCTGCGACGCCATCGCCTTCTCCAGACGCCGCCACTGCTGCTCGCTCAGCGCCTTGCACTGGATCCGGACGCGGTAGGGCGTGTAGCGCGAGCCCTGCACCTTCGCGATCACGATGCCCGGCTCGACGTCGAGCTCGACCACCTGGCCGCGGCGAGCGTAGTTGCGCCCACGCTGCAGCCGTGAGCCGACCCCGAATGACTCGAGCAGCGCGATGAACCGTTGCGACCACCACGTCTCACCGATCGCGCCGCGCTTGCTGCGCGCGGCGATCCCGCCCTGGACCGGCAGCGGCCGCGACGGCTCCCAGTCGCGCCAATCAGACCAGTCGTTCACGCCGCCACCGCCTCTTGGGAGAGGGTCACGAGCTCGCGCAGCTGGGCGGTGTCGAGCTCGGTGATCCACCGCTCGCCGGTCCCGACGATCCGCTCGGCGAGATCCTTCTTCTGCGCGATCAGCATGTCGATCCGCTCCTCGACAGTGCCGACACACGTGAGCTTGCGCACCTGCACGTTCTTGCGCTGACCGATCCGGAACGCGCGGTCGGTCGCCTGATCCTCGACGGCCGGGTTCCACCAGCGGTCGAAGTGGACGACGTGGTTGGCCGCGGTGAGGTTGAGGCCCGTACCGCCCGCCTTCAACGACAGGATCATCAGCGGCGGCCCGCCGTCGACCTGGAACCGCGCGACCATCTCGTCGCGCGCCGCCTGCGCGGTCCCGCCGTGCAGGAACAGCACCTCGCGGCCGAGTCGCTCCTGCAGGTGACGGCGGAGCAGATGCCCGAACTCGGCGAACTGGGTGAAGCACAGCGCCTTGTCCCCCTCGGCGAGCGCCTCGGCCAGGATCTCCTCGAGCCGGGCGAGCTTGCCCGAGCGTCCGTCGAGCGCGGAGCGATCCTTGAGCAGGTGCGCCGGGTGGTTGCACGCCTGCTTGAGCTTCATCAGCGCCGCCAGGATGATCCCCGAGCGCTCGATCCCGGTGGTGTGCTCGGCCTTCTCGATCATCTCATCGACAACCGCCTGGTAGAGCGTCGCCTGCTCCTTGGTGAGATGGCAGTCGACGCGCATCTCGATCTTCTCGGGCAGGTCGGTGATGATGCTCCTGTCGGTCTTCAGCCGGCGCAGGATGAACGGGCCGGTCGCCTGCCGCAGACGCTCCGTCGCGTCGCGGTCGCGGTAGCGCTCGATCGGCGTGGCGTAGCAGCGCTTGAACGTCGCAGCCGGGCCGAGCAGCCCCGGATTGAGGAAGTCCATGATCGAGTGGAGCTCGGTCAAGCGGTTCTCGACCGGCGTGCCGGTCAGCGCGACTCGATGGCGGGCAGCGAGCGAGCGGATCGCCCGCGTCTGCTTCGCGTCGCTCGTCTTGATGTTCTGCGCCTCGTCGAGCACGACCCGCTCCCACTTGGCGGCGGCCAGCGTCTCGCGGTCGCGCACCGCCAGCGCGTAGGTCGTGATCACGAGATCCGCACCTCGCGCCGCGGCCGTGAACGCGCGGCCCTTCAATCGCTCCGGGCCGTGGTGCACGAGCACGCGCAGGCTCGGCGCGAAGCGCTCGGCCTCGCGCTGCCAGTTGCCGAGCGACCGACACCGGGCAGATCAGCAGGGTCGGGCTCAGACGCTTTCGCGAGCTTGCGGCCCTCGCGCTCGGCGAGCAGCAGCGCCAACGTCTGCGGCGTCTTTCCGAGACCCATGTCGTCCGCCAGACATGCCCCGAGGCCGAGGCTCGACAGGAACGACAGCCACGCCAGCCCGCGCTGCTGGTACGGGCGCAGCTCGCCGCCGAACGTCGTCGGGCGTCGGGATCTGTCGGAGCTTGCGCTCGCCGCCCTGGCCGAGCAGCTCGCTCAGCCAGCCGGTGCTCTCGATCTCGGTCGCCGGCAGCTCGTCGCGGCCGGCGTCGAGCGACGAGGCTCTCGCGCAGCAGCTCTGCGGCCGGCGCCTCGCCGCGCTCCTTGCGCCCCTCGAAGAACTTCAGCGCGGCCTCGACGTCCTCGGAGCGCAGCACGATCCACTGCCCGCGCGACATCACCAGCGGCAGCTTCATCGCCGCCAGCTCCCGGAGCTCCGACACCGACAACGTCGCGTCGCCGACCGCGATCCGCCACTCGTAGGCGCAGAGGCCGTCGAGGCTGAACAGCCCGCTGCCCTCTTCCCACTCCTTGAACGGCTCAGCTGTCAGCTTGAGCCGCAGCCGCTTGTCCCACCACGCCGGCGACAGCACGCCGAAGCCGGCCTGCTCGAGTGCGGGAACCGCGTCGCGCAGGAACCGGAAGGCGGCGTCTGTGTCGAGCGCGACGCCGGTCGGCGCGACCTCGCGCAGGGCCGGCTCGAGGTCGGGCCACAGGCGCAGCGCGTGCCCGAGCCCGCCCAGCAGCCGCTCCTGTGGGTCCTCGATCAGGCGGCCGAGAACCCGCAGGCCATCGCCGTTCGAGCTCCACACGTCCTGCGCCGGGACGAGCACGCTCGGGTCGTCCTTCTCCTGCAGCAGGATCTCGACGCGCCAGGGCTCCTCGGCGACCGGTGAGGCGGGTTCCTCGGGCGCGGACAGGCGAAAGCACGTCCGGAATGTCCGGTGCGCCGCATAGTGCTCCAGCGCATCGCGCCACGCGTCGAGTTGCTCGCTGAGCGCGGCGAGCCCCAGTCCTTCCTCCGCGACGACCGGATCGGCTGCCGTCAGCGCGGTGATCCATGCCTCCACACTCGAGGGCGCCCGCCGGCGAGCGACCCGCGGGAGCAGCGGGTCGGTCAGGAAGCGCCGCGCGCACGCATCGACGAACGCGCCGAGCGCGCCGTCGACGATCTTCTCGGGCGTCCTGGAGTGCTCGGACAGGCCGACTTCCGCGCGTAGCAGCGGCGGCATCGATTCCGCCAGCAGCTGCAGACGCTCGGCGTCGCCGGGATCGGTCGCGACCGGCTCCCATCGCGCCACCCACCGATCCTCGCTCCTGGCGAGCATCGGCATGACGCGCCCGCGCGCGAGCAGCTCGAGCGCGAGCTTCGAAATCTCGGCCAGGAACCGCGGCGAATCGCCGATCGCCAGGCCAGGTTCATCACCACCGGGGAGACCGAGCAGGAACTCGACGGCGTCGGCGGCGCCGAACGTGGCGGTGGGGACGACCCACGGATGCAAGCGATCCGGTCGTCTCGAGGCGGCGCCGTCGTCATCGGCGCGCAGCAGGTGCGGCGAGGCCTGCGGGCCGTGCTCGTGGGAGGGCAGCAGCATGTACAGCTCCCCTGCGACCAACGCCGCGGGATCGAGCTGCGGGCACGCCCGACCGAGCGCCTGAACAAGATCCTCGATCCCCGCCGCGAACGGATGCGGGCGCGGGCGCGGCTTCACCGGCGGCCTGCCGCGCCGCCGGGGCGCAAATGACGGCAGGCTCCCGTCCTCGCCCCACACGCACAACCGCGCCGTGCGCGACCAGATGGCGTGGAGGACGATCACGGGCCGACATGTTCACGCATCGCCAGGACAGCGCGACGAGTCCCTCAACCGACGACAGGTCCTCGTGTATGCCCCGCGATTCTCGAGACCCGAACAGCTGCCCGGCCGCCAGGCCCGGCCCAATCGCGATTGCGATCACAGAGGCAAACCGAACCCGTGATCCGTGGCAACATTCGTGGCAACATCCACCCTGTCCAGTACGTCCAATACGTCCAGAAAACCGCACGATCTGCGCATATCAGACGCCAGCAGCCGGATCTACGCAGGGTGATTCGGGTTGAGGGCCTTGTGGACTAATAGTCCGTGGAGGTTCGAGTCCTCTCGGGCGCATGTGAGAAGCCCCGTTTTGCGGGGCTTCTCTGCTTCTCGATCGAATCATATGAACCGTTGCCGCTGGTTCGGAACCGCGTGGCAACAACTTTGGCAACAACCCACCCTTGGCGAGAGCGTAAGCGCGGTGGACCCGCAGCGTGAGCTACGCCGTGAGTCCCGGGCCCACGAAACAGCTCGCGGCTTGAGTGGATAGCGACCGCGCATGAACGGCGCGAAGGGAGGCACAGCCGGTCCAAAGATGGCCGCCAGTGGCGAGAACTCGATTGCCCTTGACACAGCAGACGTCAGATCTGCATTGACCGCGGTTATTGTCAGCTGAGGCTGAGATGAACCGGGATCAGGACGCCGCAGGCGGGGACTTCGCACTGACGCATGCGACCGCGACTTCTACGCGGGCGGCGGCAGGACTGCTCAGCGTCGCAGTGCGGGTGTTGCGTTGGGGTTGATCTGTGCCGCGCAGTTTGTTCTGCAGCTGGATTTCAGCATCGTCAACGTGGCGCTGCCTTCAATGCAGCGGGATCTGGAGCTCGAGGCTTCGCAGCTGCAGCGGGTTGTCACTGGTTACGCGTTGACGTTTGGCTCGCTGTTGCTTGCGGGTGGTCGCGCGGCAGATCTGCTCGGTCGTCGGCGGCTGCTGATGTTCGGCCTTGTGTTGTTCGCGTTCGCCTCGCTCGCAGCGGGGCTGGCTCAGTCTTCAATCTCTTTGATTGTCGCCCAGCAGACCGGTGCAGCGATCGGCCTGGCAGTGCTCGCGACAACCGCGGCAACACGGACGGCCCACGCGCAGGGATCGCTCGCCGCCGGCTACAGCCTATCTTTCCTCGTCGCGGCCGGCATCGCGCTCGCCTGCGCTGGGGCTCGTGGCGGGGCAGCTCAACGCTCACGCTTGTCAAGCGGAACTCGGACGCCAGCGCCAAGAGTCCGGCGCGACAGATCCGAACACCACGGCCGAGGCTGCGCTACGCAAAATGCTGAGCTACGCAGATGCTGAATCTGATAGTAGTGGCGTGTCTCGTCGTGAGCAGGTTCAACATGAGGGAGGCCTCTGGTGTCTGAGATGCAAGTCCTGGCGGTTCTGGGAGCGGGCGCGCTCGGTGCGGCTATGGCGGCGCGGTTGGGCGAAACGGGCCATCAGGTCAGGTTGTGGAACCGCACGCCGGAACGGGCTGAAGCGGCTGCGGCGCAGGCTCGCGGCGTCACCGCGGTCGAGTCGACGACCGAGGCGCTTGAGGACGCATCAGCTGTGATCACGGTGCTTCGCGACGGCAACGCCGTCGCTGAGGTAATGACCGATGCGATCGCCGGGCTGGATAAGGATGCGGTGTGGGTACAGGCAAGCACCGTTGGCCCCCGCAGCGCGCGGGCGCTCGGCGACCTGGCCCGAGACAACGGCGTGGCCTACCTCGACGCGCCAGTCTCTGGCAGCACGGCACCTGCGCGCGAGGGACGGCTCGTGTGGCTGGTCGGCGGGGAGGATGCGGCACTCGACCGGGCACGTCCCGTGCTTGACGCCCTTGGGTCCTCGGTGCTGCACGTCGGCCGCGGGGTCGAGGGCAGTGCCTTGAAGCTTGCGGTGAATGCTTGGATGACGGCAGCGACCGTCGCGATGAGTGACGTGCTCGCACTCTGTGACACGCTTGGGATCGATCACGCAACGTTCGTAACAGCGCTCGAGGCCGGTCCGTTGGCGATGCCCTACGAGCTGCAGAAGGTGAGTTCGATGGATGCCGGCACGTATACCGCCGGCTTCGCGGTGCAGCTGGCCTTGAAGGACATCGATCTTGCAGCGGAGCTGGCTGCCCCGAGTCCCCTGCTTCAGGTCGTCCATGATCGTCTCGCGCGAGCGGTCGCTGCTGGACACGGCAGCGATGACCTCGCCGCAGTCGACTACCTGCGAAAGAGCGCGTGACCGGAGCTGTTTATGCGAAGTCGATACGTCGGGGAGGTTGCTTAGCGATGTCGCGATACATCCCATCTGCGGGTCGATATGAGTCGATGCAGTACCGGAGGTGTGGCCGCAGCGGGCTGTTGTTGCCGGAGTTGTCGCTGGGGCTGTGGCACAACTTCGGTGAGGACGTGCCGATTGTCACGCAGCGTGCTGTTGTTCGCCGCGCGTTCGATCTCGGGATCACGCACTTCGATCTCGCGAACAATTACGGGCCGCCGTACGGGAGCGCGGAGACGAACTTCGGGTCGCTCCTGCGGACGGACTTCAAGTCCTTACGCGACGAGCTGATCATCTCCACCAAGGCTGGCTGGGACATGTGGCCCGGCCCGTATGGTGACCATGGGTCGCGGAAGTACCTGCTGGCAAGCCTCGATCAGAGCCTGCATCGACTGGGTCTCGACTACGTCGACATCTTCTACCACCACCGGTTCGACCCGGACACCCCGCTTGAGGAGACCCTCGGCGCGCTTGATAGCGCGGTGCGTCAGGGCAAGGCCCTGTATGTCGGAGTTTCGTCCTACTCCGATCAGCGGACCAGCGAAGCGATCGAGATCCTCCGTGGCCTGGGAACACCGCTGCTGATCCATCAGCCTTCATATTCGATGTTCAACCGGTGGATCGAGGACCGGCTGCTCGATGTCCTCGAGGAGGAGGGTGTCGGTTGCATCGGATTCTCCGCGCTCGCGCAGGGTCTGCTGACCGATCGTTACCTCAACGGGATCCCCGAAGGCTCCCGTGCCACGCAAGGCACGTCCATGTCGCGCGACATGCTGAGCAGCGAGAACCTCGATCATGTGCGTGCCCTGCGCACGATCGCCCAGCAGCGGGGCCAGCAGGTCTCCCAGCTGGCGCTGTCATGGGCGCTGCGTGACCCTCGCATCACCTCGGTCCTGATCGGAGCCAGCAGCGTCGCCCAACTCGAGGAAAACGTCGCGGCCCTCAACAACACGAGTTTCTCGACCGAAGAGCTCGACGCAATCGATCAACACGCTGTCGACACGGGTATCGACCTCTGGCGCGGCCCGGCAACCAGCTGAAAACAGCCGAGACGGCCCTAAGGCGTGTCCTGAGCTCCTTCCTGGCGCCGCGCAGCGGGCGGGTAGGCAAGGAATGTGGTGAACGCAAGCGCGGCCGCGACGGCCAGCGGCAGGAACAGGCTCGTCTTCAACAGCAGCGCCCCGGCCAGCGCCCCCAGGAGCATCGAAAGAACGGCGGCCGCTCTGCGTACCGACCCCTTCCCGGAGCCGCCGAACAGCTGCGAATCCGCGGCCAGACCGGTCAACGTCATCGTCAGCACAGTAGTTGTCAGATCTGGTACCGCCACCCGCCGAATCGTCGCGTTGCGCACCCCCATCGCGAATGCCAGCATCGCGATCACAGCATCGCCCGAGACCGCGTTTGCGCGAACCGTGACCGTCGCCGCGAGGATCGCGGCGAATGCGAGCAGCAGCGCCTCAACCAGGAGCGCCCGAGCCATGTGCTGAGCGTGGCGCTGCGCGAACCGTGACGCGAGCACGCCGCCGGTGCCCGCACCCGCCAGGAACGCCGTCAGCGAGACCAGTGGTGCAACGACGGGCAGCCCGCCACTGCCAGCAATGCCGAAGCCGAGGAACACGATATTCCCGGTCATGTTCGCGGTGAACACATGACCGATCCCCAGGTAGCTCACCGCATCGACCAAACCGGTCGTGAACGTCAACACCAGCAACGCCCGCGATAAAGGGTGCCGGATCGTACGGGCAGCTCTCTGCGCCAAGGACGATTGACCAGTGGCTGTCGAGGGCGTCGCTCCGATTGCGCTCATGCGCTACCTCCAGGATTGGCTAAACCTGGCTAAACCACGTGAGCGACATCATCTCGCATCGCCGCGGCGTCTGAGACGAGCGCGCGGCAGTCGTGGCGTCGCCGTGGTATAGCGGCTCAGTGCGGTCCCGGCGATGATTGGCCCGGTCACCTACGCGCTGAGGACGGGGTGATCCCGCTTGCGTGTCGCGGCGCGCGATGTCTGCGGAGCGGCCGTAACCTCCACCTACATGGAGCGTGTCGGAGTTCTGGTCCACCCCACTCGCCCGGCGCAGAATGCCGTTGCCGTCCTCCACCGCTGGACGGAGGAGCGTGGCCTGCAGTTGGTGCAGATTCCAGCTGGTGAGCAGCCCTCGGTCGCGCCCGCCGGCGGAGTCAGTGCGTGCGACCTCGTTGTTGCGCTCGGTGGAGATGGAACCACCCTTAAGGCGCTGCACGCAGCCGCCAGAACCGCTACACCGGTACTGAGCGTCGCCTGCGGCAGCTTGGGGGTGCTGACGACGGTGCCGGAGAGCGAGCTGCGGGCAGCCCTCGACCGTTTTGCCACCGGCAGCTGGCTGGCAAGTCACTTGCCGGCGCTCGGCGTCAACGCCGACGGCGTACACGCTGCGTGGGCGATCAACGATCTCGTTCTGGCCCGGCGAGGCGGCACGCAACTCATGGTCGAGGTGCGCCTCGATGGCGAACTCTACGCTCGGATCGCGGGTGACGGGATCGTCGTCGCGACCCCGATGGGATCGAGCGCGTATTCGATGGCGGCTGGCGGCTCGATACTGGCGGCGGGGACCAATGCGTTCGTGTGCACACCGCTGGCGATGCACGGCGGTTGCGCCCCGCCGCTCGTCGTTTCAGACGACCAAGAGGTCACAATCGAGATCCGTTCGGGACACGGCGGGTTCGAGCTAGAGGTTGACGGCTTCCTGGTCGAGACAGCGGCGCATCGGTTTTCGATCAGCAGCGAGCACTCATACGCCACCCTGGTGGTGCTCGATGACTCTCATAGCGGCATCCAGTGGCTGCGCGACCGCGGGCTGATAAGCGACAGTCCTCGCGTGATCGCACAGGAGAACCAGGAGCTGGCCGTCAAGCGCGAAACCTGATCGCTCGACCGTAGACCCAGACACGGCGGGCGGTCGAACAGGGCGTCGGGATCGGGACTAAGGGGCGCCGGAGATAGTAACGGTCACCGAACGCCTGCGTGGCGCGCGCCTGAGCGATTAGGCCCGCCCTGAGTTCCACGGCACGGACCTCGGCTGTAGTTGCGGTTCCAGATGCGGCCGATGAGAGACCTAAGCCTAAGCAGGCGTGTGCAGGTGTGTCTGCTCTACTGGCCGACGAGCCAGCGCCCAGGCGCGATCAGGTCACGTGCTTGAGGTGGTCCCCACGATCCGGGCGGATAGGTGCGAACCGCGGGTGGCCTGGACAACAGCGGCTCGGCCACTTCCCAGACCGCGGCGAGACCGTCTGGGCGGGTGAACAGCGAGCGGTCGCCCAGGAGCACATCATCGATCAGCCGGACATACGCCGGCAGCGGATCGGCGCCGTGCAGGCTGGCCAACGGGATCAGCGCATGTGCCACATCGAACTCGAGCGCCGCGCCGGGCTTCTTGGCCACGAGCGACAGGTCGATCTGGCCGTCGCCAGCGAGGGAGAAGGACAGTATGTTGGCCGGGTGGGGCAACCGACCCGACAGCGGCCCGGGCGGCTCGCGCAGGATCAGGCTGACCCGCTGCTGCGACGCGGCCATCCGCTTGCCGGTGCGCAGGTAGAACGGCACGCCGCGCCAACGAGGAGTGTCGATCCACAGCCGGGCGGCGACGAAGGTATCCCGACTGGACCGAGGATCGACCCCTGTCACGTCGCGATACCCCTCGAACTGGCCGAGCACCACCTCGCCTGGGTCCAGCGGCCTGAAGCAGTCGATGACCTTCTCCCGCGCATCCTGCAGGTCGGACGGGCTCAGGCTGGCCGGAGGCTCCATCGCGACCTCCGCGGCCACCTGGAACAGGTGGGTCACCAGCATGTCCAGCACCGCACCGGTGGCGTCGTAGAACTCCGCCCGGTCGTCGATGCCAAGCGTCTCGGGCACGTCGATCTGGACCGACTCGATGTAGTCGCGGCTCCAGTACGCTGCCGACGACCCGTTCGCGAAACGCAGCACGTGCAGATCCTGAGTTGCCTCCTTACCCAGGAAATGGTCGATGCGGTAGACCTGCTCCTCGTCCAGCACGGATTGGACGACTCGGTCCAGCTCGAGGAAACTCGCTCGTGAGGTGCCAAACGGCTTCTCGTACACCACGCGGGCCGCCGAAGCAAGCCCGTGCTGACCGAGCGCCTCGGTCAGGCCGGCAAAGGCGACCGGCGGGACAGCGAGGTAACAGATCAATTGCGGAGCAACCCCTAGCGCCCCGCGGGCCTGGCCGAGCACCTCCGGCAACCTGCCGGGGCTGTCGACGCTGAACCCGCCGCCGGCGAAAAACACCCGCTCGGCGAAGGCCTCCCATTCTCTTGGCTCAGGCTTGGGACCGAACTCGGTGAGCGCATCGTGGACACGCGCACGGAAGCTCTCGTGAGAGACATCGGCACGGCCGTTGCCCACCAGCCGCCACTTCCTGGGCAGCAGCCCCTCACATGCGAGTTGGTAGAACGCCGGTAGCACCATCCGCCTGGCCAGGTCTCCGGTCGCCCCGAAAAGAACGAATACGACCGCTCCAGGATCGCTGGGGGCCCCACCGGCTTGCTGGTGGCTAGTCATGTGTCGCTCCTCAGTCCTTCATGGGATCCACGGCAAGCCCTGCGAGCGTTACATCCTCTGGCACGGTTTCCCCTCCTCCCATACAAGAAGGTGTGCGCGGCTGCCGCCGGCACGAGGGATACCTGGAGGAGTTGCCGTGCAGTCGCGGTGCAACCTTCTGGAGTCACAAGCCGGGAACCTCTGTTATATGGTCGCCGATCCGAATCGGCATCATGTTCAACGTGAAGTTTCTCACCCAGCTCCGTCGGGGGTGGACGAACTCTTCCCAGTCCTGAAACACGGAGTGGAAGGTTTGCACCGACACGTCGGATACCGGCCGAACGTCGGGTCGTCGGGCGACGAAGCAATCGCCGATACCGGTGGTTACCGGCCCACCAGGCTCTCTATGTGATATCGGCAGCACCCTGGCAGCGCCCCCGCCCAGCGATCTTCAAAGCAAGTCTCGCCTGAGTCACGGCCAGGCACCTCGTGGTCGCGCCACGAGCGGGCTCCGTCGGGGACCCCTGGTCGCCGATCCAGTCGTGCGGTCAGCGGCGTCTCGAGCGATGGAAGCGATCGTCCACGGATGCGAGCTTTCCGCGCAAAGCTGGCATCTCGACGCAGACCTCGAGACACCTCAGCGGTGATGAACGCGGGTCTGGCAAGGTCAGCACCTGCGTGTGGAGCAATCGCGATCCGTGGCGCGCGTTGTCACCAGGCGGCGGCGCCGACCCCGATGTTTCGATCGCGCCACGGGCCGTTGACTACTCGGCCGGGCCTGATGGTCGCCTCCATCAGTGTCGGGGTCTGATGGCCTTTGAGATAGAGCAGATGATCGCCCGAGGTGTCGAAGGCGATCGGCAACGAGTCAGGGATGCTCACGACCTTCTCGATCGCACCTGACCGCGAGATCTGCTCCACAAGCGTCCCGGCACTAGCCCCCGTCGTAGCGACAAGCGCTGAGCGCGCGGACGCGGGATCCGGCGCCACCACGACACGACCGCCCATCAAGGCCCGCGGTACGCGAATGCACCTAGCGTCGAGCGCCGCCGGCGGCGGCGGGACGTGGACGAACACGATCACGCCGGTCTTCTGTGATGTCCCGCACCACCGCTCCTTGGGAGGTTTGCCCATGAGATCCCATGCGGTTCCGCTTGGGACGATCGCGACATCAGAACCATCACTCAGCCACCCAATTGCGCCAGCTTCGACGTTAGCCGCGTTGTCGAGCTGACTGAGCGCGATCGCGCGCGTCCGCCCCGTTCGGAGGTCGCGTACAGCAAGTCCCGTGGGGAACGTCGCGTACGCAAGCTCAGTTCCCGACTCGTTGAGCGCGGGCTGCGCACCATCGGTCACGAAGCTGCGCCGACGCGTAACGAGGTCAAGGCGCATAAGCCGCAGCGCGAACGGGCGAGATCGGTGTCGCGGTATCAGCGTGAAATACACCCCTCGCCCGTTAGGTGAGATCGCCAAGCCGTTGTTGGTGAACGTCCGCCACGAGAACCGTCCAAGCTGTCTGATCGGCGCCCCCGTCCTTGCCGAGTACGCCTCCAGCTCATACCCCAGCCCGCGGCTGGCCACCCCAACGAACTTGCTCGGCGATGCTCGGCTGGCCGGCCATCCCAACCCCCCGACACGAGATGACACCGAGCCCCCGCCACATCCGGGCAGCACGATCGCCACGAGCACCCCCAGAACCACCACACGCGGATGCCTCCACACGGCTGCCAGCGTAACCCGGAGCATCAAGAACCGCCAGGCCACATGAACGCAATCCGCGCAAAGGAAGGCCGGGGAGTGTCCGACGGACGACGAATCGTCGCCGAACCAGTAGTGGCCTGCGATGTCACGCGGCGGACGAGTGTGATCGTCAGCTGGAAGGTGTCGTGTCGGGGAGCTGGGTCGCGAACTGTGCCGGTGTGAGGATCGGGAGGCGGGCGTTGAGGACGAGCAGGTCTTGGTCGCCGGTGACTAGGTAGGCGCGTTGGTCGATCGCGAGAGCGAGGAGGTAGTCGTCGTCGGGGTCTCGCGACCCGACTGGTGGGGAATCGACCGGATCGTCGGCGAGCGTGCCGTGGTCTCGGATCCAGTTGATGTATGCGGCGGCTTTCTCCGCGGGGATCCGCTTGTGTATCCGCGGGTAGGCGAGAGTGCGGGTGAGTTCCGTGAGCAGCATCTGTGAGGTGATGAGCTCAAATTGGCCGTCGCGACTCGCACGCAGAATCTCGGCTGACGGACCTTTGGCCGAAAGTACTGCTGAGACCAGGACGTTGACGTCAATGACGGCGCGCACCAGATCCCCGTTGGCGAGGCCTGGTTGCGTGTTGCGCCTCGACGGCAAGCTCGGACGCCTTGGACTCAGGCATGGTCGCGTTCGCCCACAGCTCGTCGAGAACGTCGAGCTTTAGATCCCGGCGCAGCGATTCCTCAATTACGGCACTGTCGGAGACACCCGTGCGTGCGGCACGGATCTTTACCCATTTCAGGACGTCTTGATCGATGGTGAGTGTCGTACGTACCTTTGCCATTCGACGCATCTTACCATCATGATGCGGTGATGCCCACATCGAGAAGACGGCCTCGACCGGCGAGCCCGCAGGTGCGCGCACGGGGCTCATAGTCGATTTCACCCCCTGATCGATTGATAGTTGCGGGGCCGAGGCCGACGATCTCGATGGTGTCGCCCGGCTTGCACAGTTTGATCGCCTCGGTATCTCGCCTCAGCAGGAGGCGTAACTGCACGAAGGCGGCGATGCCAAGGACGGCAGGGATCCATAGTTCGATCATGCGGTAGAGCAGGACCGCTGCGGTTGCGGTGAGGGCGGGCAACCCATAGAGGACGAGCGCTCCCACGAGCCCGAGCTCGGTCCCGCCGATCCCGCCAGGAACCGGAAGCCAGTTGCCGAGCTGGCCGATCAGATAGGCCATCCAGATCAGGGCCAGCTCCGGCGAGGCTCCCACCGCCTGAAAGCTCGCCCAGAAGGTGAGCATGTCGAAGACCAAGAATCCGACGAGTCCGACGAGCAGGAGCGGGTCAGCTTGCCTGAGTTGTTGTAGCGCCTCGTCGATGCCGTCGGCCGCGGCTGACAGCGCCGGCGCGAGGCGGACCCAACGCGACCCCTCACCCTGCCGCCTTAGCCGTGCCCCGGCCCCGCGTGCCAGCCGGCGGGCCGCGGTTGTCGCCGCGATCGCGCCCGCGGCGACAACCGCGGGAAGCACGGTAAGAAGGACCCCGCCGCCGCCGGGGAGGATGCCCGTCGCCAGGCCAGCGCCCAGGAGGAACAGCATCGCGACGGGCACCGCGCTCGTCAGCAAGAAGAACGCGACCGTCTTGCGTGCGATCTCGTCCCCGGGCATTCCGCCGCGGCGGAGCGCCCACACCCCTAGCGCCAGGCTGCCGGCGCCACCGACTGGGAACAGAGAACCGGCGCCCTCCTCGGCGACCGCGATCTTGTAGCTCGTGGCCCAGCTCATCCGCGTGCAGAACACGGCCCGGAAAGCCGGCACGTAGGCCAGCACCGAGAGCACCTCGAACGCGCAGGCGATCCCAATCCAGGCCGGCTCGGCACGGCTGAACCGGCTACGCAACTCCCCCAGGCCCGGCGCGAGAGTCACGACCACCACCGCGATCGCAACGAGCCCACCAAGTCTCACCAGTCCGCGTCTGAGTCTGCGAGGTGAGACATCGCTGGGGACCGGCTCGGGATCCACGACCAGGGGGGCGCCCCGCCCCTCCGCGACTACGGGTTGGTCACGCTTAACGGCCGGTGGCGGCGTCATTGGCGGATATGGGTCGGGCGTCCGCTCGTGCCGGTGACCGCCACGGGCGCGCACTGCGCGCACCCCACCGCTCGAGCGGCGAGACCGGCTGATACATCCCGTTTCGGCTCGCGGACCCGGCGGGTTCTCAGCTGCAGTGCCGCCACCGTCCAGGCCGCGCCGAGGAGTACCGCCGCGGCGATGAACGCGACGTGGAAGCCGGATACTCGGGCTGCAGGAACCGAGCCGGGAGCCATCGGGACGTGAAGGAGGCTCGTTGCCCGGCTTGCGGCGAGGATCGCGAGGATCGCTAACCCGATTGACCCTCCGACCTGCTGGGCGGTATTGAGCAAACCCGATGCCAGGCCGGCATCTTCACCGGTCACCTCACTCGTGCCGGCCAGCGTGATCGGGACGAATGTCAGTCCCAGTCCGAGACCCAGCGGGAGCAGACCGGGGAGTAGATCGGACGCGTAGCGTCCGCGCACGGGGAGCTGGGTGAGGACGAGCATCCCGGCGGTCGCGAGCGCGAGTCCGATCAGAGGGACGACGCGAACGCCGAGACGGGGGACGAGCCTGCGCGCGATTACGGCGCCCGTCGCGATTCCTGCCGAGAACGGGAGGAACGCAGCGCCTGCGCTCAGCGGCCGATATCCGAGGATCTGCTGAAGGTAGAGCGAGACGAAGACGAATGTCGCGAACACCGCGGCCGCGGTCAGCTACGGCGTGAGGTCGGCGGCGGCGAGGCTACGCCGGCGGAAGATGCTGAGCGGCATGAGCGGCGCAGGGCTGCGGCGCTCGATCGCGAGGAATCCCGCGAGTAGCAGGACCCCCGCGGCCAGCAGCCCGATCGTTCGGGGCGATCCCCATCCGTAGGTGTTCGATTTGACGATCGCAAAGACGAGCACCACGAGACCGGCGCCGACGGACACCGCTCCCGGCAGATCGAACGTCCGTTGGGTCTGCTCCGATCGGGACTCGGGGACGAACCTTACGGTCGCGACCGCGAGGGCCACGCCGACGGGGACGTTGACGAAGAAGATCCATCGCCACGACGCGAGATCGGTTAGCACCCCACCCAGCAGCAGCCCCACGGCGCCGCCGCCGGCGGCGATCGCGCTCCAGATCGCGAGCGCCTTCGCGCGATCCTTCCCGTCGCTGAAGGTCGTCGTAATGATCGATAGGACGGCCGGCGCGAGCAGCGCGCCCCCCAGCCCTTGCAGCCCCCGGCCGGCAATAAGCATCCCGGATGACTGGGCGAGGCCGTTGAGCAACGATGCCCCGGAGAACAGCACGATCCCGGCGCCGAACACTTGCTTGCGCCCGATCAGGTCACCGGCGCGCCCGCCCAAGAGAATGAAACCGCCGAAGATCAGCGTGTACATGTTGATCACCCACTGCAGGCCCGTCGGGCTAAAGCGCAGCCCACGCTGGATCGACGGCAGCGCGACGTTGACGATCGTCGCGTCGAGGACGACCATGAACTGGGCTACGCAGACGATCACGACTACAAGCCACGGGTCGGTGCTGTCAGTCGGGCGCGCAGTGGGGCCACTCACGGATTCGCCCGCTCGGTCCGGAGCCGCGCGACAGCAATGTCGATGAGGCGATCGACCGCCGGCTCGTGTGCCACGACCTCGCTCACCACCCGATACTCGAGCAGGTCGCGGTAGGTGCGGTCTCCGACGGAGAGCCGATCTCGGGGTTCATCTGCGGGCGCGCCGGCGTTGGGGGTGTGGTGTTTGCAGCTCGTAGTCGAGCCTGATCGCGGCGCTGATCAGGGCCAGGTGGGTGAACGCCTGGGGAAAGCTCCCCAGTAGCTCGCCGCTGGCCTCGATCTGCTCTGAATAGAGGCCGAGGTCGTTGGCGTAGGTGAGCATCTTCTCGAATGCGAGCTGCGCCTCTTCGAGATACCCGCCCCGCGCGAGGCACTCGACGTACCAAAAGCTGCACATCGGGAACGTCCCCTCCTCGCCGTCAAGCCCGTCGGGAGCAGCAGCGGGGTCGTAGCGATAAACCAGGGTGTCTGAGACCAGCTCCCTGCCGATCGCGTCGAGGGTGGAGAGCCAACGCGGGTCGGTGGGATCGATGCGTCGAGCACATCGGAGTCCTCGGCCTGAACGAACGCCTGGCGGCGCTCGCTCCATCCACGGGCCATGATCCAGGCGAAGATGTCGTTGCGCGCCTCGGTCCAGCGGGTGAGGTCCGCGGGCAGGCCACGGTTGGTCGCGATTCTCACCGCACGGTCGATCGCGACCCAGCACATCAAACGCGAATGGGTGAAGCGCTTGCGCCCACCGCGTGTCTCCCAGATGCCGTCGTCCGGCTCCTGCCAGTGCTCGCAGACCCAGTCGATCAGCGGCGTGAGGTTCATCCAGTCGTCGTAGCCGATGAGCTCGCCGTGACCCTGAAGCGCTTGCCGCTCGGCGAGATAGATCGAGTCGAACAGCTCGCCGTAGATGTCGAGCTGCACTTGCCTGGAGGCGTCGTTGCCGATCCTGACCGGCCGTGAAGCGCGATAGCCCTCCAGGTGCCCAAGCTCGTGCTCGGTCAGACACCGCTCGCCGTCGATCCGGTACATGACATCGAGTGGGCTGCCGCCATCTCGTGCGGCAGCGGCGCTTGAGAGCTTGCGTCGGAAGTCGTTGAACGCGAGCGCCTCCGCTACGAACCCGAGGCGTGATAGCGCGTAGATGGAGAAGGCGAAGTCACGCAGCCACGCGTATCGATAGTCCCAGTTGCGTGTTCCGCCCATTCGCTCGGGGAGACTGGTCGTGGGTGCGGCGATGATCGCGCCGCTCGGCTCGTAGGAGAGCAGCTTGAGCGTCAGCGCCGAGCGCTCCACCATCTCTCGCCACCGGCCTTGGTATGAAGGCTGCTGCAGCCACCGGCGCCAGAACATGACGGTGTCATCGCCCAGTCGTTCTGCTTCCGACGCGGTTAGCGGCGCCGCTTGATCTCCGGCTTGTAGGACGAACGTGCGCCGCTGCCCCGCCGCGACCTTGAACTCGGCCGTGGCTCCCGATGGGGTTGGCGTGAGCGCCAGCGGAGAGCCGAGCGCGAGCGCCTCCTCGTGAGCGCGGAACACAGCACCGGATTCCTCGATCGTCACCTCCGGCCGGTGAAGGCCGTAGCCGAAGCGTGGCTCGACTTCGAGCCGGAAGCGCAGAGCACCGCGCACGCCGAGCACGCTTCGGATCAATCGCTGTGGGCCCTCGCCCACGGGCGTGAAGTCCTGGACCTCGCCCACGCCTTCGGGCGAGAGAAAGCGGGTGATCAGGACGTTGGTCTGGGGCAGGTAGAGCTGCTTCGTCGCAGCGCCCGAGTCCAGCGGCGCGATCCGATAGAAGCCGCCACGGACACGATCAAGCAGCGCTCCGAACACGCTCGCCCCGTCGAACCGCCCCGGGGAGAACCAGTCGATCGTCCCATCGGTGCCGACCAGCGCAGCGGTGTGCAGGTTGCCGATGATCCCGTGTTCGCCGATCGGCAGATAACGCTGTCCTGTGGTGGTGTGATCGCTGGTCGTTCCCACGGCTCGACTCGAGGCGGCCCTGATCCACGGCGGCGCTCAGCAGGACTATGCGGAGGCAGGCTGCAGCAGCGCGTCGCCGAGGTTCCCGAGCACACCGAGCTGGGTGAGGATTACGGTTCCGGACGGGTAGCAGTCGAACAGCTGGAGGCGGCCGTCCTTGAGCTTGAAAACATCGCAGCAGGGCGCGTCCATCTGGTTCCCGGTTGGAAGAAGAACTCCTAGAGGTAGCGAAAGTGGTCCGTCGTGAGTTCCCTGGAGCGCGAGCTGGACGACCACGATGTCGCCTTCGACGACGTAGATGTCGTAGAGCTCTCGGTGCATGTCGGAGAACGCCCGCCCGTAGTTTTCGACCGGCTTTGCGACCTCATCGGGTGCGCGATACGTGATGCCGACCGAGTTGTCGGTGAACAGGCCGTCCGGGTTGAAGCAGTCGATCCACCCAGGGATGTTTTTCTGCTCGGCGATGTCGTATGCGCGGCGGACGAACTCCTCGTTGCTGGTCATGACAGTGCTTCCTTTCGGTGACGTGGTCAAGGTGAGTTTCGGCCCGACGTGGTGAGCGGTCATCGTCCGATTTCGGTGATCACGCTGGTTTCGGAGCCGATTGCTACACGCTCCCAGCGATCCTCACCAGACCTTCATCCCGCCGTCGACCAGAGGTCGATCGGCGGGGATCTCCCTGCAGGCAGGGTTGCAGGGACGCCATCTCGCCGCCGGCCGCGCAGACAGCCTCAAGTGTTTGCTCTGCGAGTTCCACTGCTATGTCGCAGCCGACGAGTGAAGCTCCTTCTCACGCGAAGGTCAGCGCGGTTGCGCGGTCCATGGTTCCGCCTGTGCCGGTGACGAGGCAGACCTTGCCGGATAAACGGCCCGCCATCTACTTTCCTCCCACTGGAGCCGCTCCTGAGTAGGCCGTTCTGGCGATCCGCTCGGCGACCATGAGCACCGTCGGGTGGATCGCTACCGAGGGCACGACCGGGATGATCGATGCGTCGATGACGCGGAGTCCGGCGATCCCTTGACGGCACCCTGCGAGTCCACTACGGCCCACGGGTCCTCGGGTCCGCCCATCGGCGCCGTCGAGACTGGGTGCCCGTAGGACTGCAGGTTCGACGCGACAGCATCCGCGAGCTGGTCGTCGCCGACATCGTCGCCGGGAAGGATCTCAAGCTCGGTGTACTTAGCGAGCGCGGGATTACGGCCGATCTTGCGGGACAGCCGCACGCCCTCGAGCATCCGGCGCATGTCCCTCTCCTCAGCGAGAAAGTTGCAGTCGATGTTTGGCTGATCGCGTGGGTCGCGACTGCGGAGGGTTAGCGTCCCCCGTGAGTCGGGCTTGACGAGCGCAATGCTGGGGGTAACGGCGCCGCCGGTCGGGCTGTACTCGGGCGGCGTGAGGTGCGTGGCGGTGATGTGGAGGTCCAGCTGGTCCTCGCGGGCCTCACTGGATGAAAGCCACAGCAGCGCACCGAGTGCCGGCCGCATCTGCAGGCAGGCGGGCTTCAGGGCGTATGCGTTGTAGTAGAACGGTTGGTCCTGCAGGTGCTGGCCGACCGGCAGGTTGGCCACGATCTCGATGCCGAGTTGCGCAAGGTCAGCGCTCGGCCCGATCCCAGATCGCAGCAGGATCGCCGCGCTGCCGTACGAGCCCGCGGAGAGGATCACCTCGCCGGCACGGATCGCGACGCCGCTAGCCGTGACGACCCCTGCGGCCCGGCCTTGGTCGAAGAGGAGGCGGTCGACGAGCACGTCGCCCGAGATCTTCAGGTTCGGACGATTACGAGCCTCCTCGGTTAGATAGACGAGGCCGGTGTTCTGACGCACACCGTCGACCACGTTGACCGGGTCGGTGCCAACGCCGGCCGGATCGGGCCCGTTGAAGTCCTCCACGCGCGGGTAGCCTTGCGCCACGCACGCGTCGATGAACCCGCGCAGCGATGGGGTCGGGTCCTCGTACTTCTCGTGTCGTATGGGGAACGGTCCCGTGCGGCCGTGGTAGGCGTCCTCACCGTCGGGGGTGTTCTCCATCGCCCGGAAGGTCTCAAGGACGTCCTCGACCGTCCAGTCCTCGAGGCCGTGGCGGTGCCATTCGCGGATATCGCCAGGGCGTGCTCGCATGGCCGTCGTAGCGTTGTGAGCGGAGCAGCCCCCGAGGACCTTGGCGCGTGGCGCGATGATCTCAGGGGAAGCGGGTCCCCCGCGGGCGGTGTAGCCCCACTCGTGCTCTGGGTTGGCGGGAACATGCGCGGGGTCCCGCAGGTCCTCTGGATATCCGTCCACCCCGTAAGCTCTGCCTGCCTCGATCAGCAGGACCGAGCGGGTGGGATCTTCGCTGAGACGCCTCGCGAGGACGGCGCCCGCTGAGCCTCCCCCAACGATGAGCACGTCGGCGCGACGGCTGCCAGTATCGGACATGGAATTCTGTTCTCCTGGGAGTCGATGACGGGTGGTCGGATCGTCACCGGCGAGCAGGTGGCGTGTCATCGTCGAAAGTCGGTGATTCACCCAGCTCTTGTGCTCGTGGAGAGCGACCGCCAGGCGGTCTTGCTCCCGCGCGTATTTGTTTGAGTTCGAGCAGGTCGAGTCCGAGCGCCTCGATCTGCGCAAGGACGCCGAACAATGCCGATTGGTCTTCCAGAGAGCCGGTGAGTACCGTCTCGTTGTCCGTCAGCTCGGGCACCATCGAGGGGAAGGCGGACAGGGCGGTAGCTCCGAGCCGTCCCTTTATCCGAATCGCGTACAAGCCCGGTGGCGTGGTCACCGCGCGATCATGTGCGCCGGTCCGGTGAGCCGTCTACGCCCGGATCAGGTGATTGTTGCGCGTGCGCAGTAAGGGCCGCGCTGGGTGCGGGAGGTTCAGGAGCGGCTGGTTGACAGCAGCCGCAACTCGCGCGCATGGCGAACGGCGGAAGAGCGATCGCGGACGCCAAGCTTGGAGTAGATGTTGCGGATGTGCGTGGCGACCGTGTTAGTGGATACGTAAAGCTCGCTCGCGATCTCGGCCCGGGTCAGATTCGTCGGGAGATATCGCAGTACGCGAAGCTCGCTCGGGCTGAGCTCCTCCGATTCCGCGAGGCGCTTCCGGTCGATGCTCGAGGCCGATTCGTCTCGCAGTAGGCTGACGATGTCTGTGAGCAGGGCGCCATGGGCGGTCTGGTGATACGGGAGTCCGTCGAGTAGCTCCGCGGCGTCGGTCATCGCGAACGGAAGGACCAGGCGGTCTGGCTCGGCGGCTGCGAGCGCTGCCTCGGCGGCGGCAGCCGCGGCGTCCTGATCTCCTAGGTCCAGGTGCGCGATGCCAGCTAGAAGATGCGTCTCAACAAGGGTGAGCGCGTGGACGCCCTGGGTCGTGTCCTGAACATCTGGGAGTGCCTCCAAGGCTGCCGCAGCATCCCCTTCCGCCATGAAGATCACGGCGCGCGCGTTGTCGATCGCTTGCATGGCACCCATCCGCTCCGGTTCGGCGGGGTAGTCGCTGAGCGTTCTGCGAGCCTCATCCGGCATCCCGAGGCGAGCTTGTGTCGCTGCGAGGGACCCGGCAATCCGCGGCGCCAGTGCGTGCACCCCCGTGAGCAGCGCTTGCGTCCGGGCTGCCGCTGCGAACTGCTCCAGCGCCGATTGATGTTGCCGGCGTCCGGCGTGCAGCTGGCCCGTCGCCACGTACAAGAACACCGCCGCGGCCGGGTCAACGTCTGGCTCGGCAACCTCCCACGCATGGCGTAGCCAACCCTCCCCATCATCGAACTCGCCCATCCAGACCGAGATTGCTCCCAGCGCCGCGAATGCTGGTGCGACGATCGGGCGGTCGTCGAAGCCATAGCGCTCAGCGAGCGCGATGGCCTGCTCGCCGCGCTCACGTGCAGTCACGATCGAGACCAGCCTTGACGCGAAACCTCGATGCGCGAGGCACGCGACCTCGAGGTAGGGACGGCCGATCGCCCGGGCAAGCTGCGCTCCCTCGGCGAGGTGCCGGTCGGCGTCCAGGAGTCGCCCTGACCACAGCTCGACGATGCCGAGATTCATCAGCGCGACTCCGCGCAGCTCGCTGCTCATAGCGATCAGCCCGCTCGACTCGTCTGAGATCGAAGAATCCAGCAGGCTCACCTGCTGGATCACCTCCTTGAACTGCCCGCTACGCCGTGTTAGCGCCAACCGCAGCGAGGCGATAGCAACGGTGAGTCCTCGGCGGCGGGCGGGTTCGGCGCTTTCGACGTGGGACTCGGCCAGCGCGAGCTGAGCAGCCGCTTCCTCCAGCCGCCCGTGTGCCAACTGAACCGCCGCGTGAGCCAAAGCCAGCTCAGGATGATCTGCTGACAGCCCTTCCGGAAATGACCGCAACAGCACAGCGATCGCTCCCTCGTTCCCGTCGAGCGTCAAACTGAATAAGTGGTCCGCCAGCAGCCGCGCGGCGTCGGGCCAATCCCCGGCGGCTTGCGTGTGCCGCACAGCCTCGACGATGTCCCCGTGGTCGGCGAACCAGCGCGCGGCCCGGCGGTGCAGGTCGGGAACCTCATCGGCCAACGTTCGACGAAGCTCCAGCCGAAGGAAGTCCGCTAGCAGGTGGTGGTAGCGAAACCAGGTGCGCTGAGCGTCCAGCGATGCCACGAACGCGTTGGCGTCCTCCAGTGCCAGCAGCAGTTGCTCCGAGCCCGAGCGGCCGGCCAGCAGGTCGGCGAGTTCGCCGTTTATCCGATCGACGAGCGAGGTTCGCAGCAGCATCCGCTGCACCTCGCTCGGCTGGCCTTCGAGCATCTCGGCCATCAGGTACTCCCCGATCGCCCTGTCGGTGCCCGAGAACTCCGCCACGAAGCGCTCAGGGTCGGCATGGCGACTGAGGGAGATCATCGCCAACCGCAGGCCAGCCGCCCAACCTTCCGTGCGCTCGTACAAAGCGGCCGCCCCATCGTCGGACAGGCTGATTCCCGATGCAGCAAGCAGCTCGCGCGTCTCGCTCTCGCTGAACCGGAGATCGTCGGCCCGCACCTCGGTGAGCTCGCCAGCAAGCCTGAGCTTGTGCAGCCTGATCGGGGGATCCCGGCGAGAGGACAGCACAACGCTCGCCGAGCTCGGCAGCACCTCGAGCAACCGCTGGAGCTGCGCGAGGGCATCAGCGGACCTCAGCTCGTGGAGATCGTCGATGATCAGCACGAACGGCTCGGCTTGGTCGGCCAACTCCGAAACGACCGCGTCGACCAGTTCGTCGCCTGGAACCCCGGCCCCCGGCGCTTGCGTGTGATGATCGGTCGATGCTGCCGGGCCGCGGATCGCATCCAGAACACGAGACCAGAACCGCTGCGCGTCCTGTTCGTCGCGCTCGACGGACACGAACGCGAACCGAGGAGCGTCGGTCGAACGGTGAGCCCACGCACGCAACAGCGAGGTCTTCCCACTTCCCGCCGGCGCTGAGATGACCGTCGCCCGCCTCGTCACACCCCGATCCAGCATCCGGACAAGGTGCTCCCGGTCAAGCAGGCCGCGGGCGACTGAAACCCCTGGAGCGATCGGCCACTCCAGACCCTCCCTAGGCTGCGCTGTTGCGGAGTCCCTCATGTCGATCCCTCGGTCCGACCAGCTTAGTCGGGTCAAATCGTTAGCTGTTCACGTCGACGACTGCCATCCGAAGACCGCGTTAGGGACCCGTCGGCTTCTACGGCACGAACTCACCGGAGTTAGGTGATGCTGTCTCACCTGCCTGGTCGTGATGATGCGCTCCATGAGCCAGCCCGAGAGGAAGTCGTTCCCGGAACTGTTGAGCGCAATACCGCCCGAGCACCGCGGCGATCTGTCCGTGCTTCGACCCCTGTTTGAGGAGTTCATGCTCCAAACGCCGCTCCCGTCTGACGTGTCACTCACGGAAATGACTCTCGGCGGTGTTCCCGCGCTGGAGATCTCGGTGCCCGAGGCCAGTACGGACGCCGCGCTCCTGTACTTCCACGGCGGCGTTTTCGCGCTCGGGTCGGCTCGCGCCAGTGCTGGCCTTGCCTGCCTGCTCGCGCGACAGGCCCGCGCGATGGTGCTCTCCGTCGACTACCGGCTCGCCCCAGAGGATCCATACCCGGCAGCCCCCGACGACGCGCTTGCGTCGTACCGCGGCCTGCTCGACAGAGGCATCCGCCCGGAGCGGATCGCTTTCTTCGGCGAGTCGGCCGGGGGTGCGCTGGCGCTCGGCACACTCATTGCGGCACGTGATCTCGGGCTCGCGCAGCCAGCCGCAGCGGTGCTGTACTCACCGTGGCTTGACATGACGCTGGCCGGGGGGAGCATGGAGACGAGGGCCGCGGTCGACGTAGTCCTAGCACCGGACCGGCTCCGAGGCAACCTCGCCGACTACGCCGGTGGCGCCGATCCTGCGAGCGGCGCGCTCAGTCCGCTGTTCGCCGATCTGCACGGGATCGCACCACTGCTCATCCAGTGCGGCTCATACGAGGTGTTGCTGGATGACGCGACGCGCCTCGCCGCCGCCGCGGCTGCGGCTGACGTCGCCGTCCAACTTGACGTTACGCCGGAAGTGGGGCACGTCTTCCAGGCGTCCGCGCCTGAGCTTGACGAGGCCAAGGCTGCGCTTACCCGCACCGGGGCATTCCTGCAGGCCCACCTCCAACTCGCCGACTAGCGAGGCGGCAGTGCTTTTGGAGTGCCAGATCGTCTCGTAGTGAACGCGTGTCGGCGCTCGCCGCTCGGCTATGCGCCTGTGAACCGATACTCAGTCTGCCAGGCATCCTTGGAGTCGGTGTGCGCGGTCCAGAACAGCTCCGCGATGTTGTCCGGATCGAAGTCCGTCCCCGGCTTGACCGCCCCGACGATCGTGACGGTCGCTGCGTGGATGCCGTCGTCGCGGACGCCGGCGGCGATCAGCGTCTGCGCCGCGCGTAGCGCGGCCTTCCCCATCGAGAGGCTCGCCAGCGCGGGTACTGGATTATCGGCGAAGCCGCCGCTGGTGACTAGCAGGGTGCCGCCGCCAGCTGCCCGTAGGACGGGCGCGGCTACTTGTGCCGCGACGACGGCCCCGAGGACGTCGACGTCGTGGGCGGTTCGGAGCCGCTCGACGGTGGTGTCGAGGATTTGGCCTGGATCTGGCAGCGCAGCGTTGTACACGACGACACCTGGGGCACCCGGCGCGCTGAAGATCCGCTCGAGCGTCTTGCGATAGCCGTCGAGATCCTCGATATCCGCGCCGATCGCCTCTATCTCAAGGCCGCCGCTGCGCAGTTCAGGGGCGAGCTGGTCGAGCGTTCCGCTGCGGGAGATGAGTGTGCTACGGAAGCCCTCGCGGCTGAAGCGCCGAACCACGCCGGCGCCGACTCCGGGTCCGGCACCGATCAGCAGAAGATGATGGGGGTCAACAGTCTCGGGCATATGCCACCTCCGGGTAGAGCTTTCGCCCTGGCTGTCAGCCTGGGCCACTGTCCTTGGGGTTGAATCACCGCACGAACCTTCCCGGTCATCCCGGTGAAACGTCATCACCGCATCGCGGTGATTTCCGTTCTGCCTGGCGCCCGCCGTCCTCGTGACTCGCTGGCTCGCCTCAGTGCTCCGCGGGGGCCGTTAGCTTGGCGAGCTGGGTGGCGCCGTCGAGACGTCGCATGTCCTGTTCGTCGAGCTCAACGACGACGAGCCCGCGCGCCTGTTCGCCACCGAGGCCACGGAGCTGCTCCTCTCGCTTGCGCAGCCAGACCTCGGCGGCGTAGCCACAACGACAGCGGCCGCTCCGCGTACACGTGCCGACACGAAGGCAGGTCTCGGCACGGCAGAAGACGCTGTCTCGCATCTCGCCACAAGCGCGCATCTCGCGAAGCGGCGCTCCGTCGCCTATGAGCACTCGCAAGCGGCGAAACTGACGGAAGGCGAAAGCAATCGCCGCTAGGAGTGCGCATCGTCCGCGGCAAGCGGACGCTTCTCTGGCCCGTGGAGATGCGCGGCGCGACAGGACAGCAGGCCTCCGGCCTTGTGGTCGGGGTGTCTCGTTGCTGGTTTGCCGGGCCTGTCAGGTTTGTGGGCTAGACGGACCACAGGGCTTGTGACGGCGAGCCGGCCAGAGTTTTCTGGCTACGCTCCGCGTAGCAGCATCGTCCAAACCGTGGCGCCGGGCCCGAAGGCGAGCATGACGCCATGCTCGCCGGATTTCAGTGGCATGGTTTTGGTCAGCTCTTCGAGCACGAAGAGCACCGCCGGGCCTGCGGTGTTGCCGCTCCTGCGCAGCACCTCGCGGCTGGCCTGAACACAGGCCTCAGGCATGAGGAGCGTCTCCGCAACCCGGTCGATCACACGTCGCCCACCGGGATGTAATGCCCACCAATCGATGTCCGCACGCGGAATGCCGTTGCGTTGCAGCAGCCTTGAGACTGGACGGGAGACGGCCCCGGCGACCACATCCGGCATCCTATTGGTCAGTGTGATGTGGATTCCGTGGTCTCGAAGGTCAACACACAGGTCGTGGGCATGCTCGGGGCAGGTGATCATCTCAGCATCGATCACGTCGCAACCGGGTCGCCCGTCTTCAGCGGGCCGCAGGATCGTCGCTGCTGCTCCGTCGCCGAACAGGCTCAGAACCGCGGCCTCTCCCTGCCCGTAGGGCGGGGGCGCCAGGTGCGGGGAGAACACATCAACAACGATCAGCAACGCGGGCCGGCGATGGACTGCGACCCAGTTCCTGCACGCGGCCAAGGCGGGCAGCGCCGCATAACAGCCCAACGGCCCGAGATTGAGGCGCTCCACGCTGTCGGGCATACCGATCAGCCCGGCCACACGCTCGAGACCCGGCATAGCGTGCGTCGTAGTCGTCAAGGTTGCGAACAAGCCGACCTCGTCGGGCCGAAGTCCTGAGGCCTCGAGGCTCAACCTCGCTGCGCGTTCACCCAGCCTCATCGCTTCGCTCATCGCACGATTCATGCGTCGCTCGACGTTCCACCACCGCGGATCCTCGTGGCAGGGGTTGACCGCCATGCCCTTGCGATCGATCGCCGATCCAGCGAACCGCGCCTGCACGAACTCCGCCCCCACACACGCGGACGCAACCGCAACTCCCCCGTCACCACGACCCGCACCGGTTCCCGTGATGCTCGGCCGGCCCCCCAACATCCGCGCCGCAGAGGCATCCGTGGCCAGAGCGTCAGCTAGATCCGCCATCTCAACAAGTTCCGATGTCACCGTCGCGACATCTGTGATGCGGCACGAAGTCATGCCGTCCATAACCCACCAACAGCTTTATCGATTCGTTAGGACACCGAAACTTTGCGCTCACCCCACCCTGGACGTATCCGCCGCAGGACAAGCAGTCCGTTGCCGGTTGTGGACGGCGCCGCTGTTTCTCCGCTCGCGAGTGCACCGGCGATCAGACGTGCGCCGCCGCGTTTGCCATCGTCGTCCGCATGAGCCCGACGATCTTTCGGGATGGTCCCTTCCGATTCTTCTTCTTTTCGCGCGAAGAGGAGCGCCTTCACGTCCACGTCCAGTCCCCAGATGGCGAGGCGAAGTTCTGGATCGAGCCCGAGATCGAACTCGCTCGCAGCTATCGCCTGAGCGATCAGGACTTGAAGCGCGTCCTACAGTTGGTGGTCGATCACGAGCAGGAGATCAGAGATGCCTGGCACCGCCACTTCGACAGCTGAAGTCACCAACATCTCCCCGCATGGCTTTTGGATGTTGGTCGACGGCCGCGAGCTCTTTCTCGCGTTCGATGAGTTCCCGTGGTTCAAGCAGGCGTCCGTCGAGGCAATTCTTCGACTCGAGCGGCCATCTCCAGAGCATTTCTACTGGCCTGACCTAGACGTTGACTTGGGACTCGACTCGATCGAGCGCCCCGAGCGCTACCCGCTCAAATCACCGCTGTAGCGGACCGCGAAGTCATCAGCCTCGGCGATCGCTTCCACCACAACGCTGGCATAGCGCCAACGATTGGATTGGCGACCAGCCGTCACTACGCTCAGCGTCTCGAGATTGGCGAGGAGCAGGCCTGATGGCTGCTGCCGGCTGTAGACCTGCTCCGGTGTCGAGGCGTGCATCCCCGCGAGTGTCCGCCGGCGATTGGGCGGTGGGTTAGGGACGACTTGCGGGCCGCCCCAGCCCGCAAGAAGCGCTACCGCTCGCGGCCGACAACCCCACGAACCTCCGGGTTGCTGCTTTTCACCAAGGACGTGTCCTCCTACCGGCGTGCTGAGAGAGGAGAGGAGCTCGTGCGCAAGTACGAAGCCTTGGTTGAGGGCAACGATGTCCAGGAGGGGCCACCGGGGAGAAGCCGGTCGCAAGCGGGTTCCGCGCTGCTAGATCCAACCTCCTTCACCCAGTTTGCAGCTCATGTCGAGAAGGATGCCGGCGGGCGGCTCGCGCGGCATCGGCCTTCTGGACAGAATTCCGCGCACGGCAATTGGCCACGCGCGTAGAACGCCGGCCGCCGGAGCCCATCGCTGGTCGAGGATCGGGCCGCCGGCGCTGCTCCTTGCCACGGATCGCCGCCGCTCCCGTAGTCAGGTCGCCCTGCGACGTGTTCCGGGGGGCATTCAGCACACCGTCCACGCTCGGGGCACCAGCCGTGTACGTCGTCGTCGCTCCGCTGCGTCTGACTTCGTGATAGAGGTCGGGCCGTTTTTCAACCACACGCTGGGTAGCGTTCGGGGCCTTGATTCAGGAGGTCCAGATGATGGAGAACGGCAAGTCCCGCAAGCGGCGGCAGCTGTCGCCGGAGGAGAAGTGGGAGATCTTTCTGGAGGTCACGTCTCAGGAGATTTCCCAGGCCGATCCGGCTCGCGCTGGCCTGACCGGACGAGAGCTCGAGGTACTCGCGCTCGTCGCCGCCGGGTTACGGAACGCCCAGATCGCCGAGCGTCTGGTCGTTTCCGAACGAACGATCGAGCATCACGTCTCGACGATCCTGCGCAAACTCGACGCCAGCACCCGCGGCGAAGCGGCCGCAACAGCTTCACGGCTCGCGTTGATTGATCCAACATAGGCACCGGCCGATCCCAACCTAGGTGGTAATGCCGATGCGTGCGGCTCAGCCCGCCCGTAGGTTGCTTGCACCCAGCCAGCAGGCCACCAGGAGGCAGGCAAGTGACTCACCCGATACAGCACCAATTCGGCAAATTTCTCGCAACGTTGCTCACAGTCGTTGCGCTCACGGTGCTTGTGCTAAGCGCTCTGCCGGCCCCGGTTTCCGCGAGGACGTTCGACGTCGACGCACGCGGTTCGATGATCCTCAATCCAGACGCGCCCGAGTTCGCTTGCGCAATGGAGCGAGCGATGCTCAACCGCAATCTTGGGTGCCGACAGATCAGCTCACCCGATCGTCGCTCGAGCGCTCGTTGAGCCTGTAGGCCATGACGCCTGTCATCGGCCGGTCCATCCGGCGCTTCCTTGACGCCCGGGAGTGGGTCGGGGTTGATCAGACTCTCATTCCACCACGTGTTCTCACTTAGCAAATCCGCTCGTCCGCCACAGTCGCCGAAAGTGTCGCTTCGACAGAAAGAACGAGCGACCGGTCTCCGTTTGCTTGGCTACCCGGCCCAACGCGGAAGGCACGCCCAAAGCAGAAGCCGTGGAAGCGTTTGACTAGCGGTGCTGAACCCAGAGGTTTTCCTTTCCTCGTGGTAGCTACCGGTGTCCCGGTCTCGATCAACCTCCACGAGGTTCAGTGCGCCCGGCACGAAGTAACTGCCACTAATAGGGAACGGCATGCCGGTCCAGCTCTCCCACTCAGCGACTGTGCCAGTGACGACGATCGAGTCAGGCGCAGGCTTGAGTATGGTCGCGCCCATCCTCTGATGAGTTCGTATCCACGGGTCGATTGAGAGGCCGTCGTCACGCTTCCACGTCGCGTACTCAGCCATCGATACCTGCGACAGGCCTACGGCGGTCCGGCCTTAGCTAAGGAGATCTGGCAACGGCGATGCCGGGTCACGGCAGCGTGACGATTACGACACCCACCATCAACTCGGTGATAACGGCGGTTGCGACGATCAGCAAGCATCACGGCAAGCTTTGACTTCGCTGGCGAGCGTCAAGGAAGCCGGGAATCTGTTCGTGACGGCCTGATGTGACGAGCTGGCGAAGGTTGACGGCTGCGGCGCTGGCACGGCACTCATCGCCGTCGAAGAATGGTGATGCCCCGTCGCTGATGAGCATGCGTACCGCTTCCAGCGTCTCGGTTGAGATCGAGTGCTCCCTGTCGTTCAGCATCCTCCCGATCGCCTGCAGTGACGTGGCGCAGGTCAACGCAACTGTTGGCTGCACCAGATACGGAAACGCGCAGCCCTTGGCTGCTGTCATCGGCCGCTCAACGTTGGTCGCCGCGATGACGCGGCGAGCTAGTTGCTGGCGGTGCCGTTGAACGCTGGAGCGCATGTCGGCTCTTGGGGCGGCTGACCGTGTGGGCAGTCGATCAATCGGCTTACTGTCAACGAGTGCTCGAGCGGCGGTGGGGTGAGCTGATCTGCCGGCACGCAATATTGCGGTTGAGCATCGCTCGTTCCATAGGGCTAGGACAGTCGCGAGCATCGCGCCACGATGAACGTGGTTCATAGTTTGCCTCCCGTTGGGTCTGCCGCTTGACATGCCCTGAACCTACGCATGCCCGACGCAGTTCGCATCGGCAAGACTGCCCAGACGATCTCTTCGGCACCAGCGCGCCGGCTTGGTTGCCTGTTCAGCTCGGCGCTAGGAGGTGCCGCCGTGTGGCCGCTGCGGCAGCCTCGCCGCGGGTGCCGACGTTAAGCTTCTGGAGAATCGCTGACACGTGGTGGTCAACGGTCCGCTCGGACACGACGAGGCGTTCTGCGATCTGGGCGTTGCGCAGGCCGTCGGCCAGGAGCGCGAGCACCTCAAGCTCGCGTGCCGTGAGGCCTGCTGGGTTCTCCTGCGTGGTTGAGCGTGGACCGCGCGGTACGCCGCGAACCCCTCTTTGGCGCAGCCGTTGCGCGATGATCGCTTCTGTTCGGGTTGCACCCATCGCTCGTAGCTCTTGCAGCGCTTGGACCAGGTCTTCGGAGTCAGAGGCCTCACTAAGGGCAAGCGCCGCCTCGTAGGGAAACCCGAGCCGTCGCCAAGCAGCAGCAGCGCCTAGCCAATCGTTTGCGAGCTCGAGCGCGTAGGGCCCGACGGCCTCGTCTCCGTCGAGCTCAGCGGCGATCCCCGCCCGCTTACGCCAAGCCGCCAGCTCTGACCACACCCAATGCGATCGGCGCCGTCGCGCCAGGCCCAGGGTCGCAGCAGTCGCTCGCTCTACGCCATCCGGGTCGCCTTCGAGCCACGCAGCCTCGGCGCGTGCCGCCGCGACCGGCTCGGAGGCCTGGAGCTCCTCGCTCCGCTCCGCAAGCAAGAGTGCCTCGTCCAACGGGGCCAACACGTCAGGGTCCCCGCGACGAGCGCGGAGGCGACCGATTACTGACAAGGCCTCGATCTGCGGGACCCGCGAGCGCCCCGGTTCGCGCAAGATAACACCTGCGGTCTCGACCGCCTCCTGCCAGTATCCCAAGTCGAGTTCCATCCGTGCCCGATACCCCAATTGGTAGCCGCGCCACAACTCGGCGCCGCGCTCGCTCGCATAGCGCAGCGCTGGCTCCAGATAACCGTACGCGCGCCCGTAGTCCCGCTGGCGCCGAGCCACCCAAACAAGGTTGAGATCGGCCCGTCCGATTTGTTCCTCCAACCCGGCATCAACGGCAAGCTCGCGACTGCGCTCGAGCTGGTTCCTGCCCGCGAGCTCACCGGCGAGGAACCTTGCCGTGCCGACGCTGATAAGTGCGTGAATGTAGATCTCGGTGTGATCGAGTTTCGTTGCGAGCTCCATCGCACGCGTGCCCCATGCCACAGCCTCGTCCAGATCCTCGGCGTCCATACATAATTGCGAGAGGCGAGCGAAGGCGAGCGCCAGCTCGATCCCAGGCTCCAGACCGTCCAAGACCCGAGCTGCCTCACGCGCAGCCGCGAATGACTCCGCGACACGACCCGGACACCAGAGCACGTTGGAGAGCATCTGCAGCGTTCGTGACTGCGCCCTCGCGTCGCCGAGACTGGTGCGAAGCGCAAGCGCCGCCCTCGTCGTCTCGATAGCGTCATCGATCTGGTCGGTCAGCATGCAATCGAGTGCTTGATGCTCGAGTAGTTCGGCTCGCTCGACCGGTGGAAGCGTGCCGGCGAATCGCAGCGCACGAGCGCACTGAGCCGCGCCCTCGCGATGAGCGCCAAGCGACGACGCCTGCTTTGCTGCCAGCGGCGCGAAGCGCAACACCGCCTCAGCATCGCCGGCGGCCTCGGCGTGGTGAGCGAGCCACGCGTAATCCGATGACCCAGGCATCGCACTGAGAGCCAGTGCGTGGAGCGCCCGTTTCCGGGTCGGCGCGATCGCCTCCTCGATCACCTGGCGGGCGAGTTCGTGGCGGAAAGTGACACCGGCTGCGTTGGGAATGAGCATCCCACAACCAATGCAGTCCTCGAGGCCATCCAGCCCTTCACCCGCTATCAGACCGATCACACTTAGGTCGGCTGTCTGCGCGATCGCCACCGCCTCCAGCAGGGACCGGGCTCTCGCGCTGAGACCGGCCGCCCTTGCAAGCACCGCATCCCGCACCGTCGGTGGGATCTCATCCGCGCCAGCGGCCAGCACTTCAGTGACGAAGAACGCGTTTCCGCCGGTGCGGCGATAGAGCTCCTCCGAATCGACTTTGCTCGGCTCGGCGAGCTCCACAACAGCGCGCTGTGACAGTCGCGGAACGCGTAGCGACTCAACGCCCGAAGCCCGCGCGAGCTCGCCCAGCACCAACCGCAGCTCACGTGAGCCGTCAACCTCGTCCTCACGGTAGGTCGCTACCACCAAGCCCTCAAAGCCCGCGATGCGACGACCCAGCAAGCGCAACACATCAAGCGTCGCCTCATCCGCCCAGTGAATATCCTCGAGCACCAAGGCAGTCGGCCGGGCCTTCGCCACCTCCCGGGTCAGTGCGCCAAGTACCTCGTGAGGTTGCGGAGCGCCGTCTATCAGAGCCCCAAACTCTCCGTCGGCCATCGCTGCGATGTCGACGAAGGGCGCCAGAGCGCGCGGCGTGAACAACGCCTCACACGCCCCCCAGAGAACCCGGATGGGATCTCGCTGCTGCCCACAGAACGCTCGCACGACGGAGGTCTTTCCCGCCCCCGCCTCACCTCGAATCAGCACCAGCCGACCCTCTCGAGCATCACGCACCGTCGCCATCGAGCGCTCCAACGCGCCCAACTGGCCCGCTCGCTCCAGTAGCGAAGAGGCGATCCGCGAGCCGCTCCCGGCCTCACCCACCCTCATACGGAGCATCCCCATGCTGGAACACCCGACGGCATTCATACGATTCCTCGGCTTCACCCGACACAAAGGTGCTCATTCGCCCAGTCCACCTGTTCGCGCAGAACCGACCCGACTGCCGAACGGAGTGTCGCATGCATGCGCTCGGCGTTGAAAGACCCGGCCGACCGGAGTCCATTGCTCCAGCCGGCCGGGCTTTCTCTCAGCCCACGGCGTGGCGCTGCGTCGTACGCCGCCGCGTGACCCTTACACCGAACGACCCGACACCGAGCAGCACGGCGGCGCCGGCTGCGCCGATCCCAGCGTCGTCCCACTGGAACCCCGAGTTGGCCTGTTGGATCGAGGACCCGATGAGCGGGCGATTGGGATATCCGCCCCCCGAGGTCGCATCGGTGTGGAAGTCCGCCGGGAGCGTGTACGCGACGGTGAACCGGTGGTTGGGATACCCGCCCCCTGAGCTGGCGTCGGTGTGGAAGTCCGCCGGCAGCGTGTACGCCACGCTCCTCGCGCCATGCGCGAGCCTGCCCCCGTTCAACATGGCCTGTGCCGCCGTCGGAAATCCCGTCGCGGCGATGACGATGGCGCCAGCGAGCGAGCGCTTGAAGGGATCTTGCATGAACATGTGCCTACCTCCTGGCTACGAGTAGAAGAAAGGGTCAAGCACACTCACCCGCGTGATCTGATCGACCGGCAGATCATTGCGAGCGGCAGTCGCGCGGATCGCCTCAGGCGAAGGTGCGTCGTATATGCAAAAGCTCCGGGTCCTGTCTTCAGAGACGAACGACTCGATCCAGGTCACGCCATCCTCAGCGTTGCGCTCGACAATCCCACGGCAAAGCTCAGCGCTGCCGTCGTCGATCCGGATGTGCAATCCGTCAGGAAAGGTGCGCTGCACCACGTATCGCGGCATCTCGGGGCTCCTCTTGGCGTAGGTCGCTTGACACGCCCTGAACCTACGCACACCCCGACACAGTCACATCGGCAAAATTGCCCAGATTGCCTCTAGCGCTGCCTATCTTGTCGGCGCCATCAGTACGAGCGCTCGACTGGTAGGTGCGCATATTCGCGATCCCGACACCCATCGCACGCAGACACGCCAGCACCTGCTCGGTGTCGACTTCCTCCTCGCGATAGCGGCGGTGTCCGCTGCTCGGGTCACGGGCGATCTTTGCCGCCCATCGGGTTTCGGTATGAACACCCTCAACGACGGCTTCGCCCGGTAGCTCCCATCATGCACACGCGCGTACAGATCCTGGAGGTTTTCCTCCAGATCCTGCCCGTATTCGTGCCACGTAATGCCGTCCACCCCCGGCGCGGCCCTCGGGCGAATCGCCCGATACGCCGTCCGAAGACGATCAACGTCAACGTGATGCAGGAGCGCGGTGAACCGCACATCCTTGTCCTTGCGCGCCACACGGCGCACGCGATCCAGCCCGCTTGACGCGCTCTGCCCGGCACTGAGTCCGGAACGCGTTGAGCCGGTCGCGTTTCCCTCAGGCGATCCCCTTCCCTCCACCACCTCCGCCACCCCAACCGGGGCCTTGTTCAGCGATTTCGCAGGTACTACTGGATCGTCGGACTTCCCACGATCGTGCATCACGGGATTACGGCCTCAGCCTTTCCCGCACGACCCGCCCCTCCATCACGACAGGCGGATGATCATGGGATCTCCCGGTTCTCGCATCCGGAGATTCCGTACATGCCCAGGTTCTTCGACCCCGCGGAGTCCATCGACGGCTCGCGAAAACGCCGCCAACGATGTTGCCTTCCGCGTTGTAGGACCGCGTCGGCACCCCGAACAGAAGATTACGAGGCTCAATAGCCCGGCCTGCACGTACCCTACCGACGCTTCGCCGCCGCCCTCACGGACGACAACGCACGGCTCGGGGCCACCGCGGCTCGCTACGCCTTCAATGTTGGACTCTCTCATTCCTTTCTCCAGACCGGATTATCCCGGCGCTCCCTACACAGATTTCCTGACGCCCTCGGGCAGATCCGAATTTGACGGCGGCCCCGCGTGCGGCCAGACTCGGCTGCGATGAGTCGCATCTTTGTCACGGGGTCCGCCGACGGGCTGGGCCTGATGGCGGCCCTGTTGCTGATCCGGGACGGGCACGAGGTTGTTCTGCATGCTCGCAGCCAACGGCGTGGGAATGAGGCGCTAGCGAATGCGCCCGGAGCTGCGACGGTGCTGGTCGGGGATTTGTCGAGCATCGAGCGGACGCGTCAGCTGGCTGCGGACGCGAACGAGTACGGGCGGTTTGACGTGGTTATCCACAACGCGGGTGTTGGTTACCGCGAGGGCCGCAGCGAAACGACCGACGGTCTGGAGCACGTATTCGCGATCAACGTGTTGGCGCCCTATCTGCTGACCGCGCTGATGGATCGTCCCGATCGGCTGGTGTATCTGAGCTCGGGTATGCACCAGGGCGGCGATCCGGATTTTGCTGATCTGCAGTGGGAGCGGCGGCGTTGGAATGGTGCGCAGGCGTACTCCGATTCGAAGTTGCTGGATACCGCACTTGCCTTCATCGTCGCCGCGCGCTGGCCCGGAGTGATGGCGAACGCCGTCGAGCCTGGTTGGGTCGCGACGAAGATGGGCGGGTCGGGCGCCCCGGATGATCTCACCCAGGCGCCGTCGACACAGGCTTGGTTGGCCGCGTCATCTGAGACCGCGAATATCACGGGCGGCTACTTCTACCATCAACGGCCTCGAAGTCCGGCACCACTTGCGCACGATGATGAGTTGCATCAACTGTTGCTTGAGAGTTGCGCGTCTCTCACGGGCGTTCCGTTGGGCGCGTGAGACTAACCGCGTGTCGGAGGTCTTGACCTGACGAAGTTGCTGGCGTCCGTCACGCCCTTGCTGAGTACCTGCACTTCGGGCGCGGCACTGGGACGTGATCGAGGACGAGGCTTCGCGTGGCGCGTCGCGCAGCGGCCTGCCTGCGTTTGGACATCACTTCCCTGACGACCGTCCCCGTGACGCTGAGGCTCGACGGCGGCCAGGTGGCGCTTGCACGAATCCCCCAGAACCGACCCGAGCGTCGCCGCACAATCTGGGCTGGCGCGTCGTCCGCCGCTCCTACGCCCGCTTCGCGGCGCTTCGGCAACGCGGCTGGCCTCCGACCCCCCTTCCCCCGTGGCTTCGCCGGCTTATCTGACGACGTGCGCGAACCATTGGCGGTGTCGCTCAGTTCGCGGAGTCGCTCGACCGTTCGAAGAGGCCTCGACATGACGCGCACTGCCGGTTCGTCGTGCTTGACAGGTTTGTCATGCTGGGCCCGTGGGAGTAGAAGTTCGTTCAAACAGCGACGGCGGCGCTGGGGTTGGGTATCGGTGAGTCCGGAGAGATGCTCCCAGCTGGGCTGGGTGGTGGTGACCGAGTTGCCTGCGGCTGTGGACGCCGCTCAGCGGCACCCGTTGATCCGGTCGCTCGAGCCTGGCGAGGAGTGGAGCTACTGCTTCGTCGATGACGTCGCGATGATCATCTCGGACGTCAAGGGGCAGACGCGCATCCCCCCATCGCCGATGCTCCAATGAGCGCATCTCCCGCACAGCCGATGCTCTCCCGAGAGCAGCTGGCCACGCTGGCCACCCTTGGAGAGGAGCGCCACGCCGCCGTCGGTGATGTGCTGTTCACGGTCGGCGACCGCCGGTACCCGTTGATCGTGATTCTTGACGGTGAGGCGGCGATTCTCGACGCCGAGGGAAACGAGATCGTCAGGCACGGACCGTCTGGGTTCCTGGGTGAGATCAACCTGCTCACAGGCCAGACCGTGTATCTGACGGCGGTCGTCACAGCACCGATGCGATACGTCGCGATCGAGCGCGAGCAGCTACGCCCGCTGCTGGACGACGACGGCGCACTGAGCGCGGTGATCCTAGCCGCGTTCACCGCGCGCCGGGAGATGTTGCAGACGCGGGCAGGCGTGGGCATGGAGGTGGTCGGACCTCACTCCTCGGCGCCGACGCGCGGGCTGGTCGACTTCGCGCGGCGCAATCGGCTGCCTTTCACCTGGCATGACACCGACCTGGCGGCTGAGCAGGAGGCGCGGGAGGCGATCGACGGTTTAGGCCCGGCCGAGTTGCCACTCGTCCGACTGCCCGGTGGTCCGGAGATGCGAAATCCGTCACCGGGGCAGGTTTCCCGCGCGCTCGGGATCGGACTGGAGCTCGCTCGGCGCGAAGAGGTCGACCTGCTGATCGTGGGCGGCGGCCCAGCTGGCCTTGGCGCCGCGGTCTACGGGGCATCTGAAGGACTGGACACACTGATCGTCGAGGGCACTGCCCTCGGGGGACAAGCTGGCACCTCGCGGCGGATCGAGAACTACCTCGGCTTTCCGGCCGGTATCAGCGGGTCAGAGCTGACCTTGCGCGCGATCACCCAGGCGCGGAAGTTCTCCGCTCGGTCGGCCACCCCGTACCGGGCGACCGCGCTTGAGCCTGGCGAGGATCTGCATGTCGTCAGGCTCGAGGGAGGCCAGTGCGTCGCCGCCCGCGTGGTCGTGCTTGCGACCGGCGCCGAGTACCGGCGCCTCCCGGTCAAGGGCATCGCGGACTACGAGGGCTCGAGCGTCTTCTACGCGGCAGGACCGCCCGAGGCGCAGCGCTGCGCAGCCACCCGTGTCGCGGTTGTCGGCGGCGGGAACTCCGCCGCGCAGGCGGCGATCTGGCTCGCCCGTGGGGGAGCGCTGGTCACACTGCTGCACCGCCGCGCGAGCCTGAGCGAAACGATGTCCGACTATCTGATCAGCGATCTCGCCCGGTACGGCGTGACTGTCCGGGACCGCAGCGAGATCGCGGCTGTCCACGGCGCTGACGGCCAGTTGGACGCCGTCACCCTGCGAGACGGGCAACAGCTTCCCGTGTCGTTCCTGTTCCTGTTCCTTGGCGCCTCCCCATGCACCGAGTGGTTGCGCGATGTCGTCGCCTGCGATGCCCGCGGCTTTGTGCTCACCGGCGCGGACGCGGGAGCCGACCGGTTCCTCGAAACGAACGTTCCCGGCATATTCGCCGCGGGAGACGTCCGATCGGGGTCGATCAAACGATGCGCCACCGCAGTCGGCGAGGGCGCGATGGTAGTCCGCTTCGCCCACGAACGGATGTCTGGAGTTCCAGCCTGACAAAGCCGCAGGAGAACCGGCAGCTTGCCGGGAGCAGGGCTCGCGAGCCGCCGCGCCCGAGAGGTTACGCGACGGCCTCGCGATAATTCGCCGGGGCTGGAAATGCTCGGATTGGCGATGAGCAGGGACGGGCTGGCTGTGCTGCACGGGCCCTGCTTATCCGGGCGAACACGATCGTCCGGGGGGCTTTCGACAGGTCGGCTTTGCGTATGCGCCGTGCCCGGGGTTGCCAGGATGTCGCTGGCTGCTGGTCCAGCGGCGAGCCGACCGTATTTGCCGCGAGTCCTCTCCGGGCTTCTGCGACGAGCAGGCTGCTCATTCGTGTTTGTTCGGTCAGTCGGGTGCGATCAGTCGTGAGACGGCGTCGATGACGGCGACTCTTCTGGTTGTGCGGCCGGGGGCTGTGGTCACGCTGAACTCTGGGTTCAGTGTTGCCCAGGCGCCGGCGATCGATTGGACGAGGACGAGGATTGCGGTTGCGTCCCATCGACCGGTCAGTTTGCCTTCGCTTTGGGCTTGGCGCAGTTTTTCTAGCCGGGTCTGGTTCGCTGAGATTACGGCAGGGAGTCCGGGGCCGTTGGAGCGCTCGAGGCGGTACCAGGAGGCCAGTCGGATGACGGCTGGGTCGTCTTCGAAGATGTCGAATAGGCGTCCGGCGTAGGCGGGGAGGTCGGTGGCGTCGAAGTTGACGCGGTCCATGTGCGCCTGGACGTGCACGGCGAAGGCCGCGTCGAACAGTGCGTCCTTGCTGTCGAAGTAGGCGTAGATCAGCGCCTTGTTGCATCGGGCGGCGGCCGCGATCCGCTCGACCCTGCCGCCTGCGATGCCGTGCTCGGCGAACTCGTCGCGCGCGGCGTCGAGGAGCCGCTGTTTGGTGCGTGCTGCGTCGCGGGTCCGTTCGGGTGGGCTGTGGCTCGCCACCGGGCTGAGTCTATCTATCTAACCGGTTATTGACATGGTTGGCGAAATCTGAAAGGCTCCATATATAACCGGTTGTTTAATTAGATCGGAGCTGTTAGATGAGCAGAACATGGTTGATCACGGGCAGTTCTCGGGGGTTTGGGCTTGAGCTCACGCGTGCGGTTCTGGAGAGTGGAGACCGGGTGTTGGCGACCGCCCGGCGCCCTGAGCAGCTGACCGATCTGCTGGCCGGGTTCGGCGATCGTGGTCGAGCGGCCACGCTCGATGTGACCGATCCTGTGGCCGCGCGGGCCGCGGTGCAGGCAGCGGTTGACGCGTTCGGGGCACTCGACGTGGTCGTCAACAACGCCGGCTATGCCAACAGCGCCGCGATTGAGGAGATGAATGAGGACGACTTCCGTGCCCAAATCGAGGCGAACTTCTTCGGGGTGGTGAACGTCACGCGCGCGGCGCTACCGGTGCTCCGCAAGCAACGCTCTGGCGCGTTCGTGCAGTTCTCCTCGGTCGGCGGGCGGGTCGGCGGCACCCCGGGGATGGGCGCCTATCAGGCGGCCAAGTTCGCTGTGGAAGGGTTCTCCGAGGTGCTGGCCAACGAGGTCAAGCCGTTCGGCGTGAAGGTCATCATCATTGAGCCCGGCGCGTTCCGCACTGATTGGCAGGGATCCTCGATGCAATTGCACGAGGTCGGCGCCGACTACGAGCCGAGCGTTGGGGAGATCAACGGGATGCGGGAGCGGACCAACGGTACGCAGCCCGGAGACCCCGCGCGCGCCGCGCGGGTGATCCTTGAGGTCGTCGACAACGACGATCCGCCGCGCCGGCTCCTGCTCGGAGCGGCCGCTGTCGCTCAGGCACGGGATGCGGGCGCGGCACGTGCCGCGGAGCTGGAGCAGTGGGCCGAGTTGAGCGCTTCGGCGGACTTCACGTCGGAGAGCTAATTCGCGTCTACTCATGCCGCGTCGACGGTTCGGCGTTCTGATGTCAACACCCATCATCGGCTGAAAGGAAAATCCAGATGGAAAAATCAACGTGGCTGATCACCGGCGCATCCAGCGGGATCGGGTACGCACTCGCAGAACATGTGCTTGAGCAGGGCGACCAGGTCGTGCTCGGAGCACGCACGCTCGATCCGATGGCCACGCTCACCGAGACCTATCCCGACACGGGTCTCGCGGTCACGCTCGACGTCACCGATCCCCAGCGACGAGCCGACGCCATCAGCCAGGCTGAGGCGCGATTCGGCGCGATCGACATTCTGGTCAACAATGCCGGCATCGATTTCATCGGCGCGATCGAAGAGCAAGAGGAAAAGGACTACCGCGCCCAGTTCGAGGTCAACTTCTTCGCCGCCGCCGCGCTCCTGCGAGAGGTGCTCCCCGGCATGCGCGCCCGCGGCCGCGGCACGATCATCAACATCTCCTCAATGGATGGGATCGCGAGCCTCCCGGTCAACGGCTGGTATGCCTCGAGCAAGTTCGCGCTCGAAGGCCTGACCGAGGCCCTCTGGCAGGAACTCGAACCGATCGGGCTGCGCGCGTTCCTCGTCGAACCGGGCTCCTTCCGCACCGGCCTGGAGACGCGCACCAAGTTCTCCGGCACGCCGATCGATTCCTATGCGGCAACCTCAGGCGCGTTCCGGGAGATGCTCAAGACGATCACCCCCGAGATGTGGCCCGGCGACCCCGCCCGTGCCGCCGCCGCGATCTACCACGTCGTCAACTCAGGCGAAGCCCGTCACTGGGTGATCCTCGGCAGCGACGCCCACCGCCGGATCGGCGTGAAACTCGACATGCAGCGCGCCGAGTACGACGCCGGCAAAGAACTCGCGTTCAGCACCGACTACCCCAACCAAACCGGCCCCACCGTCCTCTGACAGTGAACGTGGCTTGCGAGCACGGGTCAGCCGCAACGCGCGCCACCAGCCGCCAATGAAGGCATCCCGACACCGACGCGTCGTGGACGGTCGCTGGTGGCGCAACGGCGCCGACCTCGGACCGGCCGAAGGCTCGTGGAAGGAGAGGGCTCACCACCACAAGCTCAGCTTCGCCGAGCTTGCACCGAAGTTCGCCGGTGGCGAGCCAGAGATGGCCGGGAAAATCACGCTTCACGCGTGGTTCTGCCCAGTCACGGGATACCGGCTTGAGCTCGAACTGGCGCGAGCAAGTGAGCCGCCGCTTAGCGACATGGTGCCGTTTGGGTGGACCAGTTGAGAGCTCTTCGTCGTGACAGTGGCGCGCGCGAGCGGCTACTCGGCTGACGCCGGGTCGAGCTTGAGGGCGACCGAGTTGATGCAGTAGCGGTCACAGCCGTCAGGGCCGTCGTTGAAGACATGTCCGAGGTGCCCGCCACAGGCGGTACAGGTCACCTCGGTGCGGCGCATGAACAGGCTGCGATCCTCGTGCAGCTCGACGTTCGCGCGGTTGGCCGGGTCAGTGAAGCTCGGCCAGCCGGTACCTGAGTCGAACTTCGTGTCGGAGGAGAACAGCTCGGCGTCACAGGCAGCGCAGCGGTAGATGCCGTCCTCCTTGGTGTGGACGTAGGCGCCGGTGAACGGCCGCTCGGTCCCCTTGTGGCGAAGCACCTGGTATGCCTCCGGCGTGAGCTCTTGGCGCCACTGCTCGTCGGTCTTCTCGATGCGATTGGTCATTGCGCTCCTTTCGCGATACATGTGACCATTTGGACCCTGCTGGCGCCAAAACGGTTCATTGCGTGCGCCGGTCCGGAGTGGTCTGCGAACCTTTCCCGTCAATGATCGGGTCACATCGGCAGATGAGCCGCCTCTGGCACCCGCTGCGCTTCCGCCTAGATCACCGGTGGGCTCCCCGACACATGTCCGCCTACCTCGACTCCGATCTGGCTGCGCGGGCCCGCGCGCGGCTTGAGCGCCATACGGCGGAGTGTCCCGAGTGCCGGGGTGTGCTCGAGGATCTGCGGCGCATGCTCGGCCTGCTCCACAGCGCGCCGGCGCCGGAACCTATCGCCGACGTGCCGGCGATCGCCGGCGCCGTCTTGCGGAGGCTGCATGAGCCAGCCGACGGCTGATCCCAGTGCCGATCGCGCCCTGATCTCACGGGCCCGTGCCGGAGACGAGAGTGCCTTTGCGCAGCTCGTGACCGAGCACTCAGCCCGCGTCTACGGCGCGCTGCGACGGTTCGGATTGAACCGACAGGAGGCCGACGAGGTCGCGCAGGAGGTCTTCGTCCGCGCCTGGCGTGGCCTCCCCCGGTTCGAGGAACGATCTCAGTTCTCCACATGGCTCTACCGGATCGCGTTCAACGAAGCCCAGCGGTGGCTTGCGCGGCGCCGGCCACCGACGGCGTCCAGCCGGACAGACGACGAGGACACGATCGCTGCCCTACCGGACGCCACCGGTGCGGGCCCGCAGGCCCGCACCCTTGACCGCGAATTCGAACAAGTGCTCGAGGAGGCGCTGTCAGAGCTGCCAGCCGACCTTCGCGCCGCCGTCGTCCTGCGTGACCTCGAAGGACTCTCCACTGAGGAGGCAGCAGCAGTGGCCGGCGTCCGGCAAGCCGCGTTCAAGAGCCGCCTGCATCGCGGGCGTATGAAACTTCGTGTCCTGCTCGAGCCGTACCTCCGGCTCGAGCAGGCGCACTGATCCGCCAGATCCTCAGCGGGACGACGGCACCTCGATGGTGACGCCACACGCGGCGCCGGAGCGCTCGAAGTAGCGCTGGTGATACTCCTCGGCTCGGTAGAAGGTCGTCGCCGGGACGATCTCGGTCACGATCGGCTTGACCAGCGACTCCTGCTCGACGTCGCGGGTCCTGAGGGCGAGCCGCTCCTGCTCCGGATCATGGAAGAAGATCGCGGAGCGGTACTGGCTTCCGAGATCCCAACCCTGACGGTTCAGGGTGGTCGGATTGTGGAGGTGCCAGAAGGTGTAGAGCAGATCCACGTAGCTCACCGTCGCTGGGTCGAAGATGACCTCCACTGCCTCGGCGTGGCCGGTGCTGCCGCCACACACCTGCTCGTAGGTCGGATCGGTTTTCGCGCCGCCGGTATAGCCGACGGTCACATCAAGCACGCCGTCGAGCTCGCGAAACGCAGCCTCTATGCCCCAGAAGCATCCGGCGGCGAAAGTCGCGCGCTGGGCGCCATCGTGGGGTGTCGACATGATGACGGGGTGCTCATCACTCAAGTTGGTCATTGGGTCCTTTCAATCGAGCGAAAGAGGGTTCACGCCAATAGACCCTCGGCACGCCCCAAACGGTTCTCGCCACGGCTTCCTCGGCCGCGCACCGGCGCTGGCTCGAAGGCAGCACCGGTGCTTCTTTGGCGGAGGGAAGGGCGGAGGGAAGGCTTCAACGAGGCTCATGAGGAGGTTGCCCGGATCGTCGTGGAAGTTCGGTGACGATCGCGCCGGTTTGAGTGTCACACGGTAACGGTGTCGCGTTCCTGAAGCGCGGTGATGGTCAGGCTTTGGAGGGTGTGGTGGCGGTGCTCGATCGCGGTCACGAGCTGCGCGAGCTGGCTGTAGCCGACGATCCGCCGGAACTGGGCCTCGGCGACGAGCATCCCGGCGGCGGTCCAGCGTTTGCGCATGTCTCCGTCCTGCCAGCGTTTGACGTTGCGTTGGGTGTGGCGGACGATCTCGATCATCGACTCGATCGGGTTGGTTGAGCACAAGGTCTTGGCGAGGTTGCCGGTGATCCCGAGACCCATCAATGTGAGCGTCTCGGGCATCCCTTCGCGCAGCGACGCGCCGGCGTCGGGCCAGGTGCGCTCGAGCTCTGAGGCGAGCCGTTCGAGTTGTTGCTGGGCGACGGCCGGGTCCGCCAGCGCCCACGCGCCACGGATCCTGGCGAGAACCTGCGGACGGTCGCGTTCGGGCAGCAGGTCGGTCACATTCCTTTCTTTGTGCCGGTGGCAGCGATGCACCAAGCGCGTGCTCGCCGAACACGTCTTTGATCGCCTTGCGCAGCGCTTTGCCGCCGTCGAGCACGAACAGGATCGCCTGTGACGGGTCAAGGCCGCGGTCGACGAGGTCGGCGAGCAGCGAGCGGGCCAGGGTCGCGTTCTCCGTCGAGCCTTCCCAGAGGCCGAGCGGGATCTTCACACCGTCGGTCGAGACACCCAACGCGACGATGTGGGTGCGCTCGGCGATATCAAGGCCGTCGAGCATCATCACCGCCAGGCGCGTGTCGTCGAGCCGGCGGGACATCAGCTCCCCAAGGGCGGTGCGGGTCCGCTCGATGAACACCTCCGACACCGAGCTCTTCCTGGTGGCGGTCGCGGTCTGCTTGACCTGCTCGCCGACCGGCTCGCCGACCCGTCGCGAACTTCCGGGTCGACACCCCCGCGAGCATCCGGTCCATCACCGCTCTTTGCAGCGGATCACGGTCAGCGAAGTACTCATAGGTCGCGACCGGCAGCTCCTGTCCCTCCACGCTGCGGACACGGGGACGGGTGACCGGCACCCTGCGGCCACCCAACGTCATCGACCCCTGCTCGTGCCCGTGCCGGCTCGCCGCACGGTCCGGGTTCCACTTCCCTTTCGGGCCGACTACCTCGTCGACTTCGGCTTCCATCAGCTCGTGCACGACCCGCAACCCGACACCGACGCTCAGAGCGAGCAGCCCCTCCCGCGCAGCACCGACGAGCTCACCGAGCGCCTCCTGAATCTCCGCAGGCAGCGGCAACTCCGCAGCCTCCGACCCCGTGGCGACCTGCGATCCGGTTACCTTCTTCATGGCGGTCCTCCTGTCCCTGACGGACTGTGTTTGGCGACCAGAACGCTCCCAACAGGAGCGGACGGGCCGGGCGGACCGCCTCAAACTTCTACGAACTTCCGGGCAACCTCCTCATGAGCCTGCTCTGACCCAAGAAAACCAGAGACGATGGCGATCACGCCGGCCACCGCAGCGAGTCCAATACGACTCCAACCCACCCAACGATGTAGCTGCCCTCCGAGGCCAGGACACTGGAGACGTGCTGCTCGCCGTATGCGAACAGGGTGAAGGGGATCGCGTTGAGCAGCGCCCCCGGCGATCAGCAGATGGCCTCATGTCTGCCACGAGACGGGTAGCCGCTGCCGGCGCGCAATAGCGACCGGGACGAGCGTAACGGCAGCGACCATCACCCGGCCGAACGCGACCTGCGCCATATAGCCACGGGGCATATAGGTGTTCGGTTTCGCCGGACCCTATCCACTATCCCGCTAAACGTCTTACACGGCGAGATGCGGGGTCGCCGACGGCCTGCCGGAGCCTCGTTGTTATTTCCTGCCATGCAGGGGTCAGCTCGAGAGGTTAGGGTCCGTCGGGAGGCAGGTCCGGGGACCGAGAGGAGCCGTGGGAAATGGCGGATGAGGCGCAAAGTCGATCGGGCGCGACGCCGGGGATCAGGCAGGTCACAGCCAACCAGCGCGAGCAGGTGACCGAGCTATTCACACTTGCCTTCGAACACGATCCGACGTGGGCTTGGGCCTTCCCCAATCCGGCTACGCGTTTGGCGAACCACCGCATCTGGTGGGGGCTCTACATGCACAGCGCGCTCCCATACGGCCACGTTTGGATGACTGAGGACGGTGGCGCTGCATCATTGTGGATCCCCCCAGATCAGCCGGAGCTCAGCGACGAGGACGAGGCTCGGGTAGAGCCGCTGCTGCGCGAACTTGTCGCCGCTCACGCGGATCAGGTGTTGACCCTGCTTGACCGTTTCGACGCCAACCATCCGCGCGACACGCCGCACTACTACCTCAGCCTCCTTGGAACACATCCTGACCACCGAGGACAGGGCAAGGGCATGCGTCTGTTGGCAGCCAACCTCGCACTGATCGACCAACAAGGCTTCCCTGCCTACCTCGAGTCCAGCAACCGCGACAACGACCACCGCTACGAGCGCTTGGGCTTTGTGATGGTCGGCGAGTTCGCAGCCCCAGGCGGCGGACCGACCATCTCGTGCATGTGGCGCGAGTTCCGCTGACCCGGTCCCTTTCCTCAGTCTGCCCAGCAACCATAAGCCGCGACCGACATCCACAACCGGTAGCGCAGCCTGTTGGTTCAGCTGCTGGTGGTGCCGCCGTGTGCGGCCTTATGGTGGGCACAGAAGGGTAGCCCGCCATTCGAACATTCACGTCCGCCAAGCGGTCGTCCTGAGCATGCACAGCGACCATGTAGCCACCGGAAGGAGCGCTCGGCCTTGACACCCTCGTCGGAGTCGGAGTCGGATCCGCCTGGGCGCGTCGCGGGCACTGTCGGCAATCCAATCTCTTCTAGGTGTTCATCGCCCACGAGTGTGCGGTTGATGACGCCGTCGCTCGGTGGCGTCATCCGGATCGTTCTGATCGTGGCGGTCTGCGCGGCATTTGTCTACTTGGTGTGGAGGGTACGTGCGATCGTCGAGCTGTTGCTGATCAGCCTGTTCCTCGCGTTGGCTCTGCTTCCAATGGTGAACGCAGTTGTTGCCAGGACCCGAGTGCCGCGAGCACTGGTCATTCTGATCGCCTACCTCCTCCTCCTTGCCGGCGTACTGCTGTTCGGGTATGTGGTGGTGCCGAGCCTCGTGAAGGAGGTCAATCAGCTCTCCCATGACGCACCGTCGTACGCGCATGCGCTGAGGCGCAATCACCTCTTCCGCCACTACGACAACCGGTACCACATCTCGACGAAGCTCGTCCACGACGCCCAGCGGCTTCCACAGATCCTCGGCCATCTCGCAGGGCCCCTGAGTGACGTGACGGTGCAAGCCTTCCGTTTCATTGGCGAGTTGGTCACCGTGCTTGCAGTTGCGTTCCTGCTGGTCCTTCACTCCCGTGGGTACGGCGAGATGCTGCTTTCACTCGCTGGTGAGCGCCGACCCCGCTACCAGAACCTGCTCCAGGAGATCAATCGTGCGGTGGCTGACTACGTGCTCGGAAACATCGCGATAAGCATCCTGGCGACGATCGCAACCTGGATCGTTCTTCTGGTATTGGGGGTGCCCTACGCACTCTCACTCGGGTTCGTGGTCGGATTTTTCGACCTGATCCCGTTGGTCGGCGCGACCGTCGGGGCCATCTTCGTCGCGCTCGCAACGCTGACCGTCAGCTTTCCGACTGCCACGATCATCTGGATCGTGTTCATCGTCGTCTGGCAACGCTTCGAGGATTACGTGGTTCAGCCAGCCGTCTACGGCAGAGCGTTGCGTGTCAATCCGATCGTGACGATCATTTCGGTACTCGTCGGAGCCTCATTGCTCGGGATTCTCGGAGCGCTGCTTGCGATCCCCACTGCGGCTGCAATCCAAATCGTGCTACACGACTGGTGGACAAGGCGATCTCAACCAACGCGGCGCCTACCCGAGACCGCGGTCGCCGGACATCTCGATACAGACTGACAATTCGGCCGCCGGGTCGGTGCCGCGATCGCCTGTCTGCAGAGATGGAGAATGTGATCAGGAGCGGTAGGACGGACCAGCGCCCTGGCAACACCGGTGGCCACATACATCAGGTAGACGATTGCCATGACCCAACCACTGAAGGTCCGCAAGAAATCCGCGGCCGACCCGGCTCCGGCATCAATTGGTGATGGGCCCTGCGAGATCAGGATCAAAGCGCACAACCACGTGATCGGGCTCACGCTCGCACACGCAATCCGCGTGCACTGACAGGCCCGTGATCGCCCCACTCCGGCGATCATCGCAATATGAGTTAGGATGACTGGATGGCGTCTGATCGCTGCGACCTGCTGTGCCTTGACCTTCCGCGCGCCGAGCACGTGCGAGCGCAGTTGAACCACAAGCTGATCGCGGTTGCCGCCTCCCGAGCCCGGGTACTGGGTGACGCGACCCGGCTGACGGTCACCGCAGCATTGCGGGAAGGCGGCGAGCTGTGCGTCTGCGACCTCGCTTGGATCACCGGCCGCGCCGAGAACCTGGTTGGCCACCACTTACGCACGCTGCGTGACGCAGGTTTGGCAAGTTCACGGCGCCAGGGTAAGGTCGTGTTCTACTCGCTGACCGATCTCGGGCACGCGCTGCTGGATACCCAACTGCAACACGCGCGCCCCACGACACGCACCGGGATCGATCCTTGAACTCGGCACCGGTAGAGCTGCCGCTCGCGGTCCACCACGCAGGACCTAACTCGCCAACAGGCCTCAAACCCCGCGAACAGGCGGCTCGCGCGCGTCTGATGCGCCGCGCCCGACAGCTTTCGCTGCTCAGCATCGGTTGGATGAGTGTCGAGGCCGGTGTCGCGATCGCCTTGGCGCTGGCCGTCGGATCGGTCGCGCTGCTCGGCTTCGGGCTCGACTCGCTGATCGAACTCGCATCCGCCGCAACGATCCTGTGGCTCTACACCGCCGGACGCGGCAACTCCGCGGATGCCGAGCGCCGCGCCCAACATGCGATCGCGATCTGCTTCGCGGCACTCGCAGTGTTCCTGACGGTCGCCGCAATCGACTCACTCGCCACCGTACGCCACCCCGACACAAGCTGGCCCGGCGTCGCAGTGACACTCGGCGCAGTCATCTTCATGCCGCTACTCGCACGTGCCAAGAACCATGTCGCCGCCCAGCTCGACTCGGCGGCGACAGCCGGCGACGCCGCACAATCAGGGCTGTGCGCACTCAGCGCCGTTGCCGTGCTGCTCAGCATCCTCACCAACCAGCTATTCGGCTCGTGGTGGCTTGACCCTGTCGCCGCGCTCGGGATCGCCGGACTAGCCGCCTACGAGAGCCGCACTACCTGGCGAGGCGACACATGCGCGGATTGCACGCCCATCGGGTTCAGCCCCCACAGCAGCTGCAACTGCTGCTGAGATACGCCCAGGTCCACCAACTCTTGCCCCTGACTCCACCGGGTGCGCGATCGCGTGCAGGACCGACCCGGTTTCCCCTTCAAGACGTGCCTCCCGACCACCGATCTCCAGTCCCGATCGGCGCGGCAACCCGCTCGCTCACCCTGCCCGCGAGACAGGCATTGCGGTACTCATGAGCGACGAAGTGGCGATCGCCTGGCCAACCGACACACAAGAGCCAGGCGTGGAATGCCACGCATCCAGTCGTCAGGACACTGGGGTCTGTCCACCTGACGCACGGCTGCGCAGCCGACAGCCACCACCATCACAGTCACGCGGGCCGCTCTTACGCGTCCGGTCACGCCAGATCCGTGGCAACACTCGTGGCAACATTCCATCCTGTCCAGGACGTCCAATCCGTACAGAAAGCTGCACAGTTTGCGACCCTCAGACGCCAGGAACCGTATCTGCGCAGCGCGATTCCGGTTGAGGGCCTTGTGGACTAGTAGTCCGTGGAGGTGCGAGTCCTCTCGGGCGCACTGGCAAAAGACCCGCTATATAGCGGGCTTTCTGCTTTTTCCGATCATGCGGCTACACGGTGGGTGACGCCGATATTTCGACCCGGTGCGCCTGGGCCCGGTCGTTCGCGGCGTCCCGACCGCCTGGGCCGCGGCGCCGCTCAGCAACGAGATCAGCGACGACGGCCTCCCGCCCGTTTGGCCCGATCCCAACGGCAAGATCACAGGCCAATCGGTGACTCCGCTTGACGCACGGCTCCCCATGCTCGTGGAGTCCTGGCCCGAAGTGGCAGAGCTCGCCGCGCTGGCCGACGCCCTGCGACTCGGGGATAGCCGCCGCAGCACTCGGAGAGTTGCGCGAACAAGTCGTGTTCCTCGCTGGCCCAATCCACCACAGCGAACCTACTCTCTGCCATCACCCTTGCGCTCTCCCGACATCCGCCGACAACACAGGATGCCCAGTAAGCCCGTAGCGGAAGCGAGGTGGCAGCAGCGCGACGCGTCCTCTTTATGCGAGCGAGTCCTTCTCAGTCGTCGAGCTTGCTCAGGGCTAACGTATTAACAGGTGTTCATGCGATCATGTAGGCATGAGTCATGGGACAGAGGCTGATCTGGCGCTTCTGCCGGCCGAGACCGCAGGGCTGGTTGCGGAGACGATGCAGGCGCTGGCCACGCCGAGCCGGGTTCGTATTCTGAGCCGTTTAGGTGTACGCCCGTGCTCTGTCGGGGAGCTGGCGGACGAGGTCGGGATGCGCCAGTCCGCCGTTTCTCACCAGTTGCGGGTGCTGCGTCACCTGGGTCTGGTCGTTGGTGAGCGCGACGGCAAGCAAGTGATCTATGCGCTTCACGACGATCATGTCCGGGCTCTCCTGAGTGAGGCTGTCTCTCACACTGAGCATCTGCGCCTGGGGCTTGCGTCGAGCCCATCACAGCAAGCGGCTGAGGCATGAGTAGCACTGGTCCTGCGCTGCTCGCCGCTGCCGCTGGTGTTGGATTCGGGCACGCGATCCTCCCCGATCACTGGGTTCCGTTGGCGGTCCTTGGCCGCACCCGCCGGTATCCGCTCTCGCGGATCGCTCGTCTTTCAGGCCTCGCCGGCATCGCACATGTGCTGGTCTCGATCGTGCTCGGCGCGGTCATCATCGCGATCGGTCTGCAGTTCCGTTCAACGATCCAGAGTGCGCAAGAGACGATCATCGGGTGCGTCCTGATCGCCACCGGCATCGGGTTCGCTGTCGTTGAGGCGACTGGGCACGGCCATGACCACGACCACACCGATGACGATGATCACGATCACGATCACGACCATGAAAGTGACCGGAGGAGGCTCCACGGTCTCGCAGCCGTCATGGTGCCGTTCGGAGCAGCGGCATCCCCGGACCTCACAATTCTCCCGGTGTTCCTCGCCGCCACGACTGCCGGGATTGCGACGGCGGTCGGATCTGTTGTGGTGTTCGCCGCCGTGACTATCGGGACGATCGTTGGGCTCACCATCACGGCCGCACGAGGCGGCTACGAGATTCGCGGGAAATGGCCCGAGCGTTGGGGCAACACCTTCACCGCGCTGACGCTCCTCATCATCGGTGCGCTCATCCTCACCGGCACGATCTAACGTTACAGGTGTCCTGACTCTCTACGGCGTCTGCCTCCTGACGGTCATGGTGCTGATGTACGCGCTGGAGCATGGCGGACCCCGGTTCGTACTTGCGTTCGCGATCTGGTGCGCCCTCTCAAGTAGCTACGGGTTCCTGGCGGGAACGTGGCCATTCGGGGTCGTTGAAGCGATCTGGGCAGTCATAGCGCTCAAGCGCTACCACGACCTCGCGCCGCACAACCAACGGTGACGTTCCGCTGCGATCGACGAGCGGCAGGCGCGAGAGTAGCCTTGCTTTGGTGCTACGGCTCAAGCTGATCTCCGTGCTGCCGTTCCTGTCCCGATGGTTGGAAGCGACGCCTATGGCGTGTTGCGGCACCTGCCCCACCTGCATCGCTACTGCTGTCACGGGTTTGCTGCTTCCGATGTCGGCAAAGCCTTCTCGCCACGACACGCCTGACTCGCAGCCCGAACATCAGGCTGCCGCTTGGATCGATGAGCAGCCGTGCTGCGCCGGCTAGCCCGACGGTATCAACGGTGATACCGTTGCGATCATGGCTATGACTCTCCGCCTCACCGATGATGAAACGGACGCCTTGAGAGAACGCGCCTGCCGCGAGGGCCGCTCAATGCAAGAAGTCGCGCGGTCTGCTGTGCGCGAATACATCGACCGAACGAGCCGACGCGAGCTACTTGACGACGTCCTCGACCAAGAGCTACCTAGGTACGCAGAAGCGCTACGGCGTCTGGGCGAGTGATATTTCTCGACCTCGACTCACTCCTCCATATCGCGACCCGCGTACTCGAGGCCGAGCCACCTGTCCGCGATTACGGCTTGCTCGAATCTGCGCTCGGTCGCCCTCAAGCCTCCGCTTTTGGCGAGGATGCTTATCCGGGGATCCATGAGAAGGCGGCGGCGTTGCTCCACTCTCTTGCGCGTAACCACGCGCTGGTCGATGGCAACAAAAGACTCGCTCTCGCAGCGACGGTGGCGTTTCTCGGCATGAACGGCCGTCGGCTCACGCTCAGCAATGACGAGGCCTACGACTTCGTCATCTCTGTCGCCACCGGAGAACTCGACGACGTCGTGCAGATCGCCGCGGTGCTCTCCTCGAACTCGATTTCGCGCTCTACGTAGGCCAGCCCGAAGTCGGGAGCACCCGAGAGAGCGTCCGGGGACCTGTGTACGCGCATGCGCCTACACAGGTCCCCGGACGCTCCCCATAGGAGCATCAACCGGCCTTGACAACAGCACTTCTGAGACGCCATCTCCGGCAGCGGTGCGAGGCTTGCGCTTCCGTGGCATGGAGTCGTGTGTGAAGCTAGGCGGAGTGGATGCTGTTACCTGGTCTGCTCATCACCCGCTCATGCGTTTGCTCTGAGAGCTTCGTCGAATTTCACGCTCTGGGGGTCGTCTCAGGCTTTCGGGAGAAGCGGATGGGCAAGAAAGGTAGGCGGAAGATCGGGTGTATACCCGATGCCAGGGCGTTCGCGGCGGCTTAGCCTGCTCGCTATATGGTGAATCGCAATCAGATCGAGGGGACATGGCTGAGCAGACGATCAACCCCAATAGGGTCCTGTGGGAGAAGGGCGACTTCACGCGCATAGCGGCAGCCATGCGTGAGAGTGGTGAGACGCTAGTCGCGGATTTGGGTATCACGGCGGGGTTGCAGGTGCTGGATCTTGGCTGTGGTGACGGGACCACGGCGTTGCCTGCGGCGCGGCTCGGCGCTGACGTGCTGGGGGTTGATATCGCGGCCAACCTTGTCGCCGCTGGTAACGAGCGTGCGACGGCCGCGGGGCTCGACAACCTGCGCTTCGAGGAGGGGACGCCTCGAACCTGAGCGATTTGGGTGACGACTCGTTTGACCTGGTTGTGTCGATCTTCGGTGCGATGTTCGCCCCGCGGCCGCTTGACGTCGCGAAGGAGATGGTGCGGGTGACCCGACCCGGCGGGCGGATCGTGATGGGCAACTGGATACCTGGCGACCCGACGCTCGTTGCCCAGCTCTTGCGGATCAGCGGTGCGTACTCGCCGCCGCCGCCTGAGGGGTTCGTCAGCCCCGTCACCTGGGGTGTCGAGGCTGACGTGCTGCGAGCGGTTCGACGGCGCCCGCATTGCCGCGGATCGGGTTTCTTTCAGCCGCGAGACGTGGACATTCGTGTACGAGGGGCCTCCGAGCGAGCTGCTCGCGAACTTCCGCGATTACTACGGTCCGACGATGAACGCTTACGCTGCCGCCACGGCCGACGGCCGCGCTGATCAGCTTCATGCTGAGCTGACAGAGCTGTTTGAGGGTCAGAACACTGCCACTGATGGCTCTACCTCGATCCCGGCGACATATCTGCACGTCGTGGTCACCGTCTGAGCGCCCATCGGCTCGTCAGGGCGGGTACATTCCCGCCCGATGAGCGATTCCGGCGCCAGCTCGCGACCTGAGACTCTCCGAGCTGTTAGGCGTGCTGTCGTTCGGCGCGGACCTCGGCATGGGCCAGCCGATGGAGCACGTGCTGCGCCAGTGTCTGATCGCGCTTGGGCTGGCCGAGCGGATCGGCTTGGCCGAGGACGAGGCGAGGCCGTCTACTTCGGCGTCACTGGTGGCCTGGGTCGGGTGCCACATCGACGCCTACGAGCAGGCCAAGTGGTTCGGCGATGAAACTGTCCTCAAGAGCGACTATCCGCCAGGTCGATTTTGCAAGCGTGAGCGTCCGGGCCGCTGTTCATGATGCGCCATCTCGGCGGCGACGCGCCGCTGCGCCAGCGGGTTGGATGATGCCGGCGTTCATCGGCGACGGCGGCACGCGGCCGAGTCGATGCTGGACAACCATTGGCGCGCTGCCGACGAGCTGATGGAACGCGGTCGGCCTCGAGCCGCTCGTTCGCGACACGGTCGAACAGACCTTCGAGCGCTGGGACGGACGCGGCGTGCCCAAGCGGAGCGAGGGGGGCGGACATCCTGCTGACCTCGCAGCTGGTGAACCTGGCGGACGTGGTCGAGGTCTTCCATCGCGCAGGCGGCGTCGAGGCGGCGGTGTCGGTGGCGCGCGACGGGCGGGCACCCAGTTCTCACCCGGAGCTGGTGGAGACGTTCGCTGACGCCGCGGAGTCGCCTTTCCGATCGAGATCGAGCACGTGGAGGCATGGCAGGCCGCGCGAACCGCATCGCCGGCCACCCGCTACCGGCTGACCCACGCGCAGCTCGACGTCGGCACTCGAGGCGGTCGCTGACTTCGTCGATGTCAAGTCGCCGTACACGATCGGCCACTCCCGCGGCGTGGCGGCGCTCGCGGAGCGCGCGCGGACCACTACGGGCTCGAGCGCGGCCGACACCACGCTGCTGCGGCGCGCCGCACTAGTTCACGACCTCGGCAGGCTCGGCGTGCCAAACATGATCTGGGACAAACCAGGGCCGCTGAGCCCCGCCGAGCTCGAACGGGCCCGCATGCACGCCTACCTGACCGAGCGCATGCTCGCGGCGTCACCTGCGCTCGCGCCGCTCGGGCGCGGTCGCCGGCGCAGCACCACGAGCGGCTCGACGGCAGCGGCTACCCGCGCGGGCTGACCGGCGGCGACATCACCCCCGCCGGCCGCATCCTTGCCGCCGCCGACAGCTACCACGCACGCCGATCGAACCGCGACCACACCGGCCGGCGCAGAGCGCCGAGCAGGCAGCATCAGAGCTGCGTGCGGACGTGCACGCGGGCCGTATCGACGGCGACGCCGCCCAGGCGGTCCTCGCCGCCGCGGGACACACGGCTGGCGAAGCGGCGCGAATGGCCGGCCGGTCTGACCACCCGCGAGGTCGACATCCTGCGTCTTCTGGCCCGCGGGATGTCCAACAAGGAGATCGCGGCCGAGCTGGTGATCTCGCCCAAGACCGCGAATACCCACGTCGAGCACATCTACACCAAGCTCGGCGTGAGCAACCGAGCGCTCGCAAGCTTATTCGCCGCGAAACACGGCCTGGTGACCATCGACAACACGTAACACCGATCATCACCGGCGGGAAGATGAGAGCTAGTCCCGTCCGGCGCCCGTGTCATACAGCTTCCGCGACCTACAGGCCATCGGCCGCCCAGCCCACCGGGCCCGACGATCGCTAAGCAACGATTCCGATCGTCGGGACGCTGGAGTCCGACCACCTGACACATGGCCGCGCGGTCGACAGCCACCCTCTCCAGTTTGCGCGGCCCGCCTCGTCGGGTGGCGCCAGATCCGTGGCAACACTCGTGGCAACATCCACCTTGTCCAGGGCGTCGAATCCGTACAGAAAACTGCACGATTCGCGACCCTCAGACGCCAGAAACCGTATCTACACGAGATGATTCCGGTTGAGGGCCTTGTGGACTCATAGTCCGTGGAGGTTCGAGTCCTCCCGGGCGCATGTGAGAAGCCCCGTTTTGCGGGGCTTCTCTACTTCTCGGTCGAATTATATGCAACCGCTGCCGCTGGTTCGGGACCGCGTGGCAACAACGTTGGCAGTCCCAACCCCGCGGCACATGCATCCGTGTAAGCAATCCGGTACACGCAGCCTATGACGAAGATAGTGCCCGTCCGAGAGTTCAGAACTAACCTCAGCGAACTACTCAGCGACGTCGCCGATCGCCGAGATCATGTGCTCGTCACTCGCAACGGCAAGCCGGCCGCTGCCCTCGTCCCGATCGACGAGTACGAGGCTTTGGAGGAGACCGCTGAGATCCTGTCGGACTCCGTCACACTCGCCCAGATCCAGGCCGGCATCGCCGAACTAACTCACGGCGAGAGCGTCACGCTCGATGAGCTTCGCGCCGAGTTGGCCGAGCGTCGTGCGAGCCGTTGAGACGTGGCCAAGGTTGTTCTTGCGCGGAGCGCCTGGCAGCAACTGCTTGGGCTGAACTGGCAGTTGATCGACGCAGTGGAGCATGCGCTCGGGATTGCTTGAGCGCGATCCGCAGGCCGGACATGCGCTCCGCAGACGGCTACGCGGCTTGCGCTCCTTGCGTGTCGGCACCTATCGGATCATCTATCAGCTCGCAGATGACGAGCGCACAGTCCGAGTCGCAGCGATCCAATCGCTCAATCGCGTACCGATCCGACCCGCGATGATGGGTCGGCCGTCAACTTTGTGCCGCACGAGACTTGGCGGGAGTACCAGTCTCGTTGCGAAAAGTCACCTGGCGTCGTCGCTGGAGCCCAGAGCGGCAGTCTGGTCGCCGACTGCTAGTTCAGGGGCTCGGCGGCCGATATCCGGGGCGCTCGCCGGTGGTTGGGATGAGTCGCTTGGCGTCCAGCTGCTCCTGAAGAAGTGTGAGCATTGTCTCCTGGAGCGCGCGGGATTGCTCGTCGGCAGTGCTTGGGTGCGCAAGGTTGTGCTCCTCGATCGGATCGACCGTGAGGTCGTAGAGCTCGTACTCCTCGGGTTCCGGGTCGGTGACGGTGGTCGTCGTGCGGCCGTGGAGACGTTCGTCCCGCTCGCCCGGAATTGTCCAGAACTGCGGATTGTCGTAGTAACGGGAGAACTTGATCACGTGTGCCGCGCCGCCGACATCGACCTCGGCGATCACAGTCTGCAGGTGGTTCGGCTGCTTCACCGTCGCGTAAACACGGGCGAGGCGAGCGACCTTCTGAAACGGGCTCTTCGTGGGCATGCTGCCTTCGCTGATCTCATCGTCGGTGGTGAACAGCACTGGCTGTGAGGGAGTCGCGGGCTCCGTAGAACGAATCGCCGCTGACAGGTCCCTTCCGGGCAGCGGGCGGGCGTCGACATGATCGGCTTGCAGGATGGTGAGCGCACGATCCTTGTCGATCCCGGCGAGACCAAGCAGCGTCGGTACTAGATCAGCGTGACTGGTTGGGAGGTCAATTTCGTGGGTGCCGTTGGGCAAGAGCGGGCTGGATACAACGAACGGGACCCGAAGTGCCTCGTCATAGGCGACGTGCCACTTCTCGTGCATCCCGCCGTGTGCGCCTTGCATGTCGCCGTGGTCGGAGCTGAAGATCACGATCGTGTTCTCATACGCCTTGCTGACGCGCAACGCGTCTAACACCCTGACGATCTGCTCGTCGACGGTTGCCTGGAGCTGGTAATAGAACTTCAGGTGCGTCTCAGACCACGGCTGCGGCGCGAGGATCTTGCCCCAGCCATCAACGTAGCTCTGCTGGCATGAGGGCTTCGTCGAGAGATCCTCGTCGTGCGTCGGTGCCTGGTCGATGTGCGGCACATCGTCGGAGCCATAACGCAACCCTTGTGCGAGCCCGATCAGGCCGAACAACGAGTCATCGTGAGGGTTCAGGAACGAGCACACTGTCAGCCACGGATCGCCACCTTCCCCTGCTTCGAGACGGTCCAACAGTGCGATCGTCTCATCAGCCGTGAACGGGTCCCTGACCGTGCCGGTGTTGTGTTTGCCGAGGCCATGCGCCTCAGGTCCTACCCACTCCGAGAATCCGAAGTCATCCAGCAGATCAGCCTTCAGGTACTTATCGATGTTCTCCGTCAACTGGTTGCCGTCATCATCGATCGCTAGTAAGAACCCGTCGCCATCCTCAGCATCGAGGTGCGCATGCGACGCGTGCCACTTCCCTTTGAAGAACGTCCGATAGCCCGCAGCACGGAACCAGTCCCCAAGGGTCGGAACCGCGTCGGGCGCCAGCCAGAACATTTCGTCGGGGTTATCCGCCGACCGCGAGATCCCATCGGTCTGCGTGACCCCGTGAAGCGACGGATACTGCCCAGTCAACAGCGACGCTCTGCTGGGCGCACACGCAGTTGCCATCGGATAGTGGCGGCGGAACGACACGCCGTCCTTACGCAGCCGCTCCTGCCCGACACAACACTGCTCGCGAAAGGTCCGTATCTCGTCGGACTCATAGGGCGGGGGATAGCGCAACTGGTCGGTCAGGATCAGCAGGACATTCGGCTTCGGAGTCATGCCCGCCACCCTAACCGTTTCCGGCACGCTGCGACAGACCGATTTTCGGACGGCCGAACGATCAGCCGAGAGTGTTGGATCGATCCGTGCGACGCCAGTCGCACACCATGAGTGAGCAACGCTGGTTTGGAGGCTGGGTCGTGATGATGTAGAGCGTTGTCTCAGGTCCGTGCTCGGTGGCCTGTGACCCTGCGAACCCAGACGCCCCAAGGGCTGCTTGGCGTGCTTGAGCCGGATGCTCGGAAACGGGACGTCCGGTTCTGGGGGCCGGGCAACAGCAATGCGCTCGGCCTACCTGACAGTTTCGGCAGCGGAGTGCTAGTCGGGAGGGCTCACGCGGCTGCTCCATTTGCGCCGATGACGGTTGCGAGTCGGGTCAGCAACACGCGGAGGTCTTCGAGATCCTGCGCGCCCAGCCCGCAGGACCGTAACGGCCGGCGCGCCTGGCCTGATGCGATGCACCCGCTGAAACCTGCTATCAGCAAAGAACCTTGACATAGGAGCAGCGGACACTCCCCCTGAGGTTCGCCGCCAGGTCTCGCGGGTGGGCTGGTAGGGCAGACGGTGTGTCGCGCTTGACGCTCGATGGTCCGCCGGCGACCGCCGCGGAGCCAGTGCCTGGCCCCGGCGCCTAAAGAGGAACGCTTCCGGGGGTGACGCTTTCAGTTGGGATCGGTGCCAGTCGGGTGAGCGCAGCGTTGGCCGCGAGTAGCAGGACTGCGAGGACTACGAGTGCTGGGCCGAGGACGTCCAACCCTGAGTGGTTGATGGCGAGCCCGATGAGGGCGGAGATGGCCGAGCCGCCGCCGGCGGCGGCTCCGACCTGCCACGCGATGGCATGCTCGGCCCGTTGTTTCCCGATCCGCTGCGGGGTGACAGCTATGAGGGCCGGGAACATGCCGGCGAGCGCAGCGCCGAGGAACACGAAGCCGGCCACCGACCCCACGGCGTTGGGCTGCCACCAAATAAGTGCTGTCGCCGCGATGCTGACGAACAGGCCGCCGCCGATAATTCTCCGAGGGCGGACCGGCTTGGTGGGAAGGGCTAGGCCGATACGAACCATGGTCAGCGTACCCCAGTAGCCGAATGCGGCAAGCCCGGCGACCGACGCGGACAGGCCGACATGGCCGCGGAGGTAGCTGGTCTCCCATTCGCCGGCACTGACCTCCAGGCCGGTGTACACGAAGAACACGACCAATCCCACGGTCAGGACCGAGACAACCCTGTTATGCGACCAGCTTGCGGTTGGCTCGGCCGCGGTCGCGGAATCAGCGGAACTGCGGCTTTCGTCGCTGACTGTGATGGCAGCGGCAGCGACATCGGAGGACGGTGGCAGTGGTGGCGGGACCTTGCGGTGGTAGACGATCCAGGAGCCGGCGGCAGCCAGATCGACAGCGGCAAGGACGAGGTAGGCAGGTCGCCATGATCCGGCCAAGATCGCCGCGGTCACCACCAGAGGCCCCAACGCTGCGCCAACGCCATAGAAGCCGTGGAGGAGATTAAGCAGTCGCAGCCGACCGGTCAGCGCGACAGCAGTGTTAAGGCCTCCGTCCATCATCCCGGCCGCCGCCCCCGCGAGCGGCCCGATGCACAGGACGAGCCAGAAGCCGGGAGCGACGGCATAGCCGACGGCGCCCACGGCGGCGCAACAACCGGCCACCGCGAGCAGGGCAATCACGCCGAGGCGCTGGATGAGCCGGCCAACAAAAGCGGAGACGGTCACCGAACCGATGGTGTTGACCAACAAGATGAGACCTAGGTCCCCGACCGGCACGCCAAAGCTGTGGCGCATCGCTGGCCAGGCCGTGCCCAGCATTCCGTCAGGCAGGCCAACAGCCACAAACGTTCCAAGGCTCAAGAGATCGAACCTGCGGTCCGTCCCAACCACGTCCTTGGGTGCAGCCGTCATCAACCCCTTCGCAGGAGCCTGAAGATCTGGCCGCGCAGGTCGGGACCGGCCCACTCAGTCAGACAGGGGCCGGAATGCGTAAGACCGGCGACGCGAACGGCCCGCCGCGCGTACGAAGAGACGAATCGTGGGAGCTGGCGGCAGTCTCACGCGTACAGGACCTCGATCGCGGAAGCTCGATACGGCTCGAGCGAGTGATCGTTTGCTTCGCTGTCCGTGATGAGCGCAGTGAGGACGTCCACTGAAGCGACGAACACGGGCATAGCCGTTCCGAGCTTGTCGTGATCGGCTAGGGCGACGACCGCTGCAGCCCCGTCGATCATCGCTCGCTTGACTTGCGCCTCCTCGAGATCGTTGGCGGTCACCCCCAGCTCTGGGTGCAGACCGCAGACTCCCAGCATCACGACATCGGCGCGGATCATCCGCAGTGCGTCGACCGTCTCGGCGCCGACAGTTACGAGAGCATCGCGCCGAAGCGTGCCGCCGATGACGGCAATGTCCACCCGACGGTGTGCGCTGAGCGCGACCGCGACCGGCGGGCTTGTCGTCACGATCGTCGCGCGCAGATCAGGCCTCAGCGCGCGTGCGACCTCAACTGTCGTCGTCCCGCCATCGAGGATGACGACTTGACCGTCATCGATCAGTCCGGCGGCCCGTCGTGCGATCGACGCCTTCGCCTCCGGAGCGCGACCAGCCCTTGCTGCGAACGGTGCGCCGTCGCCGGTCCGTGGCAGCGCCCCGCCGTGAACACGACGCACCAGGCCGAGTTCATCGAGTTCACGCAGATCTCGCCGAATCGTGTCAGAGGACACACCAAAGTCGGCGCTCAGTTCGTTGGCGACCACCCGCCCCCGCTGACGGAGCAGTTCGACGATGGCGGCGTGACGTTCAGCGGTCAACACATGCCGAAGCTTACGCGTTTGTGCACGGTTCTGCCCACATGGGCACTAAGCCGCACAGGCGAGCTGAGAACCCACGTACGCGACCATCGCACTGTCGAGCGCGGAATCTGCGATCCAGCGTCGGTCTTCACGCGGATGCGATCGGCGGCGTCATCTGCCGCTGGATTCATACGGAGTCAGGCCTGCGTCTCGCCGCGATTCGATTCCCAACTTGCACGGGGGTTGTCGATCGCCGCCTGTGCGGCGGCGATCCGGGCGATCGGGATGCGGTAAGGGCTGCAGGACACATAGTCGAGCCAGGCTTGGTGGAAGAAGTGGATAGAGGTTGGGTCACCTCCGTGTTCGCCGCAGATCCCGAGCTTTAGGTCGGGGTGTGTTTCGCGTCCGACCCATGCGGCGAGTCGGACCAGCCAGCCGACTCCGGGTGCGTCGATCGTTTCGAAGGGGCTCCGGTCGATGATCTTGCGCTCGATGTAGACCGGGACGAACGCGGATTCGACGTCGTCGCGTGAGAAGCCGAGCGCGGTCTGGGTGAGATCGTTGGTGCCGAAGCTGAAGAAGTCTGCGTGTTTGGCGATCCGGTTCGCGACGAAGCATGCGCGTGGCAGCTCGATCATCGTGCCGACGGTGTAGTCGTCACCGATTCTCATGCCCTCCTGGTCTCCGACCCTGGTGACCAGCTCGCGCATGATCTGAAGCTCGGTCTCATAGCCGACAAGGGGGATCATGATCTCCGGGTGCGGCGGTTCGGCCACGGCCTTGGCAGCGCGGAGGATCGCGTGGACCTGCATCTCGTAGATCTCGGGGTAGAGGATCCCGAGTCGGCAACCTCGTGTGCCGAGCATCGGGTTCTCTTCGGAAATGTCCTCTACGCGGGCGAGCACCTGCTCGAGATCAGCGAGATCAGGGCTGCGTTCGATCTTTGCGCGTTCGACCTGTGCTGAGAGCTCAGCCAGATTCGGGAGGAACTCATGCAAGGGCGGGTCAAGCAGCCGGATCGTCACCGGCAGTCCCGCCATCGCCTCGAATAGCCCTTCGAAGTCCGCTTGTTGCAGGGGCAGCAGTTCGGCCAACGCCGTCGCGCCTGGCAGGCTGGTCGTTGGCCATGATCATCGCCCGCATCTTCGGTTGGCGGTCCTCGGCCATGAACATGTGCTCGGTTCGACACAGCCCGATGCCCTCCGCCCCGAGCTCGCGAGCCTTGCGCGCATCCTCTGGCGTGTCGGCGTTCGCCCGGACCCCCAGGGCCCGGATCTCGTCGGCCCACCCGAGAACCTCCTCGAAGTTCTCGTTCGCTGCCGGCGGGATCAGCGGCACGTCGTCAGCCGTGACATCCCCTGTGGTGCCGTCGATAGCGATCAGGTCACCTTCGTGCAGAACCGTTCCGTTCGCACTGACCGTCCTGGCTTTCAGGTCGATCGTGAGTCCCTGTGCCCCTACGACCGCGGGGCGGCCCATTCCGCGCGCGACCAACGCTGCGTGTGAAGCCTTGCCGCCCTCACTGGTGAGGATCCCTGTGGCGGCGTGAAAGCCCGCGACATCCTCAGCGTCGGTGAACGGCCTGACGAGGATCACCGACCGGCCCTCAGCTGCTGCAACCACCGCGTCCGCGGCCGTGAAGACGATCTCACCTCGCGCCGCCCCAGGCGAGGCATTCACGCCACGGGCCAGCACCACGAAGCTGGCCTCAGGATCAAACGTCGGATGCAGCAGCGCGTCCAGCGTGGCGGCGTCGATCGTCGTGAGCGCCTCGCGCCTGTCCAACAAGCCCTCTCGGACTGCGTCCACTGCGAACCGGACCGCCGCCTGTGCGGGACGCTTCGCGTTCCGGGTCTGGAGCATGTAGAGGCGGCCTTCCTCGACCGTGAACTCCGTGTCCTGCATGTCCTTGTAATGCGTCTCAAGCGTCCGCAGGATCTGAAGTAGCTGAGCGTAGGCGGCCGGGAGCCAGCCGCGCATCTCGCGTGAGATCGCGCGGGGTCCTGACGCCGGAGACGACATCCTCACCCTGCGCGTTCGGCAGGAAGTCACCGGACGGCTCCGGCGCGCCAGTGATCTCATCGCGGGAGAATGCGACACCAGACCCCGAGGTGTCGCCCTTGTTCCCGAACACCATCTGCTGCACATTGACCGCCGTGCCCCAGTCATCGGGAATCTGGTTCAGCCGCCGGTAGGTGACGGCACGATCCCCATTCCAGGAGTCAAAAACCGCCCGGATCAGCGATTGACAACTGCTTACGAGGATCCTGCGGAAACTCCTCGCCGGTCTCGACTCGGTAGATCCGCTTGAAAGTCTGCGTGAGCTCGCGCAACGCCTCCGCATCAAGGTCAGTGTCCTCGCTTATCCCACGCTTGCGCTTGGCCTCCGAGATCGCGTCCTCAAAGCGCTCACCCGGGATCCCTCGAGCGACATTGCCGAGCATCTGCACAAAACGCCGATACGAGTCCCAGGCGAACCGCTCGTTCCCGGTCCGCGCCGCCAGCCCCGACACCGCACGGTCGCTGAAACCGAGATTCAGGACCGTGTCCATCATCCCCGGCATCGACTCACGCGCACCCGACCTGCACCGACACCAGCAGCGGATCGTCCGGATCGCCGAGCCGCTTGCCAACCAAGCCCTCCAGACGCTCCAACGCCTCATCAACCTGCGCTGCCATCTCCTCCGGCGGCGCTTGACCGTTGCGCAGATACGCTACGCACGCCTCGGTCGTGATCGTGAACCCAGCCGGCACACGCTCAGCGCCCAGCAAACGCGTCATCTCCGCAACATTCGCGCCCTTTCCACCAAGCAGATCGCGCATGGCGTGGCTCCCCTCAGTGAAGTCGTAGATCCATTTCACGTCAGTACCGAGCCTTATCTGATGCTCATGCCGTACGCAGTCGACTGCAGCCTACTGCTGGGACAGGCTCCGGCGCCTGTACGACAGCCTCGACAGGCGGTACTCGCGGCGATCGCGGAGCTCGGGAGCAGTCAGCTGCCGTCGGCACCCAACGCCTCGGCGATCTCGGCGATCGCCTGCTGCTCGGCATCGCTGACGCTCTGGCCGTGCTCCCGGTGCGCGTTGGCAACCTTGTCGGCCAGCGTGAGGATGAAGCGCCGATAGTCGCCGAGCTCGGCCGGAGTGGCCTTCGTCTCCAGCAGAGCCACGGCGTCGCGCAGGTGCTGCAGGCTTCCCTGCTTCAGCTCCTCTGGCGAGTGGTAGTGGGTGTGGTCGCGCTCGGGTTTGGCGGCCGTGATCTCGTCGAGCAGCTCGCTTTCGCCGTGCTCCCGGCGCGCTTCGGTGTACGCCTTCGCCATCGCGATCGTTTCACGGAACGTGCCGCCATGCTGGGCGGTGACGACGATCAAACCGGCGCTCGGGGGCGCCTCGAGCACAAGCTTCCACTCATCCTGCGTGAAGTCAGCCTTCCCAGTCATTCGCCTAGCTCCTCTGCGGGTTGACGAATCAAAGTCCTCCACCCCGCTCCCAGGATCGCACGTTGGCCCGCCATGCGGCTCTGGTTCAGAGAGCCTGTTCGGGTGGTATGACCAAGACGGATGATCATCACAAACATCACCGATACGCTCCCGAGGATGAGATTCCAGAAGGGCCAGCGGGTAGTCGCTCCCCATCCTCAAGACGGACGAATGTGCAACTGCATCGTGCTCGACTCGGTCGAGACTTCCACGGCGGGCGAGACGGTCAAGGTGCTGTTCGATGACGGCGCCCAGTCCGACTGGTTAGACACCGATGTCATCGACGTAAACGTGTACGACTAGCGGATAGCGCCTCTGGCGGTGGGAGGGTCCGCGGCGAAGTCGCGCCACTGACGGCTCACTCCCGGGCGACCATCGTGAGCCCGCCGACAAGAGCCCAGACCGGAAACAGGGCCGTTAATTCCCATAAAGTCGATCAACTCCGTTGACTTACTGGTATAGTCCGGCCGCGTGATTGAGCTGATCAACGCTGAGCGCTGCACCAGCTGCAATATCTGCGTCCGAATTTGCCCTACCGACGTGTTCGATCGTGTCGCCGGCGCGCCGCCGAAGATCGCGCGTCAGGACGTGTGCCAGACGTGCTTCATGTGCGAGGTGCATTGCCCTGAGGACGCGATGTACGTGGCGCCGATGCGCCACCCGGCCGAGCCGGGATCCCCGCACCTGGACGAGAAGCGCCTGCTGAGCGAGGGCTACTTCGGCAGCTACCGGGCACGGCTTGGCTGGGGTGAGGGGCGGACTCCGCCGCGAACCGGCGAGGAGCTGCTCGAGCTCTCGCTCGTGGGACCGATGTTGATGCGAGCGACCGCCGAGGACGAGACAGCGGAGATCCTGGAGGAATCTGAATGAGCGCACTCGCCAGCCGACCTGCATCTGACGTACTTGAGCTCGACACCGATGTGCTCGTGATCGGAGGCGGTCCGGCGGCAGTCTGGGCCGCACTGACCGCCCGGTCCGAGGGCGCACGCGTACTGCTCGTCGACAAGGGCTTCTGCGGCTCGAGCGGCGTCGCCGCTGCCGCCACTGCCGGGCACTGGTGGGTCGACCCGGATAAGCGCGAGGAGGCGATCTCCGAGCGCGATGCGCTCGGAGACAACCTCAGCGAGCGTTCCTGGATGGAGCGCGTACTCGAGGAGACCTGGCGGCGCTGGCCGGAGCTTGCAAGGACCCACGGCTACCCCGGAGGACGCTTCCTCGGCATGCGCAGCACCGCGCGCGAGGGTGTGATCCTCTGCCAGGGCCCGATCTACCTGCGAGAGATGCGCCGGCGCGTAGCGCACAGCGGTGTGCGGATCCTCGACCACTCCCCCGCACTCGAACTCCTGGTCGACCCTGATGGAGCAGTCGTCGGCGCCGCAGGAGTCCAGCGTCAGAAGGGACGTCCCTGGCAGGCGCATGCCGGCGCGGTGATCCTCGCGACCGGAGGCTGCTGCTGGCGCAGCGGGGCGCTCGGCTCGAACGTCGACACCGGCGACGGATACCTGATGGCTGCTGAGGTCGGCGCGACCCTGTCCGGAATGGAGTTCTCCAACTACTACGGGATCGTGCCGGTTGGTGGCTCGATGGACAAGAACGGTTTTTATGGAGCGGCGACCTTCACCGACGCCGATGGCAACGTGCTTGCCTCGGGCTTCAGGGAGAACCGGGGAGTCGGCGGCCCGCGAACCTGGCTGCTGGAGGCAGCTCTGGACGGGCCGGTTTACGCGATCTTCGACCTGGCGCCCGTCGAGGCGCGCCCGAACATGCGCGCTCAGATGCCGAACTTCTTCATCGCCTTCGACCGCCACGGCATCGATCCGTTCACGCAGCGGTTTGAGATCGAGTACATCCTCGAGGGTACGACCAGGGGTACCGGCGGGCTGCGGGTCGTCGACGACAGCTGCTGGACCGGGGTGCCTGGCCTCTGGGCGGCCGGGGACGCCGCCTCGCGCGAGTTCGTGGTCGGATCGGCCAGTGGCGCAGGCGCTCCGAACGCGGCTTTCACGATCGGCTCCGGAACCTGGTCGGGGCGAGCTGCCGCCGCCCACGCGCTGAGCGGCGGCCGGCCAGCGGGCCGGCCGAACGCAACTCCAGCGGGACGCGTAGGCCTGCGCCCCTCTGGGGCGAACCTTCGCGAGGGAGCGTGGCGCGAGCTCTCGGAGGCGACGCAGGCTGAGATCCTGCCCCCCGAGAGAAACGGCTTCCGCATCGGTCGCGAGATGGAACGCTCGCTCCGGGTGCTCGACGGTCTCTGGGAGACCGCCGGCGCCGGACTGAGCGGGAGCGTCGGGCGCGAGCAGGTGTGGGCGCGTGAGACCGCATCGATGATCGCCAACGCGCGCTGGGCCTACAGATCCGCACTTGAGCGCACGGAGAGCCGCGGCATGCATCGCCGTGTGGACTTCCCGGACTCCGATCTGAACCAGCGCCAGCGCATCCTCGTCTCCGGCACCGATGAGATCACGATCGATGTCGCAGCGATCGCGGATCCGTACGTGCCTTACGGCGAAGAACTGATCGCACAGGCAGCCTGAAGCTTCGAGCCAGAGGGCGTATGGATGGGACCAACAGTTCTTACTAAGGCAACTGAGTCAATCGAATAGGTGGTCATGACGATGGCAACGGCTACTTCGCTCGGCGGCATAGCCCGCCCACAACTCAACGCAATTCGAGACGGCGTCATCGTCGACGCCGATGTCCTCATCCTTGGTGGAGGACCTGCAGGCTGCTGGGCCGCGATCAAGGCCGCCGAGACAGGTGCGTCGGTCGTGCTTGCGGACAAGGGATACTGCGGGACCACGGGGGCGACGGCGTCTGCGGGTGTGGGCATCTGGTACGTGGAGCCTGACGAGGAGGGACGCGAGAACGCCATCCGGAGCCGCGAGGCGCTGAGCGGATGGCTGGTTGACCGCCGCTGGATGCACCGGGTGCTGGACGAGACCTACGCCCGCGTCGGCGAGTTGGCCGACTGGGGCTACCCCTTCCCCAAGGATGAGTCTGGGAGCCAGGTTCGCCGGACCCTTGATGGTCCCGAGTACATGCGCCGGATGCGCAAGCAGGTGGTGCGCTCTCGCGTCCGCATCCTCGACCACTCCCCCGCCCTCGAGCTCATGAGGGATCGCGACGGTGAGCTGGCGGGTGCCCGCGGCATCAGGTTGCAGCACGATGACGTATGGACGGTCCGAGCGTCAGCGGTCGTGATCGCGACCGGCGGATGCGCCTTCCAAAGCGGCGGCCTCGGCTGCAACGTGCTGACCGGGGACGGACATCTGATGGGCGCCGAGGTCGGGGCCGAGTTGTCCGGGATGGAGTTCTCCAACGCGTACGCGATCTCTCCGACCTTCAGCTCGGTTACCAAGACGGCGCACTACCGCTACGCGACCTTCTACAGAGATGACGGGATCCTCGAGGGGGCCGGCGCTCAGCGTGGCCGCTCGATCATCGCCCGAGAGTTGCTGACCCGGCCGGTGTACGCCCGCCTGGACCGTGCGCCGGAGGACATCCGGCTCGATCTGCGCAGCGCTCAGCCGAACTTCTTCCTGCCCTTCGATCGCGAGGGGGTCGACCCGTTCATCGACAAGTTCCCGGTGATGATGAGGCTCGAGGGGACCGTTCGCGGCACCGGCGGGCTGCGAGTCGTCGATGAGAATTGCGCGACCAATGTCCCAGGCCTCTACGCCGCCGGAGACGCATCCACGCGCGAGCTGATCTGCGGCGGTTTCACCGGTGGCGGCAGCCACAACGCCGCCTGGGCGATCTCGTCTGGCTCCTGGGCCGGGCAGGCTGCGGGCCGCTACGCGGTCACCCGACGCAGCACCGAGGGGTCCGCGGGCAGGATTCATGAGCTGCGCGCCGCGGGAGCAGCGGGCATGCGCCCGTGCGGGCCGGTCGAGCGCTCACTCAGCCCGAAGTTGATCGTCCAGGCCGTACAGCAGGAGGTCATTCCCTGCGAGCGCAACCTGTTCAGGACCGAGACCGGTCTGAGCGACTCGCTCGGGCGGCTTGACGACCTCTGGAACCGCGCGCGCGCTGGTCTCCAGGTCGGCAGTGACCGCACACCGACGGTGGCGACCATGAGAGCCCGTGAATCGGTTGCGATGGTCGCTCACGCCCGCTGGATGTACACGGTCGGACGGCTCAGAACCGAGACACGCGGCATGCATAAGCGGGCCGACCACCCTGAGCTCGATCCGTCACAGCAGCACCGTCACCTCGTCGGTGGACTCGACCGCGTCTGGACCGCACAAGATCCACAGCGTCCGTACAGCGCACTGGAGATGGCTGCATGATCGAACTCGTCTCCGAAGAGCGGTGCATCAAATGCGACGCGTGCATCCGGGTCTGCCCCACGAACGTGTTCGAGCATGGCCCTGACCGGCTGCCGGTGATCAAGCGCAAGGCGGATTGCCAGACCTGCTTCATGTGCGAAGCCTGGTGCCCTGAGGACGCACTGTTCGTGGCGCCGCAGACCGACCCGGTCACGGCCGACTCCCCGTACAGGAACGAAGCGTGGCTGATCGAGCGAGGTCTGCTCGGCAGCTACCGGCGCGAGCTCGGCTGGGGCGACCAGACCCCGCTGGCCGGTCCTCGACGTAGTACCCAGCACCTGATGATGCGCGAACCGCTCCCGATCGGTGGGATCGCGGAAGGAGGTCCGGAATGACGACGGTTTCACCCGACCTCGAGGTCGTGGTCGGACGCGGGCGGGATAACACTCCCGAGCGCTCACGGAGCTGGTCGCGGCTGGCGAGGCGTTCAGCGTCCGGGCTGTGGAAAAAGACGATCAGGTCCCGTTGGGCTTACCTGGCCGGACCGCTCGTGCTGCTGATCCTCTGGCAGTTCTCGATCACTGTCCTGCATGAGCCGGCAAACAAGATCCCGGCGCCGATCGACGTATTCAAGGAGCTTGGGACGATGATCGGCAACGGAACGCTCCCGAGCGCGATGGAAGTGTCGATCAGGCGCGTGGCGCTCGGGCTGCTGCTCGGAATCGGGATTGGATCAGGGCTGGCGCTGCTCTCCGGTCTCACGCTGCTCGGTGAGCGTCTGATCGACTCATGCATGCAGATGTTCCGGACCATGCCCGTACTGGCGCTGCTGCCGTTGTTCGTGCTCTGGTTCGGCATCGGTGAGGAGGCCAAGGTCCTGCTGATCGCATGGGCGGTGACGTCCCCGATCTACATCAACCTGTTTGCCGGAATCAAGAACGTCGACCCGAAGCTGGTCGAGGCCGGACAGGTACTCGGTCTCAGCCGCCTGGGACTGATCCGACAGGTCATCCTCCCCGGAGCGCTTCCGCAGTTTCTCACCGGTCTGCGTCTCGCGATGGGGGTTTCCTGGCTGGTGCTGGTCGCCGCCGAGGAGATCAACGCGACCTCAGGACTCGGCTACCTGATCACGACAGCAGAGAGTCTGATGCAGACGGACGTGATCTTCGCCGCACTCATCGTCTACATGTTGCTGGGCCTGGGCAGCGACCTCATCGTCCGACTGATCGAAAGGTGGGCCCTCGCATGGCGCTCCAGCTACGTGAACCGCTAGCCGAAGAGACCTTCGACGCGGGCAGCTTCGACGCACGATCGCATGGAGATGCGGTCGTCCAAATCCGCGGATACGGCCGCTCTTTCCATGGGCGGACCGTGTTGTCCGACATCGACCTCGACCTCCACCAGGCGGAAATCACGGCACTGCTCGGAGCCAGCGGCTCGGGCAAGAGCACGCTACTGCGCGCTCTCTCAGGGCACGACCCGAATGCTGACGGGCACATCGCCGTGCCTCGCGAGCGAGCGGTTGCCTTTCAGGACCACCGCCTGCTGCCCTGGCAGCGGGTCTGGCGCAACGTGCTGATCGGACTGCCCCGTGGCGCGCGCAAGCCCGACGCGGTGCGTGCATTGGAGGAGGTCGGAATCGGTGCTCGCGCCGACGCCTGGCCGGGCACGCTCTCAGGCGGTGAATCCCAGCGAGTCGCGCTGGCACGTGCGTTCATCCGTGAGCCCCGGCTGCTGTTGCTTGACGAGCCATTCGGCGCGCTTGATGCGCTCACGCGGCTGAAGATGCACGGACTGCTCCGGCAGCTGTGCGAGCGCCACAGGCCGGCGACTCTGCTCGTGACCCACGACGTGGATGAGGCGGTCAATCTGGCCGACCGCATCCTCGTGGTCAAGGACGGCCGCATCTCCCTCGATCACCGCTTGCAGGCGATTGACCGCGCCGGCCCGGACGGTCTCGTGCTCCGTAACCGGTTGCTCGAGGAGCTCGGCGTGCAAACGCCCGCAGTGCTGAACCGAACCAAGGAGAAGAAAGCATGAGGTTGTCGTTCATGAACCGCGCATCGCGCGGAACGCTGGTCGTCGTGCCGGCGTCACTGGCCGTGATCGCCGGCGTCGGCGCCGCGCCCGCCAGTGCCAAGGCGAAAAACAAGCCGATCAGCATCACGATCGGCTACATCGGCGGGGCTCAGGCCTCGGAAAGCAAGTTGACCGGCCCCGAGGGGTTCGCCTACTCCAAGGGCCTGCTCCAGAAGTGGCTGAGACCGTACAAGGTCACGATCAAGAGCACAGCACCCTTTGCCAACGGGCCCCTGCTCACTGCCGCTCTGGTCGGCGGCAGCCTGCAACTTGGTGAGATCGGCGATACACCGGCGCTCGTCGGCGAGTCGCCGGTGAGCGGATCCAGCGACAACACCCGGATCATCAATCAGGCCCAGGTCAACCTGCAGTCGGTGCTGATCACCCAGAAGAGCATCACCTCGCTCTCGCAGCTCTCGTCGCAAAAGATCTATCGCCAGCCGCAGTCCTACATGGATCGCTGGGTCCAGGCGGTGCTGAAGTCCAAGGGCGAACTCAACGCGAGCAACCTCGCGCCCGGCCTCCTGGCACAGTTCATCCCAGAGTTCAACGCGGGCCAGATCCCGGACCTCGTGCTCCCCCCGAGCGATCTCACCGAGATCACCGCCAAGTACAACACGGTCGCCAACAGCAAGACGACCCCCGCTTGGACTGGGACCAGCGTCACTGAGGTGACCGCGGCTGCGCTGAAGCAGGACCCGGGCCTCCCGGCCGCCTGGAACAGCGCCCGCGGCCTGGCGATCAACTACGCCCAGGCGCATGAGAACGCGTATTACGTGTTCGAGGCCAAGCAGGAGCAGACCACGCCGGCGCTGGCCAAGCAGTTCTATCCGCTCGCTGACAACCTGCCGGACGCGTTCACCAAGACCTGGGTCAAACACCTGAAGGGAACGCTCGCGTTCCTCGTCGGCCAGAAGGAAGCGACGAACTTCAACGTGGCCAAGTGGCAGTACCCGGTCGGAGGCTGATCCCCGATGCGGCCCGATCCAGCAACGGGTCGGGCCGCATCGGCCCACTATCTTGCATACGCATATGACTCAGGTGGCCAACGAAACCACCGCAATCGTCAGGTCAGGCGATGTAGACCTGTTCCTGCGCCACTTCGGCCAGCCGGGCAGGACACCTGCTCTGCTGCTCGGCGGTGCCAACTACTACGACTCGGCTGATTGGGTCCGCGTTGCAAGCGCGCTGGCGGGTGACCTCGAGGTTGTCACCTACGACTACCGCGGCTATGGCCTGTCCAGCCGAAGCCCTAGGCAGGATTACTCGACCGACGCCCACCTCGGGGACGTCACCGCCCTGCTCGACCATCTTGGCTGGGAGCAAGTGGTGCTGGTGGGTCATTCACGCGGCGGCTCGCTGGCGCTGCAGTACGCCCACCTCTTTCCGGGTCGGGTGGCCGGTGTCGCACTGGTCGACTTCTCCCCCGGGCAACGGACCGGACGGGCAGGCTTGGAACCGCTGTCGGTGGGCGCGGATGGTCCGATCTACGCGTCGCTCGAGGAGGCGCACGCCGCAACGAGTCGCAACCCACGTGAGCTCGAGTCCGAACTCGGGAGGGCCCGGGTTGAGACGATCTTCGCCAAGCGTGACGGCGGCTATGTCAACGTTCGCCGTGATCCTGCGTACCAGCACGCCGGCCCGATCGACCAGCCCGGCTGGGTGACGTCGATCCCACGGATCGATCTCTGGGACGCGCTCGAGCGCATCGCACGAACCGTTCCCGCCCTGGTGGTACGGGGCTTGCAATCGCGCTCCTACGACGAGGACGCGCTGGCCCGGCTGCGAACCGATCTGCCACAGGTCCAGATTGCCGACGTCGACTCGGGGCATGACGTCCCCGGAACCGCTCCGGACGAGCTGGTGAAAGTACTACGAGGCTTCCTCACTGGCTGATCGGGGCAGTGTGCGAGCGATTGCGGGCGGCGATGCGCGCGACACTGCGACACCCCTGCTCGGGTCGGCTGTCCTCGTCTGCCGGTCAGCTGTCTTCGTTGACGAACAGCTCGAGTGATGCTTGGATCTCCACGTCCCACCCGAGATTCGTAATCCCCTCGGCAACTTCGTTGTTGAAGTTGACACCCCACTCGCGACGGTCGATCGTGGTGGTCAGGTCGATCCCAAGCCGGTCCGAGCTGTGCCCATCACCGTGGCGCACCCGCTGGGGCCCTGTGACCGAGCCGATAGCGGTGATCGGCTTTGTGACACCGCGCAGTGTCAGTTCGCCGCGAAGCTCCAGGGTGTCTCCTGAGAGCTCGAGCCCGGTGGAGCGGAAGCCGAACGCCGGGAAGTCCTCGGCATTGAAGAAATCAGGCGTGAGGATGTGGCCTTTGAGGCGGTCCAATCCCGTGAGCGTGATGTCCGAGACCTGCACCGCCCCGCTGAGCACTCCCGTGGCCGCGTCATAGCTGCCCTGGACATTCGTGAAGCTGCTGCGGAAGGTCGCGACGGCGTGATGCCGGACGCTGAAGTTGACCGTCGAATGGGCCGAGTCGATGGTCCACAGGCCTGTGTCGGGCAGGCTGGCGACGGATGCGCTTGCGGTGCTCACGGTGAATCTCCCTGGTCGTGTTGCTTGCGATCGGTTGGCCGCGCGACACAGGCGCTCACGCGCCGACCGCCCGGTATCAATAATCTACACTAAGTCAGTTGACTTAGGGGAGTTACTGCGACCAGGGCAGGAAGCTGCTGCGAGGGGTCCGCCTAAACCTCGGCTGCGGTCGGACGGTATGCGAGTAGAGTCGCGGGCACCCCAATGAGGAGGACGTTGTGACTGTGCTAATCCGCTTCTCGCCGCCGTCTCTGACCGCGGAGCAGTACGACGCTGCGGTCCGTCGGCTCACCGAGGACAACGTGCTGCCTGCAGATGGGCTCGATTACGAGATCTGCTTCGGGCAGGACGGGAACCTCAAGGTCAGTCAAGTGTGGGATTCACACGAGCAGCTTGAAGCGTTCGGCGAGCGTCTGAGGCCGATACTGAAGGAATTGAACATCAATCCGGGCGAGCCCGAAGTGGTTGATGTTCACAACGTCATCCGACGCTGACCGTCGCGCTTATGGGCGACCTCGGTGAGTTTTGCTACTACGACATCCCTGAGATCGGCTCATTGATCGAGCTCCTCTACCTCACGGAGCTGCCACCGCCGGAGAAGACAGTCGGGTAGGCGCCAGAGAAGCTCAGACGAGCAGGCCGATGAAGCCGCGCAGCAACAACAGGCCGGCGATGACCACGAGCGCCCACACGCCGATCTGTCTGCCGTGTCTCGCGCTCCAGGCCTTGGCCCTGTCGATCGCGATCGGCGTCTCCGTCGGCCACACCCTGAAGGCGAGCATCGGAATCTCGATCAGGACCAACTGCACGAGGCAGAAGCCGACGACGACCACAACTTCGGCCAGCGTCGAGTAATGCTGCCTGATCAGCCGATCGAGGCCGGCGAGGTACCAGACGCCGGGGAACGAGAGCAGGATGCCGACCACGAAGGTATGGCGGGGGCTGCCCTGGCTCAGCGTCCGTCGCCATCTTGGGACTTTGGTCTCGCCCCTCTTGTCGCGCTCGGAATGCTGTCTGTGCACAGGCTCGCCTCCGCCCCTGCGGAGGGCGATCGCAGCGATCAGGAGCAGGACCGCTATCACCAGATCGATTGCCGGGCTGATGCTCTGCTTGCTCGTGGCGACAGCGCTTGAGCCGCTGAGCGCGAAGACGATCACCAGGCCACAGCTGACACTCGTGATCATCGCGCCAAGCCAAAAGCCGAACATCAGCCTGTCCGCATTCGGCAGCAGCAGCATCACGGTCGTGGCCGCGATCAACGTTGGATAGACGGCTGAGAGGAGCGCGCATACGACGATTCCGCCCATTACTCAGCTCAGAAGTTCGGCGCACAACATCCGCAAGATAATGCCGAACTGCAGGCAGGATCGCTCTTGGCTGCCACGTGCGGCCGGCGTGAGAGCACGCGGACGGGCAGACTAGACGGCAGCCCCGGCAAGGCCGAGCACCACGCCGAAGGCTCCCGCGGTCAGCAGGACCTCCACCACCCCGCGCTTGAGCACAAGCAGTGCCACGGCAGCAGCCGCGAGCACCGCGAACTGCCAGCCGTAGGTCAGCGCGCGCGCGAGCAGGATCGCCGCACCGAGGATCGCTCCAATCGCGGCCGGGCCTGAGCCGTCGAGAAAAGCCCTCGCACGGGCATTCTTCCGGATCAGCTCGAAGCGACCGCCCGCGAGCAGGATGAACGAGAACGACGGCGCGAAGGCCACCACCGCGGCCAGGAGCGCACCCGGTATGCCGTGGGCGGCGTAGCCGACGGCGGCTACAGTGGCAACCACCGGGCCCGGTGTCACCTGACCGAGCGCGACCGCATTGAGGAATTGAGAACTGCTCATCCAGTGATAGGTGTGGACGGCGTCGCCCTGCATAAGCGGGATGATCACGAAACCACCGCCGAAGGAGAGGGCACCGACCTTGAATGCGGTCCAGGCGAGCGCGCCGAAGCCACCCACCGTCACCGCACCTGGGACAAGGATCCAATAGGCCGCCAGCCCCTGTGGGGGCTTCCGGATCACCAACTCGGTCAAGCCGCAGCCCAGTAGCGCCAGCACCAGATAGGGCCCCACGGTGACCGAGGCGAGGATTCCGATGGCGATGTACGCGACCCACCTCGCGGTCATGATCCGGTTCACCTGCACATGGTCAAAGCTCGGTCCAATGAACCCGCGGGCCGCCTGCACCGCCACCGCTGCCACGGCCGCTCCAGCGCCGGCGCCGGCGCCGCGCACCCAGAGCGGCGGCGACGCGCTCAGAAACAGAATCGACAGCGCGGTGATCATGATCACAGCCGGGGCGACGAACCCGATCCCACCGACGATCGCGCCGGCCGGCCCGGCGACGCGGTAGGCGCAGAAGATCGACATCTGCGTGGACGCCGGGCCCGGCAGCAGGCTGCACGCGGCGTTGGCGTCCTGGAACTCGCGAGCGTCCATCCAGCGCTTGCGGTCAACCATCAGCCGGCGAAGCAGCGCGATGTGCGCCGGTGGGCCACCGAACCCGGTTATGCCGATTCGCGTCCACTCCCGGGCGACAACCAGCAACGAGCGATTCGGATCGGGTGCAGCCAGATCACCTGGGATCTCCGTCATGCGGCGTGCCTCGCACCGTCGCCAGACTCGGCGACCAGGAAGGCGAGGAGGTAGCGAATGCGGACCGTGAGTTCGTCCACGGTGCGCTCGAACGCCCCGTAGGTCTCGGCATCGCTGGTGCCATCGCGTGCCGGGTCGGGAATGCTCCAGTGGATCGCGTGCGGGTGCTCCGGAAACTCGGGGCACACCTCGCGGACCCGGTCACATAGCGTCACGACGTATCCGAACCGCGTCTCGAGGAACTCCTCGAGTGGCTTCGGCCTCGCACTCGAGATATCGATTCCGCGCTCCCCAAGGACCCGCACCGCGTTTGGATGAAGCGGCCTGGGACGACTGCCGGCACTGCGGGGATCAACGAGTTTCGCGCCGAGTTGACCGGCCAACGCCTCAGCCAGCTGAGAGCGGGCGCTGTTGCCGCTGCAGAGAAACAGGATCGGCACCCGTTGCGACGGCGCAAGCGACGCGTCCGTCACCGGCCGCACATGGATGAGGCGAACGGCTGGATGCAGACCCACGCCGGCCTCCGCAATCAGCTTGGAGTATCGATCGAGATCTGCCGCGTAGTAAAGATCGCGTCGATCAGCCTGGCTGCGGCGACGGCTGACGAGGCCACTGGAACGCAGACGGGCGAGGTGGTAGGAGACTCCGTTCTGCGGCATCCCCAGAGCCGCGGCGAGTTCCCCGACGCGGCGATCGCTGATCGCCAACTGTGAAAGCAACGCCCATCGCGCCGGATGGCCGACAAGACCAAAGACGTCAGGCAGTGGCGGACGCGAATTCTGGCTCACCGGCCGCGACGATACATCAAATCAATTTGATATATCGGGCGGTCTCCGGGATCACCGTTATCTTCGACCCCCAATGGGAACAACGGGAACCACCCCGGCAATCGCCGCCATCACGAGCGGTCCGGTGGACGCACCAGAGTCGTTCGTCGAGATCGAGTTGGAGCTGCCGGAGATCGGCGACCACGATCTGCTGGTTGAGGTGCGGGCCGTGTCCGTGAACCCCGTCGACGTGAAGGTGCGCGCCAGTTTCGATGCCGCCCGGGGACCGAAGGTGCTTGGCTACGATGCCGCGGGAATCGTGATCGAGATCGGATCGGACGTTGTCGATTTCGCGCCCGGCGACGGCGTCTATTACGCCGGCTCGATCAGCCGACCCGGGAGCAACGCCGAGCAGCAGGTGGTTGACAGCCGGATCGTCGGCCACATGCCACACAGTCTCGATTTCGCTGAGGCCGCCGCAATGCCGTTGACCACGATCACCGCCTGGGAGTCGCTGTTTGACCATCTGCGGCTGACCGAGCACAGCGCCGGTTACCTCCTCGTCGTGGGAGCCCCCGGCGGGGTGGGCTCGATGGTCACGCAGCTCGCGCGGGCTCGAACCGACGTTACGGTGATCGCCACCGCGGCACGCGGCGAATCCTCGCGCTGGGTGCGATCCCTGGGAGCGCACCGGGTCGTCGATCGTCACCGGTTGAGCCAGGAGGTCAGGGAGATCGCCCCACGCGGGGTGAGCTGGATCTTCAGCGCCTTCTCCGCAGGTCAGGCCGAGACGTACGCCGACCTGATGGGGGTCGGCGGCGCGGTGGTCGCAGTCGACGAGCCGACGGGGCTGGACACGTTGCCACTGAAGCAGAAGAGCCAGAGCTGGCACTGGGAGTTCATGTTCGCCCGGCCGCTGTATCGGCCCGAGAGCACGTACCAGCATGATCTGCTCAATCAGGTGGCGCACGTGGTCGATAGCGGCGAGGTCAGGAGCACGATCAACCGGCGCCTATCGCCGATGACCCTTGAGACACTGCGCGAGGCGCATCGGCTCGTCGAGACCTCAGCGGGTATCGGCAAGGTCGTCATCGAGACCTGACCACGAGACGGGATGCAGACCCCGCGCGGCGCGCGGACCGGCAGGAGAACGCTCGGACGGGGCAGCCCCCGTCACAATCGGCAACATGCATGCGCTCAGGATCGGGATCGCGGCGACGTGGGCTGTGTTCTGGATCGGCTGGATGGCATCGGCATTCACCGCCAAGCGATCCACCAGCCTCCGTCGTGGCATCCGCGGGCGCGGGATCGCTGCGATCGCGGTGGTGATCCTGCTGCGCGGTTTCCGAGGCGGCGCACTGGAGATCAACATCCCGGCGCTTGCCGTGGTTGGCACCGCCCTGTTCCTCGCGGGTCTGGCGCTGGCGATCTGGGCGCGCGTGATCATCGGCCGCAACTGGGGCATGCCGATGACGGAGAAGCTCGAGCCGGAGTTGGTGACCGGCGGCCCGTATAGCGTGATCCGTCATCCGATCTACTCGGGAATCCTGCTGGCGATGCTCGGAACCACGCTTGCGACCAACCTGATCGGCCTGGGGATCACCGTGGTCCTCGGCACGATCTTCATCCACTCGGCGATGGTGGAGGAACGCAACCTGACAGCGACGTTCCCGAGCGGCTATCCGGACTACCGGGCGCGAACGAAAATGCTGATCCCGTACCTGATCTGAGGGTCAGGCGTCGGCGGTCGCGGATGCGAAGATGTCGAGCCCCAGGCTGCGTGCGAGAAAGGCGATCGCGCGAACCCCGCGGACGCTGTTGCCGGCCGGATCCAGCGGTGGCGAGAAGGTGCCGACGGCCCCCTTTCCCGGAGCGACCGCGACGATGCCCCCGGAGACGCCTGACTTCCCGGGCAGGCCGATCTCAAACAGCCACTCGCCGGAGCGCTCGTAGAGGCCGGCGGTGGCGAGCACCGCGAGGGTGTCGCGGCAGACATCGGCCCGAACCACACGCTCGCCGGTGACCGGGTTGACGCCACCGTGGGCCAGCGTCGCGCCCATCACCGCCAGGTCCCGCGCGGTCACCTCGAGCGAGCACTGCCTGGTGTAGGTCTCGACGACCTCGAGCGGATCGCCGTCGATGCGCGCGTAGCTCTCCATCAGCCGGGCGATAGCGCGGTTGCGATGGTTGCTCGCCGACTCCGATTCATAGGTGGCGGAATCCAATTCGAGTCGCCGTCCGGCGAACCGCGAGAGCCCGTCCTGAATGTGGGCCCAGCGGTCAGGGGCCGAAGCGCCCGGAATCATGGATGTTGTGACCAGCGCTCCCGCGTTGACCATCGGATTCATCGGGTGCCCATCATGAAGTTCGATCGCCATCACGGAGTTGAACGGGAGGCCGGTGCTGTCAACACCGACGCGCTCGAGCACCGCCTGGTGTCCGATCGCCTCACAGGCCAGGGCATAGACGAAGGCCTTCGAGATCGACTGGATCGAGAAGCCGTGCTCGCCGGCCCCGACAAGATGCACGCGTCCATCCACCGCGGCAACACAGATCCCGAACAGGCTCGGATCGGCCTGGGCAAGCACGGGGATATACGTGGCCACCTCGCCGGCGCTGAACCGGTGGTAGCGCTCGAACGCGTCCGCCACCAACCGTTCGACGCGCTCCTGCCCCGGCAGGCTCCCGGTCGACACCGTGTGCTGCACATCGGCCACATCCAGATCCATAAGCCGTCACTTTCCCATAGACAGGCCGGTTAGGCTGATTGTCATGAACCTTGACGGCCTGCACCACATCACGATGATCACCGGCGACGCCCCACGAAATGTCGAGTTCTACGCCGATGTATTGGGGCTGCGGCTGGTCAAGAAGACGGTCAACTTCGACGCGCCCGAGGCCTATCACCTTTACTTCGGCGACGAGCGAGGGTCGCCGGGATCGATTCTCACGTGGTTCGAATTCGCCGGTGCCCGCCCCGGTCACGCCGGCGCCGGCATGATCCACACGATTCAGCTCGGCGTCGGCGACGAGGACTCATTGCATTTCTGGCAGCGGCGCCTCGATGCCAGGGGCTACTCGTGCGCGCGCTCCGAGCGGTCATTGAGCTTCGCCGACTACGACGGCCTGGGCCTAGAACTCGTGATCGCCGACGCCGGCAACTCCCCTTTGCGTGCGATTCACCCAGAGATCCCTGAGGAGCATGCGATCACCGGCGTGGAGGGTGCCCGCGCCTATATCGGGCGAGCGCTTGAGGCGGACGCGCAAGTGCTGACCGACACACTCGGCTTCATGTCGACGACGACCCACGGCAGCTACCGGCTGAACGGGCCAACTCGCTCCTTCAGCTGGGCCTATGACACAAGTACGGAACCCGGCATCCAGGGTGCGGGCACGGTTCATCACATCGCCTGGCATTCGACGGACGCCGATCACCTGGCCTGGCAGCAGCGGGTCGCAGCCGCCGGGATGCACGTGACCCCGGTGATCGATCGCGACTACTTCCATGCGATCTACTTCCGTCAACCCCAGGGCATCCTATTTGAGATCGCGACCACCTCACCCGGCTTCGCCGTGGATGAGGATCCCGCCCACCTCGGCGAGCAGCTGCGCCTGCCCAAGCAGCACGAGCATCTGCGATCGCAGCTGGAGCACATGCTCACGCCGCTGACCAACCCACGCGCGGCAGCCGCGGATCAACAGCCGTTGCGATGACTCCGCTCACGTACGTCGAGCGGCGGCCGGCCGGCCCGCCTCGCGGCGCGCTCGTGCTGCACCATGGCCGCGGCGCCGACGAGCACGACCTGGTCGGACTCGCCGATCTGCTCGATCCGGAGCGCCGTCTGCACGTGGTCACACCCGGAGCTCCACTGGCGCTACCTGGGGCGGCGGGCAGGCACTGGTACATCGTGCCGCGGGTCGGCTACCCAGATCCGGCCACGTTCACCGCCGCCCGTGCCGCACTCGCAGCGTTTCATGACGAACTGTGGGAGCGAACAGGTATCGCCCCGGAGCAAACCGTCCTCGGGGGCTTCTCGATGGGCACGGTGATGAGCTACGCGATGGCGTTCGGCGGGGACCGTCCGGCCGTCGCCGGCGTGCTCGCGTTCTCCGGATTCATCCCGACCGTCGACGGGTGGACACCCGTGTTCGCCGACCGCCAGAGCACCCGCGCATTCATCGCGCATGGCCGCAACGATCCGGTGATCGGGGTGGAATTCGCTCGACGCGCGAACGAGGTCCTGTCGGCGGCTGGGCTCGACGTCACCTACCACGAATCCGGCGTCGCCCACCAGATCGACCCCGGCCACGTTGAGGCCGCGGTCGGCTGGCTCCGGGCCACGGTCGTCTAAAGACGGTTCTTATGCGTACCGGGCATGGTCAATCGCGACCGTGCCCGCCCGCAGATCGAAGAGTTCAGTCCAGCGCAAACGGCGCGTCCTCATCGCAGTGGTACTTCTCACCGCCGCGATCGTCATCGCCGCCGGCCTGACCTCCGGCGGGAACGGACCGAACAGCGCCGGCCTTGCGGGTGGAACCGCCGTTGATCCGACCGTCTTCGCCAGGACAGCCTGCATGGCCTACCAGCCAACGTCGGGTGACCGGCACCGGACGGTCTTCCTCGACGCCGGCCACGGCGGCATCGATCCCGGATCGGTTGGGACAACCACGACCCACCGGACCATCGACGAGGCTGATGAGACCCTTCCGGTCGAGCTTGACGCGATGCAGATCCTGCGCGCGCACGGTTTCCGGGTGGTCGTCTCGCGAACCACAGACAGCTCGGTTGTGCGGCTGACAAGCGCCGACCTCGACGGTAGGCTGTTGACCGCCGAGGGCGTGCACGATGATGTGGCAGCCCGCGCGGCGTGCGCCGACGACGGCCACGCCAACGCGCTGATCGGGATCTACTTCGACGCCGGCGAGCCCAACAACGCTGGGTCCGTGACCGGCTACGACGACGCGCGACCGTTCGCGGCCGCGAACCTGCGGCTCGCGACCCTGGTCCAGCACGACGTGCTGGCAGCGATGAATCGCCGCGATTGGCGAATCCCCTCTGAGGGCGTCCAGCTCGACGGCGCGCTCGGCTCCTCGATCAACCCGGCCGGCGAGGAGTACGGCCACCTGCTATTGCTGGGACCTGCCAAGCGTGGCTGGTTCGAAACGCCCAGCCGAATGCCCGGGGCACTGATCGAGCCGCTCTTCATCACCGACCCGTTCGAGGGCTCGATCGCCTCGAAAGCAGCAGGGGTCAGCACGTGATCGCCGGCGGCATCGCGCAGGCGGTCGAGCAGTTCTTCAGAGCCCGGGCAGAACCCTGACGGGAACGGTCTCGACGGTCACCAGACCGCGCCGCGCGGTGACCTCCTCGACGACGCCGTAGATGCCGGCGATGCGCTCGTGAGTATCGACGGTGACCGTCATCAGCGGGGCATGCCGCTGGGTCCGCCAGACGGTTTCACCTCGCGACGGCTGGTCGTCGCGAAAGCCCCAGATGCCGCGCAGCGTCGTGGCGCCGGCGACGCGCTCGCCACGTAACCGGCGAACCAACGCACGGTGCAGAGGCTGGCCGTCGACGCGGTCCTCATCGCCCGAGTGCACGGTGAGCTTCTGACCCCAGACAAGGTCGTGCTCAAGCACCGGCTCGACCAGCTCGGGGGTTCCCAGCGACACGCCATCGCGGCGGCATACCTGAATGCGTTCCAGCGTCATCAGCGGATTATCGAGCGCAACGTCGAGCGCCTCTGCGGCGCCTCCGACTGAACTGTCAGACCCGACCGCCACGACCAGCACCGGGAGATCGCTGTTT
>CAWDRA010000009.1:0-351063 GCA_963804615.1 uncultured Actinomycetota bacterium
TACGAAAGTCCTGGTATAAGGCCTTTTCTTTGGCCGTTCAGCTGACGCAGTCGGTGCAGGCGCCGTGGAGCACGACTTCGTGCTCGGAGACTTCGAGCGGCACACGGTCAGAGAGACGTGTGAGCGCGCGCTCCAGGCCTTCGTCTGAGAACGGCTCGAGGCGTCCGCAGTTGTCGCAGACCAGGTGGTGGTGGTGTCCGCGGCCGTGCCGTACAGGCTCATAACGGGTGATCCCGGCTCCGACCTCGACACGCTGAACGACGTGGATCGCTTCGAGCTCATCAAGGATTCGGTAAACGCTGGCGCGCGACACCCGCCGGTCGGTGTCGGCGAGCGCTTGCTCGATCTCTAAGGCTGAGAGGGCGCAGCGTTGCTCACCGAGGAGCGTCAGCAGCTCGCGCCGAGCGCCCCCGCGACGGTAGCCCGCGTCCGCGAGCTTGTCGAGCGCCCGCTCAGTCCACTGCCCGGCCTCAGTGCCTTGTTCCATACGATGATTCTAGGTCGCAGTCTCGTTTATCAGCCGAAGTCCGTGGGCCGACGTGCCCGCGTGGTCACGACGATACCGCCGCGAGCGACGTCACTCTGGGAGGCGACGGCCGGCGGCTGTGGACCGCCGACCAGACCCGTCCAAGCGCGTAGGATGCCGCGCTGATCGTCCCGACGAAGAACCCGATCGGGTAGTTCGTCTTGTACGACAGCGCGATCGCGGCCCACACGCTGATGAGCGCGAACATGACCGACAGCAGCATCGCGAGGCCGGGTCGGTCGGTGAACGAACGGGCCGCCGCCGGCGCTCCGATCATGAGACTGAATATCAGGAGAGTGCCGACAACCGGGACGGTCATGGTCGTCGCGAGCGCCACGACCAGCAGGAACAGGATCTCGATACGGAACGTGTTGATTCCATGCGCCTCCGCGACATCGGGGAGTGTTGAGGCGAGCATCAGCGGCCGGTACAGCACCGCGACGGCCGCGACCGCCACGGCCGCCAGCCCGATCGTTGGTCCCAGCTCGCTTGGGCTGATGCCCAGCACCTCGCCGAACAGGAGCGAGTCGACCTCCGGAGCATATTCCGAGCTCATGCTCAGAAACAGTGCTCCGAGGCCGAGCATGAACACGAGCACAAGTGCGGTCACGGCGTCGTGACGGCCGCGCCGGCCAAGCGTTCCGATCCCAAGCGCCCCCAGCAGGGAAAAGACACCAAGTCCGATCAGCGTGTTGATCCCGATCAGGGCAGCCCCGGCAGCACCGGCAAACGCGCCGTTGGGGATCGCGTGTGCGACAAACGCGGAACCGCGCATCACGACGAAGAAGCCGACGATCCCGGCGACCACCGCGACGACAGTGCCGACGATCCAGGCGTTGACCATGAAGCTCTGAAACATCTTCCGGGCTTGTCTCAGACTGGAACGGCGAGGTGGTCGTGGTCACCCAGCTGGGATCTGCGTCTCTCAAGCAGGCCTGGGAGGCCGGACAGCAGATAGAACAGCAGGATCAACGAAACGACGAAGAAGCTGATCGGCCAACCGTTTCCCTTCGGCGGCCAGTTGAAACTGTCGTACGCGAGCACGATCCCGACGCACATCGCGACGACGCCGATCAGCGCTGCTGCCAGCAGCGCCCGACCTGGACTCCGTGTGAGTCGCAGTGCGGTCGCGGCGGGGCCGACGAGCAGCGCGGTTGAGAGGATCGTGCCGATCGTGATCGCACTGAGCGCCATCGCAACCGCCAGCGCCAGCAGATACAGCGCACCGACGAGCCGAACGGGGATTCCGCGAGCAGCCGCCAGCTCAGGACTGACAGAGCTGAGCAGCAACGGGCGGTAAAGCACCGTGATCAGGCCGATGGAGACTGCGGCGAGCACCAGCGCCAGTGGGATCGTTGAGCTCGGAGTCGAGAACGCAGAGCCGAACAGGATCGTCACGGTCGCGCCGGTCGTGCTGGTCGAGGTGGTCGCGAGATACAGAAACAGTGCCGCGAGACCAAGCGCGCCGCCAAGCACGATCCCAGTCGCCAGGTCCCGGCCGCGGGCGCGCTGGATCCCGATCATCTCCATAACCCCCGCAGCGGCCACCCCCGCGATCAGGAACCCCCATAGCGGCCCGATCCCGATAAGGAACGCGCCGGACCCGCCGGTGGTGCCGATGTCACCGAGGGCCTCACCAGCGAACGACTGACCGCGAAGCACCGTGAAGATCCCGACCGTGCCACCAACGAGCGCGCCGAGCACGCCAACTGCGAGCGCGATGCGAACCGAGCTGCTTGAGAAAAACCCCTGAGCAAAAACGGACGACAGCAAGCCGCTCACGAAATGACCTCGACCGGGGCGCCGGCACCGTTATGTGAGTAGTCGACATGCGGGTCTGCTCCGGCCACCACCAGCACGCGTCCGTGGACATTCAGCACGTCGACGTGGTGACCGTAGAGCTCCGAGAGCACCTCGCTGCGGACAACCTCTGCGGTTGAACCGCTTGCTGCCCGACCGCCGGCCATGTAGACGATCCGGTCCATCACCGGCAGCAGCGGATTCATCTCATGCGCGGAGAGCAGGATTGCAATGTTCTGCTGCTTAGAGATTCGCGACAACAGACCAACCGTCTCCTGCCCGCTGCGGAGATCCAGGTTCGCCAACGGCTCGTCAAGCAGCAACAATCTGGGACGGCTGATCAGGGCGTGCGCGATCAGTACGCGTTGCTGCTCCCCGCCGGACAGGTTGCCGACCCGTGCGCTCGCGAACGCCCGAGCGTCGACCGCGTCGAGCATCTCGTCAATCAAAGATGCGCGAGATCCAGACGGCATCGCGAACCCGAGCTTGTGCGCGTCAAGGCCCAACCCGACCAGGTCACGGGCTCGCAGCGGTGCGTCGGGGTCCAGCAGGAATTTCTGGGGTACATATCCGATCAGCGGATTACGACGGGAGCGGGGCTGGCCGCCGACCCGCACCATGCCGGACTGAGTTGCTTGCAACCCGAGGATCACCCGAAACAGCGTCGTCTTGCCGGCACCGTTTGACCCGATCAGGCCGGTGAACTCACCGGGCCGGATCCGAAAGCCGACATCGTCCAGGATCTGCCGGCCGGAAAGACGAACGGAGACCCCCTCGACCGAGAGGATCTCCTGCCCGCCCGGGTCCTGTGTGCCGCTGCTCAAGGCACCAGCTTCGTGGTGGACTTCCCGCTGGTCACGGCCTTCTTCAACGCGTTCAGCTCAGCCATCATCCAAGACTGGTACGTGTACCCCGGTGTCGGCATCGTCTCATACACCCCGACGACCGGAACCTTGTACTTCGCCGCCAGTTTCAAGAACGACTGCGTGATCGTGTCGGTCACCTGCTGGTTATAAACAAACACCTTGATCTGGTGCCTTGAAAACAGACCGTTCTGCAACGTGACGCTCTGCGGCGCCGGATCGGTGCCGTTCATGATCGCCGCCTGCAGCGAGAACGGCGTTTTGTTATCAGTCCCAGCAGCCTGCAGCATGTAGTCCGCCACCGGCTCAGTCGTGGCAACCGGCGTATGCGGATGCTTCTTCTTGAACGCCTTCACCGCGCTCAGCCACGGCTTCAGCGAGTTGTCGAACCTCTTCGCGTTCATCTTGAAATACGCGGCGTGCGACGGGTCAAGCGCCGACAGATCGGCCACGAGCGCCTTGGCTACCGCCGGCATTGTCTTCGGCGAATACCAGAGATGCGGGTTCGGCGTGCTGTCCGGCAGCCCCAGAACCTTCTGGACGTCGATCACCTTGCGTGAGCTGCTCGACGAGGCCGACTCGATCTTGCTCATGAAATCGTCGTAGCCCACGCCATTCTGCACGATCAACTTCGCCGCGCTCACCGTCTCCGCAACGCTAGCGCTCGCCTCAAACGTGTGCGGGTCCGTGTTCGGGTTACTCATGATCGCCGACACCTTCACATACTTGCCGCCGATCTGCGCGATCACGTTCGCATACTCATTCTCCGCACCAACAGCCACGATCTGGCCAGTCGCCGCAGTTGCGTGACGGGTATGCGAACCGCTCGCCGAAGCGGACGAAATGCCGTAAGCGCCGCCGATGGCGGCAACAGCGACAACCGCCATCAGAGACCAGCGAAGGAAGCGCTCACGACGCAGAGCAGAAAGCATCGACAACCTCGAGGTTCGGGGAAGGACCGCCGACCGGCAGCCGCCAGGCCAGCCTACCATAATTGGGAATCAGTCTTATTCTGATCTGGCACCGAGGCTGCACCTGCGTGAAGACGCTTGCAACCGGACCGTCCGCCGCGACTGAGTCCTGGAAGCAGGACCAGGCGGCGCGCGGTCGTCCGCATCCCACGGAGCCATAGCGCTCCGCGATCTGGGATCGCATCTCATCTTCAGTATTCCGAGCCGCTTGGACCAAGAGCTCTATGACCGCTGACGGCGTCAGCACTGCGCACGTGGTCTGGCCGAGACTACGTCGCTTTCGCCGCGGGGACGGTCGGCTTTCAGGGTCGCGACGCGCTTGAAGTTGTCGCGTGAGCCGGGATCAGATCATCAGCTGCATGGCCACGAGCATGTAGGCCATACCGAGAGCCATTGCGACCATCGACGCGCTGATGTCGAGCTCGCCGAGCAACGATCCTGAGGCTGTAGCTTCAGCGCCGATCGAGACCGCGGACATGGTTGCGCCGGACTCGCTGGCCAGTATTCGCCAACTGACGATGGGTGTGGCTCCATCGAGTCGTCGATATAGATCGAGCGCCCACATGACTCCCTCGGCGAGCAGGTAGGTGGTGAGCAGCCATGTCACCGGCGCTGTGTCGCTGCGCGGGCCTGACCACATATACAGCATGGCTGCCATGTCGATCGAGGTCAGCAGCCAGATCAGCGTCGAGACTCGGCCGACCCCGCCGATCGCCCACACGGCCGCGATTATTCCGGCGGCTGCGAATACGAGCTTCCAGGCCGCGGTCGGCACCGCAAGCGGATCGATTTGTGCGGGCGCGTACATGAACGCCATGCCTACCGCCATGAGTACGTGGCACGAATGCCACGCTCGTCGCTGGCCTGTCGTCTGCGCCATGTGACGCAGATGCGAGGCGGCAATAGCAAGGAAGACGACCGTCCATGCAACCCCCATCCACAACGGCAGGAGATTGAGCGCGTGGGTAGCGACGCCCCGCCCACTTTGCATGCCTGGCATGTTCATGAGATTCGTTGCTTGCTGCTCTACTCGGGCGCTCAATGATGCCCTGCACGCCTGACCCTAGCAGTGCTGTGCGTCCGCGCCCGTCCGCACGCGCAAGACCTCCGCCCTGCCCGCCGTCATTGTTGGCCGTCCCATGTGAAGCGCTCGACGACCGTGTGTGGCTGCAGCCATACGTGCTGGTACTCGAGATGGCGGGTTTGGTGCGGCGGCTCGATTCGCAGTGTGAGCGTGTACTGGCCGGCGCCCGGGAGCTTGACGTTGTTGCCGTAGTACGGTCCCTCAAAAGCCGAGATCGTCGGCTCCATGCGACCGTAATAGACCTCCCTGCCGGCGGTGTCCCTGATAGTCGCGTAGACCGGTGCGTACGTGACCGCCGCGGTGGTGTGCCTGTCATCGAGCATCACCATCAGATAGATGCTTGAACCTGCGGGAGGATCGACCTTCGCGGCGCCGCTGCCGTTGGGTGCATACAGGCGCGCTGGCGTAGCCGTCCGAGACTGGATCCTCATGCCCTGCCAGTAGGCGGTGGCGATCAGCCGCGACGGCGTTTTCCTGACACCGTTGACCGACACGTTGGTGTGAACGCTCATGCCGCTCATCCCGGACATGTTGCTCATCGAATCCGAAGAACCGGCGCTCCTGTTGCCGCCGACCGACTCCGCGCTGCCGGTCTTTGCGTTCCAGCGGAAATACATCGTGACGTCATGGGGCTTCAGCCACACGCTCCGGTATTCGACCGTGCGCGCAACGTCCGGTGGGCTGATCAGGACCCTCAGCTTGTAACGGCCGGAAGCAAGATGCGGCACGTTGTCGCCGTAATGCGGACCCATGTAGGCCGAGATCATCGCGAACTGCTGCGAGTCATAAACGACCTTGCCGGCGCTGTTGGTGATCGTCGCCCAGACGCTACTTGAGTACGGCATCGGCTCTCCAGTGCGGCGGTCAGCAAGCATGATCATGAGGTGAAAGCTCGCCTGCTTCGGCGGTTCGACCATCTGCTCCTTATTGCCGTCGAACTGAATGAAGCGGACCGGCGTTCTTGTCTGGGCCTGGATCTCCAGCCCCTGCCAATAGCTGGTGGCGAGCGTTTGGGTAGGGACCGGCTTTATCCCGTTCACCTCCGGCACCGCGGTGCTCGAGCCTGAGCCTCCGGCCACGTTCATGCCGGCTGTCGTGCTCGATCCATTTGACATCGTCGAGCTGGAATCGGACGTGCCAGTACCGCCGCCGTTCATTGTCGAGGCGCACATGGTTTGGCCGTTGGCCATCGTCATCGTCCCGCCCCTGCACTTGCCGGACGAGCCGCCGTTGTTGTTCGCGAGGCCGACCGAGCTGCCGCATCCAGCCAGCGTCAATCCGAGAAGCACCGCGAACATCGCCGCGCTTTTCGGTCCTGTGAATCTCTGCATGTGAGGTCTCATGATGAATCGTGAATGGCTGGTGTCCCGCCCGCAGAACGCGACACCAGCCAATCGTCGGTGCCGGCTGGTCAAGCCCTGACCGCCTTGGCGGCCGGCTGCTCTTGCGGAACAGGCGGATAGACCTCGGTTCCGGTTGGTTTCCGCTCGACCAGCGGCCACATCGCGCACGCCAGCAGAACGAATAGCGGTGCCGCGTTGGGGTCGGTCGCGCCACCCGCGAAGATCCCGCCAAGCCCCTGCGGAATGAACCAGAAGACCACGCTCAGCACAATCGACACCCAAAGGAACAGACGCGCCTTCCACTCAGCCGCGACCGCGACCCCAATGGCCGCGGACAGTGCCGCAAAGATCAACGCAATCACAAGCCCATCACCGCGAGTCGAGGACGCCAGGCTGTTCTGAAGGCTGTCCAGGGGACCGATCCCGGATGGAATGCCGTTCAGCGCCGAGCTGGTTGCATTGGCGCTGCTGCTCGGCTCAAGCAGCCACAGCCATGCCATCACCATCCACAGCGCACACCACGTGATCTTGGCGCCGCGAATCCCGAGCAGCCCGCCGGGACGTCCGTTAGGCCAGACCAGCAGCCCGATCAGCCCGTACATCAGGACCCCGCCAGGGGCGCCGGTCAACGGCTGCGCCATATCCATGAACAGCATCCCGAACGCCTCACCGAACCACCAGACGATCAGAACCCACACAAACGAACCCGCCAGCGCCGGCTTCACCAATGGGCGATACAGGATTCCGAAACCGAGTAGTACCTGTGTCAAAGCGAACAATGTGTTCCAGAGGGCGAGGTTGCCATTCGCGAGTCGAGCACCCCAGATGAGGCTGTCGTGGAGCCAAGCCGGTTGGCCGGAAGCCATCCCGGCGAGCATCTGCGGGAACCCATGGGAATACATGAATCCCTGAAACTGCAATCCACCATCAAGCAACCAGATCAAGCCCAGCACCGTCTGGACCCGACGGGTGCTGTCCGACCAGAAGTAATCGCGCAGCCAGGTCATGAATGATCGTCCGCCGGCATTCGCCTTGCCAGTCACGCTGGCGTGTGTCGCGCTCATAGAGTTCTCCTTGGAAAGTTGAGAGGCGGCCGGCGATTCCGCGCCGACGCTGGACTGGGACTCAAGCCCGCCGCCTAGCGAACCGCTCCACCGCTCGACCCTCAACGGAGGCAGAGCGGAAAGAGGGTTCAGAACGCAGCGAGCGCAGTCACAGGCGGGCCGCGATCCGACCAGCCCACCGTGAGCGGAGCGAACGTCGGACGACGCAGATCGGCAGGCGCGCCACATGTCGCGACCGGAGACCAGCGAACGTCGTAGACCCGACGATGCAGTCGAACCAGTTCGTACAGCAGCCGACGAACGCCGTGCAGTGAGGCCGTGAGGACCAACCCGACCATCAGGACCGCCGGAACCTCTGACCAGCCACCGGTCACAGCTGAATGCACCAGCGCCTGCGCAGGGCCCAGAGCGGACCCGGAATGGAGCACGCCCGGTGCGACCAGGAGTGCCGCAAGCGTCGCTGAGCACAGCAGCCATGAGCCCACGAAGTGCGGCGACCAGTTCGGCCTCGGCAGATGCGCCGCGATTCCGCGTGCACCTTCGCGCAAGAACACCCCCGCCAGCACCGCCACCAGCACGAGCCCAAACAACGTGAGCGAACGCGAGCCCGCCGCCTGCATCAGCGTGCCAAACGATCCGAGGTGCGCGATCAGATATCGCGACTCGTAAGCGGCCAGCGCAGCAGGAAGAAATCGGACGAGGCGCACAACGCCATTCGTCCGCTGTGCGCGCCCGGTGCCCGAGGGTCCGCAGTCACAGCTTCGCTCTGCGTTCAGGGAGATCTTGGCTGCCAAACCACACCCAGGATATAGCGACCAAGCGGCTGGTGGAGCGCGCGATGGAGGTCGAGCTGACCGACCATGTCGGCTATGAGCCGCATCAGGAGCCGCCTGGCGGCGCCGAGAACCAGCGCAACGGCACGACCGCCGAAGACGCTCCTGACTGAGCAGGGCGAGGTTCGGGTCGACGCCCCGCGTGATCGGGACGGGAGCTTTGAGCCGAAGATCGTCAGAAAGCGTCAGCGGCGGTTCGTCGGGTTCGATGACAAGATCCTGGCGCTCTACAGCCGCGGCTTGTCGACCCGGGATATCTCCGCGCACCTGGAGGAGATCTACGGCGTCAGCGTGAGTCGTGATCTGATCTCGAAGGTCACCGACGCGGTGATGGACGACGTCCGGGAGTGGGCCAAGCGGCCGCTGGAGGACGTCTACCCGATCGTGTTCCTCGATTGCATGGTGCTGAAGATCCGTGATGGCGGCAGCGTGCAACGCAAAGCGCTCGTACCTCGCGCTCGGCGTCACGCTGGAGGGCGACCGTGACGTGCTCGGCATGTGGTTCCAAGACACCGAGGGCGCGAAGTTCTGGATGCAGGTGCTGAACGATCTGAAGCAACCGCGGCGTCCGGGACATCCTGATCTGCTGTGTCGACGGGCTGAAGGGGTTCCCGGAGGCGATCGAGGCGATCTTCCCGCTCACGACCGTCCAAACATGCATAGTCCATCTGATTCGCTCGAGCCTGAAATACGTGCCCCGCCGGGAGCGTGAGCAGGTCGCCCGCGACCTCAAACCGATCTACACCGCGATCAACGCCGAGGCCGCCCAGGCCGAGCTCGAGGCCTTCGACGAGAAGTGGGGTCAGCGATTCCCGGTGATCACCCAGGCGATGGCTGAACGCCTGGGAGCACGTGATCCCGTTCCTGGCGTTCCCCGCCGAGGTTCGCCGGATCGTCTACACCACAAACGCGATCGAAGCGTTGAACCGGCAGCTACGCAAAGCGATCAAGACCAAGGGCAGCTTCCCCAACGAGGACGCCGCCCGCAAGCTCGTCTATCTCGCGATCCACAACGCCGTGCCGCAATGGACCAGGACCCGGAACTGGACAGCAGCGCTGCTGGCGCTGAAGATCCACTTCGGCGACCGCGTCCCCGATGCAAACTGACTGTCACCCATCGACCGTCGAGCGAGTCACCGTTACACTTAACCTAGTCAACCCGCCTACACAGTTAACCTTGCTCTCCTCCGCGGTCAGGCCGCGGTGCTTGATGGCTGCGCGTGGGTGATCCAGGCTTGCGCGCCGGCCTGTATGGCGTCCCAGGGAGACCCGAGCGGGGGTGTGTAGGAGAGGTCGAGGTCGGACATCTCGTCGATCGTCATGGCGTTGTGGATCGCGGTGGCCGCGATGTCGACTCGTTTCGCGATTTCGGAGCCGAGGTGGCCGAGGAGCTGGAGGCCGAGCAGCCTACCGTTGCTGGTCTCGGCGGTGTAACGCATGTGGATCGGGTGGCTGCCGGGGTAGTAGGCCTTGTGGTCGTCGACTTGGGAGGCTTATGCCGGCGTCGCTGCCACCGATCGCGACCAGTCTCGTCATCTCAGTCCCTCCGGCTGGGTTTGGTGGGGCAGCATGACTTCAGCGGCTTCCTCGGGCGTGAAGTCCGGGTAGAGATACCTGATCAGCCCGATCGCCACGACTCCGCCGACCATCTGTGCGATCACGAACCCCGGAACCGACGCGGGTGCGATCCCGGCGAATGTGTTGGAGAACATGCGGCCGATGTCGATTGCCGGGTTCGCGAAGCTCGTTGAGCTGGTGAAGAAGTAGGCGGCGCCGATGTAGGCACCGACGGCCGCAGGGGCTGTCGAGCCGCGTTTGGTGCGGGCGAGCGCGAAGATCACGAGGAGCAACCCGAGCGTGGCGATTACTTCGGAGAAAAGGTGTGCCGGGGAGGCTCGATGCTTGGTTGAGATGCTCACCAAGGCCTCAGAGAACATCGTGTTGGCGACGAGCGCGCCCAGGATGCAACCAGTGATCTGGGCGGGTGCGTAGGCGAGCGCGTCGCGCCGGCTCAAACCGCCGAAGCTTGCGTCGACGAACGAGACGACCGGGTTGAAGTGCCCGCCGGATACCGGGCCGAACATCAGGATGATCACGAACAGACCCGCGGCGGTCGCTGCGGCGTTCTCGAACAGTTGAAGGCCGACATCGCCCGGCGAAAGTTGACTGGCGGCGATCCCGGAGCCGATAACGACCGCAGCGAGGAACGCAGAGCCGAGCAGCTCGGCAACCAGCCGCCGGTGAAGAGGGGCCTGGGTCACGAACGTTCTAGCGAGCGGCAGCCAACACGCCGTAGGAGCCAGAAACGAGGTCCCGCAGCGTGTCAACCCCAGTCGGTGGCACTGCCTTCCAGGCGCCCACCCATGTTCGGGTCCTTGACAGCTGTCCAACCTGGCGCATATGGATCTGTTCCGCCGCTGCGCGCGCACGCAACGTGGGGTGCTGAGTGTCCGTGGCCGAGAGGGTGGCATTGACGATCCAGCCGTATGGCTCGATACCGGCCCGGCGTAGATCGGTTTGGAGGCGGTCGGCTTCATGGACCGGAGTGCTTTCGGCGAGGGTGATGATGACGACGCGCGCATAATCCGGATCTCGCAGGCGCTGGCTGAGGGCTCGTACGGCGTCGGGAACGCGAGCGTTGGTGCGTTCGATTTCGCGCTGGTAGCTCTCGGCGGCGTCAAGGAGAAGGAGTGTGTGTCCAGTCGGGGCGGTGTCGAGCACGACAATCCGATCCTGAGCTTCCTCGACGGTCCTGGCGAACGCCCTAAAGACTGCGATCTCTTCAGTGCATGGTGACCGGAGGTCCTCGGCGAGCAGCGCCTGCCCTTCAGCGTCAAGGTCCGGCGCGGCGGCGATGACCTCGGTGCTGTATCGGTCGGTTTCGACAGCTGGGTCGATTCGTTGGACTCGTAGCCTGGTATGGGCCTCGCCGGCAAGCGCCTCGGATAAGTGGGCGGCCGGGTCCGTGGTGGAGAGTGTCACCTCATGCCCACGGTCGGCCAACGCCACGGCAATCCCCGCGGCTACAGTGGTCTTGCCGACCCCACCCTTGCCCATCGTCATCACGACACCGTGCCCGGCGTCTGCGAGCTCGTCGACGAGCTGCGAGAGCCCATTGAAAGCCGGCGGCGGGAACAATGACCCGGCGTCGTCCTCGTCGACCGCGTCGCCGGCAGCGAGTCGCCGGAGAGCGGAAATCCCGATGAGATCTCCGGTGGCCAGCTCAACGGCCGCGACCGGGATCTGGGTAAGCTCGGCAGGTGCGGTGGCGAGCGCTACCTGCTGACGGTCGAAGAACGCCTGGGCTGTCGGATCGCTCTCGGGGTGACGGAGAACACCGTTGATGACCAGCTGCTGGTTAAGGACGCCAAGCGCGCGGAGCTCGCCGCTCGCCCGGGCAGCCTCTCGTAGCGCACCCAAATCCGCGCGGGCGACCAGCACCAGCCGGGTCTGTGCCGGATCGGTCAGCCGCTCGACAGCCTGCTCGTACCGGAGACGCTGACGATCCAGACCGGCAAGCGGTCCCAGGCAGCTCGCGCCGGACGGATGCTGCTGCGCATACCCGCTCCATGCGCTCGGGAGCGTCAGCAGCCGGAGCGTGTGGCCGGTCGGAGCGGTGTCGAACAGAACTCGGTCGTAGCCTGCCGCGGTCTCACTCGTCAGAATTGTTGTGAATTCGTTGAACGCTGCGATCTCAACGGTGCACGCACCTGAAAGCTGCTCTTCCATGCTCACGAGCGCACTTTCGGGCAACACACCGCGGTACGGGACAAGAGTTCTTTCGCGGTATTCCGCGGCGGCCTGCTCGGGATCGATGTTGGCCACGTCGAGGTTCGCCACGCCGGTCACGGGTGTGGGATGACCACCGGCAGCGACTCCGAAAACGTCATCTAGGTTGGACGCCGGGTCGGTGCTGACCAACAGCGTCCGGAGGCCCGATGACGCGAGTGCGACGGCGGCAGCGCTCGCTGTCGTGGTCTTCCCGACCCCGCCCTTGCCAGTGAAGAACACGTATCGAGTGGGCCAGTCAGCCCAGTCGAGCTGGGGCAACTCCTCGAGTGACGGAAGGGTCACGACTCAGCAGCCGGAGCCCGTTGAGCAACCGCAACCCGAAGCTCGCGTTGGCTCGACGGCTATTTCGGACGAAGCATCCGTAAGCACAGCGGCCAACTCGTGGCGGCCGGGATAGCGACCGTGGATGTGAATCTCGCCGTCGACCACGAGAATCGGCAGTGCTTTCTCACCGAACGCCTGCATCAGACCGGTGACCTTCGAGTTGGCGATGAACGCGTCAGGGTCTGAGGTGAGGTTGTGACGCTTGATGCTCGCGCCTGCAGCCTCGGCCCAACGCAGGTCCTCGCGGATAGCGAGCAGCCGCTCGTCGACACTCGGCCCGCACACACCGCTCTCACAGCACATCGCGCCCTCGTACAACTCGATGGTTTTGCCGGTCGATTCGTTCTGTCGGTTCTGGGACAGCTCGGCGATGCTCATATTGGGTCCTTTGTTGTGACGTGTCGGGAAATTGTCGGCCGTGTGACTCGGTTGCGGCGGTGCACAGGCTCGCGACTCGAGCGAGCAGTCCTGCTCTCGGGTGATCAGGCGGCGGCGACGAGTTTGCGTGCGTACTCTCCGGGAAGACCAGCGGCCTCGACTTCCCGGGCGACCGCGTCTGCGTCATAAGGGACGCGCTCGATCGAGACCTGCACCTGCCCTGCGTCGTCGAGATCGAGGATTGCGAATGCCGCGCGCGGATCCCCGTCCTTGGGCTTACCAACCGACCCGCAGTTCACAAACAAGACGTCACCGTAAGTATGGATCCACGGCTTGTGCGTGTGCCCGAAAACCATCACCTGCGCCTCTTCAGCAGCCGCGAGACGCTCGTACAGCCTGGCGGGCTTCTCCTCGAACAGATACTCGTTGACCTTCCGCGGCGAGCCGTGGACCAGATGTATCGGGACGTCGTCGAGCTCGAAACGCAAATCGAACGGGAGCCCGCGCATGAAGTCCTTCGCGGACTGATCGGCCTGAGCGAGGGTCCAGGCGACCGACTGCTTGCCGAGTTCACGATCGTGTTCGGTCACATATGCGCAACCACAATCGTCCAGATCACGCCCAATCGCATAATCGTAATTCCCATAGATCGTTGGGATCTCCCGCTCCCGGATCAGATCGCACACCTGATTGGGATGCGGGCCGTAACCGACGAGGTCCCCGCCGCAAAAAACCCCATCGACACCAATCGCGTCGATCGCCTCGAGGCTCGCCTCGAGCGCCGGAAGATTGCCGTGGATATCAGTAATGACAGCTAGTCGCGTCAAAATGTCTCCGGAATGTCAGGGGACTGGGACGGTTGTTAGAGCTTCGAGCAGTTCGGTGACATGAGCTTTGATCTCGTCGCGGATGACTCGGACCACCTCAATTGGCTGCCCTGCCGGGTCGGGAATGTCCCAGTCCTGGTAGCGCTTGCCTGGATAGACCGGGCATGAGTCGCCGCAGCCCATCGTTATGACCACGTCGGCGGCACGGACAACGACGTCGGTGAGTGGCTTGGGGAACTCCTGGGTGATGTCAATCCCGATCTCGCTCATCGCTTCGGTCACGGCCGGGTAGATGTGCTCGCCGGGCTTTGACCCTGCGCAGCGCACCTCGACCTGGTCGCCGCCGAGTTGATGCGCGAGGCCAGCCGCCATCTGGCTGCGCCCGGCATTGTGCTCGCACACGAACAGCACCTCGGGTAGCAGCTTGGGAAGCAACTCCTCCACCTGTGCAGCCGCGCGCAACTGATCGCGAGCGAAGCGCTCGACCAGCGTTGGGAAGAACGGCGGGATCAGAGTCGCCTGCGAAGTCAACTGCTCCCAGGAGTCGTTAACGGCCCGTCTGACGGTCTCCTCGGAGAACACGCCGTGGTACTCCGCAGTGAGCCGGTCGACCGACGCCGCCAACGCGCTTTCCATCGGTGGGTCATGTCTGATGCGCTCGTAACTCATGACTGCCTCCTTAGAGCCCTGTGTTTCCAGTCTACCCATTGACAGGAGTCACTTCAATTGATATTTGTATATCGATGAGCATCGATCTGGAACTCACGCCGAAGACCAAACGACCCGCTGGCGAGCCCTGCTGCGAGCCGGTCGTCTACCCCGATGTCCAACGGGAGCAGGCGATTCGCATGGCTGAGGTCGCCAAGGCCCTCGGTGATCCGATCCGTTTGCAGCTCGTGGATGTCCTGCGTAAGCACGCCGGCAAGGTCTGTGTATGTGAGCTGGTCCCGCTCTTCGACATCGCACAGCCCACGCTGTCCCATCACCTCAAGAAGTTGCGTGAAGCCGGAATCGTCGACTCTGAGCGCCAAGGCCTGTGGGCCTACTACTACGTGATCCCCGACGCGCTCAAGGAGCTGTCCGCATGGCTGAGCTGACCAACCCTCTGGCGACCGTCGGCGAGCCCGCCGCCTGTTGTGAGCCGAGTGAGCAGGCGAGCTGCTGCGCCCCGAGCGACAGGGCCACATGCTGTAACCCGAGCCACGGCGAGGGATGTGGCTGCGCCGCCGGCCGGACGACCGGGCCGCCGGCGACCGATATTCGCGAGCAGGTGCGGGAACGCTACGCCGCCGCCGCCCTGCAGGTCACGACAACCGACACAGAGGCCGGTTGCTGTACGCCGAGCGACACGTTTGACGGTGGCAGTCACGTGTTCGGTGCAGCCCTCTACGCGCTCGGTGACCGTGAGCAGATCCCAGACGCCGCTGCGCTCGCCTCACTCGGCTGCGGCAACCCGACCGCAGTGGCTGAGCTTCACGAGGGCGAGACTGTCCTCGACCTGGGTTCCGGCGGCGGCATCGATGTTCTGCTCTCCGCCAAGCGCGTGGGGCCCACGGGACTCGCGTATGGCCTCGACATGACCGATGAGATGCTCGCGCTGGCCCGTGAGAACCAGGAAAAGGCAGGTGTTGAGAATGTGCAATGGCTGCGCGGCCACATTGAGGATGTCCCGCTGCCAGATGATGCAGTTGACGTCGTGATCTCAAACTGCGTGATCAACCTCTCAGCCGACAAACCGCGAGTGATCGCTGAAGCAGCTCGGGTTCTCCGTCCTGGCGGTCGCTTCTCCGTCTCAGATGTCATCGCCGATGAGGACATGGACGAGGCCACCCGCGCGGACATGCAGGCCTTCACCGGCTGCATCGCGGGGGCTCTCACCCGTGCCGAATTCCAACAGATCCTCACGGAGGCCGGCTTCGAGGAAGTCGATATTCAGGAGACCCACCGGGTGCATCGCTCGGCCGGGTCGGCGATCGTCCGCGCTCGCAGGCCTGTCTCAGAATCCGTCAGCGCCTAACGGCTCCTGCAAGTGGCCGATGCGTACCGGACCACGCGTGCCGCGCAACGGCGTCCGTATCGATGAAGTCGTGGGCCTGGGTCGGCACGCTGGGCGTTGTCACGATCGTCGCTTATGGCGTCGCGTACTACTCGTTCGGCGCGCTGATCGACCCGATCAAACACAGCACCGGATGGAGCACGACTGCACTTGGAGCCACGTTCAGCGCGGTGCTCGTCATCGGCGGAGTCGGGGGCCTGTTCGGCGGCCGGCTCGTCGACCGGCTCGGCACCCGACCAGCCTTCCTGATTGCGGGCACCGTCGGCGCGAGCGCAATTGCCGCCGCCTCAATGTGCGACGACGTCCCGGCGTTCGCCGGGCTATACGCGGTCGGTGCCGGCGCGATCTCCGCGCTCGGGTACTACCACGTCACCCAGCCAACCGTGATCCGTGCCTCACCCGATCAGCCGCAGCGCGCAGTGGTCAGGTTGACGATATTGGGGGCGTTCGCCAGCCCGATCTTCCTGCCCCTCACGGCATGGCTCAGTAGCGAGCTTGGATGGCGCGGGACGTTGCGCATCCAGGCACTGCTGGCAGCGAGCGTCTTCCTGATTGCCGCCGCCCTCCGCAGCCCACACACCCCCGACCCGACCAGCGGGAAACCTTGCCCCAACCGGCGCGGGCAGATTTGGCCGGCGCTGACCACGGCCTGGCGCAGCCCGCTTGTTCGGCGATGGGTACTGGCCTCGGTGATCAGCGGCGCGGCAATTGACGTGATCCTCGTCTACCAGGTCCCGATCATGGTCGCCGCAGGACTACCGATCGGAGCGGCCGCAACCATATCCGGAGCCAGGGGCTTCGCTCAGCTTGGCGGCCGGATCCCACTGTCACCGATCCTCGCCAAGCTCGGTACCAAACCGACGATCCTGATCGCACTCGGGATCGCGCTCGCCGGAACCCTGCTGCTACTCGTCAGCAACAACATCATCTTGGCGATCGGGTACAGCCTCCTCGCGGGCGTATCACTCGGCGCACTGTCCACCCTGCAGGGGATCTACACCAACGAGTTGGTCGGCGACGAGAACCTGAGCATGCTCATGGGTGCACAACAAGCCGTCTTCGCCATCGGCGGCGCCCTCGGCCCGGTCATCGCCGGGGCAATCGTCGAAGCGACGACCAGCTACACGCCGGTGGTACTGATCGCAGCGGCCGGCTTTCTCGTCTCCGCGCTGATCCTCAGCGGGGGACGACCGAGTACCAGCACCGAACGGAGCGACACCGACGCACAGCTTCTACATGCTTGAGTCGCACCCCAGAATGACGGAGTCCTCATGGTCCACACAGAGGGACCCTTGGACACGGAGTTCGATCGAGCGAGCATTCGCGCTGGGCTCAAGCGGACTGCTGGTTCCGTGAGGAAGCAGCTGCCAGGTAACGAACCCGAGCCGGAAGCCGTGCGTTGAGCTCAAAATCAACAGCTGCCGTATGGTTTCGGGCGGTGGCGATCGCCGAACTGACAACGAGCGAAACGGCCGAACGACCGGGATTGCGGGGGTTCTGGGACTCGCTCGAAGGCAGGCAGCGGCGGACGCTGTTGATGATGCTCACCGTCGTGGTGGCACTGCATGTGATCGGCTTTCTCGTACTGATTGGGCTGGTCGCTCCGAAGCGCTACAGCCTCGGCGCGTCAGGAACGTTCACGATCGGGATTGGTGTTACGGCCTACACGTTGGGGTTGCGACACGCGTTTGACGCCGACCACATCTCCGCAATTGACAACACCACGCGCAAGCTGATGCAGGAAGGCAAGCGTCCTCTGAGTGTGGGCTTTTGGTTCTCGCTTGGGCATTCCACGATCGTTTTCGCCCTCGCGGCCCTGATCTCGCTCGGTATGAGATCGTTGGACGGGCCGGTGAAGAGCGACAGCTCGCAGCTGCATCAGGTCACGAACTGGATCGGGACGTGCGTATCGGGCCTCTTCCTGTACGCAATCGCGGCGCTCAACGTGGTGATCCTGCTCGGCGTCGTGAAGGTGTTTCGAGAGATGAAGCACGGTCGCTACAACGAAGTCGAGCTTGAGCAGCATCTTGAACATCGCGGGTTCATGAACCGTTTCTTCGGAGGACTGACAAAGAGCGTCACCAGGCCCCACCAGATGTACCCGATCGGTGTGCTGTTCGGGCTCGGATTTGACACCGCGACCGAGGTCGCGCTGCTCGTGATCGCTGGGAGTGCCGGATCCGCAGGCCTGCCCTGGTACGCAATTCTCTGCTTACCGATCCTGTTCGCCGCCGGGATGAGCCTGATGGACACGATCGATGGATCGTTTATGAACTTCGCTTACGGCTGGGCGTTCTCAATGCCGGTCCGCAAGGTCTTCTACAACATCACCATCACGGGTCTGTCCGTCGCGGTCGCGATGGTCATCGGCACGATCGAACTCGCCGGCCTCCTGATGTCTGAGCTGGACCTCTCCGGGACCTTCTGGAGCTGGTTCGAGGACATCGACATCAACCTGCTCGGGTTCATCATCGTCGCAATGTTCGTGGCGACCTGGGCAATCGCCCTGGCGGTATGGCGGCTTGGTCGCATCGAGGAGAAATGGAGCGCGCACCTGGACGGCTCGACCGAGCCCGCCGGTTAGCCAAGACCTTCGACCTCGTCCGCACGTCGGCCCTCCCGATCGTGGCGCGAAATCATCGGAGGAGACGGCTCGCACCGCGCTGCTTTGCGATGGGTTCAGCACGCCATCGGCAGGCGCTACCACCTTCGCTACCAATCAAGCACGGGCTCAGTCGTTGATGTCCAGCACCGGGGTGATGTCGGGCAGCTGATGCCCCTCGTCGACGTGCTCGTTGGCGATCACGGCGGTGCCGACCGCGAAGAATTCGATCGTGTGGCTGCCCCAGCCATGGTTGTTCTCGTGCAGCTTGACCTCGACAATGCCGAGCACGCCGGGGCCGATCGCTTCTGCCTCAGTCTGCATGCGCTCCATCGCGAGCTCGCGGGCGTCGTACAGCGCCTGCGTGTACTGCTCCAGTTCAACGTTACGGCCCGCCTGCTTCATCGACTGCAGCATTCCGCGGCGGGCAACGTGGTAGACGCAGCTGCCCATGACCAGTCCAACCGGGCGTTTGCCGGTCTGCATCAGGGTCCAGAAGGCCTGGCCTGACAGGTCGCTGGTGAACGGACGGCCATTGGGCGCGCGGTGCAGCCTGCCCTCCTTGTGCCGAATCGCGGTTCCGATCGCGATGAACTCAGCCATGTCAGAACCCCACTCGTAGCGCCCGATATCGAGTCGAACGCCGACGACTCCATCCGCCTGCAGCTGGTCGGCCTCCTCCTCCATGCGCGTCATCGCCAGCTCGCGAGCGTTGTACATGGCCTGGCTCAGCACGTCGAGCTCCTGGTTCTGACGCAGGCTCGCGAACTGATAGCCGACGTGGTAGATACTCGAGCCGACGACGAGACCGACCGGCTCGAAGCCGGCCTTCTCCACGCACAGATACTCGTTGACCGACAGATCCGAGGTGAAAAGACCCCGGGCGTTCATCTGCAGACGCTCGCTTGCGTGCGCAGACAGGCCCTCGGTGCTGGTCGGATCGTACTCAGCCATGGCTTGGGCTCCCTTCTCGGCTACCGGCCGAGGCTCATCGACATCACCGGTGTCGGCAGCGGGCCGGGGAGCGGCTCGCGCGCGCCCAGGCGAATCGCCGTACCGAGGACGTTCATCGTCACGTGGAAGTAGTGGTTCCTGTAGGTTGCCTGCTCGTACTCGAAGTGCTCGATCGTGTGTTGCAGCTGCGACACCACGATGTTGTTGGCCGCAACCGCGTTGGCCTGCCGGCGAACCTCGAGCATCACACGGTTGCGCGCATCGTAGACGCCCTGGGACACCTCGGTGATCTCCACGTTCCTACTGGCACCGCCGCCGCTGATCATGCCGCTGCCGGAATTCATCGCCCAGCTGGAGTTGGCGCCGAGCCGCACGGAGATGACCGTCGTATAGCCGACGACGCCGCGAACCTCCGCGCCGATCCGACGGAGCTTGTCAACGTCCTGCCCGGAGAGCGTGCACATTCCCAGCGGGCGGTCGCCGGGTCGCCCCTCGACACCGTCACCGGCCGGCCCCGCCAACGTGGTGTCGCGCACTGCCGTCCCGAACACGACCATCTCTGTGTTGGTTGCGTCGCCCACCGAGCCGGCGTTGATCTCGATTCCGATCACCCCGTCCGCGCCGGCCAACTCAGCCTCCTGCCGCATCCGGTCGAACGCGCGGTCGCGCGCAAGGTTCCATGGCTCGGCCAACGCAGGTATCTCACCGGCCATGTAATAGCCGCCCTGCCTGCCGACCCAGCCATGTTGAACCACGGAGGACCCCATCACCTGCGCGACGGGCTGCAGACCCGATGCCTGCGCCAGCGCGTACTCCTTCGCGGATAGGTCGCTCGTGAAGAACGGGGTGCTGGCAGCCGCGATCCGCTTCAGGCGCTGCTCCGCACCCGCCGGGATTCCACCCTGGCGGATCCGCTCGAGATCGACCTCCGCAGCACGCCGCTCCTCCTCGGTGGGTGGCTGCGGGCTCTGCCTACCGAACGGTGTCACGAACAGATCCTCCCACAACGCCTAAAGGATTCACGTGCAGCGTCCGAAGAAACATTAGGACGTCCAGAGGAAAGCGAAGTCAGATGCCCATCCCCCCCAAGAGCAATAAGCCGGTCGTTCCGGTGGTCGTCGGGACACGACCGGAGGCAATCAAGCTGGTGCCGATCATCCTCGCCCTGCGCGAGAGCGACTGCTACGAACCGATCATCGTCTCAACCGGGCAGCACAACCGTCTGGTCGAATACATCTTTGCGCTGGCGGGGATCGTGCCGGACGTCACGCTTTGGGCCGGCTCGCGGCGCGCGGCGCTCAACGAGCGCGTCTCCTCGGTGATGCGCCGCTTCGAAGACTTCTGCGTCGAACGCTTTGAGCTCGATCCTGATCGGACGCCCACGCAGGCGGACGTCCTCGCCGGCCGGCACCCGGCGGCAGTACTGGTTCACGGTGACACGAGCTCGGCCATGGCGGCAGCGCTGTCGGCGTTTCACATGCGGATCCCGGTGGCGCATGTGGAGGCCGGTCTGCGCACAGGCGGGAACAACCTCACGCCGTTCCCAGAGGAGCTCAACCGCCGGGTGATCTCGACAATCGCTGCGATGCACTTCGCGCCGACCTCGACCAACCTCCAGAACCTTGTGCGCGAGAGCGTCCCGGTGAGCCAGATATTCGTGACCGGCAACACCGGCATCGACGCGCTCCGCTGGGCGTCGAAGATCGACGTGAGGTTCGCCAACGGCGACCTGCAGCAGCTCGTCGACGGCGATCGCCGGATCATCGTCGTGACCGCCCACCGTCGCGAGAACTGGGGCGACGGGCTGCGTGGGATCGCGGAGGGCCTCGCGAGGATCGCCGACGCCCACCCTGACGTCAGCATCGTGCTGCCGGCCCACCCCAACCCGCGAGTGCGTGAGACGCTGGAGGAGCGGCTGGGCCTGCTCGAGAATGTGATGCTGATCGACCCGCTCGGCTACGCGACATTCGCCAAGCTGTTGGATCGCGCGTACCTGGTGATCACCGACTCCGGCGGCATTCAGGAGGAGGCGCCGGCACTCGGCAAGCCCGTGCTGGTGACGCGGACGATGACCGAGCGGACCGAGGGACTCGACGCCGGAACCCTACGTCTTGTCGGTACCGAACCCGGCCGCATTGCCGCCGAGGCGACACGCCTGCTGAGCGACCCCGTCGCATACGCAGAGATGGCCGATGCAATCAACCCCTACGGCGACGGTCAGGCAGCGCATCGAATCATGGCGGCGCTCGAGCACATCCTGCGCGGTGGCACGCCCCCTACCCCGTTCGGGCCCGGTTACGACCGTGCCGCGATCGCAGTTGCCACAGGCTTCGAATCAGACGGAGACGCACTCATCGACCAACTCGAGGCGGACCTGGCAGACCGCGTTGCCAGCATCTCACCGGCACGGCTCGAGCTCGACGGACACCATCGGGCCGGCGGAGGACAGGAGCCGGACAGCATCATCGCGGAGATTGCCGCGGCCGCCGACAGCGGCGAGGATTAGGCCGCGTGGCCACGTTCATACCGGCAGCCTTCCAGTGGCCGTTCCAGGGTCTGGCCTGGCCCTGGGAGACGCTCCTTGCGATCTGCCTGGTCGTGGTCGTGGCGATGTTGCTCTGGTCGCTGCTGCTGTTCGTCCGAGCCCACGCGGCAATCACGGCGCCTCCACCGGTACCCGAGAACGGTGCCGACGGTTTCAGCTGGGTCTTCCTCGTACCCGCCCTCAATGAGGAGGTGACGGTCGCCGACAGCGTCGCGCGATTGCTCGCGATTCCGCTGCGCCGAGCGCCGGATCATCATCATCGACGACGGCTCAGACGATCAGACGCCGGCAGATCCTCGCCGAGATCGACCACCCGGACCTATCCGTTCTGAGACGCGAGCTGCCGACGGCGCGCCAGGGCAAGTCCGAAGCGCTGAATCACGCCTATCGCACGCTGGCCGAGCGCAGCGATCGTGAGCACACGATCATCGTGGTGGTCGACGCCGACGGGCGCCTGCACCCCGACGCCCCTGGCTTCGCCGCGGCCCACTTCACAGATCGGCACGTCGGCGGCGTGCAGTCGCTGGTGCGCATATACAACCGCGATCATCTGCTCACGTGGTTACAGGACCTCGAGTTCTCGGTCTATGGCTATCTCTTCCAGGCCGGGCGCGACCACTGGGGCACAGCAGGGATGGGTGGCAACGGCCAGTTCAATCGGCTCAGCGCACTCGATCAGCTGGCCGACCACGACGGGCCCTGGCGCAATCGCCTGACAGAGGACCAGGATCTGGGGCTGCGCCTGATGGCATCCGGCTGGCAGGGCCGACAGGACCTGCGCGCGACGGTCGACCAGCAGGGCCTTCCGCGCTTGCGTCCCCTGCTGCGCCAGCGCACGCGCTGGTCGCAGGGCAACCTGCAGGCGATGGCGTTGCGCGGCGAGATGGCGGGCGCCGGTAGCGAGAACGGCGCGGATCGAGCAGCTCGTCTACCTGCACCTGCCGTTCTGGCAGGGGATCGTCGGCCTCGGCCTACTTGCGACGCTGGTGCTGTGGGCGACCGGCTCGGTGCCGATCTGGAGCGGCGGTCCGACCTGGGAGCTTGGGCTGTTCTACCTGCTGGCCTTCGGCCCGACGATCATGGGCTGCATCGCCGCTCGCGCAAGCCGTGGGCCCTTCGGTTGGGCACGGGGACTCATCGTCGCTCAGATCTACACGCCTTACAGCTGGCTGCTTTGGCCAGTGCTGCTGCGATCGACCGCCCGCCAGCTGACCGCCCGCGGTGAATGGGCAAAGACCGAGCGTGAGCCGCTCAAACCAGACTCAAAGGACCACGGTTCACCTGCCGGGCGACTGCACGTGGCCAAGTAAGGGGGCGGAGCGGCCAGCGGGCTGCGTTCTCCCGATGCGCCGCGGCGGCGCTTAGCCGAAGCTTGCTACATGAGCAACTTCGACACAGGAGCCGCAACGCTATGAGCACAATTGCCAGGACACTCTCCCCCTCCGGCCGCCATTGGACCGCGGTCGTGATCCGCCCGGCCGTGAGCGCCGATGCGGCGACGCTCCGGAGGCTCGCCCACCTCGACAGCGCCCGGCCGTTGCGGGGCGAGGTCGTGATGGCCGAGCAGGGCGGCGCACCGGTGGCGGCGATATCACTGAGCGACGGTCGCCTCATCGCCGACCCGTTCACCAGCACTCTGGACATGGCGGAACTGCTTCACATCCGGGCGGCGCAACTGCGCGAGGCGGCGTGATCACCGGCGGCGACCTCGACGACACGATCCGCCACCGCAACGCACACCCGAAGCCAACCACTGATCAGCATTACTTATGACTAGGCTCGCATCTTGGTATTGGACATATCAATACCGGGGACTCATGATGTTCCCATGCTTATCTCACCCTCACCAAACAGCGACAAGGGTTATGCGTTCAACCCCTACGAGGATCGCTGGCCGGCGACCAGCTGGGGTGGCACACCCAAGCTCATCAGCGGCGGCGCTCGTTCGCGAACGCGCGCTGTCACTGGCCGGCAGGCGTCGGCGCAGCCAGCGCCGCAGACGCCTGATCAAGCACCTCGCGTAGGCGCGCGCAAACTCTCGCTGCTCGTCAGGGCCTGCTCTCGTCAGGGCCGGCATCCAGCGCCGGTCCTCACGCGCTTTGTAGGCTGAGGCCATGTTCGAGCTGTCGGCATACCTCAGGCGAATCGGCGTGAACGCGACGCCCACGTTCGTACAGCTGCACCGGGCACATGTGACGGGGATCGCGTTCGAGAACCTTGACCCGCTGGTCGGCATCCCGGTGTCAGTGGAGCCCGGCGCAGTCGCCGCCAAGCTCGTCGATTCCAGACGCGGGGGCTACTGCTTCGAGCACAACGTGCTGTTCATGACCGCGCTCGAAGCGATCGGCGCCAAGGTCGAGCCGATCCTCGCGCGGGTGCGGAACGGCCAACCGTCGAAGCCCGCTGGCCCGCTCACGCACCTGCTGCTGCGGGTGGAACACGGGGGCAGGGTGTGGCACGCAGACGTCGGCTTCGGTCAGGGGACGCTACTCGAGCCGATCCCGTTCGGGCCGGGTGGACCCTACGAGCAGTCGGGCTGGCGCTTCCGGGTCGTGGCAGAGGACCGGCTGCAGGTCCTTCAGAGCGAGACCCCCGACGGCTGGCGAGATCTGTACGCATTCGAGCCGCTGCCGGCGGAGCCGATCGATCTCGAGGTCAACAACTGGTTCACGTGCACGCACCCGCAGTCGCGGTTCGTGACGCGCCTGCTGGTCACCGTGCACGCGCCTGACGGCAGTCGCACCACGCTCAGCGACTTTGGCGGTGAGATGATGCTGAGCGCGCAGACGCCGACGGGCTCAAAGCAAGAGCCCGTCGCGCGGGAAATGGTCCCGGAGCTGCTGTGGGAGCGCTTCGGCTTGCGGCAACCGGACCCGGACGACTGTTGAGCCGTCCGGGCCCGAACTGCGCAGCGACTACTTGGCGGCGTTGCGCCAGCCCTCCGCGTACTCGAGGCGGGCGGTCACCGCGTACGGGACCGGGGAGACGATCGCACGCACTTCCTTCTGCACGTGCGGCTCGACGTTGGTCTTGCCGGTCGGGCCGGGCTCGCCCCAGACAACCCGGAGTTCGGTGCCGACCGGGATCGCGGGATCGACGGTGGCAAGCGACAGCGCCCGCCGCTCGTTCGCGCTGTAGCCGGTGAACATCGAGAGACCGACGACATCGCCATCCGCGTCCAGGACCGAGTCGAAGTTCGACGAGCCGTAGTTGGCATTCGGCAGGTCAAATACCTGGTATCCGGGGCCCTCGACGTCGACCAGTGACGCGAAGATCTCGGCGACGTCCTCCGCGTTCCATGCGAGCGTGACCTTCTTGCGCTGCGTCTCGGCATCGAGCCCCTCAAGGGCCTCACGACCGATGAAGTCGTGGTCGTACTTGATGATGTGCCCGTAGCCGAGGTCGTATGGGTTGGTGTAGTAGTCCTCGATGTCGCCCGATACGAAGCTGCCCGAGAGCACCTGCGTCGCCTCATACGAGCTGGCCGGCAGCCACTCGCGGAACCCGCGCTCGGCAGCGCTCGAGTAGACCGCCGGTAGCGGCGACGGGATCCAGCCAGACTCGAGCGTGTTGGAGGAGTACGCGCGCGAGCCGACCGGCAACAGCCCGAACTCGGCTCCCGCCTCGAGGATCGCCTCGCGGACCCGCTCGTAGCTCGCGTACGGGCCCCAGATCTCGAGGCCCGGAGCGCCAGCCATACCGTGACGCAGGGTCGGGTAGGTCTCGCCGGCGATGTTCATCGTCGCCATGTGGAAGAACTTCAACTGCTCCACGGCGCCGCCGTGAAGCTTCTCGATCACCGGCCACGCATTCGGGCCCTGAATCTCGAAGCGCCACAGCCGGCGGGTGACCGCGTTGCCATAGGGCCGCGAAGGGGAGCGATCGTCGTAGACGATCTCGAGGTCGTTGTAGCCGCCGGTCTCGGCCTGATATTTAAGCCAGTTCGACGCCGGCGCGCGTCCGACGAAGATGTAGCTGTCCTCGGCGTCGTGGAAGAGGATGCCGTCGCCGATCACACCGCCGTTCGATGCGGTCGGGATGTACTGCTTGGCCCGCCCGATGGGGAAGTTTCCAACCGAGTTGATCGCCGTCCGCTCGATTACCTTGATCGCGTCGGGGCCCTTCAGAAACACGTTGACCATGTGGTGCGACTGGTCGTAAAGGACCGCCGTCTCACGCCAAGCCTTCTGCTCGCGACGCCAGTTGCTGAACTCGGCGGGCACCACCGGGTAGATGTAGGTGCCCAACGGCGAGTTGCGCAGGTGCTCGACGGTGTTGCCGGCGGCATCCAGCACTTCCTGGAGATTGGAAGGTGCCACAGCTCTCTCCTTCTCTTCGTTCTGCCTGTTTGAGGGTTCCTGCGCCTACTGGTCAGTCCGCAGCGCGCCTGGCCGGGGGAGTTGCATGCAGGTTTTGGCTATTGTATGCAAGCTTGCGCGATTGCGCCAGTGCTTCGCTTCGAGCCGCCATCTCAGGCGGTCACGCCCTTCCCTGTGAGGCCGCGAAAGCAGCCGAATACTGGTCCGCGAGCACAACCGGGTCGGTCTCGCCCATCTCGTAGCCCTGCAGCTTCGCCGCCAGCAGTGTGTTGCGCATCAGCATCGCGATCGTCATCGGCCCGACCCCGCCTGGGACCGGGGTGATCAACTCGACCAGCGGAGCGACGCGATCGAAGTCGACGTCGCCGACCAAACCCTCTGGTGTGCGGTGGATCCCAACGTCGATCACGACCGCGCCGGGCCGCACGTAATCCTCATCGACCAGCCCCTTGGCCCCGGCCGCCACGATCAGCACGTCCGCATGGCGACAGACCCGCACAAGGTTGCGGGTGCCCTTGTGGCAACTCGTGACGGTCGCGTCGCGCTGGAGCAGCAGCTGCGCCAGGGGCCAGCCGACGAGGTTCGAGCGACCGACGACGACGATGTCGGTGCCGGCCAGATGCACGTGGTAGCGATCGAGCAGCTCAACGACGCCGAGCGGGGTACACGGATAGAGGCCCGGAACGCGGCGAGCCAGGCGTCCGGCACTGAGTACGCTCAAGCCGTCGACATCCTTGTCCGCCGGAATCAGTTCGATCAGCTCCTGCGGATCAATGTGAGCGGGGACCGGTAGCTGCAAAAGGATTCCGGTGACGCCCGGATCGTCTCCGAGTTCGGCGATCCTCGCCGCCAGCTCCTGCTGAGTCGTATCAACGGGCAGATGCTGATGCAGGTCGCGAATGCCGAGCTCGACGCAGGTCCGGCGTTTGGAACCCACGTAGACCGCAGACGCCGGATCATCGCCGACGAGAATCGTGGCAAGCCCCGGCTTCACCGGCATCTTCGCGACGGTCTCCCCGACGTCGCGCCGCACGCGCGCGCCAATCCTGCGTCCGTCGATCAGCTCCGCTGCCATGCGTCAGAAGACGATCGTGCGGTGACCCTGCAACAGGACCCGGTCCGCGAGGTGCCAGATGACTGCGCGTGCGAGCACGAGGCGTTCGATGTCGGCGCCGATCCGCTCGAGCGCGACGGCGTCGTGTCGGTGATGGACGCGGACGACGTCCTGTTCGATGATCGGGCCCTCGTCGAGGTCCTCCGTTGCGTAGTGGGCGGTCGCGCCGATCAGCTTCACCCCCCGCGCGTGGGCGCGCTGATATGGACCCGCCCCGGCGAACGCGGGCAGGAACGAGTGGTGGATGTTGATCACGGGCGCGCCGATGTTGCGCAGGAAGCCGGATGAGAGAATCTGCATGTAACGGGCCATCACGACCAGCTCGACCTCGCCCTCGAGCAGATCCAGCTGTGCACGCTCCGCTTGGGCCTTGGTGTCCCGGGTGACCGGAATGTGGTGGTAGGGCACACCGAAGCGTGAAACCTCCGCCTCGAGGTCGATGTGGTTTGAGACGACCGCGACCACATCCATGTCAAGCTCGTCACGCCGCCAGCGCCACAACAGGTCAAGCAGGCAGTGGTCGTACTTGGAGACGAACAGGGCCACCCGCTTGCGCCGCTTGGCGTCCACCAGCCGGTAATCGAGACTCAGCTCCCGACCGATCTCCGCCAGTCGCTGCTCGAGCGCCGGGAACCGCTCGTCGGGGCTGGGCAGGTAGAACTCCATCCGCAGCGAGAAGTCCCCACCGTAGGGGTCGCTTGAGAACTGGTCGGAGCTGATGATGTTCGCGCCGGCGTCACGCAACGCCGTCGACAACGACGCGACGATCCCCTCGCGATCAGGGCACGACACCAGCAAACGGGCGACATTCGAACGGGTCACGCCGGTTGGTCCTTTGCCGGTGTCGGGCCGTTGATCTCCGCGGCCTGTGCGTTGTGGTCACGGCCGAGGAATGTGTTCGCCCAGGCGCTCGTGCCCCGCAGGGCGTTGTTCTTGATCACGACCGGGCCCTTCACGAGGTCCTGCTCCTCACCGTAGGCCTTCAACCGTTCATACGCCTGTGACCAGATGCACTCCGTGTCATAGACCTCACAGAGCCCATCCCGGGTGCCGCCACACGGACCGTTGCGCTGATTCTTCGCACACGGACCCTCCGGACACACGTACGCGATATCGGGCAGCGAGCAATCACCGCAATCCTGGCAGTTGAACATCGGCACCTTCGCGGCCTGCTCCACCAGATGCGCCGCACGCTGCACCGACCTTGGCGATTCCTCGAGGCGCCGGTAAAGCTTCGTGCCCACTGGAAACAACGGCGCGTCGTGCGCGAAAACCGTGTTGTGCATCACGCGGCTGAGGCGGTACCTGGCAGGCACCTTCAGATCGGTCCCGCGCCTGGCCCGCGAATCCAAATACTCCGGCGGGGCTCACCGTCGGAAAGCCCGGTAGCCGAGTCACGTCCGTAGAGGTAGAACTCCCCGGGTCGGTCATAACGCAGACCGCGGCCAGCCTCCTTCCACTGCTCGCCGGTGATCTGATCGGCGCGGTCAAGAATCTCGTCATAGGTGTCAACCGGCATATGACCACCGAGATACACACCGTCATAGCCAAGGCCCTTGAGGACCGCCACCTGCCTGGCGGCGAGATCAACGAAGAACTCACGCCCCTTGTCCTCACCGGCCCCGTAGCGCTCGGCCACCGCGAGCAGCTCATCTGAAACGACACAACCCGGGATCCGGCCCGCATGGAACACCCGCGCGACACCACGCGACAACAGATACACATTCCCGATCATTCGAACAGGCAACTCACGAGCCCGGACCCAGCGGATCAGCTCGTCGTCCTTGCGCGCATTCCACCCAAGCTGGTTGATCACGAACCGCGCGCCGGCCCGCACCTTCTTCTCCAGCTTGAAGTACTGCGGCATCACCTCACGCTCATGCAGCTTGTGGTTGGTCACCACGCAGCCGACGTAGAAGTTGCGTGGCCACCAGGCGACCGTCGGGAGCCCTGGCCTCCAGCACGCCGCCATTCATCTCGCCGAGCAGCTGGATGAGCCCCACCGAGTCGATATCGAACACCGGCGCAGCCGTACCAGACTGACCCGCGACCGGATAATCACCCGTCAAAGCCAGAACATTGTCCAAACCCGCCGACGCAGCCTTCCACGCACGCGACTCGATGCCATTGCGATTCATGTCCTTGCAGGCGAAGTGCATGATCACCTCCTGCCCAACCTCCCGCATCCGGTTGGCCAACATGTCCGCGGCGATCATCGGATTACCACCCGGGTTATCCGTCAACGACAACACATCAACCCGCGGATTCTCGGCCAGCGCATGCGCAAGCTCCACCAGCGCCTGGCCGCTGTGCTGCTCCAACACACCACGACTCGTCACAAGCTCCGCACCGACCACAAACCCCCCCGGGGCGTCCAACCTCTCACGCAAAGTAGCCATCGCAGATCTCTCCAGGGTTGCCTCGGCCCCAGCTTACAGGCTTTGCCTCCAACCCTGCATGCTTCGTGGCAGGCGTGCATGCAGGCCGATCGAGGCCGCCGCCTCGGCACCGGGGCTCGCCCGAAGTTTCACCGGATGCCGCCTCTGTCGCTACCATCCGCGGCTCTGCGTGGCGGGGCAGCCGACAGCTTTCCGCCCTCGCGGTGTCGCCCTTGTGACGCACCGCGCAGACAGCGCGCATACCTGAAGCTAGGAGAACCGGATGTACCGCATGCATGATCACGTACGGCGAGGCGTTGCGCTGTGAGCGCTGCAGCTGAAAGCGGAGCGACGCTCGAGCAGGAGATCCTCTCACGCCCGGTCGGAGGAGCGCGAGCCCGTGCGCGCGTTCTTCGCTGAGCATCCCGCTGGCCAGGGCGCCCCGATCGCGGTCGTGATCCCCGCCTACAACGAGGAGCCGACCGTCGCCGCCGTGGTTCGCGGTATCCCGCATGAGATCGCCGGCAGGGCGGTCGAGGTGATCGTAGTCGTCGACGGCTCTGACGACCGCACGGCCGAGGAGGCCCGCTCGGCGGGCGCGGTTGTCTGCGACATACCGACCAACCGCGGGCAGGGCCTGATCTTCATGCTCGGATACTGGCTCGCGGATAAGCGCGGCGCCGAGTTCATCGCGACGACCGACGCTGACGGACAGTACGACGAGACCGAGTTCGACCGCGTACTCGAGCCGATCCTCTCCGGCCGTGCCGACTTCGTCAACGGCTCGCGGCGCCTCGGCACCGAGCTCACCACGGATCCTGTCCGCCACGCCGGCGTGATCTTCTTCGGTGGCCTGATGAGCCTCTTGTTGCGCCAGCGGATCACCGATCCGGCCTCTGGCATCCGGGCCTTCCGGACCGTGGTCCCGCGCACGGTCACCCTCGAGCAGACGCAATACCAGACCTCCGAACTGCTGATCGCCACGGCGATGAACGGGTTCCGGGTCGTCGAGGTGGCAACAACGATGCGCGACCGACCTGACGGCGCGACGCTGACCAAGAAGGGCCCGAACCTGCTCTACGGCATGCGGTTCGCGCGGGCCATCCTGTTTACGTACTGGCGTGAGCTGAAGCGCAAGGTCAGGCGCTCACGCGTCTGAGGCGGCGCGACTGCTGAGCGCGGTCGTGAGTGGTCGCGGCTGCTCAGCGACCTCGTGGCGCTCAAGCTCCGGGCTCGTGAACTCGGGGGCGGAATCCGAGTCGGACCCCTGCGTGGGGGGTGGTGGTTCGGAGCCCGAGTCCCCCTTCTTGAAGATCAGAAACTCGTAGATCGCGAACTTCGCGAAGAACAGGATCACCGTGATCAGCACGAACGAGCCGGTCACGACCAGTACGCGCAGTCCGTGGTGATTCTCGATGCCCGAGTGATGCTTGACCCAATAATTGGTCCGGCCGGTCGCGAGCGACGTGATCAGGAGCACGAACACTGATACGGCGGCGTAGGAGACGATCTGCTTGACCGGCGCACGACCGGTCTGCTGCCAGGCCCAGCGGCGATTCATGATCCAGTTGGGAATAGCCGCCGAGAAGAAGGCGATCACCGACGCCGCGGTCGTCTTGCCTCCGAACACCACGTAGCAGAGCGCAAACGCCAGGATCGAGAGCAGGAACGCGAGCACCGAACTCAGCGCGTACTTCGTCATTTTCGCCGAGAACGGCGTGCGAGTCAGCCACTGCCACCACGGGTGCTTGCGGATGAATTCCGCGAGGCTATCCATGGAGGGCTGGTAACGAGTCGGTAACACGGGCAGGCCTTGATGCGTCGGGGGCGAGTGGATCAGCCGACCGGCCGCTGATCCTTTGGCAGAGCTGAGCTAAGGCTAAACGGTGGCAGGGGCGAATTGTTCCGGTTGGTGCGCCGGTTGCAACTCCGGTGCGGTGACGACCCCCCAGCTGGACCACGGCGATTGTAGGCCACCTGTCAGGATCAGGCCATGACCAAAATCGCCACACGCCCGCTGGGACACAGCGGCATCCAGGTTTCCGTCATCGGCCTCGGCTGCAACCAGTTCGGGGGCCGACTCGACCTCGACGGTACGCGTGCCGTGATCGACGGCGCGCTCTCGCAGGGCATCACCTTCTTCGATACCGCAGACGCCTACGGCAAGACCAGAAGCGAGGAGTTCATCGGTGAGATCCTCAAGGACCGGCGCGACGATGTCGTGCTCGCCACCAAGTTCGGCAAGAACCTGAACGACGGCTGGGACGGACCACGCGGAGCACCGGATTACATCCGCTTCGCCGTCGAGAACTCGCTGCGGCGCCTGCAGACCAACGTGATCGACCTCTACTGGTATCACAGCCCTGACGGGGTGACCCCGATCTCAGAGACGCTCGGCGCGCTGGACGAACTCGTCAGAGCTGGCAAGGTGAGGGCGATCGGAGCTTCGAACTTCAGCGCCGACCAGATCGAGGAGGCCGACGAGATCTCACGAGAGCAGGGACTGGCCCGCTTCACCGCGATCCAGAACGAGTACAGCCTGCTTCATCGCGAGGCGGAGTCGGATGTCCTGCCCACCTGTGAGCGACTTGACATAGCCTTCATCCCGTACTACCCCCTGGCCTCGGGCTTGCTGACCGGCAAATACCGCCGCGGCACAGATGCGCCCGCGGACGCGCGCCTGTCCAAGCGTGATCAGATCGCCACCGACGATGAATGGAACGTGGTTGAGGCTCTGGTCGCCTACGCGGAGCAGAGGGACGTGCCGCTCACAGACGTCGCAATCGGGGCCCTGCTGACACAGCCGGCTGTGGCCAGCGTGATCGCGGGCGCGACCAGGCCAGAGCAGCTGGCGTCAAACCCGTCAGCCGCGCGCTGGGTGCCGAATGACGCCGACCTCGCGGAGCTGCACGGTCTGCTCGATTGACCTGGGTTCCGCCGGGGACGGATCGCGTCAGAGCGGCCTCGGCTGGGCGTGGGACCACGCCTGGGGCAGGAACGCACGTTCCTGCCATTCGCCCAGGTGTGCGTAACCGATCTTTGCGTAGACGTGGTTAGACACCGCGTTCGTCGCATCCGTGAACAGCATGCAACGAGCGGCCCCAGCATCGAGCAGCTGTTGGCTCAGGGTCGCCGTGGCGGCCGTCGCGTATCCATGGCCCCGCAGCTCCGGCGGCGTGTAGACGGGCCCGACGCGCACAACCCCACCAACCTGCGCGGAGTGGCCGACCATGGCGGCGTTGGCCCCGTCTCGATCCCAGACATGCAACTGACCGCGCATGATGCGAGCGTCCACCTGATGCCCCATGGCCTCCGCATGTCCCAAGCCCGTCTCCGCCGCGAACGCCGCGGCCCAATCCTCGAGCTGCGCCTGATCCTTGATCGTGGCCGGTCGCAGCGTTCCCGATGGCCGTTGCACCGGCTCAACCACGCGATCGAGCACCTGCATCGTCTCCCTGAAGTCGACCCGATCGTCGCCACCGGTGGTGGACGATCCACGCAGCCGTGATCGCCTCGGCGGTTGCCGGCTCCGCGGATACGCCCGGCAGCTCAGGATCAACTCGAGCCACGAGTCGAGCAGGGCACTGTCGCGTCGGCAGCATCCTCGAAACCCGTAGCGAGCAGCTTGTTTGGTGGGGTGCGCACTGCGGCGCCGACGGTCACGCCGGCACTGTTCAGGCCCACTGCGAAGATGCGCATGCTCGTAGCGGCCCTCGATCACCCCTCCGAGCGTGGTCGCGAGCACATTGCGCTCGAGCCGCTCGGTCAGGAAACCCTCGGCCCTCGCGGCGAACTGCCTGGCGTCGTCACCGACCCAAACGTCCACGCCCCGATACCTTACGCCACCGACTGAAGCTCCACGGGAAGCGCCGGCGTCCGCAGCCCCGGAGATCGGCGATCAGCCGGTCGGCGGTGACACGTTCCCAGCGTCCGCTCTCGACGAGCACCTCGCAGAGCAGCTCGGTGTCCTCGAGCGAGTCGCGCGTGGCGTCGTCGTCAAGCAGATCGGCGCAGAAGATCAGACTGTCGGCCGCGTAGCGGATCCGCTCCTGCTCGTTCGTCTGCAGTTTGGTGGCGCCCAGCTCATCGAGCGTGTGCAGCACCCGACTGTAGGCGTTTGCTCGTTCCGGACTCATCCTGTCTCCCCAGTTTCGCTAGGTCCTCAACGGATCCTGCCGAGCATCGCGCCCACCGGCTCTGGCCGGGTGGCGGGAGATCGGCACGACCCTTCCTCCCTCGGTACACAGCGTAGCCACGTGTGCACCCGACTTCGGTTCGCAGACTGCGTTGATTTCATGCGTGCCGGGTAAAGGAAACCGGGTCAACAGGCCGATACCAGTGCGGATGACTGCGACCAGCCAGCGCGACCTGCTCGGCAGCCTGCGAGAACTCGTGACCGCGACCACGCGCGCGGATTGCGTGACTCGAATCGAAACCGGCCTTGAGCGACTGTTCGCTGACCTGAACCCGGTGCTCGAACTCGAGCTTCGTGCGCCGGATCCGAAAGCGGCCGCAACAAATGGAGAACGCACGCTGGCCGAGAGTCCCAAGGACTCGGGCGGCCTGCAACGGTTCGCGCTCAGAGCGCGAGGCAGACGCCTTGGCCACATCGCCGTCTCCGACCCGGACGCACTCGGTCTGCACGCGCGCGAACAACTTGCCGCCTTCGCTGACCACGCCGCCATTGCTCTCGACAACGCCCGCATGCTCGAGGACCACGAGCGGCGCGCACGCCGAGACCCGCTCACCGGTCTGCTGAACCGCAGCGAATTCCAGGACCTGCTCGCCGGCGCCGTTGCCCGCACTGAACGCGACCCCGCTGAGACTCTGAGCCTGGCCGTGTTCGACCTCGACCACTTCAAGAGCGTCAACGAGGTGAGCGGACACAGCGCCGGCGACCGCCTACTGCGCGCCACCGCGGCGGCGCTCACCGCGGTGTCGCGATGGAGCGACATCGCATTCCGGATCGGCGGCGACGAGTTCGCGCTGCTGCTGCCCGGGTGCGGTGCGCAGGACGCAACCGCAATCGCCACACGCGCCGCCGAGGCGATCGGCCGCCTGCAGGGCTCTGTCGGCATCTCCTGGGGGGTGGCGACGATCCCCACCGACACACGCACACGCGGCGGCATGCTCGCGGTCGCCGACGCCACCATGTACGAGCGCAAGGGGCACAAAAGCGAGGCCACAGCAGAAGTTCGGCGCGATGCGCGAAGCCGGCTCGAGGTCGCAAGCAGGTTGGCGATGCGCCTCACGCTGCTGAACGACCCAACCGCGATAACGCAGGTGGTCGTCGAAGAGCTGCAGGCGGCCTTCGGCTACTACCTGGCCGCGATCCACCGGCTCGACGAGGACACGCTGGTGATGGTGGCTGCCGCAGGACGACTGACCGAGGCGGACCCGGAATGGCTGGCCCGCGAACAGTCGATCACGACGGGAGTGAACGGCCGCGTCGCGCGCACTGGAAGGCTTGCTCTTATCGACGACACTCGGCAGGACTCCGACTACTACGGCAGCGACCAGGGCCTCGACCCCGGATCTGAGCTGTCGCTCCCGATCCACGTCGGCGGCGAGGTCTGGGGCATCCTCAACCTCGAGCAGCTCGCGACCCACAGCTTCGACGAGTCCGACGTGATGCTGGCAGAGGCGGTGATCGCACAGACGGGTGCCGCGCTTCACCGCTGTCTGCTGGTCGAGGAGCTGCAGAGCTCGTTCTCCAAGACGCTCGGTGTGCTGTGCGAAACGCTGCTCAGGCCGTCGGCACCGTAGAGCTCACGACCTGGCCACGTGAGACAGGACCACCGACGCGTAGACCTCGACGCCGTCCGCATCGGTGAGCCAGCGGCGGGAACCGCGGGAGAGGATGCGGGCTATACCGGGCTGAGCGGCCGTCCTGAATTCGATCTCAGCATCTATCTCGACGACGTCACCAACTGATGCGAGCAGTTCATCCTCGAGCGGCTCCCAGTATGCGGCGTTGTTGACATGATCGGCCACGTCGGCATCGGTGTGGCGGAAACGCCAGCGCGACTCCGATTCGATCTGCCCTGGCCGGGGGTGGCGGAGCCGAGCCAGCACGTGCCGGCCTCCGGTCGCCTCGCCGAAGGCGTCCAGCTCGGGTTGGGTGATCGCGCTGGGCATCCGCTCGATTGGATCGAGGTGTACCCAGAGCGCAACGCCCTCGACCAGCGGCTCAGTGGAGCCGGCAAGCGTGACGGTGGTGCGCCGCTCTGCCCACATGCGCCCGGTACCGCTGCAGAAGGTGTGCACGGCGCACGGTTCACCGAACTGCGGGAAGCGCAGCACACGGATGCGGGTGCGGCGCACGACCCAGACGGCAGCGGCCAGGACCCCGGCGTCCTCCACATCGACAAACGCCACGTCCTGCATCCAGTGAGCCAGCACATCGAGGCGCACCCGGCCTGACGGTGCACAGTCGCCGAACAGCGGGCGTCGCTCGATGGTGAAGATGCGCCCGCGCGCAGGCGACGGAACCATCGGCTCCGGTTCATGCACGGTCGGCTCTGACTGGTCTGCAGCGGTGACGGGCTCCACTGATAAGGCAATCTAGTGGGTATGCGCCACCGTGATGATCCCCGGATGAAGCTCAAGGAGCCACGGACATGAGCCCGGAAGAGCGATCCAACCTCGCGCATCTGCGCCGTGCTCGCGACCTGATGGATCGCGAATACGCCAGCCGGCTTGACGTGGCGACGCTCGCTCGCGCCGCGCTGATGTCACCAGCACACTTCTCGCGGCAGTTCAGAGCCGCCTACGGAGAGACGCCGTACTCCTACCTGATGACACGCCGAATAGAGCGCGCCCAGGCGCTGCTGCGACGCGGAGACATTTCGGTCACCGAGGCGTGCCTGGCGGTCGGCTGCACGTCGCTGGGCTCGTTCAGCTCTCGCTTCACGCAACTGGTGGGCGAAACACCAACGGCCTATCGCGCTCGCGATCACAGTGCGCTTGCAGGGGTGCCCGGCTGTGTGGCCAGAGAGTTCACACGGCCGGCCCGGCCAGCCGTTGGCGACGGCCGAGCGAGCAGGATCGAAGAAACGGAGCCGGTCCTGGCGCCATAGGCTTGCCCCATGACCCTCACACTCTCAACATGCTTCGTGATCGTCGACGATCCCGAGGCCGCACTCAGCTTCTACCGGGACTCGCTCAACCTCGAGCTGCGCAACGACGTCGCCCGCGACGGCTTCCGCTGGATCACGGTCGGCGCAGCCACGCAGCCAGACGTGGGCATCGTGCTCACCAATTACCTCAACGGCGGTCCCGCCGATGCCGACGCGATCGCCGCCCTGGTCGCCAAGGGAGCGCTCAACGGCGTCCACTTCCACAGCGACGACCTCGACGACAGCTTTGCGACGCTGCGTGAGGCCGGCGCCGAGGTTGTCCAGGAGCCGACCGAACAACCCTGGGGAACACGCGACTTCGCCGTCCGCGATCCGTCGGGCAACCTGATCCGCATCGATCAGCCGCCGGCCGGTTGGTCTTAGCCCGGCGCCACTCGCGGGGCGGTCACATTCAGCAAGGGTGTCAGACGTCGAGCAGTCTGAAGACCGGATGGTCGGGCGCGATGCGACTCAGCTCCGATTCCGGGGAATCCGGGCCGACGCCGTCAAAGAACACGCCGACCTCGAGCTTCCACTTCCTCAGATAGGCCCGCAGAACCGGCGGCGCCTCCTGCTCGGACAGCTCGGCTGCACGGAAGGACCGCGTTCGACGGCCGAGGCGCAGCCTTCCCTCACCGCTTACACGGAGGTTCTTGACCCACTGTGTGTGGCCCCGAGGAGCCACGAGGTACTCGACGCCATCGTGCTTCAGGAGGTTCACGGGGGTCTGTCGCCATTCACCCGATTTGCGACCCCGGACCTCGAGCACGCGAGATCCCCAGACACTCACACCGGAGCGTGTGAGCGCGGCCACGAACCGGTTGAACACGTTGGTCGTGAACCAGCCCGGCGCCTGATAGTTCTCCGCCACGTGGGCCATTGTGACAGCACCAGCGAGTGTGACGTTCGTGTAATGGCACGGCCGTAGCTTCGTCGCCGTTAGCAACACGGGCTCGTGGTGACCGGGCCTGATCCGTACCAAAGGAGAACAACATGCATGGGAAACCACGTCGACTGGCGGCCGTGGTCGCGCTCGGCGGCGCGTTCTTGGCAAGCGGTGGCGGAGCTGCGGCGATGAGCAGCCCGTCAGCACCGAGCTCGACCACCGGCAAACCGGTTCAGCTGGTGGCCGCTGGCCTGAAGGTGCCGACATCATTTGCCTTCGGCGACGGCGCGGTATTCGAGGGCGACGGGGGCAACGGCAGCAAGGTCCCGAACGGAGGGCTGTACGTGCTCAAGGCCGGCAGGGCGACCGCTGTCGTGACAAAACCCAAGCTCGCCTTCGTCGGTGGGCTGCAGTTCCACAACGGTGTGCTGTACGTGAGTGGCGCAGCGCTCGGAGCCAAGGGCCCTGAATTTCAGATTCTTGCGTTCACGGGCTGGAATGGGACGACCTTCGCAAGCCAGAAGCCGATCTACACCGCGCCGAAGGGGTTCGATGGCTTTAACGGCTTGGCCATTGGCGCCAACGGCCGGCTTTACGTTGGCGTCGACGTCGGACTGACCGACAAGAACGATCACGGCTCGGCGAGCACCTCGCCGTACGTTTACGACATTCTCACAATGTCGCCGACGGGCGGCGCAGCGACCGTATTCGCCTCAGGCATCAGGCAGCCGTGGCAGCTGGCGTTCCCAGCCGGCTCCAACTCGCCATACGTAACGGACTTCGGTCAGGACGGCGCCGCCAAGAACCCTCCGGACTTCCTGCTTCGCGTCCAGGCGGGCCAGAACTACGGCTTCCCGAAGTGCAACTGGACCGTGGCGGGGCCCTGCGCCGGTTACGCCAAGCCGCTGAAGACGTTCGCTCCCCACACCGATCTCGGCGGCGTCGTTATCGTCGGCGGCAAGCTGTACCTCTCCGAGTTCGGCTTTGCCGCGCCGCTACGACCCGCCGGGATAGTCGCGTTGCCGCTCAGCGGCAACGGAACTCCGACCACGATCGTCCACGACGCTCCCAAGGGTGCGGCAATCATCGGCCTCGGAGCCAGCGGCGATTACCTCTACTTCGGCCTGGTCCCCCACAAGGGCGCGGCATCCGTCTATCGAGTTCAGGTCTGAGCCGCGTGCGCGCATATAGATGGAGCTGACGGTGTCGATAGTCCGCCGTTCGACGCAGAGGACGGCCACGAGGGCCGAAGCGCCGGACGGCGGACGGGGCGGCGGACGGCGGACGGCGGACGGCGGACGGAGAAGGCCACCCACCGGTCGCAAGCAGCCTCAGCTGACCGACACCGCGTACACGGGCGGCAGGCGCGTGGTGACCTCGAACCAGGTCTGCCCCGCGTCACCGGAGCCGAAAACCTCGCCTGTCGTTGAGCCGAAATACAGTTCGAGCGTGGGCCCGGAGCCCTTGCGCTGGAAGGCCTGGCGCAGGATTGTCAGGTATGCGTGGTGCTGGGGCAGCCCGTCGCCGCGAGGCGCCCACGTCTCCCCGCCGTCGCGCGTCTCGTACACGCGCACGCGACCGTCGGGCATCACCCTGTCCATGTCGGCGACGAGCGGGATCACGTAGGCGCTGTCGGGATCGGCCGGGTCGACCGCAAGCGGGAATCCGAAGTCGGACGGGAGCCCCGCGCCGATCTCGCTCCAGCTGCGAGCCGGCATCATCGGAGCGGTATACGCCGCCGTGGAACTGGATGAACATCCGCTCCGGGCGCGCCGGCGCGCGCTCCAAGTGGTGCACGCACAGCGCCGTGTCAGCGTCGGGCGGCGGCTCTGGCAGGTTCAGCTCGGCAATCACGTCGTCGGGCAGGTAGCGCGGCGTCAAGCCCTGGTTACCGCGCCGCCACGAATGCCCAGCGTCCTCGGTGTGCCAAACGCCCGCCGCCGAGATCGCGACCGAGAGCTTGTCGGGGTCGCCCGGCCAGGGTGCGATCGAGTGCACGCACAGCCCGCCGCCCCCTGGCTGCCACTTCGGGCGCGTCTCGTGCTCCCACAGCCCTGCGTTGATCTCCCATGTGGAACCGCCGTCGGCGGACTGAAACAGGACTCCAGGATCCCCGCCCGCGTACATCAGGCCCTCAGCCTCGCCGGGCGCGATCACCCAGATCCTCTCAAGTGCCTGCTCGCCCCCCGCCGGCAGCGCGACACCGTCCGCCTGCTCCCAGCCCTCGCGCTCCTGGCACCGACCCAATCGCCTGGCCGCCGATCGGTGTAGAAGACCTTCGGGCCGTAGAACGGCGAGGTCATGGTCGCCAGCACCCGACTCGTGCGCGGATCGCGCACCGCGTAGTCGATCGGCTCACCGGCGAACATGCGCGCGACGATCTCCCAGTCGCCGCCTGGTTCGCCCAGTAGCGCGAACAGCCCCTTCTTCGTGGACACCAGCAGCTCAGTCACTCCTCAGCCTCCTGTGATTGCGGGGACGATCTCGACGCGAGCGTCGGCGGCAACCGCGCGTGTTCTCGCGACCACGCTCACCGTTGACGAACACGTTGATATGCCGCCTGATCAGGCCGCGCTCGTCGACGATCCAGCCGCCGAGCGCGGGATGCTCGCGCTCCAACTCACGCAGCAGCTCGAGCACCGTGGCAGCATGGAGCTCGTGTTCCCCCACGCCGCCGGCGAGTTCTCGCAACGGACCGCGGACGCAGACGAGGGCCATGGTCTGATCCTAAGACATATCGTCCGTCGCTTTGCAGGCCCGCGGTCCTGCTGCGGCTCCAACTGATCTCGTTGCGTTGATTCCGGGTCGCGGTCTCAATACGCATCACAAACCGTAACGACCGTGCGTTCAATGGTATTGTGGAGGCTCCCCCGGAGGAGGACAGCGGATGCCATTGGCAGGACTCTCTGACAAGGTCGTGCTCATCACCGGCGGCGCGAGCGGCATCGGGCGCGCCACGGCCGAGCGGCTGGTGGCCGAGGGCGCGAACGTCGCGATCGTGGACCTCGATGAAGACCGTGTGACCACGGTCGCCAGCGAGATCGGCGAGCGGGTCGTGGGCCTGCGCGGCGACGTTACGTCGCCCAAGGACGTCGAGCGCTACTTCGGCGACGCCGAGCGTGCGCTCGGCCCCATCGACGGCCTGTTCAACAACGCCGGCATCGCCGCATCCGGGGACAACATCGCCGACACGAGCCCCGAGCAGTTCGAGCGAGTGGTCTCGACCAACCTCACGGGCGTCTTCCTGAACCTCCGCGCGATGCTCAGGCGCTGCGCCGAACGCGAGCGTCCCGGTGCCATCGTGTGCACCTCATCGGCAATGGCGCTTCGCAGCATGCCAGGCCACGCGCCCTACATTGCCAGCAAGGCCGCGGTGGTGGCGCTGACAAAGGTCGCCGCCGTCGAGGGCGGTCCGCTCGTGCGGGTCAACGCGCTGCTCCCAGGCCCAATCGACACCCCGATCATCGCCGGAATCACAACTTCGATGCGGACCGCGATCGAGCAGAGTCTTCCGCTCAGGCGATTGGGGGAAGCGCGGGAGATGGCGGCGACAGCGGCCTGGCTGCTCAGCGACGAGAGCTCCTACGCGACCGGCGGCGCATTTGTGGTCGACGGCGGCGATATCGCCTGAGACGACTCCAGGGACCCGTCGCGCGGGTCGGCTGTTAGGCGAGGGCGGTCAGCTCGTCTGCCCCGGTGTTCAGATCCTCAAGCAGGCGCGGCATGATCTCCTTGTTCCACATGTATCCGCAGTAATGAGAGACGCCGAAGCCCTTGAGGTACTTGTTCGCCGCCCTCATGCGGCGCTTCATCTCATCGGGTCGTCGTTGCACTCCAAGCCGATGAAGATCTTTGCGCCAGCAGCTTTCAGGTCCACAAGCGACGCGAAGTAAGCCTCGCCACTGTCCTGCAGGGCCGAGAGATGAAGGTAGTCGATCCTACGCCCGGCGTTCTCGACGATCCTGTTGGCCGCGCCGACGGCGACCGAGAGATCGGGCATTCTGACGGTTGGATACTCAGGGAAAGTCCCTGCGCAAATGTGGAAGCCGAGCAAGACCTCCTCGGGTAGCCCGGCAACGTGCGGCGCGATGAACTCCTTGGACGTGTGGCGGACGAGCATTTCGGCTGGAGTCTCGTCAGTGGGGATCCATGAGAGGAGCTCGGCCAGCCTGCCGAACCCCGCGATCAGCGCCGACGAATAATCGATTTGGATCGCGAGGTCGTTTGCCGGGATCACGGCCAACATCCGCGCGTACTCGTCCTGTAATGCCGCGGCCCAGCCCGCAAAGACCTCATAGGCCTCGATCGCGGCCCGCGAGTAGGGAGGTAGGCCGCGCACGTCGAGCTCGGTAACGCCGTCACGAAGGTAAGAACTCGTGAAAGAAGAAGTCGCCCGTCGTACTGTCGACCTCCAGTGAACATGATCTCACTGCTCTCGATGTCCATCTCAACCCCGTTCCGATCGACTGTCGTTCAGCGGCCGGGCAATTCCGGCGATGGGCGGTGACGGGCTCGAACCGCCGACATCCTGCGTGTAAAGCAGGCGCTCTACCAACTGAGCTAACCGCCCTGTCGAGGGCTATTACAGCTGAACCTCGGAGCCGTCGCCACTCCAAGCGATGTGGAACGTACCCGTCGCGATCGACCCGCTGGTAGGTGTGCGCGCCGAACAGGTCGCGCAGCCCCTGGATCAGGCTCGCCGGCCCGCGGGCTCGCCGGTAGCCGTCGTAGTAGGCCAGCGAGGAGGAGAAGGCCGGCGTCGGGATCCCGATCTCCGCAGCGCGGGCAACGACCCGTCGCCACGGGTCCTGGGCACGCTCGAGGGCGTCGGCGAAGAACTCCGCGAGCATCAGGTTCGCCAGCTCCGGCTCAGCGTCGTAGGCCTCGCGGATGCGGTCAAGGAACCGGGCCCGAATGATGCAGCCGCCCCGCCAGATCGTCGCCATGGCGCCGAGGTCGAGGCGCCAACCCTCAGTCTCGGAGGCAGCCGCCATCTGCGCGAAACCCTGCGCGTAGGAGACGATCTTGGACGCGTAGAGCGCGTGGCCAAGGTCCTCCGCAAGCGTCGCGTCCGGTCCGCCGGCGCCGCCCGAGGGGCCGGCGAGGCGATCGGCGGCAGCGACCCGCTCGGCCTTCAACGCACTCAGCGACCGCGCGAACACAGCCTCCGTGATCCCGGTCAGCGGAACGCCCCGTTCGAGTGCGTCCTGGGCGGTCCACCGGCCGGTGCCCTTCTGCCCGGCCGCGTCGAGGATCACGTCGACCAGCGGCTGGCCGGTCGCCTCGTCGGTCTTGGCCAGCACGCGGGCGGAGATCTCGATCAGGAACGACTCGAGCTCGGACTCGTTCCAGCGCTCGAACTGCTGCCGCGATCTCCGGCACCTCGAGTCCCGCCGCATGCCGCAGGAGGTCATAGCTCTCCGCGATCAGCTGCATGTCCGCGTACTCGATCCCGTTGTGCACCATCTTCACGTAGTGACCGGCGCCATCCGGGCCCACATATGTGCAGCACGGAGTGCCGTCGACCTGCGCGGCGATCGCCTCGAAGATCGGCCTCACAGACTCCTCGTAGGGAGCTCGGTCGCCGCCCGGCATGATGCTCGGACCGTTGAGCGCGCCCTCCTCACCGCCGGAGACGCCGGACCCGAGAAAGTGCACGCCCGTGGGCGCTGATCGCCTGGTGGCGCCGCTGCGTGTCACGGAAGTTCGCATTGCCGCCGTCGATCAGGACATCCCCGGGATCGAGGTGCGGAACGATCTCGTCGATCACAGCATCGGTCGCGGCTCCGGCCTGGACCATGCTCATCAGCACGCGCGGCCGCGCCAGCGCGCCGACCCAGCTCGGCCACGGAGTCGTGGCCGGTCAGCGGGCCTTCGTCGCCGTGCTCGGCGATGAACGCCTCCGTGCGGCTGGTGGTGCGGTTGTGGACGGCGACGGGGATGTCATGGTGGGCAACGTTGCGCGCGAGGTTCGCCCCCATCGTTGCCAGGCCCGTGAGGCCAAAATGGGGTTCCGATGTCATTCCGGCAGCCTAAACCAGACCGGATTGTCTCGCCCCCCTGGTCTGCCACGCGGTGCCTGTGCGAACGCTGGAACCGGCGGCTACAGGCCGGCGACTGTCTTCTCCTGATGCCCGCCGAACTGCTTGCGCATGGCCGACAGCAGCTTGTTGCCGTAGTCCGCCGGCCCGCGTGAGCTGAAGCGGTTGAAGAGCGCGGCCGAGATCACATGGGCCGGCACGCCCTCGTCGACGGCGGCCTCGACGGTCCACCGACCCTCACCGGAGTCCGATACCCGACCCGTGAAATCCGCGAGCTGCGGCGACTCGACAAGCGCGGTCGCCGTCAGGTCAAGCAGCCACGACGCGACCACGCTGCCGCGTCGCCAGACCTCGGCGACCGCTGCGATATCGATGTCATATGCGTAATTGCGCTCGGCGTCGGTCACGGGTGCCGTCTCGGCGTCCTTCTCCTGGCTGGTCTGGCCGAAGTCGGCGTGGTGGAGGATGTTGAGTCCCTCCGCGTAGGCGGCCATCAACCCGTACTCGATGCCGTTGTGGACCATCTTGACGAAGTGCCCGGCACCTGCCGCACCGCAGTGCAGATAGCCCTGCTCGGCGGTCACCGGCTCGCCGCTGCGGCCGGGTGTGCGCTCGACGTCACCGACCCCGGGAGCAAGTGACTTGAAGATCGGGTCGAGCAGGGTCGCGGCCTCATCAGTGCCGCCGATCATCAGGCAGTAGCCGCGCTCGAGGCCGAATACGCCACCACTGGTGCCCACGTCTACATAGTGGATGCCTCGTGGCTCGAGTTTCTCCGCACGCGCGATGTCATCGCGGTAATAGCTGTTGCCTCCGTCGATCAGGACATCGCCCGGCGACACGATCTGTCCCAGCTGATCGATCGTGTCGTCCGTGAAAGCTGCAGGCACCATCGTCCATATCGCTCGCGGCGGCGAGAGCTTCGAGACAAGATCCGCAAGCGAACTGGCTCCCGTCGCGCCGGTCTCCGATGCCAGTGCGGTCACCGTATCGGCCTGAACGTCAAAGACGACCAGCTCGTGGCCATCGCCGACGAGGCGCCGCACCATGTTGGCGCCCATGCGCCCGAGTCCAACCATTCCCAATTGCATGAGACCTTGACCTCCGTCGGTGGTCCTATTTGGTTCCAGCGCCCACGAGCTGCTGGATCGAGCTGTTGCCTGAGTCCCATACGCGGCGCGCCAGCTCCAGATTCACCGCACGTGGCCAAGCTGGCCCACCGTAGACGAACCCGGTGTAGGCCTGCACGAGCGTCGCGCCCGCGAGCACCCGCTCCCAGACGTCATCAGCCGACTCGACGCCGCCCACCGATATCAGACGCCAGTCCCGCGCCCGCGCGCGCCCGTAGGCGCTGCAGCACCTCGAGCGAGCGCGCCTTCAGTGGCCTGCCGGAGATGCCGCCACCCTCCGGCCATCCGCGCGCCGCGACCTCCGCCGCCGGAGTCTGCAGTCCCTCGCGACTGGTGGTGGTGTTGGTCGCGATGATTCCCGAGAGCTCCAGCTCCAGCGCCAGATCGGCAACCGCATCGATGTCGTCATCGCGCAGATCGGGGCTGATCTTGACAAGCAGCGGCGTCTCCGGGTTCTCTGCGCGGACCGCCTCCACCAGCGGCCCGAGCAGCCGGACGGATTCGAGCTCGCGCAGCCCCGGGGTGTTCGGTGAGCTGACGTTGAGCACCAGGTAGTCGGCATGAGCTCCGAGTACCCGCGCAGCGCGCCGATAGTCCTGAGCAGCGAGGTCGAGCGCAGTCTCCCGGTTCTTGCCGATGTTGACCCCCACAACTGTCTGCGACCTTGGTCCGGCGAGGCGCCTCGCCGCTGCTTCGGCGCCCTTGTTGGGGAACCCCATCCGGTTCAGCAGGGCGCGGTCGCCGGGTAGGCGGGCGAGGATCGGGGCCGGGTTGGGCGCCTGCGGTCGTGGCGTGATCGTCCCAACCTCGACGAAGCCGAAGCCGAGCGCGCCAAGGCCCTCGAAGTGCTCGGCGTTCTTGTCGAGGCCGGCGGCGACACCGAGCGGCGAGCTGAAGCTCAGTCCCATCGCGCTGACACGCAGGAGCTCGTCATCGATATGTGTGAGTGCGCGCAGCCTGGCGCGCGGGCGCGGCCGCGCTGCGATCAGGTCAAGACCGTTCAGCGCCAGTGCGTGCGCCCGTTCAGGCGGCACGCGCGTGAGCACGACATCGAACAGGGGCCCATACAGGTTCCTCACCGGCGTGCCGCCAGCCGTAGGAAGCGCTCACAGAGACCCCGTCCGCGCTCGTTCCAGACGGTGATCTCAGACGCCGTCTGGCGCAGGATCGCCTCCGCGTCCACGCGCTCCGCGGTCTCATCGCCCGCGGCCGCGTAGAGGGTGAACCAGTGCTCGAGGTCCTCCGTGGTGACCTCCGCGTGGAACTGTATGCCCCACGCGCCAGCGCCGATGCGGAATGCCTGGACACAGATGTCGCTGCGCGCGAGCTCCGTTGCGTGCGGCGGCAACACCGTCTCGTAGCTGTGCCACTCGAGCGCAGAGAAGCGGCGGTCCATGGCGCCGAGGACGGGATCGGCGGTCGCGGCGGAGTTCAGCCTGACCTCATACCAGCCGATCTCCGAGCTGCCCAGGCGACGATTGTGGCCCCCACCCGCCTCAGCCAGCAGCTCGGCGCCGAGGCAGACCCCGAGTATCGGCACTCGCGCGGCGAGCGCGCCGGCGAGGAACTCCTTCTCGATCTCAAGCCACGGGTGTTCGGAGCCCTGATCTGGGTTGGCTTCACCGCCGAGGCTCAGGATCGCATCGTAGGTGTCGGGCCGCGCCGGGGCGTGGGCCCGCTCCGCCGGCCACCACTCGTCCAGGCCCGCCCCACTGGCCGCGAGCGCGTCACCGAATACCCCTGGGCCGGCGTCTGCCTCGTGGACGATCGTGAGGACCCGCATTCGTCAGGACGATACGGGAACACGCTGTCAGGGGCCGGCGATCACGATCGCGAGAGTGACATCTGCGGCCGCCTCACCGGAAAATTCACACTTACCCCTTGCATTACCATGGACGGTCAGCTACGGTGGGCGTCCCACTCAGAGCTACGAGGGGGTTCACCCATGTACAGCGCCTTCCACACCACAAGAGAGACTGTGACCGCCCGGGTCGGCGCGGCTGTTGCCGCCCAGATTGCGACGGTCGGCCGTCTCGCCCGCCACCTATCCCTCGCTGCGAGGTCCGCGCGCTGAAAACCGGCGCACATACTCCGACCTGAGCGAGGGCGGTCCCGATCGGGACCGCCCTTTTTTTGTCGGAACGGGCCTGAGGCGTACGTCGGTGTCCTGACGAGCCACGGTCAAACGTCGTCCATATGCATGTGCAGTTGATTGCGTCGCGTGCGTGTCATTGACACGCCCTGACGTGAACGCCAGCTGCTGCCGTATTACACACACAACGCAGAGAGGAAGTAAGGTCATGTTGACTTGCTCGCTGGTCACCAGCGTGCTGCCGAAGCCCAGGCACAGATCGCTGCCTGGGTTGCCCGCTTGGCGACTGTTGACTCGAAGACTGAGCTTCGGCCGCGGAAGATCGCTGCGGATCCAGGATCGTGCGGAAGCGGTTCGCGCCCGCTGCGAGAGCCGCCACCTGTACGGTCGGCGCGATGCTTGAGCGCTCACACGGACTGACGGACGCGGCACTCGAGGCGATTGAAGACCTCGAGCGCCGCGTCCTCATGGTCGACGGCGGGCGCCTGAAACTGGAGTGGGGCACGCTTCGCAACCGTCGGTCGGATGAGGTTCGCGATCTGCTCTGGTGGGAGGACGATCGGCTGCTCGGCTTCGCCGGGGTCTACGGATTCGGCTGGCCGACCCTGGAGTTGGCGGGCATGGTCGATCCGCGGGCCCGGCGTCGCGGGATCGGCCGGGAATTGTTCGACGCGGTTTTGCCGATCTGCCGCCAGCAGCGGGCCGAGCGCGTGCTGATGGTGGTTCCGAGGCCGTCAGTCGGAGGGCGCGAGCTCGCACTCAGCCTTGCGATGCCGCTCGATCACTCCGAGCACGTATTGAGGCTGGTCAGCGGTCCCGAGGACCCGGTGACGGAGCACCCGGTCTCACTGCGCGAGGCCACCGCCGGTGACATCCAGGCGCTCTCCCAGCTGTACCTTGATGGCTTCGGCGACGGGCGAATGGACGCCGACAGGCCGCTTTCGGATAGTCGCGCTCGCACACTGATGATCATTCATGCCGACGAGGTGGTCGGGACCGTGCGCACCACGCTCGATGATCACCGCGCGGCGGTTCACGGGTTCGTCATCGCCGCGCAGCGGCGCGGGCGTGGCATCGGGCGCGCCGCGCTGGACCAGGTCTGCCGCGAGCTGTTCGACCGCGGCGCAGCCGCGGTCGACCTTGAGGTCGAGGTGGCCAACGACCGCGCGCTCGGCCTCTACGAGTCGCTCGGATTCCGTCGGGTCGTCACCGACGACTACTACGAGCTCCGCCTGACGTAGATCCCCCGGCGCCTCAGCGATCCCAATCGATCGCTGAGAGCCGGGCGAGGGCCCGGATCAGCGAGTGCGTGCCGTCACGCCCACCGCCCTGGGCCCGCAGCGCCACGTAGAGCTCATGCGCGAGCGCGAGCCCCGGCAACGCCAGATCCATCCGCCGGGCCTCCGCCAGCGTGATCTCCATGTCCTTGATGAAGTGCTCGACCATGAACCCGGGCGCGTAGTCACCCCGCAATATCCTCGGCGCGTAATTGGACAGCGACCACGACCCGGCCGCGCCGCCGGCAACCGCCTCAAGCACCTTGTCCAGCTCGAGCCCGGCCCTGTACGCGTACAGCAACGCCTCACACACACCGATCATGCCGGTCGCGATCAACGTCTGATTGACCATCTTCGTGTGCTGGCCGGCACCCGCCGGCCCCTGGTGACTCACCGTCGAGCCGAGAATCTCAAACAGCGGCCGCACCGCCTCGACAGTCCCGGGCTCACCACCCACCATGATCGATAGCGTCGCGTTGCGAGCCCCAACATCGCCGCCGGAGACCGGAGCATCGAGACTGCCGACCCCGAGCGCAGCCGCCGCGTCAAAGATCTCCTTGGCAAGCGACGGCTCGCTGGTGCTCATGTCCACAAAAACCGAACCAGGCCTCGCGGCGCTCAACACACCCAGCTCACCCAGTACGACCTCACGAACGTCCCTCGGATACCCCACCATCGTGAACGTCAGATCAGACCCGGCCGCCGCCTCCGCCGGCGTATCAGCCCATGTGGCCCCCCTGTCGAGCAACGGTCGCGCCCGCTCCCGCGTACGCGAATAGACCATCGTCTCGTAGCCCGCGTCGACCAGGTGCCCGCACATGGAGGCCCCCATCACACCGGTTCCAATCCATCCAACTCGCATAGATCCTCCGTCAGTCAAGGTCAAGTGTCACTCGCTCTCCCAGCCAACCAGTGGCTGCTTGACGACCCTCCCGAGCGCGTTGCGCGGCAACTCGCCCAGGAAACGCACCTCGCGCGGACGGTCAGCATCAGCGTGAGGCTACCCGAGCCGTCCGGCACGCCGCTTCCGATTGGTCCTTCCTGGGCCTAGACCACCTGCGCGAGCCGCCGGCCGGCGGCCTCGATCTGATCGATGGTCGAGGCCTCGATCACCTCCCCGAGACCCAGCCGCCGCGCCTGCTCTGGAGCGAGCGCGCACGAGCCCGCCACAGCGTGACAGCTGCGATCGGCCGCCCGTGCCCGGGCGGCGACCTCGGAGACGAGCTTGCCGGCGAGGCTCTGGGCGTCCAGCCTGCCCTCTCCCGTCACCACCGCGCGGGCGGCGCCGGCTCGAGCGTCGAAACCGACCGCGTCCAGCACGAATCCCGCGCCCGGCACCAGTTCAGCGCCGAACGTGGCCCATAAGCCGCCGGAGAGGCCGCCGGCCGCGCCGGTCATCGCTCGTCCACGCGGGTCCGCCGGCAACGTGGCGGCGGTCGCGTGCAGCCGTTCGGTGAGCTGGTCGATCTCCCCCGCGGACGCGCCCTTCTGAGCGCCGAACACACGCGCGGCCTGCTCGTACGGGGTGCTGACGTCGCAGAGCACGACCAGCCGTACGCCGTCGAGCCCACCGGCGCGGCCGATCACGCCGACTGCGCCGCTGCCCCCATCGGTCGTGGCACTGCCTCCGACTCCGAGGTAGATCGTGCGGGCGCCGGCCCGAATCGCCTCGAGGATCAGCTCACCCGTTCCGGCCGTGCTGGCCGCGATCGGATCCCTTTCCGAGACTTCCACGCGATCAAGGCCGCTGGCCGCTGCCGTTTCGAGAATCGCGACCTCGCCGGCCCGGGCGTACTCCGCGCTCACGGCGCGCCCGAGCGGATCGGAGACGGTGACGGCTCGCAGGTCGGCGCCCAACGCCCGCGCGAGAGCAACCATCGTCCCCTCGCCCCCATCAGCAACGGGACACAGGTCCGCACCCACCCCGGCCGCGTTCAGCCCGCGTGCGAGCGCCTCCGCGACCTGCGTCGCGGTGAAGGTGCCCTTGAACGAGTCGGGCGCGATCAGAACCGGGGTTGCGTCAATCAACGCTGGGAGCCTGACAGATGCCACAGGCCTGGCACGATGTTGGGATGCGCTACACGGCGAGCACAGATCCGGCTCGGATCGACCGCGACTGGGTCTGGCGCATGCTCTCGACGGAGGCATACTGGCACCGGTGGCGCACGCGCGATGACATCGAGCGGCAGATCGACTGCGCCTGGCGCGTCGTCAGCGTCCACGACGAGGACGGATGCCGGCAGGTCGGTTTCGCACGGGCGTCCTCCGACGGCGTCAACGATGCCTACCTTGCCGACGTGATCGTCGACCCCGAGCATCGGGGACGGGGAATCGGCAAACTGATCGTCAGGACGATGATCGATGACGGCCCCGGCGCGGGGCAGCGCTGGACACTGTTCACCGCCGATGCCCATGGTCTGTATGAGCAGTTCGGCTTCGGCGCGCCGGACCCGAGCGCGATGGTCAGGCCAGGGTCGCCTCGAGCGTGACCTCCGGGACGGCCGCAAGTGCGCGGCTCACCGGGCAGTTGGCCTTGGCGCCGGCGGCCGCCCTCTCGAAGCCCTGCTGGTCGAGCCCTGGCACCGTTCCGACGGTTCTGAGCGCGATCGATGCGATCGTGGGCGCGCCGTCGACCATCCGCAGCGTCACAGTCGCGTCGGTTTTCACGACGTCGACGGGCGTGCCCGCCTCAGCCAACGCTGCCGACAGCGCCATCGAGAAACAGGAGGCGTGCGCAGCTGCGATCAGCTGTTCAGGATTGGCTCCCGGACCGTCCTCGAACCGGGACTTGAACGTCACCTCGCCCTTGATGCTGTCGCCGGCCACGAAGCTTCCAGACCCCGTCTTGAGGTCACCCTTCCAATCTGCGCTGGCCTTTGCGGGCATCGTTCTGCTCCTTTTGTCCAAGGGTTGAGTGGTGCTGATCCCAATGCTACGGACCAGCGGCTGCTCGGCGCGCCCGCCCGATCAGCCGCCGACGAGAGCCGGGGTCCCGGTGATCTTCCTGTACGCGGCGCGGACGAGCAGAGCACCGGCGAGGGCACCGGCCACGATCAGAACGATCGCGTCGTTGCCGGTCAGCGCCAGGTCTATTGCGCTTGCGTCGACGAAGCTGTGCAGAGCGATACCGGGCACGATCGAACCGGTTCGCTCGTAGAGCAGGCACGCGATCACACCGAACACCGCCTTGACGGGCAGCGTTATCAGCGGATAGCCGGTGATGTGGACCAGCCCGAAGAGCAGGCCTCCCGCCAATGCCGCCGGGACGACCGGGAGGCGATTTCGGAGACTCCTATACAGAAGTCCGCGAAAGAAGATCTCCTCCACAACCGGCGCGCTGACTGCCACCGCAAGCACGGCGATCACGATCTGAACCGTGCCGAGGTGCGCGGCCTGGGAGAGGTCCCCCGCTTCGCGCCTGGCCGAGTGTCCGATGAACGTGACAGCCCACAGCAGACCGAACACGAGGTAAACAACCAGGGCCTGGAACACCCACCACATCGACCGCATCGCGAGCGTCGGACGCAGGCCAAGGTCTGCGAGCGCCAGGCCCCGCCGGCGAGCCAGCGGGAGCAGCGCCGCGAGCAACACGGCATCGACGATCAGCACGCCCACACCGACCGTGACGTGTACGTCGACGACGTTGTCGAGGAGCAAACCGAGCACGATGACCGTGACGAAGGTGGCGGCATATGCGGCGAGCGCGTACCGGGCGGACCACTGCAGGGATCGCTGCGTCGGCCGTGGCCACGGAGGGCGGCGGTCTGGGATGCCGCGGCGCGTCTCATAGCGTGGCCGGATTGCGAACGAGGCGCTGATGCCACCGACCCAGGCGCCGATCAGCAGGATCCCGCCGATGCCGGTCTCGGTCTGGTTCGTGGCGCTCGGTGAGGAGGCGATCGCGAGCAGCACGCAGCCGGTGGCGGTGACCGCCACCCCGGCAAACGCGGCCAGGGCCCACGACCAGACTCGGCAGCGAACGGCCGCCACGAGCGGTGCCCACGAGCCGAAGCCCAAGGGCATCATTGAGATCCACGGCCAGCGGTCGCGACGCAGGCTGGAGCTCGGGCGTCCCGCGTCGTAGCGCCCCGCCCGACGGCGCTTCCAACGCCGGATCCCGAAGGAGGTGACGGCGCCTCCAACCCAGCCAAGCAGCAGCAGGCTGCCGGCGGCGCCATTGTGCCCCTGTGGTTCTGACGCCGAGAGCACGAAGCCGGCAAGCGTGACCAGCGTCCAGAACACTCCGGCGGCGGTCCACCACGCCACCCGGTAACGCACACCGGCCACGATCGGCGCCCAAGCGCCGAGGCCAAACGGGATCAGTGACAGCCAGGCCCAGCCGTCTCGAGTCGACCCGTCGCGTCTGGTCCCTCTCCAGAGCACGCGTGCACTCTACTTATCTGAGCAGCAGCAGCGAGGCCGATATATCGAGCCCGGGTAGCGTCAAGGCTCGGGAGACTCGTCCTCGCTGTCGCACTGCTGGTGGATCCGCAGCACGGTGACGGCATCATCGCCGAACATGGCACGGACCTCCACGTGCCCGCCCAGGGCCGCGACGCAACGCGCGAGGGCCGACAGATACAGATCGTCCTCCTGCTCGCTCCCTGGTGCGCCCACCCGCAGTTCCGCGAACGCGCGGGTCAGCTGATCCTCGCTGACGCCCCGCTCGAGGCACACCTCGCTGAGCTCTGTGACGGCATCCATAAGCCGCCGGTAGGTCTCGACACGGGCTTCGTTCAGCGCCCGCGCCCCGCGGATCTCACGCCAGTTCTTTGTGTCTGCCATTGCCTGCCACCTCCTCCCAGGCTGCGTAGATGCTCATCGTAGAGTCGGTCGGCGGCGGGCACGTTGCGGCCATACCAGCCGCGCCAATCGTTCGTCTTGTCGCCGCCCAGAAGCACCACGGCCTGGCGCCGTGGATCGAACGCAAACAGCGCTCGCAGGTTCCCGCCCACGGAGCGAAGCTCCTTCATGTTGTGGTGGCGAGAGCCCTTGACCGAGTCCGCGAACGGCCGGGCCAAACCCGGACCATCGCGCTCGAGGCGATCGACGGCTGCGGCGAACCGCGCGGCGTCACGGTCGCCGAGCGACACAAACCACCGCTCAGCCTGTGGTGTGAACTCCACCTCCCAGCTCATGCACCGGGATTATAATCAAATCTAATTGACTATCAATCAGAGCCGCTACGCTTGCTCTTGACGTCTCTCTTTTATTTAAAATTGCCTTGATCTTCAACGGCAGCGTAGGCCAGTGAACAACAATGGGTCCCTGGGCACCTGCAGTCATCGCTCGACTGCGACGGCCTGACGACTGGCCACCGGCTTAGCCTGACAAATTGGGTCGCGCCACCCTTGATGTGCTCAGAAGCGCACGATTCCTGGGCGCGCATGAGCAAATCGGCCCGCTGACATGTCGATTTGTCAGATTCAGCAGGTCCGATGTCTCACCGAGAGCCGAATCGGCGCCGCTTGTCCGACGCAGCCTTGCATCCCGCCCGACCAGGCGGTAGCGCATGTCCGACGCAGCCGATCCCGCAGGCCTGATTGCCGGCAACCACAACCGCGGCCATGTGCCGGCCGCATCGACGGATTAGACGCCTGTTTCAGCCTGGATCCGGCCTGAGCTGACCGCGTCCTCGAGTGCTCGGTAGTCGCGGGCGTTCTGCTCGGCATACGCCTGCGAGAACTCGAGGACCGCGCGGTCGAACTTGTTGCTGCTGCCCAGGTAGGCCGCGATTGCAATCCGGTCGCCGCTGCGGGCGTGAGCGCGTGCGAGCGTCCAGCCGCACAGCTTGCCGTAGGCGGCCATGCCCTCCGGAACCATCTGCTCGATCTCAGCTGAGCCCTTCCAATCTTTGAGCTGGCGAGCGTAGAAATCACGCTCGCGTCCGTCAGCCCCGGATGCGACGTGGATCCAGCCCAGGAAGATGTCGCTGCTGGCCTGCATGAGACGCTGACCGACAACAACTCGCTGACCGTGGTTTGCGAATTCGCTCGGCGCGGTGAATTCCTCCAGAACCGAGGCCTCAGCCTCCTTGATCTGCAGGATGAGCGGGTCGTGTTCGTCGCGACCGACCATGAGCGCGATCCATGCACGCGTGCCGACGCTGCCAACGCCCACGACCTTGCGAGCGACATCCATCAGCTCGAACTGCTCGAGCAGATGACGCCGGTCGATCTCGAGTGTGTTGCGGTAAGCGCGAAACAGCTGATGAAGCGTCTCAAAGGCCGGCACTTCGTCCCCATCGGCGATGAGCTGGTTGAGCGGCACGATCAGCGGAGCCTCGTCCACGAACCGAAGCTGACCGTCAACGACGTGTGTGAGCTTCCCGGCCGCCGTCATGCTGTCGCGGGTATGTGCCTTCGCCAGGATCTTCTCGGCCCGTCTGGTGAGCGCGGGCTCCTTGATCTGTGCGCCGAGCTCCTTGATTTTGCTCTCGATGTCCATGTGGGCGTACCAGACGCCGAGGTTGCTCATGCTCGCGAAGCTCGCCATCGCCGTGCGGTACTCCTGAGCTGTTTCCAGCACGACCCGCTCCTGGTCCTTGCCTGAGAAGCCGTTGTTGATCGCGGCGATCAGCATGCTCACCAACAGACGCTTGACGTCCCATTCCCACGGCCCTGGGAGCGTCTCGTCGAAGTCGTTGAGGTCGAATACGAGCTGCCGTTCGGGGGAGGCGAAGACCCCGAAGTTCGAAAGGTGCGCGTCTCCGCAGCACTGGACATCCAGACCCGACCGAGGCGTCCCAGCCAGGTCGTTGGCCATGATCAGCGCGGCGCCGCGGTAGAACGTGAACGGCGAAACCAGCATCCGGCCGTAACGGATCGGTACCAGCTCAGGCACGCGGGTGGCGGCCTGACGCTCAAGCAGATCGATCGGGTCGGGCCGCCGCAGCGATGTTTCGAATGCGCTGTGGCTCGAACGCGGGACCGCAGCCCGCGCCGCCTTGCCGCGCGCGACTCGTTCGGCCACAGAGAGATGCTCTACGCCGGCGCCTCCCCAGGCCTTCCCGGCTGCAGCAACCGCAGTGTGTCTCTCAGAGTTCGGAGCTGCGCTCCTCTTTGCCGCCGTGCTGGTCGTGCTTGTCATGACCGTCTCTTTCATTTACCTACCGGGTGAGGATGGGCCTGAGGGCCGGAATGACATCCAGGAAGCATGGAGACGAGACTACTCGCGCTGGCGAGTCGCGTCGATTCCGTCGAAGCGGCTCGGCAATTCACGCCGGCATCGGGATCCGCATGAGCGAGCGGGTGACAGCGCCATGCGTCTGGTGATCGGTCCGACTGCGGCCAGTACCCCCAGCCGGGTTCGAACCGGCGATCTCCTGCGTGAAAGGCAGGCGTCCTAACCGCTAGACCATGGGGGCGAGCACGGCCCATTGTATGGTGACCGCCCCGCCGGCGACCCGATGTCAGACTGGCGCGCTGGTGGCGGCGCCGCTGGCCGCGTCAAAGAAGACGGCGCGGGCGCGGTCCACGGATAGGACGATCGACGCGCCCGACTCAAGGCGGTTGTCCGCTGGGATTCGCGCGACGAGCGGGCGGTCACCCAGGCTCAGGTGAGCCAGCCGCTCATCGCCTAGGTATTCGACGAAGTCAACGGTGGCGTTGAAGCCGAACGATCCGCCTGCGCCGGCGCCGAGCTGGATGTGCTCGGGCCTGAAGCCCGCGAGCAGCGAATCGGATCCGAGGCCCAGCACGGGAGCGGGGACGAGATTCATTGCGGGGGAGCCGATGAAGGTCGCGACGAAGGTATTGCCCGGGCGCATATACAGCTCCTCCGGTGTGCCGATCTGCTGGAGCACGCCCTTGCGCATGACCGCGATGCGGTCGCCCATGGTCATCGCTTCGACCTGGTCGTGCGTCACGTAGATGGTTGTCGTACCGAGGCGCTTCTGCAGCTTGAGGATCTCGGCTCGTGTCTGCACGCGCAGAGCGGCGTCGAGGTTCGAGAGCGGCTCGTCCATGAGGAACGCCTCTGGCTCGCGGACAATCGCGCGGCCAAGGGCGACACGCTGGCGCTGACCGCCGGAAAGCGCCTTGGGCTTGCGCTCCAGGTAATCCTCCAGGTCCAGCGCGGCAGCTGCGTCGCGCACACGCCGGTCGATCTCCGCCCTGCTGAGGTGGCGCAGCTTGAGCCCGAAGGCGAGGTTGGCGGCCACGGTCATGTGTGGATACAGCGCGTAGTTCTGGAAGACCATCGCGATATCGCGGTCCTTGGGGGAGACGTGGTTGACGACCTTCTCCCCGATTCTCACCGCGCCAGAGCTGATCTCCTCGAGCCCGGCCACCATCCGCAGCGCCGTCGTCTTGCCGCAACCGGATGGTCCCACGAATACCATGAACTCGCCCTCTTTGATCTCAAGATCCAGAGCGTCCACGGCGCATGTGCCGTCCGCGTAGACCTTCGATACACCCTCAAAGCGGATCGCCGCCATCAGCCGATCATCCCTTCAGCGCCCCGCTGAGACCGGTTCCGCGTAGGAAGGAGCGCTGGAAGATCAGGAACCCCACGATCGGAACAAGACATGAGATCAACATCGCCGCGAGGAAGACGCCCAGGTCCGTCTGGCCCTCGATCGTCGGCAGTCGCACGGAGACGGGCTGCTTGCTCGGGTTGGTGAGCACGAGGAGCGGCCAGAGGAAGTCCTTCCACGAGGCGAGCACCGCAAAGATCGAGACGACTCCGAGGACCGGTTTCGACATCGGCAGCACGATCGAGAAGAACAGCCGGAAGGGGCCGGCGCCGTCGATTCGAGCCGCTTCGAAGATCTCGCGTGGGATGTTGTCGAAGAAGCGCTTCATGATGATGACGTTGAACGCGCTCGCGCCGGCGGGGAGCCAGATCGCCCAATAACTGTTGACGAACGAGTGGCTGATCACCGGCGGGTGAACGATCTCGACGTAGAGCGGAACAAGCAGGACCACCACTGGCACGAAAAGTGTCGTCAACAGCATTGCCGTGATCACCCGGCCCCACCTCGGCTTGAGCACCGAGAGTGCGAACGCACCCGTGGTTGCAACGATGATCTGACAGAGCCAGGACCCGAACGCGATCACGATCGTGTTCCAGATGTAGAGGCCGATGTCGACCTCCGACCAGGCATTGGAGATGTTGCTCCAGTCGGTCCCGTGCGGGAAGATCGCCATCGGATTCGAGAGCGTGTCCTGCGTGGGGGTGATGGCCGACTTCGCGAGCCATAGGATCGGCCCCAGCCCGACGACGATCAACAACACCAGCAGTAGCGTGTGCGCCGTACCGAGGCCCCACTTGACGCTGGGCCGGCGCCAGTCGGCCGACAGCACAAGCCCCGGTTGGACATCAGTCGGGCGCGACCGTCGCGGCGCCCTGAAGGAGATGATGCTCATTCGTCACTCCACGATCGGGTTGCCCGGAGATAGATCAGCGAGAACACGGCCAGGAATGCCACCAGCATCAGGCTCAGGGCAGCCGCCTCTCCGTAGGCCGCCCCGAGCGAGTTGCCGAAGGCGTAGTTGTAGATCAGCAGGAGCACCGTCAGCGTCGCGTTCGCAGGGCCACCCGAGGTGAACAGGTACGGCTCCAGGAAGACCTGCGCGGTTCCGATGATCTGAAGGATCATCGTCACCAGCAGCACGGTCCGCATCTGCGGCAGCGTGACGTGCCAGATCTTCTTCCAGAGACCGGCGCCGTCGACCGACGCCGCCTCGTAGAGCTCCGGGTTCACGGTGGTGAGCGCGGCGAGGTAGATGATCACCGTGGCGCCCGCGTTCGCCCACGTCGACTCGAGCACGAGCGATGGCATCGCCTGGCTCATCGACTGGATCCACTGCTGTGGGGGGATGCCGAACCAGCCGAGGATCGTGTTGAACACTCCGCTCGGGCTGGCGTCATAGAAGAACTTCCAGAGCAGCACCGCCACCACCGGAGGGATCACCACCGGCAGGTAGGCGAGCGCTGCGTACAACCCGCGCCGCTTGCGCACCTCGCTCATCAGCACCGCGGCCACAAGCGGGATCGGATAGCCGAAGATCAGCGCCAGGCCGGCGAACTCAGCTGTGTTCCTGACGGCTATCGGGAAGAGCGGGTCGTGCCAAACCTCGCTGAAGTTCTGGAACCCGACCCATGTCGTGGTCAGCTCGTTCGTGTGCTGAAGCGACATCAGGACCAGCCTCACGATCGGGTACCACGAGAAGGCACCGAAGATCAGAAGCAACGGCAGCATGAAGAGGAGCTTTGTGAGCCCTCCCCGCTGAACCCAGGTCAAAGGGGTGCGCCGTGGGCGCACCCCTTGTGTGGCTGCGAGCTCAACGGCTGTGACCGTTGACGGCGTCTGCGCCTGTTCGAGCCCCTGGGTCATCTGGTCGATGGTCGGCATCACGTCACTTCAGGCATCCGCCGCCTCAGGCGGGTGATCGTGTAATCCGTACCACGATCACCCGCCGTTGGCTAGCGGAGGGTGCTGCTTACGAGCCCGATCCCGACGCGATCGAGGACTGGCCCGTACTGTTCGCCGCCGAGAGGAGGCTGCTCGGGTCCGAGCCTTGGTTGGTGAAGACCGACTGCACCGCCGAGTCGAGGTCACCGTATATGGCCTGTGTGGCCGACTCTGGCTCCGGGGTCAGCTTCTCGCTGAAGATGCCGTTGTTGAACGGCGCGAACTGCTTCTCCGGAACGTTGATGTACGGCTTGATCCACTTCTGGTCACGCTGATAGACCGCCTTGTTGAAGACCGGCAGCTCCGGCACTCCGACGGGCTGCTTGTCCTTGATCTGCGTCTTGGCATCGCGAATCGCCGCCTTGCGATTGATCAGCTTATCCATGTAATAGAAGCTGATCCACTTCATGGCGGCGGCGATCTGCGCAGGGTTGGCCTTGGGGCTGACCGCGGCCAGGGTGCCGCCGCCCATCACAGCAGCGTTCTTGTTCTTCGCGACCGGGATCGGCGCCAGGCCGTAGATCGACGGATTGATGTTGTCGGCCTGCACCATGTTGGTGTACACATCCGAGCCGCTGATGAACATCCCGACCTGACCGGCGGCGAATGCCTGGTTCATGGTGCCCCAGCTGAGGCCGAAGTTGGAGCCCATCGAGTTGTCGCCCCAGCGCATCTGCTTGAGGTAGTTCAGCGCCTGGACGGCCTGCGGGTTGTCGAACGTCGCCTTCGCCTTCGAGCCGATGCCCGTCTCCATGCGGCCGCCGAGCGCGTCGGTGACCGTGGTCAGGATCCAGCCGGCGGTGTTGTCGCTGGCACCCATCTCGGCGTAGCCTGCCTTGCCGGTCCTCTGGCTGATCTGCTTGGCGTCGGCCACGACCTGCGTCCAGGTTGTCGGGGGCTTGTTGGGGTTGAGGCCCGCCTCGCTGAACAGCTGGCGGTTGTAGGTCAGCGCCTGGGCGTAAGCCGCCTCGGGAATCGCGACGACCTGCTTCTTGGAGTCGATGCCCTCGGCGATGACCGCCGGGTTGAAGTCCTTGAAGTAGGGCTCCGCCTTGGCGTACTTGGTCAGGTTTGCGAGCTGACCGTTGTCTCCGAGCGAGCGGCCGTCTGTGAACGGCACGATGAACACCGTCGGCAGCGTCCCGCTGGCGAGCTTCGCTGCGAACGTCGCGGGGAGCCACTGATACTGCACGCCCCTGACCGAGATGCCCGGGTTCGCGGATTCGAACTCCGCGACCTGCGCATCGAACTCGTTGAAGGCGGCCTGCGTGCTGCCCGGGATCAACGAGACGACGCTGATGTGGACAACCTTCGACTTCTTGGCCATCGCGGTGGAGGCAAAGCCAACGGACAACGCCATTGCGAGCGCGCATGTGGCGCCGACGGCCACGCCCAAGCGGACCCGTCGTCTCGCCCTTATGTTAAATGTCATTTCCTCTCCTCTTTTTGACCCGCATGGGCCGTTTACAGCCTCTCCGTCTCTAACGGAGCTAGTGGCTCCGTCTCAGACGGAGCGTGGTTCTCGGCCTGCAGCAACCAGACCGTCGTGTCCTGCGGTACGTCGCCGTCGACAAGCTCACCGCTCGCGACGAGGATGTCGGCCCTGTTTGGAATTTCAACCGGCTGCGGGCCGAAGTTGACGATGCAAATGAAACGCTCACCGCGCGCAAACGCGATGACATCGTCGCCGTAGTCGAGCCACCGCAGACCTGAACCTGCGGCGCCCCAGGGCGCATCCCGGCGGATGCGCAGTCCCGTGCGGTACAGGCTGAGCATCGATGCCGGGTCGTCGGTTTCAGCTTCGACTGTTCGAGATTCCCAGCCGACTGGCTGCTCTAGCCAGAGCTGGGCCTCCCCGTTCGGGCTGAAGCCATAAGGTCGTTCGGTTCCCGACCACGGGATCGGGATACGACAGCCGTCGCGACCCGGGTCGACACCACCGGAGCGGTGCCACATCGGATCCTGACGCTTCTCGGGCGGGAGGCTCTCGAACTCGGGGAGTCCCAGCTCCTCGCCCTGATAGATGTAAACCGAGCCTGGCAGCGACATCGACAGCAGCGCCGCTGCGCGAGCCCTGCGATCGCCGAGCACCAGGTCTGTCGGGGTGCCCTCGCGCTTGGCCTCGAACGAGAAGCCGGTCTCCGCACGCCCGTAGCGGGTGACCGGTCGGGTGACGTCGTGATTCGAGAGCACCCAGGTGGCCGGCGCGTCCACCGGCGCGTGCGCGGCCAGCGCCGTTCGGATCGAGGAGCGCATCGGGCCCGGCTCCCACGCGCAGGCGAGGAAGTCGAAGTTGAACGCGGTGTGCAGTTCGTCGGGGCGCAGGTAGCGGGCGAACCGTTCGGCGTCGGGAAGCCAGACCTCTCCGACGAGCACGCGCGGCTCCTCGTAGGAGTCGGCGACAGCACGCCAGCTGCGGTAGATCTCGTGCAGCTCGTCGCGGTCAGTGAACGGGTGCTGACCGGGACCCAGGTCGGGTTGCTCCTCAGGCAGCGTCGGATCCTTGACCAGCAGCGCCGCAGAGTCGATCCGAACACCGGCGACGCCGCGTTCGAACCAGAAGCGCAGGATGTCCTCGTGCTCCGCGCGTACGTCCCGGTGGTCCCAGTTGAGGTCCGGCTGCTCGGGTGCGAACAGGTGCAGGTACCACTCGCCGTCGGGTACGCGCGTCCAGGCACCGCCACCGAAGATTGACTGCCAGCCGTTGGGTGGCAGCTCACCGTTCTCACCGTTGCCGGGCCGAAACCAGAACCGCTCCCTGGCCGGCGAGCCTGGAGCGGAGGCCACCGCCTCCTTGAACCAGGGGTGCTCGTCGGAGATGTGATTGGGAACGATGTCGACGATCGTGCGTATGCCGAGCGCCCGGGCCTCTGTGATCAGCCGCTCGGCCTCCCACAGCGTCCCGAAGGCGGGATCGATCGCGCGGTAATCGGAGACGTCATATCCGGCGTCCGCCAGCGGCGACGGGTACCACGGGTTGAACCACAGGGCGTCGACGCCCAGTGCAGCCAGATAGGGAAGGTGCTCCCGCACTCCCTCGAGATCCCCGATGCCGTCGCCATTGGCGTCGGCGAAGCTGCGGATGTAGACCTGGTAGACGACCGCATCGCGCCACCAGGTGCGGGCCTTTGTGGCCCCGTGTTCCATCGTCGGCGCAGCCGACACCGCCATGTCCGTCTCCCTCATGGCGGGGAGCATGGCACGTCTTTCAGCTCATTGCAAGAGTCAGACTTACTTTTGCATTTTTCGTACTGTACTGCGCAAGACTTTCCGAACAAGTTGCGCAGATCGGAAGCGCTCGGCCGATAGCGCGCTGCCTCCGATCAGTGCCCTCGCACATTCGCGGTCGACCCGCGCGCAACCACCTCCGGTTCGAAGAACAGCTCATCGGCTGAGACCGGCGCGCCCTCGATCTGCCCCGCCAGCATCTCGACGGCAGCGCGTCCGATCGCATCGATCGGCTGACGCACCGTGGTGAGCGGCGGGTCCGTGCAGCTCATCAGCGCCGAGTCGTCGAAGCCGATCACCGACAGGTCGGACGGCACCGACATGCCGGATCGCCGTGCGGCGCGGATCACGCCCAGCGCCAGCGGGTCGCTGGCGCAGATGATGCCGGTCACCCCCCGATCGATCAGGCGCAGTGCCGCAGCATGCCCGCCCTCGAGCGAGAAGCGCGTCCGCTCAACCAGCTCGGACGGCATCTCCACGCCTGCGATCCGCTCGAATGCCGCAAGTTTGCGCAGTGACGGCACGTGGTCGGGTGGCCCCAGGATCAGGCCGATGCGTTCGTGACCGAGATAGGCGAGATGAGAGTGCGCCTGTTCCATCGCAACCGCGTCGTCGGTCGATACCCGCGGAAAGTCCAGGTGCTCGGCGGCGGCGTTTACGAGCACGACCGGCAGGCGCAGTTGCAGCAATCGCTGGTAGTGCTCGTGCGGCGCATCCGCCTCCGCGTACTGGCCGCCTGCGAAGATCATCCCCGAAACCTGGCGCTCGAGCAGCATCTCGACGTACTCCGCCTCGGACATGCTGCCGGTGCGGGTGCAGAGGACGGCGTTGAACCCGCGCTGAGCCAGAGCCCCCGCGACGACCTCGGCCAGGGCCGGGAACACGGGGTTCTGAAGCTCCGGCACGATCAGGCCGACCATGCGGGCGCGACGCACGCGCAGGTGCGTCGGGCGCTCGTAGCCGATCACGTCGAGCGCGGTCAGCACCGCCGCGCGCGTGGACTCGGAGATCCCGGGGCGACCGTTCAGAACACGGCTGACCGTCGCCTCGCTGACCCCCGCCTGCTTGGCGACGTCTGCAAGTTTGCGAGCCACACCGCAATTCTATGACAGATCTTGCAAGAAGCCGCTGCTGTTACTGCAACAGTTTGAGGCTGAGCCGTCGAGTGGCCAGCGCCAGCGCCAGCGACCCGAATCCGATCAGGTACAGCGCCGCGACCAGCAGGTGCCAGCTGAAATCACCCAGCGCCGGTCCCCGAAGCAGCTCGATGCTCTGGTAGAGCGGCAGGATCTCGATGAGCGGGCGCACCCAGGCCGGGTAGACCGTCAGCGGATAGAAGGTCGTGGCGAACAGGAACATGGGCAGCATCACCAGCTGCACCAGCTGGAAGTCCGAGAAGTCGCGCATGTAGGTCATGACCGCCAGGCCGGCTGCGGCAAACGCATAGCCAACCAGTAGCGAGCCCGGGATCGCAAGCAGGATGAAAGGCGAGACGACCAGACCGAGGACCAGCATCACCACGACAAAGCCGATCGACGCAAACAGTCCGCCGAGCACGGCGCTCGCCGTCTCGCCCAGCGCAATGTCTGCGATCGACAGGGGCGTCGGTACGATCGCGTCGTAGATGCGCTCGGTCTTGATGCGCATGAAGATCCCGAACCCGGTCTGATTGAAGGCCGCGTTCATCGCGGTCGTGGCGAGGATGCCCGGCGCCACAAAGGCCGCGTACGGCACGCCTACCCCGGCGACGTTGCCGACCAGCGCGCCGACGCCGAAGCCAATCGAGAGCAGGTACAGGACAGGCTCGACGATGCTCGAGAGGACCGGGGTGAGCGAACGCCGGTAGATCAGCGCGTTACGCTCGACCAGGCTCCCGGTACGACGCATGGTCCAGCCCGTGACGATCAGCGCTGGCCCCCGCTCATCCGTGCAGCCGGCCTCTGTAGGTCCCCCGTGCGATCGCGACACCGACCGCCGCCAACGCAACGAGGTAAGCCGAATGCCCCAGCACCGACGGTAGCGTCGCGGTCCCGAGACTCAGTGAACGGCACAGCTCGACGCCCTGTGCGAGCGGCAGCGCCGAGGCGATCAGCTGGACACCATGGGGCAGTTCACTGAGCGCGAAGAAGGTGCCCGAGAACATGTACATCGGCATGATCACGAACCGGAACATCGCGTTGATGCGGGCCGGAGACCGCACCGTCACGGTCCAGGCCGCGATCGGGGCGGCAAACGCGAAGCCTGTCAGCACGGCAGCTGGCCACGTGGCAACCGCCCACCATCCGGACGTCACGCCGAACGCCTTCATCACGATCAGGAAGGCGGCGCTTGAGGTCACGAGCCTGAACACCATGAACAGCATGTGGCCCGCCATGATCTCCTCAGGCTCAAGCGGCGTGGTCGCGGCGGAGCGATAGGACCCGGTCCACCCAGCCGCCTGCGCGACGCGGCCGCCGCTCTCGACAAAGCCTGTCTGCATCGCCGACGCCGCCAGCAGCCCCGGAGCGAAGAAGTCCGAGTACGAGACACCGCCCAACGCTTGGGAGGTGCCCTGGTCGACGAGGTGACCGATGCCGACACCGACACCGAGCAGGAACAGCAGCGGGTTGGCCACGCTGATCACGATTGTCCCGCGCCAGGTTCGGCCGTAGAGCTTCAGCCAGTATCTGAAGGCGTGTAGGGCGCGCGGCATCTCAGTCGATCAGCGAGCGGCCGGTCAGCTTCAGAAACACGTCCTCGAGCGTCGCTCGTCGCTCGAGCGCGGTGATCGGCTCGAGCCCCAGCCCATGAACTTCGATCAACGCCACCTCTCCGTCATCGGCGTAGACCACGAGGCGATCCGGGAGCACTTCGATCCGCTCCCCGATCCCCGCCTCGCGCAACCGTGCGGCTGCCTCTTCCTGGGTCCCGATCGCGAACCGCAGCTCCAGAACCTCGCGCGTCACATGCGCTTCGATCAGCTCGCGCGGTGAGCCCTCCGCGACAATTCTGCCGGCGTCCATCACGGCGAGCCGATCGCACAGCTGCTCGGCCTCATCCATGTAGTGGGTCGTGATGATCAGCGTCACGCCGTCCTGCTTTAGGCGGTAGAGCCGGTCCCAGAGCACGTGACGCGCCTGCGGATCAAGGCCGGTCGTGGGCTCGTCGAGCAGCAGGATCTCCGGCTCGTTGATCAGTGAGCGCGCGATCGTGAGCCGCCGCCGCATACCACCTGACAGCATCTCGACCTGAGCCTCGGCCCTGTCCTCCAGCTGCGCGAACGCGAGCAGCCCTCCGAGCCGCTCCCGGATCACCTGCTTCGGAAGCCCGAAGTAGCGGCCGTAGACGTAGATGTTCTCGCTGACGGTCAGCTCGCGGTCGAGGCAGTCGTCCTGTGGAACAACGCCGATCCGTGCCCTGATCGCAGGCCCGTCGTGCTGGGGATCCAAGTCGAGCACGCGCAGCGTGCCGGAGGTGATCGGCGAGATCGCGCTCAGCATCCGCATCGTCGAGGACTTGCCGGCTCCGTTGGGCCCCAGGAAGCCGAAGGCGACACCACGGCCGAACTCGAAGTCGATGCCGTCGACGGCACGGAACGGCGGCGCACCATTGCGCGCCGCGTACGTCTTCGTGAGGCCCCGAGCCTCAACCAAGAGCCTGTCAGCGAACACGCAACCAACGTACCGAATGCGACCTAAGTGTGCAACAAATCGACGAAACTGCGCAACTTATGGCGTACAGTCCCGCTGCCACAATTTCACCCACGATGACAGGCGTCCTGTGGCACGGATTTCGAGATGCCCTGCTGATGGGCTGGCAGGTGTGGTGGGCCCTGGCCTTCGGGTTCTTCATCTCAGCCATGGTTCAGGCGTGGATCCCGCGCGAGCGGATCGAGTCGGGCCTTGGAACTGCTGGCCCTGGCCCGCTGGCCAGGGCCACCGCCCTGGGCGCTGCCTCGTCATCCTGCTCCTACGCCGCGGTCGCGATCGCCAAGAGCCTGTTCCAGAAGGGCGCCTCCGCAGGCGCCGCCTTCACGTTTCAGATCGCGTCGACGAACCTGGTCTGGGAACTCGGCTTCGTGTTGTGGGTACTGATCGGCTGGCAGTTCATGGTGGCCGAGTACATCGGCGGGTTGATCATGATTGCGCTGGCGGCGCTGCTGCTCCGGCGCTTCGTGTCACGCGAGCTCGAGGCCCGAGCCCGCCAACAGGCCCAGAACGCGGATGCCGGGCACGTCCACCACACCGCAGGCCAGAACCTGCGGTGGCGTCAGAGACTGACAAGCGCGGCCGCGTGGTCGGACGTCGCCCACAATTACCGCGCCGACTGGCAGATGCTCTACCGGGAGATCGGCATCGGTCTGCTGATCTCGGGATTTGTCGCCCAGATCGACCCGCAGACGTTCCACGGCATCTTCCTGACCGGCTCTCCGCCGTTGGTACATGCGCTCTGGGGGGCACTGATCGGCCCTGTGATCGCGATGCTGACGTTCGTCTGCTCGGTTGGCAACGTTCCGCTCGCTGCCGTGCTCTGGAGCGGAGGGCTCAGTTTCGCCGGAGTCATGTCGTTCATCCTCGCCGACCTTGTGATCCTGCCGATCGTCGCGATCTACCGTAAGTACTACGGCACCAGCTTCACCCGTAGGCTGGTCGCACTGCTGCTGGTCACGATGGTCGCCGCGGCGCTGATCGTGCAGCTGATGTTCAGCGTCCTCGGCCTGATTCCATCGGGCGCGCGCCCGACGAGCAACGACATCTTCAGCGGCATCCACCTCGACTACAAGCTGTGGCTCAACCTCGCCGGGCTGGTGCTGTTCTGTGTGCTGTTCGGGCTGACGAAGAGGCGCGGCGCCCGCGATCCGGTCTGCGGCATGATGGTCGACAGACACACCGCCAGGGAGATCAGACGCGATGGACACACCTACCACTTCTGCTCCGACGACTGCCGGCGCAGGTTCGAATCCGGCAGCCACAGCGAGCCCGCCGACCGCGGCCCGGACGGCCTCCGTGCACTTGCCGATGGACACGGCTCCCACGTTCACGGGCGCCACGCTTGACCGCGTCGCCGAACTGCGCGGCGACCGTGGTGAGGTCAGCCGGCTGCTGAGGCATCCGCGGGCTGCCGTGGTCGGCGCAAGCGCCGACAGCGTGCTGGTCTCCGGAGCGCCTGATCCGAGGCTGCTGCGCCGGCCGCTCGAGGGTCGCGTAAACCCGCAACAGCCGATCCTGCTCGGGATCGACGAGGGCCAGCCGCTGTTCGCGGCCGATCTCGACGACCCGGAAGCCGAATCCCACCTGGCTGAGACCGGAGTCGGGCACCTGATCACGCTACGCGAGGCCGGAGCGCTGCTGCCCCAGGCTGAGGCGGGCCTGGCCGCCTACCTGGTTGCGCTGCTCAACTGGCACCGTCGCCACAGGTTCTGCTCCGCCTGTGGCGCGCGTACACGCGTGGCCGAAGCCGGATTGTCACGCCGCTGTTCAAGCTGCGGCACCTCGCACTTCCCGCGCACCGACCCCGTCGTGATCATGCTGGTCGAGCACGACGGTCACGTGCTGCTGGGTCGCCGCCTCGGCTGGGAGGAGGGACGCTTCTCGATTCTCGCGGGCTACGTGTCACCGGGGGAGACCCCGGAGGAGGCGGTCCTGCGCGAGGTCCGCGAGGAGTCGGCCATCGTCGCCCACTCGCCGCGCTACATGGCCGCCCAGCCGTGGCCGTTCCCATCGTCGTTGATGTTCGGCTTCGAGGCCAGCGCCGACGGCGGAGAGCCGGTCCCGCAGCCCGGCGAGATGGTGGACGTGCGTTGGTTTGAGGCCGCCGAGATCGCCGCTGCCCAGCGGGGAACCGGCGAGCTGAAACTGCCCGGCGAGGTTTCGATCGCGCGCGTGTTGATCGACGCGTGGATTGCACGCGGCGGGCGACGGCTCTAGTAATAACCGGCAGCGTCGCCGTCGGCGGTCACAGCCCGCCATCACGATTTGTGATGCCATGCTGCGAATGAGCGACGCCGACCAGCAGCTCGAGAGTCTTCCCGAGCACGCATCGATCACGCGTGCGGCCGTCGGCATCGGCGTGTACGCAGCAGCGTTCGGAATGACCTTCGGCGCGGTCGCGGTAACCGCCGGCCTGTCCGTTCCCGAGGCGCTGGCGATGAGCGTGATCATGTTCACGGGCGCCTCGCAGTTCGCCTTCGTCGGGGTGCTCGCCGGAGGCGGCGCACCGGTGGCCGGCGTCGTTTCCGCACTGCTGCTGGGCCTCCGCAACGCGTTCTATGGAATCCCCATGAGCCGCATCCTCGAGCCGCACGGGCTGCGCCGGTTCGTCGACGCGCATTTTGTGATCGACGAGACGACTGCGATGGCGGTCGGCCAGGGTCGCCCGCGCGCCAGTCGTTACGCCTTCTGGGCGACCGCCCTGGCCCTGTACGGAGCATGGACGTCCGGAACTCTGGTCGGCGCGCTGATCGGCAGCGGCCTCAACACCTCGAAGCTCGGACTCGACGCGGCCGCACCCGCGATCTTCCTCGCGCTCCTGTGGCCACAGCTGTCCCGCCCGCGCGCCCCGGGCGTCGCGATCGGCGCGGCGTTGCTGACGTTGGCGCTGGTCCGAGTGACGCCGGTCGGCGTACCGATCATCGCTGCGGCTGCCGTCGCGGTCGCAGCCGGGATGCGTCGATGACCGCCGTGGTCGCTGGAGCCGGTCGGTGACCCTCTGGGTGTTGGTCGGTTCGTTCGGGTGCTACGGACTCAAGCTCGCCGGGCTATCGCTGCCGCGCACCGTGCTCGGGCGCCCGCGTGTGCAACGCGTCGCCGGGCTGCTCCCAATCGCGATGCTGAGCGCACTGGTCACCACCGGCCTGTTGACCTCCGGTCGCCATTACTCCGTTGACTGGCGCCTGCTGGTGGGCGTCGGTATGGGCGCCGTCGCACTGCGGATGGGCCAGTCGCTGATCGTCGTGTTCCTCGTCGCGGTTGCCGGGACCGCGGCGCTGCGGCTGATCAGCTAGCGCTGCAGCAACGTATGCATGCCACAAGCGCGAGCGTGCGGCGACCGATATCCACGCAAAGGCGAGATACGGCATTCCCCGCGGGCCAACCCCGGAACCACGGGCTGGTGACCACGCCAACGACTGATGGAGACAACCGGCATTGCGTTTTTCAAGATCAAAGCGCCGAAGCGTGATGCGCGAGCATTTCACCGCCGACGGCGCTCCCCAGCTCCAGCTTTCCGGTAGGCCACAGAGGGAAGGTCGTAAGCGCCGGCTGACGGCGATCATGATCGGCACCGTGCTCGCCGGCGGTGCCGCCTTCGCAGCGACCAACTGGGTCGTCGGGCTCACGGCCGGTTCGTCTGCCCAGGGCCAGTCTGCCACGATCAACAACCTCACGATCGCGGCTGTTGCGACACCATCGCCGACCAACCTGCTGTACCCGGGAGGCACCGGTGACGCGGTCATCAAGATCACCAACCCGAACGCGTTCCCGGTCACGATCACGGCGCTGCAGCTGCCGACCAACGCGACCTACGCCGCCGGCTACACGGATTCGGGGCTCGCCAACGTCAACGCCACATGCACCGCAACAGGCGGTTCGGCCAGCAACGTGAGCTGGAACTTCGCCACCGGCACCAGCGGCACAACGCACACACTGACCACGCCCCTTACGGTCGCCGGTAACGGGGCCCTGACGGTGACGCTCACGAACGACGTCACCATGGGAGCAACCTCACCGTCGTCGTGCGCCGGCACCTACTTCAAGATGCCGTCGTTCATCGGCGTGACCGCAACCGGCGGTGCAGGAACGGCCACGACCTCGCCGGCGACCGACGCCTGGACCTCCTGAGCGTCTGAGGCGGGACCAACCGGGGCAGGTTCCCGGGAGCCAATCCAATGACGAGCGAGGGCGCGCAACATTGCGCGCTCGCCGGTCTGCGGGCTGGTCGAGCTAGTCCGCGTTCCCGACGCGGATGAAGATGCCGAGAATCACATCGACAACCCACACGATGATCGTCGCCCAGACATAGGTCCAGAACCCGTGGATGCCGAAACCGCCGACGATCGCCTGGGTGATCCACAGCATCAGCATCGCTACGAAGAACCAGACCACTCCGAGCGTCACGACGGCCAACGGCAGGGTCACCAGCCGCGCGATCGGCTTGACAAACGTATTCAGGATTCCGAACAACGCTGCCGCGAGGATCAGGTCGCCGGCGTTCACGGCCGTCACGTTTGTCAGCAACACGGTCGCCACCGCGAGCATGATCGCGTTCTCCAGCCAGGACAGGAGCAGCCTCTCGGTCAACGACATACGCACATCTTCGCCGATGTGCCGGACCTTCGCGTCACGGCCACCCCACCGTCCGGCTGGCGTGGAAGGTACGCGGCCACCGCCGCGACACCGGTGCGATCTGCCGATGGCCGCCGTAGGATGGGCGAGCCTTGGGGTCAGAGGACTGTCAACACGTTGTCCCGGGCGAGAACTCGTCGGTTCACGAGCGCTGGTTGCACGATCTCCTCACCGGACTCGAGGATTTCAGGGCGGAGCGTCACGGGCGCACTGATCATGATCCTGTCGATCGCGATCTGCGCATGCTGAGCGACCCCTCCTCGCTGGTGTTGTTCTGGGTTCGCAGGGACGCCCCGGATGCCGTGATCCTTGGCAAGCTGCAACCACGAACAGCCCATCTGCACGCCCTGTACGTCCGCGAAGCCGCGCGCGGAAACGGCATCGGCCGCTCGCTTGTCAACGCATTCGTTGGCTGGGCGACGGATCAGCAACGCCGCGTCGCGAGCGTCTATGCCGACTGGGAGAACGATGATGCGATCGCGTTCTACGAGTGTCTCGGGTTCCGGCGAGTGGCTGATGGCCGAACCGATCGAGTGAAGCTCGTTCGGGATCCAGCCTGATCCACGACCAGAATTCAGCGCCGGCGCCCGGGCTCTTCGAGTCGATCATGCGGCTGTTCGGTGACTTGGAGACCAGTGTGCGCCGGAGGCCAGTTCAGATGCCGGTCTGAGCGGGGAGCTCACCCCCTGCGACCGCCTCGACGAGCCGCTGGTGATCACGCTCGTTCTGGTCGGCATACGCTGCCGAGAAGCGTGCGATCGCCTTGTCGAAGCCCGAGCCGGCGCCCAGGTACCCGGCGATCGCGAGCCTGTCGCCGGAGCGCGCGTGCGCACGCGCCATCGACCATCCGCATGCGCGCACGTACGCGTGTAACCCCCAATAGGTCATGGTCGACAGATCGATCGACGCCTTCCAGTCCCATAGCTGGCGGACATAGAAGTCGTGCTCTTTGCCGTCGAACCCCTCGCTCCGCTGCCAACTCAGGAAGACATCGCTAGCCACCTGATCGATCCGCTGGCCGCGGACGACGCGCTCGCCGTGGTTCTCGAACTCGACTCGCGCCGAGATACGGTTCGAGCACCGATGACTGCGCCTCCTTGGCCTGCAGCACGAGCGGGTCCTGCCCGTCGCGGCCGACGAACAGGAAGACCGCCGCGCGCGTGCCCACGCTGCCGACGCCCACGACCTTGCGCGACATGTCGACGAACCGATAGGTCTCGAACAGGTAGCGCCGCTCCTCATCCAGGCTTGCTGCGTATTCGGTCAGCAGCTCTCGCAGGTAGTCGTCCTCGTCCCGCCCACCGTCCCGATCGAATGCCTCACGGAACGGAACCAGCAATGGCGGCACATGGCGAAACCGAAGCTTGCCGTCGACCTCCTCGGTCAGCTTCTTGACTGCCCGCAGGTGGGTCTTGCGACGCGCCCGCGCGAACGGCTCCGCGAACAGAATCTTGCCCTTGCTACCGAGTCTGCCGCCGAAGCGATCGACCAGCTCGCTCGCGTTGATCCGCTCATACCAGACGTCCAGGTGGCTCATCTGTGCGAATCCGCGCATCGCCTCGCGGTATTCGCGCACGTTCGCCAGCACGATCTCGCTCCGCTTGTCGGCCGCCAGCCCGATGTCCCGGCCGGCGATCTCGGCGCTCGTCGCCATCCGCTTGACATCCCACTCCCATGGCCCTGGGAGCGTCTCGTCGAAATCATTCGGGCCAAAGATCAGCCTGCGATCCGGCGCCGCAAAACCACCGAAGTTCGAGATGTGCGCGTCGCCGCACGCCTGCGCGACTATCCCCGAATCGGGCGTCGTCGCCAGATCCGCAGCCATCACAGCCGCCGCTCCGCGGTAGAACGTGAACGGCGACACGAGCATCCGGCCGTGCCGGATCGGGACGAGCTCCGGTACCCGCGTCGCCGCCTGCTCTTCGAGGATCGCGACCGGATCGCGCCGCCGCGGCGCCGGCGCCCAGTCGCCGTGTCCCGACCGCGGCGAGCGCTGGCGTGCGGCGCGCCCTCGCTCCGCCGACTCGCTGGGTTCCAGTCGCGCGACCGGAGTCCGGGGTCTGTCGTCGCTACTCACACACGCAAGTGTGCCCGACCGCGCCCTTCTCGTGCTGCGGCGCAGCGGGGATGTCTACCTGTAGGGCTGTCATCCCGCTGGTCACAGGACGGGGGTGGGGGGAGCGTCGCCGCTTGCCATCGCTGCCCGGTCGCGTCGTGATTGCCAGGCAACGGCACCGATCGCCACAAGCGCGTACACGGCCACGGCAAGCGCTTCGCCGGCGAGGACATCGGAGAGGTAGTGGGCGCGCAGGTAGATCCGACTCACGCCGACTGACACAACGATGAGCGTGCCCCCGGCAACCATTGCGATCCGTCCGCTCCGGCTCGGGATGATGACGGTGAGCGCGATCGCGAGCGCGAGCCACCCGACGGCGTTGGCGGCGTGACCCGACGGATAGCTTTGGCCTGTGGTGTGCACGAGTGGGCCCGGCGGACGGGGACGGTCGACCACCAATTTCAAGATCCACACCAGGATCCAGGCAAGCGCCGCTCCGACGATGAGCACGACAGCACGGATCCGTTCTCGATGCTTGATCAGGAGCAGCGCGCCGAAAGCGAAGACCGGGGCAACAATCGCTATCAAGCCCAGCCTGGTCACGACCCGAGCGGCGCTGTCGAGCCAGGGTGAGCGCAGATCACGGGCGACCTCGAAGGCGCGCGAGTCGAGCGAGAGCGAGGAACTGCCGGTCACAGCGATCGTCAGAGCTACAAACGCTGCGATGGCCGCGATGGCGACCACGACCAGCACCCATGAAACGGAAGGACGGCGCACCGACATAAGCCAGCCCATTCTTACTCACGCGACGAGCACGACCCGGTCGTCCATCGCGGTGGGCGGCCGGCCCGTGCTGGCGGCGAGCGCCTCACGAAGATTGCTCTTCAGTGCAGCTGGGTTGGCGTTGCGCTTTGCTCATTTATCTCAGGTGGCGTACGCTTCGCGCAGGCCCTCGGAGGCGTAGATGCGGAAGTCGATCGCTGAACATCGCATGGCCTGGTTACTGCTTTTTGCCGTGGGCGTGATACTCGCGCTTGGGGTGGTGGGGTGTGGCAGCAGCACGCCGTCCACGACCGGAACCGTGGCTGCGCGCCTTCCGCCGATCCCGCAGATGACCGCTGCCAATCGTCAAGAGATTGCCTATCTCGGCAGAGCCGAGCGCGTCGTCTTGAACCATCACAAGGATTGCTTTCCGTTCCGACCGGGAGCGCACGGGGTCCGCGACGATGGGTCACCTAGCCAGCTGATGCTCTCATCGTTCGCTGTGCTGAAACTTCCGACCAAGGCAGAGCTGCCCGTGAACTTGGCCGGAGGTGGTCAGAAGGTATACGTCAACTATGTACGGACCGCCCAGACTCGCTTCGGCTGGCCGTTCAAGGTCATTCCGCTCGCCCACTTCGTCACCGAGTCCTCGCACTGTCTGGCGCTTGAAACCTCCGAGTTACACACCCTGATTGCGCATGCACCCGCCAAGATTCGCGCCAGAGTGCTTGCGATCGAACACGACCGAGATCTCGACTACCGGTACACCCAGCGCCACCCCGAGGGCATATGCGTGTCCGGTTATCACGGAGCAGCGCTATGCGAATCGCTCGTGTACGCCATGGAGCGAGGAGGGGCAATCCCTGCAAGTACCAACAACATCAGCCCGGTGAGCTTCGACCTCGTTCCCAACGGTGTAGCCAGCATCACCGCCCGATACCCCAAGCAACAAGGCTTCCTCGCGCGCGCCATCAACGTGCCGGTCATCCACAACCTTGCCATCTGGAAAGTGACCAGGGAACCAAACGGTGCCGCACCCACGATCCTCTGGCGCGCGGCGAACGGGCGGACCATCCGAACCATCCCGGCCCAGATCTAACCCAGAGATCCAGAGATTGCTCGAGCAATGTTGACCGGGCGGACCGCAGGCGTGGCCTGGCTTGCTCGTCCCGGTAGCGACCCCGAAATGCGGCCGCGACCTCAACAGGTGTTGTTACCGGCGGGCGCGGCCTAGCTGCCGAAGACGATCTCAGATGCTGGCTCGCCGAACTCGGCGGCCTTATGTGTGCCGTCGCAGAACGGCTTGTTGGACGACTGACCACAGCGACAGAGCGCAATCACCGTCCTGTCGATCACCTCTTCGCTTCCACCGCGCGTCAAGACGACCTCGCCGCTCGTCTCGATCAGGTAGGGGCCGTTCTCCGCTGCGCTGATCTTCATGTCAGCGATCGTATCGACATTCGCTGGGTGGTGCTGGGCTGCAGCCGGGACGCGCATACATGCACCTGGCCACACTCGACCTCGATCCAACATTCTCAGTTTCTCAGTGTGTCAGGCAGCTTGCGGCTTCGGTCGCTGGCCGGTGCCGGACCGGACGCTGGAGCTAGGTGACCTTGCCGATGCCTCTTGTGCATCCAACGCCAACGCTCTTGCTCGGGCTAACGCGAAGTTTGACGGTGTTCTGCGCGATCATCACGAGTTGTGGTCCGTGCCATGCGTAGGTCGTGGTGGTCTCTTGCCACCATCCGTAGATCGCCCCGTTGATGACCTTGATTCCACGGATGAGTTCGTAACTGTGCTGGGTCAGTCGCGGCGGGTTGCCGGCGAGGCACTGGAAGCTTGCTTTGGTCACCCCATCTCCTCGATATCCGAGAACGACGCCGGAGGAGATCAGCCGGCCGTGGTAAATGCTGTATGCGAGGGCGGTTGAGCCGCTTGAGATGTGCCCCGTCCCGAGGAAGATCTCTTTGCCGGGCTCGTCGCTGACGTGAGCCACCGAAATAAGAGCAGCAGCCTGCGCCCTTTCGAGCTGCGCCGGGGTCTTCTCAACCCGCGTGGTCCTGTACTCGATCGGTGTGGTGACGACGTGACCGTCGGGACTCACGATCCGGAGCATCGCCTGCTTCGCCTCATACCGCCTGTTGGCGCGACCGGGCTTGCCCACGCGGGCCGACCCGCTCGAGCTGACGTGGCTCAGGCGCGAGTAGCTAAGGACCAGATCCTGGCGACCATCACCGTAAACATCGGCCACCATGGCGGAGACACACCCAGACCACGCCGGCAGGTAGCGGCTGCGAGGAGCGAGCGTGCATACGGCTCCAGGACCCGTGTAGTAGCTCTGCGTCGATGGAGCCCCCGGAAACAGACGGCTCGCAGTGACATGACCCGTGCTGGCAGCGGGCCCCGAGCTGGACGGCTGACCGTTTGCCGTACTGCCTGACCCGCCACCTCCACCACCGGCCATGCCGAGCATCAATGCCCCGGCGATGACCGCAGCGGCGCTGAGCGCACCACCGGCCATCCAACGTCGCCGCCGGCGATGCCGCGCCTCCTCAAAGAGCACGTCCGGTGACTTGTGATCACGCCGCACGTCGGCCTCGGATCGCTCGCGCGGTGGCAACTGGGTCGTCGTCATCCTCTGACGGCCTCGATCATCGCTATCAACTCGCTCTTCCGATAGCCGCTCCGACGCGCAGTGACGACCAAATCGTGAACCTGCACCAACAGGTCACTCTTTTCCTTAGTGCCGGTCACCCTGATCCCGTGACCCCGGCGGAACTCCAGCAGGCCTTCGTCACGTAACACGTGCAGAGCACGCAACACCGTGTTCCGATTCACGCCCAGAACCGCCGCGAGATCCCGGGCCAAAGGCAGCCTGTCGCCCGGACCAGCCTCGCCCTCGGCGATCGCACGCCGCACCTCCGCTGCCACCTGCTCGTGCAGCGCAAGCGGATCGCTCTTATCTATCCCGCCAAGATTCATGGTCCTACGCAGGATAGGACCACTAGCTCCGGCACACAAGACCATTAAGGCGATCGCCTGGTGGCTCGATAAGCGCTCGCTCCGCGGCGTCTCGACTGACCCGTCCCCGTACGAGTCGCGCCACAACGGGCGGACGCGATCCCGCAACGGCCCTGCTGTTACGGCCGTGATCTGGGCCAATGCCGGCGCGTGCTTACGGAAGCAGCCGGCCATGGTACGTCGCGAGGCACACCCACCGCCTCGGCCTGCGGAGCTCGCGCCAACCCGATCGTCAGGATTCAGGTGTGACCGCCCCCGTGTCGATCGCGCGTGCCGAGGCCGCGCCTGCGCTGCCGATCCCAAATCCGCGGCGCATCGAGCCTTTATAACCGCCTAACATCACCCAATAGCGCGGCGGATCGCTTGTCAAATGAGCACGCCGCGTCGTCGGGCGACGACGGTCGCTGGGAGCTTTTGAACGCGTGGGGAGGCCAAAGTCGCCGGCCCTCGTGACCCGAGCTTCTCCCCCGCGTTCTACCGGCTCCTCTAGAGGCTCTGGGCGAGCTTCACGAGGCTCGCGAGCTTCGACTTCGCAAGGTTGTTCTCGACAGTGGCACCGTAGACCTTGGTTCCCGATGTCGTGACAATGCTTTGAATGTGGATACCGGCCGCCGAAGCTGTCATGTAGAGCGACGTGCCTCCGAATCCGGAGTATGGCTCGATCTTCAGCCCCGCAGCCTTCAGTTGCCGCTGGGTCAGTGTCTTCAACTCAGAAGCTGTCAGCGGTCGGGAGAGTGTCTCGATGGACACCGATACCGACTTCTTGAGCGCAGCGAGGCTCTTCGGCGATCCGAACGTGCAGTCGAGCGTCTGAAAGGAGATGCCGAAGTTCCTTTTGGAGGCCTTCTCCTTGATGATCAGGCCGGTTGCGGCTGGAACCTTGTAACCCACCACCGCCGATACCGATGAAGGGCTCACCTTGCTGCACGCCTGAGTTGCCTTCGACGTATCTGCGGTCCTGGCTGCCGCCGTGCCTGCACACGCGCTTACGCATGCGATGGCAGCAGCCATCGCGGAGATGCTTCGTTTCATGCCCCTTGCCTCCAACTGGTTGTCGATATTGCAACCGGAGTCGCCCCCGAGGCAAGTGTGCCCCGATGCGTCTATTTATAACCGCTGTTCCGGGCGGCGGCACCTTCTCTCAGCGAACGTTTAGTAGCTGCTCGATGCGTTGTGTCAAGGCCGGTCGAAAACTGGACCACTCACGCCAATTGAAAGGTGGACCAAGCGAGCGCTTCTCGCTATCGCGCGGCTGCGGTCGTCTACGTAGGCCCGTAAACGCCGCGGTTACTCACTGTCAGTTGCCACTCGGTGAGTTAAGCGGTCGTCCTGCCGCTGGCCCCCGTGGCCGTCAGGCTCCCGCCGGAACGACCTCACCAAACTTCACGGTGTCGATGAACTGCCGGAACCTCGCCAACTTGCCGTCACGCAGTTCCCATAAGTGGACGACCGGCTCGTTCAGCGCGTTCCCGGTCAACTTTCCGGTCCCGGTATAGCGAACGACCACAGCGACCGTGTCACCGGACCCGATGAACTCCTCGGGTGTGACCGTGAAACCCTCGACGTCTTCGCTGATCGGCCCAAAGACGTTCCGCACCACGGCGTCGCCGCTCCGGTAAACACCCCCATATGGCATTCCCTCGGCTTCGTACCACTCCACGTCGTCAGCGAATGCGTCGAGCACAGCGGCCACATCACCTCGCCCGAACGCCCCGTAGACGCCCTTGATGAACTCAATGCTGCTCTGCTCACTCATGGTGGTCCTTAATGTTGGTCCGAAGATGACCGAACCTACCACGCGTGAGTCGTTTTCGCCGCCCGCTGGACGGTCAACTGTCCCATCCGGCCGAACAGTGCTCGTTGATCGACTTCGGGAGGCCGGCGCCAGCCCGAAGCGTCGGTCGGCACTACCCGGGTGAGCGTCAGCGCGCACCCGCATTCGTAGCCTGCGATGTGGTCAGTGCGGGATTGCGCGTTGAAGGAGTGCGAAGAGCGCGTCGAAGTGCCGCTCGGCGGCGGCCTCGTCGTAGGCGCCCATGTCGGACATCGTGTAGCCGTGCTGCGCACCCTGGTAGAGCTCGGTCGTGTGCCGCACGCCCGCGTCGTCCATGGCCAGGTCGAGCGTGGCGATGTTCTCCGCAGTCATGCTCTGATCCTGGTCGGCGTGTCCCCAGTAAACCTCTGCGCGGACGCGGGGGGCGAGCAGGTGAGCACTGTTCTCGTCCTCGGTGACCATTCGACCAGCGTGAAAGCCGCCGACTGCGGCAACGCGGTCAGGGTGCGCGGCGGCGATGACCCAGCCAGCCCAGCCGCCGAAGCAGTAGCCGGTGACGCCTACAGGACCGTTGGTGAGTTCGCTGAGCTTGTCCAGGTAGGCGCCGCCGTCCGCGGCGACTGCGGCCGGCGTCAAGGCGCCCATCAGCGGACCAAGCGTCTTAAAGAAGCTCCCGCGAGAGTCAGCATCATGAAGATCGGGCGTCTCCCACAGCGGAGCGCGTCCAGCACGGTAGAACACGTTTGGAGCGAGAACGACGTAGCCCTGATCGGCCACTCGGTCGGCCATCTCTTCGATCCGAGGACGCAACCCGATGGCATCCATCACGAATAGGACGCCGGGATACGCGCCATCATCAGCGGGCCTGGTGAGGTAACAGTCAGCAAGCCCGTCCTGGGTCGGTACATCGATAGTTGAGCTGTTCATGGCGGAAGCTTCGCACGTCCAGCGTGCGTGACCTGGTGCAAACGCCCAGCGTTCTCCAAGAGATGTCGGATTGATCGGTGACTGTCGGGTGGATGCCCACCGATCAACTCAACAGCGGCTGCGACTTGTTGGAGACTTGGCGTGTGGACGGTGGCGTTGAGCAGTCGGTCCACCATCGAGCTTGGTCGGGCACCTGCGGAATCTCTGCGTTACGAGCGTGGTGGCGATTGGATCGCCTTCCGGGACCTCGATGATGGAGAGTGCCTCTGGGTCATGTCGAACAACCCGACTGCACACCAGTCTCGATAGTCACGACCAGCGACATCGCTGCATACCTAGACACCGGCAGCTGATACCAACAGGCTGCACTGCCGCATGTGGATGTCGATCTGAAACGGCAGCCGGACTCCCAGGTTGACGCCCATTTGCGGTCATCGACGCCCGTGGTACGGTCCCTCGTACAACGACGTGACATGGAGGTCCCTGTGAGTGCGCAGAGCGTTGTGGAGTTTGCCGGGCGTAAGGAGCCGTTTGCGATATCGCCGCGGGGGGCGCGCGCGTTTTCAGGGGCTCTACGGATGGGCCCGTTGCTTGGCGTGTCTTGGCGTGTCCGGCGGTGCGGGGCGGCGCTGGCGGTCGTGTTCGCCGCACTGCTGATGGTCTCCCAGGCCCAGGCGTACCGCTTCCGGTACGCCGTCCCGCCAGGTCATGGGTACGTCGTCGGACAGCACCCCTTGGGTTTGGTCAAGGTCATCTTTACGCAGTGCGTCCCGGCCGGTGAGGCGATTGGTGTGCCGGTTCACGCGGGAGTGTTGGGCGTTGGCGTGAACCCTCAAGTGCACTGGCAGGCTGACCTCGCTGAGGGTGGAACCATTTCCTTTGAACCGCCGTCGCTTGACGCGGTCCGTGGTGTGCACGACTCGCTTGCGATCATCGTGCCTAGGCTCCGACGTGGAAGCCCGGTGGGCGCGGAGTTCATTATCAATCTCACGACCGGGAGACCGAGCTTGATCGGTAGGCTCGAGACTGCGGTGCTGATCAGACTGCCTTGCGTTCTGCGACCGGCTCCGAGGCCGCCGGATGGTGCCTTCCCCTGCCCGAGCGCCGCCCAGCACACGGTCGCGGTCAGAGTGCCCGACAAGAACGTGACCGTGCCTGCTCCCCGGGTTGACGACGACTGCGTGCTGACGCCCGAGCATCCGATCGTGATACCCCCCGGCGGCAGCGGAGGCGGGGGCTCCGGTGGTGGTGGCGGTGGCTCCGGCGGCAGCGGTGGGTCCGGTGGCAGCGGTGGCTCTGGCGGTGGTGGCGGCAGTTCGGGCTCGGGTGATGGCGGCCCGGCGCAGCCAGCAGATGAGCCAGCACTCGGCGTATTCGGCCCTATCGTCGGCAAACTCGCAAACGAGCGGCCGGCATGCGTCAGCGCGAAAGCAATAAACGCCGACGGGGCGGTCAGAATCCACGCTGGCGAGCCCACGACCGTGGCCGTAATCGTGACCGTGGACGGCGTCAAACTCCATTACGCCCGCGTACGCATCACCGGCCCTGGCGTCAACCAAACCAAGTCCACCGGCGCGAACGGAGTCACGTTCAACGTAACACCAACCAGTGCCGGAGATCTCTTCATTAGGGCGGACGCGTGCCGCGGCACAGATCCGATCCCGGTGCTGGCGGCCCCTGCGAACCGGTGTGGGTCCATCGCCCAACACGCCACCGCGAACACAGCGGAGAAACTCCGACACGGACCACCGGCACGGATGGCCTGCTAGCTGTAGTTCCTGAGCACGTTGTTCATCCGGTGCCTCCTAAGAGGCTGGCGGTTGCGAAGCCCCAGTCCTAGGAGGAACCGAATTAGTTGCACGGTAATGCGGCCGTCAACCTGAATGGTCGTCGTCAGTTAGTGAGGATGGTGATCGAGCAGGGCCGGTCTCGCCGATGCCTTCGCGTTCCGGACGGCTTGGGACGTCTGTATGGAGTGCGTATGGTCTGTTCCTCTCTTGGGGCCACTGAGCGCTGCGACTCAAGTTGGATTGCTGAAGCTCATGGTCTTGCCAGTCGCCGGCTACCGCGTGTCGATTGGGCCTGGACCTTTTCGTGATCGTCTGGGCGGGGCTGGTGTAGCTTTTCCGCATGGATCAGTCGGTCCTCGGGGGTGTGTTGGAGCCAGGCTTGGTGGAGTTTCTCAACGGCGGGGTCGCGATCGGGGTGGGCACGCGGGACGAAGACCTGAAGCCTGCGTTTACGCGCGGCTTTGGTCCGGGAGTGTCTGCCGATGGGCGTCACCTGACTTTGTGTGTGATCGCGGCGCCCGGTTCCTCGAGTAGGCAGAACATCGAGGGCAATGGTTCGATCGCGCTCGTGTTTAACCCACCAACGGCCGGGCGGGCGGTTCAGTTCAAGGGGGTCGTTGTCGATGTTCGGGAGCCGCAGTCCGAGGATCTGCAGCGTGCCGAGCGGCATCTGGAGACGTTCGCAACCGAAGCCGAGCGGGTTGGCGCGCCGCCGGGGAACGCCACGCGGCTATTTATGCGTGCGGACTTCGTGGCTGTGACGTTCTCGATCGATGAGGTGTTTGACCAGACCCCGGGCCGCAGGGCTGGGGCTCGATTGTGAGCGAGCATTCGGTTTCGCTTGAGGCGATCCGCTCCTGTCTGCAGGGTGTGATCCCGTCGATGATCGCGACATGTTCGAGGGATGGCGTCCCGAATGTCACGCTGCTGTCGATCGTGCATTACGTCGATTCCGAGCGCGTCGCGTTGACCTATCAGTTCTTCAGCAAGACGCGTGACAACCTCGACGGCAATCCGTTTGCGCAGGTGGTTGTGGTCGATCCGCAGACCAGTGACCAGTACCTCCTCGACCTGCAGTATCTACACACGGAGACCGAGGGGTCCACGTTCGACACTGTCAAGGCGAACCTTGACGCGGTCGCCTCCCAGACGGGGATGGCCGGCATTTTTCGTCTGCGCGGAGTCGATATTCATCGGGTCTTGTGCTGCGTCCCGTTCGGGGACATCGCCCGTCCAGCCGAGCAGCAGCACGGCATCGAGCCGAACACGTTCACATTGCTCGATGAGTTCGTCCGCCGGCTCGCTGTCTGTGCGGACTATGCGGACGTGGTGCGGACGGGTCTGGAAGCGTTGGAGGACTTGTTCGGGTTCACCCAGTCGATCCTGCTGGTCGCCGACGATCACGGTGAGCGACTGTTTGCCGTGTCGAGCATCGGTTACGACGTGTCGGCTGCGGGCGCGGAGGTGCCGATCGGGGTTGGGGTGATCGGTATTGCGGCACAACGACGCCGGGTCGTGTGCGTTCCGAACGTGGCGCGCAGCCGGACGATGCAGACAGCGATCCGGCAGAGCACGGCGGCTGAAGACGTGCGGCTTGCGGAGTCGAGAGAGATCCCGCTACCTGGGCTCGATCGCGTACAGAGCGCCTCGGCCGTCCCGCTCATCGTCCACGATACCCTGACCGGCGTTCTCTACCTCGAGAGCGAGCAGCCCGGAACCTTCGGACCAGCGGACGAGCGGTTGTTACGCATCCTCGCCGGCCAGCTCGCCGCATCGCTTGCGGCCCTGCACTCCGGCTCGCGAGAGACCGGTGCCAGCGAACCGTCGGTGCCGCCAGCCCCGACCGGCGACGAACCTCTCTCTGTGATCTATTACCAGGCCGACGACAGCGTCTTCGTGGACGGTGCATACGTCATCAAGGGCGTTGCCGGGCGGGTCCTGTGGAAGATCCTTAGCGAGCACGCCGACGACGGACGTGTCGAGTTCACGAACCGCGAGCTACGGCTGGATGAACACCTTGGACTCCCAGCTGGCAATGACAACCTCGACGCCAGACTGCTGATGCTGCGCAAGCGGCTGAGCACCATGGATTGCGGCGTCGGGCTCGAACGAGTCGGCCGCGGACAGATCGCGTTGCGCCTCGCCGCGCCGCTCGCCCTCCGCGAGGTGCAGACAAGCGGCCCGATGCGCGCGGCCCACCCGGCCTCCGACGATCGGTAATGAATTCGGAGGGTTTCGCTAGCAAAGATCTACGAGACATGACGCAAGGTCATCCCTAGGGTCGTTTGGCAACCAACCACGACCCAACAAGGGGACAGCATGAGCACTGACGCACTCGCCCAGACCTACAAGATCACCGCCAGCAGCGGCCTTTCCGATTTCTGGTGGAAGACTGGCCGGATGACGATGAAGGCCACCGGCGCGGAGACCGGTGGTAGCTTCGCACAGTTCGAGGTCAACGACCCCCATGGCACCGCGACCCCGATGCACCGCCACCACAACGAGGACGAGAGCTTCTACGTCGTCGAAGGCGAAGTGACATTGCTCGTCGATGGCGAACGCATCGACCTTGCCGCCGGCGACTACGCGTACGCACCCCGCGGAACGACACACGCCTACATCGTTCGCTCGCCCCAGGCGCGAATGCTGACCACGCTCAGCCCCGCCGGACTCGAGGAGCTGTTCATCTCACTCGGGACACCCGTAGCCGACACAGAGCAACTGACGGAGGGAGTGCTGCCGCCGATCAGCGAACTCGTGCGCCATTTCGGCGCCTATGGCTGCGAGGTCGTCGGCCCGCCGCCCACGCTGACCGACATCTAGCCTAGCCAGGCAGGGGACTCCTGCGGACCAGGTCTGCAGCGCACTCCGTGATGATGATCGATTCAAGTGCAAGCTAATGCCTGGCCCGCATCCCCGCAGTGGCAGTTGCGAGGCCTGAAGATGTGAACGGTTAGGTTTGCGAGGGACGCGACACCAGAGCAGCTCCGACCTAACGATCGCTCTTGTCGCAAGGCGACAGCGCGCTTGATGTTGCTGTGCCGCGGGCTGGCCGTTGGGAGATGTTGTTATGCCGTGCTGCGCGTGGTGGCCCCGCGATCACGGGTAGCTGTGTGAGGAGGTCGCGTAGTTGCCCGAATTGGTCGCGTCCGAGCGCTTGTTCCCATTCGGCTTCGATCTCGTGCACGATTTTGCGTTCGGCTTCGAGCAGCGCCTGTCCGCGCGGGGTCATGCGCACGCGTTTGAAGCGTTGGTCGTTGGCGTCTTGTTCGCGGGTGAGGTAGCCGAGAGCTTCGAGCTGTCCGAGCAGATAGTTGAGCGCCTGCTTGGACATGCGCGTGGCGGTGGCGAGGTCGGCTGGGCGCATGTTCTGGGGTCCGGGGTATTGCAGGACCGGCAGGTGCGCGGGGATCAGGTCGTCGTAGCCGCGTTCGTGCAGGCCGACGAGCAGCCGTTCGCGCACGGTCTCTAGGCGCATGCGTAGCAGCGCACCGATCAGCGGCGGGCCCAGCGGCGTGGGTTGGATCTCGGAGAGGGTCAAGTTACTTGACAAGATGGTTGAGCCAGGTTTATAGTCGTCAAAACATTTTACCGTATCGGGTGCGACTGCACCAGAGGAGTCCCGCAATGAATCCCGCTTCGACAGACACCATCGCTGTCGGCCAGCTCTCGGTCCGCTTCTTGGTTGAGGGCGCCGACTCAAACGGCACCGTCAGCGTCTTCGAGGCCAGTGTTCCCGCGAACGCGCGGATGCCGGCGCCGCACAGCCACGACGGCTTCGAGGAGACGATCTACGGACTCGAGGGCGTCACGAAGTTCACGATCGACGGCGACAGCACCGACCTCGGTCCCGGCGACGCGGTGTGCGTGCGCCGCGGCGCGATCCACGGCTTCGAGAACGGCGGCCACACGGACGCGAAGATTCTTTGCATCGCCACCCCCGGCATCTTCGGACCTGCCTACTTCCACGAGGTCGCCGAGGTACTCGCCGCCTCCGCCGGCGGGCCGCCGGACCTCACAGCCATCGCCGACGTGATGCGCCGCCACGGCCTCACCCCAGCGTCGCCCGTCGCCGCCTAACCGCAACCACCGGCAGGCCCACAGCCGGTCCCGCGACGCCCCGCGGCCTGTGGCTTGTCGTAGAGGACCGGACCCCAGAACTCCGGCTTCTCGTACTGCAGGCTGAAGCTGAGAACAGTTGGGGGGTATGCCGGGCACACTCACCATTACGAGAAACGAATACGGACCCAGGTCGAACAGACGGTGCTGGCCGTGCAGCGGTTGACCGGGTCGAAGCGGAAGCGCGACGATCCGGTTGACACCGTGATGGGTCGGTCTCACGGACGCAGCGCCGGTACGTTCAGGCGGCTGTTGGGGCTGGTGCCTGCGTAGGGCTTCCGCTGCGCCGGTAGATCAGCACGCTTGCGACGATGATCCATAGGAGCAGCACAAGCAAGGCTGGGAAGAGCGCTGGCGTGCACAGCGCGATGCCGATCACGATCAACACCCAGCCAAGCCACTTCGGTAACGCCGCGCCGCGCAAGATCGCGACACCGCCCGCGACCCCAAATACCAAGCCGCCGGCCGGGACCGTGAAGAACACGTCGTTGTCGAGCACGTTGAGCGCCTGCGCTGCAGACGGCGCAAGATGACCGGGAACATCCGTGAGCGCATAGTCGATGCCAAGGACGACTGTGAACCCCGCCGTCACCAGTACCGCGCCCGCGAGCATCACCGCCGCCGGTGTCGCGGCGGCCGGCGTGCGTCGCAGATAGCCGAGCAGCGAACCGGCAAAGAACACGAAGAATGCGAACGCGACCACGCCAATGATGTCGGTGACACGCTCGGCCTGGCGGTGCGCTACGAACCACGATATGACCCGGGCGCCGCTGACGTTCGAATCCGGAGAGTTGCCCGGACCGGCGAAAACCGCAACCAGCGTAAGCACGATGAACATCCCGCCTGTCACTGGTGTCGACAAGCGACTCAAACGATCAGACATCCCCACCCCCGGTTAGCTGGTGACCCTCAAATGCGCACCCTACTCGAGTCGCTTGAGCATTCGGGAAAGGTTCCAGATAGCCGCCGGTCAGCCGCCTGCCCGCTTCGAGAATGATCACGCCCTGGTAGCCGCCGGCCCGGCTACCGACTGACTACGGTCCACAGTCAACGCCGGAAGTTACACGCAGTAACCGCAATTGACGTGACCGCTCGAAAGCGGCGAACCGACCATCGCGTGTATGTGGCGCGAGCCCCGCTGATCCGGTATTCCCTCGTGCCTCGCTGGCAACCGTCAGCAGCGACCGACTGCTGACCTTCGATCGAGGCAACACGCAGGGGCGTGCCTGGCTCCAGACTCACTGGGTCTCCTGTCGGCCTTCGATACGCGCCACCCCGCGAGCGACACGGAACGGGTCAGTTCTGCTTGACCCGGCGGGCGAGCATGGCCGAGCTTTGATCGGGCGAGGGTCGGGTGACGCGTGCCCTGTCAGAAGGCCTCGGGCGCCGCGAGCGCTGCACCGTGATGGTCGGGGAGCAGCCCGGTTTCAGAGCGCGATGCGATCCCGACGATCAGTGGGGACACGAATGATGGGACGTGTTTGAGGGTGTCGTGCTCGAGTTGGGTGACGTTGAACCCGGCGTCTTTGATGCCCTGGAGCGTGGGGCGGTTGCAATGACAGCCATGTCCAACGCGGATGTTCAGCGGCATCATTCGGTCCTGTCGTCGGGCGAGCACGGGCTCGTCGGAGCGGACGTGCTCGATGAACAGCAGTTTGCCATCGGGCCGCAGCACACGGCGCAGTTCACGCAGCGCGCGAGGCTGGTCATCGACGGTGCAGAGCACCAGTGTCGAGACGACGACGTCGAAGCTCGCGTCTTGGAATGGCAGGTCCTCGGCGGGCGCGCGTAACAGCCTCGCGTCCGGGGTTCGCTCGTCCACGCGTCGTTGCAGGCGGCGGACCATCGGTTTCTCTGGTTCTGTGATCGTCAGTTCGCGCACCGCCTCGCCGTAGAACTCGAGGTTCGCGCCGGTGCCGCCGCCGATCTCGAGCACATCTCCCGTTGCGTCGGCGAGCAGCGTTCGGCGATGTGCCAGTAGTCCCGCCTGCTCGGTCTTGGCACCCATGCGGTCATAGATCGCGGCGAATATGTGGCCCCAAAGACTCATATGGCTCGGCTCCCTGGCTTGCGGTCAGTTGGTTGCCTTGACCGTAGAGCCAGAGCGGGGGCACGGCATGAGGCGTTTTGCCCATCTTTCGCTGGCGTCTGGCGCAGTCAGCCTGCGTCGGAGACCTGGCAGGGGTCAGACCGAAGCGGCCGCCCCGAAGTTTTCGTCAGGGAACAGGCCATGCTGCATGGCGAACAGGCTTGCTCTGGTGCGCGTGGACGCGTTGATCTTGGCGTAGATGTGCTCAACGTGGTTGGCGACGGTTTTCGGTGAGATGACGAGTTCCGCGGCGATCTGCTTGTTAGACATTCCACGGGCGAGCAGCCGGAGTACCTCGATCTCTCGCTGGGTCAGCCCGGCCGGGCCTTCGCGGCGGGCTGGGACGCGGTGCCCGGCAGCAGCTAGAACCGCCTCCACCGCTTCGGCGTCGAGACGACCGGCCCTGACGTCCCCGCGGAGCTCGGCAGCAGCGTCCTCACGTGTACGCCGCAGCCGGTAGGGTCGTGGCTCGCGCATCGCCTGATAGGCATCGGCGGCACCGAGAATTCGTGCCGGGCGCCCGATCGCCGCCCCACGAAGCCCGCGCGGATAACCGGAGCCGTCAAGGCGCTCGCGGTGAGCCACGGCGATCGCCCCGAGCGGCGAGAGCGACTCAGACTGGTGAAGCATCCGCTCGGTGAGGTGGGGATGGAGCCGAATCCGCTCCCATTCACCGGTGCCGAGTGGGCCGGGCTTGTCCCAGATCGAGTTCGACACCCCGAGCCGCCCGAGATCATGAACCAGCCCGGCGCGCCGCAGCGTACGGACCTCCGCTTCCGATAGTCCAAGCTCACCCGCGGCAGCCGCCGCGAGGTCAGCAACGGCTCGCGCATGACCCAGGGTATACGGCGATTTCAAGTCGACAAAGTTCGCGATCGCCAGCAGCGCAGCGTCAAACCGCTCGCCAGAGACGACGAGCGCAAGCGTCGGCTCGGCCCCGATCACCGCATCCCACGTCGCCACGTCGTCAAGCCCGGACAGAATCATTTCCGCATCCGCGTTCATCACTCTCGCCAGCGCCGGGTCAAACTGCGTGCCGGCACGCGTGCTGGCAAGTGCCTGAGCAGCCTGAACCCCACCAACGCGGTTTGCCACCTCGATGAACTCGGCCAGCATCGCGATCCGCGCCGCGATCGGCACCGCTTCTCCCTTCAACCCATCCGGCCAGCCATGCCCGTCCCACATCTCATACGCCGCCCCGAGCGCTTCCAACACCTCGTCGGAAAGTTCGAGCTGCTCACCCAGCGTCCTGGCCATCGCGGCGTGGTGGGCAATCATCTGGTCGACATCACGGTGGCCTGAGATAGCGAACTCCAGCCCAACCCGGAAACGGTGCAGCGGTGGCCGGCCAGAACCGAGTCGTCGGATCCCCGCAGCCGCCGCTCCCAGGCCGCGAAGCTCGTGGTCGTACTTGCCAGATTTCAGCGCGATGTCATCGCCAAACCACTTTGCCTGTTCATGCGCGTCAGAGTGACACCCGACGTTGACCAGCAGCGCGGTGTAATAGACGGCGGCGCGTGTCCGACCATCGAGCCCGATCCGGTCAGCCAGCCTTGAGGCGATCAAACACTGACGCAACACGTGCTCCATCGGCTGACCGAACCCGAGATCGATCCCGAGCGAGAGAGCCGCGACCAGCTCCGCAAGCCGGACATGCGCGCGATCGGGATCGCCAGCCACACGCCCGACACTAGCGCCGCCACAGCACACGCGAAAGACCACACGAACGATCTGCCACGTTCAGCGGGCGACCCGCTGGCATCGAGCGGCCGCTCCGGCAACCGCACCGAACGAACGCTAGAACGACCGTCCCTACGACGTTCCAGCTCAGCGTCGCTTACTCCAGCAACAAGCCCCGCCGCAGGAGCATCTCGCGAGACGCGACGTCGGTGTGACTGCTCGTCGTTCCCACGCCTGGAGCCTACCGCCGCCCGATCTGTGACACGTCCGGGATCTAATGTCTGGGGCGTGCTGACTCTCTACGGCGTCTGCGTCTTGACGTTCATGATGCTGATGTACGCGCTCGAGCATCGCGGACGTCGATTCGTTCTCGCGTTCGCGGTCGGGTGCGCACTCTCAAGTAGCTACGGGTTCCTGTCGGGAACCTGGCCATTCGGGGTCGTCGAGGCCATCTGGGCGGTCATAGCGCTCAAGCGCTACCACAATCTCGCGCCGCGCGACCAACCCTGACGCTTCCGTGTTGATCTGCCGATGAAAGTCAAGTGGTGGTTCTCGGTATTTGGGGAGCTGTTGCCTCCTGGGTGTTGTCGCGGTGATCGCCTGGGAGCAGGTTTGCCTGGGCGTGAGTGATGCCGTAGCGAAGTGCAGATCTTGGAGCTCGGTCTGCCACGCGGCGTGTCCCCTCTGACCAGGCGGCTTTGGCAGGCCGACAGTGCAACCTCGAAGATCCCGATGGCAACGGGCCGCGAGTCGCCAAGCCCCGCAGTTGAGCCACTCTTGGCAGCCTCGGGTCGCTGGCTATTCGCGAACGAGCGAGAGCGCCAAGCTGGCGAAGGCGAACGACAATAGAAAGACCGGCAAGATGCTCTTTCCCGTGCATCGGAAGCTGGCGATGTCGCCGTCGGCAACATCGAAGCTCTCGTCTCGGCTGGAGTTTCGGCCGCTGCGGATTTGCAGGGTGTGGCGTCCAGGTTCTACTGGCGTCTCGAACGTGCCGTTCATCTCCAGCGCCCCAACATGTTCGCCGTCGAGCAAGACGTCATAGGTGCCACGGCGGACCTCCGCGCCGATCGCTTTGTGCGTGAGCTTTACCGTTGCCGCCATTGTTGATCCCCGGCTAATGAAAGGCGGGCCTTGTGAAACCGGCCTCCTCAGTGGAGGTGCGGGACCAGTCAGCGATTCGCTACTAGCGTCCCTTGCACGCCAACCAATCTAACCCCCGCCGCTGCCGGTTGTCGATGGCAGGCTGACCGCGCTGAGGGGTGCCTACAGCCTGAGAGCCCGTGGGTTTGACCACAACGGAGGAATATCCGATAATCCGATTATGACGGAGATCTCGGCGACAGATGCGTCCAAGCGATTTGCTGACCTACTTGACGCAGTTGAGCACCGCGGCGAGAGTTTCACGGTGGTGCGTCGTGGTCGTGCAATCGCGACGGTGGCCCCCACCCGACGCTCCACACTCGGTGACCTACGTGGGTTCCTTCGTGGTCACACCCCAGACGCCGAATGGGATGATGATCTCGCCGATCTTCGACGGTTCGTCGGCGGTGCGCCGATCAGCGATCCGTGGAAAGACTGATCCTCGACACCGGCGCGCTCCTCCTGCTAGAGCGCGGCGACATCGACTCTGATCAGCTTGGCGACGACGACGCTGATGTCGCGATCAGCGCGATCACCGCGGCCGAGCTGCTGGTTGGTGTTGAGCTTGCCGATGATCAACGCCGCGATGCCCGCAGCACGCTGGTTGAGGGCGTGTTCGCGCGCGTCGAGATCATTGCCTACGACCTCCAGATCGCGCGTCACCACACAGCACTCCTAGCTCACGTTCGCCGCGCTGGCCAGCCACGCGGAGCCCACGACCTCCAGATCGCAGCAACAGCCCGAGCGACCGGACGAACGATCCTGACCACCGACGTAGACGCGTTCACCACACTCCCTGACGTGAGCTACCGCGTGATGTCCGCCAACTGACCGCCCAGCCAGCCGGACTCCAGCCGACACGTCTACCACGCCCCAGCACTCGCAGCAGAGGCACCGATCCACCGCATAAGACTGGTGGAACTCGATCAATTTATGTCGCTTAGCCGAAGCTGACCAGACTGCTGGTTTTCGACAGCTGTGATCCTCAGGCCGCTTCCGCTTCTACCCTCATTCCGCCGCTCGCGACATCGGCCAGGCTTCATGGGACTCACCCGAGCGCTGCCGTTTCGACTGCCGCTGACGGCTCTATTTCAGGCAGGCGCATCATGCGGAAGGAGTTGACGAGCCCCAGCAGCCCAGCGAGGATCGGGATGAGTAACGCCACCTGCAGTGCGATGTTTGTCGCGTGTGTGTTGATCTTCAGGATCTCTGCCTGGACCGCGTGCGGCTCCGCTGCGACGATCCTTTCGAGCTGCGTGTTGCTCACGACCTCCGCGTCGTGCTCCATGGTGTGTGCGATCTGTTGCTTCTGGGAGGACGGGATCACCGAGCTCGCGTTCACCATGTGCGTGAACGCGAGCGAGAGCGTCGCAAGCAGGATCCCGCCCGCCATGGCAAGCCCGAACGACAGCCCGAACGAGCCGGCCGCAGAGTTGACTCCAGCTGCCTCGCTGACCCTCTCCTCGTCGATCGGGGCGAGCGTGTAGTTGTTGAGTTGGGAGACGAGCAGACCAAGCCCCGCCCCCGCGATCATCAGGGGCGCGACCAGATACCAGCCCGAGGTCGCTCTCGGAACGATCGGGATCAGCAATGCCATGCCGACCGTGCTCAGCGTGAACCCGATGCGGATGACGCTTGCGGACCGTCGCCACTTGCGGCCTTTTCCGGCGAGCATCGCCGCCGCGAACATCGTCAGCGATAGCGGCGCCAGGGACAGCCCCGTCTGCATCGCGGAGTACTCCAGCTTGATCTGCAGGAAGATCGGGAGAGCGATCATCGCGCCGCCGAGCGTCACGTTCTGCATCGTCTGCCCGGAGACACCGAGCCGGAAATTGGGAAGCCGGAACAGGTCCGGATCAAGCACGGTGACCTTGCCCTCGCGGTGGCGTCGCACGAGCCAGCGCGCAAACGCGAACAGTGCAACTGACCCGAGTGCGATCAGCAGGACGACATAGTCGCCTCCCTCCTGCCACACCAAGATGCCGAGCACCACGCCCCCCATCCCCAGCACGGAGAGGATCGATCCGACGACGTCGACGTGGCGGTCGCCCGTGTAGGGAATGTCCTTGACGAGCCGGATCTGCGACAGCACGATCGCGATCACGATCAACTCGAGCAGGAACCCGACACGCCAGGACAGATAGGTCGTCAAGAACCCACCCAACAACGGGCCGACCGCCGCAGCGATCGCTGCCGCAGCTCCGACCAGCGCATAGGTCTTCTTCTGGGCCGCTCCCTCGAAGTTGCCGTGGATCAGTGACTGCATGGCGGGCAGCAGCAGGGACGCGCCAAGGCCACCGATGATCGCCCAGAAGATCACGATCGCCGTGATGCTCTGCGCCAAGGTCATCGCCAGGGCACCGACGGCGTAGCCCAAGAGGCCCAGCACGTACGCCCGCTTGCGGCCGATCAGATCCCCAACCTTGCTGTTGATCAGGATGAACGACGCCGAGATGAGCGCCTCAAGTGCGATCGCCGACTGGACCGCGCTGACCGTCGTTCCGAGGTCGTGAACGACCTTTGAGATCGACACGTTCATCAGCGACGTGTCGACGACCAGCACGAACATCGCCATCGCCAGCAGCATCGCCAGACGCGTGCTCCCATTCGCCTCGTTAGAGGCCCCTACCGTCGCGTCATCCACCCCGGACACCACCAAACCTTCCCGGCCGCGCGGCAAATGCGGATCCTATTTCCCCGCCGTTCGAGATCCGCAGCCAGCAACCGCGAACGCCGCTCCAACCAAGACACAGGACGGAGCCGTCATCGGCCACCCTACCGCGGCACGCGCGTTCCGTCACATTGCAAACAACACACGCAGTCTCAGTAGGCCTCCGCTTGGATCGACAAGCGATAGCTGACGACGATTGGGGCCACTCCTTTCGCCACAACGCAGAAGCCCGGAGCCCTGCCGATTCGCGAACGGCTCGGGCTACAAGCAACGCTCTCTGGACGAGGCGCAGACGGCGCCGATCAGAGGGCTTCGATTTCCTGAGATGCTTCCCAGGCCTCGATGGCGGCCATCCTGAAGCGGTAGTAACGCCCGATCGCAACTGTCGGGATTCGGCTGTCGCGAGCGAGCCGGTAAACCTGAGCTTTCGACACCTGCCAGCGATCAGCCAACTGCTCAGCGGTCAGCAGGCGGGCAGGCGATTGCACTCCATTCCGGGACCAGGCAGACGTGCCCGGAGGGCTCTTGCAGCGCGCCCATGAGCCGATTCTCACCCGATCGTGGGACATATTCGGGACATTTCCAGGCCGGACCGGCTCAGCCTGTAATCACGTTTATCGTCCTTACCAGGGGTTTCCAGTGCCGGCGCCCGGACTCGAACCGGGGCGCTTCGGATTAAAAGTCCGCTGCTCTACCAACTGAGCTACGCCGGCGTGTCCCCGTGATGATTGCAGCCATTCGCGCGGATGCGAGTCTCGGGAACCGGCGACGGGACCGCCTTGACGGAGGGCCTGCTTTGGCTCTCGCCACAGCACCGCTCCCTCGCCGAGCACAGCCTGAGGAACAGCGGATCAGGCGATCCGGGGCTGAACCCGCTCCGGTGGTACGGGGTCGGACCGGATCCGGCGATCGAGCGTCAGCCCCGGAAGGCCATCAGCTCGATCTCGACCAGCATCCGCGGGTCGATCAGACCCGACACCTCGACCATGGTGGCGACCGGGCGAACGTCGCCGAAGACCTCACCGTGGGCGCGCCCGACCTCATCGGAGCGGGAGATGTCGGTGACGTACATCCGTGTCTGGACCACGTCCTGGGCGCAGAGACCAGTCCGACTGAGCTCATGCAGGAGCTTGCGAAGGATCTCAGCCGCCTGCTCGTAGGGGGTCTCGCCGACGACGAAGCCGCTCGGGTCTACGGAGGTCGTCCCGCCGAGCAGCACCCACGGCCCCGCCACCACCACTCGGGAGAAGCCGATCGGCGCCTCGAAGGGAGACGGCGGATCCCCTCCGAACCGCTCGATCCGGTGCTGCCCGTTGTGCTGTCCCTGGCGCTCGGGTTGCTGACCGTGGGGTGGATCGGACGACACTTGGGGTGCTCGTCAGACGCGGGCGTCTAGTGACGGAAGTGGCGGCGATTGGTGAACACCATCGCGGCGCCGGCACGGTCGACGATCTCAACGACCTGTGGGTCGCGCACGGAGCCGCCCGGCTGAATGATCGCAGCGACCCCATGTTCGAGAGCGATCTCAGGTCCGTCCGCGAACGGGAAGTAGGCGTCGGACGCCAGGACCGCGCCGGCGACCGGGACCTGCGCCTTCTCGATCGCGATCCGGACCGAGTCGACGCGGCTCATCTGGCCAGCGCCGAGACCGATCGTGGCGCCGTCGGTGGCCAGCACGATCGCGTTGGACTTGACGTGCTTGCAGACGCGCCAGGCGAACAGCAGCTGCGACCACTCCTCCTCGGTCGGGCGGCGACCGGACACGACCTGCATCTCCTCGCGGTCCTCGTTGGAGGAGTCGCGATCCTGGACCAGGACGCCCCCGATCACCTGCCGAATCGAGGGCTCGAGCACCACATCGAGACGGCGCTCGCGATCGTCGAGGATCCGGACGTTGGGCTTGTCGGCGAACAGCTCGAGCGCATCGTCATCGTAGCCGCGAGCGAGCACCACCTCGGCGAACTGCTTGTGGATGGCCGCGGCGGTGGCCCGGTCGACACGGCGGTTGAGCACGATCACGCCGCCGAACGCCGACGTCGGGTCGCAGGCGTAGGCGCGCTGGTAGGCCTCGAGCGTGTCGGCACCGACAGCGACACCGCACGGGTTGTTGTGCTTGACGATCACACAGGCGGGCACGACGAACTCGGCCAGCAGCTGCCGCGCCGAGTCGAGGTCAAGCAGGTTGTTGAACGACAGCTCCTTGCCGGCCAGCTGCGCCACCTGTGAGAGCACATGAGACCGCGCACCGACCTGGGTGTAGAAGGCCGCACGCTGGTGCGGATTCTCGCCATACGGCAGTTCCAGCTGGCGCTCGAAGGCGCGCACCATCAGCGGCGGGAAGTCCTCGTGCTTTTCCTGGAACCAGCGTGTGATCGCACTGTCGTAACGAGCCGTGTATGCGAACGCCTCGGCTGCGAGGCTCTCGCGCGTCTGCAGCGACAGTCGCAGCTCGGAACCGCGCAGCTCCTCGAGGATCGCGTCGTACATGGCCGGGCTGACCACCGGCGCCGCAAACCTGAAGTTCTTGGCAGCCGCACGGATCATCGTCGGACCGCCGATGTCGATGTTCTCGATCACCTCTGCGTCGCTGACACCGCGGGTGGCCGCGGTGCGCTCGAACGGATAGAGGTTCACGCATACGAGGTCGACGGGCTCGACTTCATGTGCGGCTGCGGCGTCGAGATGAGCCTGGTCGTCACGGACCGCGAGCAGGCCCGCGTACAGCTTCGGGTGCAGCGTCTTGACGCGGCCGTCCATGATCTCCGGGAAGCCGGTCAGGTCGGCGATCGACCGCGTCGGTATCCCGGCGCCGGCCAGCTCCCGAGCGGTGCCGCCGGTTGAAACGATCTCGATCCCGAGCTCCACGAGCCCGGCGGCGAACTCGACGATCCCGGTCTTGTCGGAGACCGAGAGCAGCGCCCGGGCGACCCTCACCTCACCCGGCGCGGAGGCCTGCAGCGACTGCTCCGCATTCGTCTCCGTTGGCATGTGAATCCGACTCTACAGGCCCGGCAAGCGACTCTCCACAGCGCCCTGCCGAGCCGACGGATCAGCCATCTCGAGGGCCGAGCAGGACACGTCGCGGGTGCGTGGAGGCGACACGCACCTCCCCACGTGCGAACAGCCGTATCACCTCGGGCAGGATCTGATGCTCGATCGCGTGCAGTTGCGGCCAAACGTCGTCAGGCTGGCGCGCGTCCGGCAGTTCGATGGAGCGCTGCATGATCACGGGCCCCGTGTCGATGCCGCGGTCGGCGAAATGCACGGTCACCCCGAAGATCTTGACGCCGTAGGCAAGCGCCTGATCGACCGCGTCGATACCGGGGAACGCCGGTAACAGAGACGGATGAATGTTGATCACGGCGTCCGGAAAGCGGTCGAGAATCTCGTCGGTCACGACCTGCATGTAGCCGGCCATCACCACCAGTTGCGTCGCCTGCTCTCGAAGCCAGTCGGCCATCGCCAGGTCGCGCCCAAGGCGATCGCCCGCATAGGCAGAGCGCTCGAACACGGCGGTCGGTATCCCAGCCGCCTGGGCGCGCTCGAGCGCCGGCGCGTCGGCGTGGTCGGTTGCGAGCGCGACGATCTGGATACCGTCACGACCGTGAACCTGGTCCAGCAGGGCCTGCAGGTTCGTGCCCCGGCCCGAGGCGAGCACGCCGACCCTGAGAGAACCGTTGGCACTCACGGCGTCACCGGGGCGAGGCTGCGCGCCCCGCCGGACTCATGACACCAGCGGGGCTCATGACGCCAGCGGCAACGGCGCGCGCTCCAGGGCAAACTTTCCACCGGAATCCTCGGTGCCGGCGAGCGGGTACTCGCCGCTGAAACAGGCGTCGCAATGCATCGAGCGCTGACCCTGGACGGCGTCGTAGACCCCCTCCAGCGAAAGGTAATGAAGCGAGTCGGCGCCGATCACCGCGCGCACCTCCTCGACCGAGCGTTCATGCGCGACCATCTCCTCGCGGGTCGACATGTCGATCCCGTAATGGCAGGGGTTCTTGATCGGCGGCGAGGTGATCCGCAGATGAATCTCAGCGGCTCCGGCCTCTCGCAGCATCTGCACGATCTGCGGCATCGTGTTGCCGCGCACGATCGAGTCGTCCACCACTATCAGGCGCTTGCCAAAGACCACCTCCGGCAGCGGGTTGAACTTGAGGCGCAGGCCGTGCTTGCGCAGCTGCTGGCCGGGCTGGATGAAGGTGCGGGCCACGTAGCGGTTCTTGATGAAGCCGTCGTCCTGGGGGATCCCCGAGGCGCGTGCGAGACCGCGTGCGGCGGCGTTGCCGGAGTCCGGGATCGCGATCACCAGGTCAGCCTCAACCGGCGATTCGCGCCAGAGGATCTCCCCCATCCTCGCGCGTGACACCTGCAGCCGGTGGCCGCCCATCAGCGAATCCGGGCGCGCGAAATAGATGTACTCGAACACACAGAAGGCATGGCGCTCGCCGCCCCTGACCAGCTGCGAATGGATTCCATCAGCGTCGATTGTGACCACCTCGCCGGGTAGGACATCGCGCACGTAGCGGGCTCCGATCAGGTCGAATGCGCATGATTCGCTGGCCACGCAGTACACCTCACCGCCACTCTCGGAGTCTGCGATCACGCCCAGTGCGAGCGGCCGCAGGCCGTGCGGATCGCGGAAGGCGACGACCTTCTCCTCCGTCATCACGACCGTTGAGAACGCGCCCTGAAGCCTTGGCAGAACCTCCGCGACGGCCTGCTCGATCGTGTCCGCAGGGTGGGTTGCCAGCAGCGCCGCGATGATCTCGGAGTCGGACGTCGAGCTGAAGCGGATGTCGCGGCCACGCAGCTCGCCGTGCAGCTCGACGGCGTTGATCAGGTTGCCGTTGTGAGCGAGCGCCAGCGTGCGGTGGTCATCGCGGACGATCGGCTGCGCATTCTCCCATTCGGATGAGCCGGTGGTCGAGTAGCGAACGTGTCCGATCGCGAGGTCGCCGATCAGCGATCGCAGCTTGTGCTCATCGAAGACCTGCGAGACGAGCCCCTGCTCGCGGGTGCCCATGATCGAGCCGCCCAGCGGCGCGACCGCGATCCCGGCCGACTCCTGACCGCGGTGCTGGAGCGCATAGAGACCGAAGTACGTGAGCCGCGCAACCTCCGAACCCGGTGCGTATATGCCGAAGACTCCGCACTCGTCATGCGGTCCGTCACGTTCAACGATGGGCGTGGGCACCGGTGTTTGCACCGCCACCCGAGCTTAGGGCATAGCGCGGTGGGGATCGGTCCTCAGCCGAGCAGCGAGGACAGTCCGCCTGCGTGGACGCTGGCCAGCTCGGACAGGGGTAAGCTCAGCAGGCCGGCGATCACCAGTTCGCCACCACCGACCTCGCCGATGATCTCGAGGCCGGCGAGCGCCCCCGGCGCGCCGCTGACGATGAACGCGGTGCCGAGATCCTCGCCGAACGGATCGAGTCCGCCGGGCAGCGTGAGCTCGGCGCCGAGACCGGAGGCGATGCAGCACTCCGCCAATGCCACCGCGATCCCCCCTTCGGCGATGTCGTGGGCGCTGCTGAGCGTGCCGTCCCGTACCCCGTTGCGGACACGCGCGTGCGCATCACGAATTGCTGAGGCATCCTTGGCAGGCAGTGCGCCAGCGGGCGCGCTGCCGTACAACTTCGCGATCTCAGAGCCGTCCCGAGACGGATTGAAGCCGCCGACCAGCGCTATCTGGTCGCCGGTGTTCGCCCACCCGAGCCGCCCGGCTCGGCGCACCTCCGGGAGACGGCCGACCATCCCGATCACCGGCGTCGGCAGAATCGGGCCGTCCGGCGATTCGTTGTAGAGGGAGACGTTGCCGCTGACGACGGGCACGTCCAGCTCTCGGCAGGCGAGGGCGAGACCGTCGACCGCCTCGCTCAGCTGCCAGGCAACGTGGGGCTTCTCGGGATTGCCGAAGTTGAGGCAGTTGGTGAGCCCGAGGGGCTCGGCGCCGACGCAGGCGAGGTTGGCGGCGCACTCGTAGACGACCTCAGCAGCTCCCGCGCGCGGATCGACCGCGACGCGCCTGCCGTTGCCGTCGATCGATACGGCGATTCCGGGGATCGGATCGCCGCCGGCGCCGGTGTCGGCGGCGAGCACGGGCAGCGCCAGCACAGCTGCGTCGGCCTCCGCCGGCCGGCGGACGGTACGCGACTGCACAACCGGGTCGTACTGCTCGAACACCACCCGCCGCGAGGCGATGTTGGCGCTCGCGAGCAACGTCGAGCAGCACGTCGGCCGGCTCAGCTCCGGCGGCGATTTGCTGTTCGCCGCCGTCGTACAGCGGCACCGCGGGCGGCTCGGGCTCGAGCTCGTAGAGCGGGCAGTCGTCGACCAGCAGCGACACTGGCAACTCGCCGACGACCTCGCCGTCGCGCAGGACCCGGAAGACGTTCCCGCCCGCCCGCCCCCTGCCACCGTCGGTGACCTCGCCGATCACGCTGGCGAGAACGTCCCACTTGTCACAGACGTCGAGCACGGCGGCAACGTCGTAGGGCTCGACGATGCAGAGCATGCGCTCCTGAGACTCCGAGACCATGATCTCGAACGCCTCCATGTCCGGCTCCCGCAACGGGACCTGCGCGACATCGATGTCCAGACCGACGCCACCCTTGCTCGCCATCTCGGAGGCGGACGAGGTCAGACCTGCGGCGCCGAGGTCCTGCAGCGAGGCGAGCAGTCGACGGTCGAGCAGCTCGAGGCTGCATTCCATCAGCTTCTTCTCCGCGAACGGGTCGCCGATCTGCACGGTCGGGCGCTTGGATTCGTCGCCGCCGTCGCTGCCGACCAGTTCCGCACTCGCCAGCACAGAGGCGCCGCCGATCCCATCGCGGCCCGTGCGCGCGCCGAACAGGATCACGAGATTGCCGACTCCGGCCGCTGCTGCGCTTGTGAGTCGGTCGTGCGGTGCGAGGCCAACCGCCATCGCGTTGATCAGGCAGTTCTGCTCGTAGCTCGACTCGAAGTAGATCTCGCCGCCGATCGTCGGCACTCCGATCGAGTTGCCGTAGTGCCCGATTCCGGCAACGGCGTGCTCCAGCAGGTAGCGCGAGCGGGGCGAACCTGCGGGCTCGCCGAAGCGCAGGCTGTCGAGCACCGCGATCGGCCGAGCACCGACGGCGAAGATGTCACGCAGGATGCCGCCAACACCGGTTGCGGCCCCCTGGAAGGGCTCGACCGCGCTCGGGTGATTGTGAGACTCGACCTTGAAGGCCACGGCGAGTCCGTCGCCGACGTCGACGGCGCCCGCGTTCTCACCAGGTCCGACCAGCACGTGCCGTCCGTCGGTCGGGAGCCGCGCAAGCAACTTCTTCGAGTGCTTATAGGCGCAGTGTTCGGACCACATGAGCGACAGCATCGCCAACTCGACGTCCCCGGGAGCACGGCCGAGGCCGTCGACGATCAGCTCGTACTCGTGGTCGGTCAGACCGAGCTCGCGATGCTTCGGCTGAGCGTCGGCGGTACTCATCTGCCTGTTCTCACGCTACCCGCACACGCTCGCCCACGGCCGCGTGAATCGATTCGAAGATCGTCAGGCCGTCGGCCGACCCGGTCAGGGGATCAACGGCATGCTCGGGATGCGGCATCAGACCGAAGACGTTGCCGGCGTTGTTGACGACGCCTGCGATGTCCTCCTGCGAACCGTTGGGGTTCTGGCCGGACGCATACCGAAGGACGACCTGAACCGGCTCTGGCGAGTAATAGCGACCGGTCGTGTGCTTGACCGGGATCGAGAGCGTCGGCGGGCAGTCGCGAGTGAAGGGAGTGTTGTGGTCGACGACGTCGAGCGTGACCTGCCGGAAGACGAACTTGAGGTGATCGTTGACCAGCAGAGCGCCGGGCAGAAGCCCACATTCGCACAGCACCTGGAAGCCGTTGCAGATGCCCAGAACAAGTCCGCCCTCGTTGGCGAACTCGATCACCGACTCCATCACCGGTGCGAAGCGGGCGATCGCCCCGGCACGCAGGTAGTCGCCATACGAGAAGCCTCCGGGGACGATCACGGCGTCGACGCCCTGCAGATCGCGATCGCGATGCCACAGCAACACCGCCTCGGCGACCCGCTGCGCGGCGAGCTGAGCGTCGACGTCGTCACATGTCCCGGGGAAGCTGATGACGCCGAACTTCACGCGCTCTCGATGATCTCGTAGTCCTCGATCAGCGGATTTGCCAGGAGGCGCTCACACATCGAGGGAAGTTGCCCGGCATCCTCCACATCGAGCTCGACCAGGCGGCCGACGTGGACGTTGGATACACCATTGAAGCCCAGCGCCGGCAAGGCCCGCTCGACGACCTGGCCCTGAGGATCGAGGATGCCCGCCTTGGGTCGGATCAACACGAGCGCCCGCATCAGAGCGCGGCCTCCACTCGGGCCCAGATCAGGCCCGTGGTCACGCGCTCATCCCGGTCCGTGCGGCCCAGTCGGCGAATGAGCAGCCGCTGATGCGCTCATAGGCCTCGACATACTTCTCGCGCGTGCGAGTGACAACGTCCTGCGGGATCTGAGGTGCCGGGGGCAGCTTGTCCCAGCCGGTCGAGGAGGCCCAATCGCGCACGAACTGCTTGTCGAAGCTCGGCTGAGCGTGGCCGGGCTCGTAGCCGTCAACCGGCCAGAAGCGCGACGAATCGGGCGTGCAGGCCTCATCACCCAGAGTCAGCACGCCATCGGCGTCGAGCCCGAACTCGAACTTGGTGTCGGCGAGGATGATCCCGCAGGATCGCGCACGCTCTGCGGCGAACCTGTAGATCGCGATCGCGGCGTCGCGCACGCGCTCGGTCAGCTCACGATCCCCGATCAGCTCGGCGGCGTGTTGCAGATCGATCGCCTGGTCATGTCCGACGTCGGCCTTTGTCGACGGTGTGAAGATCGGTGCCGGCAGCTGCCCGGACTCGCGCAGGCCCTGCGGAAGCGGGACGCCCGAAACCATCCCGCTGCGCTGATAATCGGTCCATCCGGAGCCGGCCACGTAACCGCGCACCACCGCCTCCACCGGCAGCATCGTCAGCCTCCGGACCACCATCGCGCGGCCACGCACCTCCTCCGGCACGCCGTCGGTCACGGACACGAGGTGGTTTGGTACGAGGTCCGCGGTCTGCTCGAACCAGAACGCGGAGATCGCGGTGAGCACCGCGCCCTTGTCAGGAATCGGGGTGGGGTGCACGGCGTCGTAGGTGGAGATGCGGTCCGAGGCGACGATCAGCAGCTCGTCGCCGAGGTCGTAGATCTCGCGGACCTTGCCGGAGGCGGACAGGCTGAGATCGGAGATCGCGGGCACGGCCCGATCGTACCGTCTGTCAGTCAGCGGGGTCTGGTCAATGGGCGGGCCGCGGTCGCGCGAAGGGCAGGTGCACGATGTGCCCCGCGACCGTTTGTACCTCGGGCCGCTGCTCGAGCATCGAGCCGACCCAGACGAGCGCGTACTCGAGGCTGAAGCGGAGCCCCTCGACACGCCGGATCTCAAGCTGCTGCTCCGGATTGGCGCGAGCAGCGAGGATCGAGATCAGTGCGGGTGTTTCAGTTGCGCGTGCCAGTGCGAGCACGCCCGCGGTGCTGCCGATCGCAGGCACCGGTGGCACGCGCTCGAGTCCGACGCGCTCGAGCGTCGCTGTCACGATCCGGCTCGAATTCGACCATGGATCACGCTGCACCACCGCAGTCCCGGCGAACTCGTCGACGGGGATCTCGTCCAGAGCCTCCCAGGCATGGCCCGGCGGGACGACGACGACGAGTTCGTCGCGCCAGACGATCCGCTCCTCGAGCCCGTCGGCGTAGGTCGCGTACGGATCGACGCTGGCGATGCCGAGATCGCTGCGCCCGTCCCGAACGAGCTCGCGGACGAGCTCCGAATTGGCGGAGATCAGTTCCGCTGTGAGCCCCTGCTCGCCGGCGGCGAGGTCACTGAGCACCTGCGGCAGTCGCAACTCGGCGATCGTCGGACTGGACGCGATCCGCACCGGTGTGGACGCGGCGGGATTCTTGATCAGTGCCTGCACCGAGTCGGCGCTGCGCAACAGCCGGCGTGCGGCTGTGAAGAGCTGCAATCCTGCCGGGGTCAGCGTGACGCCCCGGCTGGAGCGCTCAAACAGCTCGGCGCCGGCGACCGTCTCCAAGGACCGCAGGCGCTTGGACATCGCCGGCTGGCTCACGTTCATCGCTCGCGCAGCCTCGGCGATGCTGCCGAGCGTCGCCGCTGCACAGAATGCACGCAGCTCTCCGACCTCGAGGTCGCGCACCGGCACATGGCCGCGACTGCTGGGGAAGGAATCAGCGGGTCCGTCTGCTGATCCCTCCGGACGCGGCGTCGGCATCGACGCGCAGAATAGGTCAGGCTCCGGTTGTATGAATTAACAAACGCGGAAAATGCAATGCTTCTTGCAGCGGCAGGCACTAAAGCTGCGGCGTGTTCCTGCCGAAGTTACGTCAATACGCTAAAACGCAGCGTTAGGGAGCCCCCACGAACCAGCTCCCTAACGCCGCGCATAAAGTTGAGTTTTCGGATTTACCAGAGCTTGGCGCACATAAGAGGCTCCTCTTAACCGGGCCGTAGATTGACCCTCGAAAGGGGTTTCTGAAGACGTGGTGAAGCTTGCCGTCATGGGCCGCCCCTCGGTAGATCCAATCTGGTTATGACCGCCATAACGCTGGGTTAGGTATGTTGGATCTGCAGCCCCTGCGCTCGGCGGCCTTTCGTCACCTGGCCGCAGCTGGCTGGGTCAACGAGGTGGGCAACACGGTCGGCGAGGTGGCGCTTGCCATCCTGGTCTACGACCACACCGGCAGCCCCCTGGCTTCCGCGACCCTCTTTCTCGCGATGCGATTCCTGCCGGCAGTTCTGGCCCCGCTGCTGACGGCCTACGCGGAGCCGTTGAACCCGCGCTTCCTGCTGACCGCCATCTACGTGCTCGAGGCGTTCATGTTCGCTGTCATAGCCGCGGTCGCCCACCACTTCTCGCTCCCGGTCGTGCTCGCGCTGGTCGCCGTGGACGGAGTTCTGGCGATCCTGGCGTCGACGTTGATGCGCAGCGCCACTGCCAATGACCTGATGGCGCATGGACTGCTCCGCGAGGGCAACAGTGTGATCAACCTGGGGACGATGATCGCCTACGCTGCGGCCCCCGCTGCCGCGGGAGCGATCATTGCGTCGCACGGGGCCAGCCGCGCCCTGCTGATCGACGCAGGCACCTTCCTGCTCGCCGCGCTCGTGATCCTGACGGGGCCCGGCGTCCACATCGAGCGCAGCCCCGAAACCGAGACATCCAGACGGATAAGGGCCGGCGTGGTCGTGCTGCGCGAACGCCCCGCGCTACGGCGACTGCTGATCGCCATCGCATTCATGACCGCGATGATCTCGATTCCTGTTCCGATTGAGGTCGTGTTCGCCCAGACGACGCTGCACGCCGGCAGCTCCGGCTACGGCCTGCTGCTGACCTCGTGGGGTTTGGGAATGATCGCCGGCGCCACCTTCTTCGCGTTCGATCGCGACATCCGCCTGATGCGGCTGCTCGGTATAGGAACACTGCTCATCGCCATTGGCTACAGCGGTCTGGGGCTGTCACCGACGCTCGCCATCGCCTGTGCGTTCTCAGCCGTCGGGGGTACCGGGAATGGTGTCGCCTGGGTTGCGGCGGTCACAGAATTCCAGGGCCGGATCCCGCTCACCGCCCAGAGCAAGGTGATGTCGGTGTTCTTCGCGCTGAGCTATCTGATGCCCGCCGTCGGATTCGTGATCGGCGGCGTGGTCACCACTCTGAGCTCACCGCGGGTGGCCTACGCGGCTGCCGCCGTCGGAACCGTAATGGCAGTTGCGGTATTCGCGCGCTTCCCGATCGACCGTGTGCGCTTCAGCCCTGCCGTCAACGAGCCGATTAAGGAACCAGAGAGCGGCCCGAGCTCTGCACTTGCCCATCGCTCGCAGGAAAAACCGCTGATGCGTCGAAATCACGACACGCCCCCCATCAGAACCGGATGACCGAGACCACGCCACAGACCGGGCTCGCCGTCCCCGAGCAGTCACCGAACCGCGCATCGCAGCATCCCCGCGCGTTGCTCGTCGTACAGGTGAGCCTGATCATCGGCGCTGTCGCGCTGGCTGTGTGGCAGCGCCACACAGCCAACTGGCACCCGGAGGCGCTCATCTACCTTGCCATCCTGGCGGTCCTGTCGGCGCTCAGCGAGCTGACATCGTCGAAGCTTCCGTCCGGCGTCATAATTTCGGGCAGCTTCCTCGGGATCATGCTCGCGGCGGTCCTGCTCGGCGGCGATGCGGCCGCGATAGTTGGCGTGTTCACGATCGGAATCGGCTGGTTCAGCTCGCGAGAGCGTGCCGAGATCTTCAGGCAGAACCTCGTCACGTTCCTCTGGTTTCCATTGCTCGGCGGGCTCCTGTTCTACTGGATGTCGGACGGCCAGAATCTGATTTTGACCGCAACGCACCGGCCCCCGAGCTATTACCCGCTTGTCTTCGCCGCGTTCATGATCGCGCTGGCTCTGAACTTCTCGATGATCGCCGGCTATCAGCGCCTGATGAACGGCCGGTCGCTGCTCGAGTGTCTCGGCGTCTTCAAGCCGACGATTGCGGCCGACCTCGCCTCCGCGATCCTGACCCTGCTTGCGGTCTTCATGATCGACAACCTCAAGGTCGCGGGCCTGATCGTGTTCGCGATTGTCCTGGTCGTCTTCCAGTACCTGGTCGGAGAACTGCTCACCTCACAGCGGCGTGGCGAGGAGCTGCAGATCATGGCCACCACCGACGAGCTCACCGGACTGGCCAATCGCAAGGAGTTCGGCGACCAGATCGACGCCGCCATCGCTGAGACCAGCGAAAGTCCTCGCAGCTTCGGCGTGATGCTGATCGACCTCGACCATTTCAAGGACATCAACGACACGCTCGGGCATCAGTACGGTGACGACCTCCTGGCCGACCTCGCGCCGAGACTGGCTCAGCGGGTCGGCGACGGTGGCCTGGTGGCCCGCCTCGGCGGCGACGAGTTCGCGATCCTGCCCGCGGTCAGAACCGACAACATGGCCTCGCTGACGGCGATGGCCGAGGACGTGCTGGCCTGCATCCATGAGCCGGTCGCGTTCGATGACATCACGCTGCAGGTTGACGGCAGCATCGGCATCGTCCGCTACCCGGCCGACGGCCAGGATGCGCAGACGCTGCTGCGGCGCGCTGACATCGCGATGTATGCGGCCAAGGAGGAGCGTGAGGGTCACCGCTTCTACCAGCTCGGCCAGGATCACCACTCGGTCTCACGCCTGAGCATGGTCGGCGACTTCCGCCGCGCACTCGAATCAGACGATCAGATTCTCGTCCACTTCCACCCGATCATCGACATCGCGCGGGGCAGGGTCCACGGCGCCGAGGCGCTGGTGCGCTGGCAGCATCCCGATCTCGGCCTGCTGCAGCCCGCCGCGTTCCTGGACATCGTCGAGCAGACCGGCCTGATCGGCGCGATGACGAGCGCCGTGCTCAACCGTGCGATCGCGGAGTGCGCCAGCTGGCATGCTGCCGGCCGCGACCTGATCGTCTCAGTCAACCTCTCGGTCCGCAACCTCCACGACCCGCTGCTGTCCTCCCAGGTCGCCCAGATGCTCCAGCTCTTCCAGCTGCCACCCCAGGCCCTCAAGCTGGAGATCACAGAGAGCATGATCCTCTCTGACCCACAGCGCGCGCTGAAGACAGTCCAGAGCCTGAGCGACCTCGGTTGCCGGTTCGCCGTCGACGATTTCGGGACCGGTCACTCGTCGCTTGCGAACCTGCGGCGACTGCCGGTTCATGAGCTCAAGATCGACCGCTCGTTCGTGACGCCGATGCTCACCGACGAGTCCGACGCCGTGATCGTACGATCGACGATCGAGCTGGGACACGCGCTCGGCCTGCAGGTGATCGCCGAGGGAGTCGAGGACGCGAGCACACTCGCGCGGCTGGAGCAGATCCGCTGCGACCGCGCCCAGGGCCACTACTTCTCCAAGCCGATCCCCGCCGCCGAATTCATGCGCTGGGTCACCGCCTACGAGTCCAGCTACGTCTCGGCCGCATAGCGGCCTTCGCGCCCGCCGGCGCAGCCTCTGGGCAGCTGCGACCGCCACAGTTCGGCTCCAGAGCCTTGTCGAGACGCTGGCCGCGAACGATCTCAGCGCGGAGCTGCCGGCGACCAGCGCCGGTATGACGAGCTTCACGATCCGCGCCCACGAGGTCCTCGAAGACGCCCTGCGCGACTCCCTCAGCGCAGAGGACGACTACGGCAGCGGCACCGACCTGGCATCGCTGGCAGCCGATGTCACGGCGACAACGGAACTGCTGGGGTTGCTTGCGCCCGAACTCGATCCGCGAGCGCCAAACCTGGTGCCCACGGCGCGCGACCAGCTGCGCGGACTCTCAGTCGCGATCGCGCGTGTACGGCGAGAGCAGCCTCACAGGTCGATCAGAGCCCTGTCGACGCGTCAGCGCCAGGAGCTCGACGCCGACACCGGCGCGGCCCTCACAACGCTGGCCCGCGTGCCCGACCTGCTCCGCCTCGGCGGTAGCTGAGCTCGGCCCGGCGCGCCCGCATCCGGGCGCGGCTGATCCGCGCCACGAACTCGAGGTCGTCCTCGCTCCGAGCGTTGTTCGCAAGGGCGACGAGATCCATGTCGTGGTCGGGGTCGAACAGACTGGTGTCGAAGTGTGTGTTTTTCCTGAAGAACATGCCAATACTGTCGGCGAGAGGCAGCCATAAGTCAAAGTCATAGTTGCTACGAGAGTTATGCGTAACGACTATGAGTCGGCGCGCTCGATGATCTCGATCCGGTAGCCGTCCGGATCGCGCACGAAGCACAGGCGCGAGCCACCCTCGCGGATCGCATAGGGCGGCCGTTCCGGCTCGATGCCCTGCTGCGCAAGCCGCGCAAGCGCGGCGTCAAGCCCAGGCGTCGTGATCGCGATGTGACCGTAGCCGGTGCCGAGCTCATAGGGTTCGTTGCGACCGAAGTTGTACGTCAGCTCAAGACGCGGCTCATCGCCGTCCTCGGGCAGGTTCATGAAGATGTTGATCGCCTCGTCACGGATCGGAATCCGGCGTAGCTCTCTAAATCCCAGGGCCTCGTAGAAGGCGACCGTCGGGTCGATCTCGTTGATTCGGTAGCACGTGTGAATCAGGCTCATCGTGACCTCCTGCTGGGTTGAACGGCCATCTGCACTCAGGCCGGCGACCGCGGGACGATCCGGTCGAGCCGGCCGACGATCTGGTCGCCATAACGAACGTAGGGCGCGAAGTCGAAGATCGCTTCGAGGTCGAGCTCCTGGATCTGGCTTGGACCCGTACCCGCGCTCAGCAGCTCGCGCAGGTGCACGCGCGTGTCAAGCGCCTCCTGGGCCAGCTGCTGCACGAGCCGGTACGCGTCGTCGCGGCTCGAGCCCTGGGCGACGAGCGCGAGCAGGAGCCGCTGCGAGAACAGTGCGCCGTACGTGAGGTCGAGGTTCTCACGCATGCGGCGCACATCGACGACCAGGTCACGAATCACACCGAGCATCCGCCGTTGCATGTGATCGAGGAGGATCGTGGCGTCCGGCAGCATGATCCGCTCGACGCTCGAGTGCGAAATGTCGCGCTCATGCCAGAGGGCGACATCCTCCACCGCTGCCGAGGCATAGCCGCGGAGCAACCGCGCGAGGCCGGCGATCTGCTCGGTCCTGATCGGATTGCGCTTGTGGGGCATCGCGCTCGAGCCCTTCTGGCCGGCTGCGAACGGCTCACGTGCCTCGCTGAGCTCGGTCCGTGCCAGGTGGCGGATCTCGGTCGCCAAGCGCTCGAGGCCGGCGCCGGCCAGTGCGATCGCCTGAACCAGCTCTGCGTGCCGGTCACGCGGAATCACCTGGGTCGAGACCGACTCGAGCTTGAGTCCCAGCCGCTCGATCACGCGGCGCTCGAACTCGGGTGAGGTCGCAGAGTAGGTTCCGACCGCGCCTGAGAGCGCGCCGACCCCGGCCTGAGCAAACGCGCGTTCGAGCCGCTCCGCGTTGCGCTGGGCCTCGAACGCGAAGCCTGTCAACTTGATCCCGAAAGTCGTCGGCTCAGCGTGAATACCGTGGGTCCGGCCGGCGCACAGAGTGTGGACGTGTTCGCGCGCCTTGGCCGCCAGCTCGGTAACCAGAGCCCGCGAGTCCGGCAGGATCAGATCGCCCACGGATTTGATCTGCAGTGCCAGGCCGGTGTCGACGACGTCAGACGAGGTCAGGCCAAAGTGGATCCAGCGACCCGGTCCGCCGGCCGACGCGGCAAGCACATCGACGAACGCCGCCGTGTCGTGGTCGGTGATGCGCTCACGCTCGTTGACAGCCTCCACGGTGAAGGTCGCGCGCCGGATCGCATCGAGATCCTCCGGCGTCGGCCCCTCCATCTCCTCGCATGCGGCAACCTCGACCTGGCGAATCGCCTCGAAGCGTGCATGGTCTGACCAGCGCTCACCAAGCTCTTTGCGGGTATAGCGCTCGATCATGTGACTCATGCTCCCACGACATGCTCGGCGATGTCCCGGCGCAGCTGGCGGCCCTCGAACTCGATCAGCTCGACGGCGGCGTACGCAGCCGCCCGCGCGCTCGCCATATCGGACCCGAGCGCGGTCACGCTGAGCACGCGGCCGCCGTCGGTGACGACTCGGCCGGATTCGTCGATCGCGGTGCCGGCGTGTGTGACCGAGATCGCCTCGGGCACCTTGCCGAGCCCCTCGATCGCATCGCCCCGCGAGGAGGTGGCTGGGTAGCCGGCAGATGCCAGGACCACCGTGACGGCACTGCGCGGATCCCATTCGAGCTGGATGCCGTCGAGTCCGCCACCGGACTCGGGCGATCCGGTGGCCGCGGCCGTCAACAGCTCCAGCAGGTCGCTCCGCAGCCGCGGCAGGATCGCCTGCGTCTCCGGATCACCGAAGCGTGCATTGAACTCAAGGACCCTGGGACCGTCGGGCGTCAGCATCAGGCCTGCATAGAGCACGCCGCGGAACTCGATTCCTCGGCGGCGCAGCTCGTCGAGGACCGGCTGATGGACGATCCCAACGAGTTCCCGCGCCTGCTGCTCACCGATCGCCGGTACCGGCGAGTAGGAACCCATTCCACCCGTGTTTGGACCCGTATCTCCGTCGTGGATTCGCTTGTAATCCTGGGCCGATGCCAGCGGTAGCGCGCGCTCGCCGTCGCAGACGGCGAGTAGCGAGACCTCAGCGCCGGTGAGGAACTCCTCGACAACCACGCGCTCGGTGCCGAACTGATGCTCGACCAGCAGCGAGGTCAGGGCCGCGCGTGCCTCCTCGGCGTCGGCGGCGATGATCACGCCCTTGCCGGCGGCCAACCCGTCAGCCTTGATCACAGCCGGAAAGCGCTCGCCCTGGATCTCAGTGATGGCGCCCATTCCCGCCGCCACGGTCGAGACGACACGGTAGGCGGCGGTCGGCACCCCGGCGGCCTCCATCACGTCCTTGCAGAACGCCTTCGACCCCTCGAGCTGAGCGCCGGCTGCGCCCGGGCCGAAGCAGGCGATCCCCTCGCGCGCGAGCGCGTCGGCGATGCCGGCGACCAGCGGCAGCTCGGGTCCGACCACCACCAGGTCCACGCCCTCGTCCTTGGCGGCCTGGACCAGCGCGCCGACCTCGGCGACGTCCACGGGCAGGACCCGCGCGACCTGTGCGATGCCGATGTTCCCGGGAGCGCAGAGTAGCTGCGGCCGCAGCGCCGAACGCGCGAGCGCGTGCAGGATCGCGTGCTCGCGCGCGCCGGCGCCGACGACGAGGACCTTCGGGCCGGGTTCAGTCACGCGCCGGGACTCTATACACGCGATCCCTGGACTGTGGCACTGACAGGCCGGCCCGACTAAACGCGACTAAACGACGACTAAACGGCAACTCCCTGCCGCGCGTCGAGCACGATCTCGCCCTCAGCCGCATCGACCGTGACCGCGTCGCCGTCCACAAAGCGACCCTCGAGGATCGCCAGCGCCAGCGGGTCGACCAGCCGCTTCTGTATCACCCGCTTCAGCGGCCGGGCGCCGTAGGTCGGGTCGTAGCCCAGGTTCCCGAGCAGTGTCCGGGCGGCGTCGGTCAGCGTCAGCTCGATCCCGCGTTCGGCCACCCGCTGCACGACCCGTGCAACCTGCAGATCGACGATCTCGGTGAGCTGGGCTCGGCTGAGCGGCTCGAACTCGACGATGTCGTCGAGGCGGTTGATGAACTCGGGCTTGAACTGGCCCTCTGCGCCTGCGCGCCCTCCGGGAATGTTCGAGGTCATGATCAGTACGACGTTCTTGAAACTGACGGTGCGCCCCTGCCCGTCGGTCAGGCGGCCGTCGTCCATCACCTGCAGAAGCGTGTTGAAGACGTCGGGGTGCGCCTTCTCGACCTCGTCGAGCAGCACGACGGCGTAGGGGCGGCGCCGCACGGCCTCGGTCAGCTGACCACCCTCGTCGTAACCGACGTATCCGGGAGGCGCGCCGACAAGGCGGCTGACCGAATGCTTCTCCATGTATTCGGACATATCGATCCGGACCATCGCCTCAGTTGAGTCGAACATGAACTCGGCCAGCGCTCGTGCCAGTTCGGTCTTGCCGACACCCGTCGGGCCGAGGAACAGAAAGGTGCCGATCGGTCGGTCCGGGTCCTGCAGGCCTGCACGCGAGCGCCGCAGAGCACTCGAGACCGCGCTGACCGCTTCGTTCTGTCCGATCACGCGTTCGTGCAGGCGCGCCTCCATGTTGACGAGCTTCTCGATCTCGCCCTCGAGCAGACGCGTTACGGGCACGCGCGTCCACTTGGACACGACCTCGGCGATGTCCTCGGCGTCGACCTCCTCCTTGAGGTAACGATGCACGGCTGGACCGGGCGCCTGCACCGCAGCGTCGCCCTCGGCCTGTTCGGCGTCTGCCAGCAGCTTTGTCAGCTCCGGGATCCTGCCGTATTGCAGCTCGGCCGCGCGTTCCAGGTCCCCGGCACGACGCGCCTGCTCGAGCTCGACGCTGGCCTGCTCGAGCTGCTCCTGCAGATCGGCGACCGCGCCGATCGTCTGCTTCTCCCGCTGCCACTCGGCATGCATCGCGGCCGAGCGCTCACGCTCCTCCGCCAGCGCCTGCTCGAGCTGCTCGCGACGAGCGGCGGTGCCGGCGTCATCGGACTCGGGACTGCCGAGCGACTGCAGCTCGATCTCAAGCTGGAGGATGTGACGGTCGACCTCATCGATCTCGGTTGGCTTTGAGTCGATCTCCATCCGGATCTGCGATGCCGCCTCGTCGACCAGGTCGATCGCCTTGTCGGGTAGAAAGCGATCGGAGATGTAGCGGTCCGACAGGGTCGCTGCTGCCACCAGGGCCGAATCTGTGATCCGCACCTTGTGGTGGACCTCGTACTTACCCTTGAGGCCGCGGAGAATCGCGATCGTGTCCTCGACCGACGGCTCTTCGACGAAGACCGGCTGGAAACGGCGCTCAAGGGCCGCGTCCTTCTCGATGTACTTGCGGTACTCGTCCAGCGTGGTTGCGCCAACCGCCCGCAGCTCGCCGCGAGCCAGCATCGGCTTCAGCAGGTTGGCGGCGTCCACGGCACCCTCGGATGCACCGGCGCCGACGATCGTGTGCAACTCGTCTATGAACAGCACGACGTTGCCGCCTGCGTCCTGAACCTCCTTCAGCACGGCCTTGAGCCGATCCTCGAACTCACCGCGGTACTTGGCCCCGGCGATCAGCGCGCCGATATCGAGCGCCACCACGCGGCGGTCCTTGAGGCCTTCCGGCACGTCGCCGGAGACGATCCGTTGCGCCAGACCCTCGGCGATCGCGGTCTTGCCGACGCCGGGCTCGCCGATCAGCACCGGGTTGTTCTTCGTGCGCCGCGAGAGAACCTGGATCACGCGGCGGATCTCGTCGTCGCGCCCGATCACCGGGTCGAGCTTGCCGTCTGCGGCGGCCAGCGTCAGATCGCGCCCGTACTTCTCGAGCGCCTGGAACTTGTCCTCCGGAGTCTGGTCGGTGACCCTTTGACCACCCCGGACCTCGCTCACAGCCTTCAGCAGAGCATCATGGCCTGCACCGACTGAGCGCAGGACGTCGCCGATGGTGCCCTTTGACTTGGCGAGCGCCAGTGCGAGATGCTCGGTCGAGACGTACTCGTCGCCGAGCTCACGCATCTCCTGCTCGGCGCCCCGCAGAACCTCGATCAGCTCGTTCGAACCGCCCGTCTGCTCCTCACCACCACTGGCGAGCCGCGGCAGCGCCTCCAGCGCGGGGTTGAGCGCCATCCGAACCGCTGCCGGATCGACACCGAGCTTGCGCAGCACAGGCGCAACGACGCCGCCGTCCTGCTCGAGCAGGACGGCGAGCAGGTGCTCGGGGCGGGTCTGCGGGTTGCGACGCCCGGCCGCCAACCGCTGTGCGGCTTCGAGCGCCTCCTGGGACTTGATTGTAAAGCGGTCAGCTTGCATTTGATCGGGCCTCGGGGAAGGTCTGCCTTTGAATAAATCTAAGTGTGTTGGACTTAGATTATCACCTTCAGATCGCCCTGTCGAACTTATTGCGGCACTTAGCCGCCTGCGTCAGGATGGGTTTAGATGCCTCGTCTCCCGGTGACCGGATGACCATGCGCAGATATCGGCTGATCACCGTCGTCTGGCTGGTCTTCGCGGTTTCGGTGGCTGCCTACGTCGTGGCCTCCGTCACGATGCCGCGCCTGCCGTTCAGTCCGGGAGTCCAGCCGTTCTACATCGGCGTCAGGCCGCTGGGTTTCTTCGACCTACGCGTCTACCGCGGCGCGGGCCTGCACGTTCTGCACGGTCTCACCCTCTACCAACACCCGATCGTCCGGCGCCTGGGCTTCACCTACCCGCCGTTCGCGGCCGTGCTGATGACGCCGCTGGCGCTTGGCTCGCTGCGCCTGGACAAGATCGCGATGACGACAATCAGCGTCGTCTCGCTGGTGTGGACGCTACGGCGCGCGCTGATGCTCGGTCGCCCGACCACGGCCGTCCGCCGGATCCTCCCGCGCGACCCTGTCACGGCCTGGGCCGTCGCAGCCGCGGCCGCCGCGGCCGCGCTGTGGCTCGAACCGGTGACGGTCACGCTGGGCTACGGGCAGGTCGATCTCCTGCTCACCGCACTGGTCGTCTTTGACCTCTCCCGCCCGGATTCGACCAGGACCAAGGGGGTTGCGATCGGACTCGCGGCCGCGGTCAAGCTCACTCCGCTCGCGTTTCTGGTCTACCTGTTGTGCTCTCGGCGCCCACGTGCAGCGCTGGTGGGGCTGTGCACGTTCGCAACATCGGTCGGCCTCAGCTTCCTGCTGGTCCCCACCGACGCGAGCAAATACTGGGGTGGGCTCGTGTTCAAGAGTTCTCGGGTGGGCAGCGCGATAAACCCCGGCAACCAGTCGCTGCGCGCGGCGCTGGCGCGACTGCTGGCTGAACGCTACCCAGGACCGGGAGCACTCGCCGTCGTGGCGGTGGTCGCAATCGTCGGCATCGCACTGGCCGCCCGCGCCGCCCGCCGCGGCGACGAGGCGATGGGGTTCTCGCTGTGCGCGGTCACCACCCTGCTGGTGTCGCCGGTCTCCTGGACACACCACTGGGCGCTGGTGGTGCCGGCGCTGTTGCTGCTGGCGGTGGCCGCCTACGAGCAACGGCGTCCGCCCCTAGCGCTGATGACCGCCCTGTTCGTGGTGGTCGGCTACGCCTACCTGCCCGAGCGCTATGTCGCCAACCGGCTCGCGCTGGGGGGGCTGCACACGCTCGTCGAGGATCCATACGTTCTGGCCGGCCTGTTGGCGCTCGCCCTGCCCCTGGCGGCGATGCTCGGCGGGCGCCTCAGGACAGATCGGACGCGCGAATCAACGCGCCGCCGCGCACGTAAGGCACGATCTCAGCGCGTAACTGCAGGCGCAGCGCCTCAAGCCGCTCCACCTCGGTCTTGAGCTCCGTCGCGCGCCGCTCGAGCGCCTGGACCTTGCGTGCCATCGCCTCGAGCATGTCCTCGAGCTCGAAGACGCGCTCGACGCCCGCGAGGTTGAGTCCGAGCTCCGCCGTCATCTCCTGGATGCGCTTGAGCCGCTCGACGTCTGCGTGCGAGTACAGGCGGGTCCCCTTTGGCGAGCGTTGTGGCTCGATCAGACCGCGGGACTCGTACATGCGGAGCGTCTGCGGATGCATGCCCGCGAGCTCGGCAGCGACCGAGATCATGAAGACGCCCTTCTCAGAGGAGACGTGCACGCGCGCTGTCGCGCGAATCCGCTGGGTCCGCATCGGCTGCTCAGGTGTGCGCTCGTCGGCCATCAGTGCTCAGCTGCCTGCTCGCGTCCGCGGCCGCTCGGAAACAGCTTGGCGCGCGGGTCCCCGTCGATCACCGCTGAAAGTCGCTCGACCGCCTCGTCCTGTTCGGCGGACAGGCTGGCGGGGATGTCGATCACGAACCTGTAGCGAAGGTCGCCTGCGCCCTTGCCTCCGAGTCGCGGCGCCCCCTCGCCGCGCAGGCGCTGAATTGTGCCGTGCTTGGTGCCCGGAGCCACCCGCAGCCGTTTGGAGCCGTTCAGCGTCGGCACCTCGATCACCGCCCCGCGGATCGCCTCTGGGATCGTCAGCGGAACCTCGACCTCGAGGTTGTCTCCGCTCCACTTGAAGATCGGCGAGTCGGGAACGCGCGTGATCACGTACAGGTCTCCCGGGGGCACTCCGCGAACTCCGGGGTCGCCCTTGCCTGCGAGCTTGATGCGACTGCCGTCGCGCACCCCTGCCGGGATGTTGACCCGCAGGCGCCGGACGCTGCGCTGGGCGCCGCTGCCTTCGCAGGTCGGGCAGGGATGCTCGATCACGGTTCCGGAGCCCTTGCAGTTCGAGCACGGCTGGTTGATCGAGAAGATCCCCTGGCTCTGCGCCTCGACGCCGCGGCCGTTGCAGACGGGGCAGACCTTTGGCGATGTGCCGGGCCGCGCGCCGGAGCCGTGACAGGTCGGGCACGGCTTCGAGGTCGGCACCTGCAGCGGCACCTGTGTGCCGTGAACAGCCTGGTCGAAGGTCAGCTGAACCTCGGTCTCGAGGTCCTGGCCGCGGGCCTGCGGCGGCCTCTGTCCGGCGCCGGAGCGCGGCCCGGCGGCGGCGGCGCCCCCACTGAACAGGTTGGAGAGCATGTCGCCGAAGCCGCCCGAGAAGCTGCCGGAGAAGGCGGACGGGTCAAAGCCCGTGTTGCCGCCCATGCCGGCGAACAGCCCACCACGGTCGTACTCCTTGCGCTTGTCAGGGTCCGAGAGCACGTCATGGGCCTGCGAGACCTCCTTGAACCGCGTCTCCGCCTGTTCGTCGCCGGGGTTGCGGTCAGGGTGGTACTTGCGCGCCAGCTTGCGGTACGCCTTCTTGATCTCCTCGTCGGTCGCGTTCTTGCCGACCCCGAGGATCCTGTAGTAGTCGGGCCGTTCCGCCATGGCGCCGCCTCGGCTATGCCGCCACGAGCACTCGCGCCGGGCGCAGCACGCTGTCACCCAGGCGGAAGCCCTGCTGGAAGACCTCGGCCACGGTTCCGGACTCAGCGCCCTCGATCGGCTGCTGCGCAACCGCCTCGTGGAACTGTGGGTCGAACTGCTCGCCACGGGGCGAGAATGGCTCAACCCCGACGCGCTGCAGTGCGGAGAGCAGGTCCGTGTGCACAAGCCTGATGCCCTCGGTCAGCGTCGAATCCTCCTGGCTGGCCGCGTTCAGCGCGCGCTCGAGGTTGTCGATCGCCGGCAGCAGCTCCTTTGCAAGCTTCGCCACGCCGCGGTCCTGCGCCATCGCCGCGTCCCGGGCCGCACGCTTGCGGTAGTTCTCGAAGTCAGCCTGGGTGCGCTGCGCCAGCAGCAGATACTCGTCGGCCCTCTCCGCCCTGGCGGCCAGCTCGTCGAGATCCTGCTGGACCTGCTCCCCGGGGTCGGCCTCCGACTCCAGCGAGTTCTGATCGGACGCCGGATCGGACCCGAACGCCGGCGACGTCTGATCGTCGCCCGGGCACGGCGGGACGGGCGCCTGCGCAGGAGCATCCTGCGCAGCGCCCGGCTGCGGCACCCCGAGGGGCTCGTCCTGATCCCGCTCAGCCGCCATCGTCACTTCTCCTCGTCGACGACTTCAGCGTCGACCACGTCCTCTTCCTCGGCGGCGCCGGCGCCATCAGCTGACGCGTCGCCGTCGAAGTTCGGCGCCGACGCGGCCTGCTGCTCCTGAGCGCGCTGGTACATCGCCTCCGAGACCTTGTGGAAGGAGGCGTTCAGCGCGTCCTTGGCCGTATTGATCGCAGCGGCGTCTTCACCGGCGAGTGCATCGCGGACCGCCTTGATGGCGTCCTCGATCTCACCGCGCGACGCATCGTCGACCTGGTCGCCGAGCTCCTTGAGCTGCCGCTCGGATTGGTATGCGGTGTGCTCGGCCTCGTTGCGCGCCTCGGCGAGCTCACGCTGGCGCTTGTCGTCGTCGGCGTGTGTCTCAGCGTCGCTGACCATCCGCTTGATCTCGTCACCGGACAGACCAGAGCCGGAACGGATCTCGATCTTCTGCTCCTTGCCGGTGCCGAGGTCCTTCGCTGACACATTGAGGATGCCATTGGCATCGATGTCGAAGGCAACCTCGATCTGCGGGACGCCGCGTGGTGCCGGCGGGATGCCGGTGAGCTGGAACTTGCCGAGCGACTTGTTGTAGTTGGCCATCTCGCGCTCGCCCTGGAGGACGTGGATCTCAACGCTCGGCTGGTTGTCCTCGGCAGTCGAGAACACCTCGGCCTTGCGAGTTGGGATCGTCGTGTTGCGCTCGATCAGCTTGGTCATGACCCCGCCCTTGGTCTCGATTCCGAGCGTCAGTGGCGTCACGTCGAGCAGCAGAACGTCCTTGACATCCCCGGCCAGCACGCCGGCCTGGATCGCGGCGCCGACGGCCACGACCTCATCTGGGTTGACGCCACGGTGCGGCTCCTTGCCGGTCAGCTCCTTGACCTTCTCCTGGACCGCCGGCATGCGGGTCATGCCGCCGACCATCACGACGTGGTCGATCTCGCCGGCGCCCTTCTCCTTGGCGTCCTCGAGCGCTTGGCGGACCGGGCCCACGGTGCGGTCGATCAGCGACGCCGTCAGTTCGCCCAGCTTGGCGCGCGTGAGACGCATGTCGAGGTGCTTGGGGCCGCTGGCGTCGGCCGTGATGAACGGCAGGTTGATCTGCGACTCCTGCGTGGTCGAGAGCTCGATCTTGGCGCGCTCGGCAGCCTCATAGAGACGCTGGAGCGCCATCGGGTCGGCGGCGAGGTCGATGCCCTGGGACTTCTTGAACTCGGCCACCAGCCAGTCGACGATCGCCTTGTCGAAGTTGTCGCCGCCGAGGTGGTTGTCACCCGCCGTCGACTTGACCTCGAAGACGCCATCGCCGATCTCCAGCACCGACACGTCGAAGGTGCCGCCGCCGAGGTCGAAGACGAGGATCGTCTGGTCGGCCTCCTTGTCGAGCCCGTAGGCCAGCGACGCCGCCGTCGGCTCGTTGATGATGCGCTTGACCTCGAGGCCCGCGATCGTGCCGGCATCCTTTGTCGCCTGGCGCTGATCGTCATTGAAGTAGGCCGGAACCGTGATCACGGCGCTGTCGACCGCCTCGCCGAGGTAGGCCTCGGCGTCCGCCTTGAGCTTCGCGAGAATCATGGCGCTGATCTCCGGCGGCGAGTACTGCTTGTCCTCGACGTCGATGCGGACGTCACCGCCGGGGCCGGAGACGACCTTGTAAGGGACGATCGCCTCCTCGTCGTGAACCTCGGCCTCCTTGCGGCCCATGAAGCGCTTGATCGAGAAGATCGTGTTCTGCGGGTTGGTCACACCCTGCCGCTTGGCGACCGTGCCGACGAGGCGCTCGCCACCCTGCGTGAATGCGACCACCGACGGGGTGGTGCGGCCGCCCTCGGAGTTCTCGATCACCGTCGGGTCGCCGCCCTCAAGCACAGCCATGCAGCTGTTGGTCGTACCGAGGTCGATGCCGATTGTCTTACCCATCGTGTTCGTTCTGCTCCTCTTCGGTCGTGAAAATCTAAGCCGGAGCGTAGCAGATTTATCTGAGCCGGCACCGACGGCGCCAACACCGCCAGAATGCCTGTCGCATGCAACGCCCCGCCGCAGTGCTGTTCGACCTCGACGGCACGATCATCGACTCACTCGTGCCGTTCGCCGCCTCGGTCAACCACACCCTGCAGGCGTACGGTCTGGCGCCGCGTGAGCCGGAGGATCTCATGCAGTTCCTCGGACCGCCGACGCACGAGATGTTCTCTGCACTGTTCGGAGCCGATCAACAGCTCGTCAACGCCGCTGTCGCCACGTACCGGGAGCATTACGCGCACACCGGCGCGGCGACAACGCGGGTATATGACGGCATCCCCGAGCTCCTGCGTCACCTCCGCGGCCAGACGGCGCTGGCCGTCGCCACGTCGAAGGTCATCACCAGCGCAGTGATGCTGCTCGAGACGCTCGGCCTGGCTCAGGAGTTCGACGTGATCATGGGACCGCACCCAGCCGCCATCAACGAGTCCAAGGGCGAGACCATCGCGCGGACGCTGAACGCGCTGGTCGAAACGAACGGCATCCGGGCCGGCGGTATCGCATCGGCAGTCATGGTCGGAGACCGCCGCTACGACGTGCTCGGCGCACGCGAGCACGGTCTGCCCACGATCGGCGTGCTGTGGGGCGCCGGCAGCCGGCAGGAGTTACGTGAAGCCGGAGCGGCCGCGCTCGTCCGGCGACCGGACGAGATCCCGCCGCTGCTGACGCTCTAGACCCGACCTGCGCTCGGGCACATGCCGACCAGCGCACAGGCACCGCACTGCGGCCGCCGCGCGTGGCAGGTGCGGCGGCCGTGCCGCAGCATGTTCAGGTGCAGCTCCCATTCCTGGCCAGGGGGCGTGAGAGCGAGCATCGTGTCGTGAAGCTCCACGAACGGCGCGCCAACGCGGAACAGGCCAAGTCGCGTGCCCACGCGTGAGACATGCGTGTCGACCGGAACGTCGCGCATCCCGTAGGCGAACAGCAGCACACAGGCAGCGGTCTTGCGGCCGACGCCCGGCAGCGAGCACAGATACGCCTGCGCGTCCGGCACGGAGGCATCGCTCAGCCAGTCGATCGAAAGCACGCCGGGTTGCGGCTCACCGTCGGTCACGGCCGCGAGGATCTGCTTGATCCGCGCCGACTTCACCTTCGAGATACCGCCCCGGCGGATTGCCTGCTCGACCCTGTCCACCGGCGCCTCGCGCACCGCCTCCCAGCTCGGGAAGCGCTCGCGCAGGCCGAAATATGCGACGTCGCGGTTGCGATCATTGGTCGATTGCGACAACACCGTGAGGATCAACTCCGCCAGGCCATCGCCGTGCGGCCGCAGCACCGGGATGCCGTAGACAAGCCGCAGACGATCGCGAATCGCCACAACGGCCATATCCTCGGGCACGGTGCTCATGGAAGCGGACGTTATCCGTAACGAGCCACGGCGTTTCGCCGCGGGCCCCAGACTGCGCCGCCTGACGCCGACACTGGTGGCAGCAGCGCTTGCGGCCGCGTATCTGATCCTCGGTCCGACCGGCGCCGACCTGCCCGCGCAGCTGCTGCGCGTGAAGCTGTTCGGCGAGGAGGGCTTCGGCATCTGGAACAACTGGTGGTACGCCGGCCACAACATCGCCGCCTACAGCGTGCTGTTCCCACCGATCGCCTGGCTAGTGAGCCCGCAGCTGGTGGCGGCGGCCGCCGGCGTCGGCACCGCCGCCGCATTCGAGGCGCTTGCGCACGACGCCTACGGGGACGACGCCCTGTTCGGCGCCACCTGGCTCGGCGCCGCGACCGTGACCGAGCTGTTCAGCGGCCGCCTGACCTTCGCCTTGGGACTCTGCGGCGCGGCCCTCACTGCCCTCCTCCTTGAGCGACGGCGGCCTTGCTTGGCCGCCGTTCTTGCGTTCCTCACAGCGCTGGCGAGCCCGGTGGCCGGGCTGTTTGCGACGCTGGCCGGCGCGACTCTGGCGTTGACGGGCCTGCAGACGCGAAATCGGCGCGATATCGCGACCGGCATCGCTGCCATGTCGGCCGCGATCGTCCCGATCGGAATCCTCGCAGTCCTGTTCCCGGAAGCCGGGCACCAACCGTTCGCGTTCGGCACGCTGTGGCCCCTGCTGGTGGCGGGCGCGTTCGTACTGGCACTCCGGCCCGGCCCGACCGTGAGTTGCGCAGTCGCCCTGTACCTGGCCGGCTGCGTGCTGGCCTACGCAATCGCGACACCGGTTGGCAGCAACGCCGCACGGCTCGGCGAGCTCGTCGCCGGACCGCTGGTCGCACTGGTGCTGGTGCCGCGACGCGCCTACCTGTTGTTGGCGCTTGCAGCGCTGCCGCTCACCTGGATCCAGGTCCACGACACGATCACGGACCTTCAGCACGGCCAGTCCGCCAACACCGCGGCCTATTACCGGCCGCTGCTGCGATATCTGGAGGCGCAGCCTGGCGCAGCACAGCGTGAATGGCGCGTCGAGGTGCCGTTCACCGCCGGGCATTGGGAGGCCTATCGGCTGGCGCCAGTGGTGCCGCTCGCACGCGGCTGGGAGCGCCAGAGCGACATCGCCGACAACGGCCTGTTCTATCGCGGCCGGCTGACTGTGGATACGTACGAGGCCTGGTTGCATCGGCTCGCCGTGCGCTACGTGGCGGTGGCTGACGCACCGGCTGACGCCTCAGCGCGAGCTGAGCTCAGGCTGATCGGTAAAGGGCTTCCATACCTGCGGCCGGCCGTCCGACTGCGGCACTGGACCGTTTACGAGGTGCGCGGCTCACCACCGATCGCCACCGGCGCCGGGCGGCTTGTCGCGATGGGCCCGGACTCACTGACATTGAGGATCGCGCATCCGGGCACAGTTCACCTGCGCGTGCACTGGTCGCCCTACTGGCAACTCAGCGGGGTCAGCGGCTGTGTCGCCCCGGCGGGCGTCTTCACCGCCGTGGTTGCGCGCGCCAGCGGGCGCGCGCAACTGGTGATCGGCTTCTCCCTCGGGCGCGTCGGTTCGCGCTCGCCGCGGTGCACCGGACACTGAGATGCGGCAAAGCAGGTAGCCTGATCGGATCGTGAAGCTCGTGTTCTCGTCAGCCAAGCGAGGCTCGTTCCTACCGCACGGTTGGCTTGATGTCGTTCGGCAGCTGCTGATGTTCGTGACGGCGTACATCGGCTATGAGATCGTGCGGGGGCTGGTCGGGGTCACCTCGTCCTCGTTCAAGCCGTTCGGCGACGCCTACAACATCATCAACTTCGAGCGGACACTCCACGTGTTCGTCGAACCCGGCATCCAGAACTGGGTGACGGCCCACGCTCACTGGCTGCTCGACGTCGCCGACTGGACCTACATCAACGCTCACTTCGCACTGACCGTAGCTGCGCTCGTGTTCATCTACCTGAAGCGCAACGATTCCTTCTACTTCGTGCGCAACATGTTCATGATCGCAATGCTGATCGCATTGGTCGGATACTCGGTCTATCCGACGGCGCCACCAAGGCTGATCCCCCAGTGGGGCTTCAGCGACACGATCCAGCAGGCGACCGGCATCACGATCGAGCACGGTCCGTCGAGCGCGCTGCTCAACGCCTACGCGGCGGTGCCGTCCATGCACGTCTGCTTCGCACTCATGATCGGCCTGCCGATGTCACGGCTCGTGCACAGCCGCATCGCTCGGATCCTGTGGCGCATCTACCCGGCATTCATCGTCTTCGTCGTGATCGTCACCGGCAACCACTACTTCACCGACGTCTTCCTCGGGGCGCTGACGGCACTGCTCTCGGCACTGCTGGCCAAGCAGCTGCTGGCGCGCGCGCGACCGGAGATGTGGGCCTTCGCAGAGGTGCCACCGGGCTCTCGCGTGGCCGACGCCTGAGCGGGTACACACCGCTCGTTGGCGAATTGGTGATCCGCAGATCTCGAACGGGACCGGCATATGATCTACTCTCTGCGCCGCCCCTTCTGATGGCTCAGACACAGCACACACCCACCAGACCGCGGCCGCGACGCCGTGGCGGTGACGGCGGGCCGACCACGCAGGAGATGTTCCGCAACCGCCTGATCGAGTCCCGGCTGACCCCCAATGCGATCTCGCTCACGGGCTTCGCGCTCAACCTTGCGGCGGCGGGGCTGGTTGTCGGACGCATGTTCTTCCTGGCTGGCATGGCGTTCATCATCGGCTCGGTGATGGACACCTTCGACGGCCGCTACAGCCGCATGTCGGGCAAGGGCACGCAGTTCGGCGCGTTCCTGGATTCGACCCTGGACCGCCTGGAGGAGGGGATCGTGCTGATCGCGGTCGCGGCCTACTTCGCCTCGCGCGGCGACCAGGTCGCCGTCGCGGCGGTGGTCGCAGCCGTGCTGTTCTCGCTGATGGTCTCCTACACCCGCGCTCGCGCCGAGGCGCTCGGAGTCCAATGCAAGGTGGGGCTTGCCACCCGCCCGGTGCGGGTCGTGATCCTCGCGATCGGACTCCTGTTCGCCAAGGGCGCCTCGATCGGGCACTTCGAACTGCTCGCCCCGGCTGTGTACGTGCTCGCCGCGCTCAGCCTCGTCACGGTGTGCCAGCGCATCTGGCACGTCCGCCAGGAGCTGAGCGAGCCGGCCGCCGGCTCGCGGTAGAGCGGTCGCAGCGATGGCGCCGCCGGACCCTGGCGGGCACCGGCCCGATCGTCGCGGTCGCGGTGCACGTGAACGCATCCTCAGGGCTGCAGGTGAGCTCTTCGCGAGCCGCGGCTTCAACGCCACCCGCATAAACGACCTCCACGTCGCCGCGCACGTCTCGAAGCGCACGCTCTACCAGCACTTCGACTCCAAGGACGAGCTGATCCTCGCCTATCTGCAGGAGCGCGACCGGTCCGGCCCGATCGAGACGCTGCTCGCTCGCGAGGACCTGGCGCCGCGCGCACGGCTGCTCGAGCTTTTCACGGCGCTCGCGGACCCCGCTTCGATCGTGCCCGATCCGTTTCTCGCGGCTGCCGTGGAATTCCCGGATCCTCAGCACCCGGTGCACAGGGCGGCCAGTGAGCGCGCCGCCCTGTTCACGGAGCGTCTCGCCGCTCTGGCCCGCGCGGCCGGCGCGCGCGATCCCGAGCAGACCGCGCGACGCCTGGTGCTGCTTCACGACGGCGCGGCGAGCCGCGCTCTGCTCCAGGACCCGGGCGCCATCGTCGCCGACGCCTATCCGGTGGCGGCAGCGATTCTCCGCGACGCGATCGAATAGCACTCCGGGGGCAGGCCGGCCGCCGCCCTCGCGAAACTGTTTGGTTTACCTTTGGGTATGCCGGACGGCAGAAACGAAGAATTGGGTACCGTTTGGTGTAACCGTGACCCCCGCGCGGGTTATCAACGAGCACCAGCCGGCGTGACCGCGCCGGCCGCAATCTCCAGAAGGGACTCCGATCAGTGAGCACTGAACCGACCTCCACGAACGGCGCCGCCGCCGGCACCGCCCGCTACCAGCATGAGAAGGTGCGCGTCGCAATCATCGGCGTGGGCAACTGCGCCAGCTCGTTCGTGCAGGGCGTCGAGTACTACAGAGACGCCGACGCCAACGAGCGCGTCCCGGGCCTGATGCACGTCGACCTCGGCGGCTACCACGTCGGCGACATCGAGTTCTCCGCCGCCTTCGACATCGACTCCGAGAAGGTCGGCAAGGACCTCAGCGAGGCGATCTTCTCCGGCCAGAACAACACGTTGAAGTTCGTCGATGATGTTCCCCACCTCGGCATCCCGGTGCAGCGCGGGATGACCCACGACGGGCTTGGCAAATACCTCAAGGAGAAGATCACCAAGGCCCCCGGGCCCACGGCCGACATCGTCCAGATCCTCAAGGAGACCAGGACAGACGTCGTCGTCTCCTACCTGCCGGTCGGCTCCGAGCAGGCCACGAAGTGGTACGTAGAGCAGATCCTCGAGGCCGGCTGCGGTTTCGTCAACTGCATCCCCGTGTTCATCGCGGGTGAGAACTACTGGAACGACCGCTTCATCAAGGCCGGCCTGCCGATCATCGGCGACGACATCAAGTCGCAGGTCGGCGCCACGATCGTGCACCGCACGCTCGCGCGCCTGTTCCATGATCGCGGAGTCAAGCTGCTGCGCACCAGTCAGCTCAATGTCGGCGGCAACATGGACTTCTACAACATGCTCGAGCGTGAGCGTCTCGAGTCCAAGAAGATCTCAAAGACACAGGCCGTGACCTCGATCATGGGCCACAAGCTGCCGGCTGACGACGTCTACATCGGCCCCTCGGACTACGTGCCGTGGCTGACGGACCGCAAATGGGCCCACATCCGCCTCGAGGGTCAGGCGTTCGGAGACGTGCCGCTGCAGATGGAGACCAAGCTCGAGGTCTGGGACTCGCCGAACTCGGCAGGGATCGTCACAGACGCCGTGCGCTGCTGCAAGCTGGCCCTCAACAACGGCATCGCCGGCCAGCTCGACGGCCCCAGCTCCTACCTGATGAAGTCGCCGAAGAATCAGCGCCCCGACGACGAGGCGCGCGAGGCGACCGAGGAATTCATCGCCAAGCACTCGCGCGTGCAGGCCGCTCAGACCGACGCGTCGAAGCTCGCCGTCGCATAGCTGCTGCTGAGATCCAGCGGTTGATCGGCCGGCCCGCCGGGCCGGCCGATCAACCGCGCATAAACAAAGTTATGACTACTTCGGGGTCCCCTCTATGCTGCGGCCAATGACCCGTAGCCTGGCCGTCTGCCTGCTGTCAGCGGCGATCGGCCTGGCCGCATTCGCGCCGGCGGCGCTTGGCGCGCCGCCGAATCCGGCGGTCGACCTGACGGCGCTCTCCTGTGGATCGACGGGGAACTGCAGCGCCGTCGGGACCTATGAGGATGCCCTCGGCGACAGCCAGGGTCTGCTGGTCACGGAGTCGCACGGTCGCTGGAATCGCGCCGCCCAGGCACAGCCGCCGGCGGGGGCGGACGACGATCCGTTCAAATCCGCAAACGGCGGGGCGATCGTCGACGTCTCCTGCCCACAGGCCGGCAGCTGCGTGGCGATTGGCCGCTACACCAGTGCCGGCGGCGTCGACCACGGAGTGCTTTTCACCGAACACCATGGCGGCTGGCAACGCGGCACCGTTGTCAGGCTGCCATCCAACGCCGTGCACCCCGGCAAGCCGAAGTCAGGTGTGATCGATGAGATGGGCCTGGCCGCGATCCGGTGCAGTTCGGTGGGCAACTGCGTCGCGGTCGGCAATTACGAGACCAACGCCGAGGTCTGGGAGGCCATGATCATCACCGAGCGCCAAGGCCGTTGGCAGCGTGCAATCGAGGCGCCGCTCCCTGCCGGAGCACCGGTGGCCGGCCAGGATGCGGTGCTGCTCGATGTCGTCTGCCCCAACGACGGAACCTGCACGGCATCCGGTTACTACGTCGATGCCAGGGGGCACCAGCAGGGGCTGCTCGTGAGTGGCAGCGGCAGCCACTGGAGCGCCGCTCCGGCGCCGGCCGCGCCGCTGGACGCGAGCAACGACCCGAACATCGCTCCGTCGGCTGTGTCCTGCGCCACCGCCACCACCTGCGCGGCCGTGGGCACCTATGTCAACCCGCTGCGGAACTCGTTGGGGCTGCTCTTCAGCGAGTCGGCCGGCAGCTGGCAGCAGGGAGTCGGGGTCTCGCTGCCAGCCGATGCCGCGCCGGCAACCACGGTCGGGGACCAGACGGTCGTGCTGTCGTCGGTCTCCTGCCCGCAGGCGGGAAGCTGCATCGCAGTGGGCTGGTATTTCGACAACGACGAAAACGGTCAGGGGCTGATCGTCGGTCAGCAACAGGGAAGTTGGCAGCCTGGACTCACCGTGAAGCTCCCTGCCAACGCCGTCACCGGGCTCGAGAAGCAATCTGCTGGGCTTGACTGGGTGTCCTGCGAGTCCGTCGGCAACTGCCTGGCCACCGGCGTTTACACCGATGCTGGGTACAACTCTCGGGCACTGCTCCTCTCCGAGGTCAACGGCGTCTGGCAGACCGGCCTCGAATCACCGTTGCCTCGTGGCGCCGGCAACGTCGAATACGCCTACGCTGCGCAATCCGCCTGCACCGGCCCGGTTGACTGCGCGGTGATCGGCACCTACAACGACAGGCACGGCGACGTGCTCGGGTACACGATCAGCGAGTCGGCGGGAACCTGGGGGGCGGCACACGCGGTGACACTGCCGCCGGTCGCAAACGCCGAGGTGAAGCTCTCGCTCTCGGCGCTGCTCGCTCCCTACGGAAAGGCCGGGACACTCGCCCAGGTGCGCAAGGCACGCGGGTACGTTTTCAACTATGCCGCCGCTGAGGCGGGGGCCGTGACCGTCTCCTGGTACGCCTCGACCAACGGCAGGCAGCTGCTGATCGGACAGGGTGCGGCACGTGTGAACGCAGCCGGCAGCTACGCGGTGAGGCTGAAGCTCACCAACGCCGGCACATCCGCGCTCGCGAACACCGAGCACCTGCGCGTCCGCGTGGCCACCCGCTTCGCGCCCGGCGGTCACCACACCGTCCAGCGCGCGACCGGCACCTTCACGCTTCACTGAGCCCGGCGTAGACTGCGCGACGTGCCTCAAGAGCGGCTCGCGATCGCGCAGGTGAGCCCGTTTGCCTGGGAGACCGACACCGAGGTGGGCCGGTACGTGGCACGACTGTCGGAGGAGCTGCATCGCCGCGGGCACCGCGTGCTTGTGATCGCGCCGTCGCACTCGGCTGAGCTCGTGCATGAGAGCCGTCGCGAACTGCGCGGAGATCCCGACGCTCTGCTCGCCAGGGCCCAGGACGGGCCGGTCGTGCTCGGAGTCGGAGAGGTCCTGCCGTTCTCACCGACCCGGCGTCGTGCAGCATCGCTGCCGGTCGATGTCGCGCGGACGATCGAGGAGGCACTCACGGTGCTGCCGCTGGACATCGTGCACGTGCACGAGCCGTTCGCGCCCAGTGCAGCGAGCGTGGCCCTGCGCACCGCCAGGGCCCTGGGCGTCGCGACCTTTCACAACCCGACCGAGCGCGTGCTGTCGGCGCAGATCGGGCGCCAGCTCACCCAGCTGATGTTCTCGCGCCTCGACGCGCGTCTGGTCTCGTACGAAACGACCCGCGTGCTGATGCAACGCTTCTTCCCGGCGGACTACCGGGTCGTGTCACCGGCGGCCGAGCCCGTGGCGCGAGCGACCGAGCGTGACCCGGGCGCGCCCCTGCGATTGACGCTGGTCGCGGAGGAGGAGCGTGCCGCGTTGCGGACGTTCCTGAGAGCGCTGCGGCTGCTGCCGGCCGACCTCGACTGGCGAGCGAGCGTGTGGTGCTCGCGGCCCCTGACCGCCCCGGCGACGCTGAGCCGCCGGCTGTCTGAGCGGGTGCGGTTCCTCGGACCTGAATCGGCGGTCGAGTCCGCGCTCGCAGACGCGGACGTGGTCGTGCTCGGCTCCGACGGGGCGCGACCGACACCGGACCTCCTCGTTCGCGCACTGGTCAGCGGCATCACGCCGGTCGCCAGCAGTATCCCCGTCTACGCCGAACTGCTGGCCGACGGGCGCCGTGGTCTGCAGTACGCACCCGGGGACGCTCAGACGCTTGCCGCAGCCCTGATCCGGCTTGCGCGCGAGCCGGGACTGCGAACACAGCTGCACGGCGAGGCCGCGGCGGCAAGTGAGCGGCTGAGGTTCGCTCACGCGACTGAGGAGATCGAGCAGGTCTACGGGATGCTCGTGTCCCGTCGGCACGACCGCCGGCCACGCAACCTCGCCGCGGCCCGACTGGTCGCGGACCGGCCGCTGATCGACGTCGATCTGCACATGCACACCGACCACTCCTATGACTGCGCCACACCTGTCGAGGTGCTGCTGGCCCAGGCCCGCGCGAAGGGACTGGGCGCCATCGCGGTGACCGAGCACAACGAGATCTCCGGCGCGCTCGAGGCGGCTGAGAAGGCTCGCGGCATCAAGATCATCGTCGGCGAGGAGGTCAAAACCGCGTCGCAGGGCGAGGTGATCGGGCTGTTCATCAAGGAGAAGATCGCTCGGGGGATGACCCTGCAGGAGACGATCGCCGAGATCAAGCGCCAGGGCGGGCTGGTGTACATACCGCACCCGTTCGACCGAATGCACTCCGTGCCCGACTACCGGAATCTGCTCGAAGTGCTCGACGACATCGACCTGATCGAGGTCTTCAACCCGCGCGTCGCGATCGCCGAATTCAACGAGGAGGCCGTCCGGTTCGCGGCCAAGTACCGCATGATCGCCGGAGCCGGATCGGACGCGCATGTCCCGCAGGGACTCGGATCGGTACGAATCCGGATGCATGACTTCGACGGACCTGAGCAGTTTCTCGAATCGCTGCGCACGGCTGACATCACCCGTAATCCCGCCAGCCTCCTGTACGTGCAGGCACTCAAGTTCCTGCAAACCAGGGCGCTGCCACCGGGCGCTCGCGAGGCTCGGCGCGAGCGTCGCGTCCGGCGCGCGGCCCGCAAGTAACGCTGCAAGGTGCGCAAATCCTGATGCAGGCGCAAGGACAAGCGGCCCCTGCGTCCAATTCGGGTGACGTGCCCGCCACAGATGACGAGATCCGCGAGAAATACCTCGAGCGGGCGATCAGGGAGCTGAACAACCTCTCACGCGAGCTGCAGGCCTGCGAGCACTGTCCCCGCGGGCAGCTGATGCCGGTACTCGGCTCAGGGCACCCGCAGGCCGACATCTTCATCGTCAAGTACGCAGCGCGGCCCTCCGAGGTCGAGGAGGGCGTCGCGTTCTATGGGCGCTCCGGCAACGCCCTGATGAAATCGCTCAAGCGGCTCGGGATCGATCCCCTGGCCGTGTACGGCACCTTGTGCGTGAAATGCCCGGTGCTCGACCCTGTCATGGCCGACCCCGGCTGCGTTGCGAGGGTCGCCGATGAGCTCGCGATCGTCGCACCGAAGCTCGTGGTTGTGATGGGGCATGAGGCGCTGGCGGTGATCAACGACCTCGACATTCCGCTGAGACGCGAACTCATCGCGGAAGCGGGCACGATTCAGCGCCTCACGCCGTCGTGCGAGGCGCTGTATGTCCCGAATATCGACGAATCGCTCGACGACGAAGCAGCGAAGCGGAGCTTCTGGGCGGCATTCAAAGTACTGGGGGAGTGGTGGTCGGACCTGCCGCCATACTGATCGCCATCAGCCAGAACCTGGGAACAGGCGTGTCGCAGATGCCTCTGCTCGAGGCGGTTCTCGCCTCGTCGCCGTTCCGCCGGCGTGGCAGCCCCGGTTGACGCAGCCCGCGACGCCGGTCAGGATCGGAGATGTGAACGAGATCATCGCCGGCGTCTGGCACTGGACCGCGCCCAATCCGAGCATCGCCGACAAGCCAGTGTCGTCGTACTGGCTCGACACGTCAGGCGTGTTGATCGACCCGCTGCTGCCACCTGAGGACGGCATCGAATGGCTCGCCTCGCGACCGCTGCAACCCTCGGCGGTCGTACTGTCGAACCGGCATCACTACCGCGACAGTGGCTCGATCAGCGAGCGATTCGGCTGCACGGTGCACGTGCCGGCCCTGGGACTGCATGCGTTCGGAGACGATCGGCCCGTGGTCGCCTATGAGCCGGGGGATTCGTTACCCGGCGGGCTCGTGGCGGTCGACGTCGGTGTGCTCTCGCCGGACGACGGAGGTCTGCATCTCGAAGCGGCAGGCTCCCTCTGGCTTGCCGACACGATCGTTCGGTCACCAACCGATCCCGACAGCAGGATCGGCTGGGTGCCCGACGCGCTGATGGACGACCCACCGGAGACCAAGCGCAAGCTGCTCGGTGTGTTCGAGCGAATCCTCCAGGAGTGCGCATTCGAGCATCTGATGCTCGCACACGGATTGCCGCTGATCGGCAACGGACGGCGGGAGCTCGCGCGGTTCGTCGACACGGGGGGGCGGACCGCCGTTGACGCCTTCTAGCGGTCGATCGTGAGCACGATCTTGCCGAGCTTGCCGCCCGCGGCGAAGTGGGCGTAGGCGCTGGCGGCCTCGGAGAGCGGATAGGTCTTTGCGAGCGGCACGCGAAGCGCGCCGCTCGCAAATAGCGGCAGCACACTGCGCTCGAGGGCGCGAGCGGTGAGCGCGCGCTCCTCCAGCGAACGCGAGCGCAGGGTTGAACCATGGATGCGCCCGCGGCGCGCCATCAGCAGGCCGAGGTTGAGCTCGACGCCGGCTCCCGCGCCCGTTCCGATCACCGCGATGCGCCCGCCTGTGCGCAGAGCGCGCAGATTGTCGGGCATGTTCGGCGCTCCCACCAGTTCGAGGATCACGTCGTAGGGACCCTCGTCGACGAACTCATCGGGCGCCAGGACGCTCGCGCCCAGCGTGCTCACCGGCTCGCGCAGCTCCGGGTTGCGGACGGTCGCGGTGACACGGGCCCCGGCGCAGCGGCCCAGCTGCACCGCCGCGGTGCCGACACCTCCCGCGGCTCCGTGGACGAGCAACCGCTCGCCGGGCGCCAGCCCCGCCTGCGTGAACAACGCGTCGTGCGCGGTCGTGAAGACCTCGGGCAGACCGCCGGCGTGGGCCCAGTCGAGCTGCTCGGGAAGCGGCATCAGCACGCGCTCGTGCAGGACCGCGAGCTCCGCCTGCCCGGCTCCGGCGATCAGCCCCATCACGCGTTCGCCGATCGGGAAGCGACCCGCGCCAGGCCCGTTGGCGATCACCTCGCCGGCGAGCTCCATCCCGGGCATATCCGCGGGCACTCCCGGTGGCGGCGGGTAACGGCCCCGGCTCTGCAGGATGTCGGCTCCGTTCAGGCCCGCTGCGCGGACCCTGACAAGGACCTCACCCGTTCCCGGCGCAGGGTCGGGACGCTGCTCGACGGCGATCTCGTTGTCCCTGATGACGACAGCCAGCATCGATAGCGGCCTCGCTCAGCCGCTGCGGCGCTCGAGCTGCGCCACGCACTCGATGTGCGGCGTTTGCGGGAACATGTCGACCGGCCGCACCTTCGTCAGCTCGTATCCCGCCTCGACCAGCTGCGCGGCGTTCGGCGCGAGCGTGGTCGGATTGCAGGACACGTACACGATCCGCTTGGGCGATGCCTCGATGATTCGGCGGACGACCTTCTGAGACAGACCGGCGCGGGGCGGGTCGACGACCAGCAGATCCGGACGCCCAGCCTGAGCAACCAGGTCACGCAGGGCCAGGCGTACGTCGCCGGCGAAGAAGCGAGCATTGTCGATCTCATTGCGGCGTGCGTTGGCGATAGCGTCTGAGATTGCGTCCTCGACAATCTCGAGGCCCCATAGCTCCGCGGCTCGCGGGGCCATCAGCAGGCCGATCGTGCCGATACCGCAGAAGAGGTCGAAGACGCGCTCGAAGCCCCGCAGCTCCGCGTACTCGATCGCGACAGCGTAGAGACGCTCAGCCATCTCCGTGTTGGTCTGGAAGAAGGCCTCCCCGGAGATGGCGATAGACAGGCCCCCCAACTCCTCCTCGAGGCGATCAGAGCCGGACAGGAGCGCGGTCTCGCCGCCCGCGGTTGTCTCGGCGACGCGGTCGAGCTTGGTCCAGAGCAGACCGTCCGCCGACGGCGTCGCCGTTTGCAGCGATTCCTCGTCGAGCTGGCCGGACGAGGTCACGAGACGAACCTGGATCTCCCCCGTGCGTCGGCCCTCGCGAATCACGAGGTTGCGCACGAACCCCTGATTCGTGCGCCGGTCATACGGTGCCAGTCCCTGGGCGCGGCACCAGGCGACGACCTCCTCGCGCGCCTGGTTGCTCCTCTCCGAGGCCAGCATGCAGTCGGTCACCTCGACGATCTCCTCCCAGCGACCGGGTGCGTGAAAGCCGCAGATCAGGCGGGAGCGGTTCGGGGTGAGTGCGTGGGGATCGACTTCGGTGCCGAACGAGTATTCGAGCTTGTTTCGGTAGCGCCACTCCTGAACCGCCGGGATGATCGGCTCGAACTCATAGCCCTCCAGCCTGCCGATGCGCCGCAGCGCGTCGTCGACCTGGGCGGCTTTGACCTCCAGCTGCATTGCGTAGGGCAGCACCTGCCACGGCGCGCCCGGGTGATGGGCTACGGGTTCGATCCGGTCGGGGCTGGGCGTGAGCACCTCGAGCACTCGCGCCTCCGCGTAGGCGCGCTTGGATTTGCCGACCTCGGCTCTGACGGTATCGCCCGGAATGGCGCCCTGCACGAACACGACATAGCCATCCAAGCGCGCCACGCCGGCGCCGCCGTAGGCGAGTGTGTCGACCGTGAGCGTGAGCTCGTCGCCGCGATGGGGACGGGTGCTGGGCGTGGTGGTCCGGTCCATGGTGTGAGTGAGGTTAGTGCGCTGCGGTGAGGCGGGTGAAGCAGCGGCGAACCCGCCGAAGCTAACCGCAGAGAAGCTCGAGCAGGGCCTTCTGGGCGTGGCGGCGGTTCTCCGCCTGATCCCAGATGCGCTGGCGCTCGCCGTAAAGCACCGAGTCGGTGATCTCCTCGCCCGGGTGGGCGGGGAGGCAATGCAGCGCGATCGCGCCCGGCGCCGCTGCGGCGAGCAGCCGGTCATCCAGCTGATACGGGCGCAGAGCCGCGACGCGTCCCCTTGCGGTCTCCGGGTCATCGTTCATGCTCACCCAGACATCGGTGTAGACGGCGTTGGCGTCCCTGACGGCCTCGTAGGGGTCGTCGGTCAGCTCGGCGCCCGCGACCGGGTCGAGCTGGTAGCCGTCGGGAGCGGCGATGCTGACCCTCACGCCGGCGAGGGCACCGACGATCGCCAGCGAGCGAGCGACGTTGTTGCCGTCGCCGACGTAGGCGAGCTTGAGGCCGGCCAGGCGGCCAAAGGACTCCCTCAGTGTGAGCAGATCGGCGAACGCCTGGCAGGGGTGGTGAAGCGCCGTCAGCATGTTGATCACGGGGACCGTCGCATGATGCGCGAGCTCCTCGACGAGCTCATCGGGTCCGGTGCGGATCCCGATCGCGGCCACGTTCCTCGAGAGGACATAGGCAGTGTCTCGAATCGACTCGCCACGAGCGAGCTGAGTGTCCTCGGTCCTGAGCACCATCGGGTGGCCGCCCAATTCGACGATGCCCACCTCGAAGCTGACGCGCGTGCGGGTCGAATTGCGCTGGAAGATCAGTGCGACCGTGCGCCGGCGCAGGACGTCCGAGCCAAGTGGGTTGGCCTTCATCCAGGCGGCTCTTTCGATGAGTTCTCCCAGCTGGTCAGGTGAGAGCTCGGCGCCTGTGAGGCAATCGGTCGGTCGCAAGTTGCGCAGTTTACGTGCTGCCAAGGGGGTCCACCGGGCGCTCTGTGGACCTCTACTTCGCGCGGGCTCAGGGGAGGATCGCCGCGCGCTCAGCGTCCGGCCCGCAGTCCGAACCCCCGCAGCATCAGCAGTGCCTTCTCTCCGAGCGACCCACGACCCGGGAGCACGCCGAGCTGTACGGCCGCTCCATAGAGGTCGAAGAATGCCCGCACGCGCAGCAACAGGCCACGCTCGAGCTCGCAGTAGAAGACCACGGGCACGACGATGAAGCGGTTGGTGGCGGGCAGACCGGCGAGCGGTTCGCGATGGGTCGCCAGCAGCTTGCACGGCGCGGCCGCCATCGAACCGTCGCGAAGGCGTGGCCCGAGCGTCTCCACGCGGGCGTCGGGAAAGGCCGACCAGAGCCGGTCGGCGTGGTCGCTCAGCGCCATGACACCCTCGAGCGGCTCGGCGGTCAGCGGATCCTCGTAGTGGATGCGGGGACTGCATACCTGTTTGAAGGCGTGCGGATCCTTGCCCGACCAGGCGGCCTCCCAGGCATCGAAGAGCTCGTCGAGCGCCTGTTCACGGGGCTCAAGGTCGGGCCTGTTCACACCTGCGATCGTAGATGGTCGATCCCACGACCGCGCTGCTCTCAGGTCGCGCCGCAGCCACTCCTGGCAGACTCGGATCGGTGATCGAGAACCCTCGCGACCGCCTTGAGGACGCGCGCCTGTACCTGCTCTGTGACGAGATCTCCGACGAACGACTCGATGCGGCGCTGACCGGCGGTGTCGACATCGTCGAACTGATGGAGAACGGCCGCTCCGACGCTGAGATCCTGGAGCTTGCCGAACGCCTGCGCCCGCTCTGCGAGCGCCATGGCGTGCCGCTGATGCTCAACAACAGGCCTGACCTGGTGGTGCTCGCCGGGGCCGACGGCCTGCACATCGACGACCGCGCAGTCGACGTCACGGAGGCGCGCGCAACGATCGGCCCGCAGAAGCTGCTCGGCGCCTCGGCCCACACGCCGCAGGAGGTCGACGCCGCCCAGCATCTGCCCGTCGACTACATCAGCGTCGGCCCGGTGCACGCCACCCCCACGCGCCCGGGCACACCGGCAGCGGGAGCGGGGATCGTCACCTACGCCTCGCGCAACTCGAGGCTGCCATTCTTCGCTGTCGGCGGCATCGAGCCGCACAACACCGGCGCCGTCGCGGCCGCGGGAGCGCAGCGGATCGCGGTGGTCCGCGCGATCACAGAGGCAAGCGACCCCGAGCGCTCAGCCGCGGTGCTGCGCGCTGAGATCCTCGCGCCTGCTGACTTCCTCGAACGCTACCGGGCGCGGACAGAGGCGCAGAACGCAGCCGCTCGGGCGCGGCTGGATCCGCTGGCTCCGGGCGAGCGCCCCTGGCCGCTCCAGTTGGCGGCGGCGGTGGCGGCGCTCGCAGCACTGATCAACCTGATCGCGTTCGTTGCCGGAGCGACGATCAACGGGGACACGATCTCAGCCAGCGAGGTGATCCCGTTCGTGCTGATCATGCTGGGGCTGGCCATCTGCATATGGCTGCGCTCCGCTGCCGCGGTGCTGCTGTTCATGGCGCTGCTCGCCGTGATCATCGTGATGTTCTCGCTGTTCCTGATCGAGGCCAGCAACGCCCTGGGCGTGATCGTCCCGCTGCTCTTCATCGGCGGCGGCGGCTTCCTGTTCTGGAAGCTCGTGAGGGTGCTCGGCCGCATCCAGGCGCCGGCTCCTTGAACCGCCGGTGGTCCCGCTGGACCACCGGCCCTTGCGGCGTCCACAGCGACACCGCACGCCGTGTGCGACCGATACCGACTAGCCTCAGATACGTGCCTGAATCTGCTTTTGATGTCATCGTGGTCGGTTCGGGGCCTGGTGGTTATGTGGCCGCGATCAGGGCTGCGCAGCTGGGTTTCAGGACCGCTGTGGTTGAGCGCGACCGGGTTGGTGGGCGTTGTTTGAACTATGCGTGTATTCCCGCGAAGGCGGTGTTGCGTGTCGCTGATGTGTTGGCGGAGGTTCGTGATGCGGGGGAGTTCGGGATCAGTGTGGGTGCCCCGAGCGTTGATTTTGGTGCGGTGATGGCGCGTCGTGACCGGGTTGTGCAGACGTTGACGGGTGGGGTCGCGGGGTTGTTGAAGAAGAACGGGGTTGTGCTGATCGAGGGTTCCGGTTCGTTGGCGGGTGATGGCAGGGTGATGGTGGGTGAGCAGGCTCTTGAGGCGCGGTTTGTTGTGTTGGCGACGGGGTCTGTGAAGCGTCCGATTCCGGGCACGGTGTTTGGTGGGCGTGTGATCGGGACTGAGGAGGCGTGGGCGCTGGGTGAGCTGCCGGGGTCTTTGGCGGTGATCGGTTCGGGTGCGTCGGGGTCGGAGATCGCCTCAGCGTATGCGCGGCTTGGTGTGGGCGTGCAGTTGTTTGAGGCGTTGGACAGGGTGCTGCCGGCTGAGGATGCGGATATTTCCAGGCTTGCGGAGCGTGGTTTCAAGAAGCAGGGCATCGACGTGCACACCGGCACATTGGTGACCGATGTGGTCAGCGGTGAGGACTCGGTCCGGTTCAGGTATGGGGAGCAGTCCGGGCAGGCTGACTTTGTCGTGATCGCGGCGGGGCGCGGCCCTGATATCGAGGGGCTCGGGCTTGAGACGGCCGGGGTCAGGTTGGATGAGCACGGCCTGATCGAGGTTGATGGTGCGATGCGCACCAGCGTCACGGGTGTTTATGCGATCGGTGATCTGGTCAAGGGCCCGGCGTTGGCGCATAAGGCCTCTGATGAGGGTGTGATCGCGGTTGAGGACGCCGCCGGTCTTCAGACCCATCCGATCGGTTACATCGACATTCCGCGGGCGACGTTCTGCACCCCGAATGTCGCGTCGTTTGGTTTGACTGAGGAGCAGGCCCGCGCGCAGGGTTATGACGTCACGGTCGGGAAGGTGCAGTATGGGGCTGTTGGTGCCGGCACCGTGTATGGCGACCGTCAGGGGCTGGTCAAGATCATCGGCGATAAGCAGTTCGGTGAGTTGTTGGGCGGGCACATTGTTGGGGCGAAGGCGACCGAGCTGATCCAGGAACTCGTCAACGCCAAGCTGCTTGAGGGCGGCTATCCCGAGATCGCCCGCACGATCCACGGCCACCCGACCCTCTCAGAGGCCGTCATGGAAGCCGCCCGCGCCGCCGACGGCTGGCTGATCCATGGTTGAGGCTCGTTTCCGGTTATCGTGAGGCGCGATGAGCGAGGCCGTCACGCAGATCGCTGAGCCCGGTCTCAAAGGCGAGGTCACCACGCTCGAGCTGAGCCGAAGCGAGCGTACGGTCGCGCGCCGCAGCGCCGAGAGCCGGGCGACCGTCCCGCACCTCGAGCTGAGCGCCGTCGCCAGCATCGGTCCGGCGCTCGAACGAACCCCCGAGGCTGCCGCACAGATCGCTGCGTTCGTGATCGTCGCCGTGGCCCGCGCGCTCGGCGCCGTACCGCGCGTCAACGGCTCCTACCGAGACGGTCGCTGCGAGCTCTATTCACGCGTGAACGTCGGCGTGACCATGCTCGAACATGGCGTCACGCCGACGATCTTCGACGCCGACCGCAAACAGCTCACCGAGATCGCCGACGAGCTGGCCGACCTGCGCGCACGGGCCGGCGAGGAGCAGCTGCGGCCCGGTGAGCTCACCGGCGCAACCTTCACGGTGGTCGATGCGGCCGCCTACGACATCGCAACCCTGGCCCCGGTGGTACCTCCGTCACAGGCCGGCGCGCTCGCATTCGGACCGATCCGCGAGGCGGCGCTCGTACGCGATGGCATCGTGGTGGCCGGTCGCACGGTTACGCTGAGCCTGGCCGCCGATAACCGGATTGTGAATGGTCATCATGGCGGCGGGTTTCTAGCTGATGTCAAGTCGTTTCTGGAGGAGGCAGGGTTATGACCGACACTGAGCTCGACCTCGAGCCAGTTGCACAGCAGATTGCCGCGGGCGGACGTGAGGCGCTGGTTGAGCGCCTGCGTGGCGCCTACACGGATGCGGCTCTGGCGCACGCGGACGTCGTGTCACTCGACCGCGACCGGATGGAGGAGCTGATCCAGGACGCCGCCGACCACGCGGACGGCCTGCAGTGGCGCCATGCGCTCGCCGGGGTGGCGTCGGCGCAGCTCGGAATCAGCGTCAGCGAGGCGCTGTCACACCCGAGCGTGGCGCGCGCTCAGACTCTGGTCGGGGCCCCATCCTACGAGCAGAGTCGGGCCGAGCTGATGCCGAACGTGCCGTTGCCTCAGCCGCCGGTCGAGTCGACTCTGCAGGCGCCCGCAGCCGCACCCGTGCCGGCCGACCACCCGGCGCTGGATCTCCCGACTGAGCCCGAGCCGATCGCCGAGCCGGAACCAGACGCCCAGGCCGAGCCGATCGCCGAGCCGGAACCAGACGCCCAGGCCGAGCCGATCGCCGAGCCGGAACCAGACGCCCAGGCCGAGCCCGAGCTGGAGATGCAAGCCGACCCCGAACTCGAACCCATGCCGGGCACCGGACCCGAGCCGGCCTTCGAAGCCGAACCCGAACCCGAGGCCCAAACCTCGCTGGACGCGCTCGAGCCGGTCGAAGCCGATGATGTCGTCGTCGAGCTGCTCCCAGAACCGGAGCCGGTCGAGCTCGAGACCCACCTCTTCGAGGTGGTCGACGGCGAGTACGAGCCGGAGCCGGCGACCTCGGCCGCCGCCGCTCCGGCACTCGAGCAGGAGCCGTTCGACCCCGGTGAAGATCCGGAACAACCCGTCCTGCCGGACCTCGATGAGCTGCGCATGACCGCAGTCCACCTTGGCGGCGTCGCCAACCTGCCGACCCGAACGGACGGCCTCGATCTGCGCCTGTCCTCTCCGGGGCTCGACATCCTGCAGAGCGACGGCGAGATCGTCGGCCGCCTGGTGTGGGAGGAGATCGACGCACTGGAGGTGCCGCACACGCGGTCACGGCGGCGGCGCCAGCAGAGCAACGCGCGGCTGATCGTGCGTACGCCGCACGGCGATGCGAGCTTTGAGGTGCCCGGCATCGCGAGCGAGGAGCTACGCGACCGAGTCGAGCCGCTGGTCGGCCGCTACGGCCGGCGCTGACGGCGCTGACGGCGACGGCCCCTCACTCAGAGCGATCGGTGCGGTCGCGAGCCGCTCCCGCATGACACCGACGGCAACCGGGCTGGAGTCGATCAGCACATAGCGCCGGCCGAGCTTTGCGCACACGGCGCCAAGCGTGCCCGAGCCTGCGAACGGGTCCAGGCACCAGCCTCCCGGCCGCGAGGAGGCGGCGACGATCCGTCGCAGCACCCCCTCCGGCTTCTGGGTCGGATAGCCGGTCTTCTCACGGCCGTTGGTCGGCACGATCGTGTGGAACCAGACATCGGTCGGGCGCTTCCCGCGCGCTGCCTTCTCAGCGCTGACGAGCCCCGGCGCCATGTATGGCTCGCGGTCGACGGCGTCAGCATCGAAATGATGAGCGCCCGGCTCGCGCACATAGACGAGGATCGTGTCGTGCTTGGCGGGCCAGCGGCGACGCGGCTTGGCGCCGTAGTCGTAGGCCCAGATCAACTCGTTCATGAAGGCATCTCGGCCGAAGACCTCGTCCAGCAGCAGCTTGCAGTAATGGGCCTCGCGGTAGTCGATGTGGAAATACAGGGTCCCGTGCGCGGCCAGCAGCTCGCGCGAGCGCCGCAGCCGCGGTTCGAGGAATCCGAGATAGTCAGCGAAGGCATCGTCGTAGCTGAGACTCTGGAGCAGTCGGCTCGCATAGCGATGGCCGCCAAAGCCCGTCCTCATCCCGGGGGCATCGGCGTCGTCGGTGCGGCTCACCTCGAGCTGCGAGCGCGCCTGAACCCGGCCGGTGTTGAACGGCGGGTCCATGTAGACGAGGTCGAACGTGGCGTCCGGCAGCGCCTCGAGCACCGGCAGGTTGTCACCGTGGATCACGAGATCGTCATCGAGCGTCATCGGCTGCCCGGAAGGTTCGACCCTCATGGGTCCCACATTACGGATCGGGCTGGATGCGTCAGCCGCTACGCCGTGCTGCGGCCCGCTTCAGCGGCTGGGTCGCGGCGGTGACACGCTTGCGGCGGCCCTCGACGGCCGTCGCCGGCACCGCCGCAGCGGGCGGCGCGGCAGCGCCATGGAACGCCAGAGCCCCCTCGATCTCGAGGTCCCGCCACTCCTCCCAGACGCCGGTGACGCCGGTGGTGAAGTCGAACTGTGGCGACCAGCCTGCGGCGTGAGCGCGAGCCGGGTCGACGATCACGGCCGGCATCTCTCCGGGCCGGGCCGGACCGTGGGTCACAGCCAGCTCCGCGCCGGTCACCCGCCGCACCTCCTCGATCACGTCGAGCACCGACAGCGACCGCCCGGCCCCGATCACGATCGGGCCCGACCAGTTGGCATTGGTGAGCGCGATCAGCATCGCACTGACGACATCAGCCACGTGAACGTAATCGCGCACCTGCAGGCCGTCGCCATAGACCTCAAAACCGTTGCCCTGGCGAATCGCGCGCATCAGGCGCGCGACGATGCTGTCCTTGGCCTGCATCCCCGGCCCGTAGACATTGGTGAGCCGCAGGGCAGTGCAGCGCACGCCATAGGCGGCTGTGTAGGCCGACATCATCATCTCGCCGGCCGCCTTGGTGGCGCCGTACGGTGTGAGCGGTCGCAGGCTTGCGAGCTCGGTGATGGCCGGGTCGAGCATCGGCCCCGTAACCGCGTTGGTCGAGGCGAACACGAGTGACCTCACGCCGGCCGCGCGGGCGCCCTCGAGTACGCGATGAGTCCCGGCGATGTTGGTCTGGTAGGTCAGCTCCGGCCGCTGGACCGAACGCAGCACCGAGGTGACCGCGGCGAGATGGACGACGCCGTCGAAATCCCCGTCGAACGCAGCCTCGATCACCTCGGGATCGGCGATGTCGCCCCGGACTATCTCGACGTCAGGGTCCGGGTGGGCCTGCAGGTCGACCACGCGCACCTGAGCTCCAGCCGCCGACAGCGTCGCCACAGCGTGGCGTCCGATGAAGCCAGACCCACCCGTCACCAATACTCGGTGGCCCCGCAGGGCACCCGTTAAGGCCGTCACGCGCCCGCCAGGGTGGCGGTCTTCGATACCAGGATTCGCATACGGGTGCTCCTAATCAGGCGAGGATAACCGATCGCGCCGGCTCAGGTGGGTTTCCGGATGCTGGGCTCGCCGCCCTGGCGGCCGGCGCGCATCGCGTCGGCAACGACATCGGCGGCGCTCGCAACCGTGGCGGCAGGGTCCTCGGCGACCGCGTCGGCGGCGGGGGCGATCCGCGCCTGATAGTCGGCCCGGTCCTGCTCATCGACCCGGGTCATCAGGCTATCGCTGCGGAGCAGCCGCTCGCCGATCGTCACGAGCCGCCGGGGCACCAGTCTCCGCACGGCCAGCAGCCTGCCCAGTGAGCCCGGGACATAGGTCTCGGCACGCCCTGAGCGAACCGCATCGACGACCGCCGCACCGACCTCTTCCGGGGTGAGCCGCCGGGCGCCGCGCATCCCCCGCAGACCGGCTGACATCTCCGTGTCCACCAGCCCCGGAAGCACCAGGTGAAGTTCGACCCCTGTGCCCGCCAGCTCGAGCCGGAGCGCCTCCGTGAGACCGACGACCGCGTACTTGCTCGTGCAGTACGTGACGCCGCCGGCCATCGGCGTGCGACCGAGGCCGGAGGCGATGTTGACGATGTGACCTGTGTCACGCGGAAGCAGGCGCTCGAGCGCCAGCTTGCAGCCGAGCGCGACGCCGCCGAGGTTGACCTGCAGCGCGCGCTCCGTGACGGCGTCGCGCTCGTCGGCAAAATCGCCGACGGGCTGGATGCCGGCGTTGTTGACGAGCACGTCGAGCGGGCCCAATCGCCGCTCGGCCTGACGCAGGAAGGCGGTGAAGCTATCGCGGCTCGTGACATCCAGTTCGAGCCCGATCGCGCAACCCGAGCCGGAGGCACCGCCACCCGACCGCGAGTCAGTTCGGTCCAGTTCGGCGGCGGTGCGCATGCTGAGCCCCGCGTCGAGGTCGCCGATCGCGATGCGCGCGCCCTGTGCCAGGAACGCGGCCGCGGTGGCACGGCCGATGCCGCGAGCGCCCCCGCTGATCGCGACCACCTTCCCCTCCAGAGCCCTCGGTTGCCGCGCCATCAGACCCGTGCCCGCGCGGGCACCCCGGTCGCGGTCACCCCCGCCGGGATGTCCCTTGTCACCACCGCGCCGGCACCGACGACGGCGCCGGCGCCGATCGTCAGAGGAGCGCCCGCAACGCCGTTCACAGTCACGGCGCCCGTGCCGATGAACGTGTGGGACTCGAGCGTGACGTTGCCCGAGATGTGCACCCCCGGTGACAGGGTCGAGTACGCGCCGATCACCGCATCGTGCCCGACGGTGCAATCGAGGTTGATCTGTGCGTGCCGCTCGACCACGATGTTCACGGTCAGGATCGAGCCCGCGCAGATCACGACGCCCTCACCGATCTCGACGTACTCGTGGTCGTACTCGACGTTCGGGTGAAGCAGCGGCGGGGTCGGCTCGAGCCCGGCCTCCAGCGCCTTGCCGATCAGGCGCTCGCGCAGCTTCGGATCGCCCACCGTGGCGATCACGGCCGCAGCGGGATGGCTGGCGGCGGCCGCCTCGAGTCCCAGCACGGGCCGGCCGTTGAGCTCCGGTGTGGCGGCGCTGTCATCGATGAAGCCGACGACCTCGAAGCCACGGCCGCGCCACTGCGCGCGGCCGGCCCAGGACGCGACCTCACGCCCAAAGCCACCGGCTCCGAAGATCAACAGCTGGACTGACTCCACTGGTGGGCGATCCTATCCGCCGGACCGGGGCTCGTCAGGGTCGCCGGCGGGCCCGGCGGTGTCGAGATCGACACCGCCGCTCTCATCGGCGTGGTAGAGGCCGTGCCCGCCGAGCACCATCTGCACCGTCAGTGCCAGGATCCGCAGATCGAGCGCCAGCGTGCGGTGCTCGACATACCAGACGTCGAATTCGATCCGCTCGGACCACGGCAGCGAGGCACGGCCGTTGACCTGCGCCCAGCCGGTGATCCCGGGCCGAACATCCAGCCGCCGGCGTTGATGGTCGGTGTACTGCTCGATCTGGCCCATCAGCGTCGGCCGGGGGCCGACGATCGACATCTCACCGCGGATCACGTTCCAGAGATTCGGCAGCTCGTCGAGCGAGTAGCGCCGCAGAAATGCCCCCGTGCGTGTGATCCGGGAGTCACCCTCGAGCACCGCAAGCCCAGCACCGATTCGCTCGGCGCCCGAGACCATCGTGCGCAGCTTGAAGATCTCAAACGGTGCGCCGCGCAGCCCCGCGCGCGTCTGCCGGAAGAGCGCCCCGCCACGGGACTCGAGCCGGATCAGCACCCAGAACACCGCCACCACCGGCGCGGTCACGATCGCGGCGGGGACCGCGATCAGCAGGTCGAGCGGGCGACGGGTCAACGCGTACCCTCAACCGTCTCCCAGACGGGCGAGCGCTCGCCTCGCAGCCAGTCCCAGAGACCGGCCGCGAGCGCCCAGTTGGTGACCACGTAGTAGCGAGCGACCAGCAGCGGGCGTGCGGGCGCGAGACGGGCGAGCGCGGCAGCTGCGAACACCGCGAGCTGCAGGGCCAGCGTCACCAGGTAGACCCAACCATGGCCGACCAGCGCGATGTTGGCCGCGAGCGCCAGCACGTGCAGGAACGGCACCAGATAACGGAGGATGCGGTGCGAGAAGATCATCAGCGCATAGAGCGGGCTGTAGCCACGTGGAGATAGCAGGCCGCTGCCGAACACGGTCGGCCAGGTGCGCCGGGCCATGCGACGCTTGCGCGCAAACTCGCCCTCGATCGAGGGCGCCATCTTCTCGGTCGCGCGGGCGTCGAAGGCGTAGACGGCGCGCCAGCCGCGCTTGACCATGTTGAAGGGGAACGAGAGGTCGTGTCCGGCCAGCGGGTCTACGCTCAGGTAGGACTCGCGCCGGGTGGCATAGATCGCGCCGTTGCCCGAGGTGACCGAGCTGAGCGCCGATTCCATCCGCCGCAGCCACATCTCGTAGCGCCAGTAGAGCCCCTCCTGGTTGCTGCCGCCGGCGTCGAGGAAGGTCACGTCGCCGCAGGCGTAGCCGACCTGCGGGTCGGCGAATGCGGCCACGAGGCGCTCGAAGCGCGTCCGGCTGCCCACTCGGAGTTGGCGTCCGAGAAGGCCAGCAGCTCGCCGCCGGCGCGCTCGCACGGCGGCGTCCTGTGCGCGGATCTTGCCGCCGCGCGGGAGCTCCAGCACGAGGTCGGCGCCGGCCGTGCGGGCGCGCTCGCGCGGTCGCGTCGGTGGAGCCGTCGGAGGCGACGATCACCTCGAGCAGCCCGGGCGGGTAGTCGAGGCTGCGGAGGTTCGCGACCCGCCGACCGATCACGTCCTGCTCGTTGTAGGCGGCGACGATCGCGGTCACCTGCGGCAGCTCCGGCCCGGACGCGGCGCGGGCGCCGGTGTCGCGCTATCCCGGTGAAGCCGTGCCAGCAGCCGCCAGCAGCAGCGCGATAGCCGACCTGCGTGTAGACGAGCAGTGCCGCAGCCACCCAGAAGACGATCACGACGACGGTCATCGCGGCGAGGATTTTCTCGTACAGCGCGAGCGTGGCCGCGCCGCCGCGTCCCAGGAGAACGTGCGTCGCCGCCGCCTGCGCCGCCGCTGCGGCGAGGCGGGCGCGACGCCCGCTCGTCGGCGAGCAGCTCGAGCAGCGCTGCGTGCAGCGCGTCCGGGTCGCCCGGCGCGACCAGCTGCGGCGGCGCCGAGTGATCGCGCAGCCTCAGACAGGCCGCCGACGTCACTGAGCACGATCGCCTTGCCGTAACCGAGCGCGGTCGCGAGCACGCCGGAGAAGCCGAAGCGCTCGCTGCGCTCGTACGGCAGCACGACGATGTCCGCGCGGGCGAACAGGGCGTGTTCCTCCTGCGCGGTGACGAACCGCGGCACGAGCCGCGCGCCAGCGGGCGCAGCGGCTCGCAGACCGGAGAGGTCCATCATCGGGCGCCCGACGATCCAGAGCTGGGCGTCCTCGATGCCGCGCCAGGCCTCGCAGCAGCATCTCGGCGCCCTTGTAGGGGCGGATCAGGCCGAAGCAGAGCACCACGGGCGTGCCGTCGTCCGCCAGCTCGGCGGGCAGTCGTGCCGGGAGGCGTCAGCCCTCGGTCAGCCGCGCCTGCTGAACCGCGCCGTGGCGGATCACATGGACGCTCCGGGCTCGAGGCCGTGTGGGCGATCACCTGCTCGCGGGCGTACTCGCTGTGGACGACGACCGCGTCGACCCGCCCGAACGCGCGCCGCGGGCAGCGGCGCTGGCGAGCCGCGCTCGAGCGGGTCGTGGATCGTCAGCACGGTCGGGCCGGCGCGGCAGCAGCCGCAGGTCCAGGCGCGGCACCGTGAGCCACTGGAAGTGCGACGACGTCGGCCTTGGCGTGCGGCGGTAGCGCAGCATGTCGGCGAGGTGCTCGGCGCGCTTGCTGATCGCGCGCAGCCGCGAGCCCGCGGCGCCGTCGGCGTGGCGGTAGAAGAACTCGTCGCGCCGGTATACCGTCGCGGCACGGGCGGCTCGCCGTAGGCGAACTCGCTGGTGACAAGCCTCACCGTCGGCGCCCAGCCGGCCAGCGCCGGCGCCAGCGCGTCGTCGTACGGGCGGCGAGTACGCCGGCGGGTCGACGAGATCGACGCGCATCAACGCGGTCTTGACCTCGTTGGACATCCGCAGGCCGATCTGCTCCTCAACGCCGAGATAGCACTGCACGAACAGGAACTCGAGCCGGTCCCGGCGCGATGAGCGCCTGCGAGGACTCGGAGCTGCGGCCGTCGGCGCGGACTCGACGCCGGGGCCGATCCCGACGCGCTTGAGCAGGAGGCGCACGCCGCGGTTGAGACCCGGGATCAGGCTTGAAGTCGGGGTAGCGCTCAGAGAGCCAGCGCGCGCCGGCCGCGTAGCCGCGCCACTGCCTGCCGAGCTCGCGCAGCGTCTCGCGGTAGGCGTGCTGCACCACGGCGTGCTCGTTGAAGCCGAGCGTCCAGCCGGCGTCCTGCAGGCGCCAGGTGAAGTCGGTGTCCTCGCCGGCCCAGATCCCCTCGGTGTAGCCGCCGACCTGCTCGAAGGCGGCGCGGCTGACCAGCAGGTTCGCGCTCGAGGCGCGCGGGCGGTACGGGGTTGTTGACGTGCGAGCGCTGACCGAGGAAGTTGCGGGCGGTGCCGTAGCGGGCGGCGAGCGTACGGGTGTCCGGGATGCCGGCGATGTCGCCGGTGACGGCGCCGACGCGTCGTCGATGTCGTGCTCGAAGAAGCTGTCGAGCAGGTCCGCGGGCGCGATCACGTCGGAGTCGAGGAACAGGATCCAGTCGTTCCCTGCGGCGGCGGCGCCGGCGTTGCGAGCGTGGGAGGCCGAGGCCTCGCCGCTGCGGCCGCGCGACGACGCTTCACGCCATCGCGTGATCGGCGGCGCGGTCCCGCTGTTGTCGGCGAGGATCAGCTCGTCGCCGTGGCTGCGTGTCGAGCACGCGCAGCATCGCGATGACGGCCTCCGCAGCCTGCGCTGCGATGCCCGCAAACGGCACGACGACGCTGACTGGCGGGCGGCGTCATGCCGGCACTCATCCGCGCGCTGCGCGTGCGCAGCACGCGCCAGGCCCTGGTCGAGCTCGGCGCGGTGCAGGAACCCGGTCAGCCACAGCACCGGCGGCATCGCCGCGAACACGCGCCGCGCGCGCCACGAAGCCGACGAACCCGGACTCCGGCAGCAGCAGCTCACCGGCGACGGCAAGCCCGCCCAGCACGAGCACCAGCTGCCCGAGCCGGCGCCACTCGAACGTGACCGGGAAGGCCCGGCGCACCAGCAGATGCATGACCGTCAGCATCGCCGCGTAGGCGCCGCACAGCGCGACGCCGGCGCCCGCGATCCCGTAGCGCGGAACCAGCAGCGACCAGCAGCAGCACGTTGACGACGACGCCCGACCAACGCCGCCGGGAAGTTGCGGCTGGTCACCTGCGCGCGCCCGGCGATCACCAGCAGGACCACCCACAGCCCGTACATCGCCCAGCCGAGCGAGACCCACGGGATCGCCTTGTAGGCCTCGAAGTAGCCCGCGTGCGGGGCGAGGAAGCGGATGATGTAGCGGCCCTCGAGCGTGAGCCCGGCCACGACCCAGCCGGTGATCAGCGCGTAGTAGGTCGTGACCAGCGCGTACAGCCGCGCCGCCTGCGCGTCGTCGCTGACCGAGTAGGCGAGCGGCGGCCAGGCGTACTGAAAGGCGGTGACGATGAACGCGATCGCACTCGGCGACCTTGATCGCGATCGCGTAGCGCCCGGCGGCCGCGGCGCCCTGGTTGTGGATGATGTACTGCCGGTCGAGCACGCTGAGCGCATAGACCGAGGCCTCCGCCGGGCACGGTCGGCAGGCCGAAGCGGAAGAGCGTGCGGAAGCTCTCGGCCACTCCGCCGCGCTGGCAGCAGCCGCCTGCCGCAGGTCCCACCAGAGGCCGAACAGCACCAGCGTGCTGGTGCCGTAGTTGGCGATCAGCAGGCCGATGTAGCCCTTGTTGAGGCCGACCACCAGCACGACCGAGGCGGCCACGGTGACGAGCACGTTGGTGGTGCCGGCGATCGCGTAGGCCTTGAGCCGCTCGTCGACGCGCAGCACCGCCTGCGCCAGCTCCAGGTTGGTGAACGACCAGATGCCGAGCACCGACACGCGGAAGGCGCCGGGGACGTGCTCGCTGGTGATCAGGTGCGACAGCGGCCCGGCCGGAATCGCCAGCACGATGCAGGCGACCGTCGTGGTCCCGATCAGGAACAGCATCGACCTGCGCACCAGCGCGTCCGTGCGGCCGGTCGCGTGTCGGCGAAGTAGTACCGCAGGAACGACTCGATCACGCCGAAGCGGATCACGATGCTGGCGAAGATCACGAACGTCGCCAGCGTCTCGACGATGCCGTAACCGGCCGGCGCGATCCTGCCCGTGTAGACCGGCAGCAGCAGCACCGCCAGGATCTTCTGGAGGATGCTCGGCGATCTGGTAGGCGCCGAGCGAGCTGACCAGGCGTTTGAGGTAGGCCGCCATCGCGCCGGAGCGCTAGTCGCATGTGCGACTCGACGGCGAGCTTCGCGAGCTTGCGCCAGATGTTGGCGAGCAGCTCCTGCGAGTCGACGTTGTGGGTGAGGCTGGCGCCGAAGTTCGGGGAGGCCGACCTCGACGACCGTGCCGGAGCCGAAGCGGATAGGCGACGATCGCCGGCGAGCCGTCGGCGATCCCGGCGGCCGAGGCGCGCGTCTGCTCGGCGGCGGGCGGCTCGATCGGCTGGTAGTGGCTGAAGCCGCTGAACGCGATGCGTGCCGCCGAACAGGTTGAGGTGGTCGTCGAGCTCGGTGATCAGTTCGCCTCGGTCGAGGTCAGCGGCCCGCGCTGCGCGCCGAACAGATCGGTCTTGGTCGTGACCGGGGCTGCGGCCTGCGGGTCGGCCGGGATAGCCGCTGATCTCGCTGGTGCCCTTGAAGCGTGCCGGTGCCGAGCGCGAGCACGCGCGCCGCCGCCCCTCACGAAGCCGCGTGAGGCTCGCTCGCCAGCGTCGCCGGCAGGAAGGTCCTCGCCGTCCGGGAAGAGGACGCCCCAGCGGTCGACCAGCGACGGGCCGTGGCCCTCGGCCAGCGCCACGTCGGTCGTGAGCTGGAAAGTCCGTGGTCGCTGGTCGCAGGTAGGCAGCAGCGCGGCATCGTCCGCGACGCTGGCCGGCGGACCGTCGACGAGCGGGCGGTTGAGCTGGACCGCGGAGCCGGCGTCGAGCGTGTCGGCGAGGCCGTCGCCGGTGTCGTCGACGGGCGTGTTGCCGATCCAGGTGAGCATCGGCAGCACGACCAGCACGCGCGCATTGCGCGGCCTTGCCGGTCGGCCTGGAGGCGACCAGCGGCACCGTCGCGCTCTGAGTCCCGGCGCGGACGGTCGAGCACGTACAGACCGGCCTGTGGCGTGGCATCGGCACCGGCAGGCTGCGTGGCGCCGGCCGGCGCCGTTGCCGTGGGCGAGCACCTTCGAGGTGCCCGCCCGGTGCAGCTCCAGCTGAAGCCGACGCCGGCGAGACGACGCGGCACGGTCGCCCGCGACCCGGCCGCGGTCGGCGTCAGCGGCGGCGTCACCGAGAGGTAGCGGACCGTGACACCGGCGCCTGGGGTGGTCCCGGGCGCCGGCGGCATCACCACCGGCCACGGTGGCCTGATCGCAGGCGACGTTCTGCGCGGTGATCCCGACGAGATAGGTGCCGGCCGGCAGCCGGCCGGTCGTCGATCTCACCGTTCCAGAGCGTCCAGCGGCCGGTCGGCGCTCGCCGCAGAGCTGGCCACACAGCCGCGGCTTGCCGGCCACGTCGGTGCGGTAGATGTCGATCCAGGCGCGGCGATACGGGCCGTGGCTGTAGGGGATCTGACGTTGGTGTGCGGACGCGGACGATGACCGCCGGCGGTGGCGAGACTCGCCGGCACCGGGCTCTCGGTGGTCGTGGTGCGGTCGCTCGTGGCCGTGCTCGTGGCCGTTGCCGTGCTCGTTGTCGTGCTCGTCGTGGTCGCACCGCGCTGCTGGTGGCCGTCGTGGTGGTGGTGCCGGTCGGGCTGCTGAGCACCGTGACGCTCAGTCACGCGCGGGTCGGGCGGGACTGGTGATCACCCGCACCGGCGCGCTGCTGAGCGCGAAGCTGCGGCCCTGGTGACGAGCAGCGATCCTGAAGTAGTAGATGCCGTCGGGCGCGAGCCGGCCGTCGTTGAGGCGACCGTTCCAGACGAAGGTGTGCGGACCCGTGCTCGTTCCCGGCCATCTGTGTGTCCGCGACGAGACCGTGGCGACTGCGTGCCCGTCGGGGTTCGAGCCTTGACGATGTAAACCCCGACCGTATCCGCGTGGCTGACGTAGAAGGTCAGCTCCGTCTGGCGGTAGTTGATCAGCTGGTGCGTCATCGAGATGCACGAGGCGTCCGACCCGACTTCGGGTTGAACGCCCCGGGATCGGAAACGCGACTGCCCAGACCAGCGGGTCGTCGACCTTCAGATGCCTGCGTCAGGAAGAACGCGCCGATCGTGGCGGCGACCAGCAACCCGAACGCGAGCGCCGGGAGCCGCTTCAAAGCTGCACCACGCCGGTGTTCGGCACGTCGTACTCATGAAACGCGTCGAGCCCGCGCGGGTCGGACGGCAGAGCACGGCCCGGATCGAGCCGCGGTGGCAGACGACCAGCGCCGGCAGCGGGCCGGTGGCGCGGATGTCTTCGAGCGCCTGCCCAGACACGGTCGGCATGTTCCTGCAGCGACTCGCCGCCGGGGAAGCGGAAGTCTGCGCCGCCGCGCATCCAGGCGGCGTAGGCCTCGGGCTCGTCGCGAGCGATGTCCACGAAGAGCCGCCCCTCCCAGTCGCCGCGGATTGCCCTCGCGCAGGCGCGGGTCGATCTGTGGCTTCGAGCCCGATCCGCTCGCCGACGATCTCGCGCGGTCCTGACCGCCCGCGAGAGGTCCGAGCTCCACAGCGACCGCACCTCGAAGTCGGCCGCGACGCGCTCGGCCAGCGCGTGCGCCTGCGCGATCCCGACCGTCGTTCAGCGGCGTGTCGCGGAAGCCCTGGGCCCGTATCGGCTCGAGGTTGTCGTCGGTCTGGCCATGGCGTGCCAGCAACAGGCCGGATGCCTCATCCGTGAGCGCATCCGCGCCAGGAACGGTCCGCGCCCGGTCCATCGCCTGCACGTCGCCGGGGGAGGCCCTGGAGGGGCTTGCAGGCCCCTCAGCCGGCGGAGCCACTGGATGCCAGGCCGGCGCGGTCGCTTCCGACCAGCACGATCACGTCGGCGCCGCAGGAGCCCAGCGACGCTGCCCGCCGCACTGATCGAGCAGCTCTTGATCGCAACCTGCGTGGCGGGATCAACGGCCGGCGTGCCTCGTCGCTGTGCCAATGCCTTGGCCACGTGCGGTCGCGGCGATCTTGTTCTGCGCGGCGCCGGCTCCCGGGACGTAGTAGACGATCGTCGTGCCGTAGGTCTGCGAGGCGGCGTTGGTGGCGTTGCCCTTCTTGAAGCCCTCGCCTCGCCAGCTTCGTGCTGACATCCCCGGCCAGGTCCGCCGACGGCGGTGCCGTTGAGCACGGCGACCGTGTACTTCGAGGGCTTGAACGGCACCGGCTTATGTTGCTGGTTGGAAACGCTCTCACCGGTGGGGTTGGAGTTGTGCGTGACATTCGCTGTGGTCGAACCGCCGTTGTTGGTGATCACCACCAGGCCGACGATGATCACGGCCACGGCTGCCGCGGAGATCAGCAGCGGCACCAAACGTCCGGAGAGCCGCCTGTGGGCCTTGGTGCCGTCGGGATCCATCGGTGGCAGCAGCGGCTCGGCAGGGCGGGTCCTGGGATTCGTACGGCGCGCGCCGCCGTTGCTGGCGCGGGCCTCGGCCCCGATCTGCACACGCGGCGGTCCGGAGGACTCACTGCGAGCCGTCGCCACCCCGGAGCCAGCCGCGACCGTGCCTGCAGCGACGGCACCTGCGGCGACGGCACCTGCCGCCAGCGGTGTAGCGCCGGCTGACGCGGCCCCCGAAGCCGATGCCGATGCCGCCGGCGCGGCGGAAGCCGCTGGTGCGGCCGCCACGTCACGAGGCGTCGCGCTTGGAGTACGGGCTGAGGCCGCGGCCACAGCCGGTAGCGCCTGGGTCGCGCCTGCAGCCGGCGATGCGGCCTCGGTCTTCGGCTCGACCGCAGGCTTCGCCGCGGCCGCAGCCGCCGGTGCCGGCACGGCCGTCGGCGCCGGAGCAACCTGCGGCCGGCCCGCGGCCGCGGCGGCGCTGGCAGCGGCGGCGGCGGTCACAGCCGCCACGGCCGAGCCCGGCACGAACAGGGTGTCGTCGCGGCACCATCGGTTTTGGCGGCAACGGGCCGCACCGGCCTTGCAAGCCGGGGGGATCGGGAATCAGCTTCGTCGCCGACGCCAGCGGCGGGGCACCGGTGCCGGCCGGTGCCGCGGGCAGCAGCGTCGAGGCTCCAGCCTCGGCCATACCGGCCGGGACGCCGACCTGGGTAGCTGCATCGTTGGCCGCGACAGGTACGCGACGTACCGAGCCGCTGCCCGCCGTAAGTGCTGCGGCGGCGCCAACCGCACCCGCGCCGGCAGCGGCACCGGCAGGCCTGAGAGCCGGCGCCGGCACAACCGGTGCCGGAGTCCGGCCGCGTTGGGCAGCGGCCTGAGCAGCCGCCTGCGCGCTCATCAGCTGGGCCGACACGCGCTTCGAGGCCACCGATCCTTGCCTGAGATTCATCGAGGCGGTCACGCAGCGTGGCGGTCTCACGTGCGTGCGCGAAGTACAGCAGGATCAGGATCGCGACGGCGATGATCGAGGCGAACCCGACGTATGCCCCGACGGAGTTGACGAAGTTGTGAACCGACAGCGTGGCGAGCGTGAGCATGTTGTGGCGCGAGTCTACGATGCGGTCCGGGCCACAGCACCGGCGGCGCCGGCCGCGCGCTGCGAATCGAGCTTCGAGACGTGACCGGCGAGAGCTGCCGCGTCACCTTCGAGCACGAGCAGGTTGATGTGATCGAAGGTCTCCTTCACCCATGCGGGATCAAGCGGCTCACGCTCGGCACGGATGATCTTCTGGGCAGCCGTCGGCTGGGCACGCTCGTACGGGTTGAACAGGACCTCATCGAACTTCTCGCCGGCGCGAGCACCGACGATCTCAACCGCGATGTCCTTGCCGGGCTCGAGCCCCGAGAGCCTGATCATCGTCTCGGCGAGGTCGACGATCTTGATCGGCTCGCCCATCTCGAGCACGAACACCTGGCCGGAGCGCTCAGACAGCGATCCCGCACGAATCACGAGCTGGACCGCCTCCGGGATCGTCATGAAGTAACGCGTCATGCGTTCATCGGTCACGGTCACCGGACCGCCGGCCGCGATCTGACGCCGGAAGATCGGCACCACCGAGCCGGAGGAGCCAAGCACGTTGCCGAACCGCACGGTCGCATAGCGGGTGTCCGGATACCGGGCCGCCATCGCCTCCACGGCCCACTCGGCCAGCGCCTTGGAGGCGCCCATCACGGTCGCCGGATTGACCGCCTTGTCGGTCGAGACCAGCACGAACGTCTCGACACCGAACTCACCGGCGGCACGCGCCATCAGCAGCGTCGCGAGCGAGTTGTTGCGCACCGCCTCAACAGGGTTGTTCTCCATCATCGCCACATGCTTGTAGGCGGCCGCATGGAAGATGATCGCCGGACGATGCTCGGCGAGCACCTCGCGCATGCGCTCGTCCTCCTTGCAGTCGGCCAGCACCGGCACGGTCACGTTGACGTGGCGTTCGTCGGTCAGCTCACGGGCGATCTCGAAGAGGTTGTCCTCGGCATGGTCGACGAGTACGAGCTTCCGCGGCCCCACGCGCGCGATCTGACGACACAGTTCGGAGCCGATCGAGCCGCCCGCCCCGGTGACGAGGACGACCTCCCCGCGGACGTACGCGCCGACACGCTCGAGCTCCATGCGCACGGGCTCGCGTCCGAGGATGTCCTCGACCTGGACCTCGCGCAACTGACGGGTGACACGCAGCTGTCCGGCGCCATCCTGCAGCATCTCGAAGACGGTCGGCGTCGTGCGCACGGGAATGCCACGGGCGCGGCAGGCGCTGACCACAGAGGCGCGCACCGTACCGGGGGCCGACGGGATCGCGATCAGCACCTCATCCGGCTCGAGCTCGTCGAGGACGCGCTCGAGGTCGGACTGTGCGGTGGTGCCGAGCACGCGCAGTCCGTATTCGTCCCGGAGCCGGCGTTTGCGCGGGTCATCGTCGATGAAGCCGATCGGGCGCATCAGCAACTTCGGGTTGCGCATCAGCTCGCGCACGACCAGACGCCCGCCCTCACCCGCGCCGACGATCAACACCTCGCGAGTGCCCTTGCTGTACCGAACGGTGCGAACCCGGCCCTCGGCGATCAGATGCGTGAGGAATCGAATCCCCGCGAGCAAGCATCAGCATCAGCAGCAGGAACGGCACCGCCACGCTGGCCGGCAGCGCAACGCCGTCTGGTGAGTCACCGTTATGTACTGGATGCACGAGTGCGATCACGCCGACGACCAGCAGCGTCGCAACGAAGGCGCCCTTCGCAACCTGCTCGAAGTCCCGCTGGCCCACGTAAGTCCAAAGCCGTTCGTAGACGCCGAAGCCGGCGAGCACGACCAGCGTCAGCGGCACCACCCACCAGATCGAGTGGTCGAACAGGTGCGTGTATCGCGCTTCCTTCCCCGGGTCGGCAGCGAATCGAAACGCAGCCAGTAGGCGAGCAGGTAGCCAAGAGCGACCAGGAGACCGTCCGCCACGAACTGCAGGAGCGAGTGGCGATGCACGGGCCAGGCCGCGGACCGTATCCGTCGGCGCATCGGCGCGGATTCTATTAGGGAATCCGGTAAACGCGGGCTAATTCGCGCTTGTGCCCGAGTTCCGGCCCGCTGGCCGGAACTCGGCCCTCGCCGGTCAGGAGCCCGGTGCAGCAGGCGAAGCCAGAAGCTCGAGCAGCAGCCGGGGGTTGCGACGGATTCGTTGCAGGCCCGGCCGATCGGTGCGCTTGGCGAGCTCGACCTCCTCCGGGCTCGAGAGCTTGCGCAGGCGGCCCTCCGCGATCAGACGCTCGTCGACGGCGCCCAAACGGCCCTCGAAGACAGTGAACACAGGCGTTCCGAGCGCCACCGCCTCACGGTTCATCGTGCCGCCGGCGGAGACGACGAGGTCGGCGTAGGCGATCAGCGATTGCGCGTCGATCGCGTTCTCGGGCACGATGAATCCGCCGGATGCCTCGAGCTCGATCGCGCTGCTCCCGGGTGCGCGGCAGTACGACCGTCTGCGCCCCGCGCAGCCGTTCCAGGACCTGCGCGAAGAGGTCGTTCTCGAACCGGTGATAGAGCGACACGGCCGGAGGCGTGCGGACAACCGCGATCGGCTCGGCAGGGTCCAGGCGCAGCTCGGTCAGAACCGACGGATCGGGCTCGAAGTCGTACAGGTAGTACTCCTCCTTGAGACCCGGGTAGCGCCTGAGCTTGGCGGCGGCGCCGTAACGCTCGAAGCGCTCGACCGGAATCACGTCCGGCACCACCACGGCCTGCGCCAGCCGGCAGTTGACGTTGTGCTGGACCGTCGCCCACTCATAGTCGAACATCGTCGAGCATGGGATCCCGAGCATCCGCGCGGCGACCGTGATGTCGTTGGAGCCGTGTCCGAACGCGAGGTCGAATCCGCGCCCGCGCGCAAACCGCCAGAGCTCGAAGGAGCGACCGGCAAGGCCGATCGCCTTGTCGGCCCGCGACGCGCCGCGGTGGTGTCCGATCGCGAAATGGCCGATCCCGAGCCGGTCGCAGAGCTGGAGCGTCTGGGCGAAGTCGCGGGCGGTGACCTCCACCTCATGTCCCTGCTGCTGCAGGCGCCGGATCACCGGTGCGAGCACCAGCACGTGCGGCGAGTTGGTGAGGTCGACCCAGACCTTCACGGTGCTCAGGCGGCGGCGAGCGCGGCCACGACCTCGTCGGCCATCGCGCGCGTGAACACCGGGCTGATCGGCAGCGCCAGTCCGGTGCGCGCCAATTCGTCGGTCACCGGCAGCTCGAGCGCCCGGCCATCGCGACCGACGTACGGCGCCATTGCGGGCTGACGGTGGAGCGGCACGCGGTAATAGGCGCGCGCCTGGACGCCGGCGTCGTTGAGGACCGCCAGCTTGGCGTCGGCGTCAGGGTGGGTCACCACGTACAGATGCCAGGCCGGGGTGGCGCCCAGCGGGGCGCCACCCAGCTCAAGGTGGGAACCGAGCCCCGCGGCGATGTAGGCCTGGACGCCGGCACGGCGTCCGTCGCACCAGGCGTCGATCCGCGGCAGCAGCACCCTCAGAACAGCGGCCTGGATCTCGTCCAGGCGCGAGTTGTAGCCGACGTACTCAAAGCTCTGCTTGTCGCGCGAGCCGTGGAACCGCAGCGCGCGGATGCGCTCCGCCAGCTCGTCGTCATCGGTCGTGATCGCGCCCCCGTCGCCGAAGGCTCCGAGGTTCTTTGAGGGATAGAAGGAGAAGGTTGCAAGGTCCCCCAGCGCTCCAGCCTTGACGCCGTCGAGGCTGGCACCGAGGGCCTGAGCCGCGTCCTCGATCACCGGCAGCCCGAAGGCGTCGCGGATCGCCGGGATCTCAGCCGGCATGCCGAACAGATCGACTGCCACGATCGCCCTCGTGTTCGCGGTCAGCACTGACCGGATCGTCTCGACGGTGATGTTGCGGGTGTCGCGGTCGATGTCGCAGAAGATCGGCACCGCGCCCATCGCGGCGATCGCCTCGGCGGTCGCATAGAACGTGTAGGAGGGCACGACCACCTCGTCACCAGGCTCGACTCCGAGTGCGCGGGCGGCGATCGTGATCGCGTCGGTGCCGTTGGCCACGCCGATCGCGTGGCCGGTTCCAACGTAGGCGGCGAGCTCCTGCTCGAACCCCTTCACCTCGGGTCCGAGGATGAAGCGACCGCCCTCGATCACAGCCGTGACGCGCTCGATAATCGTCGCGCGCAGCGGCGCCAGCGGCGTTTCGGTGTCAAACAGAGGTACGGGCACGATTACGACCTTAGGCGTACAGACAGGGCAGGCGGACAACCGTACACTCAGCGCGTGTTCATCGACGCTTCGGTCACAGAGTCGTTCGTAAACCTGGCGACGCACGCGGTCCAGCACCTTGGATATGCGGGCATCACGCTGATGATCATCATGTCCCAGCTGATCATCGTGCCCGGGACCGAGGTGACGATGCTGTTCGCCGGATTCAACGTCGATCAGGGCAACATGACGCTGATCGGGATCATCATCGCCGGCGTGCTCGGGGATGTGCTCGGAGCGAGCTGCTGCTATGCGATCGGCTATTTCGGACTGCATGAGGTCCTGTCCCGGCGCGGCAGCCCGATCCACATCGACGACGCCAAGATCGAGCGGGCGCACGGCTGGTTCGACCGTTACGGCTCGCCGGTCATCATCGTGTCGCGCTGGATTCCGGTGTTCCGGTCGGCGCCGCCGTACGCGGCCGGGATCGTGAAGATGCCGTACTGGCGGTTCGTGTCGATGGCGACGATCGGCTCGATCGTCTGGATCACGGGACTGGCGCTGCTCGGCAAGGACGTGGGCAAGAACTGGAACCAGTGGAAGCACCACCTCGACATCGTCGACTACATCGTTGTCGCGGTGATCGTCGTGGCGCTGGTGTGGTGGTTCGTGCGGTGGCGGCGCGGGCGGCGCGAGCCTCCCGCTGACCAGATTCGGCTCAGCTCGCCGGCAGAGCCGGAGCACGAGCGGACGCCGCGCGGTTGATGGCAGGACGAACGAGGCGGGCGCCCCTTGGGCGAGCGCTCACGATCGGGCTGTTGCACGGTCCGGCCGAGCTGCTGCCGATCTCATCCTCAGGCCATGTCGAGTTGGTGCCGTGGCTGCTCGGATGGGACGGCGTCTCGCCCGACCCTGAGGTGCGGAAGGCCTTCGAGGTCGCGCTGCACGCCGGCACCGCGGCGGCGCTGGTGGTGATGCTCAGGGAGGAGGTCGTCGAGGCCGCCCGCGAGGCGGACCTCGACTCCGCCGCCGTGGTCGCCCTGTCGCTGCTGCCGCCGGTGGTGGTCGGCTTCGCACTCGAACGGCCGATCGAGCGTTTCCTCGGCGGGCCTGCCACGATCGCCACCGGCCTGATCGCCGGAGCGGCCGCGTTGGCCTGGGCGGACCGGTCGGAACAGCAGCGCGGCTTCGACGAGGCGGCACCGCTCGACGGTCTGTGGCTGGGATTGGCGCAGGCCTGTGCGCTGTTCCCCGGCGTCTCCCGCAACGGCGCCACGCTGACCGCCGCGCGACTGCGGCGCTTCGGGCGCATCGACGCCGAGCGGCTGTCGCGGCACGTTGCATTGCCGGTGATCGGTGGGGCCACAGCGCTGAAGTGCCTGCGTCTCTATCAGCGTGGATTGCCAGAGGGCTCGCGCGGAGCGTTCGCGGTTGGCGCGGTTGCCTCCTTCGCCTCGACGCTCGCGTCGACACGGCTGATCGAGCTGGTCGAGCGCGATCGGCCCCTGTGGCCGTTCTCGGCCTATCGGATCGCTCTCGGTTCCGTGGCCCTGGGCAAGCTGGCGCGGACAGGCGGCGCGGGACGGGCGCACGGACCAGGCTCGGCTGCCGACGTGTGAGAATGAGGCCCGTGACCGACGCATACGCCGCAGCCGGAGTGGACACCCACCAGGCCGATGAGGGCGTGGCCGCGATCGTGAGGGTGCTGAAGACGATCGAGACTGGGCGCGAGTCGCTGACCGTCCCGCTGCCGGGCCACTACGCCAGCGTGATGCGGCTGCCGCGCGGCCTGGCGCCGAACGTCGGGATCGCACTGGCGACCGACAGCGTCGGCTCGAAGGTGATCGTCGCCGAGCAGACACGGCGGTTCGACACGATCGGGATCGACTGCGTGGCGATGAACGTCAACGACCTGATCTGCGTCGGCGCCGAGCCGATCGCGCTGTTGGACTACATCGCCGTCGAGCAGGCCGAGCCTTCGCTGCTCGAGGCGATCGGCCGCGGGATCGCGGTCGGCGCCGCGGACGCGGGCGTCGAGGTGCCCGGCGGCGAGGTCTGCCAGGTGCCCGAGGTGCTCCGCGGTCACCCATCGCCCTACGGGTTCGACCTCGTCGGCTCCGCCTTCGGCGTGGTGCAGCTCGACGCGATCATCGACGGCGCCGCGGCCCAGCCGGGCGACGCGATCATCGGTCTACCGGCATCGGGCGTTCACTCCAATGGCCTGACCCTTGCACGACGGTCGCTGCTTGAGGACGGCGGGCTCGCGCTGGACGCACGGCCATCGATACTCGGTGGGCAGTCGGTCGCCGACGTCCTGCTGGAGCCGACCGTGATCTACGTGCGGGCCGTGCTTGCACTGATCCGCAGCGAGGTCGAGGTTCGCGGGCTTGCGCACATCACCGGCGGCGGCCTGATGAACCTGCGGCGAATCGGGGCCGGAGTCGGATACTCGATCACCGACCCGCTGCCGGCACCGCCGGCGTTTGAGCTGATCGCCGCCTGCGGCGAGGTGGCCGCAGCCGAGATGTGGGAGGTCTTCAACATGGGCTGCGGTCTGGCCGCGATCGTTCCGGCCGAGCAGGCCGGCGCGGCGGTCGACGTGCTGTCCTCGTTCCACACCGGCACGGCGGTGATCGGCTCGCTGACCGACCGCGACAATGAGGTCGAGCTTCCCGGACTCGGCATCCGTGCGATCGCGGGCGACGAGAGGCTGAGCCAGTCCTGAGCCCGCGCAAGTTGGGTTGCGTCGCACCCTCGGCGGAAGGATGCGGCCCGCTTGTTTCACAATAGGACCAGTAGATGAGCAGTTTGCTCGGAACGACCCTTGGAGGCAGGTATCGGCTGGAGTCACGCATCGGCTCCGGCGGGATGTCGACGGTCTACCGCGCTCAGGACGAGACGCTGGAGCGCTTCGTCGCGATCAAGGTGATGAACCGCGAGGTCGCAACCGACTCTGATCAGCTCGAGCGCTTTCGGCGCGAGGCGCGAGCGGTGGCGCGGCTCTCACACCCCAACATCGTGCACGTGATCGATGCGGGCGAGGACGAGGGCAGGCCCTACATCGTCTTCGAATACATCGAGGGGGAGACGCTCAAGGATCGCATCCGCCGGCTCGGACGGCTCGAGATCCCAGAGGCCGTCGCCTACTGCATTGAGATCGCCCGAGCTCTGAGCGCTGCGCACGGGCACCAGATCGTCCACCGCGACGTGAAGCCGCAGAACGTCCTGATCGACACCGAGGGCACCGCCAAGGTGACCGACTTCGGGATCGCGCGGACGCTCGAGGAGGAGGGCCTGACCGATGATGGCCGGGTGCTCGGAACGACCGACTACGTCGCCCCCGAGCAGGCGCTGGGCCAGCCCGTCAGCGGCCAATCCGATGTCTACTCGCTCGGCGTCGTGCTCTACGAGATGCTCACCGGCGAGCTCCCCTACAAGGCGGAGACGCAGGTCGGTGTTGCGATGAAGCACGTGCGCGAGGACTTCCCTGATGTCCGCAAGCTCCGGCCAGAGGTATCGGCGACGTTGGCATCGGTGATCGAGACCGCCACCGACAAGGAGCTGTCGGAGCGCTACGTCGACGACGACGAGATGATCGCCGACCTCGAGAAGGTGCTGGCCCTCGAGACCACCCGCGCGGGCACCGCCGACGGAGAGGTCACCACGGTGCTCGAGACCCTGCCACCCGAGACCCGCAGGCGGGTCCCCCTGAGCGTGCGCCGCCGCCGTCTGGTGCTGGTGCTGCTCAGCCTCGGAGCGGTGGCCGTGGCGGCGGTGATCGTCGTGCTGGCAACCAGAGCGAAGCCCGGGCATTCCGGTGGCGGTGGCGGCGGAGGCTCGACCGTCGCGAAGGTCTCGATCTGCCCAACCTGCGCGGTCGCCTACAACCCAGACGGCCAGGGTGGCATCGCCCAGAATGACTTGGCCGCCCGCTACGCGGTCGACGGCGACCAGTCCACGGCCTGGACGACCGAGACGTATTACACCGGTCAGCTGAACAAGCCCGGCGTCGGCATCTACGTCTATGCGTCGAGCCCGGTGGCGGCCACCGAACTCAAGCTCTACACGGCCACCCCAGGCTTCACGGCCGCGATCTACGGCGCCAGCTCCGAGCCCAACCTGCACGATTTCCAGGGCAGCGGCTGGGTACCGCTCACGCACAGCGTCGAGGTGGCCGCCTCGCGCAATTTCAGCCTGAACACCGGCGGACACGATTACAGGTACTACCTGGTCTGGATCACGGAGCTCCCGCGGGGCCACGAGTCGGCGGCTGTCAACGAGGTCGAGCTGTACCGCTAGAAGCCCGCCCGCCGCCCGCCGCCCGCCGCCCGCCGAGAGGCGAGAGGCGAGCCGACGGACGACGCGTGCAGCGATCAGTGCGGGTTCTTGACCGTGAACGAGAGCGAGCTCGTCACACCGGCCGTGTCGGTGGCGCCGACGGCGACCGACTGCGACTTGATCTTGCGCTGCTTGGCCTGGTTCTGAATGCCCTTGGTGACCGTGATGCCACCGGCCTTGATCTGGAACGAGACCGTCTTCTTACCGGTCGCAAACGTGATCACGAGCTTGCCGCTCTTGATCGTGTATGTGAACTTGTCGTGAGCGATCACGATGGCGCTGCCGAGCTTGCTGCGGTTCCAGCTGACGTTCTTCGGCAGCTTCACCGTGAACGACTTGAGGTAGCCGGCCGGTCCGGTGCCGGCGGTGAGCTTGAACTTCAGCGCCACCTTGTTGCTCGACAGGCCGCTCAGAGACCCACCGGAGACCTTGGGGATTCCCGCCGCGGTCGTGCTCTCACCTAGCAACGCCTGATCCACGCCCGTGACCTTGGCCCCGGTATTGACCGCGAGCGCCTTTGCCCCGGCCAGAGTCGACCTGCCGACGTAGTACTCAGTCGCGTAGTAGCTGCCGTTGAAGGCACGGCCACCGTCGAACTTGACGTACCAGCTCCCGGCTGGAACCTGGGTCAGCGTGTAGGTACCGTCGGCCGCCGTGAACGCGTCTGCAACATCGTGGCCCTGGGCGTCGATCAGCTCGACCTCGATTCCACCGAGTGCGGCACCGCCCTGCGCGGCCGTCACCTTGCCACTGACAGTGGCAGCCGCCCCCAGCGTCACGCTGACGTTGGCGGTGGTCTGGCCCGAGGTGACGTTGACTGCGCTGGCGTTCGCCAGTGTCACCGCGCCGTTGTAGAACTGCGACGCCAGCGCGGTCGAGGTCGGAACGAAATCGACCTTGTAGGCCCCAGGCAGCAGGCCGCTGGCGGTGTAGGTTCCGTCTGACCAGCTGACAGACGCCGGAATCTTGGCGCCGGAGCTGTCAAACAACCCGACGCTGACGTTCGGGTTCGGCAGGCCGCCCGGATTGGTGACCGTGCCGCTGATCGCGCCGACCGCAGGCACGCCGAAGCTCACGGCCAGTGGCGTCGCCGTCTGCGCCTTGAACACGGAGGCCAGCCCCGCATCGGCGGTGACGCTGTTGCCGCTCGTCACATACGCGGTCGTCGACCAGTGTGGCATCGTCGCCGTCCACCTGAAGCCGTACGCGAGCGTGTAGCTGGATCCTGGAACCAGTCCGCCGATCGCGTACCCGGTGGTCGAACCCGACGTCGCGATCGACCCGAGAGGGATGCCATCTGCGTACCAGGACCAGAAGGCGGCCTGGCCGGGGTCCGTCGCGCCGACCGGATGGGCCGTGATGCTCGTGCCGGTATCACCGGTGTTGGCGTCGCTGATCGTGCCCGTGATCTCACCGCCGGTGACGAGCGTCACAGCGCCGACGGCACCCGAGCTGGAGATCGTGGTGGGCGCCGCATCCTGAAATGCGGTCGCCTGACCGAGGTACTGTGGCGCAACGTCGTCGGTCGCCGTCGGGTCGACGAAATAGACCTTGTAGCTGCCGGGAACGACGTTGTCGAACTCGTAGGAGCCGCTTGTCGTCGGTGAGCCTGCGGTCACCTGCGCCTCAGCCACGGCGTTGCCGCCGAGGTCGAGCAGCACTGCGTACACATTCCCCGCGTTGGCGCCCGTGGGCACATTGACGCTGCCCGTCACGGTCAGCGTGCCGGCGGCAGAAGCGCCCACCGGAACGGCGGCCAATGCGGTTGCTGCCAGAGCTGAGGCCGAGGAGCCCCATTCCGGCGCGTTTCAGCCGGCGCGTGGCGCCCGGCTTCGGGTCAGTCCGTCTCATCGCAAACTCCTTCACTGTTTTGACCCGGCCAGTGGAGATAACCCATGCCGGGCGGTAGGAGTTGCGGTGCTCGCGGCGGGTTCCGGCCGCGGGGGGCGAGTCAGAAGCTGTGAGAACGCTCGCGCGCGTGGCGATCCAGGGCCAGCGCCACGAGGCGATCCAGGAGCTCCGGGTAGGGGACCCCGGAGGCCGCGAAGAGTGCACCAAAGACGCTCGTGCGGGTGAATCCCGGCATCGTGTTGAGCTCGTTCAAGAGCACCTCATCGCCGGCCACGAAGAAATCCGCTCGGGCGAGGCCGCTGCAACCCGAGCGGATGAACGCCTCGATCGCCAGTGCCTGCACACGCTCACGAGCAGCGTCCGAGATGCGGGCCGGAACCACGAGCTCCATGGCCCCCGGCGTGTACTTCGCCTCATAGTCGTACCAGCCAGACTCACCGGCCGCGAGGAGGATCTCACCGGGTACCGAGGCGATCGGATCCTCGTTGCCGAGGACCGAGCACTCAACCTCGATCCCATGCGCGGCGGCCTCGACGATCACCAGCGGGTCATGATCGAAGGCATCCGCCAGCGCGGGCCTGACCTCCTCCGGCGCCTGGACGCGGCCGATACCGACCGAGGAGCCGAGCCGGGCCGGCTTGACGAACACGGGCAGTCCCAGATCGCCGAGGCGCCGAACCACCAGCTCCGGGTCGGCCTCCCACTCGCGGAAGCTGACCGCCTGATAGGCGACCTGCGGCAATCCGGCCACCGCCATCAGTTCCTTGAACACGACCTTGTCCATGCACGCGGCGCTCGCCAGCACCCCTGCGCCCACGTACGGAATGTCGAGCAGCTCGAGCAGGCCCTGGACGGTGCCGTCCTCCCCGAACGGGCCATGCAGAACCGGGAAAACTGCATCGATCTCAGGCATGCCACGACCCGGGGTGACCGCGAGCTCGATCCCACCCTCCCGCCAGACGCCGTCCCGCCCCACCTCGATCTCCCTGACCTCGTGCCCCGCGTCCCGCAGGCCACCCGCGACCGACGCGGCGGAGGCGAGCGACACCTCGTGCTCGGATGAGCGGCCGCCCCCGAGCACTGCGATCCGGCGCGAGCCGCTCAACTCGTCGCCGTCGTCGGCGTCGTCGGCGTCGAGGTGGTCGTCGACGTGGTCGTCGAGGTGGTCCGGTTCGAGCCGCCCGAGGTCCCGGCCCCGCCCGAATTGGTCGAGTTGCCGCCCGAGGTGGTCGAGTTGCCGCCCGAGTTCACGCCTGTGGAACCGCCGGACCCAGCCGCGGCCTGGCCCACGGTGATCGTCACGCTCGAGCCCTTCTTGACGACTGTGGTCGAGCCGGGACTCTGCTGGACGACGATCCCGACGTTGACCGGGTTGTGCACCGTGGTGGAGGCCGTGTTGACATTGAGACCGAGGCCGTTGAGCGTCGACGTGGCCGCGGACGGCGTGTCGCCGACCACGCGCGGAAGCCGGACGGTCTCCGGAGCCTCAGCGACGGTCAGCGTGACGACCCCGTTGGCCGGCACCGCCTCTCCGGGGCTTGGGGTCTGACTGAGAACCGTGCCGGCGTCGGCGCTGGTCGTCGTCTGCTTGATGATGTGGACGGTGAATTGGCTGAGCGCGCTCTGGGCGCTGCCGAGGTCGTCACCGACCACGCTCGGCACGGTCACACCGGAGCTGATCCACAGGGTTACGGAGCTGCCGCGCTGGACGCTCAGCCCGTAGACCGGGAGGGTGCGCGTCGCGTCGCCGGCCGACACGCTGCTTGAGGTCTCCGTTAGCACCTTAGAGACCTTCAGCCCCGCCGCTTCGAGCTGGCTTTGCGCCTGCGCGCGCGGCAGCGACACGACGTTGGGGACGGTGGTCATCCGCGGCCCCGAGGAGACCGTCAACTGCACGGTCGAGCCCTTGTCGACGAGCGTGCCGCCGTACGGGTCCTGGTGGATGACGGTGCCGCTCGGGTAGGGTGAGTTCGCGCTGATCACGTTCGGCTGCAGGCCCGCGCTGACCACATCCGCCTGCGCCTGCGACTGCATGAGCTTGACCACCAACGGCACCGAGACCTGCTTCGGCCGTGTCAGCAGGTACGTGGCGACGCCGCCGCCGGCCAGCAGCAGCACCACGACGAGTCCCACGATCCACGGCCAGATCGGCTTCTTCTGCTTCCTATCGTCCTGCTGCTCGAGGTCATGGCCGGCCGACTTCTCGCCTTCGAGTGCGAGCCCGGTCGCCGCGCCATAGATGCCGGCCGCCTCCGCGACCGGCACGAGGCTGGACTGCGGATAGTTCGCCGCTGTCAGCGCCCGCATGCTGGCGGTCACCTCCGGTGAGGCCAGCGCCTCCCGCACCTGCTCGAGCGCCATGATGAACTGATCTGCGTCGGCCGGGCGATCAGCCGGATCCTTGTTGAGCGACCACAGCACCACCTGCTCGAGCGCCGAGGGGACCTCGGCATTGAACCGGCTGGGCGGGGTCGGCGCCTCGGAGACGTGCTTCAGCGCGATCGACACGGGCGACTCACCGTCGAACGGCACGCGTCCGGTCAGCATCTCGTAGAGCACGACGCCGACCGAGTAGAGGTCCGACGGCGCGCTGACCGCGTGACCCTGCGCCTGCTCCGGCGAGAGGTACTGGGCGGTGCCCATGATCGAGCCGGTCTCGGTCATGTCCGATGCGCCCGCGCGCGCGATGCCGAAGTCGGTCACCTTGACGTGATCACTGGAATCGACGATCACGTTGTGCGGCTTCAGATCGCGGTGGATCACACCGCGGCGGTGAGCAAACCGTGCTGCCTTCAGAATCTGAATCGTCAGATCGATCGCGCGGCCAGTCTCAAGTGGCGCCTCGTCACGGATCAATTGCTTGAGCGTCCGACCCTCGAGGTTCTCCATCGCGATGTAGTAGGTGCCGCCGAAGGTGCCCCGGTCGAAGACGCTGACGACATTGGGATGCTGCAGGGACGCGGCCGCCTGTGCCTCGCGGCGAAAGCGCTCGACAAAGCCCGGGTCCTCGGCGAAGCGACGGTGCAGCAGCTTGATCGCCACCTGCCGGTCGAGCTGCTCGTCCTGCGCGAGGTAGACGTCGGCCATGCCGCCTGCGCCGAGCCGGTACAGCACTCGGTAACGCCCGTCGATGATGTCGCCAGCTTCGAATTCGCTCATTGCCCGTCCGTCAGGAGAGTCTTTATCACTTGCGCCGCAATCGGGGCGGCGAACCGACCGCCGTAGCCGTTGGGAATGTCGGACAGCTCGACCGCGACCGCGATCTTAGGGTCGCTTTCGGGGAAGCCGACGAACCAGGCGTCATCGAGCGGCTGCCCGTCGGGGCAATTGCCGCCGACGGGCTGCTCGTTCTGATAGCAGAGCCCGGTTGAGGCGGTTCCGGTCTTGCCGGCGATGTTGAGGTTGTCGAGGTTGGCCGCCTGACCTGTGCCCTCCTCGACCACGTCGCGCATCATCACCTGCAGCTGCTCCGCGTACTTCGGTGCCATCACCTGGTCATATTCGTGAGGCTGAACCGTCTCGACCGTCTGTCCGTCATCGTTGACCACGCGGCTGGTCAGGCGCGGCTCCATCAGCTTTCCGTCGTTGGCGATACCTGAGACGACCATCGCCATCTGCATCGGCGTCACTGCCAGGTTCGCCTGCCCGATCGCGGTGCGGCCGAGGTCGACGCATGGATTCGTGACCGGCACCAGCTTCGGCGTGTTCGAGCGGTTGCCGCACTGCGGTTTGTAGAAGAGCTCGCCGCTGGCTGCCATCTGGTTGGCAGGAAAGTCCATCGGCGGGACCGAGTAGAAGCCGTAGCGTTCCATGTACTTCTGCATATCGACGGCGCCGATGTTCTCCCCCACCTGCGCGAACACGGTGTTGATCGAGTTGGTCAGCGCGTAGGTCAGATCGACGTCCGGGTAGCTCTCGTTGCCGTCGTTCTCGAGCGGCCGTCCGGAGACGATGATCGGCGACCGTCCGTTGATCAGCGGCGAGGTAGGCGTGTACTTGCCGGTATCGAGGGCGGCGGTGGAGGTGACGAGCTTGAAGGTCGACCCCGGCGGATATCTTCCCTGCAGGGCATCGAAGTAGGTGCTGCAGCCCCTGCCGCACGCGGACGGATCGTTGTTGTTGTAGGTGGGGCTCGAGTAGAGGACCTTGACCGCGCCGGTCTTCGGCACGATCGCGACGACCGACCCCGAGGTTGCGTGGTAATCGGTGATCGCCTGCTGCAGCTCCTGCTGAGCGAGCCGCTGGGCCGTCGGGTCGAGCGTGGTGTGGACGTCGTCGCCGACCTTGGTGCCGCCGTTGAAGTTGCCGAACACGCTCGTGAACTCGTTCTGGAGTCCGTGCAACTCGTCGTTGCGTGAGGATTCGAGACCCGTCGGCGGTTGCCGCTTCTGCGGGAAGTAGTAGCCAACGGCCTGCGAGAAGAGTCCGTCGGTCGGGTACTCGCGCACCCAGGTGCCTCCCCCTGCCGGAACGGACCTCGCGAGCACCTCGCCGTTGTCTGCCAGGATCTCGCCGCGCTTGACCTTGAGCGAGGCGTAGAACTGCAACTGGTTGCGCGGATTGTTGCTGAGCGCCGTCGCGCTGAACACTGTCCAGCGCGAGGTCCACACGATCAGCACGGTGAACAGCAGGATCACAACCCCGAACAGGCGCACGATCGAGCGGTTCATGACGGTTGACCGATCATGTGAAGGCGGGCCGCCGGGCGCGGTCGGAGACGAGCAGCAGCAGCGCGATCAGCACGAAGTTCGCAAGGATCGAGGAGCCTCCGTAGGAGACAAACGGAAGCGTCACGCCGGTGAAGGGGATCACGCGCGTCACTCCACCGACGATCACGAACACCTGGATCGCCAGGATCGCGGAGAGCCCGGTCGCCAGCAGCTTCGAGAACGAGTCGCGGGCCAGAATCGCCGCCTTGAAGCCGCGTGCACAGAGCAGCAGGTAGGTGATCAGCAGCGCCGTCGCCCCGAACAGACCGAGTTCGCCGGTGATGACCGCGTACATCATGTCCGTGCCCGGTGCTGGGATCTGCGGCAACACCGGGTGGGTACCGGGAATCGTCAGCAATGTATGGCCGAAGCCCTGGCCGAACAGCCCGCCGGCAGCCATCGCGAACGTGCCGTTGGCGATCTGGAAGCTGCCGCCATCGGCGGTGTAGACCTTGTAGTCGTAGGTGTGCAGCCAATCCTGGACGCGCGAGTCGATGTGCGGGATGTGCGTGCCGAGATACCAGGCGCCCGCACAGAAGGCGACGACGCCGATCAACACGAATGAGATCCGGTCGGTGGCCACATAGAGCATTGCCAGCATTCCGCCGTAGAACATCAGCGACGAGCCGATGTCATGCAGCGCGAACAGGATCAGCATCGCAGCACCCCAAAGGAGCAGCAGCGGGCCGAGGTGCTTCAGCGGAGGAACCTTGTAGCCGAGGATGCTGCGGCCAGAGGCGATCGCCTGCCGGTGGTCGCGCAGGTAGCTGGCCAGGAAGACGACGAGACCGATCTTCGCGAACTCGGTGGGTTGGAACGTGATTCCCGGCAGGTGGATTTCCAGGTAGGCGCCGTTCACCTGGTCTCTGAGTCCGGGCACGACCGGAAGCACCATCAGTGCCAGCGACGCGATCACGATCAGGTAGCGGTAATTCTCCAGCTTGCGGTAGTCCCGGCAGAACAACACCGTCGCGGCGAACAGGATAAGTCCGAGCACGAACCACTGCGCCTGCTGTCGCGCATAGGTCTCGCCGTAGATCCTGTAGACCATCACCAGCCCGAAACAGGCCAGCACGGCAACCAGCGGGAATATGTAGGGGTCGGCGTGCGGCAGCGTTATCCGAATGAAGATGTGCGCCGCGACGCAGAGACCCAGGAACGCCGCTCCGAAGATCAGCGACACCGTTGACAGCTGGTTCGAGCGCTGGATGAACACGGCGGTGAACCCCGCCGATATCAGGAGCGCCGCAGGTATCAGGGCGAAGAACTCGCGGTTGCGCGCCCTCATCCGCTGATCTTGCCCAGCTCGAGGTCATTGACGAGGTTGATGGCGTTGGTCTGGTCGCGCATCGCGTGGTTGAGCAGCGTCCGCCGCCGGGTCGGTGGGATCGACGACGCCGGCACGCCGGAGATGTAGTAGGTCTCATACATCGGGACGCCGAACGGCAGCACGTAGGGGAACCCGCGATAGAGCACAACGGTGCCCTGCCCGTTGGTCCCCAGGAAGTACAGCTGTCGACTTGCGATGTAGCCGCCTGCGCCGATCAGAAACGCGACGAACAGAATTGCCGTGGCTGCGGCCACGGTCTTGCCGAGCAGTCCGAAGTGGCGCTCGCGCTTTGCCGGTTGGACAAAGCCGGCCGGCATATGCGGTCTGAACCCCTGCGATCGCGCGCGTCGCGGCTGCACCGGGGCGGTCCGTGGGGGTGACGTGGCCCCTTCTGCGAGCACAGGCTGGATCTCGCCGGCGTGTGTGATCACGGTCGGCTGATCCGTTTCCGCAGCTCCCTCGGGAGCGAGCTCAACGCGAAACAGAACCACGGTGATGTTGTCGCGGCCGCCGGCGGCGTTGGCTGCACCGACGAGGTCATCCGCCGCCCTCCCCAGATCCTCGGCGGCGAGCAGCAGCCGTTGCACCTCAGGTTCGGGCAGCATGTCCGTGAGCCCGTCGCTGCAGAGCAGCACGACATCGCCGGGTCGCAGCGGATACGTCCAAGTGTCAATCTCAACGATCGGCTCGATGCCGACGGCCCGCGTGATCACTGAGCGCTGCGGGTGTTCGAAGGCCTCGTCCTCGGTGAGTTTGCCGCCCCGGACCAGCTCCTCAACGAGCGAGTGGTCCTCCGTAAGTCGGGAGAGCTCGCCGTCGCGAAGCAGGTAGGCCCGACTGTCACCGACGTGTGCAATCGCTACGGAATCCCCCCCGAGCAGCGCCGCCGTGATGGTGGTGCCCATCCCGGCGTTCTCCAGCTCCTTCTGCGAGCGCTCATGGATCTCCCGGTTTGCGCGCTGGACGACGACCGACAGCCGCTCCTCTGCCGTGCCGGTCTCCGGCAGCCCCTGGGCAAAGGCGTCCACAGCAATCTGGGAGGCAACCTCGCCCGACTGTGCGCCTCCCATGCCGTCTGCAAGCACGAAGACCGGCGCGCTGGCGTAACTCGAGTCCTCATTTCCGGCGCGCTGGCGGCCGGCATCGGTGCGCACGATCGTTTCTGCGGCTCGAAGCATCGGAGCGGTCACTGGAGGTAGGTGAACTCGGAATCGCCGATGCGGATGTTGTCGCCGTCATGCAGGGGCCGCGGTCCGGTCAGCAGATCCCCGTTCAGGTAGGTGCCGTTCGTCGACCCCAGATCCTCAATCACGAGCGTCCGTCCCTGACGCGTGATCTTGGCGTGCCGGGAGGACGCGAAGGGGTCGCTCAGACGGACCTCCACATCACCGCGTCCCAGCGTGAGACCCTCTCCGAGGTCGTAGGCAACCCCGTGCTCGTGGCCCTGAGCGCGGTCCACCACCAGCCGTGGCTCGAACTCCTCAGCGGGCGCCGCCAGCGGATCCACGGTCTGATGCAGCCCGGTGGCGTCGCTAGGCACGACACTGCCGCGACCGCCGCGGCGCCCGCCGAACCCGCGACGCAGGTCAAACAGCGTGCTGGCCGCGACCCAGAACAGGAAAAGGTAGAGGACGATCAGGAAGCCGAGCTTGAGGCCGACGGAGACGGGCTGGAGCATGCGGCTACTCCAGCTCGAAGGTCAGCAGTGAGGCTCCGAGCTCGATCTCATCGCCCGGGCGCACAACCTCGGAAGCCTGGATCGTACGGCCGTTGAGTCGCGTGCCGTTCGTCGAGCCGAGGTCCGACAGCACCCAGGCATTGCCGCGCGGGCGTAGCTCAGCGTGACGGCGTGAGACGTTGGCGTCATCAACCACGACATCGCATTCACGGCTGCGTCCGAGTGTCACACCCCGGGCGCCGACGACCAACCGACGGCCACCGTAGATCAACAGCGCACGCTGCGAACGCACCGTCGCGTTCTGCTCAAGCGGCTCTGACAACCGCTGCGCAGCACTGAACACCATCGTCCGACCAGCCGTGGCCGCGGGTTCTGGCTCCTGTTCGCGCGCGGCCCGGTCCGGCTCCGGCCGTTCATCCGGAGCTACGACCGAGGTCTCGATCCCGAACTCGCCGAGGTGCAGGCGATCGTCGGTCTCGAACTCGATCACAGGACGTGAGAGCAGGGCGAAACCCTCGCGACGTGCGTGTTCGAGCAGATAGCCGGCGAGCTCGTCAGACAGCGCCTCCTCGTAGGTGTGGAAGCGCTCACGGTCCCGTGGGGACAGGTACACGCGATACTCATTGGGCACGTACGTGCGCGACAGCGTTCCGTACTGGTGCTCCTCCATCTCGCGCGCGAGCTTGCGAGCGATCTCGACAGGGCGCACTTCCGAGCGGAATACGCGGCTGAAGGTGCCTTCGACGACACCGGCAATCTTGCTCTCGAGGCTCTTGAGGACAGGCATCTCCGACCATCCATGCTACGCAACGTCGCCGTCTGCACCAGGCAGACGACGTGTTTCTTCAGCAAGGCTCAACAGTGGCCGCCAGGCGACGATCAGCATCCCCACCAGCGCTCCCGCCACCGCACCGTCGAGGGGCACGGCGCCGACTGACCTCAGCGCGATCACGATGGCGGCCGACCAGACCGCGCACAGAACGATCTCAAGCAGCGGAAACCTGGGGGTGCGGATGAGTGGTTGAACCGCCGCCGCCAGCGCCCAGACGCCGATGGCCGCCAACCCGTGGCCGTGCGCCGGAGGGAACGGGACCGGCGACCAGTAGAGATTCTGGTGTGAGGCCTTCGAGACGCCGATCAGCAGGCAGAACCCGACGGCCGCAAAGAACGCCCGGCGCCACCAGCTCGAGCCCAGCTGGGCCACAACCGCCGGATAGGCACCACCGAGCCCGACCGATCCGAGTGCGATCGCAGTCGCCAGCGACCCGACCAGCGGCACCAGCAGGCCAACAATCGCGAAACCAAGCGCGACCACGGCCGTGGGCAGCGGCGGGTGGCCGTACAGGTGGGTGAGCAGCCAGGCGGCACCGAGGCCGGCGGCTGCGGCATTGGCGGCGCGGGGTAACCACGTCAGCGGCGCGTCAGGAGAGCCCGCATATCTGATCTCGCCCGGTCGGCCGGCTCCAGAACCGGACTTCGACATGCGGGAGGAGGGAGATACCTCGGTGTTGCGCCAGGCAGGACCCGGCTCGTCGCGGACCCAGGTGTCGCCATCGTGGGCGTACCCGGCTGCGGCGACCACGCCGCGGGTGTCCTCCGCAGTGGCCAGCGAGTCCTCCAGCGCCGCCCGCAGCTCGTCGGGTGTGCCTCGGTCATGGGGACGAGAATGCAATGCCTGGTCGATCCCGGCGGCGAGCCGGCGGTCGAGATCCCGTCGCTGGCGGCGCAGGGGCGGAACGAAGGTGGTCGCGTGCCTGCGGCCGCGAGCCGTGCGCCTCGAGTCGACCTGCGGATTCACGCCGGTCAGCGCCTCGTAGAGGATCAACGCGAGCGAATAGAGGTCGGCCTCAGGACCGACCTCCCGACCGTCCGCCTGTTCAGGTGCCATGTAGGCGAGCGTCCCGACGACGTCGCCTGTCTGCGTCAGCGTGTCGGCGCCGAGCACCTGAGCGACACCGAAATCGGTCAGCTTCGCCGACCGGATACCACCAGCAGTGCGATTCGGGACAAGCACGTTCGAGGGTTTGACGTCACGGTGGATAACACCCTGACTGTGCGCGTGATCGAGGGCGTCGCAGAGCGCCAGGCCCACCTCGATGATGTCGCGATCGGACAGCCGGCCCTGTTCGAGAAGCTCCCCAAAGGTGCGGCCGCGGACAAGCTCGGAGACCAGGTAGGCGCCCTCATCGTCGACGGCGGCCTCGTACAGGGTCACGATCGCGGGGTGCTGAAGCCGCGCCGCTGCGCGAGCCTCGCGCTCAAACCGGGCGTGAATCACGCGCTCGCGCGGGAGCACCTTGACCGCGACGTCCCGGTCCAGGCGCTCGTCGCGGGCCGACCACACCGTGCCGAATGCGCCGCTGCCGAGGCGCTTGCCAAGCCGGTAGCGGCACATCACGGTGGCCGACTCACCGGATGCGGAAAGGGCCGTCGGCTGCTCGCCGACGTGCAGCAGTGAAACCTCGCTCGCGCTCACGTGTTAAAGGATTTCGGGACGGCCGCCGCCGCCCCTGCGGACCGATCTGAAAGCCGGGGAATTGCACGCGGGCTTGCGGATTTGTCGTAGGGTTGCGCCAGCCGCTTTACTCCGCATTGACAAACACCTGCAGGGAGCGAGGACTTGTCGTTCTTCGACGAGGCTGACGAGCTGGAAGAAACCCCGTCCACAGAACCGAGACGATCGCGGAGCATGCCGCGGCGCCGATCGAGCCGATCGGATGGGGGTTCGAGAAGGCCGCCGGGCGACAGACATCAGCAGGAGATCCAGAACCGGCGATTGATCGCAGCGGTCGTGATCGTCGTGATCGTGATCGCGATGGCGCTGCTGATCCACGGCTGCCAGGTGAGTCGGACCAACAACTCGCTGAAGAACTACAACGCCGAGGTCAGCACGCTGATCAAGGACTCCAACCACAACGGCGCCAACATGTTCAACGCGCTCGAGAGCGGCGATCTCAATTCGAGCGGGATCGAGACGCTGCAGAACAAGCTCAACAGCTACGCCGCTACGGCCCGCGACGAGCTCTCAAAGGCGCAGTCGTTCGGAGCACCGGGGCAGATGGCGGACGCCCAGACCGCGCTGGTGCAGACGATGACTCTGCGGTCACAGGCGATCTCCAAGATCGCTGAGCACATCCAGGGCGCGGCCAGCAAGACCACGAGCAAGGATGCGGTCTACGACATCTCGGTCGCGACCTCGATGCTCTATGGCTCGGATGTGATGTACAAGACCTTCGTGACTCCGGATATCGCCAAGGCGCTGAATGGTGCCGGTATTCCGATCGGCAGTGGTGAGGGCGCTCAGCAGATCAACCCGGGGCAGATCCTGCCTGACCTCGGCTGGATGAACTCGTCGTTCATCGCCGAGAAGATCGGCGCGCAGGTCTCCTCCGGCGCGGCCGACGCCGCCAACAACACCGGCTCGGGCGCCCACGGGCACGAGCTCAACTACGTAACGGTCAACGGCACTCAGCTGAGCCCGACGACGGGCAACACGATCCCAGCCAGCAGCTCGCCGCCGACGTTCACGCTGAACCTGACCAACAGCGGCGACTACAACGAGTACGACGTCGAGTGCAAGGTCTCGATCGAAGGCTTGAGCGACACCGGAACTGCGACGATCCCGGAGACGATGAAGGGGCAGACGACAACCTGCAGCGTGACGCTGCCATCGGCCGTTCCGTCCGGCGTTCACGCCGTGACGGCCGAGGTCGTGCCGGTCCCGCGCGAGACGGTGACGTCGAACAACATCGCCACCTACACCGTCACCTTCAACTGACCGCGGCCCCGGCCGCAGACCCTCCGCCGAGGTCGCCCGGCCGGGGCCGCATCACCCGGGCGCCGGGCCTTCGGTCTGGCGTCGCACTCCTTATGCTTGACGGGTGGACAACCTGGACACGACTGCGGGCATCATCGCCATCGCCTCGGGAGCGGCGGCCGTCGTCGCACTCGGGTGGTCGATCGGGCTGACCGTGGCCCTGCGCAGGCTGAAGGCGGCCCAGCGGGCGGTGTTGGGTGACGAGTCGCAGGACCTGGTCGCGCACGCCGCGCACCTGCAGTCCTCCTATGAGACGCTGGCTCAATATGTGGAGGACTTCGGCACCCGGCTCGATCAGCGGGTGACCCATGCTGAGGCTCGGCTCGATGGCGCAATCACGCATCGCGCTCTGATTCGTTACGACGCCTACGGCGAGATGTCAGGCCGGCAGTCCACATCGATCGCGCTCCTGGATGCAAGGCGGTCGGGAGTCGTGCTGTCCTCGATCCTCCATCGTGACCACGCGCGCCTTTACGCCAAGCAGATCAGTCAAGGACAGCCAGAGATGGAACTCTCGCCCGAGGAGGCTGAGGCTGTACGGCTGGCGCTCCAGAGCGACCCCGCCACCGGTGGCGATGCGGCCGGCACCGGCGCAGGCGCAGACGGCGGCAGCTGACGCTGAGATGCGGGTCGCGTACTTCGGTCCTGAGGGGACCTTCACGCAGGCCGCGGCTCTGAGCGCCCCGGCAGCCGAGGGGTTCGAGTTGCTGGCGTATGAGACGATCCCCGACGTCGTGCTCGCCGTCCAGAACGGCCAGGTGCAGCGAGGCGTGGTCCCGATCGAGAACTCGATCGAGGGCTCGGTGAACGTGACGCTCGACGCCCTGGCGCTGGAGGCGCAGGACGTCCGAGTCGTCGGTGAGACCGTGTTGGCCGTCGAGCAGTGCCTGATCGCACAGGAGGCACTGGCGCTCGACCTGGTCGAGGTCGTGATCTCGCATCCGCAGGCCACCGCGCAGTGCCGCGGCTACATTCGCAGGCACATGCCCGAGGCCCGAGTGATGACCTCGAGCTCGACCGCCGAGGCGGTGCGCCTGGTTTCGCAGCGGATCCGGCACCGCTGGGTCGCGATCGGAACGCGGCTGGCGGCCGAGCTGTACGACTGTGTCGTCATCGAGGATGGGATCGAGGACGAGAGCGGCAATGAGACTCGGTTCGTATGGCTGGCGCGCGATGGCGCCGACGAGGTGGGCGAGGTGGGCGAGGTGGGCGTGCCCGGCGAAGCTCCCTCCGGCAAGACCGCGTGGAAGACCGCGATCGTGTTCTGGGGCGTGGGTGCCGAGTCACCCGGCTGGCTGGTCAGCTGCCTGTCGGAGCTCGCGTTCCGCGGAGTCAACCTCACCCGCATCGAATCACGGCCACTGCGCTCCGGTCTCGGCAGCTACATGTTCTTCGTTGACCTCGAGGGGCGCGACCAGGATTTGCAGGTCCAGGAGGCCCTGGCGGGGCTGCGCGGTCGCGTGAATGTGCTGCGAACACTTGGGTCGTTCCCGGCCGCATAGATGGTCGCCTTGGACCGTCTGGCATCCGCCCGCACGGTAGACTTTCGGTGCGATGGGCTCGTCAATACCAGTCCCAACCCGGTCCGCGTCTGAGCACCACCGACGCGGACCTGATGGTGGACGGGTGCTTGTGCTGAACGCGACCTACGAGCCGATCAACGTCTGCACGGTTCGCCGCGCCGTCGTGCTTCTGCTGAAGGCGAAGGCCGAGGTGATCGAGCAGTCCGAGCGGCATCTGCACTCAGCGAGCATGTCGATGACGCGCCCAGCTGTGATTCGTCTGGTCACCTACGTCAAGGTCCCGCGCGATACCCATCGCCGGAAGATCACTCGACGTGCTGTATTCGCCCGCGACGACTGGACCTGCCAGTACTGCGGGTCGCGTGCGCAGCTGACCGTCGACCATGTCGTGCCCCGCTCCAAGGGCGGCGACTCGAGCTGGAACAACATCGTCGCGGCCTGCGCACCCTGCAACCGGCGCAAGGGCGACTCCTCCCCCCGTCAGGCCGGGATGACGCTGGCGCGGGCCCCGCACACGCCGAATCCCGACGTCTTCATTCAGGTCGCGAGCCCGACGATCCCCGCGACCTGGCGTCAGTATCTGCCCGGCAGCAAGACCGGCGCGCTGGCCGCCTGACATAGCGCCCGCGCCTGTCACTCGCGCATACCCAAGAACGCTTGGCCGTACCCGGCGCTCCGCGGCTTATGGCGAGTCGCGCCGCCGAGCGTTGTAAGGTGTGATCCACCAGAGAAAGGAGGTGGTCCACCTGTCTGACAGTACTTGCGGGACCCTGGAGGTGTCCGGCCCCTAGGTCGGATGGCTGACCGCCCTTGGCGGAGTCCCACCGTGACACCACCGTTCTGGCGCCGGGCCTGGTCCCGCCGGCGTAGGTTGGCCAGAACGGCGATGCCAGCCGAGCAGTGCGCGAAGGGCGTCTCGATCGAGGCGCCCTTCGTCTTTCTCCTGGCTTGGTTCGGGGGAGGTGCGTTGGCGACATGTCCTTCAGGCGCGGAACATTGAAGGGCCATTCTGCTGAGGCGTCAGGCGGCAGATGCGCCTTGCGGACATGTCGCCAACGCACCTCCCTCCGCCAGCCGCACGTCCCTCACGCCCGCGCCAGCCGCTCTCAGCCAGCAGCCACGATCCACAACCTTTGTTGGCGGTCTTGGATTTGGGGAGCCTTCGCAAGGGACTCTGAACGCGTCCGCCGGTGTGCAAGTCGCGCCAATGTACTCGTCCCTGAAGAAGGCTCCCCAAATCCAAGACCTTCCAGCCTGCACGTCAGAGGGATGTAGGCTCAACGCCATGTGTCGAAACATCCGCACCCTCTACAACTTCGATCCGCCCGCGACCAACGACGAGATCGAAGCCGCCGCGTTGCAGTACGTCCGCAAGATCAGCGGCTTCGCGAAGCCGTCAAAGGCCAACGAGGAGGCGTTTCAGCGGGCCGTTCATGAGATCGCCCACATCTCCGCACACCTGCTGGAGGACCTGCAGACGGCCGCGCCACCACGCGACCGCGAGGTGATGGCAGCCCGCGCGCGGGCTGCCGCGGCCAAGCGCTACGCGGCTTAGTGGCGGCCTGCCAGCCGCTAGCGAGGGGGAAAATGGTGAATAGTTCAACCTTTGGCCCCACGCAGGGCGCCCCTCACGGCAGCTACTCGCCCTAATCTGCGTCCGGGTCCTCGAAGGACGAGGAGTCCGGCTCGGCCGCGTCGGGATCGATCGCGATGACGCCGCCATCACCGTCGCCCACACCGGGGTCAGAGGCGGGAGCGGGGTCAGAGTCCGCACCGGCGTCAAAGTCCGCACCGACCTCGGCATCACCGTACTCCGCAGCAAGCTCCGAGGAGCCGCCGTCGGCGGCTCCCGGCACGGCCGCGTCGTCGACGCCCACATCGGCATCGTCGCCTTCGGACTCTGCCACCAGTGCGACCGCGCTGACCTGATCGTCATCACGGATGTTCATGACCTTGACGCCCTGCGAGGCACGGCCGTAACGGCTGATACCTCGCACTGAGGTGCGCTGGACCATGCCGTTCTGGGAGATGAACACCAGTTCCTGATGCTCGCGCACCACCAGTGCACCGGCGAGAGCGCCCTTGTTCTCGGTCAGCTGGATCGTCTTCACGCCCATCGTCCCGCGGCCCTTGACAGGATATTCGGAGATCGCGGTGCGCTTGCCGTAGCCGTTCTCGGTCACGACCAGCAGCTCCTGATCATCACGAGCGACGTCCATCACCAGGACGGCGTTCCCGGCCGGCTTGCGGACGTTCATTCCCTGGACGCCGGCCGTGTCACGACCCATCGAGCGGACCTGGTCCTCATGGAAACGCGAAGCCTGGCCGGAACGCGAGACCATGATGATGTCGTCGGTGCCACTGGTCTTGCGCACCGTAACCAGCTCATCGTCGTCGCGGATGTTGATCGCGATGATTCCGTCGGCCTTGATCGGCGTGTTGTAGGCGAGGAAAGCGGTCTTCTTGATCATGCCCTTCCGGGTCGCGAAGACCAGGTACTTGCCCTCCGTGAAGTCGCGGGTGTTCAGCACCGACTGAACCTTCTCGCCCTCGCGCAGCGGCAGCAGGTTGACCAGTGCTCGACCGCGGGCCGTGCGCGACTGCTCCGGCAGGTCGTAGACCTTGAGCCGGTAGATCTTGCCGCGGTTGGTGAAGAACAGCAGGAAGTCGTGCGTGGAGGTGACGAACAGGTGCTCGATGTAGTCGTCGTCCTTGGTGTCCATCCCGGTGACACCGACACCGCCGCGGTGCTGCTGGCGGTAGGTTGAGAGCGGCAGCGACTTGATGTAGCCGGAGTGGGTGATGGAGATCACCATCTGCTGGTCGGCGATCAGATCCTCGATGTCGATCTCGCCCTCGGCGTGAGTGATCTCAGTGCGCCGTTCGTCGCCGAACCGCTCGGCGATCTCACCGAGCTCCTCCTTGATGATCCCGAAGACCTTGGCCTCGTCGCCGAGGATCTCGCGCAGTTCTCGAATGCGTTCGACCAGGTCAGCATGCTCGGCACGAATCTTGTCGGCCTCGAGCGCGGTCAGGCGCCGCAGCGTCAGCTGCAGGATCGCCTCGGCCTGCACGACCGTCAATCCGAACCGCTCGACCAACCCGCCACGGGCCTCCTCCGGGTCCGAGGACGCTCGGATCAGCGCGATCACCTCATCGAGGTTCTCCAGGGCGACCAGCTGTCCCTCGAGGATGTGGACCCGCTCCTCGGCGCGGCGCAGCTCGTACTTGGTGCGGCGAACGACCACCTCGCGCTGATGGTCGACGTAGTGCCCGAGGACCTCCCGCAGCGAGAGCGTGCGCGGCACGTTGTCGACCAGCGCGACCACGTTGACGCCGAACGTCGTCTGCAGCGGCGTGTGCTTGTACAGCTTGTTGAGCACGACCTTGGGGATCGCATCGCGCTTGAGTTCGATCACTATCCGCATGCCGCGGCGATCCGACTCATCGCGCACGTCGGAGATCTCGGGGATCTTCTTGTCCTCGACGAGGTTCGCGACCTTCTCGATCAGGCCGCCGTCGCCGTTCTTGCGCACCTGATAGGGCAGCTCGGTGACGATGATCGCCTCCTTGCCCTGCCCGATCGGCTCGATGTGGGCCTTGCCCTGGACCCTGACCTTGCCGCGGCCCGTCATGTAGGCGTCGCGAATACCCTCGCGCCCCAGGATCAGACCCGACGTCGGGAAGTCGGGGCCCTTGACGTACTTCATCAGGCCCTCGACATCGATCGTCGGGTCATCGATGTAGGCGATCGTCGCGGAGATGACCTCGCGCAGATTGTGGGGCGGGATGTTGGTCGCCATACCGACCGCGATCCCGGAGCTGCCGTTGACGAGCAGATTCGGGAAGCGGGCAGGCAGCACCAGCGGCTCGCGGGTGTTGCCGTCATAGGTGGGAACGAAATCGACCGTGTCCTGGTCGATGTCGCGCAGCATCTCGGTCGCCAGATGGTCGAGGCGTGCCTCCGTGTAGCGCATGGCGGCTGCGGGCCAGCCGTCCACGTTGCCGAAGTTGCCGTGCCCGTCGACGAGCGTGTACCGCATCGAGAAGCTCTGGGCGAGGCGCACGAGCGTGTCGTAGATCGCCTGGTCGCCGTGCGGGTGGTACTTGCCCATGACCTCGCCGACGATCTGCGCGCACTTGACGTGCTTGCGGTTCGGCTGCAGGTCCATCTCGTTCATCACGTGCAGCACACGGCGATGGACCGGCTTGAGGCCGTCGCGTACGTCGGGCAGAGCGCGCCCGACGATCACCGACATCGCGTAATCGAGATACGCCGAGCGCATCTCGTCCTCGAGCCCTCGCGGCTCGATGTTGCCGCCGCCGAGCGTGTCAATGGTGGACATCTACTGATCCCTCCTCTCGGTCCGGCCTACACGTCCAGGTTGCTGACGAGGCGCGCGTTCTCCTCTATGAACTGCCGCCGCGGCTCGACCTGGTCACCCATCAGCATCGAGAACACCCGGTCGGCAGCGCTGGCATCCTCCATCGTCACCTGCACCAGCGTGCGGAGGCCGGGTCCATCGTGGTCTCGCGCAGCTCGTCGGGATCCATCTCGCCGAGACCCTTGAAGCGGTAGTAGGTGACGCCGCGCTGGGCGATCTCGAGAATGCCGTCGCGCAGGTCCTCGAAGGAGACGGCGTCGACGACGTTGTCGCCGAGCGCGATCTGGAACGGCGGCTGTCCCGCAAGGGCCGCCAGCTCGTCGTGGACGTTGGCGAGTCGGCTGTACTCGTTGGCGTCGAGCGCGGCGCGGCGGACGCGATGGGTCGTCGCAAGACCCGTCTTGGTCTCGATCGTCTTGACGACGATCTCGAACGGATCCTCTGAGAGCAGCTCGGTCGTGTAGGCGTAGCCGTTGGGGCTGGTGTTGTCCTCGAGATGCGTCCGCAGCGCGTCGATGCCGGTGATGCCCGACTCGAGCAGGCGCGCCTGCTGCATGAACGCCACGATCCCGTGTCCGTGCGCAGTGCGCAGCGCCGACGCCCAGCCCTGGTACTGCTTCAGCAGGCGCGTGAAGCGCTGCCAGCGGGTGTCAGTGAGCTTGAACACCCGTCCGTCGTGGTCTGTGACCTCGATCTTGTCGAACTTGTCGCCGAGCAGGATCTCCTCAAGCTCGGAGTCGCGCTCGATGTAGCGGTGCTTCTGCCCGCGCGTGAGTCTGTACAGCGGCGGCTTTGCGATGTAGACAAAGCCCGCCTCGATCAGCGGCTGCATCTCCCGGAACAGCAGCGTCAGCGCCAGTGTGCGGATGTGGGCACCGTCGACGTCGGCGTCGGTCAGCAGCACGATCTTGTGATATCGCGCCCGCTCGATGTCGAACTCGTCACGCACGCCCGTGCCGATCGCGGTGATCAGCGCCTGGATCTCCACATTGCTCAGAACCTTGTCGATCCTGCTCTTCTCGACGTTCAGGATCTTGCCCCGCAGCGGCAGGATCGCCTGGGTGTTGCGGTCACGCGCGTCAACCGCCGAGCCGCCGGCCGAGTCGCCCTCGACGATGAAGATCTCCGCCAGCGCCGGGTCCTTGACCGAGCAGTCCGCCAGCTTGCCCGGCAGCGTGGAGTTGCCCAGTACCGACTTGCGGCGCGTCAGGTCACGTGCTTTCCGTGCCGCCGCGCGCGCTTGCGCGGCGGACACGGCCTTACGGATCACGCGCCGCGCGTCCTGCGGGTTCTCCTCGAGCCACTCGGCGAGCCGAGCATTGACGATCGACTGGACGAAGCCGGCCATTCCAGGGTTGCCGAGCTTGGTCTTGGTCTGACCCTCGAACTGCGGCTCGGCGAGCTTCGCCGAGATCACCGCCGTGAGGCCCTCACGAACGTCCTCGCCGGAGAGGTTGTCGTCCTTCTCCTTGAGCTCGCCGATGTCTCGCGCGTACTTGTTGATCGCGCCGGTGAGAGCTGTGCGGAAACCGGTCAGGTGCGAGCCGCCCTCATGGGTGTTGATGTTGTTGGCGAAAGAGAAGACCGACTCCTGGTAGGAGGCGTTCCATTGCATCGCGACCTCGACCGAGCCCTCGTCGGACTCACCTTCGAAGGAGATCACCTTGTTGTGGATCGGCTCCTTGTTCTCATTCAGATAGGCGACGAAGTCGGTGATGCCGCCCTCGTAGTGGAAGTCGGCCCTGGCGCCCTCACCGCGCTCGTCGACGATCGAGATCCGCAGGCCCCTGGTCAGGAACGCGGTCTCGCGCAAGCGCTCCTCGAGCGTCTTGAAATTGAACTCGAGCGACTCGAAGATGTCGGCATCCGGAAGGAACGTGATCGTCGTGCCGTGCTCGCTGGTCGGCTCGCCCTTCTGGATCGGCACCGGTCGGAACGCCACGCTCGTAGTTCTGCGTCCACACGAAGCCGTCGCGGCGAACCTCGGCCTCGAGCCGTTCAGAGAGCGCGTTGACGACCGAGACGCCGACGCCATGCAGGCCGCCTGAGACCTTGTAGCCGCCACCCTCGCCGAACTTGCCGCCCGCGTGCAGGACGGTGAGCACGACCTCAAGCGCGGACTTGCCCTCCTTCTCCATGGTCGCGACCGGGATGCCGGCGCCAGCGGTCGACGACGGTCACCGAGTTGTCGGGGTGGATCGTGACGTCGACCGTGTCGTTGCGGCCGGCGAGCGCCTCGTCGACGGAGTTGTCGACGACCTCATAGACGAGGTGGTGCAGGCCGCGCTCGCCGGTCGAGCCGATGTACATGCCCGGGCGCTTGCGAACCGCCTCGAGCCCCTCGAGCACCTGGATGTTCTCGGCGTCGTAGCTCTGCTCAGAATTGGGGCGCTCGGCGCCGTCGTCGTTCGTCAACGATCCTCCGATTGACGTTGAGAAGCCCCGGTGACGCGCTCATGTTCGCGACCCGGGGCATCGAAGCTTGGTCTACAGAACAATAGCACATAACGCCCCCGGAACGGGTACCGGACACCGCATTTTTCCCTGCAAAACGGCCAAAATATGTAACCGTTCAGTGTGTTGGTCTCCATAACAAGGATCGGCGCTGGTTTGTGGCGAATCTTGTGGGTATGGATCGGGCTGGGGCCGAGGCGGTCTATGACCAGGGGCGTGAGGGTTGTGTCGCGTTTCTGTTGGAGCTGACGTCCGCCTATGACGGCGCAGATCGCGGCGCTTGAGGAGCGGATCGAGGCGGCTGGAGGGTCAGGCGCGCGCAGGACTCGCGGACGAGTTCCAGGCCGCCGTCGCAGGATCCGCCGAAGACGCGTCAGCAGCGGCGGGCGGAGGCGCGCGCGAAGGCGAAGGAGCTGCTGGCCAAGAGGAGGGCGTGAAGCGTGAGGCGGGCGGTCAGGAGGGCCACCGGGGCGCGGGCCGTGAGCTTGCACCGGAGGATCAGGTTGATGAGATCGTCGCGCATTATCCGCAGGCGTGCCGGGGTTGCGGCCATGAGTTCACGGTGGATGAGCGCTCGGCCGGGCGGCCGGTTCGGCCGCCACCAGGTGGCGGAGCTGCCGCCGATCAGCGTGATCCTGGTCGAGCATCGCACCCACCGGCTGCACTGCCCGGAGTGCGGGACCAGGACGGCCGCCGTGTTGCCGGCAGGGGTCGGGGGATCGGCGTTCGGGCCGAGGTTACGGGCGGCGATCGTGACGTTGACCGCGCGTAACCGGATCTCCCGGCGGGGGATCGCGGAGCTCGCCGGCGAGCTGTTCGGCGCTCGCGTGTCGACCGGTAGCGGTGGACGCGATCTGCCAGCACGCCTCAGACCGCGCTTGGCCGACTCCCATGAGCCAGCTGCGTGACTGGATCCTCACCCAGCACGCGGTGCATGTCGATGAGACCGGCTGGCGGACCGCCGGGGACTCGCCGCGCGCTGTGGGGCATGACGCACCCCAGACGCGTCGATCTTTCAGATCGCCGAGCACTGCAACCGTGAACAGTTCGATCAGCTGATCGGCGGCTACGCCGGGATCATCGTCTCTGACCGCTGGCCCGGCTACGAGCACCTTGACCCCGACCGCCGGCAGGTGTGCTGGTCGCACCTGCAGCGCGACTTCCGCCGCCACTCAGAAGGCCTCGCCGAGCAGAAGATCTTCGGTGAGCAGGGCCTCGAGCTCACCGGCCGCGTGTTCAACGCGTGGCGCGCCTACCAGCACGAGCACCACGACCGCGACCGGCTGCCAGGCCGAGATCGAGCCGGTCCAGACAGAGCTACGGCGAACTGCTCGAAGCACGCCGGCCGCAAGAGCCAGCGCACCCGACTGCACCGCGTGTTCGCGAACAACCTACTCAAGATCTGGCCCGCGCTCTGGACCTTCGTGACCATCGAGGCGGTGCGAGCCGACCAACAACCCCGCCGAACGCGCGCTCCGCGGCCCCGTCATCCACCGAAAACTCTCGCACGGCACCCGATCACACAACGGCGAACGATTCGCCGAACGTGCTCTCTCCGCCGCCGTGACCTGCCGCCAACAACACCGCTCCCTATTCGAATACCTTGACCGAACTGATCACCGCCCACACCCGCGGCGACCCCCTCCCAGCACTCACCTGAACCCAGGGACTGAACGGTTACCAAAATATGAGCCGTCATCCGAGGCTTCCTGTAACGCATCGAAGACGCCGGATCGGATCGCCGTCGAGTTGCTGGTTCAACCGGCCCAGCACGCGCTCGGATTCGAGCGTGAGCGTGTCGGCGACGACCGCCTCCGAGCATCTGACGGTCAGCACCCCGGCCTTGAGACCTACGAGCGCCGTGCGCTGGACGATGTAGGGCCCGTGTTCGCCGATGACGTCGGTCCAGACACGGCCGATCTCGATCCCAGGCGGTCTGTGCCTGGCCCAGCGGAGTGGCCGGCTGCCAGGTGCCGCGGATCGACTCCAGCGCACCGGCGATCTGCCGTGGAGAGCGTCGGTGCAGGGTCATCCGGTGGCGACCTCTGCTGGCTCACGTCCTCGACGATCTGGCCGGACCGCACTGCGATCCGGGCGACGCCGGCGCAAACACGCCGGGAACATGGTCGAGGTCGGTGGTGGTGATCACCGCCTGCCCGCCGTCCTGGGCCAGCAGCTCGATCAGCGCCGCGCGCCGATCGCGGTCGAGTTCACTCATGACGTCGTCGAGCAGCATCAGCGGGATGCTCGGGCGTTCGCGGCGATCACTCGCCGCTCGGCGAGCAGCAGCGCGAGCAGGCCGAGTCGCTGCTGCCCCTGTGAGCCGTAGGTCCGCAGGGCGACGGCCCTCGCGCGTGATCGCGAGGTCATCTCGGTGGGGGCCGTGATCGGTGAAGCCGCGGTCGAGGTCGCCGTCGATCCGGATCGCGCAACTCCTCGACGAACCCTGCGGCGGTGCCGGCGCGTGATCGGGGCCGATACGCGATCCAGGGCTGCCATCCAGACGCGAGCCGCTCACAGACGTCGCTGACAACGTCCCTGCGAGCAGCTCGACGGCTGCCGGCGGTCCGCCATGAGCTGCAAGGCCGGTCTCGGCCAACCGCGCGTCCCAGGCCTCGAGCGCGGCTCGTGAGCCGATCGCCGCGCGGAGCCGACCGATCAGGGCGTTGCGCTGGGCCAGGGCCTGCGCGTACGCGCGCCGCGCTCGCGGTCCGCGACGGCCACAGCGCAGTCACGAACTGATCGAGATGTGCGCGGCGCAGCGCCGGGACACCCTTGACCAACTCCAGCCGGTCCGGCAGGAAGACGCTCACGAGCGGACGCTGGGGTGCGTCCAGCAGGCGTTCGACCTGGGCTCCGTCGACCGTCATGCGCTTCGGCTCCCCCGGCGAGAAGCCGACCGTGAGCTCGTGCGACCCAGCTCGTCCTCGGCCTCGACGACCACTCGCGTGGTGTCGGCACCGAACCGCACGAGCTCACGGTCGTTTCCGGTTCGGCAGGAGCGGCCGGTGCAGCCGAAGTAGAAGCGCCTCGATCAGGTTCGTCTTGCCGGCCCCGTTGGGGCCCCAGAGTACGGTCAAGCCGCCGCCCAGCGGGGCGGCGGCCGTCTCGTAGCTACGGAAATCGCGGACGCTGACGGAGACGACGCGCATCGTCCGGGCGGCTGCGGGCCTAGACGTTCAGCCTGATCGGCATGATCAGGTAGACGAAGCCGCTGCCGTCGCCCGCCTCGAGCAGCCCAGGACGCAGCGGGCTGATCAGCTTCACGAGCACGTCGCCCTCCTCGATCGCGTCGAGGCCGTCGCGCAGGAACTCGGGGTTGAAGCCGATCTCGAGCGGCTCGCCCTGGAAGTTCACCGGCAGCGACTCGCGCGCCTCGCCGATGTCCGGCGTCTGAGCCGACACGGTCAGCTCGCCGGGCGTGAACGACAGCCGCAGCGGGGCGTTCTTCTGGGCCAGCAGGCTCACACGCCGGACGACGTCACGCAGCTCGGGCCCGGAGATGCGCAGCTCGTGCTCAAACGCCTCCGGCAGCAGTTGACGGTAGTTCGGGAACTGGCCGTCGATCAGGCGCGAGGACAGGACGACGTCGTCCGAGGACGAACACAACCTGGTTCTGGCGCACGCTGATCGTGAGGCTCTCGTCCTCGGCGTGGGCGGCGAGCCGCGCCAACTCCTGGAGCGCGCGCGCCGGCACGTTGACCTCGAAGCCGCCGCTCAGCGGCGTCTCGAGCGTCGGTCTCCTTGACGCTCAAGCGGTAGGAGTCGGTCGCGACCATCCGGACCTCGCTGCCGGAGGCTGAGACGAGGATGCCGGTCAGGACCGGGCGGGTCTCGTCTCGCGAGGCTGAGCCCGAGACCTTGAGTCGCGGTATCGACGAACGCCTTCAGCGGCAGCGAGATCGCGGATCCCGGATCGGGTCAGGGAACGGCGGGAAGTCCTCGGCGTGGAGCGTGCGGATGTGGAAGGTGGCATTGCCTGAGAGGACCTCGACGTCCTGCTCGGCCGGCCGCAGCTCCAGCGTCAGACTCGGGCTGTGGAAGCGACCGCACGACATCGAGAAACAGGCGTGCGGGGAGCACGAGCGTTGCCGTCGCGGACGACGTCGGCCTCGAGCGGAACGCGGAGGCTGACATCGGTATCGGTTGCGCGCAGTTCGCAGGTGGCGCCGGCGGCGAACAGCTGCACGCCGGAAAGGGCCTGGATGGCGGTGCGGGTGGAGGCGACACGTGTGACGGCCTGAAGCTGGGACGAGCAGCGCATCGCGGTCGAGTGAGATCTTCACGATGAATTCCTTTGAAGGAAATAGAAGTCATAGGGAGCAGAACAGGCTGTCGAGAAGTGCTGGCTTTCTTCGGAAATTGCGGGAAAGCTGTGGTCAATTGGTTGGGTGACCAACGGCTGAGTCTGTCAACAGCCGCGGTCACGATTGTGGATGACGGAGGATCTCGGTGAGGTGCTGGAGGTCGGCGGCGTCGTCGTTGTTTACAGATATGCGGTCGGAGACGCGTTTGCACGCGTGCAGGACGGTGGCGTGGTTGCGGCCGCCGAATGCCTGCCCGATGCCGCTGAGGGGCGCGTCAGTGAGTTCGCGTGAGAGGTACATGCCGAGTTGGCGGGGCCAGGCGACTCGCGCCAGGCGGCTCTCGCCTGTGATGTCAGTGCTCGATGAGCTCGAAGTGCTCGGCGACGGTCTTGAGGATGCTGGTCGGTCGTCAGCGTGTGCGCGCCGGATAGCCGTGGTCTGCGGCGCTCTGCGGATGGATCGCGTCGAGCACCGTGGCGGCGAGCTCGGGAGTCGAGCGGTTGGCCGGTCAGCGAGTGGTGCGCGACGATCCGGATCAGCGCGCCCTCGAGCGAGCGGACGTTGTCGGTGACGCGCTCGGCGATGAGCTCGAGCACGCGCCTGATCATCGTCGATCTGGATGTCGATCAAGTGCGGCGCGTTGCTGCAGGATCGTCATACGGGTGCGCCAATCGGGGGCTGTGAGGTGGGCGACCAGGCCTGACTCGAAGCGCTCTCGGAGGCGCTGTTCGATGCCGGTCAGCTGGCTCGGAAGCCGGTCGCAGGTCAGGACCAGTTGGCGCCCTGAGTCGTGGAGCGCGTTGAAGGTGTGGAAGAACTCCTCCTCGGTCTTCGCCTTGCTCGCAAGGAACTGGACGTCGTCGATCAGGAGGACGTCGACGTTGCGGTAGAGGCTGCTTGAAACGCTCGAGCGCCTTGCCGTTGAGCGCCGCGATGAACCCGTTCGTGAAGGCCTCGACGGTGGTGTAGCGGACCGTGGTACCTGGCTGGAAGGCGGTGATGTAGTTGGCGATCGCGCCGAGCAGGTGGGTCTTGCCAAGGCCCGGCGGTGCGTGGAGGAAGAGCGGGTTGTAGGCCTGGCCCGGGTTCTCCGCCACGGCCAGCGCGGCGGCGTGTGCGAGCCGGTTGCCGTCGCCGATCACGAACTGGTCGAACGTGTGGCGGGGGTTGAAGTGCTCCGCCGCCGCGACCGAGTCCGAGCCGCCCGCGCCGGCCGGAGTCGCGACACGGTGCCGCTCGCCGAGCGCGCGTGTGCGACTGAGGCGGCGTCGCCGGCGAAGACGACGTGGACGGATGGCCCCAGCACCGCGCGTGCGCACCGCTCGAGCGCGCGGCCGTAGCGGTCGGCTGACCCAGCCGTCTGTGCCGGGCTTGCCCTCGAGGACGAGCACGGATCCGTCCCAGCTCTGGTTGCAGCGGCGCGAGCCAGATCTCATAGGCGGAGTCGCCGACGGCTGGCGCAGTCTCCTTGTTATGTCCTGCCAGGCAGGGGTCAGCTCGAGATGCGCAGGCAACTCCGGACGGCTCCCAACGGCTGAGTCGGTTCGTATCAGTGAGGTCCGGCCGGAGTGGGACCGGGTGGGCGAATATACCGCTGCGGTCCCGGCGATCGCGCCTGGGCGGGCTGCGTTGGCGCAAAGCGCGGGAAAAAGCTCGCACAGCTGGTCTGCCCGCTACGGACGGCTCGCACGGACGACATCGCCGGGAAAATCCGCGGAGCCTGCGTATACTGCGATGCCGACTCCGGCTCGGCCCGGGAGGATTTGTCATGAAGAGGACCTACCAACCAAAGAAGCGCAAGCGCGCCCGTACGCACGGCTTTCCGAGCGCGCATGCAGACGCGTGCCGGCCGCGACGTGCTCAAGCGCCGCCGCGACAAGGGCCGCAAGCGCCTGACGGTGTAGGTGGTCCGTGGCGGGCGCACGTTCGCCTCGCCGTGGGCGGCTCTCCAGAAGCGCTGATTTCGATCGCGTCATGCGCAACGGCCGGTCTCATGCCGGGCGCGACCTCGTGCTGTACGTGTTCCCACGGGGCGGCGATGAGCCGCCTCGCCTTGGGCTGTCGGTGTCGCGGAAGGTCGGCGGCGCGGTCGAGCGCAACCGCGTGAAGCGACTGCTGCGCGAGGCGTTCGCGGTCGAGTCGGCGCGGCTGCCGGTGGGCGCGGATGCGGTTGTGATCGCACGTCCCGGCGCGCGCGAGATCGCTGAACGCGACGGACTGGCGGGGATGCACGAGGCGATGCGGACGCTGATCGATAAGGTCGAGGGAGCTGCGCCGCCCCGGCCGAAGCCGCGGCCGAGGCCAGCGGGCTGAAGTCCCCGGGTGCTGAGAGCAGTGAATCCAGCCTCGATGCTGCCGAGGGCCACGCATGACCAGCGAGGACTGCGGATGACCGCCGGGCGACCCGTTCTCAGGCGGGCTTTCACCTTGCCAATCAAGCTTTACCAGAATTTCGGTGTCTCCGATGTTGGGGGCGCGCTGCAAGTACTATCCGTCGTGCTCGGAGTACGCCGCGCAGGCGATCACAAAGTTCGGCATACTGCGCGGGCTTGTGCTGGCGGGCTGGCGGCTGCTGCGATGCAATCCGTGGAGCCGCGGCGGATTTGATCCCGTTGAGAATCAGCGGCTGTTCAGGTCGCGGAAGCCGGTGGCAGGCGCGTAACCATGCTGCTCACCGCCAACATCTTCCAGCCGCTGATCGACGTCTTCCAGCAGGTCCTGTCGTTCTTCCACACAGCCTTGGCTTCTCCTGGGGCTGGTCGATCGTGCTGCTGACGATCTGCGTGCGCGCTGGTGCTGTTGCCGCTGACGGTCAAGCAGTTCGGCTCGATGCGCAGGATGCAGCATCTGCAGCCGGAGATGAAGGCGATCCAGCAGAAGTACAAGGAGGACAAGCAGCGTCAGCAGGAAGAGATGATGAAGTTCTACCGGGAGAACAACGTCAACCCGCTGGGTTCGTGCCTGCCTCTGGTGGCTCAGCTGCCCGTCTTCATCTCTCTGTTCTACATGCTGCGCAAGAACCTGCGCACGGATATCTGCCCCGGTATCCAGCACGCCCACCAGCTAAGCCTGATCTCACACGGCATGTCTGCCGCTGCCGCCAAGGCGAGTCGCACCGATCGCGTGCGGCCCGGTGCCCGCGGCGCGACTTCCTGTTCATCGACGACATCACCAATACGGCCCACGGCGCGACGCTGGTGATCCTGCTGCTGCTCTACGTCGGCACGCAGGTGCTGTCGACAATGCTGATGTCGGCGCCGACGATGGATCAGACCAGCGCCGACTGATGATGTTGATGCCGCTGATCTTCGTGATCTTCGTGATCCGGTTCCCGGCGGGACTGATCGTCTACTGGATCACGACGAACGCATGGACGATGGGTCAGCAGTACACGTTGAAGCGGATGATGGCCCGGCCCCACCGCCGGTCGTCAGCGTTGGGTCCGGAGGATCGAGTGGCGGTGGAGCCGGCAACGGCGGATCGAGTGGTTCGAGCCGAGGTGGTGGGTCGGGAGGGTCCACCGACTCGAGTAAGGGTTCGAACGGGCCGTCGGGGTCGGGTGGCGGTGGCCTGGGTGGGCTTCTGAGCGGCGCGCGGGCGCGGGCCAGCGGCTCCAGCGCCTCGGGCAGCCCAAGCTCCAGCGGATCGGGCTCAGGCAGCGCATCCTCCGAGCCGGCTGTGCCACCGCCGCCGCCAAGGAAGAAGAAGAAGCGGTCAGGACGCAGGAGGTAGGACTGTGTCGACAGACGACGAGCTTGAGACGCTTGAGTACATCGAGGAGATCCTTGAGGCGATCGCCGACGCCGTCGGCGTTGAGGCGGAACTCAAGCTCGATGACGGCGACGAGCTGACAACTGCCGAGTTCGTCGGCGAGGACGTCGCGCGGCTGATCGGACACCACGGGCAGACGCTGGATGCGATTCAGCACCTTGCATACCGGATCGCCTATCACGGCCTGGACGAACGAAAGCCACTTACGGTCGATGCCGGGGGTTATCGGGAGCGGCGCGCAGCTGCATTGCGTGCCGTGGCCGACCAGGCAGCCGAGAGCGCGATCCGCTCCGGGCGGCCGGTGCCGCTCGACCCCATGAGCGCCCAGGAGCGGAAGGTCGTGCATGAGTACCTCAAGGCCCGCTTCGACGTCGAGACCTATAGCGAAGGTCAGGAGCCCTCACGCCGTCTCGTCGTGGCGCCGTTGGTTAACTGAGTCGACGTTGGGCCCGGGCGTTGACGCGCCCTGTCTTCGCTACAGACTATGACGGGGTGTGCCCGAGGCCTGGCGACGGGGCCGCAAGGTCGCCGCAAAGGCACGATCAAACTGAGTCGGCCGGTGTGCGCTCCGCTGGGCTGAGGAGGCTATGAAAATGGGGTCCTCCTGGAGGCACTCTGCGCGGCTTTATGCGGGCGACGCTCTCGTCTATGTTCTCGTGCCGGCGGGAGGACCTTATTTCCACAGCCACTCCGAACCAATGTTTCACGTTTTTCTTGACGGTGAAACAGATTTCGCGGTAGAACTCCGGTCATGGCACCCCCTCCCCCTCCCCCCCAGCCTTCCGCAAGCCGCACCGGGCGCTCACCCGGGTCAGACGGATTGACCGAATTTGACCAGGGCCTGATCGTCGGCCTGCTGGTCGGCGAGGGCTCGTTCGGCGGTGATGGCAAGCAGCCGCAGGTCACGCTGCGGATGCACACCCGCCACGAGGCCCTGTTCCTGTGGCTGATGGAGCGGTTCCCACGGTCGCGGCTGTACGGACCCTACACGCACGGTGGACGCTCCTACTACCAGTGGATGGCGCGTGGTCGCACGCTCGTGCGGGACGTTCTGCCGGTGCTGGAGCCCCATATCCGGCCGGAGTTGGACGGACACGTCGCGGAGCGCTTCGGCGAGATGTGCCAGCGGTATGCCGGATTCATAGCTCGGGAACGTGCAAGACCGGAGCCGGAAGATGCCGTTCCCCCGGCCTGAGGCGTTGATTTCCCGTTTTGCCCTGACTCCTGCGCAGGCGGACCGCCTCGCCCTCTTCGGTGAGATGCTCGTGCAGGACGAGCATGCGCCCACGACCGTGCGTGACCCGGCTCGAGTCCGCGATGATCACCTGGCCGACTCCCTCGTTGCCCTGGCTCTGCCGGTCGTCAGGGATGCTCGAGTGTTGGTCGATCTTGGCGCGGGCGCTGGTGTTCCGGGCATACCGCTCGCGGTTGCCATCCCAACGGCCGAGGTCTCACTGGTGGAGAGCAACGGTCGGAAGTGCGCCTTCATGGCTGGCGCCGCAGCGTCGCTTGGCCTTACGAACACAAGCGTGGTCCACAACCGGGCCGAGACCTGGGCGGGTGGCCTGGACCGCTTCGACGTCGTCACCGCCAGGGCATTGGCTTCGCTCGACGTGGTCGCCGAATACGCGGCGCCGTTGCTGAGGCTCGGCGGCGCACTGGTCGCCTGGCGCGGCAGGCGCGACCCAGACGACGAGGCTGCGGGATCGCGGGCAGCCGACGTATTGGGGCTTGCCGTGCAATCGCCGATACAGGTTGAGCCGTATCCGGGCGCCGAGCATCGATACCTGCACGTGATGGTGAAGATGGCTGAGACTCCCGGGCGCTTTCCCCGCAGAGACGGTGTTGCACGAAAACGACCACTGGGGCGACTCGACGCCCGCAAATAGAGCGTTCCACAAGCAAATTGCCGAGCGACTCGTCGGGATTTCACGCATTTAGCGGCAGCTGCTCCGGTTGCCGGGTGCACCCCACGCTAGCGTCAGGGTCACGATGGGAACGATCTACGCAATCGCCAATCAGAAGGGCGGTGTCGGCAAGACGACGACCGCCGTCAACCTCGCCGCCTGCATCGCCGAGGCCGGCTATGACTCGCTGCTCGTCGACATCGACCCGCAGTGCAACGCCACGGTCGGCGTTGGACTGGCAAAGAACCTGGAGCCGAACGTCTACGAGTTGCTGAGTGGCGAGGCGACGATCGATGAGATCGCGGTCCCGAGCTCGATCGAGCACCTGTGGGTGGCTCCCGCTAGTCCTGACCTTGCGGGTGCGAACGTCGAGCTTCCCCGAATCGCGGGCTCGGAGATGCGCCTGAAGGGTGCGCTCGACGGAGTACGCGATCGTTACGCCTTCACACTGCTGGATTGTCCGCCGTCACTCGGCCCGCTGACGGTCAACGCGCTGGTCGCAGCTGACCGCGTCCTGGTGCCGGTTCAGGCCGAGTACTTTGCGCTTGAAGGCCTCGCCGGGCTGCTGGACACGCTGTCGCTGGTCCAGCGGGAGCTCAACCCACGATTGACCGTGGCTGGAATGGTGCTGACGATGTTCGATGGAAGGACTCGGCTCGCCCAGGACGTACAAGGAGAAATACGAACCCACTTCCCGGAATTGGTCTTCGACACCGTGATACCCCGTAACGTGCGCATAGGCGAATCACCGAGCTTTGGCAAACCTGTGATCCACCACGACCCGCATTCCGCGGGCGCGACGGCGTACTTCGAGCTTGCCAAGGAGGTCGCATCGCGTGGCTGAGAAGGGCATGGGTCGTGGGCTGGCAGCGATTCTCGCGGCCGCACCACGCGACGAAGAAGAGGAGCTGCGGCAGCTTCCGGTCGATCTGATCTCGACCAATCCACAACAGCCACGCCGCCAGTTCGACGAGGAATCGCTGCTGTCGCTCGCGGATTCGATCCGCACGCGCGGCGTGATCCAGCCGGTCCTGGTACGGCCGTTAGCCGGCGGCCGCTACGAGCTCGTCGCCGGTGAACGCCGGCTCCGGGCCGCACGCATGGTGGACCTGGAGACCATCCCCGCGGTCGTGAGCGATCGTGCCGACTCCGACTCACTGGAGCTGGCGGTCATCGAGAACATGGCGCGCGAGGACCTCAACCCGGTCGAAGAGGCCCGTGCCTGCACCGGTCTGGTGGAGGAGCTTGGTCTCACACGCGAAGAGGTCGGCCTGCGGGTCGGCCGCAGTCGGGTCGCCGTTTCCAACCTGATGCGGCTGCTCGACCTGCCCGATGAAGCGCTCGAGCTGTTGGAGCGCCGCCAGCTGGCCGAGGGCCATGGGCGAGCGCTGCTGCTGGCCTCTGACAACGCAATACGCCGAAATCTGGCGCGTCAGGCCGTTGCCAACGGGTGGTCGGTCCGCGAGCTCGAGGCGCGGGCTCGCGCTGCCGACGGGGCCACAGCATCAGGATCCGCGAAATCGGCTGCAAAGGCCCAAGCCGGGGCCGGCCACCCCGACCAGACGGAGGCGATTGAGCGGATCACGGACGCCCTCGAGGCCGCACTCGGCGTCGACGTCAATGTTCGCGGTGGCGCTCGTGGCTACACGGCTCAACTCAGCTTCGCCACCCCCAAGGAGGCGCTGAAGTTCGCGCAGCGCCTGCGGCACTGATCGGCCGCTAAGATGGTCGCTCCTTCGGGCGATTAGCTCAGTCGGTTAGAGCGCTTCTCTGATAAGGAAGAGGTCCCAGGTTCGAATCCTGGATCGCCCATGTGGTAGAGACCGCACTCGATCAAGCGAAGCGCCGCGGCTTCGCTGCTTGCGGGACGTAGTTGATCAGTGGACCCGGGTCCATCCACGAGACGCGTGCTCAGGCAGCGTTTATAGTCGCTCGCGTGAGCGGGGACACCGACGCCAGCCCCCAACCTGCTCCCCTGCGCGAGCGCCAGAAGCAGTTCACCCGACAGCAGCTGATCGAAGCCGCTCGCGAGGAGTTTGGGAGCCGCGGGTTCGCGGACACGACGGTTGAGGACATCGTGGCTCGTGCCGGTGCGAGCCGAGCGACGTTCTACATGCACTTCGCGAGCAAGGCGCATGTACTCGCCGAAGTGAGCGAGGCCGTGCACCCTGAGGTCGCGGAGCTCTACCGGCGGCTCGATGCCGCGCTCGCGACAGGCTCGCGGGCGAGCCTGCGCGACTGGCTGGAGGAGATTTTTGCCTGGTGGGAGCGGCAAGGGCCACTGCTCCCCGCCTGGGAGCAGGCGCAGGCGCTCGAGCCTGAGTTCAGCGCTCGGGTGAACGAGATCAATCGCCGCTTGCCGGACGTGATGACGGCGTATCTCAGCCGTTGCCCTGCAGAGAAGCGCGAACAGGCGCGCTTGCGAATCGTGCTACTCGAGGCGCAGCTCAGTCGCTTCCTGTTTCGCTCGCCGGTGAGCAGTTGGTCCGACGACGAGCGCGAGATGATCCTCGACGTCGTCACGAACATGTGGCACGTCGCACTCCGGTCAGACGATCGGTGAGCGGCCCCGCTTCCGCCGTCTCACAAGCAGACTCTCGCTTGATCGTTAGACACATGTATTATGAGCGCCGCCAGGCAGCGTCTGCCGCCAGGATCGAGAGGAGACGGCTAGGTGACAAGCTCGGTACCCCCCGTTCGCGACGCCTCCCTTCCCGCGAGCGGGGTCGCTCGGTTCGACGCGATCGTGATCGGCGCTGGGCTGTGCGGCCTTTACCAGGTCTACCGTCTCCGTGAGCGCGGCTTCAGCGTGCAGTGCTTCGAGCAGGGCGACGGCGTCGGGGGCACCTGGTACTGGAACCGCTATCCCGGGTGCGCGTTCGACTCACCGAGCGAGGAGTACGGGTACTCCTTCTCCGATGACCTGCTGCAGGAGTGGGATTGGACGCACTATTACTCCTACCAGCCGGAGGTCGAGCGCTACCTGAACTTCGTCGCCGACAGGGTCGACCTGCGTCCGCTCATTCGGTTACGGGCGCGCGTGGTGGCCGCGACGTGGCACGAACAGGAAGGCGTCTGGGAGGTGGAGCTCCACAGCGGCGAGCGCGCCTTGGCGTCCTTCCTTGTGGCCTCAGTCGGCGGACTGACTGCCGCGCCTTACACCCCTCCGATCGAGGGAATGGATCGCTTCCGCGGGCAGCAGTGGCACGCCGGCCGCTGGCCCAAGGAACGGGTCGACCTCGCCGGCAAGCGTGTGGCGGTCATCGGCAGCGGTCCGACCGCCATCCAGCTGGTCCCGGAGGTCGCAAAGCACTGCCTCCACGTGACCGTCTTCCAGCGCACGCCGAACTACGCCCTTCCGGCGGACAATGCGCCGGTGGCGCCAGAGGTGCAGCGGCGCTGGAAGCAGAACTACGCGCATCTGCACCGGAAGATGCGCACCTCGTACCTCGGCATCCAGCACGAGCAGGATCCGCGCAACGGTCACGATGTGCCGAAGGAGGAACGGATCAGGCTGTACGAGAAGGCGTGGCAAGAGCGCGGCTACGCGAAGTTCATCACCCTATTCTGGGATCTGACCGTCGATCGGGAGATCAACGCCGAGTACTCGGAGTGGCTGCGGGAAAAGATCCGCCAGCGGGTGAACGACCCCGCGGTGGCGCGGATGCTCCTGCCGGACCATCCGTTCGGCGCGAAGCCGGCAATGCTGGAAAGCGGCTACTACGAGACGTTCAATCGCGACAACGTGACGCTCGTCGATCTCAAGGACACCCCGATCGAGTATCTGACCGACCGCGGCATCCGGACGAGCGGGCGCGAGTATGAGTTTGACCTCATCGTCTATGCGACCGGTTATGACGCTCGGACCGGCCCGCTCACGGGTATCGACATTCGCTGTGGTGGGCGGAGCCTCAAGGAGGCGTGGGATGTCGAGGGTCCCGCGGCGTATCTCGAGCTGACCGTCAACGGCTTTCCGAACCTGGTGATCGGCAGCCCGGCCGCGCTGTGCAGCACGTTCACCATCTGCGCCGAGTGGTCCGGCGATTGGATCGCGGATCTGATCGAGTACATGCGCGAGCATGGCTTCGCGCGGGCCGAGCCGACGGCGCAGGCCCAGGACGCATGGATGACGCTGCACGACGAGCTGGCGGCCAAGGTTCTCATTACCGCAGGCGATGCCGTCGAGACCAGTTGGCTGGCGGGGACGAACATCCCGACCCGGAAGTGGCGGCGCGCGGTCACCTACGCAAAGACCGGTCCGCTATGGCATGCCGACGTGCTCGAGCACGGATTCGCGGGGTTCGAGTTCACGCCTGGATCGAGCGCTTCCTGAGGTCTCTCGGACACAACCCACCCCGATCAGTCAAGCAACAGTGATGATAGATTACTTAGGACGACATGTATCTCCCGCCTACGCGGTCCGGATGGCGCATGTTCGGTAGGGAGGACGCGAGGTGAGTACGGTGGATCAGCTGCGGTTCGACGGGCGGGTGGCGATCGTCACGGGGGCGGGCGGCAACCCGGGCCTTGGACGCGCTCACGCGCTGCTGCTTGCCGAGCGCGGGGCGAAGGTCGTCGTCAACGATCTCGGAGTCGGCCCCGACGGCCGGGGGATCGTCCGCGCCAACGCCGAAGCGGTCGCCGCGGAGATCCAGGCGGCCGGCGGGGAGGCCATCGCCGACAGTCACAGCGTTGCCGAGCGCACGACCGCCGAGGCGGTCGTGCAGACCGCCCTCGATGCGTGGGGCAGGGTCGACATCCTCGTCAACAATGCCGGCATCCAACTGCTGGCTGCGTTCGACGAGATCAGCGATGACGACATCCGCAGGATCATCGATGTGCACCTGATGGGGACCATATGGATGTGCCGTGCCGCCTGGCCCCACATGAGCGCCTCCCGCTACGGGCGCATCGTCAACATCACCTCGGCGGCGTTCTTCGGCTTCGACAAGTGCGTCATCTACGGCGCTGCCAAGGCCGGTATCTTCGGTCTGACGCGTGGCCTCGCGCTCGAAGGCGAGAAGTGCGGGATCCGCGCGAGCGCACTCGCTCCAGGTGCGATAACGGTGGCCACCACCCAACTCTGCGAACCTTCGGAATGGGTTCGTACGCGACGTGACAGCCAGCCACCCGAGCTCGTCTCCCCCGCGGTCGCCTTCCTCGCCCACGAGCGATGCGACCTCTCCGGCGTTTTCCTCCAAGCGGGCGGCGGAAGCGTGTCCGCCCATGTGTTCGCGCAGACGAGCGGCTACTCGAACCCCGACCTCACGATCGAGAGCGTCTGGGACAACGTCGCGGCGATTCGTGACCTCGATGGCCTCACGGTCACCCCCGATATCCCGACTTTCCCGGACGGGGCGCTCGTCGCCAAGCCGTACACACCGAGCGTTCCAGCGGTCGACACGGCTGGAATCGAGGGGTCATGAGCACGGTGTCCGCGTGGCTCGATCGGTACGTGAGCGCACGCACCCTGGAGATGGCGGCCGGCGCGGATCCCGGTGGCCCCGAGATGTCTGCGCTGCTGGACGCCTTCAGCTCGGACGGGCGCTATATCGACATGCCCTCGGGCGGGTCATGGCAGGGTCGTGATCAGCTGAGGGAGATGTTCGTCCTCAACTACGAGTGGGCCAACGACCAGGCGCTCACATTCACGCGCCGGCTGGTCGACGGGCGCGATTACGTGCTCGAGGGCAAAGCGAGAGGAACGAACGGCACGGTGGTCGGCGAGCGCGGTCGCCCTTATGTCCTCCAGTTCATCTGCATCGGCTCGTTCGACGAGGACGGGCGCGTCAAGGAGCAGCGCGACTACTGGGACGTCAAGAGCTGGCTGCTCCAAATCGGAGCCGAGGAGGCGACATGAGCCAGAACCGCGTCCTCGCGGACTCAGATCCGTTCAAGCACGTCGAACGACCAGACCTCGCTGGCCGTGCCCACCGGCCCGCTCGAGCGGTGCTGAGAGTGCCCGGCGCTGAAGTCAGCGCTCTGCATCCAGGCCTGGAAGTCCTCCTCAGAGCTCCAGCGCGTCAGGACAAGGCACAGGTCGCGCCCGTCATTCGGCCGCAACAGCTCGAATGACTCGAAGCCCTCAGCCTGCTCGACGCGGCCGGCGCGGTTCGCGAAGCGCTGCGCAAACTCGTCGAACCGATCCCTTGGAACCGTGATCGCGTTGATCTTGACGACACTCATCCCTGCTCCTGTCGGTAGACATGCTCGGCGCCTGCCGGTGGCAGAACCCACCGGCGCCTGCGCTCCTCCCGGACGGCGGCGCCGGGCTCCGGAAACTACCAGCCGAACCGCGCTCACTCAGCTCCCGGCTCGCCTGCCGAAGCTGATCAGCAATATCGCGATGCCCAGACCCAGTAGCGCCTTGCCCGCAATCGAGCCGATCGCCGTCCATGCGTTTCCTGCGGCCGCGCCGACGAGGATGAAGCCGGTCGCCCAGATGCAGCAGCCGCCCAGGGTCAGTCCGATGAACTGCCAGATCGGCACCCGCCGGACGCCGGCGGGCAGCGAGACGAACGTCCGCGCCAGCGGCAGCAGGCGTGCGAAAAACACCGCGCGGTTGCCTCGACGCTCGAGCAATCCATCCCAGCGCGCGACGATCACGCGGGCGCCGGGCACGCGGGCGACGATCCCCGACGCGCCGACGCCGTACGCGACCAGTGAGCCCACGAGGTTGCCGACGGTACCCGCCAGCACTGCCAGCGGGAACGAGAGCCAACCCTGGTGCACGGCGAAGCCCGCAAACAGCAGCGTGACCTCGCTCGGAATGGGGATGCAGGCGCTTTCTGGAACCATCAGCAGGAACACGCCCAGGGCGCCAAGTTGTCTGACAAGCTCAGTCATGATCGTGGGCAGATCGTTAAGTGTACTTACCTATGTCCCCGCCCCCAGAACCACCCCGACCCGGACCGCCGCGCTCAGCTGCCGCAGCCCTGCTGGCCACGGCGCCGCTGGTCACCCGCTGGACCGAGCGATTGCTGGGCGGGCTCGATCCGCGCCTGACGCTGTCCCAGTATCTGGCGTTGCGGGCGATCGCCGACGAGCCGCTCGGCGCTGCCGAGCTCGCATATCGGACCGGGGTCTCCGGACCTGCCGTCTCCCAGCTGCTCTCCACACTGGTCGACGCCGGGTGGGTCGCGCGCGCGTCGGTGAGCGGCGACAGACGACGCCACGAGCTCTCACTAACCGACGACGGACACGCAGTTCTGCAGATCCTCGACCGTCTCCTGACCGCCCGTCTCGCCGAGCTGATCGCCACGAGTCCCAAGCCTGAGCTCGATGCCCTGGCGCGTGCGCTGCCGTCGGTCCGGGCCGCCTTGGCCGGCACTCCGCCACCGCGTCGTCGGCCGCCGCCACCGCGAGCGGGTGGATCAGGTCCCGCTCCGGCACCCGATCCCGCTGCGCCGCCTCCGCGCCCGCCGCGACCAGCGCCGTAATCTCCTGGACTCGCGCAACCGGTCGCTCACGGCAATGCGCCAATAATGGGGTGGTGAGCCTCTCCGCCAGCTCAAGGCGCCGCGTGCGGCGCGCCCCACGCCCTCCGGTTCATGCGCTCGTGGTGGCGAGCATCGGCTCCGTCCAGCTCGGCGCAGCCTGGGCCACAACGATCTTCGACCAGGTGGGTGCGAGCGGCGCCTGCCTGCTGCGGCTTGCATCGGCCAGCGTCGTGATGCTCGCCGTGACTCGGCCCAGTCTGCGGAACGTGTCGCGGCGGCAGTGGCTCGCAGCCTGCTCGCTCGGGCTGGTGCTGGCCGGTATGAATCTCAGCTTCTACCACGCAATCAGCCGCATTCCCCTGGGGACGGCCGTGACGATCGAGTTCATCGGCCCGCTGCTGGTCGTGCTCGCCGGATCGCGGCGACCGCGCGATCTTGTTTGGGCTGCACTGGCGGTTGGCGGAATCGTGGCACTCTGTCACGGGTTCGGGCACGGCGCCGATGCCGCCGGCTTTGCCCTTGCCGCGACCGCAGGCCTGCTATGGGGGTGTTACATACTGCTCCAGGCGCACCTCGGGCGGTCCTTCCGGGACAGCTCCGGGCTGGCGCTCGCGATGACCGTGGCCTCGATCTCCGTGCTGCCGTTCGGCGTCGCCGGTGGCGCCGGCAACCTGCTTCTCCCCAGCGTGCTCGGGGTCGGCGTGGCGGTGGGCATGCTCAGTTCTGCGATCCCGTACTCGCTGGAGTTGAAGGCGCTTCGCAGCCTGTCGACTGCCACGTTCGGGATCCTGATGAGCCTCGAGCCGGCGGTGGCGGCGATCACAGGCGCGATCGTGATCGGCCAGATCATCACGCTCAGGGATGCGGTGGGGATCGGCCTTGTCTGTGCTGCATCGCTGGGCGCGTCGCTGACGTCGCGCTCGCCCCCCGAGATTCTGAATCCCGCCGGATGATCCGACGATCTCACCACGGCTGCGACGACGCCTCCGACACCGCTGAGCCGAGCTCGCGTATTCACAGATACGCTATGCATGCAACTCAGCGGCTGCCGCCATCTCGCTTGCCGGGAACCACGTCGGCCAGCCGTTTCTGAAAGGTGATAACCGGGTGGCCCAACTGGTAACGCTTCATGACGCAATCGAACAGTCGGTGCATGATGGGGATAGCGTGGCGCTTGAGGGTTTCACGCATCTGATCCCGTTTGCCGCTGGGCACGAGGTGTTGCGTCAGGGCTGTCAGGAGCTCGAGCTGATCCGGATGACTCCGGACATCCTGTATGACCAGATGATCGGTGCGGGGGCGGTGCGCAGGTTGGTGTTCTCCTACGGTGGCAACCCCGGCGTGGGTTCGCTCCATCGCTTCCGCGACGCGATCGAGCACGGTTGGCCACGCGCGATCGAGGTTGAGGAGCACAGCCACGCGGGGATGGCCAACCGCTATATGGCGGGGGCATCGAAGCTGCCGTTCATGGTGATGCGCGGCTACCGCGGCACGGACCTGCCGGAGCACACGAATGTCAAGCCGATCACCTGCCCGTTCACAGGCGAGCAGCTGACAGCCGTACCGGCGCTCAATCCCGATGTGTCGATCGTGCATGCTCAGGAGGCGGACCCTGACGGGAACGTGCAGTTGTGGGGTATCCCGGGCGTGCAGAAGGAGGCGGTATTGGCGGCGGAGCGCAGCGTCGTGACGGTCGAGCGGATCGTCGACAGGCTCGAGCCGCGCTCCGGCGGCGTGGTCATCCCGGGCTGGGTGATCGACTACGTCGCGCAGGCACCGGGTGGCTCGCGACCCTCCTATGCCCTCGGTATCACCGAGCGCGATAACGACTTCTACAAGGAATGGGATGGGATCAGCCGCGACCGCGATCGCTTCCTGGAGTGGATGGATGAGCACGGGCTGAGCGGGAACCCGGCATGACTGCTGGCATCCAGTCGGACGGCGGCGCAACGGCGCCCTACACCAACGGTGAGCTGCAGACGATCGTCGCGGCCCGCAGCCTCGCGGGCAAGCGTTCGTGCTTCATCGGTGTGGGGCGGCCGAGCACGGCTGCGCTGCTGGCGCGGATCGTCCACAACCCGAGGCTGGTGCTGGTGTACGAGTCGGGCACGATCGGCGCCAAGCCCTACCACGTGCCGCTCTCGATCGGGGACGGCGAGCTGGCGGAGACTGCGGACCTGGTCGTGTCGGTGCCGGAGATGTTCAACTACTGGATCGGTCCGGGGCGGGTGCAGGTGGCGTTCCTGGGCGCGGCGCAGGTTGACCGGCACGCGAACCTGAACTCGACAGTGATCGGTGACTATGACCACCCCAGGACGCGTCTTCCGGGGGCCGGGGGAGCGCCTGAGATCGCGACCGGTTGTGATGAGGTCGTCGTGATCGCGCCGCACAGCCGACGAACGTTTGTTGAGGCGCTTGACTTCAGGACCACCCGCGGCGATCGCACGACACTCGTGATCACCGATCTGGGAGTCCTCGAGCCGGTCGATGGTGAGCTTACGCTGACGACCGTGCATCCGGGCGTGACCGTCGAAGACGTGCGGGCGGGCACCGGTTGGGAGCTTGGGGTTGTGGATAACGTGCGGGTATCAGAGGCGCCGAGCGCCGAGGAACTCGCAGCACTCAGGGAGTTGGTCGCCAGATGAGCACCGCAGAACGGGATGGAAGCCAGGAGACCGAGCAGAATGAGGTCCGTCAGATCTACGATCCGATCGCGGATACGCCGCCGCGCTACCGGCGGGATCCGGACGGGGCGCATCCGCCGCTGGACTACCCACCGTACAAGTCAACGCAGGCGCGGCACCCGAAGCAGCCGCTGGTGTATCTGCCGCATACGGTCACGGAGATCACGGGACCGCAGCTGGACCGCACGCTGCACCTCGCAGACAGCGATAACGACCTGACCGTGCAGGCTTCCGGCGAGCCGATCGGTGAGCGGATAATCGTGTCCGGGCATGTGTACGACACCGAGGGCAAGCCGCTGCGCGACACACTGGTCGAGATCTGGCAGGCAAACGCCGCCGGGCGCTATGACCACAACTGGGATCGCTGGGCGGCGCCGCTGGATCCCAATTTCCATGGCGCTGGACGTGCACTGACCGATGCGAAGGGGCGGTATGAGTTCACGACGATCCGGCCAGGACCGTACCCATGGGGAAACCACTACAACGCGTGGCGTCCCGCGCACATCCATTTCTCGATGCTCGGTCGCGCGTTCACGCAGCGGTTGGTGACGCAGATGTACTTTCCCGACGACCCGTTCTTCCCGTACGACCCGATCTTCAACTCAGTTCGTGACGAGCGCGCACGAGCGCGGATGATCTCGAGCTTCAACATCCATGAGACGCGGCCGAATTGGGCGCAGGCGTACAACTGGGACATCTACCTGCGCGGCCCGGCTGCGACTCCATTCGAGGAGGCCTTCTAGTGGGTGTCCGAGAGACATTTCAGGAGGTCCAGTCATGATCTTCGAGGTGACACCCTCACAGACCGTCGGTCCGTACTTCGCGATCGGTGTGCCGTTCGAGGGCGGGCATCTGATCGTGCCCGAGGACACGCCCGGAGCGATCCGGATCAGCGGCACGATCTACGACGGCCGCGGCGAGCTCATCCCCGACCATCTGATCGAGTTCTGGCAGGCTGACGCGGACGGTCGCTTCGCCGACATCTACGGGTATGGCGAACAGTCGGCCTCGGAGGCCTTCCGGGGGTTCGGTCGTTGGGGCGTGGAGGACGGCGACGGGACCTACCGCATGGTGACGGTGAAGCCGGGACAGGTGCCGACGCCGAACGGCACGCTGCAGGCGCCCCATATAGACGTGACGCTGTTCGCACGCGGGATGCTCAACCGGGTGGTCACGCGGCTGTACTTTGCCGACGAGGCGGACGCCAACGCACTCGATCCCGTGCTCGCGACCGTGCCTGCCGAGCGCCGTCATACGCTGCTGGCTCAGCCCGCTGACGACGGATATCGCTTCGACATACACCTCCAGGGCGACGGAGAGACCGTCTTCTTTGACATCTGACCTGTTTGCCGGAACGTACGCGCGCGGCGGAGCCGCATTGGCCGTCGGCGCGAACGCGTGGGTCCAGGCAATGGCCGAGACCGAAGCGGCGCTCGCCGCGGCCTGTGCGGCCGAGGGACTGATCTCAGCTGCGGCTGCAGACGCGATCGCGCGCGTTGTCTGGGAGGGCGATTTCGATGTCGGTGCGATCGCCAGTCAGGCCGGTGATCACGCCTCTCCGGTGATTCCACTGGTGGCGGAGCTGCGCGTGCGTGTGGGTGCCGACTTCGCGAGTGCGGTCCACCTCGGCGCCACGAGCCAGGACATCATCGACACGGCGGCGATGCTGATCTCGAGGCGCGGGCTGGATTCGATCATGGTCGACGCGGACACGGCCGTGGCAGCGGCTGCGCGACTCGCGTCTGTCCACCGCGACACGCCGGTCGTCGGGCGCACACTGCTGCAACAGGCGCTGCCGACATCGTTCGGTCTGGTCGCCGCCGGTTGGATGACTGCGCTGCTGCGGGCCGCGGCGGAGCTCGAGCGGGTCCGCGATCAGGTATTGGCTGTTCAGATGGGGGGGCCCGTGGGAAGCCGCTCGCCGGCGGTCGCGGCGCGCGTGGCCCTCACGCTGGAGCTGTCTGAGCCGCTGATCCCATGGCACGCCGACCGCACGCGGGTGGCTCAACTGGCAGGGGCTCTCGCGGGGATGGCCGGTGCCGCCGCCAAGATCGCGCGCGACGTCACGCTTCTGGCGCAGAGCGAGGTCGGCGAGGCGCAGGAGGGCGGCGTCGGTCGCGGCGGCTCCTCGGCGATGGCGCACAAGCGCAACCCCGTGGCGGCCGTTTCGGTGCTTGCCTGCACAGCAAGGGTCCCGGGGTTGGTCGCCACGCTGCTGGCGGGAATGCAGCAGGAACATCAGCGAGCCGCCGGCGCCTGGCAGGCGGAGTGGGGCACCCTCAGCGACCTGCTGGCGCTCACCGGCTCGGCAGCTGCCTGGCTGGCGGACCTGCTGACGCACCTCGAGGTGGATACTGAGCGCATGCGAGCAAATCTCGAGCTGCTGGCGCGGGCGGGCGTGAGCGAGGCCGTTGCGCCCGAGCGGCACATGGGGGCCGCGGGCGAGCTCGTGGACCGGGCGCTGGCAGAGGTCGGCAGGTGAGCGTGGTCGCTTCGGCTGATCGAGTGGGACACGACTCTCAGTCGTGAGCACCGTCACGCTTCACAGCGAGATCTCGGGGGCCGCGGACGCGCCGGCGCTGCTGCTCGGCGGCTCGCTCGGTACCACGCTGACGATGTGGGAGCCGCAGGTGCGGGAGCTGTCGTCCCGGCTGCGAACCGTGGCCTTCGATCACCGCGGCCACGGTGACTCCCCTGTCCCGGCAGCGCCATACACGATTGCCGCGCTCGGCCAGGACGTGATCGCCCTGATGGACAGGCTGACCCTATCCCGCGCCTGTTACTGCGGGATCTCGATCGGCGGGATGGTCGGTCAGTGGCTCGCGGTCAACCATCCCGACCGGATCGAGCGGCTGATCCTGATCGCAACCTCGGCGCATCCGGGCAACCCCGAAGGTTGGCATCAGCGGGCAGAAACCGTGCGCGCCGCCGGAACCGTCGAGACGATCGCAGACACGATCGTCTCACGCTGGGTGACGCCCGGCTGGGCCGCGGAACACGGACAGGAGGTCAGAACGCTGCGCGGGATGCTCGCGGCGACTCCGGTCGAGGGCTATGCGGGCTGCTGCGAGGCGATCGCCGATTTCGACCTGCGCGGCGAGCTGTCCGAGATCACCGCGCCGACGCTGGTGATCAGCGGGGCCGATGACCCGTCGCTGCCACCCGACCACCAGCGTCTGATCGCCGCCGGCGTGCCCGGTGCTCGGCTCGCGGTGGTCGATGACGCCGCGCACATCCCCAGCATTCAGCATCCGGCTGAGGTCAACGACCTGATCCTCCACCACCTCGACCCGGAGAGGCCGGCATGAGTGACGACGACTTGTACGAGCCCGGAATGCAGGTTCGCCGGGAGGTGCTCGGTGATGCTCACGTCGATCGGGCGATCGCGGCGACGACTGACTTCACCGCCCCGTTCCAGGAGTTCATCACGCGGTTTGCCTGGGGTGGGGTTTGGACGCGCAGCGGCCTCGATCGCCGCACGCGCAGCGCGGTGACGCTAGCGGTGCTCACGGCGCTGGGTCGCGAGAACGAGATCGCCATGCACGTCCGGGCGGCCCTCGCGAACGGTCTCACGCAGCAGGAGCTGGCCGAGGTGCTGATCCACACCGCGCTCTACGCAGGGGTGCCGGCCGCCAACGCGGCCTTTGCGATCGCGCAGGGCGTGCTGGACGAGCTCGACGAGTGAGACGCCTCAGCCGGGGGTAGCAGTTCGACTGCTACCTGGGTCGGAATTTAGCCTGCAAAAATCCGCCAAATTGCCGGTTACGGCGATGTTCGCGCGCTCTACCCTCGATCGCATGAACGCCGGTCAGAAGCGGTTCCTGCGCACCAAGGTCCCTGAGATCACGGCGATCTTCTGGGTCCTGAAGCTCCTGACGACCGGTATGGGCGAGGCGATGTCCGACGCGATGGGCCAGAAGAACGTGCCCATCGCGGCTGCCGTCGGCATCTTCGGCATGGGGCTCGCGCTGTGGCTGCAACTACGCCAGCGCGAGTACCGCGCGCCGTACTACTGGTTCGCGGTGATGATGGTCGCAGTCTTCGGGACGATGGCCGCCGACGGCATTCACGACGGCGCCGGAATCGGCTACACGGTCACGACGCCGCTGTTCGCGGCGATCACCGCGCTGATCTTCTGGCGTTGGTATCGCAGTGAGGGCACGCTCTCGATTCACAGCATCAACACTCGCCGCCGAGAGCGCTTTTACTGGGCTGCGGTGCTCTGCACCTTTGCGCTCGGCACGGCCGCGGGCGACCTCCTGGCGCTGCAGTTCAACCTGGGATTCTGGCCCTCGGCGCTGCTGTTCGCCGCCCTGTTCGCCGTCCCTGCGGTCGGGTATTGGCGACTGAACTGGAATCCGATCTTCGCCTTCTGGTTCGCCTACGTCGTCACGCGTCCGCTGGGGGCGTCGTTCGCAGACGGGTTCAGCAAGCCGACCAACGGCGGCCTCAACCTCGGCGACCCGACCGTGAGCCTGATCGCATTCGTGATCTTCGCAGCACTCGTCGCCTGGGTGACGGTGTCCAAGGTCGATGTGCAGAGCGCTGAAGGAGTGCAAGCCGACGCCGGGGTCGTTCACCGTACCCATCACGAGCTGCATGTGCAGCCGGTGTTCGCGCCGGAGGCGGACTAGCTGGAGGACCGCAGCCGGCATTCGCTGGAGTTCTGGCGCCGCGAGCGCCAACATCTGCACATGGCCGATCATTCCGACGAGCTTCTGTTCACAGGGTTGAACCAGAGGATCGAGCGCATTGCGCGCTTCAGCGCCGCCCACCCGCTGCTCACGGACGCGTTGCTGGCGTCCGTGGTTGCCAGCGCGAGCATCGTCGGGCTGGCGGCGCAGGGCCGCGTGACCCCGGCGATGCTCGGCTTCTGCGCTGCGCTGTGCCTACCGCTGCTGCTGCGCCACCGCGACCCACGTCTGGCCTTCGGCGGCGTCGCTCTGGCGGCCCTTGTCCAGTGGGCGGTCTCCGGCCCGCAACTGGCGGACGCGGCGGTGCTGGTCGCGCTCTACTGGGTGTGCCTGGAGTGCAACGCGGGGGCGATCATGGTCGCCGTCGTGGTGGTCGAGGTCGGGGCGATCATGCTTGCGCTCTCCTGGGAGAACGAGGTCTTCAGGTATTGGGTGGGCGTCAGCGGTCTCGGCGTTGCCGCCGCCGCACTCGGCCTGATGATCCGCCAGCGCCGGGAGCTCCTGTTGTCGCTGCAGGAGAAGGCGGCACGACTCGAGTTCGAACGCGATCAGCAGGCTGAGCTCGCAACCGCCGCGGAGCGCGCCCGGATCGCACGTGAGATGCATGACATCGTCTCGCACAACCTGACCGTGATGATCGCCCTGGCGGACGGTGCCCGCTACGCGCTCGACACCTCGCCGGCGCAGGCGATCGGCGCGATCGAGCGCCTCGCAGCCACCGGGCGCGAGGCGCTCCTGGAGATGCGTCGCCTGCTGGGAGTGCTGCGCGACGACTCCGCGCGGGAGTCGTTCGAGCCACAGCCGACGCTCGAACGTCTCGACGACCTCATCGCCCGAGTCGATGCCGCTGGGATCCCGGTGACGATCTACCTCGATGGTGCTCTTGACGAGCTCGCCCCGGGCATCCAGTTGACCGTCTTCCGCGTGGTTCAGGAGGCGCTCACCAACACGCTCAAGCACGCGGACAGGCCGACCTCAGCACACCTTGATCTCCGCTGCCGCGGCGGCGAGGTGGAGGTCGATGTGACCAATGCCGGGACCGGCGATGGGGCCGGGCTCGAACTCGTCGGCAGCGGTACACCGCTTCCCGCCTCCGACGGCCGCGGCCTGCGGGGAATGCGTGAGCGCGCCAACGTCTACGGAGGTCAGCTCGCGTTCGGCCCGACCGATGACGGCGGCTGGCGCGTGCATATGCGCCTCCGCGCCGATAACCAGGCTTCGCAGCCGCGCCCCCTGGAGACGGTTCTGTGAGCGGGTACATGCGATTCTGCGCCGGATTGGAGCTGATCCTGTGAGCATCTCCGTCCTGCTGGTCGACGACCAGGAGCTGATGCGGATGGCGTTCAGGATGGTCATCGAGAGCCAGCCGGACCTCGAAGTCGCCGGCGAGGCGGCCACTGGGGCTGAGGCGCTCGCCCGGACGAGCGAGCTGAATCCGGACGTGGTGCTGATGGACGTGCGCATGCCGGGGCTTGATGGAGTCGAGGCGACTCGCCGGATAGTCGCCTCAGGCAGCGACGCCCGGGTGATCATCCTTACGACCTTCGACCTCGATGAATATGTCTACGCCGCGCTGCGGGCGGGTGCCAGCGGGTTTCTTCTCAAGGACGCGCAGCCGGCTGACCTGCTGTCCGCGGTACGCGCAGTCGGGCGCGGCGACGCGGTGGTGGCGCCGAGCATCACCCGCCGGTTGCTGGATGCATACGCGCATCGGCTCGGCGTCCCGCCCGACGGCGAGCCCGATGCTCGCATCGGGCAAGCGGCGCAGGAACGCCTGGACTCATTGACCTCGCGCGAGCGCGAGGTGCTGATGCTGGTGGCCGGCAGCCTGTCCAACGCCGAGATCGCTGAGCGTCTGGTGCTGTCAGAGGCGACCGTCAAGTCGCACGTCGGTCGGATTCTTGCCAAGCTCGACCTTCGCGACCGCGTTCAGATTGTGGTCTTCGCCTATGAGACCGGACTCGTGACTCCAGCCTCCGCCTGATCGCGATCGGCCGCCGTGCGGTTGCGACGTGACGCGTATGCGACCTCAGAACGGCCCTGTGGACTCACGCACGACCAGCTTCGTGGCCAGTTCCACGTGCAGCGCCTCGATCCGCTGGTTCTGCAACAGCCGCACCAACTGAGTCACCGCCATCCGGCCCATCTCGGCCAGTGGTTGTCGCACTGTTGTCAGTGTGGGGTGCACGACCGTCGCCTCGGATGTGTCGTCGAAGCCGACCACCGAGATGTGGTCAGGGACATCAAGCCCGCATTGGCGCGCGGCGCGCAGCGCGCCGATCGCGAGCATGTCGTTGAACGCGAAGATCGCGGTGGGCGGGTCGGCCAGCGCCAGCAGCTGCATCGTCGCCTCGAAGCCGCCGTCGCGGTTGAAGTCGGACTCGATCTGGAGCTCTGGATCGAGCGTGATGCCAGCCTCTCCCAACGCCCCGCGGAAGCCGCGCAGGCGCTCCTCGGTGGCAAGCCAATCGCGCGGGCCGGTGATCGCGGCTATCCGTTGGTGGCCGAGCTTGAGCAAGTGTTCGGTGGCTTCGCGTGCGCCCGAGAGGTGCGAGGCTGACACGGTCGGGACAGTCTCATCAGGCTGCGTGCGGGGGTCGACGATCACGAACGGATAACCCTGGTCCTGGAGCGCACGCAATTCCGCGGGCGACTCCTCAGGCAGGATCAGCAGCGCCCCGTCGGTCGTGCCCTGGCGCAGGCGCTGCAGCAGAGAGACCTCACGGTCGTGCTCGTGCAGCGTGGGGCAGAGGACCATCGGAATGTCGTGCTCGTAGAAGGCCTCACTGACTCCGGCCAGAATCTCCGAGAAGTACGAGTGGTGGATCAGCGGCAGCGTTACGCCGACAAGCCCGCTGGTGTCGCTCACAGCTGGCTGGCGGCTGAAGGTGTAGCCGGACTCGGTGATCACTTGCATCACCTGCTCGCGCACCGCGTCAGAAACTTCGGGCCGACCGTTGAGGACCCGCGACACGGTGGCGGGGGAGACTCCGGCGAGCCGCGCGACGTCGCGGACCGTCAGCTTTCCCTGGCCGCGACTCTGGCCGTTGCCGGTGCGTGTCACTCCTGCCATGACGGGCATTGAATCACATCTGAAACGTTTCAGGAATTTTTTCTTGACATAGCAGAAACGTTTCAGTTAGCCTCTCTCCACGAGGAGCTGGAGAGCGAATTGGTTTTTATTGCGAGACGGTTTGCGTTCTACGCTGTGGCCGCCTGGGTGGCGGTGACCGTCAACTTTTTCATCCCGCGTGCCATGCCTGGCAACGCGGTCGACACGATGCTGGCGAAGTTCCCGGACCTGCAGGCGCAGGCGCGCAAGGCGCTCGAGGCCGAGTTCGGCGTAGGTCACCAGGGCAGCCTGCTGCACCAGTACTGGGTGTATCTCGGCAACCTCGCGCACCTCAACCTGGGGATTTCGGTCAGTCTCTATCCCGACAAGGTCACAAGCGTGCTGGCGAGCACGGTTCCCTGGACCCTGATCCTTGTTGGTACGGCTACCGTGATCAGCTTCGTGCTCGGCACGTTGCTGGGAATCTTCGCCGCCTGGCGCCGGGGCGGGTGGGTCGACCAATCGCTGCCCGCATTCACGTTTCTGCAGGCAACTCCGTACTTCTTCCTTGCTCTGCTGGCGATCGAGTTCTTCTCACTTGATTGGCACATCTTCCCGGTCAGCGGCGGATACACACTAGGGCTCACGCCGGGGTGGAACTTGGCCTTCATCTCCAGCGCTGCCTACCACTCACTGCTGCCGGCGCTGACGATCATCGCGACCTCGATGGCCGGTTGGATGCTGCAGATGCGCAACGTCACGATCACCACGCTCGGCGAGGACTACGTGCTGGCAGCGCAGGCCAAAGGTCTCAGCACCCGCCGGGTTGTCTTCACATACGCGGCGAGAAACGCGATCCTGCCGAACATCGCCGGCTTCGCGCTTGCGATCGGGTTCGTCGTCGCCGGTGCACTGGTGATGGAGATCGTCTTCTCATATCCCGGTGTGGGACTCACGCTCTACAACGCGGTTACCGCGAATGATTACCCACTCACGCAGGGGATTTTCCTTTGCATCTCGTTCGCCGTGTTGTTGGCCTGTATGGCCGCGGACGTGATCTATGTATTGCTCGATCCGCGAGTCAGAACGAGGCAGGCCTACTGATGTCGGTCGCAGTTCCGATCAAAGTTGACGAGCGTGGTCCTGAGAGCGCTTCCTCGCCGGTCTGGCGCCGGCGGACGCGCACGGTGCCGATCAAGGCCAAGATCGGTGCCGGCATCTTCGCGCTCTTCATCTTGATCGCCATCATCGGGCCCGCAGTCGCCCCGTACGACCCAAGCCTCACGACCAGGCAGACCGTCGCACTCCCGCCGAACATCCACCATCTGCTCGGCACGACATCGACCGGGCAGGACGTGCTTTCCCAGTTGCTCGTGGGGATGCGCTCCACCGTCGTGCTCGGCCTCATGACCGGCGTTATCGCCACCACCCTGGCGGTCGTGGTCGGCGTCTCAGCGGGTTTCCTCGGCGGCGCCGCCGATGAGTTCCTATCGCTGATCACGAACGTCTTTCTGGTGTTGCCCGCGCTTCCGCTCCTGATCGTGCTGCTCGGCTACCTACCGGCGAACACCGGCGAGCTACCGGTGGCGATCGTGCTCAGTGGACTCGGATGGCCCTGGGGCGCACGCGTGGTTCGCGCGCAGACGTTGACGCTGCGCAACCGCGACTATGTTCTCGCCGCCAGAGAGAGCGGTGAGAGGAGCTGGCGGATCATCTTCTTCGAGATTTTGCCCAACGAGGTCAGCCTGATCGCCGCCGGGTTCGTCTCGACGGTGCTGTACGCGATTCTCACGTCGGTCGCGCTGGCGTTCATCGGTCTCGAGAGCTTCAGCGGATGGAGCCTCGGCACGATGCTCTACTGGGCTCAGAGCCAGGAGGCGATCCAGCTCGGCGCCTGGTGGTGGTATATGCCGCCGGGCTTCGCGGTCGCGCTGCTCGGCATGAGCCTCGTGCTACTCAACTTCGGCCTTGACGAGATCGGAAATCCGCGTCTGCGCGACGGTGGTCGTCGCAAGATCAAGGGGGCGCGCGGGCGCGCGTCGGATCCGACCCCAGTGATCAGGGGGACGCTTTGAGTACTTCCGAACAGACCGCCACCGGCGTGGTATGCGCGACCGATGGGGCGGCTGCGACGCCGCCGCCTGTACTTGAGATTCGCGACTTCTCGATTACCTTCGCGACCGAGTCCGGAGACGTGAAGGCCGTCCGCAACGTCGATGTCAGCCTGGCGCCCGGAGAGATCGTAGGCCTTGCGGGGGAGAGCGGCTCGGGTAAATCCACGCTTGCGCTTGGTGCGTGCCGGTTGCTGCGGCCGCCGGCAATCATCAACAGCGGGAGCGTCATCTATCGCGGACGCCGGGTGCCGCCTGGGGGTGTGGAGATCCTCGACCTGACGCCGCGAGAGCTTCGGGCCTTGCGTTGGCGCGAGATCGCAATCGTCTTCCAGAGCGCGATGAATGCGCTGAATCCCGTACTGCGTGTGGAGGCCCAGCTCGGCGATGTGATCGATGCCCACCTCGATCTCGATCGTGATGAGAAGCGCGAGCGGCTCGACTCGCTGGTCGACATGGTCGGCATCCCGCGCAAACGCCTGCGCAGTTACCCCCATGAGCTGTCCGGCGGAATGCGGCAGCGGATCATGATCGCGATGGCGCTGGCCACGAATCCTGAGATCGTGATCATGGATGAGCCCACGACGGCGCTCGACGTCGTCGTCCAGAGGGAGATCCTGGCGGAGATCGCCGAGCTGCAGAAGGAGCTGGAGTTTGCGGTCCTCTTCATCACGCACGATCTGTCTCTGCTGCTCGAGATCGCGGATCGCATCGCAATGCTGTACGGCGGCCAGATGGTGGAGACAGGTAGCGGAGAGCAGGTCCATTACCGCACGGCGCATCCCTACACCCGCGGTCTGCTCAACTCATTCCCGAGCGTCAGAGGCCCGCGCCGGCAGCTCGCCGGGATTCCCGGATCACCGCCCGACCCGCTGGACATGCCACCCGGCTGTCCGTTTCAGCCTCGCTGCCGGTTCGCCAAGTCGGAATGCGCGACGGTGGACATGCAGCTGATGCCTGCGGAAGCCGAGCACCCCGAACATCTAACCGCGTGTCCGTACGTGAAAATCGGAGAGCTCGAGCCCACACCCGTCGTTGCCACCCCCAACGGGGAGGATCAGTGATGACCAATACCGACATGACGGGAAACGATCCCGCCGCCGATATCGGCCCGGTCGTCCTGGAGGCCAGGAACCTGTTCAAGGATTACAGGCTCGGAAGGGGTCCTAAGGCCACCACCATCGCTGCGGTCCGTGACGTATCCCTGCAACTACGGCGCAGTGCGGTGGTGGCACTGGTCGGTGAGAGCGGGTCGGGCAAGTCAACAGTCGCCAAGCTCCTGACCGGACAGGAGCGGCCAACAGGGGGGAGGTTCTGCTGGATGGCGAGCCCGTGCACCTCTCTGGTCGCCACGCGTTCCGCGCTTACAAGAGTGATGTCCAGATGGTCTTTCAGGATCCCTTCGCTTCGCTCAACCCGACCCACAAGGTCCACTATCCGCTGGAGCGCGCCGTGCGCCTGCACCGACCTGAACTCGGCCGGCAAGCCGTGGCCGATGAACTCGTCCGCCTCATGAACGAGGTCCGGCTGAGCCCAGCCGAGCAGTTTCTCGAGCGCTATCCACATCAGCTGTCCGGCGGCCAGCGCCAGCGCGTTTCAATCGCGCGCGCACTGGCAGTCAAGCCGCGAGTGTTGCTCGCGGACGAGCCTGTCTCGATGCTCGATGTCTCGATCCGGCTCGAGGTGCTGGACGTGATCGATCAGCTCCGCCAGCGCTTTGAGCTCGCTGTCCTCTACATCACGCACGACATCGCGTCGGCGCGGTACTTCGCCGGCGAGACGCTCGTGATGTACGCGGGTGAGATCGTCGAGCGGGGACCGTCGGAGGACATCAGTCAGACCTCGGCGCACCCGTACACACAGTTGCTGCTGGCCGCGGCACCGGACCCGGACCGCCTCGGCGCTCCGATCGATGAGCGGCTGGCGCCCAGCGCGAGACAGGCAGGCAGCACTCCGACCAACACGGTCGGCTGTCGCTTCAGCACCCGCTGCCCATTCGCCGATGACCACTGTCGGGCCGAGTCACCGCCGCTGCGCGCGATCGATGAGCATCGATCTGCGGCCTGCTGGCGACTCGACGTCGCGGCACCAAAGCTTGTCCAAAAGCAACGGGAGGAGAGGAGCGTGGCACTGCCCCAATGACTTGGGCCTGATCGGCCTACCGACGCGACAGCACGCTGCCGCGCCGGGGGCCGAAACCGGCGGCGCGTGAGACGCACGTGACCGCCACGTCGAACTACATCACTGCGCTAAGAAAGGTACATCACCTAATGGAACCGAAATCCAAGATGCCGATGGTGTTGGGGCGTCGCGCTTCAACCACGTTGGTAGCCGCTGTTGCGTCAGCGGCGCTGGTCGCGGCGCTCGTCGCGCCGGGCGCGTCGAGCGCCCACGCAACGGCGCACGCCGCATCGGCACCGCCGCTCGTATATGAGTCAAGCCCCGAGACCGGCTTCACTCCCGCGAACTACAACCCGTACGTTCAGTCAACCCCTGCCTACCAGGCGGGCGCCGACTCGATGATCTACGAGCCCCTGATGGACTTCAACCTCGCGAATCCCGCGGCGAAGCCCTATTACATGCTTGCCACTGCCTACAAGTGGGGTAACGGTGGCAAGTCGATCAAGTTCACGATCCGTCAGGGCGTGAAGTTCAGCAACGGTTCGGCGATGACACCGGCCGATGTGGCATTCAGCTTCAACCTGCTGAAGGCCCACGCGGATGTCAACACCGCCGGACTTGCGATCACCGGCGCGAGCGTTTCCGGTAACACGGTTACGGTCACCTTCAAGGGCCCGCAATACACCAACCTGCAGTCGATCGGCAACACGTATATCGTGCCTCAGTCGATCTGGAGCACAGTTGGCGATCCCGGTACGTACGTCGATGGCACTCCCGTCGGCACCGGTCCCTACACGGTCACCTCGACCGGCGCAGCGGGCATCACGATGACTGCCAACCCTCATTACTGGGGTGGCGCACCGGGCGTCAGCACGATTCAGATCCCGGCCATCGCGTCCAACACGACCGTGCTCTCACTGCTGACCAGCAACCAGCTCACCTGGGCCGGCAACTTCATCACCGGACTGGCCCAGAAGTTCGTCAAGCCGTCACCGTCCACGCACCAGGTGTGGTTCGCTCCGGTTCAGACCAACTCACTCGAGCCGAACCTGACCAAGTGGCCGACCAACCAGCTCGCCGTCCGTCAGGCGATCAGCCTGGCGATCGACCGCACCGCGATCGACACCCAGGGTGAGGCCGGCCTCGAGCCGGTCGCAACCAACGCCAGCGGCCTGGTGCTGCCTGGCTTCAAGAACCTGCTGTCGCCAGCCGTCAAGAAGGACGTGCTGTCAGCGCACTCGCAGACCTCCAAGGCGATTGCAGTTCTGAAGGCCGCCGGTTACAAGCTGAAGCACGGTTTCTTCTATCTCGGCAAGAAGGAAGTCACGGTGCCCGTGACCGACCCGTCCGCATACACGGATTACGCGGAAGACGACTCGCTGATCGCAAGCGAGCTGAAGAAGGCCCACATCAACTCCTCGTTCTACGGGCCGAGCCCGTCGGTCTGGGCAGCGAACATCACCAAGGGCGACTTCGTCCTGACGCAGCACTGGTCACAGACCACAATCTCCCCATACCAGCTGTACAACACCTGGCTGAACAGCGATGAGATCGGGAACTCAGCGGGCAACTTCGAGCGGCTTAAGAACAAGTCGCTCAACGCTGATCTCGCGAAGCTCGCGGCTCAGACGACGACCGCCGGCGAGATGAAGTACCTCAAGCCGATCGAGTCGTATGTGGCCACGAATCTCCCGGTCATCCCGACCGTCTACGGCGCCGCGTTCGACGAGTACAACTCGACGAACTACACCGGTTGGCCATCGGCCAAGAACCCGTATGAAATCGGGCAGCCCGGCTCGCCCCAGAACGAGATAGTCGTTCTGCGCCTGCACGCCAAGTAGGAAGACACTCGGCGCATTAATCGCCCCGCTCCCCTCGGGGAGCGGGGCGACGACGCCAACCACTCACAGCCATCAGAGAGAGGAAGAAAATGACGGCCACCGAGGCCAACGGATCGGGCAAGGCTGTGCGCACATTTCCCGCCGGTTTCGTCTGGGGCGACGCCGCGGCCGCATACCAGATCGAAGGAGCCACAACTACCGACGGACGAGGCCCATCAGCCGGATTCTGTCAGCAGATCGCCATCGGCAACGAGCTTGCCGTCGCATGGACGGGCGAGAGCTCCGGGCTCGCGGCCAGCACAGCATGAGCGCGTCGAGGTACCGCGGCGACGGGCGTGCCGCACGGAGGTTTCCGGAAGGGTTTGTCTGGGGCGTGGGCACATCCTCCTACCAGATCGAAGGTGCCGTGGATGCGGATGGCCGCGGGCGCTCGATCTGGGATGTCTTCACACATGCCCCGGGCTGCGTGTTTCGCGGTGACACGGGCGATGTCGCATGCGATTCGTATAACCGCATGGACGACGATCTGCGGCTGCTGCGCGAGCTCGGAGTCGACGCCTACCGGTTCTCCGTCTCCTGGCCGCGCGTGTTGCCGAACGGCACCGGCACGGTGAATCAGACCGGGCTCGATTACTACCGCCGGCTGGCAGAGGGCCTCAACGAGAACGGGATCAGGCCGATCATGACCGTCTATCACTGGGACCTCCCGCAGGCGCTTGAGGATCGCGGTGGCTGGGCAGACCGCGACACGGCCAGCAGGCTTGGCGAACTCGCGGAGCTGCTGGCGGGTGCGCTGGGCGATCAGGTCGCAACCTGGATCACGATCAACGAGCCACTCCAGACAGTCGACCAGGGCTATCGCCAGGGCACGCACGCCCCGGGGCGCCGTGACCATGCGCTGGCGGCCGCCGCCATCCACCACGTGATGTTGGCGCACGGACTCGCATTGAAGGCGCTGCGCGAGAACCTGCCGAGCGGAACGCCGATCGGCCCGACGATGGACCCGCAGCCGTTCATCGCGCTCAGCGAGACCGCCGCTCCGGTGGCCGATGCGCTCGACGCCGAACTCAACCGCGTTTACCTGGACCCCGTCTTCCGGGGCTCCTATCCCGCCGGCATGCGCCCGGAGATGCGGCCCGCCGAGTCGCTCATCAAGCCCGGTGACATGGAGCTGATCTCCGCGCCGATCGACTTCTTCGGCCTAAATTACTACCGGCCGCATTACGTGCGTGCGGGTGACTGGTCGGACCTGCGCCTGGGTGAGTCGCCGATCCGCGACTATCCCGGTTTCGTGAACTACCTGGCGCCCGAGGTTGCGCGCACGGTGATGGGCTGGCCGATCGTGCCGGAGTCGATGCGGGAGCTGTTGGTCCGCCTGCACGGCGAGAGTGGGGGCCTGCCGATCTACATCACCGAGAACGGGTGCGGTGCCGACGATTACCTGACGCCCCAGGGCACGGTCGAGGATCAGGAGCGGATTGTCTACATCCACCGCCACCTCGAGTCAGCGCTCGACGCGATCGCCGACGGCGTCAACGTCGCCGGCTACTTCCACTGGTCGCTGATGGACAACTTCGAGTGGGCCGAGGGGTACCGCCGGCGGTTCGGCCTCTATCACGTCGACTTCTCCAGCGGCGCCCGTACACCCAAGCGCAGCGCACACTTCTACCGGGGCGTTGCACGCAGCGGTGAACTGCCCGCGCTTGAGGACGTACTCGTCTCAGGACCGTCGGCACGGCGCGTGGCGGACACGCCGGCGGCCCGTCTCAGCGGGCTGCGTGCCTGAGCTGCTCGTGGCGGCGCACCAGCTTCACGCGCGGGCGGCCGTGCGGCTCGCCAAGCGCGCGCTCATGGGCGTCGATCGCCTCCCAACCGGAATAGTCGATCACGTTGACACCGTCACGCCGCAGCTGCTCGAGCAGTCGATCGGGTGAGTCGGTCGGCATCGGTAGCCGCCCGGCGGCGAAGTCCTCGAGCAACAGCTCTGTCGTCTCCTGCGCGCACTTCTTGTTGGTGCCGATCACACCGGACGGTCCGCGCTTGACCCAGCCCGCCGCGTACAGGCCCGGAATCGGCTCGCCCGAGGCCGGGTCGAGCACGCGGCCGCCACTGTTCAGCACCGTCTGGCGACGATCGTCGAACGGCACGCCCGGGAGCGGCCTACCGACGTAGCCAACGGCGCGCAGGACCAGTCCGGTCTCGATCCGCTCGGTCACGCCCGTGGGCCTGGCCTTGAGCGAGCCGTCCTCGCCGGCGACCAGCTCGTTGCGCTCCACGACGAGCGCCTGGACACGGTCGTCGCCCTCAATCGCGACCGGTGAGGTGAGGAACCGCAACACGATCCGGCGCGGCTTGCCGGCCGGCGTCAGAGCCGCGTACTCAGTCAACGTCTCGACGTTGCGCCGCGTGGTCCCGTCGGCCTCAGCGAGCGCAGCCGCGCCGGCCTCGTCCATGCGCATGTCATCAGGATCGACGATCACGTCCGCCAGTTCGAGGTCGACCAGTTCCCGCAGCTCGGGGTTGGTGAACGCCGCCTGCACCGGCCCGCGCCGCCCGAGCACCACAATCTCCTCAACCTCGGAGTCGCGCAGCAACTCGATCGCGTGGTCGGCGATGTCGGTGACCTGAAGCTCGTCGACCGACAGCGCCAGCATGCGCGCGACATCCAGCGCCACATTGCCGTTGCCGACCACAACCACGCGCTTGCAGGAGAGGTCGAAGTCCCGGTCTGCGTAGTCGGGATGGCCGTTGTACCACGCGACGAATTCGGTCGCGGACTCGCTGCCGGGAAGCTCCTCTCCCGGGATCGACAGGCGCCGATCACCCGGTGTGCCGACCGCGTAGAGCACCGCGTGATACGCGGCCGCGAGCTGCCCATGAGTGATATCCCCCCCGACGTCGACGTTGCCGTGGAAGCGAAATCCGGGCCGTTGCGCCGTGCGCTCGAAGACGCGCGTCACCGACTTGATCTTCGGGTGATCGGGGGCAACGCCGAATCGCACCAGACCCCACGGGGTCATCAGGCGGTCGAAGACGTCGACCTCCACCACCGGCTCGGTGCTCGCGAGCAGCTGCCCGGCTGCATAGAACCCCGCCGGTCCAGAGCCGACGACCGCAACACGCAGCGGGTTCTCAGCGGTTCCAAGCTGTTGCATGCAATTGAGGTTATCGAGCCGCCGTCCCCGGGAGCCGTCGCCGGAGGGCTGCCGCGCGGGCGGCGAGCGGCACGGGTCTGCGCCCATATACTTGCTCGCGTCACCAACGAGGAGCCCGGCTCGTGCAGGAGATGGTCATCTACGGCGTCAGCTTCGACATGGTCGGCAAGCAGCCGATCGTGCTGTTGAAGACGGTCGAAGGCAATAAGTTCCTGCCGATCTGGATCGGCCATCCGGAGGCCGCCGCGATCATGATGAAGCTCCAGGGCGCCTCGACCGCGCGGCCCATGACCCACGACCTGCTGTGCGACCTGCTCGGCGAGCTCGAGGTCGAGTGCACGCGGGTCTCGGTGACGGAACTGCGCGACAGCACCTTCTACGCATCGATCAGCCTGCGCGCGGGCAGCCGCGATCTCGAGATCGACTCGCGGCCGAGCGATGCACTGGCGCTTGCGGTTCGCTCCGGAGCTCCGATCTTCGCCGCCGACGAGGTGATCGCCGAGTCCGCGATCGAATTCGAGCACGAGGTCGAGGACAACGAGGAGGTCGTCGAGAAGTTCAAGGACTTCCTCGACACCGTCAAGCCAGACGACTTCCTGGGCGAGTAGCTCAGGTCGCTGTCAGGCGGTATCCGGCTCAGACGGCATCTTCCAGCTGACGTCGAGTCCGTCCGTCCGGAACTCCAAAGTGAATCTGAGGCCCAGACGCTCGCACAGGCGCAGGAGCGTCTCGATGCTGGGATTGATCTGACCTGACTCGAGTCGGGCCACCTGTGGCTGCTTGACGCCGAGGCGGTCGGCGAGCTGCTGCTGGGAGAGCCCGCGCTGCCAGCGGTAGCTGGACACAACCACAGCAACGCGGCGGGCCAGGACGAGCCGTTCATCGGGTGTCGCCCAGCGGGCGATGAGCCGCAGCTCGCGTGCGCTGAAGTCCTCAGGCTCGCGTGGCATGTCGAAAAGGCGCGTGTCCCGTTATGGCGTCGAGGTTATAACGGGACATGCGCGTTTTGGGAGGGCCGCTCGCAACGCTGCACGTCAGCTGGCGGCCGCGACGATCCGGGCGATGAGGTCGTCGAAGCCGATCCCGGCCGCATCGGCGGCCTGCGGAAGCAGTGAGGTCTCGGTGAGTCCGGGGATCGTGTTGACCTCGAGCACGTAGAGCTCCGAGGTGGCGGAATCGAGCATCAGGTCGACTCGCGCGAAGCTCGAACAACCCAGCAGGCTGAACGCCTCGAGTGCGAGCTCCTCAGCCCGTCCCGTGATGCCGGACTCGAGCCTGGCGGGGCAGACGAAGCGTGTGCGGCCGATCTCGTAGCGTGCCTCGAAGTCATAGAAGTCCTCCTGCTCCGGGACGGCCTCGACGACCGGCAGCGCCCGCGGCGCTCCGTCCATCTCGAGTATCGACACGGCCAGCTCGCGCCCGGTGATGTGACGCTCCAGCAGCACGTTGCGGTCGTAGGAGAAGGCGGCGATCAGCGCGGCTGGCACGTCGGCCGCGGAACGCGCGAACTTGATCCCCAGCGCCGAGCCCTGACAGGCCGGCTTGATCACGAGCGGGAAGTGCAGACGCGAGCTGATCGCCGGCAGCGCCTGCGCGACACCGAGGCTGCGGAAGGCGGTCTCGGTGAAGGCGAAGAAGTCAGGCGTGGGGATACCGGCGTCGCGCATGGCGTGCTTGGCAATGACCTTGTCCGACGCTCGCAGGCAGGCCGAGACACGTGAACCGGTGTAGGGGACGCCGATGATCTCCAGCAGTTCCTGCACGGTGCCGTCCTCGCCGTCGCGCCCGTGCAGCGCGACGAAGGCGACATCGGGGAGATCTGCCGAGAGACGGTCGATCAGGTCAAGCCCGACGTCGATTTCGATCACTTCGTGACCCAGGCGGCGTAGGGACTCCTCGACGCGCGCCCCGGACCTCAGCGAGACCTGGCGCTCGAGCGAGCGCCCGCCCTTCAGTACTGCCACTCGGTTCATCCGGCGCGCTTGCGGGAGAGCGGCAGCACGTTGTCCGGTTCCTGGACCGCGGCGGCCTGGGTCGGGGTTTGATCGGCTCGCGCCCGCCCACCTCCTCCGACGGCTCCGTGGTCGGCGGCCGGCTGGCCGGTGATCGTGCTGTACAGCGCGATCTGCTCGCGGATCACCTCGCCGAGGCGGCGGACGCCCTCGCGGATCTCGTCCTCGTTGACGCCGGAGAAATTCAGCCTCATCGAGGAGCCGCCGCGGTCGTCGACGAAGGCGGCACGTCCCGGGACGAACGCGACTCGCTCCTCGATCGCGCGCGCCAGCAGGTCAGTGGTATCGATGTAGTCCGGGAGCGTCGCCCATAGGAACAGGCCGCCGTGGGGATGTGTCCAGGTCGCCTCGGGCGGGAAGTGTTCGGCGAGCGAATCGAGCATCACGTCGCGGCGGCGGCGGTACAGCTCAGAGAGGGAGCGCACATAACCCATCCAGGAACCGGCCTGGAAGTACTCAGCGATGAAGAACTGGGAGATCGAGGAGGAACAGAGATCGGCTGACCCCTTCCCGAGGATCAGCTTGGCGAGTACTGGTGGCGGTGCAACCAGCCAGCCCACGCGTATCCCGGGCGACAGGATCTTGGAGAAGGTGCCGGTGTAGAGGACAAAATCGGCGTCGAGCGAGTAGAGCGTTGGCAGCGGTTCGCTTTCGTAGCGCAGCAGCCCATAGGGGTTGTCCTCAAGCACGAGCAGCTCGCGCTCACCGGCGATCTCAAGCAGCTCGCGGCGTCGCTCGAGCGACAGCGTCACGCCGGCGGGATTGTGGAAATTGGGGATCGTGTAGATGAACTTCGGGCGGCGCCCCTCGCGATCCAGCTGTGCAAGCCCCGCGCGGAGCTCGTCCATGCGCATGCCATCGCGATCGAGCGGGATCTGGATCACGTCCGCCTCATAGGAGCAGAACGTCGGCACCGCGCCGGGGTAGGTCGGCGCCTCGGCGACGATCACATCGCCGGGGTCAATCAGAATCTTGCAGACCAGGTCGAGTGCCTGTTGGCCGCCGCTGGTCGGGAGGATCGAGTCGGGGTCGACACGCATCCCCTCCGCCTCCATCACCAGTGCGATCGCCTCGCGGACATCGGCCAACCCCTCCGTCGGTCCGTACTGCAGAGCACGCGCGACCGAGTCGTTTGCGACGCGACCCATCAGCTCCGTGAAGAACCCGGGTGCGAAGGTGGATGTGTCCGGCAGGCCGCCGGAGAAGGAGATCACGTCGTCGCGCGCGGTCAAGGCCATCAGGTCCCGCATCGCCGAGGATTTCATGACGCTGGTGCGCTGCGCGAACAGCGCCGCGTAGCGCTCGATCTCGTGTGCCGCCGACCGCGGTCTTCGCGTCTGATCGCTCACCGGCCCGACCGCCGTGTCGGCCGCGACTCGTCTATCGTCACGCTTGGTCACGGTAGCGCACGGTGCATCTCGCCTTCGACATATTCCAGGGCATTGGTATCGCCGCGGCGATCGGAATCCGGCCGTTCGTCCCCTCGTTGGCTGTGGGGGCGCTGGCGGCCGGCGGTGTGGAGATCCACTTCGACCACACCTCCTACAGTTTTCTGCAGTCGCTGCCTTTCCTGCTTGTGATGGCCGTCTGCGCGGTGCTCCTGGTCGTCCTCGACGGTGGCATGTGGTCTGGAGCCGCTGGCCAGGTGCGCCTCGGATCGGGCCGAGCCATCTCGCTGGTGGTGATCGTGACCTCGCTCGTCCTCGGCGCGCTGTTCTTTGCCGGTTCGCTCGCTCGCGACCATCACGCTGCCTGGCCAGGTTGGGTGGGCGGGGTGTTCTGCGCCGGTGTCGGTGTCGCTGCGTCGCGTCCGTTCCTGGCACGGCTGCGCCTGAGGCTCGACGACACGAGCGTGGCCGTGGGACTACCTGTGATCGCAGACGGCTCCGCGCTGCTGATCGCGGTGCTGTCGGTTCTGGCGCCGCCGCTGGGACTCGTTGCGCTGCTGGCGCTGCTGTGGCTGTTCGTCGCGGGTCGCGGCCGAGCCGAGCAGAAGTACGCAGGATTGCGAATCCTCCGCTGATGCCGACGCTCCGGGGGATGGGGGCGATCGGGTGAAGAAGCTGATTCTCGTCGTAATCGACGCGATGAAGCCGGAGATGCTGGAACGCGCCATCGCAGACGGCCGCGCGCCGGCGCTCGAGCGGATCGCAGGCGAAGGCGTATACGTCAACGACGTGGTGGCCGCGTTCCCGTCGGTCACGCCGGTCTGCGCGGCGACGATCACGACCGGTGTCGGCCCGGATCAGCACCTGATCCCGAGCATGAACTGGTACCACCGGCTCGAATCACGCTATGTCGAGTACGGCTCGAGCTTCTCGGCCACTCGGCAGTTCGGGGTTGTTCGGTCGCTCACGGACACGATCTATCGCATGAACGCCGAGCATCTCTCGGGTGACACGCCGACGGTGTTCGAGTCGCTCGATGACCTTGGGGTCCGGACGGCTGGTACCACGTACCTGATCTACCGAGGCCGCCACGAGCACGAGGTCTCGCAGGAGTCGGCACTCGCCCGGGTCGTGACCTCGACGCTCTTCCGCCGCACGATCCTCGGGCCTCAGGAGCTGTTCTATGCCGACCTCTACGCGAGTCGCCGCACCGGCTGCCGCGGACAACTCGGGATGCCGGGCGTGCGTGACCAGCACACCGGCTGCGTCGGCTCCTATCTCGTGGAGCACGACTTGTTCGACTTCATGCTCTTCTCGCTGCCGGATAACGATGCCTGGTCGCATAAGCACGGTCCGCAGGCGCAGGTCAGCTCGATTGCGGCCGCCGACCGCCAGCTGGAGCGGCTCATGCACGCGGGCGGCGGGCCCGATGCGTTCCTCGACGAGCACGCCGTGATCGTCACGTCCGACCACTCGCAGGCGTTGGTGGCCGATCGGATCCGCCTCGACCTGGCGCTTGACGGCTTTCATATAGCCAGCCCGAGCGCGGCTCGCTCGGTGGGCGCGGAGCTGGCGCTGAGCCCGTCGCAGCGCTCGGCGATGGTCTATGCGCTTGACCTGGAGCGTCGCGACGAGCTCGTGCGGGGTGTCGTCGAGGCCGTCGGTGATATTCAGGGCGTTGATCTCGTGATGTGGCTGCGCGACCGCGACGGCTCGGTGGCGGCCGAAGCGGTGATCCGCACACCCGGCGGGTCGGAGCTGCGCTTCGCTCCGGGTGGCGAGATCAGCGATGTGCGCGGCGAGCACTGGAGCGTCGAGGGCGACCTTGGCGTGTTGGCCGCGCGCGTTGAGGAAGGGTGCCTGCTGAGCCCGGACTATCCGGATGCGCTGGCACGGGTGTGGTCGGCGCTGCGGTGCGAGAACGCGGGTGACGTGCTGCTCTCAGCGGCCCCCGGGTACGAGTTCGTCGACTGGGGCGGCGCCGACCATGTCGGCGGCGGTAGTCACGGCTCGCTGCATCGCAGCGACTCGCTGGGGGCGCTACTCTGGTGCGGGACGGGGCCCCAGACGCGAGCGGCGAACCCGCAGTGGTCGTTGGGGGACATCGCCCCGATGATCCGCGAGCATTACCAGTAGGGAATTCGCCTCGGTGGCCGAAACTATCGGCACGCCAGTGGTTCTGCTTAGGTGGCGTTTGAGTTCGCCCTGGAAAATTCGTCTGCGTAGCTGCATAAAACGATGACTTCTGCCGATAGGATCTACACGCGTGTCCGATGAGATGATGTCCACACTTGAGCTTCCCGCTTCGGCTCGAGCGTTGAGTCGGGGACGTAGCGCGTACCGACGGTTCGCCTACGAGGTTCGCCACCCCGAGAACCACAAACAGGCGGTGCGCTTCCTGTGCGTCGGTGCCTCCGGGTACTTCATCAACCTCGCGGTGTTCGCGTTCATGATCCACGTCGTGTACGCACCGGACCAGGTGGCATTCGTGCTCGCAGCGGTGATCGCGTCGACGAGTAACTTCATCTGGAATCGGCACTGGACGTTCTCCGCCAAGGAGGACCACCCCTTCGGTCAGGCGGTGCGGTTCTTCGCCGTGTCGTTCCTCGTGATGCTCGCCGCGGCCGGCATTTACGCCGGGCTTGTGGCACTGGGGCTCAGCTGGAAGGTCGTGGCCGACGGCCTGGCCTGGATCATCGCCACCCCGATCTCGTTCCTGGCCCAGAAGCTCTGGAGCTTCAAGGCCTGATCGCCACAGCGGGTCAGTCTGTGATCCGCGCATTGGTCCGGCGGCTTTCCGTCGTCCTACTGCTCCTGCTCTGTGCTCCGGCGGCGGCCTCTGCGGCCGGAAACCCGCCCGGCCAGCCGGCACCGATATCGGCGCCTCCAGGAGTCGCGGTGCTGGTCGCGGGACCGTTCACGACTGCCGGACCGTTCGACACGACGGCGATGACCCAGCCGCCGTCCGGCTATCGCATGACGGGCAATCAGGTGCTCAGGGCGGCTGCCGGGAACCTGACCGTCCAGGAGGAGTTTCAGAAGCATCCGCACCTGGTCGCCTACGTCTATACGCGCGGTCCGGGGGTCTGGCAGGTGAGCCTGTTCACACCGCCTCCCAAGGACCAGATCGAGATGCTGCAGCTGTATGTCTCGGACGCGACCGGGGAGGTCACACAGGTCTGGACCGGCTATCAGGTCGCCTGGACCATGGCCAGGGGTTACCCGGGCGCCTTTGGGCGACTGACCACGAGGCTGTACATCTGGCTGCCGCTGTGTGCCGCCTTTCTGCTGCCGTTCATACCGTGGCGCCGACGACCGACTCTGTGGCATCTGGACCTGTTGATGATGCTCGGCCTATCGGTCTCACTCGCCTTCTTCGACAATGCGAACCTGGGGATGGCAGAGCCGTCGATCTACCCGTTCATGCTGTACCTGTTCGTGCGGCTGCTGCTCCTGGCCTTCGGTCGGGGTCGCCCGCGGGAGCCGCTGCGGACCTGGATCCCGACCGCGTGGCTGGCGGTGGCGCTGGTCTTCCTGGTCGGATTCAGGGTCGGTCTGGACATCGTTGACTCAAACGTGATCGACGTCGGCTATGCGGGTGTGATCGGCGCCGACAAGATCATCCACGGCGATCATCTGTACGGCAACTGGCCGTCTGACAACGCCTCAGGTGACACGTACGGGCCGGTCAACTACTTCGCCTACGTGCCGTTTCGCATGATCTGGGGTTGGAGCGGAACCTGGGACAACCTGCCCGCCGCGCATGCGGCAGCGATCGCCTTCGATCTCCTGACGATGGTCGGCCTGTTCGTGCTCGGCTGGATGGTGCGCGGGCCGACCGCCGGTGTGGTGCTCGCATACCTGTGGGCTGCATTCCCGTTCACGTCCTACGTGCTCATGTCGAACTCCAATGACGCCCTCGTGGCGATGCTGATCGTCGCGTCGCTCGTGGCTGTGCGACTGACGGCGCTGCGGGGACTGCTCGCCGGCTTTGCCGGCTTGACCAAGTTCGCGCCGCTCGGACTGGCGCCGCTGATGTGGAGGGGCGTGGGCGAGCGTCTGCCGACGCGTCGGCAGACGCTCGCCTTCGTGGCCGCCTACGCCGCGGCGATAGTGGTCCCGATGCTGCCGGTGTTGCTATCAGGCGACTGGCACTGGTTCTGGCACGACTCGATCGCCTACCAGGCGGGACGCCCTGCGCCCTTCTCGCTGTGGGGCCTGTGGGGCGGCTACAACCAGACGTTGCATCTGCCCGAGCACATCGTCCTGGGTGTGGCGGTTGTGCTCGGTCTGGCGGCACCCTTCTGGCCACGGGGCGAGCGCACGGTGGTCGAGGTCGCGGCACTGGGCGCCGCGATCCTGATCTGCCTGCAGATGGGGATCACCTACTGGTTCTACCTGTACATCGTGTGGTTCTTCCCGCTGGTGATCATCGCGCTGGTGCTCGGACATCCGCCGCGTCCCGGCGACCGCGACCGCCCGGTGGACGTCCCGATGTCGGTTCAGGCGCCGCTCACAGCGGTTCCTGCAGTCCCGTGATCGAGACGGCGCGCAGCGGCTCGGGCGCGCACTCGATCAGCGCTCCCTGCAACCACGGATCCTCGTCCGAGGATTCGAAGCGCACCGGCATGCGTGTGAGCATCGAGTCGATCGCCTGTTGGCGCTTGACTCCGATCACGCCGCCGCGTGCGCCGGTCATGCCGACGTCCGTGATGTAGGCCGTGCCACCCGGCAACACACGAGCGTCTGCCGTCGGCACGTGTGTGTGGGTACCGACGACGGCCGTGACACGTCCATCCAGATACCAGCCGAGCCCGACCTTCTCGCTGGTGGCCTCGGCGTGGATGTCCACGAGGATGTGATCGGCCCGGTCACGGAGGGCATACAGCGCCGCGTCGGCCTCCGAGAAGGCCGGCAGCGAGGCGTTCATGTGCAGGTTGCCTGAGAGCGAGACAACGCCCAGACGGACTCCGTCACGCTCGACGACGCAGGTTCCGTGCCCTGGCTGGCCGCGCAGGAAGTTGACCGGTCGCAGGATCCGATCCTCCTCATCGAGGTAGCGGTAGATCTCGTTCTGGCGGTAGGTGTGGTTTCCGAGCGTGATCACGTCGACGCCGGCTCTCAGCAGCTCGCGGGCGATCTTCGACGTGATGCCGTGACCGCCGGCGGCGTTCTCGCCGTTGACGACCACGAAGGTGGGTGTGTGACGTTCTCGCAGGCGCGGCAGCAGGGTCAGCAGCGTGCGTCGTCCGGCGCTGCCGACGACATCGCCCACGAACAGGATTCGGACTCCGTCGTGCATGTGCGCATACTTTCAGGTAGTGGTCGCGCGCGTGCACACGTGATGGAGGAGGCGGACATCCAGCCCGATGTCCCCGTGGGCCTTGGCCCGGGTGTGGTGGCGGGCGCGGCAGCGGCGGGCGATCCTCCCCCGGACGCGGTCACGATGGCCGACGCCGCTGTGGTGGCTCAGGACGCGCCCACGGTGGCTCAGGACGCGCCCACGGTGGCTCAGGACGCGCCCACGGTTCAGCAGCGGCTGGCGGAGCCCGTCCTGGTTCCGCGCTGGATCCAGCTGGTGCTGCTGCCGCTCGCGATCCTGGGTTTCTGGGAGCTGGCGCGCGCGATGGGGTCGCTGCTGATCATCGTGACGGCCGCTGCGGTGATTGCGATGATCCTCAACCCGCTGGCCAAGCAGTTCCAGAAGGGCGTCTATCGATGGCTGGCGATCGTCCTGTCCTACGTCGTGATCCTGCTGATCTTCGCGGCGATCGGCGCACTGCTGTCGGCGCCGGTGACGACCCAGGTACAGCACTTCAGCGACCATTTCCCCAGCTATGTGGCCCGCGCCAACCGCGACCTCGAGAACATCCAGACGTTTCTCGATCACCATGGCATCAAGGTGCACATCGCCCAGCAGGGTCATAGCGCCCTGCAGACGATCAAGCGCAAGGTCCTGCAGAGTTCTGGCTCGATCCTGTCGTTCTCGAGCGACGTGCTGGGCAAGCTGGTGACGCTCTCAGTCGACCTGATCCTGACGTTCGTGCTGTCGGTCTACATGCTGGTCTACGCGCGGCCGATCGGCGATCTTGCGAGGCGTTGGATGCCGCCAGGTGACGGGACACCGTCAGACGATTACCCGCTGCTGGTACAGCAGGCGGTCTCCGGTTACGTGCGCGGCCAGCTGCTGTTCAGCGTGATCATGGGCGCGAGTGCAGCGATCTCGATGGAGTTGCTGGGACTGCTCGGAATCTTCCCGGCGGGCTCGCACTACGCGGTGTTCTTCGGCCTCTTCTACGGCCTCATGGAGCTGATCCCCTACATCGGTCCGATCATCGGCCCGATTCCGCCGATCCTGGTTGCTCTGGCGACAGATCCGATCAGTGCGATCTGGGTGCTGCTCGTGTTCATCGGCCTGCAGCAGCTGGAGGGACACCTGGTGGCGCCACAGGTTTTCCGGATCTCGCTACGGATCAACCCGATCCTGGTGATCCTGGCGCTGCTGGTCGGCTACAGGATCTTCGGGATCGCCGGGGCGTTGCTGGCGCTGCCGGTCGCGACGATCGTGCGGCAGACGATTCTCTACCTCCGCCGTCACCTCGTGCTCGAGCCGTGGTCGGCCGGAGAGCCGCGACTATGAGCAGAGCGCGACGACTGGCTCGGCTCGCCTCGCTGGCTGCCGTCGGTATGTGCCTCGCGCCCGTGCTGCCCTCGGCCGGCGCCGCTCGGGGCCTGCCCGAGGTGCCCGCGGGTGAGTCGGTGACGCTTTCATGGGTCGGAGACATGGCGATGAGCACCGAGCTGGGCCTGCCGCCCGGCGGCGTCAGCGGCGCCCTGGCTCCGGTGAGCGGACTGCTGCACTGGGGCGAGATCACGTTCGGCAACCTGGAAGGCACCCTGTCCACCGGTGCCGGCGGCTCCAAATGCGGGAGCGGAGTCGTGGGCGACGACTGTTATGCGTTCCAGGCGCCGCCATCAACTGCCGCCGGGCTGCGCGCAGCCGGGTTCAGGCTGGTGAACCAGGCCAACAACCACTCGATGGACTTCGGCGCTCGTGGGCGTGCGCAGACGGTGGCCGCATTGCGGCAGGCCGGGATCGCGGAGACGGGATTCCCAGGTCAGATCACCTACCTGTCGGTGCACGGGATCAGGGTTGCATTCGTTGGCTTCGCGCCATACGACTACGACGCGAACCTCCTGAATATCCCGGCGGCACAGGCACTCGTGCGCACGGCGCGACGCAGGGCCGCGATCGTCGTCGTGATCATCCACGCGGGTGCAGAGGGCGCGGCTTACGACCACGTTCCGGCGGGAACTCAGTACTACCTGGGGGAGGACCGCGGTGATGCCCGCGCATTTGCCCACGCCGCAATCGATGCCGGAGCGTCGCTCATCGTGGGCTCAGGTCCACATGTGATCCGTGGGGTCGAGGACTATCGCGGCCACATGATCGCTTACTCGCTGGGCAACTTCCTCGGTTTTCATACGCTTGGTGGGGGTGGAATCCTCAACGACTCGGGGATCCTCCGCGTGCGGCTCGGGCGTCGCGGCCTTGTCGTTTCAGCAGATTGGGTGCCGATCACGCTCTCTGATGGCCTCCCGCGTCCCGGTGGGAGCAGCCCGACGCTGGTCGCCACCCTCTCGGCGCAGGACTTTCCCACCGATCACTTCCGTGTCGGGCACTCAGGCGTCTTCGACATCCACGGTTGAACCTTGCCGCGATCCCGGTCGACTAGAAGCTCGGGTCGACCCAGAGACAGATGGCCATCCCGATCCCGAACGCGAACACGGCCCAGCGCAGCGCCGTGGCCGGGACGCGACGTGCCACGGCCGGACCGGTGCGTGTGCCCGCCAGGATTCCGACCGCCAGCGCGATGGCCGCCGTCCAGTCGATCGGCGCCAGGAACGCGAGCAACAGGCCGGCAGGGATGCTCGTCGCGCCCATCAGCACGTTCTTGAGGGCGTTGGCGGTGGGCAGGTGCTGGTCGACCATGATCAGCATCAGCGCGAAGGTCATGACGCCCGCGCCGGCGCCGAAGTAGCCGCCGTAGGCGGCCATCACCAACAGCCAGGCCCCGAGCTCCAGCGGACGATGCGTGGGCGAGGCACGGCGGCGGCTGAGCCGTGGAGCGCAGACGAGGGCGAGCGAGCCGATCGCCACGAGGAACGGCACAACCCGTTCAAACGCGTCCGACGGTGTCAGCAGCAGCAGCACCGCGCCGAGAGCGCCGCCGACGAGGGTCACCGGAGTCCAGCGCTCGAGCCAGGCGCCCCAGCCCCGCAACTCCGGGCGCGAGCCGAGCGCCACGCCGGGCAGGAATGCCGCAAGCGCGACGATGTTCGTCGCATTCGCCGCAAGCGGCGGCACGCCGACGAGCAGGAGCGCCGGGTAGGTGATCAGCGAGGTGATGCCACCGGCGCTGCCGATGATGCCGCCGCTCACGCCGGCGACGACCAGAGCGATCGCGTCGGCGGTGCTCAGCGCCGACCCGTCAACGCTGCCCGGTGACGCTCCTGAAGCGCCAGACGCAGAAGGCGCAGATCAGCAGCAGGATGATCGGTATGAACGCACCCATGACGCCCGCGATCGCCAGCACCAGAGTCACGACCCCGGCCAGCCCCGTCCCGGCGCCGACGAGCGCCAGGCGATAAGCCTGCTGTTCGCGCTGCCTGCGGGGACGACGGTCACCACGCTTCTGGAGGTCCGACACTCCCGCATAGGCTAGCGCCCCGCGCGGGCGGCCGACGCGACAGAGGGCGTATGCTCGAATGCCCAGATGGCCTTTCCCCAGACCCGCATGCGCCGCCTGCGCGCCACGCGTGAGTTGCGCGGGCTCGTCCGCGAGACGAAGCTGTCCCCGTCAGACCTCGTGTACCCGCTGTTCGTGTCCGAGGGGCTCGACGGCCGCGAACCGATCTGGACGATGCCCGGGATCGACCGGCTGTCGATCTCCGAGGCCGTGGCCGAAGCGGGGAGCGTCGCCGAGCTCGGCATCCCGGCCGTGATCCTGTTCGGAATACCGTCGTCCAAGGACGCCGAGGGCACCGGCGCCTATGACGATGAGGGAGTCGTGCAGCTCGCCACGCGCGCGATCAAGCAGGCCCAGCCGGACCTGCTGGTGATCACCGACCTGTGCCTGTGTGAGTACACGGACCACGGCCACTGCGGCGTGCTGGCGGCGAGCGGTGTCGTCGACAACGACACGACGCTCGAGCTGCTCGCCCGCGCGGCTGTCTCGCAGGCTCGGGCCGGCGCCGACATCATCGCGCCCAGCGACATGATGGACGGACGCATCGGTGCCATCCGCGAAGCGCTCGACGACGCCGGACTCACAGAGCAGCCGATCATGGCCTACTCGTCGAAATTCGCGTCCGCGTTCTATGGGCCGTTCCGCGCCGCCGCCGACTCAACCCCGGCCTTCGGGGATCGCCGCGGCTACCAGTTGGATCCGGCGAACGGCAGCGAGGCGGTTCGCGAGTCCCTGCTGGACGTGCAGGAGGGTGCAGACCTGCTGATGGTCAAGCCGGCGCTGCCATACCTCGACATCATCAGCCGGATCAAGGAGGCGACACGGCTGCCGCTGGTGGCGTACAACACTGGCGGTGAGTACTCGATGCTGAAGGCCGCGGCGGCCGCAGGCTACATGGACGAGCGCCAGTCGGTGCTCGAGGCGCTCACCGGAATCAAACGGGCCGGCGCCGACATCATCATCACCTATCACGCGAAGGACGCAGCACAGTGGCTGAAGTAGCACACCCCGCCGACCAGGGCGGGATCGAGAGCCCGGATCAGGCGGGCACACCCGGCAGCGGCTTCGGCCCCAAGCTGCGCTCCCGGAAGGACGGCGCCGCCGTCGCGCTCGACCAAGTGGACAAGCGGCTTCTGAACCTGATGCAGGGTGACTTTCCGATCATCGACCGGCCCTACGCCCACGTCGCGACCGAGGCCGGTATCACCGAACAAGAGGCGCTGGCCCGGGTTCAGCGACTTCTCGACGAGCGGATCATCCGCCAGGTCACGCCGATCTTCGACACCCGTGCACTCGGCTACAGCTCGATGCTGGTCGCCGCCAAGGTCGATCCGGAGAACCCCTGGCGGGCTGCGAACGTGATCAACGAGCACCCAGGCGTCTCTCACAACTACCTGCGCAACCACGAGTTCAACATCTGGTTCACCATCGCGACCGAGCCCGACTCGCTGGTTGGCCTCGAGCAGACCTTGACGCGTCTGGGCGAGCTCGCCGGCGCCGAGTCGATCCGTCAGCTGCCCACGCTCAAGCTCTTCAAGATCCGCATGGACCTCGAGATGGAGGCCGGGACCGAGACGCTCACGAAAGCCGCCGCCGCGGCGGTGCCGCCGGCTGAGACCGAGCCCCAGCCCTACGATGAGTTCGACCGCGCCGTGATCCGCGCCACCCAGGGCGACATGCCCGTTGTCGCGGAACCCTACGCACCGGCGGCGGCCGAGCTCGGCATTTCACAGCAGCAGCTGCTCGTTCACCTGGCGGGCATGGTCGAGCGGCGCCTGCTGCGTCGCGTCGCGGCGATCCTGTTCCACCGGCGTGCCGGCTTCAGCGCCAACGGCATGGGCGTCTGGAAGGTTCCGGACGAGCGGATCATGGAGCTGGGGATGCAGATGGCGCAGTTCCGCGGGATCTCACACTGCTATCAACGCCCGACCTACGCCGACTGGCCATATTCGGTGTTCACGATGGCGCACGGGCGCTCCAAGGAGGAATGTGATGCGATCCTCGACTCGATCGCGGAGCAGACCGGTGTCACGGAGCGCTCGACGCTGTACTCCTCGACCGAGTTCAAGAAGATCCGACTCCTGTACTTCACAGATGACTACCGCAACTGGGAACGCCGGTACTGCGGCGTCTAGCTCGCTCTACGGGCGAGCCCAGCGGGTCATCCCAGGTGGTGTCAACTCGCCCGTAAGGGCGATGCGACAGATCGGGCGCGACCCGATCTTCATCGCCGCGGGCAGGGGCTCGCGGATAACCGACGTCGACGGCAACACATATATCGACTGGGTCTGCTCCTGGGGACCGCTGATCCTCGGTCATTCCAACCCACATGTGCTGAGCGCAATCGAGCGCGCGGCGGCAGCGGGAAGCACCTTCGGTGCCCCAACGGCGGGCGAGGTCGAGCTCGCTGAGGAGATCACGCGCAGGATGCCCTCGGTCGAGATGGTGCGGATGACCTCGTCGGGCACCGAGGCGACGATGAGCGCGATCCGCCTGGCTCGCGCCGTGACCGGTCGCGAGAAGCTGCTCAAATTCGCCGGCGCCTACCACGGCCACGTCGACGGTTTGCTCGCCCAGGCGGGCTCAGGGGTGGCCACCCAGGGGATCCCCGGCAGCCCCGGCGTCACCGCCGCCGCGACCGCGACCACGATCACCGTCCCGTGGAACGACCTGGAGGCGCTGACCGCAGCCTTCGCTTCACACGAATTCGCCGCTGTCCTGTTCGAGACCGTCCCGGCCAACATGGGAGTGGTTCCCGCCAAGCTCGGCTACCTGGCCGAGCTTGCGGCTGGCGCGCGTCAGAACGGCGCCCTGCTGGTGGCCGACGAGGTGATCACAGGGTTTCGCGTGGCCCGCGGCGGCGGCCAGCAGTTGCTCGGCCTCGATCCGGACCTCACGATCATGGGCAAGATCGTCGGCGGTGGACTACCCGCGGCTGCTTACGGCGGTCGCCGTGAGCACATGCAGCGGATCGCGCCGGCCGGAGACGTGTACCAGGCGGGAACGCTGTCGGGCAACCCCCTGGCGGTGGCCGCTGGGCTCGCGACCCTGGCACTTCTCAGCGAGGATGCGTACGCGCAGCTGGCCGTTCTCACGGAGCGGCTCGCCCTAGGCCTGCGCGAAGCAGCGGCGAGCGCGGGCCGCCAGATGGTCGTGCAGAGCGTGACCGGGCTGGTGACGCCGTTCTTCGCCGAAGCCGCGGCCATCAGCGACTATGCCGCGGCCGCAGCGAGTGACCAGGACGCGTACGGCGCCTTCTGCCGCGGGCTGATTTCGCGTGGTGTCTATCCGCCCGCCTCACAATTCGAGGCGTGGTTTCCGTCGTTGGCGCATTCAGAGCACGATGTCGAGCTCACCGTCGAAGCCGCCGCCGAGGTGCTGATGGAGATGCGAACGTGAGCGCTCGGAATCCCTACGCCGAGGTGATCGCGGAGATCGCTCGCGGTGCGCGGCTGCATTACGACAACTCCGGTTCCTCCGATCCTGACCTCGACCTGCTGCTGGGCGATCAGAGCTACGCGAGCGGCCTGGCGAGGCTGGCGGCAATCGGGGACATCGCGGAGACGGCTCGGCTCGCCGATCTGATCTCCCGGATCGCGCAGCTGCACGCCGATGGCCAGGCGGCTGAGGCCCGGCAACTGCTTGCGGCCGCTGAGCAGCGCCTGGGCGGCGTCCCGGACCGGGCCGCGCGGGCGGGGGAGCAGCACTCATAACCGGGTTTGACTGTAGGCTTACGGCCCTCGCCTGAAGCGAGAGCCTCCAGTCACGGACGCAGATGTCAGCAGACCGCCACAAGCAATCCTCGAAATACACGACCGACCGCGGGATGCCCGGTGCCTTCGAGGGCGAGACGGTCAGCAGGCGACGGTTCATGGAGGTCGCCGCCGGTGGGGCGGGCACGATCGCGGCGGCCGCATTCCTGCTGCCGTCATTGGGATTTGCGATCAGCCCGATCTTCAAGCGCGAGCCGTTCGAGTGGCAGGTCATCGGTCGGCCGGACGACTTCACGGCCCTGACCTACGTGACCAAGGTGCTCACGATCGTCCAGGGGATCGGCGATGCGGGCAAGTCGATCGCCTACGTGCGCAAGCGCGACCCGGAGCTTGACAAAGAGCCGCTGATGAAGAAGAACGGGTACGTGCTGAATGACTGGATCGCGCTCTCCTCGCGGTGTATGCACCTCGGCTGCCCGGTGCGCTACGTCGAGGCCGCCGAGCGATTCATCTGCCCGTGTCACGGTGGCGTCTACAACTTCCGCGGCGAGGTAGCCGGCGGACCGCCGGTGCGACCGCTCGACCGCTTCTACACGCTCGAGCACGACGGCTACATCTACCTCGGACCGCGCTACTCGGTCAACTCGCAGCTGCATGTGTTCTCACCGCGGGACCCGGGCGAACCACTCGACGGCATCGGCCAGTTCCTTTACCCGTCGCGCCCCAGCACCTCCGCGCTGCCGTCGACCAACAATCTGCCGTTGCCGCCGACAGTGCCGGGGACGACTAGCTGATGGCCAGAACGAAGCTGCTCAAGCGCCCTGAGCCCCACGTGCCCGGGCAGGAACCGTCGATGCATCCGGTCGATGCGGGCGTCGAGGGCGGCCTGACCGTCATCGATTGGATCGATGAGCGCACCCAGCTCTCGCCGGGCCTGCGCTGGCTGATGTTCCGCAAGGTCCCGAAGGGCATCAACTGGGCCTACACGCTCGGCTCGGCGACGCTGTTCGCGTTCCTCAACCAGGCCGTGACCGGAGTCTTTCTGGCGATGTTCTACCGCCCGGACGTCACCGGCGGCGCATACGAATCGATCCGCAACATCAACGACAACGTCTTCCTCGGGCAGTTCGTGCACGGAATGCACAAGTGGGGAGCGTCGGTGATGGTCATCCTGATCTTCCTGCATATGGCGCGCGTGTTCTTCTTCGGCGCCTACAAGTACCCGCGCGAGCTGACCTGGATCATCGGCGTCGTGCTGCTGATCCTGACTCTGGCGATGGGCTTCACCGGCTACCTGCTGCCATTCGACCAGCGGTCGTACTGGGCGACGATCGTGGGCGTCAACATCAACAACACCGGCCCGTTCGTGGGCCCCTACATCGGCGACTTCCTGCGCGGCGGGCCCGAGTTCGGCGCGACCACGCTGTCGCGCTTCTACGCGATCCACATGCTCTTGATCCCGGGGCTGATGGCGGCGCTGATCGGATTCCACCTGTATCTGGTGACGAAGCTCGGGATCTCAGCTCCACCCTGGCTCAAGGCGCACGAGCCTGAGGCGACGATTGAAACGGTTGAGGTCTAGGTTCTGAGATGAATCAGGCCGAGAAGGAGCAATACCTCCGCGAATACGCGCTGCTGAAGAACGAGGGCAAGCCGTTCTTCCCCTACGCCGTCACCAAGGACTCGGTCATGGCGGTGGTCGTCATGATCGTGATCATGCTGCTGTCGCTGCTGTTCGGCGCGGAGCTGGGGCCGAAGGTGAACCCGAGCACGACGACCTACGTCCCGCGGCCGGACTGGTACTTCTTCTTCCTGTTCGAAGTTCTTCGCGTCATGAAGAACGTGCCGAAGTTCACGCCGATGGCGACGCTCGGCGTGCCGACCCTCTGCATGATCGCGCTGTTCCTGCTGCCGCTCTACGACCGCAGTCCGGAGCGGCTGATCACGCGTCGGCCGATCGCGCTGGCGTCCGGCCTGGCGACGATCGCCTGCATCGCCTTCCTGACCTATTCGGGCGCCAGCACCGGCTCGCCGAACCAGGTGTCGCTGCCACCGCCGGCGGGCCTCACGGCAGCGCAGACCGCAACATTCAAAGCCGGTGAGATCGTCGTGGGCGAGTCCGGCTGTCTGGGCTGCCACGTGATCGGCGACAACGGCAACAATGGCCCCGGACCGAACCTGACGAACGTCGGATCGATCCGTGCTCCCGGGGCGATCGCGCAGACCCTGAAGAATCCGACGCCACCGATGCCGTCGTTCGCGAACATGCCCGCGAAGAAGTTCTCGAACCTGGTCCAGTTCCTCTCGATGCTGAAATAGACGCGAGGGTGATGACCCGCCTGGGCCGCCACTCGCCGTTACTCTCTCGGAATGGCCGACTCCCCTCCGCCCCGCCCGGCATCGGGCACGCTCGCCGAACCGCAGGTACGGGCGATGTTCGACCGCATCGCCGGCAGCTATGACCGCCTGAATTCGGTGATGACCGCGGGATTGCATCACCAGTGGCGCCGTCGCGCGGTCGAGCTCGCCGGAGTCGGGCCGGGCAGCCGCGCGCTCGACGTGGCAACGGGCACAGGCGACCTGTCGTTCGCATTGGCGGCGGAGATCGGTTCCAGTGGCGAGGTCGTGGCGGCCGACTTCTCCGAGCAGATGCTCGAGATCGCTCGGCGCAAGGCGGCGGCAGGCGCCGCTGGGCGCGACAGTGCACCGATCCGCTTCGAGCGAGCCAACGCGCTGCTGCTGCCGCACGCGAGCGACGAGTTCGACGCGGCCACCGTCGGCTTCGGAGTCCGCAACTTCTCCGACCTCGATCAGGGTCTGCGCGAGCTCGCTCGGGTGGTGCGACCCGGAGGCCGTGTTGTGATCCTCGAGGTGACGACGCCGCAGCGGGCACCGCTCTCGGTCTTCTTCAGGCTCTGGTTCGATCGTGTGGTGCCGGTGTTGGGGCGGGCCGCGGGCGACTCCGACGCCTACACGTACCTGCCCAACTCGGTACGGCGTTTCCCTGGCCCGGAGGAGCTCGCGGCGCATATGGCCGCGGCGGGCCTCGGTGACATCCGCTATGTGCTCACGGCCGGCGGCATCATCGCGCTCCACGTCGGTACCGTGGTGGCGTGAGCTCTCCGGGGGCAGCGTCAGTCGAGGCGGTGGTCGGAGCGGGCGGGGACGGCGCCGCGCTCGTGATGGCGCGCGTCGAGGCACGGATGGTCGAACTCGTCTCCGATCACGGGGACGCGCTCGCGCGGCATGGCGGTGAGACGATCGCTGCGGGCGGCAAGCGGCTGCGTCCGCTGCTCGTGTGCATCGCCGCGGGTGTGCCCGTGATCGAGAATGAGGAGCTCGTGCGTGCGGCGGTGGCGGTCGAGCTGGTCCACTCAGCCACACTGGTCCATGACGACGTGATCGACAGGGCCGACCTGCGACGCGGCCGGCCGACCGTGGTTGCCACCGGTGGACGGCTGATGGCGCTCGCGGCCGGCGACCTGCTGTTCTCGCGAGCCTTCGCTGAGCTGGCTGCCGGCGGAACGATCGAGCCGATCCGGGTCCTGTCCGCTGCGGCTTCGTCGCTGGCTTCGGGTGAACTGATGCAGCGTGGAGACTCGTGGGATGTCGGCGTCGACCAGGAGCGCTACCTCGAGCGTTGCCGGCTGAAGACGGGAGTGCTGTTTCGGGCGGCCTGCGAGTTGGGCGCGCTCGCCGGGCGCGTGTCGCTAGAGGATCTGGGCATGTTCGGCGAACGGATCGGGGTCGCCTTTCAGCTGCTCGACGACGTGCTGGACGTCACCGGCCCACCCGAGCGAACCGGCAAGCCGCGCGGCGCCGACCTGCTCGACGGCACCGTGACGCTGCCGCTGATAGAGGCGCGCAAACGAGATCCCGGACTCACCGGACTCGACCTGCGCGCCCTCGACGGCCCCGATCAGGCCGCCGCCGTGTGCGACCGGATCGAGGCATCCGGCGCACTCGAATTCGCGCGTGAGTATGCGCTCGAGCTCGTCGCCGACGCGAAGAGCGGCCTGCCCGTGGGCTTGTCCGATGCTCAGCAGGCAGCACTCGAGCTTGTCGCCGACGGCGTCGTCGAGCGCTACAGCTGACTTCAGAAGTCCTCGGGCAGGATCAGGTCGGTGTTCAGCGCCGCCGCGAACCGCTCGACGTCAGCGGTCATGTTCGCCTGAGTGAGCCGCTGAAGGTCGGCGATCATCTCGGTCAGACCTTCGTCGAGATGGTCCTCGAGCAGCTCGATCTGAAGCTGCGTGAAGCGGCCGGACTCGCCATGACCGCAGTTCGGGCATTCCAGCTGCAGATCCCAGCGGCCATCCGACGTCTCGGCCCAGCTCACGGGCTGGACGAGGTCGGATTCGCAGCTCGGGCAGACGTGCAGGTCGCGCTGGTCGGTGCCCGTGTCATCGAAGCGGACGACCTCGATCGCACGTCCACTCGGCAGCACGATCCGACGGACCGCGTGATTTTCACTGTGGTTATCGCTCATGCAAACCCGTTCCTGCGCGTGCTATCGGCGGGTCGCGGTGAACGCTTGAGAGAATCGCTTGCGGCTGGACGCTAATGTTTCAGCTTCGGCAATCGCTAAGGAAAGTCGACATGTTCGCAAGCCCCTGGAAAGACGCCCTGATCATCTTGGTGGTCGTCCTGCTGTTCTTCGGCCCCAAGCGCCTTCCGGCGCTGAGCCGTTCCATCGGGGAGAGCATCAAGGAGTTCAAGGGCGGGATCGCTCAGATCTCGGAATCGGACGAGAAGCCGGATCCCCCGGCTGCGCCCGAGGCTCAGTCGACGAGCACCACGTCAGAGCACACCAACGCGTAGCTCGCAGACGCTGCGCCGCAACCCATGAAGCTGCGGCCGATCGGCCATGAGGACCGGCTGAGCATCATCGACCACCTGGACGAGCTGCGCACGCGCATCTTCGTCTGTGGCGGCGCACTGCTTGTTGTGTTCTGTGTCTGCTTCTGGCAGAACCATGCACTGCTCAGCGTGCTGAACCGACCGCTGCCCCCGACGGCCAAGACGGCGTTGGGGGTGCAGCAGGACAACGCCGCCAAGCAGGGTCACATCCACTCTGACGAGCAGAAGCAGTACGAGGCGCTTGCGGCCAGCGGCTCGACGCCGCCGTCAGAGCGGTCGCATTACAGCGCACTGGCCAGCGACGAGGGGCAGCTCGCCAAATTGGCGCCCGGGGGAGCGGCACAGCCCAGGCCGCTGGCGATCGGTGTCGGCGAGGCGTTCATGACCACGGTGCTCGTGTCCGCGTACTTCGCGCTGATGATCACGCTGCCGCTGGTGCTCTACCAGTTGTACGCGTTCGTGTTGCCCGCTCTCAGCGGGGAGGAGCGGCGCGTGGCCGTACCCGCGGCGATCGCCGCCCCGGTGCTGTTCCTGATGGGCGCCGTGTTCACGTATTTCTTCGTGCTGCCCCCCGCGATCCACTTCCTTCAGGGTTACAACGCCGATCAGTTTCTGAACCTCGTCCAGGCCAAATCGCTCTACCGGTTCGAAATCATCCTGATGATGGGGATCGGGCTAGCGTTCCAGGTTCCCCTGTTAGCGGTCGGCTTGCAGAAGGTGGGGATCATCTCCTCTCGTACCCTGACGCTCAACTGGCGCTACGCTACCGTCCTGATCGCGGTGATAGTTGCCGCGCTTCCGGGGGTGGATCCAGTCACGATGACGATGGAGATGCTCCCGCTCGTCGGACTTTATGTCGCCAGTATCTTGCTGCTGAAATGGGTCGAATACCGCAATCATCGACGTGCTCGCGCAGACGCGAAGCACGAGGCCGCACGCGCCGCGGCCTCGTCAGTTGTCGAATCCGCGGACGACCGCGACCCCAGCTCAGACTGAACCCAACGCCAGGCACGCCCTTCATCCATGCTCTTTGATCTCCGCAGCCGCGGCCGTCGCACGATGGTCCGCATCATCTATCTGTTCCTGGCGTTGGTGATGGTTGCCGGCCTGGTGCTCGTCGGTGTCGGCACCGGCACCAACCAGGGCGGACTGCTGAACGCGTTCACCAACAACGGTTCCGGCAACAGCCAGAGCTCAGCCGTCAATGCGGAGATCCACAAGGCGTACGAAGACGCAAAGAAGAATCCGAAGTCGGCTGACGCGTGGGAGTCGCTCGCACAGGCATATTGGGCTGCCGCGGGCACCGGGAACAACTACGACAGCACCACCGGCGAGTACAGCGCCAACGGTAGAAAGCAGCTGGCCTACGCCGCCAAGGCCTGGGAGCAGTACCGGAAGCTGACCGGCACGCCGTCCGCCCAGATGGCAAGCCTCGGCGCCGAGGTCTACCAGGGCCTCAGGCAGTGGTCCAACGCGGCCGTCGCCTGGCAGTACGTCGCACAGGCGTCCAACTCGACCACGGCGAAGCCCTACTTCTGCCTGGCCTACGCCGCCTACGCCGCCAAGCAGACCTCGAAGGGCGACCTGGCTGCCGCGCGCGCCGTCGACCTCAGCCCCAAGCTTCAACGCCTGACCCTGAAGTCCGATTTCAAGAGCGCTCGCTCCTCGGCGACCACGGCGCAGACGAGCCTGCTGCAGAACTGCTGATGCTGATGTTGCGTAGCTGGAGCCGGATGGGGCTGGCTGAAAGCCTGTCCTGATCGACTCCGCTTAGGGCGGCACCGCGTCGCTAAAATCGTCTCGCCCGGGCCGTTAGCTCAATTGGCAGAGCAGGGGACTCTTAATCCCAAGGTTGAAGGTTCGATTCCTTCACGGCCCACTCAAAAGCCCCGCGCACAAAGCGGAGCTTCTCTCTTCTAAGCCAAGCCCGATTTGCGAGTCTCAGGTTGCCGAGACGGAAGGTCCTAAGTCTCGTTGCGGCCTGCTCCGGATTGGTGCTCACTTGGTGAGCCCCGCTGGCCGGAGCGGCGGTGATAGGTTCATGTGCACTCACTCGGCGGCCGGGGTTGACCTAGGCTGAGAGTGGGCTTTATCGACGCCTAGCAAGGGGGAGAAATGGCCACAACTGCAGGCGATGGATCCGGGCCAGGGGTGACTGTCGGACCGACGAGCGAGTTCAGCCTGTTCTTCAGGGTCAAGCCTGGCGAGGGCGCGGCGTTGCGATCCGCTTTGGCTGATCTTCAGGACACGCCTGGTTACCGGCCGGGGGACTATGGGATGGCGGTTTCGACGATCCATGAGGCGCGTTTTGTGTTGTTCGATGACGACACACGTTTGGCGTTCATCACGAGTTTCGACGGCTCGTGGGAGGCGTATATGGAGGACTTTTTTACCTCTGGGCCGACGATTGAGCCTGTTCGATGCCGTGTTTCGTCACACGGAGGGCTACGACGGTCTGCCGGATATCGCGGCGTTGAAGGCGTTCATCCTGGATGCTGAGGAGAGAGCGGCAGCGTACGCGCGTAACTATCCCGGCACGGTGAAGGAGATCCGCAACGCCCAGCGTGTGAATGCTGCGTTTCAGCAGGTGCTTGACCATCCGGATGCTGCCGAGGCGCTGCAGCATCCGGCGCTGAAGCCGCTGCTCGACGAGGCGGCTGACTGATCGTGTCTGACCACATCTCAGGTCCGCGGGCGCTGTCGGATCCGATCGCCGACATCACCGACGTGTACGCATTCCCGAGCCCGGAGCGGCCGGACCGGCTCGTGCTTGTGATGAACACGCTCCCGTTCGCGAAGCCGTGGGACGCCCTCTCTGACGGGCTGATCTATCGCTTCCGACTGCGGCCGCTCGCTCCGAGCGCGTCCGGCGACGGAGCGCCGTTCACGCCGGGCGATGATGAGTTCGTCTTTGACTGCGTGTTCTCGCCACATGTGCACACGGACGGACCTCGAACCTTCGAGCAAGAAGGGACATGCACGACGCCCGCTGGTGAGACGGTCACGTTCAGCGTGAACGACCGGGCAGGCGGCGAGGGTCACGGCGTCAGGGCGTTCGCCGGTGCGCGCTGGGATCCGTTCATCATGGACGCGCCGGCCGCACTGAAGACGATCGCAACCGGGAAGATGGCGTGGACGGACCCGTCGTCGATCTACCTCGACGGCAAGAACGTGCTCACGCCTCGTGCTGGAGATCGACACTGCGCTGCTGGGCGGTGCCGAGCTGGTGGCGGTCGTCGCCGAGACGCTCACTCGCGGCGTGTTCAACGTGCGGATCGAGCGCGTCGGACGTCCCGAGATGAAGAACATGATGTTGGCGCCGAAGCAGTTCGACCAGGTCAATCGCGATTTGGAGATCCGCGATCTCTACAACAGCGAGGACGCGTTCAGCCTGGCGGACGGCTATCTGGGCGCCTACCGGGCTCGCCTGGACGCCAATCTCGCGTTCTGGGACGGTCTCGACGGGAAGGCTGACTGGCCGGTGGGTGAGGGCGGCCGTCATCCGCTGACCGAGGTGGTGCTCGCTGACTACCTCGTCGTCGACGTGTCCAAGCCGTACGTCGAACAGGGGTCGTATCTGGAGATCGAGCTCGCTGCACTCCGGGACGAGGATCACCGGACCTGCGGTGGACGGACGCTCAACGACGATGTGATCGACACGATGTTCACGCAGCTGATCAATGCCGGCAACGGACCGGTGATCCGCGACGGAGTCGACCGGTCGTCACGGCCGGGGACCACCACGTTCCCGTATTTGGCTGAGCCTAACCCGGATCCGCCCGAGCCAGCCCGAGCATCACTGACCGATGGCGAGCTCGCTGCCATGACCGCGACGGGGGGCGTCGAACTGGAGCTCGACGACATCCAGAGCGGCGCGCTTCACGAGCGCCCATCGCCGTACGTCGGCAGCTACCTGCTGCTGCGTATCGACGACCCGGGCGCTGGTCGTGAGCTTGTGCGTCGGCTACACGGCCTCGTCGATACCGGTAGGCCGTCCAGGCATCCGGATCGAAACGCTTGGATCACTGCCGCCTTCACGTACCAGGGCCTCAAGGCACTGGGGGTGCCGCAGGCCTCGCTCGATAGCTTCGCGCCCGAGTTCCGTCAAGGTATGGCCGCGCGCGCGGCGGAGCTGGGGGACGTCGGGCAGAGCAGCCCCGAGCATTGGGAGAAGCCGCTCGGGTCGTGCTGATGTTCACGTCGCACTGGCCGCCTCTCGCCTGACGCGGCCGGGCTTGAGGCCGTGGTGGAGACGGCCCGCCGCGCCCACGACGAGCTTGCCGGTGTCGAGCTGATCTGGCGGCAGGACTGCTATCAGCTTCCGACCGGCCGGACGTCCTTCGGCTTCAAGGATGGGATCGGCCAGCCGGCGATCGAGGGCAGCGGCAGGCCGGCCTCCAATCCGCAGGAGCGACCGATCAAGGCCGGGCGAGATCATCCTCGGATATCCCGACGAGACAGGCGAGCTGCCGCCGATGCCGACCCCTGACGTGCTTGGTCGCAACGGAACTTACATCGTTTTTCGCAAGCTCCAGACACGCGTGGCCGCATACCGTCAGTACCTGCACGCAAAGAGCGCGAACCGCGAAGAAGCCGCGCGCCTGGGCGCCAAGATGGTCGGTCGTTGGCAGAGCGGCGCTCCGCTCGCGGTCTCGCCCGAGCACGACGACGAGGCGCTGGGCGCGGACCCGCAACGGCATAACGACTTTCTCTACGGTGACGACCCGCGCGGCCTGAAGTGCCCGCTCGGCGCTCACGCGCGGCGCGCCAATCCGCGTGATGCGTTCGACGATGACGGCGCGGTCGACGTTCGCCTGCACCGCATGATCCGGCGTGGCACCAGCTACGGCCCGATACTGCCCGAGGGTGTGCTGGAAGACGATGGCGCGGACCGCGGCATCATCTTCGTGTTCGCCGGCGCTCACATCGGGCGCCAGTTCGAGTTCGTCAAGACCCAGTGGCTCAACGACGGCATCTTCATCGGCGCACCACTCGGAGAAGGACCCGCTGGTCGGTCCGAACGACGGGACCGGAACGTTCACGGTGCCCGAGCGGCCGATCCGCCGCCGGCTGCAGGACCTGCCGCCGTTTGTCGTCACCCGCGGCGGCGAATACTGCTTCGCCCCGGGCCTGCGCGCGATGCGCTGGCTGGCGGAGCTTCAGCCGTGACCGATCCCGACCGACAGGAGGACAGCATGGCCACGAACCCGACCAGCACCGACAGGTGGGAGGCGCTCGACTTCGGGCCGCCACCTCCCGACGGCAACGAGCCTGACAACCCGGTGCTCCTGGAGTATGCGGCCGGCGACTCGATCGCCCTGATAACGCTGAACAGGCCACACGCTGACAACGCCATCACCACCGAGATGGGCGCGAGCCTCACCGAGATCCTCGAAACGATCGCCGTCCGGGCGGCGGTCCGGGTGGTGATCATCACGGGTGCTGGGAGCCGTGCATTCTCCGTCGGAAGTGATCTCCGGCAGCGCAAGAACATGACCAAGGAGGACTGGCTTCGGCAGCGCCAGGACTTCGACCGGACGCTGTACACACTGCGCGAGCTGCGAAAGCCCATCTTCGCTGCGGTCAACGGTGTCGCATACGGCGGCGGGTCAGAGATCGCGCAGAGCACTGACTTCATCATCGCCTCGGAGAACGCCACCTTCGGTCAGCCAGAGGCAATGGTCGGGCTCGCCGCGGGCGGCGGCTCACCAGTGTTCCTGCCGCGCCTCCTCCCACCAGGCAGGGCGCTGCAGATGCTGATGACGGGGGACCCGATCAGCGCCCAGGAGGCGCATCGCCTGGGCATGGTCAACGAGCTCTATGCGCAGACCGAACTGATGGAGGCCGCGCACCGGATCGCGGAAAAGATCGCGAGCAACTCGCCGACGGCGGTTCAAGCCGTCAAGCGGGCAGTCCGGCTCGCGCAAGGACAGCCGACCGAACAGGCGATCGCGATCATGATGGAAGCCCACTGGCGTTCCGCAGTGCACCCAGACCGGATTGAGGGAATCGGCGCATTCAACGAAAACCGCGACCCAACCTTTAATGACCCCGACTACTGAATCGACGAGTTCGATCTGAGGAGGCTGACGAGATGGCTGTAGCCGACGACCTGGAACGACAGCGCGCAGCGCTGACGATGATCCATGCCGAGCCGTTCAACGCCGAGGCGCCGCCCGAGGCGCTCGAGGGTGACATCACCCCGACTCCGCTGCACTACGTGCGCAGCAACTTTCCCGTGCCCGATCACGACGGCAAGCTCGAGATCCACGGTGCGGTCGAGCACCCCCTCACGCTCACGCTCGACGACCTCCGAGCGATGCCCGCAGTCGAGCGCGTCGTCACGCTGGAATGCGCCGGGAACGGTCGACTCGCGATGAGGCCGCTTCCAGCCGGTGAGCCCTGGGGCGACTACGCAGTCTCCACAGCACGATGGAAGGGCGCGCGCCTGCACGAGATACTCGAGCGGGCGAAGCCGCATCCAACCGGCGTCGAAGTGCGGTTCGCAGGTGCTGACCACGGGTCATACATCCTCAACCCCGTGCTCAAGAACATCGACGCCTCCGACCTATCGTTCGAGCGATCGCTGACGCTGGTCCACGCAGCCGATCCATCCGCCGAAATCCTGGTCGCTTATGAGATGAACGGGGAGCCGCTCAGTCCCGACCACGGATCACCTTTCCGCCTGATCGTCCCGCATTGGTACGGCGTCGCCTCCGTCAAGTGGCTCAAGCACATCGAAATCCTGACAACGCCTTTCCTCGGCGAGTTCGAGATCGGCCATTACATGTACCAGTGGGACGATCGCGCCGCCGAGCGCGTGACGGTCATGCGACCACGGGCGCGGATAACAGACCCCTGCCGGGGCGCGAACGTGCGCCTCGGCGGTACATACATAGTTCGCGGTAAGGCGTGGTCGGGCACTGGGCCTGTCACCAACGTCGACGTGAGCCTAACCGGGGAGGCCGACTGGCTACCGGCGCACGTAGAGACCCCGAAGGGTCCCTATCAGTGGCAGAGCTGGTCGTTCGAATGGCAACCGGACGAACGCGGCCGAAAGACGCTGCGAGCACGGGCGACCGACGCGGCAGGAAACGTTCAGCCCGAAGTTCCGATCTGGAACCGGCTCGGCTACGGGAACAACGCAATCGAGGTCATCTACATCGATGTGGCCTGAGTTGGGTCGGCGGCTCCGTACGCCGGGCATGGCGCGGCGAATCACAACTCTCCGCAGCATTTGTGATTAGGCGAGGGGATGCGGGAGTGCTGGGTCTGCGTGTGCTCGGGTTCGTCGCATTGGTCGGGCTGGTCGCTCCCCGGCGCTATGGCCTCGGGGCCTCGGGTGCGTAGCAGCGGCCGATGGGACTGACATCGGCGATGCGAGATGATGTCGCTCACGTGGTTTAGCCAATCCTGGAGGTAGCGCATGAGCGCAATCGGAGCGACGCCCTCGACAGCCACTGGTCAATCGTCCTTGGCGCAGAGAGCTGCCCGTACGATCCGGCACCCTTTATCGCGGGCGTTGCTGGTGTTGACGTTCACGACCGGTTTGGTCGATGCGGTGAGCTACCTGGGGATCGGTCATGTGTTCACCGCGAACATGACCGGGAATATCGTGTTCCTCGGCTTCGGCATTGCTGGCAGTGGCGGGCTGCCCGTCGTTGCACCACTGGTCTCGCTGACGGCGTTCCTGGCGGGTGCGGGCACCGGCGGCGTGCTCGCGTCACGGTTGGCGCAGCGCCACGCTCAGCACATGGCTCGGGCGCTCCTGGTTGAGGCGCTGCTGCTCGCATTCGCCGCGATCCTCGCGGCGACGGTCACGGTTCGCGCAAACGCGGTCTCGGGCGATGCTGTGATCGCGATGCTGGCATTCGCGATGGGGGTGCGCAACGCGACGATTCGGCGGGTGGCGGTACCAGATCTGACAACTACTGTGCTGACGATGACGTTGACCGGTCTGGCCGCGGATTCGCAGCTGTTCGGCGGCTCCGGGAAGGGGTCGGTACGCAGAACGGCCGCCGTTCTTTCGATGCTCCTGGGGGCGCTGGCCGGGGCGCTGCTGTTGAAGACGAGCCTGTTCCTGCCGCTGGCCGTCGCGGCCGCGCTTGCGTTCACCACATTCCTTGCCTACCCGCCCGCTGCGCGGCGCCAGGAAGGAGCTCAGGACACGCCTTAGGGCCGGTCCCAGGCCACCGCGAGCATCGCGCCGAGCAGAGCGGCGATTGTCGGGAGAGTTGATGTTGCCTGCCTCGCCTGCTTGGGAGGGTTCGCCGGCGCAGACAGCGGACGGGCTCCGGGTACCGTTAGGGGCAAGATGGACGCGAAGGGATCACTCGTCACCAGGGCGGTTGCCGGAGTCTTCGTTGCGGCTGTGTTGGTCGCTGGCTGTGGCGGTTCGTCGAAGCCCACCAAATGCCAGGGCGCGACGATGACGATGGCCAACGGCGAGGTCATGTGCGCGTCGGCGATGGGTGCTTCTAGCGCCAAAGGCGGATCAGGCGGGACGTCAACAGGCCGCACAGCCGGAATTAACGTCGGATCGTCCGCGGGGCAGGCGCCGGAGGTCAACGGTCAGAAGCCGGTCCCGATTCAGACGCTGGCAAACACGGTGTGGCAGGGCATGCGGATCCAGGCGCAGACGATGACACCGATCCGTTTCGTCACATTCGATGGTGTCGACGAGCACATGGTCGACCCTCCGAAGGATGCGAGCTTTCATCTGATGATCATGCTCTCCGACGCCCGCACCGGTGAGCCGATTCCGTACTCGAGCAGCGTCTGGGCGACGATCACGAACAGCAAGGGCCAGACCGTGTTTGACAGCACCCAGTGGCCGATGATCTCTGCCTACATGGGCCCGCACTACGGTGACGATGTGCCGCATCTGCCGTCTGGCGATTACAAGCTGAGTGTGCTGGTCGCCCCACCCCAATCCGCGAGGGCAAGCCAATACCGGGCCGTCTGGCTGAGGCCGCACAACCTGACGGCGCGGTTCGGCTGGAACGCGAAGACCGCGACCGCGACCGTGCTCGACGGCTCGGCCAGGAGCTCGGCAGGGTCGGGATCGATCGGCGATACGAGCGGCATGGACATGCATAGGGACGTCCCCGTGGGCGGCGCGCGCGCTACCGCGCCGCGGCTGATCGCGACCAGCTACTGGCAGGGCATGAGGATCCAGGCGCGGATGGCTCCCACGAGACCGGTCTACGTCTACGGCGACAGCGGCATCAGGCGAGTGGCACCCCCCGCTGGCTCGAGCTTCTACATGATGGTGATGCTCAACGACAGACACACCGACGAGCCGGTCACATACGTGCCGGTTTCCGCGACGATCAAGAATTCCGCCGGCACCGTCGTGTACGAGAACTCGATGCAGCCAACGATCTCACCTTCCAGCGGTCCCTTCTACGGCAACAACGTCAGGCTGCCGGGGCCGGGCCGCTACTCGCTCGCGTTGCGGATCGAGCCGCCGCGGCAGGCGCGGCATCTCGAGTACCAGCACGTGTGGCTCAAACCTCACACCGTGGTTGAGCACTTCACCTGGGCGCCGAGCTCATGAGTTCGCGCGGCGTGATCACGCGCCGCCGCTTCCTCGCCGGGGCCGGCGGCATCGCAGCGGCAGCTCTTGCTGCGGGCGTCGTGATCGAGCAATCCGCCAAGGGCTCGGATGTGCCATTAGCGCGCCTGCCAGCGCTGATTCCGGGACTGCCTGAGCGCCAGCACGCCTGGAATGCGGCACTCAGCCAAGATCAATATGGCAACCCGATACCGCCGCGGCATGACCGCCTCCTGTTCTTCGACGTTCGCGGCACCCCGAGCCCACGTTACGCGCGGCTGCTCGAGGCCGAGCTGCGACTGATCGAGCATTCGCATCCGTGGACACCGCAGGGCGTGCTCTTCACCGCCGGATGGTCACCTGGTTACTTCGAGCGGGTCCTGGGGGTGCAATCGCCGATCCCGCGTGCACGCCGAATGTCGAATTTTGAGAGTCCGACGATCGACACCTTTGACCTGTGCCTGCATCTTGCCTCCGATCGCGAGTCGCTGCTTGAGAGTTGCGAGTACGGGCTGATATCGACTCTGCGCCCGATTCTGCGGTGGCGCAAGACCCGGACCGGGTTCACCGGTGCCGGTCTGCCCGCGGCCCATCAGCGCGTCGACGGTTCGTTCGCGGAGGGTATCCCGCCAGGTGACCATGTGAGCCGGTCGGCGCCGCTTTTCATGGGCTTCAAATCCGGTCTGAAGAAGAACCAGGCGAGCGAGGACGCGGTCACGATCCCAGACGGTCCGTTTGCGCAGGGGACCACCGTCGCGGTCAGCTACATGACGCTCAGCCTTGACGACTGGTACGACAATCTGACCTACGCCGATCGGGTCGCGCGCATGTATTCGCCACAGACGAGTCCCGAGCAGGTTGCGCGCTTCACGACCGACGCGGAATCCAATCCGAACCTGCTGGGTCGGTCAATCAGGGCGGGCGTGATCGGACATTCGCAGGCGTCCGCGCGTGCCCGTCGCCACGGCTCGCCGATCATCCTGCGCCGCGACTTCAACACCGTCGACGGGGGTCGAGCCGGGCTGCACTTCGTATCGCTTCAGCGGACGATCGCGGACTTCGTGGCGACGCGCAACGCGATGAATCAAGTGAATGCACAGCTGCAGAACCCCGAGATCACGGCGACTGTCAACAACGGAATCAACGAGTTCATCTTCGTGCGGCGGCGCGCCAACTACATCCTGCCGGCTCGACCCCAGCGCGCCTTTCCCCTGTTGCCGGATCGTGAGGCGCTGCTCTGAGGCTCAGCGGGTTCGGCCCGTTGCGTATCTCTGGATGTCCGATTCGAGCGCGCCGAGTGACGGGTAGTTGTCGAGATGCACCCACGCGACCCTGCCGTCGGGTCGGATGAAGACGGTGGTTGGTGTGCCCTGGAGACCGCCGCTGATGATGTTGTCGAGCTGGTCGGTCTTGGTCTCGTAGCTCGGGTAGCTGACATGGTGCTGGCGCATGAACGCGTCGGCATCGGACATGGAGTCATCGTTGTCGGCGCCGAGGAAGGCGACGCTTCGGCCGTACTTGGCCGAAGCCTGTGCGAACAGTCCGAATTCCTTCTGGCAGGGTCCGCACCAGGACGCCCAGATGTTGAGCACGATCGGATACCCGTGCAATGACTTGATCCGGGCGGAGAGATCGCTCTCGCCCCCGGCAAGGACGGTCGAAGCCTGGCTGTGCAGCTTGGCCAGCAGCGCTGGGGATCCGACCAGCGATTGCGTTGACCGACGCCGCGTCTCCGAGCCAGACCCCGGCGAGGCGAGCGAAGCCTTCACCTCCTGCTCGAGGCGGGCGACGTTCTCGGGAAAGCCCTCGGTGTAGACCTCCTGGAACCAGACGACCTTGCCGGCGGCGTCGGTAAGCACGAACCAGGGTTCGCCTTCAACCCCGTAGCCGTCTGCGACGCGTCCATCGCGGTCGATCACGACCGGATAGGAAAGCGGGTGCTTGAGCGTCGCGACGAACGCGGGGAGGGCCTTCGCCGAGGGCTCGACGCTGCCCTCGTCGATTGCGGTCAGCGCCGGTAGCCGATCCGCTTTCGCGTCGCGCTGATAAGCGTTCAGCTCGTCAAGCTCATACGCGATCCGGGTGGTGCCGCGGTCCCAGGTGTCGAAGAACAGGTAGAGGTGCGGCTTGCCCGGACCGAGCTGCAGGCTGCCGCCTCCAAGCTTTGTCAATGTCGCACGTTGAGTCGGCCTGATCCCGGGAATCTCGGTATATGAATGGTGACCGCTCACAGCCGGGTGGCCCGGCAGCAGTCGCGAGATGTCGCGTGCCAGGAGCTGGCCGACCTGAGGAATCGATGCGTACGAGGGATAGGTCGTGAACACTCGGCGGCGCCGGCCCTGTCGGTCGATGAGGTACATCGCGGCGACGTGGTCGATCTGATTGTCGTTCTTGGCGACATAGGCTTTCTCGTTGACTCCGTATTCCTTCCAGACACGCTGCAATTGTGGCTCGGATCCGGTCAGGAACTCCCAGCGGTCGGTTAGGCCGTGAAGCTGCGTGTAGGTGAGGACATCCTCGACCTGGGTGGACTTCCAGTTGGCGTCGACGCCGAGCAGCTGTACTTGACTGGCGGCCGGGCCGAGTGCCGCCTTCGCGTCGAGCATGGCCTGCGTTGTCAGTGGACAGATCGTCTGGCACTCAGCGTCGACGAACGCGAGCAGCACGACCTTGCCGCGGTACTGGTCGAGGCTCACCTGATGACCGGTCTGGTCGGTCAGCGTGAAGTTCGGTGACGAACGATGCGAACTGACCGGCGTGCCTGGGTCGATGTGGGGGTTCGTGGCCAGCGCCACCGCGCTCGCTGCCGGCGAGCTGTCCGAGCGGCTCTGGTTGACAACCAGCGCCGCCACCACGAGCGACAAGAGTGCCGTCGGCAAGAGTACGAGCGACCTGATCCTTGCACCGCCCAGACCATGCCCTGACCGGGTCGTCAGCACAGCCGTGCAAAGCGCCCTGACGCGCCCCGACCGCCAAGCCACGTACAGGAGGCCAAACAGGATCAGCAGAGCGAGCAACCAGCGCGTCGCTGTGTGATGCCGCGTCGGGTTGGCGGGCCCGCCGCGTTCTGGGGCGGCCGGCTCCGGGCGTGAGACATTTGTACTCGTCGCGCTGCTCGAGGATCCACCACCGACACCTGTAGGACCCGCCAGTGCGGATCTGTCGACTCCTGCCGCGGCCTCGATTCGATCGACGCCGGCGATTGTGGTGGCCACGAGCGCTGCGGGGCCGCCGGAGTTTGGTCTGAGCGACGAGAGCTCCGCAGCGAGCTTGGTCGCACCACCGCGGTTGGCGTGCCAGTAGAGACCGACCCCCGCCGGCATCACCACCAGGAGGCGACCGTCGTAGGTCTCGGATAGCTCGACGCCGAGGTAGTCGGCGTAGGACTGTGGTTTCGCCCACAAGGGGGTGACGGTGCCGAGGTCGTCGGGGTGGGCGATGATCGCGACGCGGACTGAGTCACCGGCCTTGGTGGTGGCGTCGAGCAGCTTGGCGAGCTGCAGCTGCTGTGACGTGGACAGGTTCGCGTCCCAGTAGGCGAAGAGGTTCTGGTTGAGCAGCACGTCGCTACCCGGGTCACCGTCGGCCTGTGCGAGCGCGGACAGGCCCACACACAGGACGATCGCGAGCAGCAGCGCGAGCGACGCTCGTCTCATGCGTCGAGCCGTCTCCGCAGTCTGAGTGGTCTAGCCCTCAGACTCGCGACCCATGCGAGGGCAATCAGGAACGCCCCGCCTACGAGGGCGATGATCACGGTGGCAGAGAACGTATCGGTCGTTGGTCCCGTGTCCGCCACTGTCGCCGACTGTGCGGCGAGGACCGCGAAATGCGGGATCGGGTGGCCGTCGGCCGCCGCCAGCAACGGCACCGCGGCCGTTGCGGAGGATGCCAGCTGATCGCCCGGGCCGGGCGCTGCCGCGCGCACGCCCAACTCGGCGGAGGTCACCTGGTGCAAGCCGCTGCTCGGACCCCAAAGCCCGAAGCCGTTCGGCATCACCACCAGGATCTGGCCGCCGTACAGCTCGGACAGCTCCGTCTGCAGGAAGTGCGCGTAGTCGCGTGGATCGCGCCAGAGCGGAGTCGCAGTTCCGAGATCGCTCTGGGATGCGATCAGCGCGACACGGATCGGAAAACCGGCGTGCGCGCTGGCGGCCAGCAGTTTGTCGAGCCGCGCCTGAGCAGCGGGCGACACTCCCGAACCGATCGGGTTGAAGGCGGGATAGTCGACGAGCACGTCGCTTGCGGGATCTCCGTCTGCAAGCGCCGACGGGGAGGCGAGCAACGCCGCGCTCGCCAGAATGACGGTGATGACAGCGACGCGCACGGATTTTGAGTTTAGGCGTGCCTTTGCGCTCGCGGCGCTGTTCGCGGCAATCCTCGGCACCTTTTTGACGCTTCCGTCCGCAGCTGCCGCCGACGGCCCGATCGCTCCCACCGCGACCGACTATCTGGCTCGGGTCACTCATACCCCAGCGGGCGTCGAGGCGAAGGTCACCAATGCTTATCTGAATCTGTGGGTGCGGGTGCCGGCAAGCTCCCACGTGATGGTGCTCGACTTCCGCAAGGTGCCGTGGGTGCGGTTCACACCGAGCGGGGTCGCGGTAAATCAAAACTCCTGGCAGTACTACCTGAGCCAGGTGCCGGTGCCGGCGGTGCCGCCCGTGGGTCTCACGCGCAGCACACCACCGCATTGGATCCAGGTCTCGACCGGGCACAGCTACCAGTGGCGCGAAGGCCGCCTGCATGCGCTTGCGGCGATTGTGCTGACGCCCGGCCACAGCTATGTCGGCCGCTGGCAGATCCCCGTGATCGTCAACGGGCGAGTGGGGCGGATCAGTGGCGGCATTTGGCACCGCGGCGCACCCTCGATCGTCTGGTTCTGGCCGGTACTGGTGCTGATCGCCTGCGCGCTTGCGGCCTGGCGGGTACGTTCGGTGAGACTTGACCGGCGGCTGTCTCGCCCACTCGCACTGTTGCTTCTCGCACTGGTGGCGATCGGCATGGCCGCCAAGGATTTGCATGGGAGCCCCTACATCAACGCCGGCAACGTCGGGCTGCTGGTGATCACCTTGGTGGTCCTCGGCGTCGTGGCGAAACGATTGCTGGACGGCAGCCGGAGCGGCCCGCTGCTTCTGTTCACGGCGGTCCTTGCGCTGTGGGCCGGGTTGACACTGCTGCCGACGCTGACTCACGGCTACGCGCTGGTCACCCTGCCCCTGTTCGTTGTGCGCCTGATCGCGGCGGTGCTACTCGGTGGCGGGTTGAGTTTGGCGCTATTCGGCTTTCGAGCGCTGGACCAGGTGCGGACGTGAGGGCACGATTTGCCTGCACGCTCATCGCCTGCGTGTTCATCGGCGGCTGCGGAACATCGACGTCGACGCATGAGCACAGACCAGGCAACGGGATACCGAGGGCGCTGCTCAAAGCGGAACGGCCGATCGGCCGTGGACCACGGTTCCAACCGGCACTCCGAGGAGCGGTCAGCGGCTCGTGCACGACTTTGCTCGGGCACCGCGACGAGGTCCACGTCGAGGTCTTCGGCGCCGATCACGTCGTCTTGCTGCCAGCCGGGATCGGCACGAGGCGGCCGCGAACACTCTTCGACGGGCGCGTCCTCAGGGCTGCATGTTTCGGTGAGCTCGTGACTCTGGATCCGACCGGCACGGTCTACGTCCGCCCCGGAACCAGGCCGACACTTGGCGGCCTCTTCGACGCTTGGGGACAGCAGCTCACCGGGACACGAATCGCCTCGTTCGCCAACGGCCGGGTGAGGATCTATGTGAACGGCAGCCGCTACCGCGGATCAGCACGAGCGCTGCCACTCACGAACAAATCTGAGATCGTGCTCGAGATCGGGCCCCACGTGCCGCCGCATCGCCGCTTCACGTTTCCGCCTCTCCCGACAGCAACTGAACGCTGAGTCCTGGCACCTGCCGCACGGCCCCGGACCAACAGACGGGCCGGTGGCCATCGACAGCCCCGGCGCCGCCGGCGCCTACCTGATTGAGCCGAGTTCTCCGAAGGCGTCACGGGCAGCGTCCGCCGCGCCGCGCGCGTGGCAGCCCGTGAGATGGTCGTTGACCAGGCCCATCGCCTGTATGAATGCGTAGACGGTGGTCGGGCCGACGAACCGCCAGCCGCGACGCTTGAGTTCGCGAGCCAGCGCGCGGGATTCCTCAGTGGTGGATGGCACCTCCCCGGAGCGTAGGCCTGAGCGGTGAGCTGATGGTTCAAAGCCCCATACGAACGCGGCCAGAGAGCCCTCCTGCGCGACCAGGTCGACCGTACGTTGCGCGTTGTTGATGACGGCCTCGATCTTCCCGCGATGACGGACGATGCCGGCGTCGCCGAGCAGCCGCGTGACGTCGTCTGAACCGAACTCGGCGACACGTTCGAAGTCGAATTCGGCAAAGGCCCGGCGGAAGGCCTCCCGCTTGCGGAGGATCGTCAGCCAGGAGAGTCCGGCCTGAAAGCCCTCGAGACTCAGCTTCTCGAACAGGCGGCGGTCGTCTGAGACCGGAAAGCCCCATTCGGTGTCGTGGTAGGCGCGGTACTCGGGCGCCGAATCGGCCCAGGTGCAGCGGGCGACGCCGTCATCGCCGACGATCACGCCGGCCGGCGTGGCGGAGCTCTCGTCGGGTTGCACGCACCGCACGGTACCGGCCCCGCAATCTGCAGGAAGCTAACCGGATTTCTTATACCGGACCGCTACCGTCGAGAGGCCGTGTTCTCGCCGGGAACAACCAGAAGACTCGCCTGTTGCGCCAGTGCCTGCATCGCGTGCCTGGGCGCAGCCGATCTGGGGTCTGCGAACGCTCGGACGCTCACCTCCCCATCGTATCTTCGGACACGCGGGCCACGGCCTCCCCGCCACCGGCAGGTGCGGATCGGCAGCGCCCCGCAGCTACCTGCGGGCACATCGCTTGTGGCAGGGATGGCGGCGGTGAGAACGATGCATCTCACGGTCGCGCTGGCGCCCCGCAATCCCGTTGCGCTGAACGCCTACGCCCGCGCCGTCAGCGACCCGGCATCGTCGAATTACCGCCGCTACCTGACCCCGGTGCAGTTCCGCGCGCGGTTTGCGCCGGCCCGCAGGGCGGTCGTGAAGGTCGAGACGTCGTTGCGACGTCATGGTCTGCGGCCGGGGCATGTCAGCGCCAACGGTCTCTCGATCGGTATCCGCGCCAGCGGGGCGGCGATCGAGCGGGCCTTCAGGCTGACGCTCGCGCGTGTGCGCCTGGCCACCGGGCGGGACGCGATCTACAACGCGCAGGCGCCGGCTGTCGATGCCGGTGTCGCACGGTCGGTGCAGGCCGTGATCGGCCTTTCGAGCGTGGCGCGGATGCAGCGTTTGGACCTCCCGGGTGAGGCCGGCTCGTCGGCCGCATCAACCGGCGCCAGGTCACTGCCCACCAGCTTGAGCGCCGCACATGTCGCCACCGGCGGACCACGGCCCTGCATCCAGGCCGCGCTGATCGCGCCCGGACAGGGCGCGTACACGGCGGATCAGATCGCCAACGCCTACGGCTTCTCCGGGCTGTATCGGTCCGGTGACCTCGGTCAGGGCGTCACGGTCGCCGTCTATGAGCTCGAACCCAACGCGCTGAGCGACATCGCCGCCTACCAGCGGTGCTATCGGACCGACGCGTCGGTCAGCTATGTGAAGGTTGACGGCGGTGCCGGCAGCGGCAACGGCGAGGGCGAGGCGGCCCTCGACATCGAGCAGCTGATCGGCCTGGCGCCAAGGGCGAAGCTGCTCGTCTACCAGGGGCCGAACAACAACTCGGACGACCCTGGCACCGGCCCCTACGACACCCTCGCGGCGATCGTCAGTCAGGACCAGGCGCAGGTGATCTCAAACTCCTGGGGCGAGTGTGAGACGCTCGAGGGTGCCACCGACGCTCGAGCCGAGGACACGCTTCTGGAGGAGGCGGCAACCCAGGGGCAGAGCTTTGTGAGCGCCTCCGGAGACTCCGGCTCCCAGGACTGCTACAGCCCGCCACCGGGCGGCAACATGAACAACTCGCTCCAGGTCGACGACCCGGGCAGCCAGCCGTTCGCCACATCCGTCGGCGGCACGTCGATGACCTCGTTCGGCCCGCCACCGATCGAGACCGTCTGGAACGACGATGACCCGAACGTCGATTACAGCCGCTTCGGGATCGAGAAGGGTGCGGGCGGGGGTGGGGTCTCGTCGCTGTGGGCGATGCCGGGCTACCAGTCGACCGCGGTCTCGACGCTCGGCGTGTTCAACTCCGATTCCTCGGGCGCGCCCTGCGCGGCGGCCGCGGGCAGCTGCCGCGAGGTTCCCGACGTCTCAGCGGATGCTGACCCGAGGTATCCCTACCTCGACTACTGGAACGGCAACAGCGACACCGCGCGCAGCGAGTCGGGCTGGCAGGGCACCGGCGGCACCAGCGGTGCGGCGCCGGTGTGGGCTGCTGTGCTCGCACTGGCCGACGCGAACCACGCCTGTCGCGGCACGCTCGTCGGGTTCGCGAATCCCAAGCTCTACCAGCTGGCGGGGGAGGACCTCTCGACGTACTTCAACGACATCACGGTCGGAAACAACGACTTCACGCCCGACGGGAACAACTCGGGGCTGTACCCGGCCACCGTCGGCTACGACATGGCGAGTGGTCTCGGCACGCCCAGGGCCGCGGCGCTGGCGCCGGCGCTTTGCCGCCAGGCCATACATATCGGCTACCCGGGCGCCGCCCACTCGTTCTACCAGCAGTCCGTTCACGTGCCGCTGACGGCAACGTTGACCTCCGGCCAGTCAGGCCCGATTGAGTTTCACGCAAGCGGTCTGCCCGAGGGTCTCCACCTCGACAGCAACACCGGTGTAATCGCCGGGCAGGCCGGGCAGCCCGGTGTGCGTGACGTGACCATCTCCGCATCGACGCCGTCCGGCGCCCACGGAACAGTGCAGTTCGCCTGGTCGGTCGAGCGGCGACCACAGGTGAGCGCGGGGGCTGCAACCACAGCGGCCCAACCGAGTTTCAGCTTGACACTGCGGTCCGGCCTCTACGAGCCGAGCCTGCGGGAGGTCCGGATCACGCTCCCAAGCGGGCTCGCCGTCGCGAGTGCGCCGCACCTGGTCCGCGTGCTCAGCGGCGCAGGAGACTCGCTCTCGCACAGCGTCCGGCTCCGCGGCCGGGTGCTGACGATCGACCTCAAGCCCGCACGCTCGCCGGTGCAGATCGTGTTCGCTGCCGGCGCACTGCGGGCGCGCGGCAGGCCGGGGGCGCGAGGAGCGCCTGCCGGTGTCGTCTCGGTGACGGTCGTTGACCGCCTCGGCGGAAGCCTCACCGTCCGACGCATGCTGCGAACCGGCTAGCCCGCCCGGGGACGTTCACGACCGCGGGTTTGCCATCATCGGCCTGTGCCCGCCGCCTTCACCTCTCCGCTCGCGGAAGCGATGGCGGCCGACCTGCTGGATCGCTTCACGCGCTACGTCCGGATCGACACGCAGGCCAAGGTCGATCGCGAGCGCTCACCCAGCACGCCCGGCCAGCTCGACCTGCAGCGTCTGCTGGTCGACGAGCTCCAGGCGATCGGCGTTGATGATGCGGAGCTGGACGAACACGGGTACGTCTACGCCACCCTGCCCGCGACAGTGCCGGACACCCCGGTGATCGGCCTGATCGCGCACGTCGACACGAGCCCAGACGCTCCCGGAACCGGCGTCGAGCCGCTGCTGCACCGCGACTACGACGGCGGTGTGATCGAGTTGCCCCGGCATGGCACGGTGCTTGACCCGGCGAGGATGCCCGCGCTCGCGGCCAGGGTCGGGCATGACATCGTCAGCGGCAGCGGCGACACCCTGCTGGGGGCCGATGACAAGGCGGGCGTAGCAGCGATCATGGCCGCCGTATCGCATCTGGCTGAGCATCCGCAGCAGGCGCGGCCGACGCTGCGGATCGCGTTCACGCCCGACGAGGAGATCGGGCATGGCGCGACGCTGTTCGATGTGCCGCGGTTCGGCGCGCGCTGCGCATACACGATCGACGGCTCGGAGCTGGGGGAGCTCCAGGATGAGAGCTTCGAGGCCGCCGAGGTCAGGATCAACATCGAGGGAGTGTCCGTGCATCCGGGGTTTGCCACCGGCAAGCTCGTGAGCGCCCTGCGATTGGCGGCTGGGCTGGTCGCGGCCCTGCCGCAGGACCGGCTGACCCCCGACACCACGGCTGGCCGCGAGGGCTTCATCCACCCGGTGTCCCTGAGCGGAAGCACCGATCATGCCGAGATCAGGCTGATCGTCCGCGACTTCGACGAGCGGCTGCTGCGATCCCATATCGAGCTCGTGCGGCGGACGGCCGAAGCAGCGCTTCGATCCGCGCCGCGGGCCCGTCTGACGTTCGACGTGATCGATCAGTACCCCAACATGCGCCGGTACATCGAACGCGACCCTGATGTCGTCGCAGCCGGTGAGCAGGCGATCCGGGCGGAGGGAATAGAACCCATCCGGCATCCGATCCGCGGCGGCACTGACGGGTCAAGGCTGTCCGCCATGGGCCTGCCCACCCCGAACATCTTCGACGGCGGCTACGAGTATCACTCAGTGCGGGAGTGGGCCTCGGTGCAGGACATGGCCGCGTCGGCAGCCGTGATCGTCCGCCTCGCAGAGACGTGGACGCGCCGCTGAACGTCCTGACGGTCATCGGCAACCGCCCCCAGTTCATCAAGGCGGCGGCGGTTTCCGCGTGCCTGCGTGCCCGCGGTCGGGAGGTGTTGGTGCACACGGGTCAACACTTCGACGACCGGCTCTCGGCTGTGTTCTTCACCGAGCTGGGCCTGCCCGCGCCCGACGTGCAGCTGGCGGTCGCCGGCGGCTCCAACACATCACAGACATCGCGGATGCTCGCTGCGCTCGAGCCGGTGGTCGCGGACGTCGGCCCGGACTGCGTGCTGGTCTACGGCGACACCAACTCCACCCTCGCCGGCGCGCTGGCCGCGGTGCAGCAGGGCGTGCCGGTGGCGCACGTCGAGGCAGGGATGCGCTCCTTCGACCGCCGCATGCCGGAGGAGACCAACCGCGTCCTCACCGACCACCTCAGCTCATTGCTGCTGTGCTCCTCAGAGGCGGCCGTGGCGAATCTCACGGCCGAGGGCATCGGCCGCGCCGGGGCTGCTGGTCCGCTAACCAGCAGCCCCGCTGTAGCGCTGGTCGGCGACGTGATGGTGGACGTCGCGCTGGCGCTGCAGCCGCGCGCTCGTGAGCGCGTGGACCTCGTACGCGCACGCGGGCTCGCGCCCGGCGGTTACGTGCTCGCGACCGCGCACCGCGCCGGCAACGTCGATGATCCCGAGCGGCTGGCCGCGCTGGTCGAGCTGCTGCTCGGAATCGGCTCCGAGGTCGTGCTGCCGCTCCATCCCCGCACCCGGGCGCGGCTCGAGGCGGCCGGGCTGCTCGGGCTGCTCGAGCGGGGAGTGCTCGTCGTCGAGCCGCTCGGCTACGTCGAGTTGACGGCGCTGATGTGCAACGCACGCGCTGTGATCACCGATTCCGGTGGGCTTCAGAAGGAGGCATATCTGGCGGGGGTTCCGTGCATCACTCTGCGTCCGAGCACCGAGTGGACGGAGACCGTGCGGGCCGGCTGGAACACGCTTGTTGACCTCGACCTTGAAGCGGCACGCGTGGCGCTCGGTGCCACGCCCCCGTCGACGCGACCAGAGCTGTATGGCGACGGCCATGCCGGCGAGCGTGTGGTCGCGACGCTCGGCCGCGCATTCGCCACGTAGACTCGCCTGCCGATGGCCGACGACAGGATCCAGGTCGGTGTGGCCGGGCTCGGTTATTGGGGCCCGAACCTCGCCCGCAACTTCGCCGGGCTTCCCAGCTGCGAACTGCGCTGGGTGTGCGACGGCTCGGAGGACGCCCGTGCCAGGGCGACACTGCAGTTCCCGGGCGTGCGCGTGACCGGCGACCTCGACGAGCTGCTCGGTGACCCCGAGCTTGACGCGATCGTGCTTGCGACACCGGTCCCCACACACGCTGATCTGGCGGTGCGTGTGCTCGAGGCGGGTAAGCACTGCTTCGTGGAGAAGCCGCTCGCGCAGTCGGTGCCCGACGCCGAGCGGGCGGTCGCAGCCGCGAGGGCAGCCGGCAGGGTGCTGATGGTCGGCCATCTGCTCGAGTACCACCCCGGGGTGTTGAAGCTGAAGGAGTTGGCCGACAGCGGCGAGCTCGGCCAGATCTACTACATCTACGGCAATCGCTTGAACCTCGGCAAGCTGCGCGCTGACGAGAACGCGCTCTGGTCACTCGGGGCGCATGACGTCTCCGTGGTGCTGGCGCTTGCCGGCGAGGAGCCGACCGAGGCGGTCGCCCACGGCGAGTGCTACGTGCGCTCGGGTGTGGAGGACGTGGTGTTCTGCTATCTGCGCTTCCCGTCCGGGTTGGCCGCTCACCTGCATCTGAGCTGGCTCGACCCGCACAAGGAGCGCCGCTTCACCGTCGTTGGTGCCAGCAAGATGGCGACGTTCGACGACATGGCGGTCGAGGGCAAGATCACCATCTACGACAAGGGCTTCGACGAGGCTCCGCGTGGCTACGGCGAGTGGCTCACCCGCAATGGCGACATCTACTCGCCACGGCTGCCGACGGTCGAACCGCTGCGGGTCGAGTGCCAGGAGTTCGTCGACAGCATCCTTGAGCGCCGCGCGCCGCGCTCAGACGGGAACAGCGGGTTGCGTGTGGTGCGTGTGCTCGAACTGCTCCAAGACTCGCTCGAGGCTTCACGGAGGCAGGATGGCTGATGAGATCTCTCCCGGTGCGCACGTCGATCCGGACGCGCTGATAGGGGTCGAGGTGACGATCGCACCCGGGGCCGTGATCGGCGCGGGGGCGGTGCTGGGCGACGGTGTCTCGATCGGCGCCGGCAGCGTCGTGCACGCCGGTGTGCGACTCGGTGCGGGGTGTCTGATCGAGGATCTGGTCGTGCTCGGCAAGCGGCCGCGCCTGCGCCGCGGCTCGAGCGCCGCTTCGCTCGAGCTCAGCGACCTGGTCGTCGGTGCCGAGGTCACCGTCTGCTGTGGGGCGGTCGTGTACGCCGGCGCGAGGATCGGCAGCGGCACGATCATCGGCGACCAGGCCCAGGTGCGTGAGGGCTCGCGCATCGGCGAGCGCTCGGTCGTGGGCCGCGCATCGTGCGTCGATTTCGGTGCGACGGTCGGAGACCGCGTCCTGATCCAGACCGGCGTCTACGTGACCGGTGCCGCGATCGTCGAGGATGACGTGTTCCTGGGTCCTGGCGTGCAGATGACCAACGACGACACGATGGGCCGCCACCCGCGTGGCTCGCCGATGGAGGCGCCGGTGGTGCGACGTGCGGCGCGCGTCGGCGGTGGAGTCGTGCTTGTGCCGGGGGTGGAGATCGGCGAGGAGGCGTTCGTCGCGGCCGGCGCGGTCGTGACGCGTGATGTCGCCGCTCGCACTGCCGTACTCGGAGTGCCCGCACGGCCGTTCCGGCAGGTGGACGAGGACGAGGTGGTCGAGCGCTGGCGGTAGCAAGGTGCGGCTGCTATCGACGCCGGCCTTGCGTTGATGCTGTTCGAGGCGCTGCCGTTCAGCGCCGACGCGCCGAGCACCTGACCGGAGCGACAAGCGATGCCTGGCCGCGACGCCGGCTGGTCATCGGCCGGTGAATGCCGTTCGAACCGCTGCCGCGCCGGAGGCGGACCGCTCGATGAAGCCGTAGGTGCCCTGATCCCTCAGCTCTGCCGCGGCCTGCACCAGCGCGTCGGCCGCGGCGAACGCGAACGCGCCGCCGACGGAAATGCGGCTCACGCCGAGTGCGGCCAGCTCCGAAACAGCCGGCACCCCTGGCCGCGCGAGGACGTTGATGGGCCGGTCAACGGCCGCGATCAGCGCGGCGATCTGTTCAGTGGTGACGATTCCGGGCGCGTATAGAACGTCGGCGCCGGCGTTCTGGTATGCCTGTAGACGCGCGATCGTGTCACTGAGATCGTCGTGACCGTGAAGGTGATTCTCTGCGCGAGCGGTCAACACAAGGCCCGCCTCATGGGCGACGGCAGCCGCGATCTCAACCCGTCGGGCGGCGACCCCGACCTCATAGACCTCGCCGTCGCCGTAGTCCTCGATCGAGAAACCGGCGAGGCCGGCGGCGACCGCTCCGCCTGCAGTTCGGGCCACGCCGTCCAGATCGTCGGCGTCCGCGAAGCAGTTTTCGAGATCGGCCGACACCGGGAGGTCCGTCGCAGATACGAGTGCGGCCGCATGCGCGAGCGCCTCGTCCGCACTCAACTCGCCGTCGAGCCGGCCGGCGGCCGCGGCCGCGCCGCTGCTGGTCGTGGCCAGCGCCTGGAACCCCATGTACTGCAGCAGCGCCACCGAGCCGGCGTCCCACGGATTCGGCATCAGCAGCGGGTCACCCGGCCGGTGCAGTGCCAGGAATCTCTGGGCGAGCTCTCGTTGCCTATACAGAGGCACGGGCAGCCGAGCCGTACATGTCCTGCCCGGCCTTGGTCCAGATCACCTGCTCGCGTCCGGGGCCGACGCTGATCAGGGCAACCGGCACCCTGGCGAAGTCGGAGATGAACTGCAGGTATGCGCGCGCGTTGTCCGGAAGCTCATCCTCGCTGCGGCATGCCGTGATGTCCTCGCTCCACCCCGGCAGTTCCTCGTACTTGCCAACGGAGTGGTGCAGGACGGTCTGGTGGTAGGGAAAGTGATCGACCTCGAGCCCCTCGGGTCCCCGGTAGCTGGTGGCGACACTGAGCGTGCGCTGACCTGAGAGCACGTCGAGCTTGGTGATCGCGAGTGCGGTCAGTGAGTTCAGACGGGCTGCGTAACGCAGCGCCACGAGATCCAGCCAGCCGACGCGCCTCGGCCTCCCGGTGGTGGTACCGAACTCAGCTCCGCGCTCGCGCAGTTCATCGCCGAGGCTGTCTTCCAGCTCGGTCGGAAACGGTCCAGAGCCCACGCGTGTGCTGTAGGCCTTGGTGATTCCCCAAACCTCGTCGATGTCCTTCGGGCCGACGCCGGCACCGATCGTCGCCGAGCCGGCGATCGGATTGGACGAGGTCACGAACGGGTAGGTCCCGTGATCGATGTCGAGCAGCGTGCCCTGAGCGCCCTCGAACACCACCAGCTCATCAGAGTCCAGTCGTTCGAGCACGAGCCGGCTGGTATCGGCGATGTAACGCTTGATCCGGTGCCCGTAGGTGAGGTACTCGTCGGTCATCGTCTGCAGATCGAGTCGCGGGTCGCGCGCGAACTCGCGCAGTGACAGGCGCTTGGGCTCCAGCGCGGCCACGATCTTCTTCTTGAGGATCTTCTCGTCCAGCAGGTCCTGGACCCGGATTCCGAGCCGTGCCGCCTTGTCTGCGTAGCAGGGTCCGATCCCGCGCCTGGTGGTGCCGATCTGCAGCTTGCCGAGCTTGATCTCGCCCGCATGGTCCAACAGCATGTGGTAGGGCATGATCAGGTGCGCGTTGGCAGAGATCCGCAGCGCGCTGGTGTCAACATGACGCCGGCGCAGATCGTCCAGCTCGTCGGTCAGGATCTTGGGGTCGATCACCACCCCGTTGCCGATCACGCAGAGCTTGCCGGGGTGCAGAATGCCCGACGGCATCAGGTGCAGCTTCCAGGTCTCGCCGTTGCGAACGATGGTGTGGCCGGCGTTGTTACCGCCCTGGAAGCGGACGACAGCGTTCGCCCGCTCGGCGAGCAGGTCGGTGATCTTGCCTTTGCCTTCGTCGCCCCACTGGGCGCCGACGATCACGATTCCGGGCATTCGCTTCCAGTGTACGTGGCACACCCGCCCCCGCACCCCCCGCACCAGACCCGTTGGCCGCGGTCAGGCGATCCGCAGGTCCATTCGGTGGTCGTGGCCCAGCAGGGGGAGCTCGTCGCACATCTCGGTCAGGCGGGAGACGGTGCGCTCGGTGATCTGCTGACAGAGGGTCTCACGGTCCAGGATGTTCGTGGTGATCACGATCGAGCGCTGCTCCTCGTAGCGAGCGTTGATGATCGAATAGAGCTCCTCGAGCACCCACGGCGTCGTCTGCTCGGCCCCGATGTCGTCGATGTGCAGGAGGTCGACGGCGACGAGACGCTCGAGCAGGTCGTTATGCGAGCCGGTGTCGAAGGTCTTGCGGATCTGGCTGAGAAGCCCTGGGAGCGAGTAACGCGCCGCAGACCGCCCGGCCTCCAGGGCACTCCTGGTGATGAGCATCGCGAGCGTCGTCTTGCCGGTGCCAACCGGCCCCATGAACCAGATCCCGCGCCCAGCGTCGAGATTCGCGTCGATCCGGTCGGTGAAGCGCCTGGTGGCTGCGACTATCTGGGGGTCGATCTCAGTCACGGGGAAGCGATCGAAGGCGACATCCTTGTAGCGCTGGGGAATCACGGCTGAGAGGCTGCGGGCCTTGTTGCGAGCGATGATCTGGGGGCGGCAGGCGCAGTCGCGTGCGGTGTTCGTGTCCTCGTCGTAGAGGAACCCGGAGCCGTCACAGATGCCGAGGATGCAGGCTGCCATCAGGGACTCGAGGCCAGGGTCACGGCGCGAATTGCGGCGGCGCGTAGTTCATGAACTTCGGGAACTGATTCTGGAACGTGAGTTGGATCTCGCCCACCGGACCGTTGCGGTGTTTGGCGATGATGATGTCGGCCTCGCCGGGACGGGTCGACTCGCGGTTGTAGTACTCCTCGCGATAGATGAACATCACCAGGTCCGCGTCCTGCTCGATGGCACCGGACTCTCGTAGATCGGAGAGGATCGGCTTCTTGTCGCCGGCGCGCTGTTCGACGTTGCGCGACAGCTGTGACAGAGCGATCACCGGCACCTTGAGTTCGCGAGCGAGACTCTTGAGCCCACGGCTGACCTGACCGACCTGCTCGACGCGGCTCTCGACGCGCCCCTCGTGGCGCATCAGCTGCAGGTAGTCGATGATGATCAGTCCGAGGCCGCCGCGCTGCTCGAGCTGATGATGCAGACGACGGGATTTGGCCCGGATCTCCAGTACTCCCGTGTCGCTCGAGTCGTCGACATAGAGCGGCGCCTCCGAGAGCTTGCCGGACGCCTCGAGGATCTTCGGCCATCGGGACTCAGCCACCTTTCCACGCCGGAGATCCTCGCCCGGAACTCTGGCCTGGGACGCAACGAAGCGCTGCGCCAGCTCGGACTCCGACATCTCGAGCGAGAACAAGGCAACCGGGAATCCGGCGAGGGCGGCGTTCTCGGCGATGTTGGCGACCAGGGCGGATTTGCCCATCGACGGTCGTGCGGCGAGCACGATCAGGTTGCCAGCCTGGAAGCCGCCGGTGAGGTCATCGAGGTCCCTGAAGCCCGACGGCGTTCCGGTCAGCGGGCTCTTCTGGTTGGAGCGGTGATGAAGGCGATCGGTCTCCTCGTGCAGCACCTCGGCGATCGAGCGGATCGCCTGTTGGCGCTCATCGTGGGCGACCTCGAGCATGGCCCGCTCGGCGGCCTCCACCAGTTCCCGAGGAGGCAGCGCGCGGTTGAGGACATCGGCCTGGATCTCGCGGGTGGCGTCGAGCAGGGCGCGCATCTGTGCCTGCTCTCGCACGATCCGGCCGTACTCCCGAGCGTGGCCTGTGGCGGGCACCCAGGCAACCAGCTCCTCCACGACATTGGCGCCGCCGATCTCCTCGAGTCGGTTGTTCTCTCGGAGCTGTTCAGCGACGGTGAGGTGATCGATCTTCTTGTCTGCCTCGTAGAGCTCCAGCATCGCTGCGAACACGGCGGCGTGCTCGCGCAGGTGGAAATGCTCGGGACGCAGCTGCTCGTCGACCAGCAGCGCATGCAGGTGCTGCTCGTCGAGCAGCACCGCTCCCAGCACCGACTTCTCGGCGACCAGGTTGTGGGGTGGGGCGCTTGGTGTGACAGTGGCCATTGCTGGATGTTGAAAGATAGGCTGACGTCAGGCGGCTGTCGGGGGGCACTCCGCTACAAGCGGGTTTTGCGTCCGTGCCTGCGGTCGGGTGAGGTGATGTGTCCCGCGCGGCGTCCGAGGCGCAGTTCGCGCGTGTCCCGCGCCGCGTGCGAGGCGCAGTTCGCGCGCACCGACCAGCTCGCCTCTGTGCCGGCCGCGTCAGCCATCGGCTCAGGCCAGCGCGAACTCGACCGCTGCCTGCGCGTGCAGCGTCGTGGTCGGGAAGACGGGGACGGAGGAGTCGGCAGGGCCGACCAGGAGCTCCACCTCCGTGCAGCCCAGGATCACACCCTCTGCGCCGCGGCCCACCAGACGTTCAAGGATGCCCCGGTAGGCCTGCCGGGATTCGTTGGTGATGACCCCGAGCACCAGTTCGCCGTAGATCACCGCGTTGACGACGTGGCGGTCATCGGCCTCGGGAACGATGATCTCCAGACCGTGCTGAGCCATCCGTTCGACGTAGAACGGATCCTCCATGGTGTAACTGGTCCCGAGCAGCCCGACTCGTCCGCAGCCGATCGCGTGGACCGCTCTGGCGGTCACGTCGAGCAGGTCGATGAACGGCACCGAGATTGCCTCCACGACCTGATCGGCGACCTTGTGCATCGTGTTGGTGCACAGCAGGACGCACTCGGCGCCGGCCGCCTGTAACGCCGCCGCCTCGGCACGAAGTAGCGTGCCCGCGGCTCGCCAGTCACCACGCCCTTGCTGTTCCTCGATCGCCGCGAAGTCGACCGAGGTCATCACGCAGGCGGCCGAATGAAAGCCGCCGAGCCGCTCGGCCACCAGCTCGTTGATTAGCTCGTAGTAACGCGCCGAGCTCTGCCAGCTCATGCCGCCGATCAGTCCGATCTTTCTCACGATGTCTGAAGCCCTCCGGTGGGGATGTTCCTGCTACCGAGTGCGGGCGCGCCAGCACGGACGGCTGCGCCGGCGCCGTACCCGCCCCTGCCGGTGCGACGCACCCGCCCGCGCCGGCGACAACCGCCGCCACGAGCGTCGTGCGGGGAGCTCCGCCAGATGACTTGAAATGCGGTGGCCGGCCGCCCTCAGGCGGCCACAACCATCGTCTTCACGGTCGCGTTGACGCCGTCTGAGACCTCAACCGTGACCATGTGGGTGCCGACGCTCTTGATCGGATCGTCGAGCTGAACCTTGCGCTTATCGATCCGAATGCCGCGGGCGTCGCGGATCGCATCGACGATGTCCTGTGCGGTCACGGAGCCGAACAGGCGTCCGTCGTCGCCGGCCTGCTGCGGGATCGTCAGCACGGTCTTTCCCAGCAGTTCGGCGTTCTCCCGTGCACGATCAACGGCCTCACGCGCGGCGCGCTCGGCCGCCTCGCGACGCTTGGCGGCCGCTTCGATCGAGCCCTTGGTCGCGCTCTCGGCCAGCTTGCGCGGCAGCAGGAAGTTCCGCAGGTAGCCGGATGAGACGTCAACCACCGCACCCTTCTCCCCCAGCGACTCGACATCCTCGAGCAGGATTGCCTGTGGCATGTCTACCTCCTGGGGTTACCGGTCGCGGTCGCGATCGCGGTCGCGACCGCCGCGGCCCTCGCGGTGGTCGCTGCCGCCCTCGGCTACGTACGGCAGCAGCGCCACCTCCCGTGCCCGCTTGACGGCGCGCGCGATCTGGCTCTGGTGCCGACGACACGCGCCGGTGATCCGGCGCGAGCGGATCTTGCCGCGATCAGAGATGAACCGCCGCAGGGCGGAAACATCCTTGTAGTCGACCTGCTCGACCTTGTCGCGGCAGTACGGGCAAGGCTTGCGCCGACCCGAGGACGGGCCGCCCTTCCTGTCGCGCCGGCGAACCGGCCGTCTACGTTGCTTCGCCACTTGGCATCACCTGTTGAAGTCTCTTTTGGGTAGGTCCGTCGCCTCAGAACGGAATGTCGTCCTCGGCGGCGCCGGAGCCCACGGAGGCAGGGACGAAGTCCGCAGTATCGATCTGAACGTCGCTCGCGGCAGCATTTACGCTGCTCGCAAACCCGTTCCCGTTACCGCTGGGCGCATCACCACCGCCACCGAGGAACTGCACGGTCTCAGCGATGATATCGACAGCCTGGCGCTTTTGTCCGTCGGTTTCCCATTCGCGCCACCGCAGACGCCCATCGATCGCCACACCGCGGCCCTTGGAGAGGTACTTCTGGCAGTTCTCGCCCTGCTGCCCCCAGACCGTCACATTGAAGTAATTGGGATCGTCTTCCCAGTTGCCCTCGGAGTTGCGACGGCGTCCGTTGCAGGCCACGCGCAGGTCGCAGACGCTGGTACCGCTTGGAAGCGACCGCAGTTCAGGGTCGCGAGTCAGGTTGCCGGTGATGATCACCCGATTGATGTTGCCCGCCATTTTGGGGCTCCTTTCGACAAGTTCGGAATCGCCTTGAACCGAGTCTAAGCACGCCTCAGACGGCAGCGGGGCCGACGCCCGCAAACTGGCACACATTCGTCACAGAGTCGGCACACACTCGTGGCAGGCGACACAGTTTCGGCACACATGCTGACCCCTCAAAGAGATACCCGCGTTCCTGGGCAGCCGTCCTCGGGCCGCCGCCCTGAGGGGCGGGCCACCGAACTAGGCCGCTTCGCCTTCGGCGGCCTGGCTGACGCCGGCCGTGCCGGCCAGTACCGGCGGCGCACTCTCGGGCGCCTCGGGCGTTCCGGGCAGGACCTTGATGATCCGGAAGCGGAGCACGGCGTCTGCGATGCGCAGGCTGTGCGAGAGCGTCTCCAGCAGAGAGGTCGGACCCGAGAACTGCAGCAGGTGATAGTCGGCTTCCGTCTGATGGTCGATGCGGTAGGTCGTCGGGCGCTGTCCCCAATGCTGCTTGCGAGACACGCTGCCACCCGCCGTATCGATCATCGACTCGACGTCGGCGACGATCTTCGTGCGTGTTTCCTCGTCGGCTCCGGTTGACAGCAGGAGGACGAGGTCATAGAGAATGGGATCTTTGGACATGATGAAGGTCCCGCGGCGACGGTGAAATGCACCGAACGGCGGGCGACGAGCGAATATAGCAACGGATATGAGCAGGCGACCGCCTGCGGCCGAGCTGCCACTGGTCGAGTTCCGCGACCGAGGCGAATGGGAGCGATGGCTGCAGTCCAATTACGACGACTCACCAGGGCTTTGGCTGAAGCTCGCAAAGAGGGGCTGCCCGCGGGAGACCGTTTCACAGCTTGAGGCAATCGAGGCGGCACTCTGCTTCGGATGGATCGATGGCCAGGTGGGCAGAGTCGATGAGCACTTCTATCGTCAACGGTTCACACACCGCCGGCCGCGGAGCAACTGGTCTCAGATCAACCGCGAGCGCGCGGCGAGGCTGATCGAGTCCGGACTGATGCAGCCACCCGGTCTCGCGGAGATCGAAAGAGCGCAAGCGGATGGTCGTTGGGACGCGGCGTATCCGCCTCAGTCGAAAGCCACCGTTCCTGAGGACTTCGCTCGGGCGTTGGCGGCGGCCCCTGAGGCTGAGGCCTTCTTCGCGACGCTCACCGGAGTGCGCCGCTACGCCTTTCTCTATCGGATCGCTGACGCCAAGCGGGCTGACACGCGTGCGCGACGAATCGAGAGGTTCGTCGCTCTGCTCGCAGAGCGTCGCACGCTCGACTGATCGGTCGCGGCGTCGGGACGGCGCCACGTTGCGGGGCCACGAGACGCTGCTGGCGTCGATCGCCGCCGCGGTGCCGGCGGCCGGCCAGAGGTGGCACGATTGACCCATGACCAATCCGATCCCAGCTCACAGGATGCAGTTGATGGAACAGGCCCCGGACGCCTATCGAGCCATGTCCAAGTTGTCCCAGTGCGTGAATCTCGACCACGCGCTGCGCAACCTGATCGACATCCGCGCCTCACAGGTCAACGGTTGCGCGTTCTGCCTGGACATGCACTGGAAGGACGCACGTGCCGCGGGGGAGAGCGAGGAGCGGCTCTCGATGCTTTCCGCCTGGCGCGAGAGCCCGCTGTTCGACGGCCGCGAGCAGGCGGCGCTGGCCCTGACCGAGGCCATGACCCTGATCAGCGACGGCCACGTGCCCGACGAGGTCTGGGACGAGGCATATGCCCAGTTCGACACCGAGGAGTTGGCTCAGCTCGTGTTCGCGATCACGACCATCAACGCCTGGAACCGGCTGCAGATCACCAGCAGAGTCGAACCTGGGCACTACCAGCCCGGCATGTTTGCGAGCTAGCAGGAGGAAACTGTCTGCGGGCTAACAGCCGGCAGCCGGCCCGCGGCGTTTATACAAAGCGCACAAGTTTTGAGGGTGGAGTGCATGCCATAGAGACAAGATGTTGCAGTCAATGGGTGCAAAACTGATGCCATGACCGCCACCGCACGCCCCCGCGAACGCCACACCCCTGAACGTCCTGTCGCCGCGATGTCCCCAGCCGAGCGCTACGCGAACCTTGTCGGAGTCGTGGTGCCGTTCCTGGGAGTGCTGGCTGCGATCGTGCTGCTCTGGAACAGCTGGGTCGACTGGACGGACATCGCGATCATGGTCGCCATGTACATGCTCACCGCAGTCGGCGTCACGATCGGTTTTCACCGGATGCTCACCCACAGGGCGTTTCAGACCTACCCGTGGCTTGAGCGGACGTTTGCGGTGCTGGGGTCGCTGTCGGTCGAGGGCTCGGTTATGGATTGGGTGGCCGATCACCGCAAGCACCATGCACACACCGATGTCGAAGGCGACCCACACAGCCCGCACGTCGGCCACGGCGAGGGCTTTGCCGGTTTCTGGCACGCCCACGCCGGGTGGCTGATGGAGACGCAGGGACAGGCCGACTGGCGCAAGTACGCCAAGGATCTCTACGAGGATCCGGCGATGCGACGGATCGGTCGCATGTTCCCCTGGCTCGCGTTGCTGTCGCTGCTGGTGCCCACCGTCGCCGGCTTCGTTCTGCATGGCTTCACGCTCGAAGGTGCGATCCGGGGCCTGATCTGGGGTGGACTGGTGCGGATCTTCTTCGTGCACCACGTGACCTGGTCGGTCAACTCGATCTGCCACATCTTCGGGCGGCGGCGCTTCGACATCGAGGACTATTCGACCAACGTCTGGTGGCTGGCACCGTTCTCGCTCGGGGAGTCCTGGCACCACAACCATCACGCCTTCCCGCGTTCGGCCTTCCACGGACTTAAGTGGTACGAGCTAGACCTCTCCGGCTGGATGATCAAGGGTATGGCGAAGCTGGGGCTGGCCTGGAACGTGATCGAGATCGCGCCCGAACGCCAGCAGGCGAAGCTGGCTCCGCGGTAGCAGCCGGACACGCACACGCTCACATCAAGCGCGCCGCGTCATCCTTGGCGTGGATATCGCGCAGTTGCTCGTCGATCCAGTCACCGGGGTTGCGGGCGGTGATCTGGCGCTGCAGCCCGTCGAGTCGTCGCTGCCGCTCCTCAAGCGGCATCGTCAACGCGGCATGGATGGAGTCGGCCAGTTCCTGGATGTCGAACGGGTTCACGGACAGCGCGTATTCCCCGAGCTCCTCATGAGCGCCGGTGTTCTCACTCAGGATTGATACGCCGGCGCGGCTGTTGACCATCGGACCCTCTTTGGCGACCAGGTTCATGCCGTCGAACATCGCGTTGACCATCAGCACGTCGTAGTGCCGATAGGCGGCCACGGCCTCCTCGAGGTCGTCTCGTAGCTTGAGCTGGATCGGCATCCAGTCCGGCGAGCCGTGGCGGTGGTTGACCAGGGCGACGACGGCCTCGATCCGTTCGAGGTATTCGGCGTACTCAGGCACGTCGGTACGGGATGGCATCAGCTGGGCGATGAAGGTGACACGCTCACGGAACTCAGGATGCTGCTCGAGGAATAGGTCGAAGGCCGAGAACCCACGGAGCACGTTCTTCGACAGGTCGGCGCGATCGACTCGCAGAATCAGGTGATCGCGTCGGCGGCGCAGCAGTTCCTGCTCGAACTCATGCACGCGTTCGCGCTCGGCGACGCGCCTGACAGCGTCGGCGTCGATCGGCAGCGGATAGGCCCGCACCCAGACGTCACGGTCGTCAAGGTGGACGACTCCGGTGCGGTGATCGACGTCGAGGCCGAGCAGGTCCTCGCAGCACTGGAGGAAGTTGCGGCGGTATGCGGTCGTGTGGAACCCGACGATGTCATTGGCGAGGATCCCGTGATAGAGCTCTTCGCGAATCACGGACGGCAGCACCCGCCAGGAGTCCGACTGGCTCCAGGGGATGTGCACGAAGTGCGTCATGAACACGTCGGGACGGGCGCGGCGAATCAGCGCCGGCAACGTGTAAAGGTGATAGTCGTGAACCATCACGACGGGTCGCTCAAGGTCCTCGACCTCATCGAGCACCGCGCGTGCGAGGTCCTCGTTGACGACGTTGTAGCCGAACTCGAACGCCTCGGTCTCGTTGCGTCGGATGTCCGGTGCGTTGGAAAGGTCCCAGAGGTAGTGCTGGATGAACCACAGCATCGGGTTGGCGATGATGCTGTAGAACCGGTAATACGCCTCGGGGTCCGAGGCGACCAGCTTGACGCGGTAATCGGTCTCGTCCGCGCCCTGGACCGGGAAGGCACGGCCGCCGTGGCGCCCGGCCATGGCGATGTCACCCTCACTCATCGCAGACGCGATCCAGGTGACCTCGCGATGCCGCGCCAAGCCCATCAGCGCGGTCACGAGTCCGCCGGTGCCACGGCGGGCCTCGCCGTCCGGCTGGAAGGTCACCGGACCGCGGTTTGAGACGAGGATCAGGGGCTCAGCCATCCGTTCTCACCGAGCCAATGCTTGCAGCCGCTCGATCCCGGCGTCGATCTGGTGCACGAGCTCTGCGTGAAGCTCAGGGTTTGCGGCTGAGATCGAGGACATCTGGAACTCGTGACCGGAGCCGAGCAGCGGGCGGTCATCGAGCGGCCGTCCCCAGCCGTCGGTGACGACGCCGCCGGCCTCCACAAGGCACAACCATGGTGCCGCAAGGTCATAGGGCGAATTGTTCAACACTGCGCCGCGACCGACCCGCTCGAACTCCGAACGCATTCCCGGCACGTCGTCGATCATGCGCGAGCCGACCTCGACCACGGCGTCGAATTGGCCGGTGATGATCCGCGTCATCACAAACGCCTGCGACCCGAGCTCGAAGGTTCCACCGCCGACCGACGAGGCGTCGATGAGTGTCGCGAGCAGCTCCGTCGTCTCCCGCGCCGGCCGGCCACGGAAGCCGTAACCCCAGAACATCGAGCCGATCTCGGTGTTGGTCGAGAGCATCACCGGCAGGCTCGAGCGCACCCCCTGACCCCGAAGCGCAAGAAACCAGTCGCCTGCCTTGATCTCCAGGACGCAGGCGACCTCGATGTCGGCCATCGTCGGCTCAGATCGATCGAGTGGCGCCAACGCGACCGCCACGCAGGCGGACTCGAGCCCGGCCATCGCCGGACGAGTTCCGTCGATCGGGTCAACGACCAGCACATGCGTCTCGTTCCCAGATGGTGCGACAAGGCCTCTGTCCTCCGAGTAGAACGCGACTCGGGGCGCGTGATCAACCACGAAGCGCTCGAGCGTCTGCTCCGCAACCTCGTCGACCGAGAAGGTCACATCGCCGCCGGCTCCGTCGCCGAGTGCGACCCGGCCGGCGTGCGAGCCGAGCTCCGGCAGCACGACCTCACGCAGGCGGCGTGCCAGCGCCAGCACCAACTCGTGATGGGGAAGGTCGTCACTCATCCGGTCGGGAGCCCCGAGGACCGCAACGGAGGTTGACAGGTTGCTCCCGCGAGTGTCCGGTTGCGATGATCGTCCGATGACAAGACCGAACGCATTCAACGCAGACTTCTCAAACGGGTACGACCCTCGCAGCCCGGACGGATACAGCGGAGCCGAGGTGCCGTTCGGCTCGGCGGCAGGTGGCAAGGACCTGAGCGTGCGGCTGTACGAGCTGCCGCCTGGGGAGCACCTCTGTCCCTATCACTACGAATACGTCGAGGAGTGGCTGCTGGTGATGACAGGAGACGTTCGTGTTAGGGCGCCGCAGGGCACATCCTCGGCTACGGCGGGTGAGCTGGTCTGCTTCCCGGCCGGGCCGGATGGTGCCCATCAGGTCTGGAACGAGGCCGATGTCGCCGCGCGCGTCGTGATGTTCTCCGTGGCAAGGGTGCCGGAGGTTTGCGTGTACCCGGACAGCGACAAGATCGGCGTCTGGACCGCGAACCAGCATGACCACTGGATGTTCCGCGGCTCCGAGGGCAGGCTCGAGTACTTCGACGGAGAGCTGCCTGCACCGGATCGGAGCGCCGGCTGAGCGGTCGCACCCGTGCGCAGTGCCCGGGTACCCTGGGTCCGACATGGTGGACCCTCGCATCTACCGAGCTCTCTTGGTGGTGGTTGCATTCGCGGTGATCGTCTTCGGCTTCTCGCTTCAGAGCCAGCCGGGCGCACTTGGAACGACGGCGCCTCCCGGGCAGTTCTTCTCAAGCGCCTACACGGCGATGAAGGGCCTGGCGAAGCAGTACCCGAACCGCGCGCCCGGATCGGTCGGCGACCAGCGTCTGGCGGCTCAGGTCGCCGGAGAGCTCACAGGTGATGGCTTCAGCGTGCGGACCCAGTCGTTCGAGGGCCAGACGGCCGCCGGCCAGCGTCTGCTCGAAACGGTGAGCGCGACGCGGGTTGGGGTGAGCCCCGGCACAGTCGTGGTCCTCAGCAACCGTGACGCGACGCGGACGGGCGCGATCGCTCAGATGTCGGGCACGGCGGTGCTGGAGGAGCTCGGCCGGGCTCTGTCGGGTGCGACCCTCAGTCGTTCGGTGATGCTCGTCTCCACAAGCGGCCAGATCGGACTCGCGGGGGCGACGGAGCTGGCGAGCTCGCTCGCGGGCCATCCGGTTGATGCGGTGATCGTGCTCGGCGACCTCGCCGGCGCTCAGCTGCGCAGCCCGAGTGTGGTCGCCTGGTCCGACGGCGACAGGCTGGCTCCGCCTGCGCTCCGCAACACGCTCGCCCGGTTCGTCGCGGGCCAGGCCCCGATCGGATCGCAGAACAGCGGAGTCGCCGGGCAGGTGGCGCGGCTCGCCTTTCCGTTCGCTGTCACCGGGCAGGCACCCTTCGCGGCGCAAGGCATCCCGGCGGTGCTGCTCTCCGTCTCCGGCGACCGGCAGGTGACCGGGCCGCAGGCTCTCGCTCCGCCGAGCCGGATCTCCGCGCTCGGCACCGCCGTGCTGCAGTCGGTCGACGCGCTCGACACAGGGCCGCCGATCGCGGCCCCGAGTTCGTACCTGCTGCTGAGCGGCAAGCTGGTGCCGCTGTGGGCGCTGCGACTGCTGGTTCTCGCACTGATCCTGCCGGTGGCCGCGACCACGCTCGACGCGACCGCGCGCACGCGCCGGCGCGGTCACGTGCTGACGCGCTGGGTGGGTTGGGTGCTGGCCGGCGCAGTGCCGTTCCTGGTCGGCTTGGCCGCGGTGCTGATCGCACGCGCCGCCGGACTGTTCTCGTCCACGCCGCCTGGAGCGGTGGCCGGCGGAATACCGCTGACAGGCGGCGACCTCGCGGTGCTGGCAGTCACCCTGGCGCTCGTGATCGCGGGCTTTGTATTCCTGCGGCCACAGTGTCTGCGGCTGCTGTCCGACCATGTCGGCTCGGGGGCGCTGGCCCGTCATCTCGGCCGCGGGCACTCAACTCGGGAACCGCGGAGCTCGACCAGGCGCCCCGAGAGTCCTCCAGCGGACGCGGCAGCGGTCGCCCTGAGCGTGGTGATGTGCGTGCTGGCTGTGATCGTCTGGCTCGAGAATCCGTACTCGGCACTGCTGCTCGTGCCGGCGCTGCACCTGTGGTTGTGGCTCTCCCAGCCAGGCGCGCGCAGTCGCCGCTGGGGCGTCGTCGCACTGCTGCTGATCGCGGTCGTGCCGGGTGTGCTGCTCCTGCTCTATTACGCGATCGCCTATCAGCTGTCGCCCCTCGGTTTCGCCTGGAGCCTGGCGCTGATGCCGGGCGGGCCGCTGCCGATCGTGGCGGCAGTGTGCTGGAGCGTTGCGCTCGGGTGTCTGGTGAGCGCGATCGTGATCGGCCGGCGCGGGTTGCAGGCCGTGGCGATCACGCCGGAGGCAGTCGTGAGCGTCCGCGGCCCGGCGAGCTATGCCGGCCCCGGTTCGCTCGGTGGCACCAAGTCAGCGCTTCGGCGCTGATCGCCATATCTGACCGGAAAGCCCCGCAGTCAGGCGATTGGACGTTTTATGGACGCTCGGGTAGTCCGTTGGTCGACCGCAGATGCCCAGAAGTAAGGCGACCGTCCTGCCTGCCGATCACACTCTCAGGATGACCACGGATGCGGAGTCCAGAGCGATGACACTGAAAGAACAACTTGAACAGGGCGAATACGAGGTCGACACAAGGAAGGTGGCGGACGCAATCCTGCGTAACCCGCTTTGGTTGGCCCTGCTTGCCGCCTACGGCAAGGACGAGCAGCACCGGCGGCCGGCGATGAAATGGGTCAGCCGCCTGATCTAGGCGGCTGACCCGGCGACAGTGTGAGCCGGATCAGAACTTGTGCTCGTAGCCGGGGGGCGCAACCTGCCCGCCGTCGTCTGTGCGGAGCCGAACCTCAGGGGTCGCTGACGCGGTCGCGGTCACCTTGCCGATCCAGCTGACCGCGACGCCGGTGTCGAGTTCCGCAAGGGCCAGCTCAAGAGCCGGCACCGAGGCCGGGCCGGCGCAGATACAGAGCTCGTAGTCTTCGCCGCCGGCGAGCACCAACCGGACGCGGATCCTCACCGATCAGGGCCGCGACCTCCCTCACTCCGGGCGCCAGCGGCAACGTGTCGGGGTCGAGCCAGAGGTCCACGCCGCTTGCCTGCGCGACGTGGCGGGCGTCGGTTGCCAGACCGTCCGAGAGGTCGATCATCGCGCTCGCGCCGGCGAGCGCGAGCGCGCGGCCCTCGGCCAGACGCGGTTGTGGCCGCGCATGCCGTTCTCGGAGTTGCCGGACAAGCTCGGCCGGTAGCGCGGGTACCCGCCCGTCGAGCACGGCAAGGCCAGCGGCAGAGCCCCCGAGCGTGCCCGTCACCCCAACCAGGTCTCCGTCCCGCGCGCCGTCACGCCCGACAAGCTCAGCGGGATCATCGACCCAGCCGACCACCGTGAAGGAGACGAACAGCGCCGGTGCCGCGGTCAGATCACCGCCGCCGATCGCGACTCCGAAGCGGTCCGCCAGCCCAGCGGCGCCTGCGATCAGCGCCCTTGCCAGCTCGAGCTCGGTGTCGGGTGGCAGTCCCAGGGCGAGGTAGGCGTCGGCACCACCGGCGGGAGCGCCCATTGCGGCGAGATCGGAGAGCGCGCCCGCGAGGGCGCGCTCTCCGATCTCGCCGGCGCTCAACTGCCCGCTGCGGAAGTGGATGCCCTCGACCATCGTGTCGACCGAGGTAACGGCGTAGCCGCGGCCGCGAACGACCGCGGCATCGTCACCGATCCCACGCACCAGGTGCGGGTGTCCGTCGCCGAGCAGCGACCGCAGCTCGGCGATCAGCTCGAGCTCCTTCACGGCCTCAGCGGATCAGCGGTGCCGGTAAACGATCCGGGCGCGATCGAGGTCGTACGGAGAGAGTTCCACACGCACACGATCACCCGGGAGGATCCGGATCCGGAACCGACGCATCTTGCCGGCGACGTGACCGAGCACGACTCGGTCCATGTTGTCGAGCTTCACGCGGAACATCGCGTTGGGCAGAGCCTCGACGACCTCGCCCTCAAGCTCGACTTTTTCTTCCTTTGGCATCGCCTGGGGATTCTATGTCAGAAGCCGCCGCCGCCGCTGGCGGCCGGAGTGTTGGAGGCCGACGGCGACGCCGGTGTGGTGGTGCCGGCGCCGGTGCCGCCTGTCTCTCCGGCCCCGGTCACGCCATTTGTCCCACTCGTTCCGCTCGTGCCGTTTCCGGCGCCTGCGGCCGGGGTCGTGGTGGATGAGGTCGCCGTCGAGGGGGTCGTGCTCACGACGGGCGGCGGCGGCACATACGCCGAGACGGCGTGCTTGCCGAAGTACTCGTCGCCGTGCCAATAGACCGAGGGTTGCGGGAACTCACCGCAGTAGCCGTCGGAGGCGCTCTCCATGAAGTCCTTCCAGATCGGCGCCGCCAGCGTCCCGCCGTACCCGGGCCCGAGGCCGTTGACGTCGTTCATGAAGACGTCGGAGTTCGGGTAGCCGACCCAGACGGCGGTGGAGAGCTTCGGCGTGTAACCGACGAACCAGGCGTCCGTGTAATTGCTGGTCGTGCCGGTCTTGCCGGCGGCCGGGCAGCCGTAACTGGCGCTCGTGCCGGTGCCGTACTGGACGACCCCCTCGAGCGTCTGTGTGCCGGCGTAGGCCTCACCGGAGGAGAAGACCTGCGTCTTCTCCGGCGGGGCGGTGGGGTAGATCTGCTTGCCACCCTGGTAGACCGTGGAGATGATCGTGGGGTCGACGTGATCGCCACCGTTGGCCAGGGTCGCGTAGGCGTCTGACATCTGCAACGCAGAGACGCCGTGGTAGAGCCCACCGATCACCTCTGACGGGTTGTCGGTCAGTTGTGAGGTGATGCCCATGGCGTGTGCGATCTCATTGATGTTGCTGACGCCGAGATCGACGCCGAGCTGGGCGAAGACGGTGTTGTCCGACAGTGCGGTCGCGCGGGAGATGCTCATCGTGCCGCTATAGCTGTCCTCGGCGTCGTGCACCGACCAGCTCGGGTCGCTGGGGAGCCAGCCGGCCGCCAGCGGCTTGGAGACGTAGTAGGTGCTGTTGGGGTCGCCGTCCTGGTCATGGATCAGCGTCATCAGCGCGAACACCTTGAAGGCCGAGCCGGTCTGGCGTCCTGCCTGGGTGGCGTAGTCGAACGTCGTCTCGCCCAGGCCGGTGCCGTAGGTCGTCGAGTTCTGGAGTGCGAGGACGTCGCCGTTGGAAGGGTCGATCGATACCAGCGACGCTGCCGGGTCGCCCGTGCGACCCTCGTTCTCCTCGATCGCGTGCTTGGCGGCCGCCTGGTCGGCGAGGTTGATCGTCGTGTAGATCTTGAGCCCGCCCTGATCAATCTGCTGCGGCGTCAGATCCTGCTTGAGCTGCTGCTGGACGTAGTCGAACACGTAGGGCTGGCTGACGTCCTGGTAGCTGTCGTTGTGCTTGACCTCAAGCCCCTTGCTCTGTGCGACCGCGGCCTGCGCCCTGGTGATGTACCCCGACTGGACCATCGCCTGCAGCACCAGTCCGCGGCGCCACCTGGCCAGCTGCGGATGCTCGAACGGGTTGTAGGCGCTGGGCGCCTGCGGTAGGCCCGCGAGCAGCGCGATCTGAGCGAGGTCGAGGTCCTTGACCGGCTTGTCGAAGAGCATCTCCGATGCGGCGGACACGCCGATCGCCGTCTGACCGTCCATCGTCCCGTAGGGCACGTCGTTGAGGTACTGGGTGAGGATCCAGTTCTTCGAGCGCTCATCCTCGAGCTCGTTCGCCAGCTTCGCCTGGACGATCTTGTAACGCAGGTTGTGCTCGTCGCTGATGCTCTTGGGTAGGTAGATGTTCGTGACCAGCTGCATCGTCAGCGTCGAGCCGCCCTGGATGCCGCCGCCCTCGAAGACGTCCTTGATCGCCGCACGCATCAGGCCCTCATAATCGACTCCGCCGTGCTGGTAGAAGCGGCGATCCTCGATCGCCACCGTCGCCTCCCGCAGCTTCGTCGGCTGCTGCTGCTGGCTGACGGCGGTGCGCAGCACGTCGGAGGCCATGTAGCCAAGAGGTTGGTGGTTTGAGGCGAACACCTCTGAGGTCTGACCGGGGGCCCGCGATTGCAACGCGTTCAGGTTCGGGGCACTGTTGGCCGTGTGCACCACCCACAGCGCGAACACGCCCGCGGCCGCCACACCGCAGGCGACGAGCAGCGCGACCACGCCCAGCATCCCTCGCCAGATCGGGTGTTCGTGCTTGCGGCGTCGCCGCTGTCGTTCGCGTCGCGTCATGAACAGGTGGCCTCGAGGAGGCGACGAGCGCGGACGAGGCTGCGCTCACCCGGACTCTTGAGTGTAGAAGCCCGATTTGGGCCGCTTCGCCTCCGAAATGTTTCGGTCCGATGAGCCCCGATCCTGCCGGCGAGCCCTCGCGATCAGTCTCGATCCTGTCTGCATGGGACACTGCCGCCGTGGCCGCCTCCGTGACGCGAGAGTCCGCTGGGACACGGCAGATCGTCTGGCGCGCCTTCTGGACCTCCCGCCTGATGGTGCTGTTCGTCGGCCTTTCCGGCGCGCTTCAGATCGGGGCCGCGACCGGCGCCGCGGCAGCGTATGACCCCGACGGTCTCACGACCCCGTTCGGATACCTGCCCAACGCGATCGTCGCGGCGTTGGCGCGCTGGGACTCGGTCTGGTACCTGACGATCGCAGCGCACGGGTACGCCGACAACGTCCAGCGGATGGCATTCTTCCCGCTGTATCCGGCGCTGATCCACGTCGTCGGCTGGTTCACCGGATCTGAGCTCGTCGCCGGCGTGCTGATCTCATTGGCGGCGTTCGCGGCCGGCCTGGCCCTGCTGCACCGGCTTGTGCTGCTCGACTTCAGCCGCGAGGTGGCGGACACGACCGTGATGCTGCTGGCCTTCTGCCCGATGGCGTTCTTCTTCTCCGCCGTCTACTCGGAATCGCTGTTCCTGGCACTGTCGGTCGGCTGCGTCTACGCGGCCCGGCGGGAACGCTGGCTTCTGGCGGGCGCGCTCGGCGGCCTCGCAGCGCTGTCGCGCAACGGCGGCATTGCGCTGATCCTTCCGACGGCCGCGATCTATCTCTACGGACCGCGCTCGGCAGCCACCGCAACGCCGACGCGCTGGGCCGGCCAGGCGCTCACCGGCGTGCACAGGCTGCTGCCGCGCTATCGCGTGCGCGCCGATGCCGGCTGGCTGCTGCTGATCCCGGCCGGACTCGGCGTCTATCTCGCCTACCTGGGTCTGCACTACGGCCACGCGCTGGCGCCGTTCAACGCCGAGGCGGCCTGGTATCGCCACACGACCTTTCCGGGGACGACGATCTACCGTGGCGCCAAGCAGGCCTACAACGGGATGCGGCAGCTGATCCATGGCCCGCCGCCGCCGGCCTACGTGCCCAGCTACGCCCAGGCCGCGATCAGCGCGGCGCTGCAGGACATCTTCCTGTTCGTGTTCCTGATCCTGGCTGTGGTGGCGCTGCTCGACGGCCTGCGCCGGCTTCCGCCCGCGTACTCGCTGTACGCGTTTGTGCTGCTGCTGCTGGCGCTCTCAGATCCGGTAAGCCTGCAGCCGCTGGCCTCGCTGCCGCGCTACACGCTCGTCATCTTCCCGCTGTTCATCTGGGGCGCGCAGTTTGTCACCCGCCATCGCATCACCGTGCCGGCGCTCTGCTCGATGGCCGTGCTGCTGGGACTGTTCACCGTCGAGTTCGCGACCTGGCGGTGGGTGGCGTGAGGCGGGGCGTTAGCGCGGTCCTGCTCGATGCCTTCGGCACGCTCGTCACCCTGGACGCGCCCGCGCCGCTGCTGCGGGCGCTGCTGGACGAGCGCCTGGGCGTGACCGTGACCGAAGCGCAGGCGACCGAGGCGCTGAGGGCGGAGATCGCCTACTACCGCCACCATCTGCATGAGGGCGTCGATGCGGTGCACGTCGCCGAGCTCCACGGCCGCTGCGCACTGGTGCTGCGCGAGGCACTGCCGCGCAGCGCGGAGCTCGATCGGGCCGCGCTCGGGACCGTGATCGCGATCCTGCTCGAGTCACTGCGGTTCAGCGTCTATCCCGAGGTCGTCGGCGTCCTGAGCAGACTGCGGGACGCGGGTATGCGGCTGGTGGTGGCCAGCAACTGGGACGCGTCGCTCGACAGTGTGCTCGATCGCACGGGGCTGCTCGAGCTGGTCGACGGGTCGGTCAACTCTGCTGCGGTCGGCGCGGCAAAGCCCGATCCGCGGCTGCTGGCGAGCGCCCTGCGGGTGGCGCAGGCCGCCCCGAGCGCCGCGCTGCACGTCGGCGACAGCTTCCGCGAGGATGTGGGCGCGGCGCTCGGGGCGGGCGTGCGACCGGTGCTGCTGGTACGCGACGGCCACGTTGCCGAGGTCGAGCGGCCCGACACGGGCGAGGGGACACTGCCGGAGCTTGAGACGATCAGGTCGCTTGAGGGGCTGATCGCGTTGCTCGGCATATAGGGAGATCAGCGCGTAACCTCGCCGAACCATGAGCACCGACAGCCTCCAACGTCTACGCCCGACACCGCCGTTCTGGATCGCGCTGGCGGCGGTCATGCTCGGTTTCGCGGGTGGCCTGTTCGTCTCGATCATGGTCGAGTTGATCGGCGCTGCGTTCGGCTCGTCGACCTCGCACCCGACTCCGGCCGTCAACATCGTCGCCGACTTCCTCTTCGACGGGGCGTTCGTGGCCTCAGCCCTGTACTTCTCGGTGCTCGGCGGCTGGATGGGTCGCGCCGAGTTCGGCTACGTGCGGATCCCGTGGCGCCGCGGCATCGCCGGCGTGTTGGCCGGCGGCTTCGCCTATTACATCGTCTCGGTCGCCTATGCGGCGATCGTCAACGTGCACGGGACCGACAAGCTGCCGACCAACCTTGGCTTCGGCACCAGCACGTGGGCGGCTGTCGGGATCTGCCTGTTTGTCTGTGCTGTGGCGCCGATGGCAGAGGAGTTCTTCTTCCGCGGCTTCCTGTTCGGGGTGCTGCGCTGGCGCCTGGGTCCGTGGCTGGCTGCGGTGGTGGTCGGAGTGCTCTTCGGCCTGGCGCACTTCGATTCGGCGCAGCCCGAGTACCTGATCCCGCTCGGCTTTCTCGGGTTCGTGCTGTGCATCGTGCGCTGGAAGACCGGCTCGCTGTACCCGTGCATGGCTCTGCATGCGATCAACAACAGCGTCGCGGTCGGGGTCAACGAGGGCCACTGGGGAGCCGGGCCGATCGTCGCTCTGACACTCGGAGCGCTCGCCGTGATCGCACTCGTGACCGGGCCGTTGGCGGTGCGGGTGCCGACTCCAGGGGCCTCTACTGGTTAACTGTCGCCCAATGCAACGGGGGGCGATGTCCAGAATCGGGTTGGCGCTGTCTGTGCTGACGCTGGGCGCTGCCTGTGCGCCAGCGGGCGCCCAGGCAGCGGGATCGGGCACCGGACCCGTGAACGCCGGGCGCGTCGTCGTGCAGACGACGGGGCTGTTCAGCGTCCATGGTGACCGTGTGACGGTGCCGCAGCGAGCGGTTGTGGTCAGCGGCACGGTCCAGGGGTTCGCGCCGCATCAGCGGGTCGTGCTGACGGCGAAGTTGGGCGGTCGCGTATTCCGCCGGCTGCAGCTGACGATCGCCAACCGCGGCGGGCACGGCCACTTCCAGGCGACGCTGCGCGCGCCGAAGCCCGGTCGCGTCTCGATCGAGCTCTACCACGCGCGCAACCAGCAGATGCTGAGCTTCGAGCGCCTCACCGCCTTCACGGCACTCGATAATCGTGTGACGGTCGGAGCGACCGGGCGCTACGTGCAGCTCGTCCAGCAGCAGCTCGCCGCCCTGCACCTGTACATCCCGCAGACCGGCGTCTACGACCAGGGAACCGAGCTGGCGCTCGACGCCTACAACCGGCTGCTCGGTCACGGTGAGGGCCACATGACGCTGACGCCACCGACCGCCACCGACCTGCTGAACCTCAGGGGTAGCTTCCACGTGCGCTTCCCGGCTCAGGGTCAGCATGCGGAGGGCGACCTGTCCGATCAGGTGCTCGCTTTCATCGCCGGCTCGCAGGTCAAGCTTCTGTTCCCGATCAGCTCCGGCAAGCCCTCGACGCCGACCATCCTCGGTAGTTATCAGGTCTACCGCAAGCAGCCCGGCTATCTGCCCGACGGGATGTACTACTCGTCATTCTTCACCGGCGGCTACGCGATACACGGCTATGACCCGGCCCCGGACTATCCCGCCAGCCACGGTTGCATGCGCCTGCCGATCGTCGACGCGACCCACGCGTACGCCTGGATCCAGATGGGCGATTGGGTCGACACCTACTACACGTAGCCGACCGGCAGGCTGCCGGCACCCCTCCCTCGAGCAGGGGATGCTCATGTCGCGACCATCGGGACCTGCTTGATCTGACAATTCGATCTGTCAGCGGCCGATTTGCTCGTATGCGCATGAGAATCGTGCGTTTCTGGGCACATTGGCTTGGTGCCCGACGGGTTTGTCAGATTAAGCAGGTCGCCCAGCCGGCCGAGCTTTGAGAGCAGGCGCCAACGGTCAGACGGCAGCTTCGGCGTCGCCGGCCGTTGCGACGATCGCCAGCACCCCGAGTGCGATCACGCCCATCAGCAGGAACGCGATCGTCGGCTGGTGCACGACCGTCTGAACCAGCAGCGCGATCACGATTCCGCCGGCGTTGCCCGACAGCCAGATCAGGGCGGTGGCGCTGATCCCGGCCGGCCCGGCGCGGCGCTCGGAGATCTCGAGGATCACCGGCAGGCAGGCGAGCATCACGAAGCCCGACAGCGTGGCGCCGATGGCGATGGCGGGCACCGAGTGACAGAACGCGAACACCACGCAGCTGGCGCTGAGGCAGATCCCGGCAAGCATGAAGAGCCGACGCTCGGAATGGTTGCGGATCACGGACGGTGACACCGTCACCGAGCCGACGATCCCGGCGAGGACGGTCGCGACCAGCAGCCAGCCTGCGGTCGAGGCTGAGATGCCGGCCGGTTTGAGCAACGTCTGCAGCCAGGTGGTGAAGGCAACGAAGAAGCCGAAGCCGATGAACGCGATCATCGCCAGGCGGCGGATGCCGCGGTCGCGCCAGACGGTCTTGAGTCCGAACAGTCCGGTCACGTCGCCGCTGAGGTGAGGGGCCGCTGCGGTGCCAACGCGCCAAGGAAGACGATACGGCTGCGACACAGCGAACACGGCGTTGATGACCAGCATCGTGTGCAGGTGCTCGCCGCCGAGCGCCGATCCGAGCACCAGCGAGATCGAGCATGCCCAGGAAGATCCCGGCCGAGCCGAGGGCGATCCCGAGCGGTCGCGATGCAGGCGTCAGGTAGCCGCTGGCCAGTCCGGTGACGGCGTTCAGGATCAGGGGCTGGGCGATCGCAACCAGCAACTGGCCGATCAGCGCCCACATGAACGTGTCATCTGTCAGTCGCAGCACCCCGCCGAGAGCGGTGAGCGAGGCGCCGGCGGCGAGCGTCGAGCGGAAGCGCCGGTCGAGCAGCGATGCGGCCGGCACCGCCAGCACGATGTAGAGCAGCGGGAAGATCTCCGACAGCCAGCCGACTGCGTTGACGCTGACCCCGTAATGGTGCGCCGTCGGGGTCGTGATCGGGGTGAACGTCAGCCACAGCATCTGGTTGGCGGCGCCGATCAACAGGTAGGTCCCCGATCACCGCCCAGCGATCACGCGTTGGCGCGCTGGCGGTGATGCTCGCGGTGACGCTCTCGGCCGGTCCTCAGAGAAAGCACTGCCCCTCGCCGCGGTAGGTCGGCACCTCGTCAACTATCGCGATCGCCTGAGATCAGGTACAGGCTGTTGAAGCGCTCGCACAGCTCGCCGGCCTTGGCGTGACGCATCCAGACGCGGTCGCCGATCCTCAGGCTGTCGGCGATCCGCCCGCGCAGCGGCGTCTGGGTCTCGCCGGCGCCCTCCTGCGGGTCGAGCCTGAGGCCGGCCGGCCACCACGGCCGCGGCAGGCGATCGGCGCCGGCGGGCCCGGAAGCGACGTAACCGCCACCGAGCGCGGTCACGACCCGGCGGCCGGGACGGCGCACGATCGGCAGCGCATAGAACGCAGCCGGGCGTGGCCGGAAGCGCGAGTAGTCGTCGAACAGTGCCGGCCCGAACAGCCCCGAGCCGGCCGTCACCTCGGTGACCCACGGCTCGGCCGCAGAGGACTCGAGGCTGCCGGTGCCGCCGGCGTTGACGAACCGCAGCGGTCCCGCGACGGATTGGACGGCGCGGACGAGCTCGGCCCTGCGCTCATGCAGCTCGCGCCGTGAGAGCGACTGCATGGCGCGGATCGCAAGCCCCCTCAACGGGTGCCCGGCGGGATCGTCGCCAACTCCCGCGATCTGTCCCTCATAGGCCATCATGCCCGGCGACGCGCAGGCCGGTGCGCCGCATTGATCTCCCGCGCGAACGCCGCCGATCTGCGCGGGCGTGTGCAGCGGCGAGCGGCGTGGGCCGACGCGCACGCGCCCGCCGAGGAACCACAGCCCGGCGTCGGCGTCGAGGCAGACGTCGATCACCGCGCCCGCAGCCTGCGCCCGCCTGCTGGATCAGCTCGAGCTGCTCGACCGAGTCGACCATCAGAGCGATCTCCTCGCCGGGTGTTCCGCTGGACGCCCGGCCGACCACTGCTTTCAGGCCTTGCCGATCGACGCTCGGGTAGCCGACCACGACGTCCCGCACGCCGTGGTCGGCCAGCCACAGGGCCTCCCAGATGGTCAGCGCGAGGACCCCGCGATACGCGCCGTCGCCGCGGTCGATGACGCGCGCGAGCAGCGCTCGGCAGCGCAACGACTTGCTGGCCACGCGGATGCGCTTGTCGCCGGCGCGGGCGCTCAGCGTCGTCGCGGTTGGCGTCAAAGGCGTCGAGGTCGACGCACGCGAACGGCGGGTCGAGTTCGCCGCAGGCATGCTGCAGGCGCTCGTGGTCGGTCAGGTGGCTGGCCACGTGGCCGGCCGCGTGTGTGCGTCGGCGACGTCCGGCATCGCCGTGCATTAGAACATGCGGAGGATGGCGAGGAGTTCTGATCTGTCGTGGAGCAACTGGGACGGCCGCCAGCGCTTCGAGCCGGCCACCTTCGAGCGGCCGGCGACGCTGCAGGAGCTGGCAGCAGCGCTGGAACGCGCCGCGCGGTCGGATGCGCGGGTCAGGGTGGCCGGCTCCGGGCATTCGTTCACCGCACTGGTGCGAGACCGACGGCACACTGGTCTCGCTCGAGAAGATGAAACGGGTGCTCGACCTCGACCGTGACAGCGGCCTTGTCCGAGTGCAGGCCGGCATCACCATCGAGAGCTCAACGCCGCGCTCGACCGGCACGGCCTCGCGCTGGAGAACCTCGGTGACATCGACAAGCAGTCGATCGCCGGTGCCACCGCGACCGGGACGCACGGCACCGGGGCGCGGCTGCGCAATCTCTCGGGCCCTGTTGTGGCGGTTGAGTTGATGCGCGCCGACGGCACGTTGGTGTCGGTCGATTCAGACAGTGATGCGGACGCATGGCGCGCCGCGCGGGTCAGTCTGGGCGCGCTGGGGATCGTGACTGCGCTGACGATCCAGGCGGTGCCCGCGTTCGGGCTGCGCGGTGTGGATGGTCCGGCGCCGATTCGAGCAGACGCTCGATGCGCTCTCGCGAACTTGCCGGAGCAGCACGATCACTTCGAGATGTACTGGTTCCCGTACTCCGACACGGTCCTGACCCGGTCCAACGATCGGACCGACGCCCCGCTGACGCCCCGCTCAGCTGTCCGCCGGTACGTGGAGGACATTCTGCTGGTGAACCATGGACTCTCGGCCTTCTCCCGCACAGGGCGGCGTTTCCAGCGCATGATCCCACGGCTGAACCGGACGGTGACCCGCATCGCCGGTTCGAGCGACCGTATCGGCGCATCCCACGACATCTTCGTCTCGCCGCGGCTCGTGCGCTTCACGGAGATGGAGTACGCGATCCCCAGGCGCCACGCCGCCGAGGCGATCCGGGCCGTGCGCACCATGATCCAGAGCCGGCGGCTGCCGATCTCCTTCCCGATCGAGGTTCGGTTCGTGGCCGGCGACGACGCACTGCTCTCGCCCGCCCACGGTCGCGACACCTGTTACATCGCGGTGCACGTCTTCGAGGGGATGGAGTACGAGCCCTACTTCCGTGCGGTCGAGGAGATCATGGACGGCTTCAATGGTCGTCCGCATTGGGGCAAGCGCCACTTCCAGACGGCCGCGATGCTGCGCGGACGCTACCCGGAATGGGATCGCTTCCAGGCGGTGCGGGCGCGGTTTGATCCGAACGGGCGGTTCCACAACCTTGAGCTCGAGCGCGTGTTGGGGCCGGTGCAAAGTGTAAGCTGGTTTTCAAATCAACGGGTCACATGTCGGTCCGTTAGGAAGGATCCAGAGTGCAGCAAGGCGCCCGACCAATGAATTCCACGCTGAGATTTGACCAACGCGGGAGTCGACCGGGCCGCATTCTGGCGCTCGACCTTGGTCCACCCAGTCTCGCATTCGTTGCCGCCACAGTTGTTCTGTTCCTGGCGGCGATCACCGGCGGTGTTCATTTCTTCGCGTCATCGACGTGGGTGCGGTGGGACGCCGGCATCTATATGTCGATCGCACAGCACGGTTACACGCTCGACCGGTGCAACGCATCTGCCCATCTTCCACCAGGCTCATGGTGTGGGAGTGCCGGCTGGTTCCCGGGCTATCCGGTCTTGCTGGCTCCGCTCTTCAGCCTTGGTCTGCCGCACGTTGCTACATCGGTCTTCATCAGCTGGGTCTTCGACTTCGCACTGCTTGTGCTGTTATGGGAGGGCTTTCTGCGGCGACTCGATACGCCGATCCGCTATGTCGCTCTGGCATTCGCTGCGTTCGATGCCAATCGGCGGTGTCTATTGCACGCTGCCTATCCAATGTCGATGACAGCATCTTCATGCTGCTCTGTCTGTATCTGCTTTACAGGGAGCAATGGCTGCTGGCGCCCCTTGCGGGAGCGGCGGCGACGTTCTGTACCTGTCGGCGTTGACCTTGGCGCCGATCGTATGCGTGTGGATCTTTCTGGGAATGCGCGGAGATGGCCTGCTCAAACGTCTCGTCTGGGCGATCTATGGCGGGGCCACGACCTGCCTTGGCTTTGTCGCATTTCTGTTGCTCGCGCAGGCACAGACGGGCCGATGGAACGCATACTTCCTCGTACACCTCCACAGCCTCCAATTTCCGTTCGCGATCCTGCTGCCGATGTTACGGGGACCGTTCGCGGGAGTGACCTATGTGCAGGGCATCTGGGACACGGAGGCGATCCTTGCGACAGTGCTGGTACTTGGGTTGTTGATCGGCTTGGTAATGCGGACTTCGAGGAAGCTTGCGACGTGGCAGGATTGGCTGGTCTTCGCGTTGCTCGTGCTCTGCTGGCTGGGGCCGCTGTCCCAAGCGAATCTCAGTTATTGGCGCAGCGATACGCTATTGCTCCCGGCCGTTCTGCTGCTCCCGAAGATGCCCGACACAGTCGCCGTCATACTGACAGGGGCAGCGGTGGCAGTGTTCGGATTCCTCGCCGTCTTTTTCTTAACGGGACGCTGTGTGATGGGTCTCCCAGGCCGATGACTCAAGCGGGGTTTGGCTGCCGCATGTCCGGTCGCTACTATGACCTCGCTGTGCTGGCTGGCTCGAGGATGCACAGGAGATTGACCTCTCTGCGCGCTCTCAAGTCATGGGGAGGTCGGCCCCCGGCGCCAGCCTCGCGGGAGTTTGACGTGCCCGCGAGGCGCAGCACCTGGTCTCAGCCCATGTTCGACTTGACAAGCCCCACTCGTAGGTCTGCCCAGACCGCACCACCCGACGCTGGCGGGCGGGGGAAATTCCCGCGCTGGCGGTCAAGGGGGAATCGCAGAGGCTCTCCAACGAGCGAGCATTATGGATGCTTGTCGGTGTCGGCCTGATGTGGTGGTCCTGGCAGCTGATTGGCGATTCGGCGTTCAGGTGGACCGTGCCGTTCTTGGTGGTATCCAACCTCTGGGGTCTCTGCACAGTGATCGTGAGTTGGATGCCGGACGCAGTCTGGTCACGAGAGAGCCGGGCGATCCAGGTGCTGAAGTGGGGCACCGTGTTCCTGACCGTCGCCGTCTTCATCGCGTGGGCTGTGAACGCGGTTGGGGGCATGTCGCCCTACGGCACCGACGCGATGGCGTTCAACCAGTACGCAGCACAGATCGCGGATACACGGGGGCAACCCGTACGTCCATTCGATGAGACCCGCATTCGGCCTGTTCCGGACACCGACGCCTATTACACATACGGGTTCACCGGCCAGCCGGTGACTGCGCTGTCCTATCCGGCGCTGTCGCCCTTGATCTACATGCCGTTCCTGCTGATCGGCTGGTCGCAAAACCTCGCGCCGCTGATCAACGTCTTCTCTTGGGGCTCGCGGTCTTGCTGATGTTCCGCTGGCTCCTCGGCACTCCGGCCGGTTGCGCTGCTGCTCGGAGGCTTCGGCCTCTACTCCGTGTTCGCCATCGGCGGTGTCACCGACGTCGTGTTCATGCCCCCGTTGATCATCGCGGCCTACAAATGGGACAGATTCGGTAGCGCCCGCTGGACATATCTCCAACCGGTCATGTTCGGACTGGCAATGGGTATCAAGCAGAACCCGTGGCCGGCACTGCCGTTTCTACTGATCGCTCTCTGCCTCGACGAGTCCAGGGTGACCAATATGCGCCGCGGTCTGGCGCGCGCGGGCACAGTACCTCGCTGTAACGCTCGCGGTGTTGCTGATCCCCAACATTCCGTACTTCATATCCGCGCCGAAGGCCTGGCTCAAAGGGACACTGACGCCGCTCTTCGCGGACATGGTTCCCACCGGTCAGGGAAGCATCTCTCTCAGCCTCTATCTGCACATGGGTGGAGGCTCCGTCTTCGCTTTCACAGCCGCATCCGTGTTCATGCTCGCACTGTTGCTGGTGTCGTTTGTCGGCACCTACCCGCTATTGCGGGCCGGGGCCTTCGTACTGCCCGCTATCGCATTCTTCTTCGCTGATCGCTCGAACGTGAACTACTTCATCTCTTTGATCCCGGTTGGGTTCATCGCGGCGGCCACGGTCGACCAGCCGCCCTTTAGGCGATCCCGGGCGGTCGCTGGTAGCCGGTCTTCAGGTGGCCATGTCCGCGGCCGGGCTGGACGCTCGTTCGGTTCAGGAGTTGGTTCAGGTCCCCGAGGTGGGCGGTGGCGGCCGCCGTCCTCGGTCTACTGTTCGTGGGGACCGCCGTATATTCGCTCGCGGCGACACAGCCTCTGCGGATCCGCTTGGTGAGCCTTGTCACCACGGGAACCACCTCGCACATCGAGCAGATGTCGGTGAGTGTCAGAAACAACACTGATCACTCGGTCAAGCCCGCGTTCGACGTCATCCGGGGCGGCTACAATTCGAGCTTCTGGAGGATCGCGGAGGGTCCTGACTCTCTCGGGCCGCATCAGACAAGTACGTACCGTCTGCAGGCCAGCAATATGGGCGCGCAGCCCTCGATCTACGGTGGCTTCAACATCGTCGGCTACGTGGAGTCCCCGAAGTCGTTCGCCGTGAGTGACACATACGATCCCGACCTGGATCACCTGGCGTTTGTGCCCGACGCCATCAATCGAATCATCCGGCTCGGCAAGCCCGTGAATATCATGGTGCAGGTCTACAACACGTCCGGAGCAGCGCTCCATAAGGCCGGGATTTCGGTTCGCCTGACCGAGATCTACTGGACCGCACTCGGACCCCGTCGGGCCCGTGCCCGGATCAATCACCAACGTTTGGGTCACTTTGCGTACTCGCAGACCAACAGGCAGGGCATCGCCACCTTCAAGGTCGTTGGTCTACAGGCGAGCACCTACCCTGTCACGTTCAACGCGGCGCTGCATAACGCACGCTTCGGCTACGTGTACGGAGACTCGGGCAGCCTGATCGTCAGGTTCGGTGGACGTTGAGCTGACGGCCAGCGGGGCCAAACAAGTCCGCCGCTTGTTCTGGATCGTGGCGTGAACCACACGCTAGGACGAAGGCGCATGTCCTCTGCCGTCGGGCGGGTTGTATCGGACCATCACGGCTGGTTCGCGCTGCTCGTGTATCTAGCGTTGGCGTGTCTCTGGGATCGTCGCTCACTCGGCCACCTCGGATCTGTGTGTGCTGCGGGTTGCCGGGCGATCCGGCTCAGTACGCCTGGTCGTTCGTCTGGTTTCCACACGCGCTCTTCAGTGGTCTGTCATTGCTGCACACCCACGCGATGTGGGCCTCGCCAGGCATCAACCTTGCCGGCGCTGGGGCGGACGCCGTTCCTGGCATTCCTACTGATTCCGTGACCTGGCTCTGGGGGCCGATAGTAGCCCTGGACGTGGTCTGGATCGCTGCACCGGTCTCAGCTGCGCTGTCTGCCTACTGGCTCTGTCGGTCTGTCACCAGGGCACGGTGGGCGGCTCTGGTGGCAGGTGTGATGTATGGCTTCGGAACATACGAGATCGGTCAGTTGAATGGGCACCTGCACCTCGTGGTGATCTTCTGTCCGCCACTCGTCGTACTCACGGTGGTGCAGTTCCTACGCGCAGAGATCTCGAGGCGACGACTCTGCCTTCAGCTCGCTGCTCTGCTCGTCATTCAATTCGGGATCGCGCTCGAGGTCATGTTCACGATGACAGTGCTCGGTGCGGTCGCGCTTGCGCTCGGGTGGCTCTTTGCTGATTCCCGTACGCGAGCCAGGTCGTGACGGCGATATGGCCGATCGTGATCGCGTATGTGATCGTCGCAGTGCTGATGTCGTGGTACTTGGTCGCACTGCTGCACGCGGTGGCGTACGCCAAGGGCAGCGGCCTGAACTTCCCAACCGACGCCCTATGATGTTCACACCGATGATCTATACCTGGATCGGCGGGCACGTGTTCAGTCATGTGACGGCGCTATATCTGGCCGGGCCGGGTGAGACCGACCTCTACACCGGCGTGCCGATGGTGCTGATCCTGCTGTACCAGCTGGCAAAGAGGTGGGATCGACGGGAATCCAGATGGCTCGCATCGATGCTTGCGATCACTCTGCTGTGGATCCTCGGTCGGGTCTCTACATCGCTGGGCAGAAGACAATCTGGCTCCCCTATGCGCTGTTCGTCCATCTGCCCGGTTTCAATCAGGTCCTCCAGGGGCGCGTCGCCCTTTACTGGATCCTAATGTGCTCTGTGGTGCTGGCGATGTGGCTGGCCGCTCCCAGCCGTCACCGCGCGGCTCGGTGGGTATGCGGGCTCGTTGCCGTCGCATTTGTACTTCCGAACATAGCCACCGGCTCGGGCAATGCGGCCAGCTGGACAAACCCGACGTTCTTCAGCACCGGGATGTACAAGCAATACCTCAAGAAAGGTGAGACGGTCCTGCCGATCCGTTGGGGCTGGCTGAGTGAGAGCCCGGTATGGCAGGCGGAGACGCATATGTACTTCAACCTCGCGAGCGGGTACTTCATCACCTCGGTGCCGCCAGGCTGGGATAGCCCGCTCGCCGAGGACCTCTGGGACAACACGCCAGACGTGAGTAACGCCCCGTTGCTGCGCCAACTGGTCTCGCAGCGTCATGTGTCAGACATCCTTGTCGAGGAATCCCAGGTTCGGGCATGGGGGCCGGTGCTGAGAGCAGCTGGGCTCCGAGTCACCGCTCGTGTTGGGGGTGTGACGCTGTACCACATCCCGTCCACCTGGTTGGCAAGTAAGCACGGCGGAGCCTAGTGCAGCGGTTTAGCTACTGAGGTTGCGGGTAGATGGCAATAGACAGCCGGGAGAGAGGGACTATGTTGAACTGAGATCTCCACTGGACATACAGGCGCGCCGCCCGGCGCACGATCTCTCTGGCATGTTGGCTGTGCTGCTCCTGATTGTGTATCTGGTGACCGTTGCCGCTGTTCTGCGGACACTGCTGCCGGCCATATACGGCATGGGAGATGCCGATCTGCCGCCCTACCTCACGCTGATGTGGGGCCACGCCGCGGTGGGGTCCCGGATGGTGGTGGGGAACTTCACCTGGTACGGGTCGTTCTGGCTGATGGCGCTCACTCAATGGCTGCCGCATTACCGGTCGGTCTGGGAGGTGGAGCCATGGTTGGCGTCACTGTTCGGGATCAGTCTCGTGGCATGGTCGACCAGTCGCGTGGCGGGTCGAACCGCGGGGATGTTGGTGCTGGCGGGCCTCGTCTGCGCGGGCACGTACGTGATGCAGTTGCAGTTCACCTGGATTCACACGTTCGCGTACTTGAATGTCTGCGTGCTCGGGGCTTTCGCGGTCTGGCTAGTGGACCGAGCCCCGAGCCTCAGAGCGTCTCGGTTCTGGTTCGTCGTCGCTCTTGCCGTGGCGTTCACCGCGATCGGGGTTGCATCAGACAGACTGGTGGCCGTAGCCGGACTCGTGCCGCTCGCTCTCAGTATGTCGGTCGCTATCTTCATGGTGGCTCGAAGGGCAAACGCAGGCTGCTGCTGGCCGCGGTCGCGTCAGTGGTTGGGCCACCTATCGGCGCGGCCCTGATCGCTCGGATCATGACCTCGGCGGGGGTTGCCGCCACGCCCTTCCCGATTTCCCTGACGCGCCTGTCCGCGGTGCCCGGACATGTGCTGCTGTTGGGGAAATCAGTACTCGTACTGTTCAACGGCACCTACGGCTCGGGCGGCCTGCTGCCGGGCAGAGTTTGGTACGACCTGTGCTCGGTGGCCTGTGTCGTGCTTGCTGGATTCGCCGCCATGGAGGTTTGGTTCCTGCTGAGGCGGGCGCCGGTGGCGGCTGGAGCTGTCGTCAAAGCGGCACGGGACGCAAGCGCCGGAGCGCCCGGATCGGATCGTCCCAGCGGGTGGAGCGCGGCGAGGTCTGTGCACTCAACCTACTGGTTGTTGAGCATCTGCACGCTCACGGCGGTCTTCGTGTTCTCGACTGTTCCGTTTGACATCCAGGGCAAGCGGTACCTCGTGACGATCGCGTACGCCATAGTCGTCCTGGCCGCGACGCGAGCTGGGCTTACGCACAAGTTGGCTGTGACCGGGGCAACCATCGGTGCGATCGGTCTGGTGGCCGCGGTCAGCATCGGATTGCTGATGACCGGTCAGGTGCAGGCCTGGTACGACGCATACCCGACTCCCAGTATGGCCGACAAACTCGAATCGTATGCGCGGCATACCCACGCAAGCGTCGTCTATGCGGGATATTGGGACGCGATGCCGCTCGGCTGGTTTGGAGGAGGAGATCTGCCCGTCTATCCGATCTCACCCTGTGGGGACACACTGTGCAGGTATGGGTGGGGGATCAACACCTGGTATGACGGCCTGCCCGGCGCACGATCTCTTGTTGTGCTGGACGGAACCCCGCCGCCGGTCGCGCTTGGAAGAGCGCGCCTGATCGGCCATCTGGGACCCACGCGCGAGGTCTACGCCTACGGATATGACATCGGCTCAAGATTGCCGGTGTGGCCGGGCGGGTAGAACCATGGGTGCGTGGGGCGCTAGCTGCCCGTCGGTCGACGATCGGTCAGGCGCGTCCAGAGTGGCGAGTAGCGCACGATGCAGTAGCCCGCATGCAAGCCATCCCTCCACCCGATCTTCTTTCCCTCCGCGTAGGTGCGCCCGGAATAGGTGATCCCCACTTCGAAGATCCGCCACCGACCATCCGCAAGCTTCGCGGTGATCTCCGGCTCGAATCCGAAGCGGTCCTCTCGCAGATCGATGCTCTGTATCACTTCGCGACGAAAGGCCTTGTAACAGGTCTCCATATCGGTGAGATTGAGGTTGGTGAACATATTTGACGCGAGGGTCAACAGACGATTGCCGACTGAATGCCAGAAGTAAAGGACTCTGTGCGGTCCGCCCGTGATGAAGCGTGAACCGAAGACGACGTCGGCTCTGCCTTCGAAAAGCGGCTCCAACATCTGTGCATAGTCGCTTGGGTTGTATTCGAGGTCTGCGTCCTGAACGATCACGAAGTCGGCGGTGGCCTCTGCGAAGCCACGCCGCAACGCGGCACCTTTGCCGGCATTCCGTTCCTGCTCGAGCAATTTGATTCTGGCGTCGTCGACACCGCGGACGACTTCGACTGTGGCATCCGAGGAGCCGTCATCGACCACAAGCACCTCAGCTACATACGGGGATTGAAGAACACGGGCCAAAATCATTGCGATTGTGGCCTCCTCGTTGTAACAAGGCACCACCACACACAGTCGTCTCGAAGTCGGAGCTCATCAAGGTCGTTTCGCCACTTGTACAGATTGCGATTTGTGCCATAATGTATCTACGCTGATGGCAGAAGCTGTAACACGGCAAGTGACGATAGCTGTTCGACATCACGGTTGTCGCGTGACGACGCCAGCTGGGTCGGCCTTCGAAATGGCGGTTCCGGACCAGGTAGGTTATGTTTGACTCTGCTGCTTCCCGGGATGCACAATTTGTGCCATTGCCTTGGTCGTGCAGCCCTGTTATCCGGAACTTCCGCAATGGGTTCGTGTTCCCTATGGAACGAGAATGCTGTCTCCCGAGGAGGGACTCTTGATCGACTCGCCGTCTGTTTCCTACACGGGCACCAGCGTGCTGGAGGCGATGACCCTCGCGAAGAACTACAACGCGTCGCTTCTAGATCTGGTGACGTCAGCACAACCAGATCCCAGCTCCAAGATCCTCGATTTCGGTGCTGGTCTCGGGACGTACGTTGACATGCTTCGTGAGCGCGGGTACGAGCCCGACTGCGCGGAGCTTGACGACGGGTTGTCCCACGCACTTACCGGAAGGGGTTACCGGGCGGTGAAGGACGTCGCAGAGCTCGAACCTCGTTCGTACAGTCTCATCTATGCATTGAATGTCCTGGAGCACATAGAGGACGATGCGGAAACGGTCGGGCGGCTGAGCGGGTTGCTGGCTCCAGGCGGTCGGCTTCTGATCTACGTCCCAGCATCTCAGGTCCTTTACTCGGCTTTCGACCGAGTGGTGGGCCACTACCGGCGCTACACAAGATCAAGTCTGCGCAGAATCGTCGAAGGCGCGGGTCTGGAAGTCGCGGAGCTTCGGTATTGCGATCCGCTCGGGTGGCCAACCGCGCTCCTTTTCAAATACGTCGGGAGCAAGGACGGGGAACTCACGCCCCGTTCGGTTGCGATGTACGACCGATTCGTGTTCCCGGCGAGCAGGCGCCTCGAGCCGGTCTTCGGACAGGCGTTCGGCAAGAACGTCCTGGCTGTTGCCGAATACCGTCTGGCGTGACGAGCGACTCGCCGGCATGCCCCCGGCAGGAATCGAACCTGCATCCCGCGCTTAGGAGGCGCGTGCTCTATCCATTGAGCTACGAGGGCGCGCGCTCAGGGTAGCCGCCGCGCTCGCAGCGCTGGGCGAGCTATCCGTCGGCCGTCGCCTCAGTCGCTCTGGCCTCGTCCGTCGTCTTCGTCGCTCGTCGTCTCGACATACAGCGACTCGACCGCCAGCTGGTCGCCGCGGTCGCTCCACAGCTTCATGTCGAGGTAGTCGCCGCGGTAGTTGTCCGGGCGCGATCAGGCGTGAAGCGTTGCTCGATCAGCTCGCACTGGTCGACGGCGTGGTCGGCGAGCTCGGCGGTCACGAGCGCGCCGCCGGGGATCAGCGGCACGCCCCAGACGAGCGTCATCTCGGCGACGTTGCCGTCCTCGCCGCGCCAGGTGCCGAGGCACCATCTCATTGAGGTCGAGCTGCCAGTCGGGGTTGGCTTCGGCGACGTCGCCGGTGAAGTCGGCGCGTGCCTCGAAGGCAGGTCCGGACCTCGTCGCCCGCATCGACGAACGACACGTAGCCGAACAGCTCGTAGCCGACCTCGGTCCGCGCGACGGCCGGCACGTATGTGCGGCCGTAGAAGGTGCGGTCGGGGAACCAGCGGATGTCGCCGGGCTCGCCGATCTCCTCGCCGTCGGAGTCGATGTCCTCGCAGGCCGCGACGAAGTGCTCGCGCAGCACCTCGGCCCAGCGGCCGTAGGGCAGCGACTCGCTGGGGCGGCTCGGCCGCGAAGCTGATGACGAAGCGGTCTGTGGGTGGCATGTGTCTTGGACTATCAGTATCGGGAGCCGATCAGCGCGTCGCGGCCCGGCATGCTCGATCGTGCGCTCCAGGCCCTCGCGCAGCTGCACGTCCGGCTCCCAGCCGAGCAGCTCGCGCGCCTTGGTGATGTCCGGCTGGCGCACCTGCGGGTCGTCGGTCGGGAGCTCCTCGTAGACGATCTGTCGACTCCGAGCCGGTGATCTCGATCACCGCCTCGGCGAGCTCGAGCAGCGTGAACTCGTTGGGGTTGCCGATGTTGACCGGGTCGTGATGGCCCGACTCGGCCAGCAGGATGATGCCGCGGACCAGATCGTCGACGTAGCAGAACGAGCGGGTCTGCGAGCCGTCGCCGAAGACCGTGATCGGCTGGTTCTGCAGCGCCTGGCGCAGGAACGTCGGGATCGCGCGGCCGTCGCGCGGGCGCATCCGCGGCCCGTAGGTGTTGAAGATCCGCACGATCGCCGTGTCGACGCCCTGCTGGCGGTGGTAGGCCATGGTCAGCGCCTCGGCAGAAGCGCTTGGCCTCGTCGTAGACGCCGCGCGGCCCGATCGGGTTGACGTGACCCCAGTAGCTCTCGGGCTGCGGGTGCACCTGCGGGTCGCCGTAGACCTCGCTGGTCGACGCCGTCAGGAAGCGGGCGCGGTGCCGCTTGGCGAGCCCGAGCGTGTGGTGCGTCCCGTACGAGCCGACCTTCAGCGTCTGCAGCGGGATCCGCAGGTAGTCGATCGGCGAGGCCGGCGAGGCGAAGTGGTAGACGAAGTCGAGCGGCTCGTCGACGAAGTACGGCTCGATGATGTCGACGTTGAGGTGGACGAAGTCGTCGCCGCGCAGGTGCGCGATGTTGTCCAGCGACCCGGTCTCGAGGTTGTCGACGCAGATCACCCGGTGGCCCCTGGCCAGCAGCGCGTCGCAGAGATGCGAGCCGAGGAAGCCGGCGCCGCCGGTGACGAGAGAGGTGGGCATGGCGGCGGAATCTATACCGGACCGGCTGGCCGTCCGGACCCACTCGCCCTCCTCGCGCTTCCAGATCGGCGCCTGGAGCTTGAGCGTGTCGATGATCTCGCGCGCGCCCGCGAAGGCTTCGGCTCGGTGCGGCGCGGAGACGGCGATCACGACCGACGGCTCCGAGAGCGGCACGGTCCCGATCCGGTGCTCGACCGCAACGGCGCACAGCCCGTGGCGTTCGGCCGCGGCCGCGGCGATCTCCACGATCTTCGCCTGCGCCATCTCCGCGTAGGCCTCGTACTCGAGCGCGGGCACCTCGCGCGTGACGCCGAGGAAGGTGACGATCGCGCCGGCGCGCGGATCGGTGACCCGCGCCGGTCACAGACGTCGGCGGAGAGCGGCTCGCCACGGATCGCGACGTGGATCGACGGGTCGCTCGGCACCGCCCGAGACCGGCGGGATCAGCGCCAGCTCGTCGTCGGCTCGCAGGACCGTCGCGTCGGAGGCGTACTCGCGGTTGACGGCCAGCACCACCCGCATATCCCCGGTCAGCCAGCGACAGCTCGTCGAGCGCGTCGCGACACAGCGCGCCGTCCGGCAGCTCGAGCGTCAGCGCGTCCGTGCCCGCCCGCTCGCGCAGCCCCGCGAACAGACGTATCTGAACTTGCATGCGAGCAAGCGTAGTCGCAGTCGAGGATGCTGTCAGTGCCAACCGCTCGGTCCGACGCAACCGCATGCAAACAATTGGACAGTCCAAGCTCACGCAAGACTCCCGTATCCTCGATCGGCGGTCCGTGCCGACTGCCGGACCCGTCAATTTGGAGGAAATTACTGATGGGAAGTCGCAACATGATTGGAAAGGCGATGGCGGCGGCGGGCGCTGTGGCCGCAATCGCCTGCTTCGCCAGCGCGTCGGCCTCAGCCTCGACCGGCGGCGTGTCGTCGGTCGCGAAGCTGGTGCCCGCCGCGGTCAAGGCCAAGGGCACGCTGACGGTCGCGTCCGACGCGACCTACGCGCCGGACGAGTTCATGCAGGGCAACAAGGTCGTCGGCATGGACGCGGACCTGTCGAACGCGCTCGGCAAGGTGATGGGCCTCAAGGTCAGCATCGCCAACGTCACCTTCGACGACATCATCCCCGGCATGGTCGCCGGGCACTACATGCTCGGCGCCTCGTCGTTCACCGACACAAAGCCGCGTGAGAAGACCGGTCGACTTCGTCGACTACGCGAACGTCGGTGAGTCGTTCTACACGCTCAAGAGCGGTGGTACGAACATCAAGGGGATCAGCTCGATCTGCGGGCTGACCGTCTCCGTCGAGACCGGCACGACCGAGGAGACGGACGCCACGGCGCAGGGCAACAAGTGCACCAAGGCCGGCAAGAAGGCGGTGACGGTCTCGAAGTACCCGAACCAGAACCTGGCCAACGTGGCGGTGGCCTCCGGGCACGCGCAGGTCGGCTTCGCGGACACGCCGGTCGCCGCGTACCAGGTCAAGCAGTCCGACGGGAAGTTCAAGCTCGTCGGCGCCGCCTATGCGCCGTCCCCGTACGGCATCGCGATCGCGAAGAAGACCGGCCTGACGAAGGCCGTCAAGGCCGCGATGCTCGTCCTGATGAAGAACGGCACCTACGCGAAGATCTTCAAGAAGTGGGGCGTCTCGAGCATCGAGATCCCCGCGTCGAAGGTGAAGATCAACGGCGCGATCAGCTAGGCACGAAGTCAGTAGCTGAAGTAGGACGGATAGTTAGCTCTGCTCGTGGATGAGCCGGAGCTGACTACACCGAACACCGGGACGGCCTGAGGACATCAAGGCCGTCCCGGTGCGCCGCCCCGGGCCGCTGGATCGGCGGCGTTCATCGTGCTGGTGATCGCGGCGTCGATCGTCCGCGCGGTCATCACCGACCCGAACGTTCAGTGGGGCATCGTCGGGCAACTACCTGTTCGACAGCCGCATCATCCACGGCGCGATCGCCGTGCTGTACATCACCGTGCTCGGCATGGTGATCGGCGTGATCCTCGGTGTGATCCTGGCGATCATGCGGCTCTCGCCGAACCCGGTCCTGAAGACGGCGAGCTGGCTCTACATCTTCTTCTTCCGGGGCACGCCGCTGCTCGTGCAGCTCGTGTTCTGGTTCAACATCACGGCGCTGTTCCCGGCGCCCAACCTGATCGACCTCGGCGTGCCGTTCGGCCCGTCGTTCATTCACGCCGAACGCGAACGCGCGTGATCACGGTGTTCGTCGCGGCGCTGCTCGCGCTCAGCTACGAACGAGGGCGCCTACATGGCGGAGATCGTTCGCGCCGGGATCATCTCGGTGCCAGAGGGCCAGACCGAGGCGGCCGCTTCACTCGGGCTGAGCCGCCTGCAGATCATGCGACGGATCGTGTTGCCGCAGGCGATGCGCGTGATCCTGCCGCCGACAGGCAACGAGACGATCTCGATGCTGAAGAACACCTCGATCGCGTCGGTGATCGGCTTCGCGGAGCTCTACTTCCGAGCGTCCGACATCTACGCCCAGAACTACCAGACGATCCGCTGCTGATCGTCGCGTAGCATCTGGTACCTGGCGTTGACGAGCATCGCCTACGTCGGCCAGTACTTCCTCGAGCGCAGGGTCGGGCAGGGCTTCTCACGTTCTGAGCGGGCGACGCTGAAGGAGCGCTGGCTTGGCGATTGGCCGCGGCGGCGGGGGAGGTATGGGCGCTATGAGTGACGTGATGGTGCAGTCCGAGGGCGTTCATAAACGCTTCGGGCGCAACGAGGTGCTGAAGGGCATCGACCTGACGCGTCAACCGCGGCGAGGTGATGTGCCTGCTGGGGCCGTCGGGCTCGGGCAAGTCGACCTTCCTTCGCTGCATCAACCACCTCGAGCAGATCAATGCCGGACGGCTCTCGGTCGACGGGGAGCTGGTCGGCTACCGCGAGGCGAACGGCAAGCTGTACGAGCTGCACGAGCGCGAGGTCGCGCGCAAGCGCCAGCAGATCGGCATGGTCTTCCAGCAGTTCAACCTGTTCCCGCACATGACCGCGCTGGAGAACGTGACGTTGGCGCCGGTTCAGGTGCTCAAGCGCGACCGCGGCGCAGGCCAAGACCACGCGCTCGCGAGCTGCTCGACCGCGTCGGCCTCAGCGACAAGTGCGACGCCTACCCGATGGCGCTCTCCGGCGGCCAGCAGCAGCGCGTCGCGATCGCGCGCGCGTTGGCGATGGACCCGAAGCTGATGCTGTTCGACGAGCCGACCTCGGCGCTCGACCCTGAGCTCGTCGGCGAGGTGCTCGACGTGATGCGCGACCTCGCCCAGATCGGGATGACGATGATCGTCGTCACGCATGAGATCGGCTTCGCGCGCGAGGTCGGCCGACACCGTCGTGTTCATGGACGGCGGCGTGGTGGTCGAGGCCGGCTCGCCGGCCGAGGTGCTCGGCGCGCCCAAGCACGAACGCACGAGGGCGTTCCTCTCAAAGGTTCTGTAGCGCCGCTCCCCCAGGTGTTTATAAGCTCCGGGGCGGCCGCACCAACCAGGTAAAGGACTCAAATTGCTCGTACCCGCAGTCTTCTTCTGGCAGATCGCACTCGCACTGCACATCATCTTCGTGGTGGTCGCCTTCGGGACGGTGGTCTCGTTCCCGCTGCTGGCGTCGGGCGCCGAGCGCCTCGATCGCCGCTCGGTTCCGCTGATCCTGAGATTGCGCCAGCTGATCGGCCGTGGCTTCGTCAACCCGGGGCTGCTTGTGGTCGTGCTTGCCGGTATCTACCTCGCCACGAAACTGCACCAGTGGCACTACTTCTACGTCCAGTGGGGAGTCGGCGTGGCGATCGTGCTCGGCGCACTCGAGGGCGCCTTCGTGATCCGCCAGTGCGGGAAGCTGGCCGACATCGCCCAGCGAGACATCGACGCCTGCGGCGACGGTGAGCTCACCTGGAGCGAGGAGTACACGTCGGCCCGCACTCGCTTTGACCAGGTCTCGGTGGCGATGGCGGTGCTGGTGATCGTCACCGTGTACTTCATGGTCGTGCAGTAGCTGCAGGCTGCCGCCCAGCCAGGAGGACTCCGACCGTCACGGGGCGAAATCCGGAGCGATGAGTGAAGTGACAGTCGTCCGGACCCTCGTGAAGTCGGCCCCGGAGCTGTGGGCGATCTGCAGCGATGTGGGCTCGCTGTCACGGCATCTGGGCGCATTCGGGGAGATCCGAATCACGCGGCTCGAGCCGGAGACCACCGTCGCCTGGGAGGGCGAACGCGCAAGCGGCACGGTGCGGATCGAGCCCTCCGGCTGGGGCACCCGGGTGACCGTGACCGCGGACTCGATGCAGGCACTGGAGGCGGTACTGGACAGTCTCGGCCAGGCCCACCACCGCCCGTTCTCCCGCTGACCCGCGGCGCGACGCGGGCGGGGGACACGCCGGTACAGTGGCGACACGCATGACCGACGTGCATCCGGAAACGCAGGAACACGCGCCTGAGACGTATGTCGAAAAGTTGGCGCAGCTCGAGGCTCTGAAGTTCGAGGCGGTTCATGCTGGTACGGCCTCGGCTGTTGAGAAGCAGCATTCGCGGGGGAAGTTCACGGCGCGTGAGCGGATCGAGAAGTTGTTGGATGCGGGGTCGTTTCAGGAGTTGGATGTGTTTGTGCGGCATCGCACGACTGATTTCGGGATGCAGTCGCAACCGGCCGTATGCGGATGCGGTGGTGACCGGGCATGGGTTGATCGATGGGCGGCGAGTATGCGTCTTCAGCCAGGATTTCACGGTGTTCGGTGGTTCGCTCGGTGAGGTTGTGGCGGAGAAGATCTGCAAGGTGATGGATCTGGCGGAGAAGATTGGGTGCCCTGTGATCGGGATCAACGATTCGGGTGGTGCCAGGATCCAGGAGGGTGTGGTCGCGCGCGGCCTTCTTGGCTCTACTGGTGGTCGCCCGGCTCACGGCTCCCCGTACCGGGGTGCGAGGCGTGAAGATCCAGCCCACGCCGGGAATCGGTTTCCCGCCGATCAGGCGGCCGGTCTCGAACAACCAGGGCCGTTCGGCATGAAACTCCTGGAACGAGTCGTTCGACAGCACCAACGCCCCGGCCTTTTCGGCGATACGCAGGATGAATGCGTCGCCCCGCCCGATGGCGCCGGCAGGAGGGGTCACCAACTCGCCGTGAGCCAACGCCTCTTCGAATGCGGCACGTTCGGATTCGTCGATCCGATGGCCAAATGAGGCATCCACGACCACGATGACGTCGGCATTCCGAAAGCCGGGGAATTCCTCCAAGAAGGCCTGGATGGCCTCTTCGAGCTGGGCCAGGCTGGGCAGCGTTCGGCCTTCGGTGGCGAGGTTGGATCCGTCGACGACGATTCGTCGGTTCGGCGCAGGGTCGTTGGGCATGGTCGGCCCTAGTCAAGCACCTGGAATCGAGCCTCCTGGTGATCCCGCACTTTTCGGTCCCTGTCGAGAGACGCTGGCCATCGGGTGGAGAGATCCCGCCACCGGCCGAACCACCTCCCGAACCACCTCCCGAACGTCAGCCGAGGGAGGGATGCCAAACTGCTGGTTGAACCGTCGGCCCCGAGCGTCAGCCGATGGCGCGGGCCAGGAGGTCTTCCTGTTCCAGGTGGTGCAGGGCGGCGCTACCCGAGGCTGGGCTGGCCGACTCGGCCCGGCTGACATGGCGGAGCTTGTGGGTATCCCGGATCAGCGCATGAAGGCGCATGTGAACGAAGCCCCACGCACCCATGTTCTCGGGCTCCTCCTGCAACCACACCACTTCCCGGGCGTTGGAGTACCGGTCCAGGAGGGCGGCAATCTGATCGGCGGGCCAGGGGTAGAGCTGCTCCACCCGGGCCACGACGGTCGAGGCTCCGGCGTCGCCGAGCTCGTCTCGGCGGGCCAGGGCGTCGTAGGCCACCTTCCCGGCACACAGCACGACTCGCTCCACCCGCTCGGGATCGAATCCCTCTTGGGCGGCAGCCGGATCGTCGAGGACCTCGGCGAACGAGCCGCTGGTGAAAGCCTGGATGGGCGAGCGGGCGGAACGGGCCCGCAGGAGCGACTTGGGCGTGAACACCACCAGTGGCTTCCGAACCGGGGTCCGCACCTGGGCGCGGAGCAGGTGGAAGTACTGGGCCGCCGTCGTGGGCTCGGTAACCCGCAGGTTGCCTCGAGCGCTCAGGGTGAGGAACCGCTCGATTCGGGCCGAGGAGTGCTCGGGACCCTGTCCCTCGTAGCCGTGGGGCAGGAGCAACACCAGCCCCGAGTGCTGGCCCCACTTGTCTTCTGCGGCAACCAGGAAATTGTCCACGATGATCTCGGCGCCGTTCCAGAAGTCCCCGAACTGTGCCTCCCAGGCCACCAGGTCGTTCTGTGCCTGCACCGAATACCCGTACTCGAAGCCCACCGCGGCGTACTCGGAGAGGAGGGAGTCCTTGATGGTGAAGTGGCCGACCCGACGAGTTCCCCCGACCACAGCGCCCCCAGCCACAGCTCCCTCCCGGCGACAGCTCCGGTCGAACCTCCGCCGAGCTCAGCCAGCGGTATCCACTCCGCCCCGGTGGTGTTGTCGACCAGAACGGCGTGACGCTGCGAGAACGTGCCTCGGCGGGTGTCCTGCCCGGTCAGGCGGACGTTGGTGCCCTCGAGCAGCAGTGACCCCAGAGCCAGCGCCTCGCCCAGGGCCCAATCGATCTCGCCGTCGGCGACGACCTTGTCCCGCTGCTCGAACTGCCGGGCCAGCTTGGGGTGCATGACGAACCCCTCAGGAACCGAGCGAACGGCGTGGGCCAGCTCGAGGACGGTCGAGGTGTCGATGCCGGTCTCGATCGTGGGGATCTGGATGTTCGGCTGGACGTACTTGGGCAGCGCCGGCTTGGCGTCCGACGCGGTCTCGACCGCGGCCCTGGTCTCGTCCAGCGCGCTCTGCAGCCGGGCCGAGAAGTCGTCGAGGGCCTGCTCGGCCTCCTCCAGGGTGATGTCGCCCCGGCGGACCAGCGACTCGGTGTACAGCTTGCGGACCGATCGCTTGGCCTCGATCAGGGCGTACATGAGCGGCTGGGTGTAGCTCGGGTCGTCACCCTCGTTGTGGCCGTGGCGCCGGTAGCAGACCATGTCGATGACCACGTCCTTGTGGAACGCCTGCCGGAAGCCGAACGCCAGCCGGGCCGCCCGGACGCACGCCTCGGGATCGTCGCCGTTCACGTGGAAGATGGGGGCCTGGACCATCTTGGCTACGTCGGTCGGGTACACGGAGCTCCGCGCCGCCTCGGGGGCGGTGGTGAAGCCGAGCTGGTTGTTGATGACGATGTGCACCGTCCCACCCGTGCGGTAGCCGGGGAGCTGGGACAGGTTGAGGGTCTCCGCCACCACGCCCTGGCCGGCGAACGCAGCATCGCCGTGCAGCAAGATGGGCAGCACGGGGAATGGCGAGCCCGCGTGATTGCCGCCGGCGAAGTTCAGCGCGTCCTGCTCGGCTCGGACCATGCCCACCACCACGGGATCGACCGCTTCCAGGTGGGATGGATTGGACGACATGGAGATGGGGATGGTTCCCCCCGAGCGGGCCGTGAAGGTCCCCGACGCGCCCTTGTGGTACTTGACGTCGCCGGAGCCCTGCACGGACTCGGGGTCCAGGTTCCCCTCGAACTCCTCGAAGATCTCGCCGTAGGACTTGCCCACGATGTTGGCCAGCACGTTGAGCCGTCCTCGGTGGGCCATGCCCATGACCGAGCCGGACAGTCCCTCGGCGACCGCCTCGTCCAAGATGGTGTCGAGCAGCACGATGGCCGACTCGGCTCCCTCCAGTCCGAACCGCTTCTGGCCCACGTAACGAGAATGGAGGAAGCGCTCGAAGACCTCGGCCGCGTTCAGACGGTCGAGGATGTGGCGCTGCTCGTCGGGGGCCAGGGCGGTGGGGACTCCCTCCACGTGCTGCTGGATCCAGCGCTTTTGCTCCAGGTCCTGGATGTGCATGTACTCGATCCCGAGCGTCCGGCAGTAGGCGTCGCGAAGGGTGTGGAGGATCTCGTCGAGGGTGGCCACCGACCTGCCGGCCAGGCCGTCGGTCACGTACTCACGGGGCAGGTCCCAGATGGTCAGGCCGTAGTTGAGCGGGTCGAGCTCGGGGTGGAGCACGGGCGGCTCGGCATCGAGCGGGTCGAGGTGGGCGATGAGATGGCCCCGCACCCGGTACATGTTGATCAGGGTCTGGACGTGCACCTGCTTGATGAGACGATCCTGGATGCCGTCGGTTCCGTCGGTGTGGTTGACATCCCGATGCCACCGGACGGGCTCGTAGGGGATCTCCAGAGCAGCGAAGACCTCGTCGTAGAAGTCGTGCTGTCCGAGGAGGCACTCGGCCACATACGCCAGGAAGAGACCGGACTCGGCCCCCTGGATGATCCGGTGGTCGTAGGTCGAGGTCAGGGTGACCGTTTTGCCCACCCCCAGCTCGGCCAGGGCCCGCGGGTCCGCCGCCTCGAAACCGGCCGGCACCCCGAGGGCGCCCACGCCGACGATCACGCCTTGGCCGGGCATGAGCCGGGGCACCGACTGGACCGTCCCCAGCGTGCCCGGGTTGGTCAGGGTGACCGTGGTCCCGGCGAAGTCGTCCGGGGCGATCTTGTTGGTGTGGACCTTGCGCACCAGGTCCTCGTACGCACCGACGAAGGCCCGGAAATCGAGCAGGTCGGCATCCCTGATGCACGGGACCAGGAGGGTCCTTCCGCTGGACTTCTCCACGTCCACGGCCAGACCCAGGCCGACGCGAGCGTGGCGAACGACCCCCGGAGTGCCCTTCCCGTCGGCGTCGGCCACGAAGGCCGAGTTCATGGAGGGGACGGCCTCGAGACCCTTGACCACCGCGTAGCCGATCAGATGGGTGAAGCTGACCTTGCCGCCCATGGTGCGGGACAGCTGGTTGTTGATGATCGTGCGATTGACCTCGAGCAGCTTGGCCGGCACCGAGCGGACGCTGGTGGCCGTGGGCACGCCCAGCGACGCCTCCATGTTGACCACGATCCGACCGGCGGCACCGCGCAGGGGGACGGGCTTCTCGTCGGAATCGACGGCTTGAGGGGCTCCCCCTCCGGTGGCCGCTCCGTTCTGTCGAGGAGCCTCCGTCGTTGTTGCCGGCGCGGGAGCCGGGGCCACGGCTGTGGCCGTCACCGCGGGGACCTGCCCGGTGGGGGCGCCGGTGACCGGCTTGTAGTCGTGGAAGAACTCGCGCCATGAATCCGAGACCGAGGTGGGATCGGCCCGGAACCGGTCGTACATGTCCTCCACCAGCCAGGCATTGGGGCCGAACGCACCACTTCCGCTGATGGGGCTGCGCCCGTTCGAACCCCCGGTTTCGTCTCTTCCATTGGAATCGGCCATCCCCGACAGCCTACCGGTGCACCCACCCGACCTCTACGCCCAAATGGGACTGTTAGCGTCGGGATTCGTGGGCTTCCTCAACGCCAGCGACCACCTCCGCAGTCGCACCCATACTGCCCGTCAACCAGGCACTGCCAGTGGCTCCGATACTGCCAGTCGCCCCGCCGCGGCCAGTCGCTCCGATACTGCCAGCGGCTCCGACGATGCCGGTCCACTCGCATCTGCCGCATGGTCCGGTGACGAAGACGGTCGCCACCGCCGAGCCAGTGCCTAGTCCCGCACCTCGGCCGACGCCGACCCGGCTCACCTGCAGCTTCACCTTCGAGGCGGCCCACCGACTGCCCTGGCACCCGGGCAAGTGCGCCGGCTTGCACGGTCATTCCTACCGACTGGACGTGACCGTCGCCGGTCCGCTCGACGACAACGGCATCGTCATGGACTTCGACGACCTCCACGCCGTCGTCCATCGCCAGGTGATCGACCAGTGGGACCACAGCGACCTCAACACCGTCCTTGACAATCCCACCGCCGAGCTCCTGGCCAACCGAGCCTGGGACCTCCTCGCCGAAGCCGGGATTCCACTTGTCGGGATCCGGTTGTGGGAGACGCCCCAGTCATGGGTGGAGTTGATCGCTCAGGTGGAGACCGACGACAACGAAGCCGGGGGAATCCATGCCTCCGGTCCGACCCATGCCTGGTGAGCTCGTGCTCCTGTCCGGGGGCCTCGACTCGACCGTGTGCATGGCCCTGGCCGACCGGGCACGGGAAGAGGGCGCGCTCTTGGCCCTCAGCTTCGACTACGGCCAGAGGCACCGCCACGAGATCGACCATGCCGCCGGCGTGGCCGGGCACTATCGGGCCGAGCACCTGATCGTCCAGCTGGACACCTCGGCGTGGGGGGGCTCTGCCCTGACCGACGACTCGATCGACATCCCCGCCGGCGGCACCGAGGGTGGCATCCCGGCGACCTACGTGCCTGCCCGGAACAGCATCTTCTTGGCCGTCGCCCTCGGCGTCGCCGAGGCGCGTCAGCTCGACAGCGTCTGGATAGGGGTGAACGCCATCGACTACTCGGGCTATCCCGACTGCCGACCGGAATTCATCGAGGCGTTCCGCGCCGTTGCCGCCACCGGCCAAAAGCGCGGAGTGGAAGGCAATCCCATCCAGATCGCCGCACCGCTCATCGAAGTGACCAAGGCGGAGATCGTGCGCTTGGGCAGAGAGCTCGATGCTCCGCTGCACCTGACCTGGTCGTGTTATCGGGGCGGCGATCGTCCCTGTGGCACGTGCGACGCATGCCTGCTCAGGGCCCGGGGCTTCGCCGAGGCGGGCGTGGACGACCCGGCCCGGGCGTGAGCGACGACCTGGCCCTGGCGTGAGCGACGACCCTTCAGGCCGGCTACTCGTCACCGAAGTCTTCTCCGCCATCCAGGGCGAGGCCGCGCTGGTGGGCCAACGCCAGGTGTTCCTCCGATTGACCGGCTGCAACATCCGGTGCGCCTACTGCGACCAGCCCGAAGCACTCGAACGGCTTCCCGGGCCGTGTCGGATCGAGCACACCCCGGGCGGCGCGACTGGGAGCACCGGGAGAGCCCGCTCCTGCTCGATGACGTGGTCGAGTCCGTCGATCGGTTGTGGCGCGCGCTCCCCCACCACTCGGTGAGCCTCACCGGCGGGGAGCCATTGATGCAGTCGAGGGCGCTGGCGCAGCTCCTACCTGAGCTGGTTTCCCGAGGACACCGGGTCATGGCCGAGACCAACGGCATGCTGACCGGCGGCCTGGCCCGCACGCTCCCCTGGCTGACCTACGTGAGCATGGACGTCAAGCTGGACAGCGTCGATGGTCAGCGCGTGGACCTCGCCACCCATCGCCGGTTCCTGAACGCGGCGTGCGATTCCGGCACGAGGGCCTGGGTGAAGATCGTCGTCGGTGCCTCCGTCGACCTCGGTGAGTTCGACTCCGCCATTTCCATGGTCGCCGAGTGTGTTGACAGTCCAGAGGTCTTCCTCCAGCCGGTCACCCCGTTCGCAGCCGTGACCGAGGCCCCCACCCCCGACCAGGTCCTCGAACTTCAGGCCCGGGCCCTCCACCGGTACCCGCACGTTCGGGTCATCCCCCAAACCCACAAGGCCATCGGCCAGCTCTGACCCGGTTCTGATCCCTTCTGACCGAGTCCAGCGCTGTCTCGGCGAAGGCCCGGGTCGGCCCACCGGGACCGGCCCTCCCCAGTGCTGTCGACCCCGGGTGGTCCGTCGAGTCAGCCAACTGGCAGGCTGGTCGGGATCATGGAACATCCCAGCGGCCTGGCCATCGACGAGCATTTGCCATCCGACCGCCGACCGGGAGACCCGGTGGTCGTCCTCATCCATGGCTCCCTCGACCGGGCGTCGAGCTTTGCCCGGGTCATCCGCAGGCTTCCCGACCTCCACACGATTGCCTATGACCGTCGTGGGTATTACCGATCTCGTGACGTCATGCCCATAGCCGACACCCTCGACATGCACATCGACGACCTGTTCTCGGTCATCGCCGATCGACCAGCGGTGGTGATCGGTCACAGCTTCGGCGGCACGATCGCCCTCGGGGCTGCGCTCCGCGACCAGTCGACATCGACGATCCATGCCCTGGCTGCGTTCGAACCGCCCATGCCGTGGCTCCCGATACCAGGAAACCGAGCCTCGAGGGAACGGAAGTACGACGCTGACCCGGCGCTAGTCAGCGAGCAGTTCTTTCGACGGCTCGTCGGCAACTCGGCCTGGCACCGACTGTCCGATGCGGCGAAGGACGAGCGCCGGCTCGACGGGCCGGCCCTGGCCGCCGAGATGAGGTCCATCCGCAAAAGCGAACCCCCCTTCGACGCCACACAGCTGGCCATACCCGCCGTGTTCGGGACGGGAGACCGATCCGCGCCGCGACAACGGGGCGGGGTTCAGTGGTTGAGCGAGCACGTAGTCGGCTCCGAGGTCATCGAGTTCCCGGGGTCGGGGCATGGTGCCCATCTGTCCCACCCCGATGCGTTCGCCGCCCTGGTGCGCAGGACGGTGGAGCGGGCGGGCCGCTCGGTAGAGAGCACCTCGTGAATCTCCTGGTCACCGGTTCCAGCGGGTTGATCGGCTCGGCCCTCGTCAAACGGCTGTCCAGAGACGGGCACCGGACGACCAGGCTCGTCCGACGGGCCACGAGGCCCCCGACCGGCCCCGCTCCCGAGCCGTCGCGGGTCAGCTCTGGGACGAGCGAGGTGCATTGGGATCCGAGCCAGGGCGTCATCGACCTCGATGGTCTCGAGGCCGCGGGGCCCTTCGACGGCGTCGTCCACCTGGCCGGTGCCGGGATAGGGGACAAGCGGTGGTCATCCACTCGCAAACAGACCCTCGTCGACAGTCGGACGGGTTCGACCGGGTTGCTGGTGAACTCGCTCTTGCACGTGGCGCCGCGACCGCCGGTGCTGATCAGCGCATCAGCGGTCGGCTATTACGGAGACGGTGGTGACCGCGAGCTCACCGAAGAGGCTCCGAACGGGACCGGGTTCCTGGGCGAGCTGTGCAAGTTGTGGGAACAGGCGACGGCACCGGCGGCCGACGCCGGCATTCGGACGGTGAACCTGCGCTCGGGCATCGTGCTCAGTGCATCAGGCGGGGCGCTCGCCAAGATGCTTCCACCGTTCAAGCTGGGGCTGGGTGGCAAGTTGGGGACGGGGACGCAGTACCAGAGCTGGATCACCCTCGACGACGAGGTCGATGTCATACTCCGGGCGTTGGTCGATGGCAGCGTGATCGGTCCGCTCAACGCCACCGCGCCCCGGCCGGTGACCAACGCCGAGCTGAGCGCGGCCATCGCCCGAGCTGTCCACCGCCCGTGCGTCCTCACCGTCCCCAAGACCGCGCTTCGGTTGGCGCTCGGTTCCGAGTTGGCCGATGAGATGCTGCTGGCTGGACAACGAGCGGTACCGGCGGGGCTGAGCGCCATCGGCTACACCTTCCACCACCCCGACCTCGACGAGGCGCTGCGACACGTCATGGCCGGTTCGTAACAGTCGGCCGAGAACAACGCCCTGCCTCTCGAACCCCGGCACGGGCTGCCCCGTGAGCCCCGGCACGGGCTACCACTCGAGCCCGATCACGGGCTACGCCAGCGGCACGTCCACACGGTGATCCACGTCGTTCGGCCCGTTCGGCCGTTTCCGCCTGGTCTGGCGGACCAGGTGCTCCCCGTGGACCTCGTCCTTGGTCCCGGCCACCAGCGGTGACTGGCAGAGCACGAATACGCCGGCGAACATCACCAGCATGGCCAGGGCCTCGATCGGGCCGCGCCAACTCGCCGTGCGCAGTCGGTCGCCGAACAGCCAAATGCCGATCAGGACGCTGGCCAACGGGTCGATGATGGTGATCGTGGCCTGCGAGGCGGTGATGGGGCCGGCGTGGTACACGTTCTGGGCAAAGAAGAAGCCGACTATGCCGGCGCCGACCATGGCGTAGGGCTCCCAATGATCGAACACATGGCCCCACCCCTCGGTGACGAGGGTGGTGAACACCTTGGTCAACGCGGCGCTCAGTGCGAACATGAGGGCACCGGCGGTGCCGAACATGGCGGCCCGGAACCAGCGGGGCCCGGTGAAGCCCAAGGCCACAGCCACGGCGACGACGGCGCCCACGGCGATGAACACCTCGGTCCACGCATCCAGCCCCGGCACCGTGTTCCCGCCACCGGGCTGGGCCACGGCCAGGAACGTGGCCAGTCCGCCCACGGCAGCGCAGCGACCCTGCCGCCTCTCGCCAGTGGAGGGGATACCGGAACCAGACGGCGAGGATGAGCACCACAAACAACAGCTCGGTGGTCACGATCGGCTGCACGGAGCTCAACTGGCCGAAGCGCAAGGCCACGGCTTGGAGCACGAACCCGGCGCCGATCAGAGCGAGACCGGCCAGCCAGATTCCCCGCCGCAACGCATAGCTGATGAGGCTGAAGGTCATGGTCGTCTCGGTCGGGGCGTTCTGCACCCCGATCCGCTGGAAGACCGCACTCAGCGCATTGGCGAACGAAGCCAGTACGGCCAGCAGGAATGCCATCAGGTTGGCACAAGGGGCCAGATGAGGAACGGGGGGATCGGCGGACCACGCCGACACGGAAGTCACTGTTCTGTTCTAGCCGAGGGCGCGAGCGTCGACCCGGGCACGAGAGCATCTGCCCTGGTGAAGGGGCCCCACAGCGGCATACGCCCCCACCCCGAGCCCGAACCCGGGTGTGTTATCGGAGCACTGGCCTCGCCTCGGAGACGGACACGGATGCGGGCTCGGTGGCGGACAGGGCTCGGCAGCCGACTGGCGCCAGACCACACCATCGGGCTCGACCCCCAGGCTGGATGCGTCCGCCGGTCTGGGCACGGAACACTCCCCCTCGGGCACCTGGGCCTGGCGGCCAACCGCCCACCCCACACCGGCCACAGCCACCACCACGGCGGCGGCCGGGAGCCAGAGGGCACCGGCTACCACTGAGGCCACCACCACTTCCATCCCCACGATGACCCGCCGTGACAAGGGTTCGAGCTCGGCAAAGCGCCGGTGGAAGGAAGCCAGCCGAGCCGGTGTCGTGATCACACGCCCGAGAAGCACGGCTAGGCCCCGCACCGTGCCGAAGAGCACGCCCACGCCGAGGGCCGTCCACGGATTGCCGGTCAGGACGGCGAGCACGGCGACGAGGTACACGGCCGCAGTCATGATGTAGGTGACCAGGCCGCTTCCGATCTGCCACCCGAACCCGGCGCCGTAGACCCAGGGACGGAACCGGTCGAGCCAGACCTCGTTGACCTGCCGGCGATGAATGGGGATCTGCACGCCGGCAATGCGGGAGTCGGAGGCGGCGGCCACCAGGGCAGCCACGCAGGCGACGACGCCGACCGTCCCCGCCGTGAGATGGAGGGCGCCGATACCCACGGCGACGAGGGCCAGCGCTCCCCCGAGCGTGGCTCCACCGGCCACGCCGCCGATGACGAACCACGTCGCCGACGTTGCGAACTTCGTCCCTCGGGCCTGTTCGCCAATGGGCGTGATGGTCGAGAACATGGAACGCCCACACGGCGACCAGGTGGAACGTGCTCCAGCTCCCACGGCCATCGCCAGAGCGAGAACGGTTATCAGCGTCGTCATGGGTGCTCCCTCATCGCTCTGCCTGCCAACCAAGCCTGGTCAAGTCTGATTCATGTCTGAGGCTCCGGGGACGGGTCACGCCGGGGACCCCAAGAACGGAGAATCGAACGTGAAGATGCCGCCGTCCTGGGCCACGGTCCAGTAGCCGGATCCGTTGTTCACCGCAGCCATGCCGACCATGGGCCGATTCAGCTGCTGTCCTCCCTCTGATCCATCGAACGGGGCATCGCCGAAGGTGAAGATGCCGCCGTCGGAGGCCACCAGCCAGTAGCCGTTGCCGCTGGGCGTGGCGGCCATGCCCACAACGGGCTGGTTCAGCTGCGAGCCGCCCTCGGAGCCGAGGAAGGGGGCGTCTCCGAAGGTGAAGATGCCGCCGTCGGAGGCCACCAGCCAGTAGCCGTTGCCGCTGGGCGTGGCGGCCATGCCCACAACCGGCTGGTTCAGCTGCGAGCCGCCCTCGGAGCCGAGGAATGCGGCGTCTCCAAAGGTGAAGATACCGCCGTCGGAGGCCACCAGCCAGTAGCCGTTTCCGCTGGGCGTGGCGGCCATGCCCACGATGGGCTGGTTCAGGTGCTGGCCACCCATCGAGCCGAGGAACGGGGCCGCGCCGATGGCGAAGACACCGCCGTCGGAGGCCACCAGCCAGTAGCCGTTCTGGGTGGGGCAGACCGCCGTCCCCACGATGGGCGCGTTCAGGGCCTCTCCCGACACGTCGCCGTCGTTGGCGGCATCCCCAAAGGTGAACACCTTGCCGAACGCGGTCACCACCATGTACCCACCCCCGTCGGTGGAGGAGGCCATCCCCACCGTTTCGCACATCGTGGCCGGCGAGAAACACGGTGGTGGTGGCGGGACGGGCGGTGGCGGCGGGGTGGGGACTGCCGTGGTGCACACCCGGTTCATGTTGGCCGTGCTGTCGTCCTCGGCCAGAGCCGTGGTGCACGTGGGGTCGACCTCCCACGGCGGTATGCACGACACCACCCGGCAGACGATCCGCCCCATGCAGGCGATCTGCTGGTTGCACTGCCCGTAGCGGAACTGCAGGCATCCGTTCAGGTAGTTCGCGCAGCTCTCGAGCGCACAGGTGCAGTTGGTGCCGTCGCAACTGGTGTCGCAGAACGGGAATCCCCCGGTGCATCCGGACAGGCAGTTGCACTGCGCACTGCAGTCGAGGTAGTAGCGGGGCCCTGAGCAGTAGGCCGAACCGTTTGCCTGCCACCAGCCGCCGATCACCGTGCCTGTCGGGCAGTAGTTGTAACCACCGTTGAGGACGCAGCAGAACTCCGAGAAGCCCGAACAGCAGGTGGACCCGCAGTCGCACCCGAGGTCGCCGCAACTGCAGATCGCCCCGTAGGCGGTCCCGGGGTGCAGGGCGAACTCCACCCCACCGACGGCCAGGGCCGATCCGACGAAGGCCGATCGGTTGATGAAGTTCCGGCGAGAGAGGCGGGACTCGAGGAACTCGGAGGCACGGTCGACCAGCGTGCTGCTCATGACGCCCCCTCTCCTGCCACCAGGCGCCGGGCCGCCCCCAGCCTGGCCAGGGGGGAGAGCGCCAAGACGATGAGCCACGCGCACACAGCGCTGACCGCCACCAGCGGGATACCGTGCCAGGGCTGCCCCGACAGCGCGGTGACCAGCGATCCGCTCCGGCCGGCTGCGGCGACCGCGACAGCCGAGACGGCCAGACCCACATTGATCACGACGTGGACGATCGTTGGAGGCGTGTCGGGTGTGCCGAAGCATCCGCAGGTGGCCAGGGGGCCGCCCCGGTGGTAGGCCACCAACACGAACCCGGCAAAGGCGAGGTAGGAAAAGGCCACCGCGGCGGCGATCGGCGGCCAGGGCACCACGATTCCGGCAACCCCGAGCGCACACTCGACGGCAGCGGCCACCCTCACCAGGATGGCCATGCGGCTCAACCGGATTCCCGACACGGCCTGACTGAGTGCTCTCGCCGTGTCGGTGGGACGTATCGCCTTTGCCGCTCCGGCCACGACCAAGAGCGCACAGGCGGCCAGGTACACACCGAAGAACATCATGGGGTGGTGGTCCCCACCTGGGACACGTCGACGTTGCCGAGCAACGCGTTCACGCGCGGAACCAAGGAGTTCCGAAGCCCGTGGTTCCCCAACACCACGTAGAGGGTGAACGGGCGCCCGCTTTCGGTGAAGAACCACTGCGTGCCCGATTGGCTAGGCATGCCCCGACGCAGGGTGATCGTGCTGAAGTCCTGAGGACCCAGCTGCCGCGGCATGCCGTTTTGGGCAAAGAGCGCGGTGCCGAGGCTTTCGGGACCGTACTCGAACAAGGAGGAGAAGATGTCCTGGGGGCCCATCAGGTTGACGGCTCCGGCTCCGAAGTCTGCGACGTCGGCTGGCAGGGCGAAGGTGGAGAAATGAGCGACCGGCCTGGCCACCGCGCCGCCGACGGAGGTCCGCTGGAAGATCCGGCCCTCGAAACCACTGGGAAGGTTGCAGGAGATGCCGTGGGCCTGCAGGGTCGTCATCGGCCCTTGACCCCGGCGCCGGGCGGGGAAGCGGTGTCGGACTGGTTCGTGGTCCCCGCGGGCGAGGCATCGGCGAACAGGTCCTCATGGCGGCCCGGGTACAGGCTGGGGTCGCCGGGGAGGATGCCGACGCTCTGCAGCTCCTGGTCGTTGCGAGCCTCGCGCTCCTTGCCGTCCAGGCCCACGGCCGCGGCACGGCTGATCGATCCGGACTGACCCGGTGGTACCTCCTCTTCCCAGGCCCGCCTGACCAGGTCGGCGATCTGGTCTGCCCGGTTGGCCACACCTTCGCCGATACGGCGGCCGGCGCGGCCATCGATAAGGACGAAGAAGGGCGAACCCGGCACCTCGTAGTCGCCCCACGGCTCGGTCGACATGACGCACGGAGATCCGACCCGCAGCTCGTCGCGCCACTTCGGACGGGATCTCGAACTCGGGTCCCTTGGTCACCGCCACCACGCGGAGATCGGCGGGAAATCCTGACGACACCGGGTCCTGCAGCGTCATCCAGAACTCGGCACAGGTCACACAGCCCGACGAGAGGAAGGCCAGCAGGGTCAGCCGGTTTACCCCGCTCACGCCGATGGCCACGGCGTCTCCCTCGGGCGAGACGCCCACCAGATCAGGGGCGGACGTTGCATTGCGTTCACCGGGTAGCGGTGGTCCCATGTGGAGCGGTACGGGTACCGGTTGCGCTGCGTGGTCGTGGGATGCGTGGTCGCGGCTGGTTGCGCCCATCGGATCGCCCACGCCGGCACCGAGATCATGGAGCGCCCGAAGGATGTCAGCGTGGCTCCGGAGAAGTCCGGCAACCAGTACAGCGAGAAGCACCACGACGACGGTGACAACACACATCAATGCCAGCATCTAGCTCCCATCATCGGCGTCGAGCGTCGCCCCCCGGCGGGCTGCCACACGGCCCAAAGGTAACCGATCCAGCGTGCGGAGGTGGCGGATTCTCCATGGGTGGCCTGATCCGCTCTGCAAACGCTTCCGAGCGGTCGCGCCTACGTCCTCGTGGCTCCTCCTCATACCTCTCGGCCGACCTCTCGCCGGTCAGCGGAAGGGCCCAGCTGAAGGGCTCAGCGCACTCTGCGGAAGCACTCAGCTGAAGCGCTCAGCGGAAGGGCATGGTTCGACGTACGCCCACGACCGGCGGTGGATCGAGGTCAGCCCGCAACCAGAGAGCGCAGTCCGATGAACGGGGTGGGATAGCCCTTGTTGTGATGGAAGTCGAAGGCGGGAAAATTACCCGACAACTCCCGCATCATGCGGTCCCTGGTTACCTTGGCCAGGATCGACGCAGCGGCAATGGCCGTGCAGCACCCGTCTCCTCCCAAGATCGTCTTGACCGGCGGCACGGCCACGAGCTCGGCCTCGATGCCCCGGAACTCTCCGTCCTCCGGATGGGTGATGTAGTCGAAGATCCCATCGAGCAGGAGCACGTCTGGTGAAACCGACAATCCAGCCACGGCTCGGTGGGCGGCCAGTCGGAGGGCGATGGTCATCCCCCAGCGATCACACTCGTCGTGACCGGCATGACCAACTGACCAGTCGATACACCAGTCAGCCACCAGCGGGAACAGGGTCTCCCGGTCTTCTTCGGGCACCTGCTTCGAATCGCGCAAGCCTTCGGGCCACGGCGTCTCCACCGGGGTCACCGCCACGCCGACGGATGACCGGGCCGGCCCACGCTCCCCGCCCCACCTCATCGATCCCGGCCACAAACCGGCAGCCCTCAGCCCGAAGGGACTGCTCGACCGAATCATCGGGCACGACGATGACTGGACCCGTAGTGATGCTGACCTTGCTCGAGCGGACCGTCCGCTTGGTGATCCGGACCTTCACCGTCCCGCCCTTCTCGTACGAGCCTTCGTCGTCTGGCCTTCGTCGTCCGGCCTTTTACGTCGTGACCTTCGTTCTCGTCGTCGTCCCTGACCTTTGTTCTCGTGACCTTCGTTTCGTCCGAGCCTGGTTGGTCCGGCCCTTTTTCGTCCCGCTCCTTGGCCGTCGCGACCTTCGCCGCCCGGCCTTCTGCCGTCCCGCCTTTGGCGTCGCGACCTTCGCCGCCCGGCCCTCCGCCGTCGTGGCCTTGGCGGTCGCCGCGCCTTCGCCTTCGTCTGCGCCTGCTCCGAGCCTTCGGCGATTGCCCCGATGGACCCTCATCGCTCGTCATGGGCTGATCGGTGACGGCTCGACCCGGCCGATCGCCGCCCGCTCGGCTGGATCCACCTCGGTTTCGAGGAACGCCCTCACCACCTCTTCGGCCACCGTGGGGGCAGTTACCCGGAGGCTCAACGCGAGCACGTTGGCGTCGTTCCAGCGACGGGCTCCCGACGCGGTGGCCGCGTCCAGGCACAGTGCGGCCCGCACCCCGGTCACCTTGTTGGCGGCGATGGACACGCCGGTGCCGGTGAAGCACCAGACGATGCCGAGTTCGGCCCGGCCGCCGGCCACGGCCTCGCCCACCCGTCGGCCCACCTCCGGCCACTCATGGCCCTCGCCCACTGGGTCTACGTCGTGGCCCCATTGGACCAGGGTCTCAGCGATCGCCTGCGTGAGCGGGGTGACTTCGTCGGTGCCGTAGGCGATGCGCACGACCGCGAACCTACTCCGACCGCATGTGCAGCTCGGCGCGCACGACCTTCCCCAATGCGTTGCGGGGAAGCTCCCCCACGACGTGCACCAGCCGAGGCCGCTTATACGGAGCCAGCCTGGTTGCCGTGAACTCGTCCAGCCCACTGGGGCCGGCCCCGTCTCCGGCGGTCACCACCCAGGCGGTGACCACTTCGCCCCACTCGTCGGACTGGGTGCCGGTGACAGCCACGTCGAGCACCTCGGGATGGCCGAGGAGCACCGCCTCGACCTCCGCCGGGTAGACGTTGTACCCGCCGCTGATGATCAGCTCCTTCGACCGGCCGAGAATGGACAGGTAGCCGTCGTCGCTCACGGCACCGAGGTCACCGGTGTGGAACCAGGGACGGCCACCGTGCGGGTCGGCCGAGAAGGAGTCGGCGGTGGCCTCCGGGCGTTCCCAGTAACCGCCGAAGACGTTCGGTCCCCGCACCAGGATCTCGTCGTCAGCGGCCAGGCTGACCTCGACCCCCGGTAGTGGGAAGCCGACGGTTCCCGGCCGGCGCTCACCGTCATAGGGATTGGAGACGTTCATGAGGGTCTCGGTCATCCCATACCGCTCGAGCACGTGCTGGCCGGTGGCGGCCGACAGCTGCCGGTGGAGGTCCGCCGCCAGCGGGGCCGATCCGGAGACACAGAGCCGGAGTCGGCCCAGCACCCCCACCCGATCCGATGCCGCCAGTCGGTGGTACATGGTGGGCACGCCGAAGAACAGGGTGGCCGAGGGCTCGGTCATGGCATCGAGGGCCGTCCCGGGATCGAATCCAGGAAGGAGCACGGCCGATGCCCCCGACAGCAGCGTGCCGTAGACGCCGACGCACAACCCGTGGGCGTGGAAGACGGGCAGGCAGTGCACGAGGCGGTCATCGGGCGTCCAGCGCCAGGCCGTCCGCACCGACTCCACGCTGGCCAACAGGTTCCGGTGGCTGAGCACCGCGCCCTTGGGCACACCCGTGGTGCCGGAGGTGAACCCGATGAGCGCGGGGTCCTCCGGTGCCACCACATCGAGCGGACCGGGATCGCCATCGGGCCCATCGAGCTCGGGGCCGAACACAGTGAAGGGCCCCGATGCCGCTTGACTGGCCCATTGCCCCCGCCCGGGGTCGTCGACAACGGCGGCAGCCGGACGGACGTCGGTGACGATGTGAGCAATCTCCCGGGCGGTGTACGCCGTGTTGGCCGGTACCACCACCAAACCGGCGCGAAGGGCGCCGATATGGGCGACAAGCGTGGCCACCGAGCTTCCCGTGGACCACAGGAGCCGGTCTCCGGGCACGAGCCCGGCACCGGCCAGTCGGCCGGCGGCTCGGCTGGTTGCCTCTTCGAGCTCGGCGCCGCTCCACCAGGTTCCCGGTCGATGGCGGTGCCCGGCGACCACATCCGGGCTGGTGGCTGCGCCGTCGAGGAGCACGGGGGCCTCCGGAGCCTGAGCCCACCCCGAGGACCAGGCTCGTACCAGCGACCCCGCTTGGGTCAGGTCGGCCTCGTCGAACGCCGAGCCCTCCGGAAGGTGGGCCTGCCATGGTCGAACCTCGGTCACGGTGCCCGACCCGGCATCAAGCCCGACCCGACATCGAACCGACCCGGCATCAAGCCCGACCCGACATCGAACCCGACCCCACAGCAGGCAGACGGACCCCACATCAGGGCCGGCCCCGCCGTGACGGTGCGGAGCCGACGACCGGCTTGGTCAGAACTCAACGGTCGCCTGCATCATCGTGTGTGCCTCCCAAAGATTCGAACTGTACACCGCAAACATCCAGGCGGGGCCTTTGTTATGGCGTTTTCACGGCGCACGGAGCTGGTGCCAGACAGCGCCGCAAAATCCGCATACGCTTCTTGCCGGTAGCACTCCTCTCGGTGGTAACCCAGGGCCGAATCACAGTGGCCCGACGGGAACAGCAGAGGGAGCAGCGCCGAGGAGCATCCCGAAAGGAGTCGGCAATGGGGTTGATGGACAAAGTGAAGGCGCAGGCCGAGGTAGGCCTGGCCAAGGCGAGCGAGGCCGGCAAGGCGGGCCAGGCCAAGCTGGAAGAGGCGCAGGCCAAGCGGCGTGCCGACGGATTACTGCACGATCTCGGCGGCTTCGTCTATGCCGAGGCCGCCGGGCGGGGAACGCCGGCCACGGCCAGCGAGCAGACACGGCTCATCGAGGAGCTCAAGAAGTACGAAGCGGAACACGGTCCTCTGGCTCCATGAGCAGCTCCGGCGCCCGGCCGCGCCAGATCGATGTCGTCCCCCACACCCACTGGGACCGTGAGTGGTACGACCCGTTCCAGACCTTCCGGCTGAAATTGGTCCGTCTCATCGACGGCCTGCTCGACCTGCTCGAGGGTGACCCTTCCTTCGCCGAGTTCCTGCTCGATGGGCAGGTGGCGATCATCGATGACTACCTGGCCATCCGGCCCGAGAACGAACAGCGCTTGCGTTCCCTGGCCGCAGCCGGGCGGCTCACCGTCGGGCCCTGGTACATCCTCATGGACGAGTTCCTCGTCTCGGGCGAGACGATCGTCCGCGACCTGCAGGCCGGCATCCGACGGGGCGCGGCCTTCGGCGGGGTGATGGAGGTCGGCTACCTCCCGGACATGTTCGGCCACATCGCCCAGATGCCGCAGATCCTCCGCCAGGCCGGGTTCGAGCACACGGTGGTGTGGCGGGGTGTGCCCTCCGCGGTGGACACCACCGCGTTCTGGTGGGACGCGCCCGACGGCTCGCGGGTGCGGGCCGAGTACCTCGTCGCCGGTTACGGCAACGGCGCCGCCATCCCCGACGACGCCAAGGCGCTCATCCGGCGCCTGCACGCCCACGTGGAGGAAATCGGGGCCGTTTCTCCAGCCCGGCGCCCCCCTGTTGTTCATGAACGGCACCGACCACCAACGGCCGCAACCGTGGCTGGGACGGGTGGTGGCCGAAGTCAACCAACTCCAAGACGACTACCACCTCGCCATCACCTCGCTGCCCGAGTACCTGTCCAGCGCCCCGACCGAGGGGTTGCCGACCTGGCAGGGCGAGCTGCGATCCGGTGTCCGCTCGAACATCCTCATGGGGGTGGGCTCCAACCGGGTCGACGTGAAGCAAGCTGCAGCACGAACCGAACGCTCGCTCGAGCGCCTGGCCGAGCCCCTCTCCGCCCTCTTCCTTCCTGCCGCATCGTGGCCCGCCTCGTTCTTCGACGTGGCTTGGCAGAACGTCATCCGCAACGCCGCCCATGACTCGATCTGCGCCTGCTCGGTGGACGAAGTGGTCGACGCCGTCATCCACCGCTTCGCCGAAGCCCGCCAGATCGGCGAGGGACTGACCGACGAGGCCCTGGCCGCCATCAGCCGGTCCATGGTCGAGGTCGGGCACCGTCGTGGTCAACCCGTCCGCTCGCCGTCGGGGAGGCATGGTCGAACTGGTCATACCGGCGACCGGTGAGACCGACGAGCACACCCAGGTGTTGTCCGAACGATACGGCCTGCCCGGGATGATGACCCTCGACGGCGAGTCGGTCAAGAGCATGCTGGGGCTGATCCAAGGATCCCGCATCGATACCGACATGTACATCACCGATGTCACGTTGGCCGAGGACGATACCGGGCTCGACATCACCGTGGTGATCGGGACCGAGCCCCGCGACGGGGTACCCGTCGAGGAGATCAAGCGCGACCTCTTCACCCGGTTGACCGCTCGTCCCGACACCGAGGTGAGGCTCCGGCTCGATCAGCCACCCATCCGACGCATCCTGGCCCGGGTGGCCGACGTTCCAGGCTACGGCTGGCAGGCCTTCACCCCGATCCCCCTCACCCAGCCGGTGACCGCTGAACAGACCACCGGCTACGCCACCGCCGATGCGGCCGATGCCACCGAGGCAACCACCAACGTGGCCGAGGGCACCGACCTACCGCCCTCCGACGTGATCCTGTCGAACGGGACCACGACCGTGGTGGTCGACGCCCGGACCGGGACCTTCTCGATCAACGGGCTGGCCGGTTTCGGCCGTCTGGTCGACGGCGGTGACCACGGCGACACCTACAACTACTCGCCACCGATCACCGACAGCATCATCGACACGCCCGACGAGGTCACCGTGCGCATCGGTGAACGGGGCCCGGTCCGCGGCCAGCGCGGTCATCAGCGCCCAATACGCCTGGCCCGATCGGGTCGAAGGGCACCACGGGACGAGGATCGGCAGTCACCAGGTCGACGTGACCACCACGGTGGAGCTCCGAGCCGACGAAGGGTTGGTCCGCGTGCACACGGCGTTCGTGAATCCCTCGAAGGACCATCGTCTCCGGGTCCACCTCCCGTTGCCCGAGCCGGCAACCACGTCGCGTGCCGAGTGCGCGTTCGACGTGGTGGAGCGGGGATTGACGGCAGAAGGTCGGGCTGACGAGTTCGGCCTTCCCACGTTCCCGTCCCGTCGGTTCGTATCGGCCGGCGGGCTCACCGTCGTCCACGAGGGCCTTCTCGAGTACGAACTGGTCGACATCGACGGGCCCACCGGGCAGGACATCGACGGGCAAGCCGGGCAACTGGGCAACCGGGCAAGCCGGGACCAAGCCACAGGGCCAAGGCGCGGCCCACACGTTGGCTCTCACCCTGTTGCGGGCCACGGGGATGCTGTCCCGCCTCGGCATGACCCTTCGACCTCTGCCCGCCGGGCCTATGACCCCGCTCGACGGGCCGCAGATGCTCGGACCGGTCGAGGCCCACTACGCGCTGCACGTCGGTGACACCGATCCCTACCGCCTGGTCGATGACGCCTACCTCCCGCTGCGGGCCATCGGTTCGTTCGGTGGCGGTGAGCGTGGGCCCTCCGGCTCCGAACTCACGATCGAGGGGGCCGAGGTGTCGGCCGTACGCCGGGAGGCCGGTGCCCTCGAGGTCCGGGTGTTCAACCCGACGGACTCCCCCACCGTTGTAGCCATCGAGGACCGCTCGGGGTGGCTCGTCGACCTACGGGGTCGTCCGATCTCCCCCTTTGAGGGATGGTTCGACCTTGGTCCTCACGGAATCGCCACCGTTCGCATCACCGACGGCTGACCCCGAATCGCGAGCGCCGGAATCGCGAGCGTCCGAATCTTGAGCGCCCGGGTGGCGAGCGTCCGCATCACCGTTGGCAGACTCCCGGTCGCGCCGGCGCGACCCGGCATCGTCCCCGGCAGGCTCCGAGTAGTCGGCTGACCCCGACCCTTCCCCGGTGACCGACCGCCCGCCTCTGTCCCGCCGATCGTCCTGCTCGCGGACCACTCCCGCCAACCGTTCCCATCGCATGACACCCCGCCGCTCCGACGACGGAACCCGCCGTCCGGCGCGGGACAGGTTCCACACCTGGACGCGACCGAGGTGCTTGAGGTTCCGGGGCCGGAGGGCCTTGGACACAAACGCCCGACCACCACCGCTCCCGTCCCCGGACCCGGCCACCTCTGCGGACCCTTCCCCGGTCCCGGCCACGCCTGCGGTCTCTGCTTCCAGTTGGGCGTGGAACTCGTCCGACATGAGGACGGTTCCCGGGTCGGCGATGTTGACCACCCGGCTGGCCAGGTTGACCACCGGCCCGTAGAAGTCGCCGTCCTGGACGAGCACCGGTCCGATGGCCAGGCCCACTCGGACGTCGGAGAGCAGCTCGTCGTCGGCGTAAGCCTCGGCCAGGCTGAGGCCGATCGCGGGCCGCGGCGGTGGCCGACTCGACCACGAACATGACCTCGTCGCCGATCATCTTCACCACCCGGCCGCCGAGGCTGGTGACGGTGTCGTGGGCCAACTCCTCGAACCGGGACACCACCGCGGCCAGCTGTGCCTCTTCGAGGTGCTGGCTCAAGCACGGTGAAGCCGACCATGTCGGCGAAGCCGACGGCCAGGGTCGGGGCTGACCCCCTCGACGGTGCCGCGGGTGCGGATGAGCATGGCCCGACGGGTGGCCGCTTGGACGTGGCGTCGCCAGGCGAACTCGAGCAGCCGGGCCATGGCGGGCAACGACGTGCTGGCCAATCGGGCGAACTCGTCGGCGTCGATGACGCTGTCCCCGCTGGGCACGATGATCGGCGTGGTCCCCGGGGCCACCTCGGCATCGGCGATCCGGGCCATCGAGGCGCCGATGACCCGGGCCAGCTGGAGGGCCGTGTCGACGTCGGCGATGCCCAGATCCACCATCGCCTGGAAGAGCTCCATGGCCTCGACGTCCATCTCGGTGAAGATCCGCTCGTCCTCGGGCACGTCGATGAACCCGAGCGCCCGCCAAAGCCGCTGGACCAGTTCCTCGGACATGCCGGTGATCTCGGCCAGCTCGCGCTGGGTCATTCGTCGCTCGGCCGGTATGAGCATCCGGTCGACGACCAGGAGGTCGACCACGTCGTCTTTGACCGCCTCGTCGATCTCCTCGTCGCTGGTGCCGAGGTCCAACAACACTGACCGGACCCGGGCCAGGGCTTGCTCTCGCCGCTCGGCTTCGGTCGGCGGCGGGGCGTCGGCCGGGTTGCTCGCCTCCCAGGCTGGGCCGGCCCGGTCCGGGATCGACCAGTCGATGCTCATGTCGGCCTGGTGCTCCCGGTCGGCTTGGCGCTCCCGGTCGGCTTGGCGCTCCCGGTCGGCTTGGTGCTCCCGGTTGGCTTGGTGCTCCCGGTTGGCTTGGTGCTCCGCGTCGGCTCGACGGCCCGGGTGGACCCGGTGTTGCCGGTGAGGCCGGTGCTCCGGGACCACGAGCCGGGGAACTCCTTGGCCGCCGGACGCTGCATGAGCTGGGCGATGGCCTCGGCCGGGCTGCGAATCCCTCGATCAGATCAGCCACCTGGGCACCGATGGGCATCTCCACATGGTACGAGGCGGCCAGGTCGAGCATCGGCCGGGCCGACTTCACGCCTTCGGCCACCATGCGCATGTCAGCGAGGATGTCGGCCAGAGAGCGGCCCCGGCCGAGGGCCTCGCCCACCGTGCGGTTGCGGCTCAACGGGCTGGTGCAGGTGGCCACCAGGTCGCCGACCCCGGCCAGGCCGGCGAATGGTCATGCGCCCCGCCCACTCGACGCCCAGACGGCCCAGCTCGGCCAGGCCCCGGGTGATGAGGGCGGCGCGGGAGGAGTCGCCGAGCCCGAGGCCCGTCGGAGATGCCCGCGGCGATGGCCAGCACGTTCTTGGTGCCCCGGCCATCTCGCAGCCGACCACGTCGGGGTTGGTGTACACCCGGAAGGTGTCGGGACGACAGCAGCTCCTGCACCCATCGGCTCAGGCGCTGGTCGGCCATGGCCACGACGGTGGCCGCGGGCTGGCCGGCGACCACCTCCGACGCCAGGTTGGGGCCGGTGAGCACGCCGACCGGGCTGCTCCGGGAGCACCTCGGCCACCACCTCGGTCATCCGTCAGGTGGCGTTCCTTGCTCCAGGCCCTTGGCCAGGCTGATCACCGGGGTCCCGGCGTGACCGACGGGGCCAGGTCGGCCAAGACGGCGCGAAAGCCGTGGGAAGGAACGGCCATGATCACCAGGTCGGCCCCGTCGACGGCCTCGTCCAGGACGGCCGTGGCCTCGAGGTCATCAGGCAGGACGTGCCGGGGAGATAGATCGGGTTGCGTGATCGGTCCGGAGCGATTCGGCCAGCTCCGGGCGCCGGGCCCACAGCACGGTGGGGGTATTCGATGACACCAGTGACGCCACCGTGGTCCCCCACGAGCCGGCGCCGATAACGGCGACTCTCCCGGCCATGGGCCAGACTAAAGCTATGGCCTGCGGGTATGGCTCGGCGCCGTACACTGACCGGGTGGCCGGTCCCGGCATCCGATCGCTCCACCTGCGCCAGCCCCTACGGCTCGATTCAGTCGCAGTGCTGGTGCCGGTGAAGGCGTTCGAGCAGGCAAAGCGTCGAATGGACGCCGACCTCGGCGCGGACGAGCGCGCTGCGTTGGCCCGGGCCATGGCCGAACAGGTGCTCAGGGCCGCCCGACCACTCCCCGTCGCCGTTGTCTGCGACGACACCGAAGTGGCCGACTGGGCCCGGGGACATGGGGGCACTGGTCATCTGGGAGCCGGGGCGAGGCCTGAACGGCGCGGTGGAGGCCGGCGTGCGAGCGGCTCCGTGCCGGCGGGGTGGCACAGGTCATGGTGGCCCACGCCGACCTGCCTCGGCCACCGGGCTCGAGCTGGTGGGGCTGGCTCCGGGCGTCACGCTGGTGCCCGATCGGTTCGGCAACGGGACCAACGTCATCGCCGTTCCCGCTGACGCCGCCTTCCGCTTCTCCTACGGTCCCGGTTCGTTCGCCCGGCACCGGGCCGAAGTCGCTCGCATCGGATTGCCGCTGCACGTCCTGGACCTACCCGACCTGGCCTGGGACGTGGACGAGCCCGCCGACATCGTGCCCGTCCGCGGCAGCCGCTGAGCCGGACCCGGCCGATCTCAACGGTGGGCGAGTCGTCAGCGGAGGCCCCATGGTCAGGTCCGAGTGGCCTCCCGGTCGGAGACCTACCCGTCAGGTCCGCCGTCGACAAACCTCGCCGTTCCCGCCATCGCCCTGGCCATCGGCGCCCATCCCGATGACGTCGAATTCGGATGTGCCGCCACGTTGGCCAAGTGGGCCGGTGCCGGATGCCGGGTGCATCACCTGGTGCTGACCGACGGTTCCAAGGGCTCCTGGGACCCTGATCGACAGCTGTCTGATCTGGTGGCCGAACGACGAACCGAGTGTCGGCCGCCGCTGACATCATCGACGGCCGGACTGGCGAGGACGCGACGTCGCGATGACCGTGTTCTATTCCTCGACCGGGTCGACGGCGAGCTGGTGGCAGGAGCAGACGAACGCCGGGCGGTGAGCCGGATCATTAGAACGATTCGACCCTCGGTGATACTCGGCCACGATCCCTGGCGCCGCTACCGCCTCCATCCCGATCACCGCGCCGCCGGCTTCCTCACCGTCGACGCCGTGGTGGCGGCACGGGACCCCCACTTCTTTCCCGAGCTCGGCCTCCCTCCCCACCGCCCCGACGCCTTGGTGCTGTGGGAGCCGGATCAACCCAACCACGTCGAAGAGGTCGACGGGTTCGAAGACATCAAGATCGAAGCGCTGCTCTGTCACGTGAGCCAACAACAAAGCACCATGGGCATCGACCCCACCGAGACCACCAGACGCGAAACCGAGGAATTCGGCAGCCGGGTCCGCCGACAGCTGCGCGCGCACGGCGCGCTCGCCTCGGTGACCGCCGGGGAGGCCTTTCATCTCATGGCCGACCTCTGATCAGCTGACCGACCTCTGATCAGCGTCGAACAACCTCTGTCTAGCTTCGAGCAGCCTTCGCCCGATGACCTGGGATCGGACGGGCACGGCGGGTCTCGCTGGCTATGCGATGCCGGCGGCCCTCCGACCCGGCGTTGCCCTGTCGGCTGAGCGGCCACGACAGGGTGAGCCTCCGCCCACGGGCAGACTGTTCCAGCTCCCGGCGAACTGTCGAGACGTGCGAGGATGCGCTGTATGACCGGTGAAGTACGGGGGTCGCGGTCGATCCGGGAGCGCCATTCCGGCAATTCCAGGCGACGCCCCGTTCGAAGCTCCCACAGGGGCACGCACAGCGATGCCAACGACTCGGAGCGGGCCATTTCGGCCCTACTCGTACCCAGGGGTCGGTGCTTGGCCTCTCTCCGGGCCTGGTGGCGTCTCAACGCGGGATCGGCCGTCGTAAACAAGTTGTTCCGTCCCGCGGCGATCTGCCCGAAGACACCGCTGGAGAGGCCTGCCTCAGCCTCGACGAGGAAGTGGACTGCGTCGTGGGGGAGGTAGTCGTGATACCCAGGCCCCTGCCGTGGTGCCAGCTGGGGTCCGCGTTCCCGCACGACGTTCATCTCGTAACGACGGCCGGAGAGCTTGGTGAACGTGACCTCCATGGCCGACATTCTACGGGGGAGAAAGCGGGCACACGTTGCCTCGTCGGCACCGGGCGGCACTGGTCGGTGGCACGAGACAACTGCCTCAGGCTTGTGAGACCTCTGTGGTCCATGACCGGATGGGAGATGGGACGCCGGACCAGAGCGCCTCAGTACGACAAACGGGGACCCGAAGGCCCCCGTTGTCGTATCACTGTGTCTCCGTCAGCCGGGCATGGCCACGACCGCCGGAGTCGTTCGTGATGCTGGCTACCGCGCCGAGGCCGCCTTGCGAGCCGGAGCGCGCTTGGTTGCCGTTTTGCGAGGAGCGCGCTTCGCTGCCGTTTTGCGAGCCGGAGCCCGCTTGGCTGCCGTCTTGCGGGCCGGGGCCCGCTTGGCTGCCGTCTTGCGGGCCGGAGCCCGCTTGGCTGCTGTTTTGCGGGCCGGGGCCCGCTTGGTGGCCTTCTTCGCTGCTGTCTTGCGAGCCGGAGCCCGCTTGGCGGTCGTCTTGCGAACCGCCTTCTTCACGGCCCTTTTGGCCGTGGTCTTCTTGGCACTGACCTTTCTCACTGCCTTCTTGACCGCCTTCTTGGCCGTCGTCTTCTTGGCGGCCACCTTGCGGGCGGCGGTCTTGCGGGCCGGAGCCCTCTTGGCCGTCGTCTTGCGTGCGGCGGTCTTGCGGGCCGGAGCCTTCTTGGCCGTGCTCTTGCGAGCAGCGGTCTTGCGGGCCGGAGCCTTCTTGGCCGCCGCCTTCTTCCTCGTTGCCTTCTTTACTGCCATGGGTGCTCCCTCCTTGGGATTCAACGCCGATTTGAACGTCGAACCGGTGGCGAACCGGACGCCCTTCGACGCCGGAATCGGTACCACTGCTCCGGTCCGTGGATTCCTTCCGATCCGTGCCGCACGACGGATCGGGTTGAAGGTCCCGAATCCGATGACTGACACTTTTCTTCCAGAACGAACCTCGGCGATGATCGTGTCGAACAAGACATCCACGACTTCTTCGACCACACGACGACTATGAGATGTCGACGCATTGACGGATCCGACGAGTTGTGACCTATTCACAATCAGCTCCTCAGTGATACGCAATCGCAACAATCAAAATGGTTTTTACGGCCCAGGTCAAGCATTTGCGTCGCCGTGACAAGGATGTACGCGCTCAAGCGGACTCTCTGATCACGTCACGCGAGGCCGGCACGCGGCGCGTAATCGGCGCGATGCGAGGCACCGTTCCACGCCGAAACCGCCACCGGCTATGGACGAAAAGCTCTTTGTTTGCAAGGCTTTATCGTCATGGTGGCCGGTGAAGTCATTGCCACGAAGTCAAGAGGCTCGTGTTCGCGGGTAACTGCGCTCAGGACAGGTTGAAGGATGAAAACATCCCATCAAGAAACTTTTACGCAACGCGCCGCGAAAGCCCATCGCGCGGCACAAAGCGCGTCGGTCGCGTCGGGTCACGGCATGTACCTCGGCCATCGAGAAAGCGACTGGATGTTCGCACCACCGGAACAATCGGTGTTGGTCCTCGGTCCACCGCGGTCGGGCAAGACGTCCTCATTGATCATTCCCAACCTCCTCGTCGCATCCGGACCGGCGGTCAGCACGTCGACCAAACCGGACGTGATGGCGACCACGGCGACGGCGCGTTCGCGGGTGGGCGAGTGCCTCATCTTCGATCCCGCGGGGGCGACGGACGCGCCGGGTGGCTTGCGGCCGATTCGGTGGTCGCCGATACAGGGGTGTCATACATGGGATGGCGCGCTGAGCGTGGCGCGATCACTCATCACCGTAGGCATGGCTTCGGCGTCGGGCCCGACCGCTGCCGTGCGCCACGATCATTGGAGCGAGCGGGCCGAGGCGTTGATCGCCCCACTTCTCCATGCCGCGGCCCGAGACGGCGCCGACATGCGCACGGTTCTCTCGTGGATAGACCGTCGCCGAGCGCTCCCCGCTCAGCAGATCCTGGCCGCGGCTCCCGGTGATGCCGCCGGCCTCGCCGCAGACCTCCTTAACGGCGTGACCTGCACCGATGAGCGGGAACTCAGCGGCATCTGGTCCACGGCCTCGGGCGCCGTCGGCGGGTATCGCACCGAAAGGGCGCTGGCCGCGACGGCCGATCCCGACTTCGATCCTGCCGCATTCGTCGAGTCGTCGGACACGTTGTACATCTGTGCCTCCGGTCGACGCCAGGGATTGGTCGCCCCCATGGTGGTCGGCATCATCGAGGACATCAGGACTGCCACCTACGACAGTCGCGCCCACCAGCGACCGGTCGCGGATCGTCGACCCCCGGTGCTTCTGGCTTTGGACGAAGCAGCCAATATCGCACCGTTGCCCGACCTTCCCTCCATGGTGAGCGAGGGCGGAGGCCAGGGGCTGACCACGCTGGCCTGTTTTCAAGACCTCTCGCAGGCGAAGCAGCGATGGGGTCATGCCGCCGATGGTTTCCTCTCGTTGTTCGGAACCACCGTCGTATTGCCCGGCATCGGCGATGTGGTCACGCTCGATGCACTCTCCGTGCTCGCCGGCGAGGAAGAGGTAGGCACACGATCGTTGTCATCGGGTCGGACTCCGACCGGACGCGCGCTGTCCGACGCGGTGACCGGCGGGGCGCTGCGGCACACCCTCACGTCCGCCACCGTCCGTCGACGTCGGCTGCCCCCCGACGTCATCACTCGGGGCAGGCCCGAGCACGCACTGGCCTTCGACGAGCACAACCAGGTGGGCTGGGTGCCGTTGTCGCCGAGCCACGGCACCGAGCTCTGGCAGACCATCACCGGACCGACGCGGCATCGAGGACTGGTTCGAGACGTCGGGCGCTGAGGGCGCTCAACGCTCCAACCCGCGTTCTGGGCCGTGACGGTCACGACCGACAAAGCGGGGAGCACGAGACGGCACCGTCCGAGAGCGATCAGGCCATTCCCGGTCACCGCGACCACGACGCCTCTGCTCCGACCGAGGGGTCAGCTCGTCGGCGCGGGATCGGGCCGCGTCGGCGATGGCGGGCACCGGCCAGCGTTTGACCCCGGATCCACCGCCATCGTGCGCCCGTACCCCGGCGCAGAGCCGGTCGACCGCGCCCTCGACGTCGCTCACCCGACCACCTCCCACGTGCGCGGTGGCAACCGCCGACACGAGGTCGCGACGCAACAGCGTGGCGTCCGGCCGCGCCCGCTCGGCAATTGCCGACTGCAACAGCTCGGCGTCGAACACCTTCCGGTCGTGACCCCGTCCGACGACCCGGCTGAGGGCACCGATCTCGTAGCCGAGCTCGTTGGCGCGCTCGACGCCACTCGGGAACGAGCGCCTCCCAGGAGACAGTTCGATCTTTTTCGGGACGCGTGGCGTAGAACGCACCGCGTGCCGAAGCTCGTCCGGAGCGTTCAAACACGTATGCCTTGATGTCCGCCGAGCGTTGTGAAAACAGTCTGCGCAGTCCGGGGTCGACGCCCACCACGTCGCCAAAGCCATTGGGACGGACGTCCCAGGCCACGCCCAACCGACCCGTCAGCTCGTGGCGGAGTTGCGCATGGTACAGGCGGCCGGCGGCCGCCATGTGGGCGAACAGACCGCGGCCGTCGACCGCCGACCAGACGCCGTCCACCCCCTGGGCCACGTTCGCCGCCACGACGTGGGTATGAAGGTGAGGATCGAGTGCACGACTGGTCCGGTGGACGAATGCTCCCCCCACCATTCCCGTGGTCGGCAGGGTCCGTCGGTGGCCGTGGTCGCTTCGTCGCACGCCGAAGGCGGCTCTGGCCACGTACTCGGCGGTCGCCTGCACGGCGGCATCGTGGCCCTCGCCCACCGCCGATGAAAGCTCCGTCGGTCCCAGGGCGTGGAGGAGGCTCACCGATTTCGGGGCGCAGAACACCAGGTCATATCCGGCCACCGTTACCCGGTTGCGCGGAACGGGCAGGGCCCGACCCGAGAGGGGGTCTCGACCGTCGAGGACGTGGGCGAACGCCTCGGGCGCGACGCGCTCGGTGAGGCCGAGCGCTGCTGCCCCATCCCCCATCCAGCGCCCCGGGCTCTCCCCCGCCAGCCCGGTACCCGCTTCCCGACCGTAGGGGAGGTCGTCGACGTAGTACCCGTGGCCGCCCACTCGGACCGTGTGCAGCCTCAGCACCGTGAGCTCCTCATAGTGCCTACGGTACTATTTCATGTTATTTCATTACAACACCTGAGGTCGTGGTTCGGCGATAACCGTGGCCGTCAGGCCCAGGTGAGTCACCCCGCCTGGGAAACGCGAGTAGCGGTCGAGTATCTGCCCGGCCGCATCGCCCAACAACGACGCCGCCTCAGGCGGTCCGACCACCTGGGCCGCGGTGCCCAGTCGAAGCAGCAGCCTCTTCAACCAGGCGTCCCCACCTACGGCGACATCCACCTCGATCCGGTCCCCCGCCGTCTCGGGGGGGGACACGGCCGGGATCGATTCCACCACCCAGGCCACCGAGGGATCGAGGGCCAGACGGACGGTGCGGATGTCGGGTCCGGGCACGAACGGCTCATACTCCGCCGCGTCGGCCCCCGCCACCCCCGGCCGGCGCTCGCTGTTCGCGCCGGCAAGGATCTCTGCCGCCTGGATCCGGTCCACTCGGAAGCGGCGTTCGTCGCCGGCCTTGTAACAGTGCGCATCCACATACCAGTGTCCATCGGCGGCGAACAGCCGCAGCGGCTCGATTCGCCGTGAGCTGACCTCGTCGCTGGAGGCCGAGTAGTACTCGATCTGCAGTTGGCTGCCGGTCTCCAGGGAAGTGCGCACCACGCCCAGCATCGGGGGATCATCGAGCTCGATGACCATGGACTTGCCCCCCAGGGCACGATCGAGCTTGGCCAGGGCCCGCGACAGGGCCCCGTTCTCGTCGCTTCCGGGCACGGCCAACAAGGCACGACCCGAGGCGGCCAACGCGAACCCCTCCCGAGCACTCAGCCGCCGAGGTCGGGCCAACATCTCGCCCAGGTGGGCCGACACCGTGGTGTCGGTGACGACGATCTCCATCAATTGATCAGGCGTGTACGGCGGAAGACCACAACAGGCAGCCATCTCCAACTCGGCGACCAGAGCGTCGGGCTCCAGCCCGAAGCGGGCCGCGGCCTCCTCGATCGGGGTCTCCCCCACCTGGGCCAGCCAGGTCAGGATGGCAAGGAGGCGCCGGAGCCTGGTGCCGACGTCCCGGGTGACAGTCATACCGGCGCTCCCCCGGAGGCCTCTCCGACGTGGACGAGGGTCTGAAGGCGGTCGATGACCGCGGTGCGAGCCTCGGGCGGACCGAGCACCTCACCGTGATCGAGGAGCCCGAGGACCCAGGTCACCAGCGCACCCATGTCGGTCACGGACAGCCGGACCACCACGGCCCCCGAGCTTCGGCGTTCGGTCACTGCGCCCGGACCCAGTTCGGCGATCACCCGACCGGCCTCCACCGCGTCGATCAGCACATCCACGGCGACGGCCTCACCGGCACCGAATCGCCAGGGCTCGGCAGAGAACGCGGCGTCGGGATCGAATCCCTCGGGCAGCTCGGCCGACCCCGGTGGCCCGACCGATGGCGTCGACGTGACACGGTCGACCCGGAAGGTGCGTCCTTCGACCCGGTCCCGATCGAAGGCGACCAGATACCAATGGCCGCCACGAAATCGGAGTCCCGCCGGGTCGACCTGCCGGGGTGCTCCCCGGTACTCGAAGGTCACCGTGGCCGACAGCCGAACCGCTTCGAACAGCCCGGAAAGCGCAGGAAGTGACTCGACCGAGGGCAGGTCGACCAGGGGTGTATCGGCCATGGGCCGCAGCGGCGACTCTCCGGTGGCGCCCAATTTGGACAGGGCGTCGACGCCACTGGGGCCGCCAAGGTGGACGCCGGCGACGGCGAGGTTGAGCGCAGCCTGCTCCTCGGGATCGAGTCCCAGATCGGGAAGGTAATAGTGGCTGGGGTCCACCCGATAGCCGAGCTGGTCGTCCCCGCCGATCGCCTCCACCAAGAGGGGAACCCCCTCGTCTCGAAGCAGCCGCTTGTCACGCTCGAATGCCTGGCGCCGAGCGTCGCGACCGGACGGGTAGCCCGGGATGCGATTGGCGATCTCCCGGAGGCTGAGCGGTTGTGGCGTGTCCAGCAACACCAGCAGCAAGTCGGTGACCCGTTCGAGACGGTCCAGACGCTCCATCAGCGGGACCAGCGGAGACCGGAGCGCTGGGAGCGAGCGTCGAAGAAGTGGCCGGCTTCGGCCAGGTGAGAGGTCATCGGCGCCAATCTAGGGGCCGAAAGGCGAGTCTCCCGCGATGACCGGTGCAATCGGGCCTCAGATCCGGGTGTGACCGAATCGGAGAGGCTCATGGGTGAGGACGAACGTGGCCAGTAGCCGATTGCCCGAAGTGGTCAGCACCGCCACGGCGTAGGTCCCCGAGCGGCCCGGCTTGATGGGCCGTTCGACTGAGGACGAGGTGAACATCCCCCGGTAGGCCACCAGGCAGGTGTCTTTCAGGGGGCCACCGTAACGGTGCTCGAGCTCAAGGCGAGTGGAGAGGTGAGGGTCGAGCTCGGACGGTGGGACCAGGCGGACGCCGACGAGCGTCCCTCGGTGGTGCACGGCGTCGGCCGCCTTGGGAAGTGCCAGATAGCAGGGGCTCGAACCGGTGCCGAGGGAGGCGTGCCCCGCCGTGCAACTGGTCAGGGCAACCGATCCCACCACCGCCGTGGCTATCAGTACCAGCGGCCCCCGACGCCAGCGACGCTGACGGCGCCAGCCATGGCCAGGTCCGGTATCCTCGATAACCCAGCATCCGCTTGGCGTCGGTGACCCCGGACAAGCAGCAGCCTGCGCCGGGTTCCCCACGGAAGGTGGAGCGGGGTCGTGGACCTCCGGCGGCGGAAGCAGCGCGGGCTTGTGGTCGGGGGCGTGGACAGTGGGACCAGCCGGGACGACCTGATCGGAGGGCAATCCCGGTGGACCGGCGTCCGGTGGTGGCGGAGACCGCCGGAGCTCGCGACGGTGGCGGAGGACCATTGTCAGCCATGCCCCCCAACCGACTGGAAGCGTGATCCAGAAGTTGAAGATGCGGTACAGGAGCACCGCGGCGACCGTCGACGCCTCGGAACCGCCGAAGGCAACCAGGGCGATGGTGAGGCTGCCCTCCACCACGCCCAGGCCTCCCGGGGTGATGGGCAGGTTGGCTGCGAGCTGCCCGGCCCCATAGGCGAGAAGCAGGCCTCGCCACGGTACGCCCACCCCGACGGCGGCAAAGGCACAGGCCAGACAGGCGCAGTCAAGGGCCCAGTTGGCCATGCCCCACACCCCCGGCCTCGGCCCGCCTGCCATCCGCTGAGCTGCACCACCGTCAGCTGTTCCACGATCCGGTCCACGTGTTCGCCGATCTCACCGCGGGGTCGACCGGTCAACCGTCGGCACAGCCGCACCGCTCCCGAGACCACGTGGGCCAAGAAGCGCTTCTTCAAGAACACGACAGACAACGCCAGCGCCAGGATGAGCACCCCCACCGTGACCCAGACCAAGTCGTAGGAGGCACCCTCGGCCCCGGCCACGGCCAATCCGAACGAGGCCAAGACGGCCAAGGTGACCGTAGCCACCACCAACGATGCGGCCACCACCCAGCCGGCGAGCGCTTGCGTGGCCCCCTTTCGCCGGTACTGCCTATAGGCGAACACGCTGGCCAGAGCCGATCCCAGCGGGAGGGAGTCGGCGATCGAAGTGGCGGCGAGCGTGACGCCCGACAGGGTGCCCAGCCCGACCCGGAGCTTGCCCGCCTGCAGCAGGCGGGCCTGGAGGAGGGCAAAGGAGAAGAGGGACGCCGCTTCGCATGCCGCGGCCAGGATCACCCATTGCCAGTGCAGGTGGGAGAGGTAGTTCTCGGCGTCCGACAGCTCGCCGCGATGACCGTTCAGCGCGTCGAGGGCGAACCAGGCCAAGCCCAGACCCACCACATACCGCAGGTAGGGCCAGTAGCGCCGGAGTAGAGCCAGGACGCGAGACGCCATTCCCCGGCTCTCCCCAGCGTTCGCTACCGGCTCGCCAGTTCGCAGATGGACTCCCCTCATCGTCACCGCGTACACGCCGTGGATAGTCGGCTGTCCTGGACGCTACCGGCCTGGGGCGGGACGAGAACGGCGGTCAAGCCATCGCGTCGTACCATGAGGCGATGAGCATCGCTCCCCCGGTTGAACCGACCATCCGGCATCTGGTCCAGGGAACGGTTCGGGCCGGGATCGAAGAGCTCGGAGGACGCCCGGCCATGGTCGCCCGGAGCGTGTCCTCCCGACGCCGGGGTGCGCTGTCCAAAGAGGACGGGGCAACGTTACAGGCCGCGGCGGAAAGCGCCCTCGCCCTGCACATCCCGATGGTCTTCGTCCTGGCCTCCTCGGGGGCCGACGTGTCTGAGGGCATCGACTCCCTCCACGGGTGGGGTCAAGCGGCGCGGGCGTTGGCGGCATGCTCGGGCATCGTCCCCGTGCTGAGCGTCGTCATCGGTCCCGCCATCTCCGGTCCGGCGCTGATGCTGGGCATCGCCGACGTCGTGATCATGTCGCCCGAGGCCTTCGCATTCGTCTCGGGTCCGGCCATGGTCGAAGAGTTCACGGGGGTGCGGATCGGTATCCACCAGCTGGGGGGTGCCCCCGTCCACGCCCGCTCCAGCGGATTGTGCGCCATCGAGGCGGTCGACGAGCTCGACGCCATGGCTCACGTGGAGAACATTCTCGCCCTGCTGCCGGCCCACGCCGACGATCTGCCGCCCATGGGGCCGACCACCGATCCCGCCGACCGAGTGGTCCCCGAACTGCGGGAGGCCATCCCCGCCCGCACCACCAGCTCCTACGACGTCCGCCATATCGCCGCCCACCTCTGCGACGACGGCGAGTTCACCGAGCTCTGGACGCGCTGGTCCCCTCAGCTGGTCACCGGCATCGGACGGATCGGCGGCCGACCCGTGGGCGTGCTGGCAAACCAGCCCCAGGCTCTAGCGGGGACGCTGGACATCGCCGCATCGCAGAAGGGGGCGAAGTTCGTCCGGTTCTGCGATGCCTTCAACCTTCCCTTGGTGACCTTGGTCGACACACCGGGCTTCCTCCCGGGCAAGGACCTGGAGTGGCGGGGGATGATCCGGCACGGGGCCGAGCTCGCCTTTGCCTATGCCGAAGCCACCGTGCCCCGGATCTGCGTGATCCTTCGCAAGGCGTTCGGGGGCGCCTACATCGTGATGGACTCCCGTGGGCTGGGAAACGACCTGTGCTTCGCCTGGCCGTGTGCCGAGATCGCCGTCATGGGGGCCGAAGGAGCGGTGCAGATCCTCAACCGTGGGGCCGACCCTGGACAACGCGCCGAGCTCCAGGCCGAGTACACAGACCGCTTCCTCACGCCATGGGAAGCGGCCGAACGTGGGTTCGTCGACGCGGTCATCGATCCGGCGGACACCCGCTTGACCGTGTCGAGGGCATTGACCGCCTTGGCGTCGTCTCGAGAGCACCTTCCCGGCCGGAAGCACACGGTTGGTCCCCTCTGAATCGGACACTTCCCATTTTTTATCTCGGGCTGATCACATTTGGAGACTGACGGCACCACCGGCCGGGCCGATCGAGCTCACTGTTTGGTCCCGGTCCCCGTCCGGGTAGAACGGGACGCACGCAGAAGCCCTGGCCAGCACCGCGCTGCACCGAGCGCACGGGTTGTGGCACAGGGCGTGAGTTTATCTATTTCTTATATCTCGGAGAGTGAGAACCGTCACTAAACCGCAACATATTCGTTCGGTTTCTGACGGAGGAAGGTGTCAAGATCGCACTATGGAACCGCTCATCGTTGAGTCGTGCCACAGCACTTGGATCTTCGATACGGAGAACTCAAGATTTCGCCGCGTCCTCAAGGGGATCAGCTCCGTGTCTGGAGAAGCCTCGACCGCGTGGCGGCCGTGCTACGGGGTCGAGATCGACCCCATGTCGGAATCGTTTGTGGTGCTCCTGAACCCTGAGGGCACCCGCTTGCTCAGGAGCTGGCGTCATCTCGATCACTGCGCCCAGTGCGGTGGCGAGGCAACCTCGGAGCTGACCATCGACGAGCTGCGGGCAGCCGCTGCCGGTTAGCCGGATGCCCGGTGGGGTCGGCGAGGGCGGCGAGGGCGAAGATTCGTCCATCACCTATGCGGAGATCCACAGCGAGCTCGAAGAGGTGCGGCGCATCCTGGTCGAGGTGACCAGAACAGTTGAACGTCTGAGCAGCACCGTCGCATCGGTGAACCCACGGCAACGCGGTTCAGCCCCGACCGCTGCCATGGTCAGTCCAGCCGGCCAGACCGAACCGTCGCCGACGCAGTCAACCGCGTCTTCCCCCGAAGCCGTCACGGCAACTTCTCCCTCGTCCCCAGCCGTAGCCCCGAACCCGGTTGATGCCATTCTCGGCGATACGTTCGGACGGCCAACCTAAGACCAAATCTGCTCGGTACGCCGGGCAGGCCGACATCCTCGTGAAGCTGGTGGACGCAAGGAGCGGTCGCCATCACGACCGGCTCGAGCACGGCCGGGGCTCAGAGCAGTCCCCAGCGCAACGTCTTGAGCCGGAAGAGCCGACCAGACCAGTTCATGACCATGCGCCTCGGCAAAGCCAGGGGGATCGAAGAGGCCTCCACCGATCCGGGCATGGTCGTGGTCGCCGTCTCGAATCCGGCGCTCCGCACGGCAGAGATCGAATCGGCGTTGAACGAATCCCGACCGCCGAAGGGATAGGCGAAGTGGCGCACCGAGTCTCCCAGCTGCGCCTCCAGGTCGAGCTTCGAAGCCCTGATCGTCGCAACCTGGACGGGGTAGTTACGGGCGCGGCAACAAGATGTGGTCGGCGGTCTGTGCTCCGATGGTCACGCCCGCTGAGGCGGCGAGGTCGTCCAGCTCCAGACCGGTCAAGGTCCGAGCGTCGGGTGACGCCTCGGTGCTCACCGACAACCGCTCACCCAGATCGACGAGCACGTCGTCGATCTCCTGAGGCGTGCGCACCCGCAGTCGGGTCCAGAGCACCTCGAGCATCGAGCGCGCCGTCTCCGGGCGGCCGAACCGTGCCGGGATCTCGACACCACCTATGACGATCGGGACCTCAACCGGCTCCGACGTGCCGTGCAGCACCAGCCGGGCGAGGCGGTCCCACCAGAACCCTCGGGGATCACCAACCAGGCCGCTGGTCACGTACACGGTGATGGGCGCGCCGAATCGTTGGGCGATGGGCACCGCCTGGACCAGATTGTCGACGTAACCACCGTCGAAGGTCAGGGCCACCCGAGGCGTTCGGGATGGCCTGGATACCTCATCGAGGGTGACGAACTCGACGCGACGGACAACCCCTCCAACTGCTCGGCGAACCTTTCGGGTGTCACGCAGAAGTGGAACGGATCGTCGACTCCCTCGTTGATGCGTCGATACCCGAGGATCAACGTCGGCGCACCGATGGTCAATGCATGCCGTTCTGTCCGCTCAGGTCGACGGGTTCCGCTTCCACGCTCCCGAGCTGCCGCCCGTCTTCTCCCACAAGGTGAGCTCGCCGATGCTCATGGAGCGGTCGGCCGACTTGCACATGTCGTAGATGGTGAGGGCGGCGATGGCGCAGGCCGTCAGGGCCTCCATCTCCACACCGGTCCGGTCGACCGTCTCGACCTTGGCCTCGACCTCGACGTAAGTCGTCGCCGATGGTGAAGTTGACGTGGACCGACCCCACCAGGAGCGGGTGGCACAGCGGGATCAGGTCGGCGGTCCGCTTGGCCGCCTGGATGCCGGCGACCCGGGCGGCGCCAGCACGTCGCCCTTGGTGATGGCGTTGGTGGCCACCTTGGCCGTGGTCTCGGGCGCCATCTCCACCCGGCAGCGGGCCAGGGCCCGGCGGTGGGTGGGCTCCTTGGGGGTGACGTCGACCATCCGGGCCCGGCCCAGCGGATCGAGATGCGTCAGGCTCCGCTCAGACATGACCAGCCGCTTTCTTCACGGACCTCAGTGTAGGGGATGTGTCCATCGTCGAAATGCGCCTGAGCGGGGGAATCCTGCCTGAAGGCTCCGGGGCGGCGGCCGCTCGGACTTGGCACTCACTGCATTAGAGTGCTAAGGCCCAGCAAAAGAACTCACGGGAGGTCGGGCGACGTGCCCACGTACGAATATCGCTGCACCGAGTGTGACCGACACCTTCGACGCCGTGCAGTCGTTCACTGACGACCCGATCGAGGTCTGCCCGACCTGCGGCGGCCGAGTTCGCAAGCTGTTCGGCAACGTCGGGATCGTCTTCAAGGGAAGCGGCTTCTACAAGACCGACAGCCGCGACAAGAAGAGCGCTGTCTCGACGGCGGCTCGGGCGGCTCGGGCGGCGACGGCGCCTCGTCCAACGGATCTGACGGCGACAAGAAGTCCGGCGGGGACAAGGTCTCCGCCGAGAGCAAGGCCTCAGGCGGGTCGAACGGTTCGTCCCCCAAGTCCGACTCCGGCTCGTCGGCCCCATCCGCCAAGCCGGCGGCTGCGGCCGCCGCCTCGTCGGACAAGTAGCCCTCGTCGGACAAGTAGCTAAGACAGGAAGCTCAGCTACCTCGTCTGAAGCTGACCCCGCCTGGCGGACCGTGGCGAGAACCGGCGGCTAGACGCCGCCGATCTGCATGTCCCCCACGGCAATCGTCTGACCAGCGGCGATGCCGGGAAGCCACTCGACGTCGGCCCCGATGGCCACCACTGACTGCAGCATCCGCTGGAGGGTCGAGGCGACGGTGATCTCCCGCACCGGCTCGGCCAGCACGCCGTCCCGGATCATGAGCCCCTCGGCGCCGACCGAGAAGTCGCCGCTCATGGGGTTCACCCCCGAGTGCACGCCGGTCACCGACTGCACGAACAGGCCCTCGCCCACCGCGGCCGAGCACGCCGTCCTGATCGAGCCCTCAGGGCCGACAGCCAGGGTCAGAGCCCGGCATCCCGTTCCCGGAGTCCCCGCGAAGCCACCCCGCACGGCCGAGCCCGTCGAGACCGTACCGGCACGAGATGCCGACACCGTGTCGTAGAGGAACCGGCGGAGCACACCGTTCTCGACCAGCAGGTTCCGGCGGCAGGCGAGTCCCTCGGCGTCGTAGGCGGCGGCACCGAAGGCCCGGGGGTCGGTGGGGTCGTCGACGATGGTGAGCACCGAGTCGGCTACCTGCTCACCCAGGCGGCCGGCAAAGAACGAGCGGCCCTTGTCCACGGCCTCGCCGGACAGGGCCGAGGAGATGACCGACAACAACGTGGTGGCCACCCGGCGGTCGAACACCACGGTCGACCGGCCCGAGGGGCCCTTGGTGGCCCCGAGGATGCGCACGGCCCGCTCCATGGCGTCGGCGGCGGCCTGCTCGGGGTCGAGCCCGTCGAAGCCGCGGCCGGCGCTGAATCCACCGCCGGTCTGGCTGGCGGTCCCGTCGCCGGCGATGACCGACACCGACAGAAGCCGCGACGTGCGCCGGGTCGAGGCCCGGATCCCGTTGGTCGACACCAATGCCGCCTCGACCGGCATGTCGCCGTAGTCGGCCGACGCAACCTGGCGGATCCGGGGATCGGCGCCGCGGGCCTGGCGCTCCAGCTCCAGGGCCAGCTCGACTTTGGCGGCGGTGGGCACCGAGGCCAGCCCGTCGTCCCACAGGTCGACGGCGACCGCGGCGACGCCGTCGGACACGGCCAGGCTGCACGTGCTCGTCCGGGGTGGCGAAGGTGGCGTTGTCCCTGGCCTCGGCGAGCGTCTCACCCAGCACCGACGGATCGAGCGATCCGGCCCAGGCGAACCCGAGCTTGTGATCCGCGACCACCCGGATGCCGATGCCGGCCGAAGTGGCCGACGTCAACGACTCGACCTCGCCGTCGTAGGCCCGCACCTCGGTCTCTTCCCCCCGGGACACGTAGACCTCGAGGTCCTCGCCCGGTCGGGCCCAGCCGGCGACCCGGTCGGCGAGCTCGAGCAGCTCATCGGTACCGACCGGCGGCTTGCCGGACGTGCGTCGTCGGTGGCGTGCGGCTCACTCGGCGGTCCCTCCGATGGTCACACCGGTGATCCGCAATGTGGCCTGCCCGCAGCCCACGGGCACGCTCTGGCCGTCCTTGCCGCAGGTGCCCGGGGTCATGCCGAAGTCGGTGGCCACGGCGTCGATGCGCCGCAGGATCTCCGGTCCGTTCCCGATCAGGTTGGCATCGCGGAGGGGCTCGGTGATCGGCCCGTCCTCGATCAGGTAGGCCTCGGTGGTGCCGAACACGAAGTCGCCGGTGGTGGTGTTGACCTGACCGCCGCCGAGCTTGGCCACATAGACACCGTTCGGGGTCTGGGCCACGATTCGTCGGCGTCGTCCTCGCCGTGCAGCAGGAAGGTGTTGGTCATCCGCACCATGGGCAGGTCGCGGTAGCTCTGGCGCCGACCGTTGCCCGACGAGCGCCGGCCCTCCTTTCGGGCCCGCAGGTAGTCCCACATGTAGTCGGTGAGGACGCCGTTCTCGATGAGCACGTTGCGCTGGGCCGGGCGACCCTCGTCATCGAAGCCGAAGGTCCCCCACTCGCGTGCCGACGGTGCCGTCGTCGACCAGCGTCACCAGGGGGCTGGCCACCTGCTGGCCCACCTGGCCCACGTAGACCGAAGCGTCCTTGACGATGTGGTCGGCCTCGAGCCCGTGGCCGCACGCCTCGTGGAACAGGATGCCGCCGCTGCCTGCGGCCAGGACGATCGGGACCTCGCCCGACGGGGCCGGTCGGGCCGACAGCTTGGCCAGCGCTCGCCGGGCCGCCAGTTCGGCCAGCTCCTCCACCGACACGTCGTCGAACAGCTCGAAGCCGACCGTGCGGGCAGCCGACTCGAACCCGGTCTGCATCCCGGTGTCGCCGACGGCCACACAGGACACGGAGAAGCGAGTGCGGCACCTGGTCGTCGCGGGCGAGCAGGCCGTCGGAGTTGGCGATCAGCATCTGCCGCTTGCGACGTCGCCGTAACCGGCCTGGACCTGGGAGATGGCGCCGCCCGGCGCGCGGGCCGCCTCGTCGGCCCGCGGCAGCAGCTCGATGCGTCGGCCTTGGACGCCGCGGATCGACGCCCGACGTCGCCTCGGGGCGGGGCGCCGGCGTCGGAGGGGTCCGACGGCCACCGACGCGTGCCGCCGTTGCCCTCGGGCCACGGCGGCGGCCGCCTCGGCCGCCCGGAGCAGACCGGCCTCGGACAGGTCGGCGGTGTGGGCGAACCCGGTGGTCTCCCCGACCACCACCCGGATCCGGCACCCCGGTCGCGCCCGGACGAGAGCTCCTCCACCCGGCCGTCGTCGAGCATGGCCGACGAGGTGACCCGGTCCTCGGCGAACACCTCGGCGAAGTCGCCGCCGTGGCGCAGTGCCTCCCCGAGCACCCGTTCGAGTACGGGAGTGTCGATCACTGCTGCCTCCTACTGGCCGGTTGTCCGGCCGAACGATTCACCGTGCGTACGTCGTCAGTGGCCGGCGTGCGCAGTGTCCCGTATCGTACCGGGGTGGCCCTACATACCGGTCTGACCGCCCGTGTCGACCTCACTGTGACCGAAGCCGACACGGCCGTTGCCCTCCGGTCGGGCGATGTTCCCGTGCTGGCCACGCCCCGGCTGGTGGCCCTGTGCGAGGAAGCCACGTGCCGGGCCATCGACGGCCACCTTCCCGAGGGCATCACCAGCGTGGCCAAGCGGGTGCAATTCGACCATCTGGTACCCGTGGGCCTCGGCGGCGAGGTCACCGCGGAGGCCACCATCGACCGAATCGAGGGGCGCCGGTTGACCTTCACCGTGGCCGTCACCGACGGATCCGGCCTGGTCGGTGCGGGCAAGGTCTCCCGGGTCATGGTGGACCGCAGCACCTTCCTCAGCCACGCCCGGTAACGTTCGCAGGCGCGCCCGGCCGCCACCGTCAGGTCGGCGTCTCCCGGCCGTTCCCCAGTGCGAGCACCGCCGAGCAAGACCACAGCTTGCTGTTGTCAGTCCGATAGCGTGAAAGACCGAGCGCCTTATGATCCTGGAACACATCGACAGCCCCTCCGACCTCCGATCCCTCACTCCCGAGGAGCTCGACGTCCTGTCCGAGGAGATCAGGGGCTTCATCGTCGATGCGGTGACCGCCACGGGAGGCCACCTGGGCTCCAACCTGGGGGTCGTCGAGCTCACCTTGGCCCTGCACCGCACCTTCGACTCCCCCCGCGACGCCCTGCTCTGGGATACCGGGCACCAGGCGTACGTGCACAAGCTGGTCACCGGTCGTCGGGAGGCATTCACCCAGCTCAGGCAGGCCGGTGGCCTCTCCGGGTACCCCAATCGGTCCGAGTCCGAGCACGACTGGGTGGAGAACAGCCATGCATCGACCATCCTCAGCTATGCCCACGGTCTGGCCAGCGCCTTTGAGCTTCAAGAGGCCGATCGCCGGGTGGTCGCGGTGGTGGGGGACGGCGCCCTCACCGGTGGGATGGCCTACGAGGCGCTGAACAACCTCGGCCACTCCGGCCGACAGGTCCTCATCGTCCTGAACGACAACGGGCGGTCGTACGCCCCCACCGTGTCCCGGCTCTCGGTCGGCCTCACCCATCTTCGGCTCAATCCCACCTACGTCCACGCCCGCCAGCGATTGCGCCACATGATCCGGGAGATCCCCGCAGTCGGGGACATCGCCTATTCCGGCGTCCACGGCCTGACCTCCGCCCTTCGAGAGGTGGTCACCCCGCACACGTTCTTCGAGACGCTGGGCATCCGGTACGCCGGTCCCATCGACGGGCACAACGTGGTCGACGTCGAGCAGGCGTTGGCCCATGCCGCCGAATGGAACGGGCCCATCATCGTGCACGTCGTCACGCAGAAAGGACGGGGCTACGCCCCAGCCGAAGAGGACGACGTCCAGCGGCTCCACGACGTGAAGGTGCAAATCGCAGCGACGGCCCCGGACACGGTCCCCGTCAACGTGGGTCACAACAGCAGCAACGGCCACGGCACCTCGAACGCCCAAGACGTCCCGGTCGAGACGGCGGACCTCCCTCCGGCCACCTATACCGACGCCTTCACCCGTTCGCTCCTGCGGGCGGCAGAGGCCGACTCGCGGATCGTGGCCATCACCGCGGCCATGCCCGGGCCCACTGGGCTCCTCCCCTTCCAGGCCCGGTTCCCCGATCGGTTCGTTGACGTGGGCATCGCCGAGCAGCATGCGGTGACCGCGGCGGCCGGCATGGCCATCGGTGGTCTCCGGCCGGTGGTGGCCGTCTACTCGACCTTCTTCAGTCGGGCCTTCGACCAGGCCAATCTGGACGTCGGCCTGCACGGGCTCCCCGTGGTGTTCGTGCTCGACCGGGCCGGTATCACCGGCGACGACGGGCCCAGCCACCACGGTGTCCTCGACCTGGCCCTCACCTTGTCCATCCCGGGCATGACCGTCTTCACCCCCTCGTCGGTCGACGAGGTCGAGGTCATGCTCGAGGAGGCCCTCACCCTGGAGGGACCGGCGGTCATCCGATTCCCGAAGACCCGGGCCCGCCAGGTGGCCACCGGTGAGGTGGGACGCGGCCTGGCCGGGCGGCGGCTCCAGGCCGGGAACGGCTCGGTGTGCATCCTGGCCGTGGGCAAGATGGTGGGTCCCGCCGAGGAGGCAGCGGCACAGCTCCTCACCGAGGGAGTCGAAGCCACCGTCTGGGATGTCCGGGTGGTCTCGCCCCCCGATCCCGAGATGCTGGCCGACGCAGCCCGCCACGATCTGGTGGTGACGGCCGAGGACGGCATGCGCCACGGCGGTGCCGGCATGTTCCTGGCCGATGCCATGGCCAGCGCCGAGCCGGGGACCAGGGTGCCTCCAGTGACCGTGTTGGGGATTCCCCGCACCTTCATTGCCCAGGACAAGCCGGACAGCATCCTGGCCCGTTTCGGTCTCGACGGCCCCGGATTGGCCCAGTCGGTGCGCGAGGCCATGGCATCGGACCGGGTCGGCCCTCCCGGCGACGAACTGGGCTGAGCGACCTAGCGGCGGGGACGCCTGGCCACTGCCCCGGTCAAGAACTCCTCGAGGGTGTACTCGCCGAACAGATCGTCACGGATTTCAGCCGCTTCGTCCCGGACGATGCCCAGTATCCGGAAGAAGCGTCGCCTCGCCACCCGGTTTATCAATACGCTCACCACTGCGGCCGGCGCAATGATGCCCCCGATCATGGCCCAACTGAACGTCTTGACCCAACTCGGTCGCTGCATGTGCGCTGCTCCCCGGTACCGATGATCCTGATCCACATCCAGATCCTGATCCAGATCCGGCGTTGGCACAGAACATAACACCGGGCTCGCGGACCGTCCTCATCCTGATCGGGTGAGATCAGCGCCTCCGACGAGCAGTGGGGCACCACGAAAGGACGACCCGAGACACCGTCCCGCTCACATATTCGGGCCATACTCTCCCCATGAATGCGGGCCTACGGGAACTACCCCGACGCCGGGGATTCGGGCCCTTTGTCACCTCGGCCGAATACGCGGCTGCCGACGGAGCGCTGGTCCACTGGGAGTCCCGTCGTCAGCGCAAGCACGCACGTCCCGACCCCGCACATCCCGGGGCAGCATCCTCCACTTGGTGGGATCCCGGAGCCCGAGGCTGGTGGTTGGCCATCCTGTTTGCCGTCGGCTCCATCCTCTTCGCCGTGGGGGCCGTGCCTGGGTTCTCCTCGGCGGCTGGAGTCAGATGGGACTCGATCACTTTCTTCGTCGGTTCCCTGTTCTTCACCGCGGCCGCCTTCTTGCAGTACCGCGAGATGGTGGACGCGGCGCCGGCGGGACCTCCGAAGGGCTGGCGCCGGTTCCTCTCCTTCGGCACTCGGCGAATCGACTGGTGGGCGACGGTCGTCCAGCTGGTGGGCACGGTCTTCTTCAACGTGAGCACGGGCAACGCCATACGGATCGATCTCGGCACCGGGTCTGCCACCCACCACGTCTGGCGACCCGACCTCCTCGGGTCGATCTGCTTTCTGGTAGCCAGCGCGCTGGCCTGGTTCGAGGTTTGCCACGGATGGGGTGCGTGGCAGACGTCCAGCCTGTCCTGGTGGATCGTCCTGGTGAACCTCCTCGGCTCCATCGCCTTCGGGGCCTCGGCCATAGCCAGCTACATCGTCCCGGAGACCGGACAACTGCTCAACGTCACGCTCACCAACCTCGGCACCTTCGTTGGAGCGCTCCTCTTCCTGGTGGGAGCGGTCCTGTTGTTACCCGAGCGTACCGAGTCCCTCAGCGGATGAGGCGCCCGTAGGAATACCGAGCATCGTCTCGGGCTCAGGCCTTCTGCAACGCAGGCGGAGACCAGGAACCGGAGAGGACTGATGCATCCGGATGGTACAGCCGCATGGTGATCCCCAATGGCCCGTCAAGAGCCGGGAGCCAGTTGTCTCCCGATCGGGATCGGGGTTGGCGTGCTGGACGTAGAGGTCCAACCCGTTCCTCATCTGCTCGTGTATCCGTCTTGGTCTGCCCTCGTATCCGCTTCTGCATTCACGACGCAGTGATCGAATAGATACTCTTTCCGATCAACCAAAACCCAAGGAAAACGGAGGCCACCACGATGACCTGGTCGGTGTGCGAGTCGATCCAGGTCCGCAAGCGGTTGAGGAAGGCCTGGGCCGCATCGGGTCGAAAGACGGCGTAGGTCTCCATAGTGAGCAAGGACGACGTCGCGATGAGGCCGAAGACGATCACGGCGACGTAGTCGCCCACTGAGGCCAGCTTGGCCTCGAGAATGGTGGCTGCTGCCGCCGCCACCAGTCCCCAGGGTTGTAGGAGCGGAGCCAGCCCGATGACGAACCATGGCGACATGTTGTCCAGGCCCGACTGCCATCGTGGCGTCTTCTTCGGCTTCTTCGGTCGCCCCATCCGCCGCCACTGGCGCTCGCCGATGACCAACAACCCGACACCGATGGCAATCTTGACAGCCAGAGCACCGAGAGACGGCGCCGTGTTCGGTTGAGGTGGTTTGTTAGCGGTGAACGCAATCGTGATTGCGATCACGATTGCCAGCGAGACCAGCCAGCCGAAGATGAACGCGGCCCCCTTCCGCACTCCCCCCTTCGACTGGAGGATCAGAATGAAAGCGGTCAGCGGCAGCGGCTCGAGCGTGGTGACCAGCCCGATCAGAACGAGGTCGAGGATCACATCGCTGCTCCGCCTTATCCGCAGGTGGAACTACTGGGCCAGGACCTTGGCCTTCTGGGCCTCGAACTCGGCATCGGTGATCGCGCCTCGCTCCTTGAGGTCGGCCAGCTTGGCCAACTGATCGGTCGGACTCGTTCCCGCCGCGTCGGCGACATAGCTATCAAACGCTTGTTGCTGCCGCTGGGCCTGCTTCGCCGCACGTTCGTGCATCGAGCCGCCCCGGACGAGAAAGTAGACCAGTATCCCGATCAGCGGAATGATGAAGACAAACAGAACCCAGAGTGTCTTGGCCACGCCACCCATGTCATCGCTGCGAAAGATGTCGT
>CAWDRA010000010.1:0-532337 GCA_963804615.1 uncultured Actinomycetota bacterium
CGCAACACCAATTATCACGGTTCGCGTCCACACCACTTCGACCGCATCGACATCTCTGGCGGCGTCTTGAGACAGACGGCCGTTCACGCCGTGGAATCTGGGGCCGTCGACCTTGCAGATGAGGGTGAGGTGACTGCCGCATCTGCACGCGACATCACCGCGCGTTACGGGGCACGTAGCCCGGCGGCGAGCCATGGTCATCAGCAGGCATTTATTCGTACCCAGCCGGAGCTCGACTTCTTCTCCCCTCAACACCCATCGGCCACTGTTCTCGCACAGGCGGCTGCGTCAAGCGGTCAACTATGCGATCGATCGCAGCGCGCTTGCGAGGCTCGGGGACCAGGTCTCAAACCTGCCGGACGCGCCGTTCGACCACTATCTGCCGCCCGGGGTGCCCGGATATCGACACTTCAACGCCTACCCCAATAAGCCTGATCTGCGCAGAGCCAGGCAGCTGGCCAAGGGGTTTGCCGGCTCGACCGTTGTCCTGTACACCTGCGACACCGCACCGTGCCCGCAGCAGGCACAGATCGTCAAGACCGACCTCGCTGCAATCGGTCTACGCGTACACGTGAGAACATTCGGAAGCGCGCTATATCCCAGGCTCAACCACCCGGGCGAGCCCTACGATATGGCTGACAACGGTTGGTTCGCCGACTATGCCGACCCGTATGACTTCCTCAACCTTCTGCTCAAGGATGGCTCGGTGATCCCGACCTTTGAGGATCCCGGTGTCCGCTCAAAGCTGGCCAGGGTGGCAGAGCTCACTGGGCCCGAGCGCTATCTCGCCTACGCCAAACTCGATCAGCGGCTAACAACAGGCGCGGCACCGTTTGTGGTGTGGGGCAACTCCCGCGGCTACGACCTGTTCTCGGCCCGGATCGGCTGTGAGACGTACTCACCTGTCTATGGCACTGATCTCGCCGCGCTCTGTCTCCGGCGGAAGGACGGGCGGCAGGGTGAGCGGGGCCACGCTCTGCAGCCAGGAAGTAACAATCCGCTGACCCGAATCCCCCGGCAGACTCAGTCCTGCGAGTCGGTCCTCCGTTCAAGCCGCTCGCGGATAGCCTCGACTCCCGGGTGATCTCCTCAAGGCTGAAGTACGACCGGGTCATGTCCGGAGGATCGACGGCGTGCCTCGGCGCGCGACACGAAACCACTCGTGATGGCGGCGGTCACGACCGACAGCAGAGAGAGGCCGCCGAGCATCAGCAAGCCGGCGATGACCTTGCCGACGACCTGGTCGGGCACCACATCGCCGTAGCCGACGGTCGTCACCGTCTCGATCGCCCACCAGATCCCGAGCCAGATGGTGTGAAAGGTCTTGTGATCGACGAGCCGCTCGACGACCCCGAATACCACAACTGCTATCGCCCAGAAGCCGGCGATCAGAAATGCCGCGTCGCGGGGACGCAGCCCGCTTCGGTTCAGACGGTTGTCGAGCCAATGCTCAGCTGCGATCACTGGCGAGTCGTCGTGACCGGTGGAGTCGTCCGGCGTGTCGGTGTCCTCGGGCGCGGTCGGGTTGTCGGCCGTGCTCACGTTGTCCGGCGTGGTCGGGTCGTCTGGCATGGCTCAGTCGCCTCCCATGCTGCGTCTGGCGGTCAGGCGATCAGCCCAACTGCTCCTTTGAGGATAAGCAGCCCGCCGATCAGGAGGCAGCCGCGGATTGCGAAGATCAAAGCGTTGCGGCCGACCCCAGGCTCTTGCCCGGGCGATCGCGCTTGGGGTCCAGTACGGGGCGACCAAGAACGACGCCAGTGGCACCTCAAGCAACCAGAGCATGATCACGTTGAAGCCGATCACGATCAGGACGGTGACTGGCCAGGATTCGTGGAGCTTGTGGATGCGGGAGAGACCGGCGAGGTAGGAGCCTCCCGGCAGCGTGAGCATGGCGCCGACGATGAACGTCGTCTTGGCGGAACCCTTGTTGAGCTCGCGCTGCCACCGGGGTGGGCCTTTCTCGGGCTTTGCTGCCCGTTTGGCCCGACGCCGCTCCTGGAACTGCTCCCGTTTGCCGGAGCGCAGGACGACCGCAACCGTCAACAGAAGCGCGCCGAGTGCGAGGTCCACGCCAGGCGTGAGCGAATTCTGCGTCGTGTTGGCGGCGCTCGAGTCCGACAATGAGAAGACGATCACGAGACCGAGCGTGACGCTGGTCATAGTCGCGCCCAGCAGATAGCCGGCCATCAACCGTACCGGCCGGTCGAGAAGCATCATCACGGTCGTGGCTCCGACAAGTGTCGGATTCAGCGACGCCAGCAGCGCGAGTACCAGCACGTCCCCCATTGCCACTCACCCTACCTTGATTGCAGCGCCACGTGCTGGCCGCAGCTGGCGCAGGCCATCCTGCAACACCCGGCACCCAGATCGTTGTGAGACTGCGCTTTCGGTGCGGTGGCGATCCGGCCGGCCGGTCTGACCGTCGGCTCGCGATTGCTTCATCGGTGACGAAGAAGCAAAACTGCGGGCCCGGCGCTCGTCGCACCAGGCGATGGCGGCGGTTCAGTACTCGCTGTCGACCGATTTGGCTGCCAGCGCCGTGGGGTGTACCCAAGAGTCCTTCCCGGGATGGCGCACACTCCACCAAACCTGCAGGCGATAGACGCTCCGAGGCAGCATCAGCGTCAGCCACAAGCCTATGACGATGAAGATCACTGGTGAGCTGCTCCGCGTGCTGGCGAGTGCTGCGGCCGCGCAGCCGCCGAGCACGGCAATGTGGACTGGAAACGCGACCGGAGGGGGAAGCTTCTCGAATCCTCGCCACCACCAGGGTCGAAGCCGGACCAGTCTGTGCGAGTCCCACCGGCGAACGTCGGAGCGGCGCGCCTGCCACTCCGCCTCCATCAGTTGGCGTGTTTCATCGCTGAGCAGGGGCTGTGCCCACAGCTTTGTGCTGAGCCGGTAGAGGGCTCGCCTAACCGGCTCGGAGGTAGGATCCAGACGCGCAGCTAGTTCGTAGACCGGGACCGCTTGGGCCCCGCGATGCTGGCGCAGAAGCGCGCAGCCGAGGTTGTTCAGGGCGATGACGTTCTCGGGCTCTCGTGCGAGGGCATTTCTGCAGGCGAGTTCCATCAACTCCCAGTCCTCCGCCGCATATGCGGCCGTACTCATCTGGATGAACGGAGTCGCTGACTCAGGGCTCAATGCGATTGCGTGTTCTGCTGCCTTGCGCGCGCCGGCGCGATCACGAACCTGCAGCAGAGCGGCGACGAGCACCACATACCCCTGGTATCGCCGCGGCGCGAGTCGGACGTCAGTATTCGCCGCCTGCCGGGCCTCATCTCCCCGCTTCGATCGCGTGTAGGCGAGCGACAAGACGCGGTAGGCCCATTCCTGCTGTGGCGCGAGCGCCACTGCTTGCTGCGCGGCCGCGACGGCCGCTTCGACATTTCCTTGGCGCAACTCCGTCGTTGATAGAAGGACGGCGGCCCTCAGCTCCGATGCTGCTCGGCGGAGGCACACCGATCTTTCGGACAGGGACCCGCCAGCTGTACCGCCAACGCGAGGTACGCCCATCGAGCAATGCCATCCACGCCACCTACGAACGAGTGATCAACGGCGGTTTGGCGTTGGCGTGAAGTCCGGACGACTTGCCCGGAAGGTAGCAGTAGTGCTACCGTGCCACTCATGACAGTGATACCTCAGAAGGAGCTACGCAATCAGGTTGGGAATGTTCTCCGGCGCGCCGAGGCGGGAGAGGAGTTCACCATTACGGTTTCCGGCCGGCCGGTCGCGGAACTCGGCCCGGTTCGGGCTCAATCTTGGCTGCTGCTGCGCAGCTCACTGATCTCTGGAGGCTGCCGCTCGATCCCGCCCTTGACGCCGACCTCGCCGAATTCGGTGCGGCTTTGGGCGATCCGTGGAACGAGTAGTTCTCGACACTTCGGTGCTGATTTCGGCCGAACCGGTCTCGGAGCGTTTTGAGGCTGCGATCAGCAGCGTGTCTATCGCCGAGCTGCACTTCGGATTGCTTGTCGCCGACGACGACAGCCGTCCAACAAGAGCCGCGCGACTCGGCTGGATCGAATCCCACTTTTCTGCTTTGCCGGTGGACGATCTCGTTGCCAGAGAATGGGGGCGACTACAGGCGGCCGTCGCCGCTCGCGGAGGTCGGCCGCGACGCCGAGCGGCAGACCTAGCGATAGCCGCCACGGCCAACGTTCACCACGCGAAGCTCCTCACCCACAACCTCCGGGACTTCACCATCATCAAAGATCTAGTCGACGCCTGCGGCCCTTCGGCTGAGCAGGCGACCTAGACGCGATTCACCTGGCGGACTACGGCTGCGAGAAGCCCGCAAAGTGGGCTATCCGATACTGACGGCCAGCGAATGATGCGCCGTCAACGCGACGAGCGACTGTTCATCTTGCTGGGGTCGGAGCTTTCCCTAGCGTTTTGCTTCCCAAGCGCGTGGGCCTTGTCCCGTATGGGTACGAATTCGTGTTGCCACGGATGCGATCCCGCTGATCGCCCTCAGTTCACGATCGGATTCGTCGCCAAGGAGCAGTTTCGATGGCCGCACGCTGGGCGATATCGTGGTCGTCGTGAGACTCGACCAGGTGCACTATGCGGTTGTTGCCTTCCTCCATCAATTCATTGAGCGCCGGGCGGCGCAAGACATAGTCGATATTCGGCAGCGGCTTATTGGCAGCGCGGACACGAGGAAGCTTCTCGACGCCGCTATGCCCAACGACCAGCCAACCGAGCGCGAGGCCTTTGATGGAGTGCGCCAGTTCCTCGCAGTTGAGGCTGATCGCGTCGGTCCACGCTGGGCTGAGAGCATCGGCCAGATCTCGCCGTGCTCCGTTCGCGGACCTCGTGGGAGGACTGGGCGGGGAGGCCACCAGTAATCCTGCTCAGTGGCACGACTGGCTGGACGCTGTCGCATCCCCCCTCACTCCGTCCTGGCACCCCTACCCACCCCTCCCCCCTCCCCGTATTCTGTCCACCCTACCTTCCTCCTGCCCCCTCCCCCTCCCCCCTCCCTCCCCCCCCTCTCCCAAGAGCGGCACTCAGCACTGAAACCTCAGCCATGCTGACTTCCGCTTGCCGTGGCAAAGCGATGGTGCTGACAGGAGCGTTCGTGCCACGCGTTGTCGTCACAGGGGCTCACAGCCGGTGGTCGGCCCCGACACCGATCGCCAGGGATGAGGTGTCAGATGGCCGCTTGCGTGCTCCCGCTCTGTGATGCCTGCGTTGCGTCGAGCTGTCAGACGGACTACTCGACGTGACCGAATCGGCCTTAGGTCGGCTCGCCCCATTGCCCGTCTCCATGGTCGCGGGAGCTTTCGTCGACAACGGCCTGCGAGCCGTCCGGGCCGTATCCGGCTTGCTTGAGCATCCGTCGCAGGTCGACCACGACCTGGACGTCGACATCCTTATGGCGGGGTGCAGTGAACGTCTCGGTCTCTGGACCGACTTTGATCTTGAGCTTGCCGTTGTGTTCCTGCGTCACGGTGCCGATCGCTTCAAGCAGCGATTCGACTTCGCGCCACTCGACGTTGTGAGTTCCGTCAAAGATCTTCTTGACGGTGTCGCGGTGATGACCACTCATGTGTTCTGCCATCAGGATCCCTTCGTTGTTTGCCCTGGCCTGATCAGACCCTACGAGGTCCGTCACGCCTCGGCATCATCGGCGCGGCGTTGCGACCGCCGAACGAACCCGCAGGTAGACGATCGTGTGCACGCGCTCGAGAGGCGTCATCGGTGAGCTCGAAGTCGGCAACCGTCACGCTCTCGGCCAGACGCGTCTCACTGCGGGTTCCCAGGACCGGCACCATGTCGTAAGCACAACGGCGGTTCAATCCGTGGCAAATCGGTCCGGCGTTCCTGGCTAGCAGTCACATCGTTACGTCGTCGTGCGATGGCACCTGTCGATAGCTCGCAGACACGGAAGCGATGGTCGGGGACGACTGATAGCGAAGCTGTGCGAACGGGACGCGATACGTCGCTTGACCTCGTGGCGGTGGGGTGGTTAGTCTGGCCGCCGAGATGGGCGCAACGGTCATCTGCATTTCGGGCAGCGACGGCTCACGGGTCGAGGGCCTCGCGGCTGCGGCCGGAGCGGGATTGGGCTTCCGTGTGATCAATGAGGAGATCACGGAGAGGGCAGCTGCCGCGGCGGGTGTCGATCTACAGACGGTGGAAGGCGTTGAGCAGCGGAAATCGGCTCGAGCGAAGATGTTGGATCTGTTGGCGAGCTCTGGCGGTGCGCATCCGGGATTTCTCATCGCTGATCCCCAATTCGCGGAAGCGAATCAGCCAAGCGATGAGCTTCGCCGATTGATCCGCTCTGCCATCGAGGAATTCGTGGCTGCCGGCAACGTCGTGATCCTTGCCCATGCAGCTTCACAAGTCCTTGCTGGCCGAGATCACGTGGTTCGCGTGCTGGTGGTCGCGTCCCCGCAGGCGCGTAGTGCGAGACTGGCCGATTCACTCGGGATTCCGGCCAAGAAGGCGAATGCGCGCGTCAAGAACGGGGACGCTGGTCGCGCCGATTACCTCAAGCGCTTGTATGGCGTCGAGCGCGAGTTGCCCACGCAGTACGACATCGTCATCAACACTGACAAGCTCACTCCGGACGAAGGCGCTGCCGCAGTCGTGAGCCTGGCGACTGCACTCTTCACCCAGCAGACGGGGCCGCGCGTCTGAGCGCCCGACCGACGGGCGGTACCGCGCCGACCGACGGCAGTCTGGCATGGAGCGATGGTGCTCGCGAACGGAGGGGCTAAACCCAACTTTGCGCCGCGCTTAGGCCTGGTAGATAAATAAGGTTGCAGGTTGTTGTTCGTGGTGGTCGAATCGTGGTGGTGTGGCGGACGAGGTTGCGATCGGTGAGAAGTTCCGGGTGTTGGCGGGCGAGTTGAACGAGCGTCAGCGTCGGTTGTGGGCGGCGTCGGAGGCGCGTGCGGCGGGGCGGGGTGGGATTGCGGCGACGGCGCGGGCGACGGGGATCTCGGTCGCCGACGATCCGTAAGGGGATCGCGTGAGCTTGAGCTGCGGGGGAGCGGCTGGAGCCGGGGCGGGTGCGTCGGCGCGGCGGGGGGCGCAAGCCGCTGACCGAGATCGATCCGACGCTGCTGCGGATCTGGAGCGGCTGGTCGATGCCGATCGCCGGGGTGATCCCGGAGTCGCTTTTGTTGTGGACGTCGAAGAGCGTCGGCATCTCGCTGACGGGCTGCGCGAGCTGGGCCATGAGGTGCACTTCACGACGGTCGCGAAGCTGTTGCGCGGGCTTGGGCTACAGCCTGCAGGCGAACGTCAAGACCCGGGAGGGCGCGCAGCATCCCGACCGCGACGCGCAGTTTCGGCACATCAACACGGTCGCGACGCGCGCGGTCGCGCGGCCGAGCCGGTGATCTCGCGTCGACACCAAGAAGAAGGAGCTGGTCGGCGACTTCAAGAACGCGGGCCGCGAATGGCAGCCAAAGGGCGAGCCGGAGCGTGGTTCGCGTGCACGACTTCAAGGACAAGCAACTCGGCAAGGCGATCCCCTACGGCGTCTACGACATCGGCACCGAACGAGGGCTGGGTGAACGTCGGGATCGACCACGACACCGCCCAGTTCGCGGTCAACTCGATCCGCAGCTGGTGGGAGCACCTCGGCCAGCCGCGCTACCCGAACGCCACCGACGCTGCAGATCACCGCCGACTGCGGCGGCTCCAACGGCAACCGCACCCGGCTGTGGAAGGTCGAGCTGCAGAAGCTCGCCGACGAGACCGGCCTCGAGATCGCCGTCTGCCACTTCCCGCCCGGCACCTAGCAAGTGGAACAAGATCGAGCACCGCTGTTCTCGCTTCATCACGATGAACTGGCGCGGCAAGCCGCTCGTCTCACTCGAGACGATCATCAACCTGATCGGCGCGACCACCACCAGCACCGGCCTCGAGGTCTACGCCCGCCTCGACAACGGCACCTACCCCGACAAGATCAAGGTCACCGACGCCGAGACTCAACGCCGTCAACCTCCACGGCGACGAGTTCCATCCCGAATGGAACTACACCATCAAACCGAAATGTTAATTATCTACAAGCCCTTAGTCGACCAGCAGGCCCGAAGGTATTCGCACGGGCCGTCGCGGTCACCAACCAGCCGCTCGACCACCTGGCCCCGGATTGTGTCCCCGTCATAGCCATACTGTAAGTGCGCGATCAGCGCTCACTCCTCGGAGGCATTCCCACCAGCGCCGTCCGGGCCTCGCTCACTCGGACGGCGTTCGTGTTGTGTGTCGTATATCGCCGCATATGTGTCGGTATAGGCGGTCCGTCATCGAGACGTTGTAGATTGAAGTCGTTCCTGCTTGACTCACAACTCGCATCGGACATCCAAGCGGTTCTCCAGCCCTTGGTTTTGAGTGAAGAACCCCCTGTCTCCCCCGTCCGGAGCAGGGGGTTTCTTGTTTCGGACCGGTTCCATCCGATGCTGATGTCAGATTTGAGGTGTGAGTCAATTAGGAACTCTCATGTCTCCGGTCGCTGAGCGGCCAGCACTTTTACTGGCTTTGCCAACGTTGGCAAACGGTGAGTGGCCTGTCACTGCTGAGGGCGGACCGTGCGTCGATTGCGGTAGGTGGGCACCGAGCCGTCCTGCCATTCGGTGGCGGCCCGTACGAATGCCGCTTGCCATCAGACTGACCACGACAAGCGCAAGGCTGCGCAGCGCCACCCATGCCGTGGACCCGCTGTCATGGGAGGAGAAGTTCGACCAGGTTGTGCAGGAGCATGGGATCGAGGAGACGTTGGCTGCCATGCAGCGCGTCACCCAGAAGCAGATCGTCGCCCAGTACTGGCCCAAGTCGATCACTGTGGACCAGCTGCCGGTCCCCGATGATGCGTCTGCCAGCGACAGGATCGCCATTGAGGCCGCGTGCGCTGTGTCACAGACCGGCTGTAGAGGGCCGGCGTTCCGGTGCTTCAAGCAGTCGCCACTGGGCGCGAGTGGTCCACCAGAAGGCGCTCGCCCTCGGATACAGGATCGACCGCAACCGCACCATCCGGCAGAGCTCCGAGGGCTCACCAGGTTAGGGTGCTCACTCGCGTCGGCCAACTCGGCTGACTGGATCACATCAAGTTTCGATGCTGAACGCCAGTCTCATGCACAAGTCCGGGGCCTTCACATACAAGCTGCAACGCTCACACCTCGCGATCTTGGGCATTTCTGGGCTCTCGCTCTGGCTGCCGCTAGACAAAGCATGCAACCTAATGGGGAAACCGAGCTGGGCGCAGAGCAGAAAGTGCGCTCAGATGGGCGGTGGCAAACGCCAAGGAGGGCACCGGAACGTGACTGGGTACTGGTTAGCGTGTCGATGCCGGGACGCTGGGCTCACTGAAGGCGATGCGCGGGCCTGATGAGAGAGTATGCGGCCTCGGTGCACTCGGGGCACCATCCCTACACGATCCAGGAAGCGATGCTGAGCCTGCGGAGCGCCTACAGGGTGAACCGTTCACGAGTGAGCAGTGTCAAGTAATTCACATGGCTTGTCAGGGCGCACTGCCGTAAAATTCGTGGTGTCGAATTGACCACGTAAAAGGGGCCGCCAGCGCCGGTAAGACCTGGAGGCTCCCAGCCACCAAGAGACTCAGGAGGTCAAGAGTGGCCACTCAGAAGATATCGGGGAAGGCGGTCTGAATGCCGACCCACGTTTGGACCAGAGCGGCGCCCGGTGAGTGGTTCGGCAGAACCCGAGCCCCCGCCCAGGACGATCCGCGTGCTATGCGGTCAGTGCCTTACCTTGAACAGGGTCGCTGAAGCGTCCTCAGGCGCCCTGCTGGCTTGTGGTAAGTGCGGTGCACGGTTCCGCGTCCGAAACCACGAACGGGCTCCGTGGACCTCCCAGGTGGCCGGATTGTTCGCTGGAATCTTCACCAACGATCAGATCGGCCGAAGCCGCTGGGCGATTATGATGATTTTGGCCACCCTGGCCGTGATCGTTCTGCTGGGAATCGCGAACGGCAGCGGTGCCACGCCCGCCAAGGCGGCGACCACGCGGTTGACAGTGGGCACGGTCCTACAGGGCCGACCGAATCCGTGCTTCGAGTCGAAGCCGGTCCAGGCGATCAAGAGCTACGGCAAGACCTACGTGGTGTGCTCGAACGGAACGAGCGTGCGCCCATGAAGCTGTTCACGAGCAGTTGGCCGACTATGGCGCGAAACTCTGACCGGCTCGAATCGCTTGGCGTGCTGCCGGTGTCGATCAGCCTGACGCTCCCGAAATTCTGGCCGACGAGCACGATCTATCCGCGTATCGACCTGCTGGCGCCCCGTCCGGAGGCATGGCGCCACAAGGGCGACCATGAGGCGTTCAGCCGGGCCTACCTCGCACGCCTCGATGAGGTGAAAGTCGATCCGATCTTGGAGGCGCTGGGCCAGATCAGCACCGAGTATCCCGGCCGGGATCTCGTGATGTGTTGCTATGAGCCGAACGTGATGGATTGCCATCGCAATCTCGTTCGGCAGTTCTGGTTGGAGCAGACCGCCGAGGTGATCGAAGAGTGGATCCCACCGGCACCCGAGGGTCAACTGGAGATGAGCGTATGACGGACGGAACAAGCCGACGCGTCGTGATCTATGGGGTGAAGTCCGGCCCCGACGATAAGGAAGCGGTCGCGGACCAGCACCGGATCATCCGTGAGGCGATCAACGACGACGACCGGGATCTCGGCGCCTACGGCGAGGAGAACGCGAGCGGGTTCCGTCAGGAACGCGGACCTCAGCTTGAGGCCGCGATCAGGGCTGCGAAGCAGGCGGCCGCCGAGGACGGTGAAGCCGAACTGTGGGTCTGGCACTCCTCACGACTCGCCAGGGGTGACGGTACGCCCGGCAAGCGCAGCATCACCAAGCTGGTGAGCGACCTGCTCTACGAGGGCGTGACGGTGCGCAGCGCACTTGACGATCAGATGGTGAAGCCGATGGTCGGCCGGGATCGCCAGCGAGATGGCCAACAAGTACAGCGCCGACCTGTCGGACTGGATCAAGGCAGGTGTCGCCCGCCGCCGCGACAGTGGAAGCCAGTGGGCAATATGCCCACCATCGGCTACAAGGTCGAAGCCAAGCTTGATGAGACGGCAAGACCTTTCGTGGCCGGAGGAGGGGGCTGGTCATCACTGAGCGGGTTGTCGATCCCGAGGCCGCCCACATCGTGGTCGTGATATTCGAGCGCATCGCTCGACGGCGAGGACCCACACAAGATCAGCTTGTGGCTCAACGCTCAGGGCTACCGCACCTATCGCGGAACACCGTTCACGACGAAGAGCGTGACCAGGATCATCCTCAACGAGGCCTACGTTGGCGGCAAGGGGTATCCCCGGATCGTGTCCGATGAGCTGCTGAGCAGGCTGCCCGCGCCATGATCGTCCGCGACGACCCCGCCGCGACCGAGCACAGCCGAGGCGGACGGCCACGGAAGCGACCCTACCTACTCGACAAGGTGGCGTTCTGCGCGGGCTGCGGCGCCAGGCTGTACTACAGCCACAAGGCTTGGACGCATCCCGTCTACGTGTGCAAGAACCGCAACCAGGCGACGGGCGTCTGCATGGAGCCAGTGATCCCGGCCGAACTCCTCGAAGCCCATGTCTTGAATCACTTGGGCGAGTTCGTCGGGTCCGTCGAGAATGGATCACGGACCGGCTGGCAACCCGCGATCTGGAGTACGCCGACCGCACCCGCAAGCTCGACCGTGAGCAGGACGCACTCAAGGCCCTGCTGGCCTCCCGCGACCGTCAGCTATCCGAGTACCGCCGACTCGCGGACGAGGGTCACAGCGCCGCCTACGTCGCCCTGGAGGTCATCGAGAAGATCGACGGCGAGGTCGAGGCTCAAGAGAAGGTCATCGCCCAGGTTGCCGCCGCCGTGGAAGAGCACTCCGAGACGCCGGACGTGGATCGCGCCTTGGACTACTACAACGAGCTGGTCGAAGCGATCAGGGAAAGATCGACCGTGCCAACGGCATCGAGGAGTTGAACGCCGCGCTCTACGGCATCCTGGTGGGCTTGTGGTGCAAGGTCGATGAAGATCAACGGCAGGTGCTCGTGCAGTTTGCCCTCCGGCACCCCAGAGAGGTGAGCGAGTACACCGCCACGGTGATGGGCTGGGGCGAGTGTGGCGAGGTCGGTGATCCGCCTGAAGGTCGCCTGTGGCTGCCGCCGTTCGAGCTGGACGCGCCGGTCGCGGTCGAGCAGTTTGGTTTGCCCGAATACCGCGCCGTTGCTGGCGATGACGACTCTCAAAACTCGTCACTGTCACTAGTTTGTGCCCCGTGACCATGCTTCCGGCCAGAACCCGATTCCTGCGTGACCGCAGCGACGGGCGCGCGGCGCACGTCACCAACATGGAGCTGTTCTTCGACCTCGTGTGGGTCTTCGCGTTCACTCAGCTCTCGCAGTTCCTCTACGAGCATCGCACCTTGGGGGCGGCCGCGGAGACGGCCGTGATCCTGGTGGCGCTGTGGTCAGCCTGGAGCTACACGGCCTGGGCGACGGGCTGGATCGACCCGGAATGCCCGCCCGTGGTGCTCCTGCTGTCGATCCTGATGATCGGCAGCCTCGTGATGGCGTCGGCCGTCGTCGAGGCCTTCGGCGCGCGCGGTGAGACCTTCGCGATCGCCTACGTGTCCACCCAGCTGCTGCGGAGCGCCTTCGTCGTCTGGGTCTTCGGCCTCCGCGCGCCGATGGGGCGCAGCTACATGCAGCTCCTGATCTGGTCGGCGATCAGCGGCGTGATCTGGATCGCCGGCGGGCTCGTGGACGACCCGCACACGCGTCTGCTGGTCTGGTTGGTTGCGGCAGGCGTCGACCTGACCGCGCCGTTGATCGGCTTCCGCCTGCCGCTTGCCGGCGGCGGGCAGATGTCGGAGTGGTCGATTGCCGGGGCTCATCTGGCCGAGCGCTACCAGCTGCTGCTGATGATCGCCTTCGGCGAGTCATTCCTGCGCATTGGGGAGAGCTTCGCCAACCACCACGGCAGCGTCGCGATCGATACCGCCTTCGTGGCCGGCTTCGTGCTGGTGTTCGCGCTCTGGACGATCTACTTCCTGCATCACGCACGGCGCGCGACGGAGGCGTTTGAGAAGGCCGGAGATCAGGCGGCTCGCCTTGCTCGATCGCCCTACAGCTATGGCCACGTGATCATGATCGGCGCCGTGATCGTGATTGCGGATGTGATTCACACGGTGATCGAAGGGCCACACAAGCCGGTCGATCCGGGATTTGCAGCGTTGTGTGTCTGTGGCCCCGCCCTTTATCTGGTCGGCATCGCGATGTCGACGCGGTGGGTCGGTCACGGGCGGCTCAGGTGGGTGCTGGGTGGATCCCTTGCGATCGCGGCGGCCGGCACCGTGACGGCCTTCGGGGCACGGCTGGCTGAGCTGATCGCCGTCACCGCGGTCGCTGTCGTGATCTCGCTCTGGGCTCAGCGGCTTCAGTAGCCGGACTTTCCTGTCGTTCGTTGCCCGGATCAGCGCGACAGGCACCCGATGACTGCCGGATCGGATAGGTTGGGCTCAGGCAACCTCTACAGGGATCAGGTGGTTTGGATGAAAGAGATTTCACGCGATGACTGGGTTGTGGGCGGACTCGCATTGCTGCTGGTGATCGCGCTGCTGCTGCTCCCATGGTTCAGCTTCGGCCCATATACGCTTTCGGCCACGGACGGTCCCGACGGCTGGGCAGCGATCCTCGCCGTGCTGGTAGGCATCGCGGTGATCGCCGACCTCCTGATCGAGCGGCTCTCACCGCAGACGACGGTGCCGAACCTGGGCGGCAGCCGGACCGAGACGCGGTTCAGGCTCGCCCTGATCGCGGCCGGATTCATCGGCCTGAAGTTCCTGCTCCACATCCACTTCAGTCTGTTCGGCTTCGGCTTCTGGGCTTCGATTCTGCTGGCGGCCGCGTTGGTCTGGGCAACGCATAGGCTGAGCCACGACAAGCAGATCCTCGGCGCCGGATGAGTTGCGTCCAGGGGCAACCTCTGGACGGCGGTGGTGGCCAAGCGGGCCGCCACCGGCAGCGGACTCCTGAGGGCGACCCTCTACAGCCCCGGCGGGTGGCGTTCCACGAAGCCACCGAACTCGCCGCCGCCCTGCGACCAGCGGGTGCCGTCCTCGGCGAGCGCAACGGTGTCGAAGCGCCAGCCTGCGATCGTCATCCAGACGTGGCCCTCGTTCGCGTAGATCGTGACGTACTGACCTGCGCCCGGATCGCCATATGACTCGAACTCGCCGGAGGTCTCAGGGGAGCTCAGGAGGCCGGCCGCGTTCAGCACATAGCTGACCGACCCCGAACAGTCGTAGCCCGGCGAGATAAACGAGCCGTGGCCGCCTCCCCAGATGTAGGGCAGGGTTGCGATCGCGTTGCCGGCGGCGATCATCTCGCGCACCGCCGCGGGTGCTCCCGGTGGCGGCTGAACCATGCCGCCCGTGTCGATCGCGACGCCACCGACCTGCTGGTTGACCTGCTCGGGAGTGGCCTGCGCCGCAGCACGTGCCGCTGCCGCCTGCCGCGCGGCGGCGGCCGCCGCCGCAGCCTGCGCCGCCTCTTCCTGATTCAGTTTGGTCTGCAGCGATGCGGCCGTGGCGTTGGCGTTGGCGAGCTTCGAACGGGTGTGGGCGCGCTGGCTCTCCTCGGTGGACTGCTGGTTGACGAGCGCGGTCTCGATCGCCGCCACCTGGTTGCGCTGGTCGACGATCTGGTTGGTGAGCGTGCGGTCCTTCTGCTCCAGGGTCCCTAGCCTCAGCGCCTCCTTCTGAACCGTGGCGCGCGCGGCCTTGGTGAACGCGACGATCTGCTGGTCCTCGGTCTGAGCGTCCTTGATGTAATTGACCTGATCCAGCAGGTTCGAGAACCCGTGGGCGTTGAGAATCACGTCGACGAGGTTGGGCGAGCCGCTCTCATAGGCCTCGCGAAGGTTCGAGGCGAGGTCGGTGGAGGCGACCTGCAGTCGCTTCTCCAGCGTCACCAGATGCCACTTGGCCGTCAGCGCCTGTGTCTGGACCTGGCGCAGTTGCGCGACGTGTTCATCGAGCTGCGATTGAACGCTGGAGAGTCGCTGTTGTGCACTGGCGACGCCATTGGCCGTCCGCTCGATCTGCGACGTCTGAGCGTTGATCTGGTCCTGCAGCGACGCAGCCGCCGACCTGCTGGCCTGGATCTGGCTCTGCAGGTCTGCGGAGCTCGATGCGATCGTCCACACGCCGAACAGGGCGGAGACGAGGCACGCAGCGACGATCAGGCGCTTGATGTGGCGGGGGAAATGCATCGGGCAGGGGTGTGCTTGATCGACACGACGGTCGGCGAACACCGCCGGTCGCATCAAAAAACGCCAGGTCTCTTTGGCGTGCGCCTACCTTACAAGGCTGGCGCGGGATGCCAACTTAAAGCTTGGTTATTGCAAGAGATCCTGCATTTGGAGGGATAATGCACCAAGCGTGTAACCGGTCAGCGCTCTGAGCCGGTCTGCGCCCGTGGCAAATCAGTCGTTCGAGCCCGTCAGCCGCCCCCGCGCGATCGGCGGTTTGCAGCCGGTCAGGCGTCGGTGCGTTTGCGCGCGCGGGCAGCCTTCAGCCGCGCGGTCTGATCGAGCAGCGTCTTGCGCAGCCGCACGTTCAGCGGCGTCACCTCGACCGACTCGTCCTCGCGTAGGAACTCCAGCGCCTGGTCGAGTGAGAGTTCGCGCTTGGGCACCAGCCGCACCAGCTCATCGGCCGTCGACGAGCGCATGTTCGTCAGATGCTTCTCCTTGACGGCGTTGACGTCGAGGTCCTCGGCGCGCGCATTCTCACCCACGACCATGCCCTCGTAGACCTCCTCGCCGGGACCGACGAACAGCGAGCCGCGTTCCTGCAGGTTGAACAGCGCGAACGCGGCGACCCTGCCGCGACGGTCGGCCACCAGCGAGCCGGTGCCGCGGGTGCGGATCTCACCCTGCCACGGTTCCCAGCGGTCGAAGACGTGGTGCACCAGGCCGGTTCCGCGCGTCTCCGTCAGGAACTCGGTGCGGAAGCCGATCAGCCCGCGAGCCGGGATCAGATACTCCATGCGCACCCAGCCGGTGCCGTGGTTGACCATCTGCTCCATGCGGCCCCTGCGCAGCGCCAGCATCTGCGTGATCACGCCGACGTACTCCTCCGGCGTGTCGACGCTCATCCGCTCCATCGGCTCGTGGAGCTTGCCGCTCAGCTCGCGCGTGACGACCTGGGGCTTGCCGACGGTCATCTCGAAGCCCTCGCGCCGCATCACCTCGACCAGTACCGCCAATGCCAGCTCGCCACGTCCCTGCACCTCCCAGACGTCGGGCCGCTCGGTCGGATTGATGCGCAGTGAGACGTTGCCGATCAGCTCGCGCTCTAGCCGCGCCTTCAACTGCGAGGCGGTCAGCTTGTCGCCGTCCTGACCGGCGAGTGGTGAATCGTTGATGCCGACCGTGACCGAGAGCGATGGCTCGTCGACGACGATCGCCGGCAGCGGGCGCGGATCCTCAGGATCGGACAGCGTGTCGCCGATCGTGATCTCGGGAATACCGGCCACGGCGATGATGTCGCCGGCGCGCGCCTGCTCGGCGCTGACCCGCTCCAGGGCCTCCGTGAGATACAGCTCGGTGACCCTGACGCGTTCGATCTCACTGCCGCCGTCCCGGCACCACGCCACCGTCTCGCCGCGCCGGATCGTGCCCTCGTGAACACGGCAGATCGCGATCCGGCCGACGTAGGGCGAGGCATCGAGGTTGGTGACGTGCGCCTGCAGCGGCGCTCCCTCAGTGAAGCTCGGCGCGGGAATGTGCTGCACCAGCAGCTGCAGCAGCGGCTGCAGATCGCTCCCCGGCTGGTCCAGGTGCAGTGTCGCGGTTCCGGCCTTGGCGTTGGTGTAGACGATCGGGAAGTCGATCTGCGACTCGTCGGCCTCGAGGTCGATGAACAGCTCATAGACCTCATCGATCACCTCGGAGATGCGGGCGTCGGGCCGGTCGATCTTGTTGATCACGAGGATCACCGGCAGTCGCGCCTCGAGCGCCTTGCGCAGCACGAAGCGGGTTTGGGGAAGCGGCCCCTCGGAGGCGTCGACCAGCAGCAGCACGCCATCGACCATCGTCAGACCGCGCTCGACCTCCCCGCCGAAGTCCGCGTGGCCCGGGGTGTCGATGATGTTGAGCGTGATCTCGCCGTGACGGACGGCGGTGTTCTTGGCGAGGATCGTGATCCCCTTCTCGCGCTCCAGGTCCATCGAGTCCATCACGCGGTCGGCGACGTCCTGGTTGGCGCGGAACGCGCCTGACTGCCACAGCAGCGCGTCGACCAGCGTCGTCTTGCCGTGATCGACGTGGGCGACGATCGCAAGGTTGCGGATGTCAGAGCGGATGGGCACCGGCAGCCAGGTTAGCCGCCGCGCTGTCAAGCGGTTAGGCTCAGGCGACGCAGTTGGCCGCGAGCTCGAAAGCCTTGAGCTGAACCGACGCTGTCACGCCGGCTGGTCGGTGACCGGAGGTTGTAGGCCGCCGAAACCGGTCCAGAGCGCGGCCATGGCTGCGTCGACGATCTCGGCCCTGGCGGCGTCCGGATGGCTCTGCCACCAGCGCGCGGCGGCGATCATGCCTTCGCGGTGGATTGCGAACAGCACCCGCGCACGAATGCTGTCCGGCTCCAGGCCGGCGCGGCGTGCGTCGTCGGCGAGAAGGTCGGCGAGGATGTGGTTGTAGGCGGCGCGCAGTCGCCTGTATTCGCGCTCGGCCTCGTTGCTGAGCGGCGGGTTGGTCGGGTGCAGCAACTGCCAGCCGAGCGGCTCCTGCTCGACGAACGTGAAGACCGCCTCGAAAGTGGCGCGCCAGCGCTGCTCGGTGGTGCCTTCGGAAGCGAGTGCCACGCTCAGATATTCCACCAGCCTCGCCTGCTGAAGCTCGAGCACGGCGACGAACAGCGCGTGCTTGGAGGCGAAGTGGTCGTACAGAACGGTGCGGGCGACGCCCGCAGCGAGCGCGATCCGACCCAGGGACGCGGCCTCATAGCCGCGCAGCGCGAACTCGGCGATCGCCGCCTCGACGATCAACTCGCGTCGCTGAGGGCCTCTGAGTCGTGTTCTGTGAGCAGCCTCTGCCATGCGTTCAGAGTATTATCCGACACAGGTGTCGGTTAGCGCGCAGAGGTGCGCCTGGTCGATGGGCCGAGATCCAAGGAGCCACTGCAATGCCACCCACCGATGTGCTTGTGTTCGACGCGATTCGCACGCCGCGCGGGCGCGGGAAATCGAGCGGCTCGCTGTATGCGACCAAGCCGATTGACCTCGTCGTCGGCCTCATCCACGAGCTTCTCAGCCGTAACCCGGACCTTGATCCCGGTCGCGTTGATGATGTTGTGCTCGGCTGTGTGACTCCGATTGGCGATCAGGGCGCTGACATTGCCAAGACTGCTGCTCTGAAGGCGGGGCTGCCCGAGACGGTCGCCGGCGTCCAGCTCAACCGCTTCTGCGCCTCCGGTCTCGAGGCTGTGAATGTGGCGGCCCAGAAGGTGGCCTCGGGTTGGGAGGATCTGGTGCTGGCAGGTGGTGTCGAGTCGATGTCGCGCGTGCCGATGGGATCGGACGGCGGAGCCTGGGCGATGGACCCGGAGACGTCATATGAGACCTCGTTCGTGCCGCAGGGGATCGGCGCTGATCTGATCGCGACGGTTGAGGGTTTCAGCCGTGATGACGTCGACGCCTACGCTGCGCGCTCGCAGACGCGGGCTGCGACCGCGCAGGCGGAGGGGCGCTTCAAGCAGTCGGTCGTGCCGGTGCTCGATATCAACGACAACGTCGTGCTCGATCACGATGAGTTCATCCGCGCTGACACGACGGCGGAGACACTCGGTCAGCTGAAGCCGTCGTTCGCAGCGATGGGTGATCTTGGGGGATTCGACGCGGTGGCGCTGCAGAAATACCACTGGATCGAGCGCATCGAGCACGTGCACACGCCGGGTAACTCCTCGGGAATCGTCGATGGCGCGAGTCTGGTGCTGGTCGGCAACGAGCGGACCGGCGGCGAGCTCGGACTGAGGGCCCGGGCTCGCATCCTCGCGACCGCCGTCAGCGGCGCGGAGCCGACGATCATGCTCACCGGCCCAGCTCCCGCTACGAGGAAGGCTCTGGCGAAGGCGGGGCTGACGATCGACGACATCGACCTGATCGAGATGAACGAGGCCTTCGCGGCGGTCGTGCTGCGTTTTGCCCGCGACATGGCGGGCAAGGGCAACGAGCAGGCGCTGATCGAGAAGACCAATGTGAACGGCGGCGCGATCGCGCTCGGCCATCCGCTCGGCGCAACGGGAGCGATGATCCTCGGCACGCTGGTCGACGAGCTTCACCGGACCGGCGGCAGGTATGGGCTCGCGACGCTGTGCGTCGGCGGAGGCATGGGGATCGCGACGATTGTGGAGGCCATTTGAGATGTCGAGTATCAGCAACACGATCCACTGGGATCTCGATGCGCGCGACGGCATCGTGACCCTCACCCTCGACGATCCGAGCCAGTCGGCCAACACGATGAACACCGCCTACGCCGACTCGATGCGGGCGATCGTGGCCAGGCTCCAGGACGAGCTTGCGCAGATCAACGGGGTGGTCATCACGTCCGCCAAGAAGACCTTCTTCGCAGGCGGCGACCTCAACGAGCTGATTCGCATAACCCCGGAGGGCGCGCATCAGTTCAGCGAATTCCTGCGCGAGGTCAAGACGCAGCTGCGCACGATCGAGACGCTGGGCGTGCCCGTGGTCGCCGCGATCAACGGCGCCGCGCTGGGCGGCGGGCTCGAGATCGCGCTGGCCGCTCACCATCGCGTGATCGTCGATGACCCGCGGGCCGTGATCGGCTTCCCGGAGGTCGCACTCGGGCTGCTGCCGGGTGCGGGCGGTGTCACCCGGACAGTGCGGATGATCGGTATCGCCCAGGCGCTGATGGGCATCCTTCTGCAGGGCCAGAAGCGTTTCCGGCCGGCCGAGGCCAGGGAGCTCGGACTCGTCGATGAGATTGTCGCGCCGGAGGACCTGATCCCCGCGGCGAAGCGGTGGATCGCTGAGAAACGCGCCTCAGAGGAGCCCGTCGGGCAGCCCTGGGACACGGACAGGAAGTACCGGATTCCCGGCGGCACGCCGTCGACGCCGTCATTCGCGGCGAACCTGCCGGCCTTCCCGGCGAACCTGCGCAAGCAGCTGAAGGGTGTCGACATGCCGGCCCCGCGCAACATCATGGCCGCCGCGGTGGAGGGCTCCCAGGTCGACTTCGACCACGCGCTTGAGATCGAGGGCCGCTACTTCATCGACCTTGCGACCGGGCAAACCGCCAAGAACATGATCCAGGCGTTCTGGTTCGACCTCAACCGTGTCAACGGCGATCGTGACCGTCCGGGTGACTCGGAGCGCTACAGGGCCAGGAAGATCGTGATCCTCGGCGCCGGGATGATGGGGGCAGCGATCGCCTACGTGTCCGCCAAGGTCGGGATCGAGGTGGTGCTCAAGGACGTGTCCCTGGAAGCCGCCGAGCGTGGCAAGCAGTACTCCGTCAACCTCGTCAACAAGGCGATCGACCGCGGGCACTCGACCACCGAGCAGGGTGAGGAGCTGCTGGCTCGAATCCACCCGAGCGCGGAACCGGATGCCGCAGCCGGTTCCGACCTCGTGATCGAGGCGGTGTTCGAGGATCCGAGCATCAAGGAGCAGGTTTGGAAGGAGATCGAGCCGCACGTCGCCGCCGATGCGCTGCTCGGCTCGAACACCTCGACGCTGCCGATCACAGGCCTCGCGCGCTACGTCTCCCGTCCTGATGACTTCATCGGAATCCACTTCTTCTCGCCGGTCGACAAGATGCCGCTGGTGGAGTTGGTCCGTGGCGAGCGCACCAGCGATGAGGCAGTCTTCAAGGCGCTCGACTTCGTCAAGCAGATCAAGAAGATCCCGATCGTCGTAAACGACAGCCGCGGATTCTTCACCAGTCGCGTCATCAGCGCGTTCCTCAGCGAGGGCATCGCGATGCTGGCCGAGGGGATTCCCGCGCCGACGATCGAGCAGGCGTCCTCGCAGGCCGGCTATCCGACACCGGTCCTGCAGCTCTCCGATGAGCTGAACCTGAAGTTGATGCAGAAGATCTCGCGGGCGGCTCGTGACGCGGTCGAGGCCGAGGGTGGCACCTGGGCAGGGCATCCTTCGGAAAGCGTCGTGGAGCGGATGCTCGACGCGTTCGAGCGGCCCGGCAAGCTCGAGGGTGCGCGGTTTCTACGACTACGCCGACGGCCGTCGGAACGGGTTGTGGCCCGGCCTGAGCGATGCTTTCCCACCGGTCCAGGACCCGGCGGCGCTGTCGCTCCGCGACCTCGAGGAGCGGATGCTGTTCATCGAGGCGATCGAGTCGCTCCGCTGCCGCGACGAGGGCGTGATCGAATCCGTCGCCGACGCCAACATCGGTTCGATCTTTGGGATCGGATTCCCGGCGTGGACCGGTGGCGTCCTGCAGTACATCAACGGCTACACCCCGGCGAACTCCTCGGCGCCAGCCGGCCTGCAGGGGTTCGTCGAGCGTGCGCGGGAACTGGCCGCCAGGTACGGCGAGCGCTTCGAGCCGCCGGCCTCGCTCGTTGAACGGGCCCAACGCGGCGAGCCCTACGGCGACGAACTGGTTGGGGCGACTGCCTGACGGGCTCAGCCAGAGGGGTGGCTGCGCTCCGCCAGCGCTGCGGATAATCTCGCACAGAGATGCGTAGGCGCGACCGCAGTGACCGCCTGATCTGGCTTGGCGCGCTGATGCTGGTGGTGGCCGCCGTCGTGGTCGGCGTGGTTGCGCTCAATAGCGGTGGTTCCTCCCCGCTGCAGCCGGCGAGCGGAATCAAACGGGCGTCCGTTACGCATACGGGCACGACGGTCACGGATCGCAAGCCGGCCGTCGACGCTGGTCCGTAACGCGACCCCGCAGCCGAGCTGGGTCAAGTACACAGGACCGGTTCCGATCCTCGTGTACCACGCCCTCGGGCCGGTGCCCGCCGGTGCGCCGTTCCCCGGCCTGTACGTCTCGTACGGCGACTTCAAGGCGGAGATGGCATGGCTCCACGAGCATGGCTACCAGGCGGTGACGCTGGACGAGGTGATGCGGGCCTGGTACCACCGCGGCACACTGCCGGCCAAGCCGATCGTGATCACGTTCGACAACGGCTATCCGGAGCAGGTCACATTCGCGCCGCACGTGATGGCCAGATACGGGTGGCCGGGGGTGCTCAACGAGATCACCGAGGACCACCTCTACCCGAGACAGATCTGGCCGATCATCCACATGGGCTGGGAGGTCGACTCGCACTCGCTGACCCACCCTGATCTGACCACCGAGACCCCCGCCGAACTGTGGGCGCAGGTCCACCAGTCGCGCGTCTACCTGCAGAAGACCTTCCACATCCCATCCAACAGCTTCTGTTACCCCTCGAGTCTCTACAACGACGCCGTGATCGCGGCCGTCAAGAAGGCCGGCTACACCAACGCCGTCACCGAGGGTGACGCCTACGCGACCAGCGCCGACCCGTACCTGCTGCCGCGCTTCGAGATCGAGGGCGGCGTATCCGAGCTGGCGGCCGACCTGCTTGACAATCAGCCCGCCGGGTACGGCGGTTCCCAGGGGACCAGTGCATGATCGAGTTCCGCGACGGACGTGTGGACAGCGGCGACGGCGGCCGTCTGGAGTCCGCGATGCGCGAGGAGATGCGGGTCGTCTACGCCGGTCTGGACCTCCAGGCGCCGGACATGCCCAAGGCCGGACCGAACGAACTGAACCCTCCGCAGCGGCCGTTTCCTCGTCGGCTACGAGGATGACGTCCCCGTCTGCTGCGGCGGCATCAAGCGGCTGGACGCCGAGGCCTGCGAGATCAAGCGCATGTATGTGGTCCCGGAGGCCCGCGGCCGTGGTGTCTCGCGCGAGCTGCTGGCGGCGCTCGAGGACTGCGCGCGCACGCTCGGCTTCCTGATCGCCCGCCTCGACACCGGACCGGAGCAGCCCGCGGCACGGCACCTCTACGAGTCCGCGGGCTACGTCGAGATCCCGAACTTCAACGCGAACCCGGTCGCGACCTACTTCGGCGAGAAGCGGCTCTGAACGCTCGTCAGAGCTCGCCCCGGCGGACCAGCTCCGCCACGGCCTGGTTGGCGGACAGCAGCTCATCGTGTGAGGTGCCGGCGTCGATCCAGTAGCCGTCGAGGATCTCGCAGCGCATCGAGCCCTCGCGCACGTAGATGTTGTTGAGGTCGGTGATCTCGAGCTCGCCCCGCGCCGACGGCTCCAGGCTCGGCGATGCAGGCGCAGACGCGCTCGTCGTACAGGTAGATCCCGGTCTGGATCAGCTGTGATTTCGGCTCGCTCGGGCTTCTCCTCGATGCCGACGACGCGCTCGCCGTCCATCTCGATCACGCCGTAATGCTCGGGATGCTCCATCTCCACCCCGAAGATCACGGCACCCTGCTCCTGGGCTGCAGAAGCGCTCGACCGCGGGCCGCAGATCATGCGTGAAGATGTTGTCGCCCAGCAGCACCAGCATCTTGTCGCGGCCGACGAAGGTCTCCGCCAGACTCACGGCCTGCGCCAGCCCGCCGGCCTCCTCCTGCAGCTCGTAGGCGAGCTTCAGACCGAACTCGCGACCGGAGCCGAGCAGCTGAATGAAGTGCCCGGCGTGCTCAGGGTTGGTGATCACCAGCACGTCGCGGATCCCGGCCCGCGCCATCGCCTGCAGCGGGTAGTAGATCAGCGGCTTGTCGTAGATCGGCAGCAGGTGCTTGTTGGTCACCTTCGTCAGCGGCCGCAGCCGCGTCGCCTTGCCGCCCGCCAGCACAACTCCCTTCACTGCTCACTCCTGGGTCGTGTACCGCGGCGTCAGACCGGTACGGCGGCCTCGATCTCGGCCGCGGCGCCGCGCACCGCTTCGCGCGCCTCGGCCGGCTCGAGCACGACCGCGTCGCCGGCCTCCTTGAGCACGTTGCGCACCAGCCAGTCGAGCCCGGCGTATCCGAAGTCGACGACGACCGAGCCGTCGTCGCCCTCGCTGATCACGGTGCGCTCCTCGCGCACCCAGCGCGCGCGGTCGGGCGAGATCCACACCCGCGCGCGGCTCGAGGCCGGCACCTCGCCGGTGCGCAGCCAGCCGTCGACGCCGGTCGAGAAGTCGAGATCGGTGCGCGGCGTGAACGGCGTCTCGGTCACCTGCGCCGACTTGATCCGGTCCAGGCGGAAGTGGCGGACCGCCTCGCGGTCCGGGTCGTAGCTCGCGACATACCAGCCCTCGAGCCCGTTGACCAGCTGATAGGGCTCGACCACGCGCGTGGAGAACACGCCCTCGTTCTCCTTGTAGTACTCGAACGAGCAGCATCCGCTGCGTTGAGATCGCCTCGCGCGCCTTCTCCGCGATCTCCGCATCGTCGCCGCCAGCGCCGCGATCTGCAGGCCCTCGTGGGCCGGGTCCTCGCCGAGCGCCGCCACGACCTTGCTGCCGCACCGAGGCGAGCGAGCCCTCGCGGGATGTGCTCGCCGATCAGGTCGATCGCCGCGATCAGCGCCTTGGCCTCGACCGGCAGCAGCCGCGCCGGCCGCGCGAATGCGTCGCCATACGGCTCGGGGTCGACCTCGATCGTCCCGTCGGCCAGGATCTCCGCGTAGAGCACGTAGGTGCCGGCGCCGAAGTTGACGACGTTCAGGACCGCGATGTCCTCCTGCAGCTCCTGGTCGGAGAGCTTGAGCCGCTCGCGCAGCTCGGCCGCGTTCAGCGTCGTGCCCGAGCGGCCGGCGTCGATCAGGATGCTCGCGAGCGTCACCAGCCGCGCGAACCGCTCCGGCCGGATCGCCGCGTCGGCGCCGAGTCTCGGCGCTGTCTTCGTCCTCTGCGCCCGCTGGCGCAGAGGACTCATCGACGGTGGTTCGCAGCTCGTGCTCCGGTGCCGACCAGCTCCTCCGGGTCGCCGCTGTGGCGCGCCGCGAGCATGTGAACGCGATCGCGCAGTTCGGCCGCCAGCTCGGCGGGCTGACGATGCGCGCGTTGTCACCGAGTCCCAGCACCCAGGCGATCAGCTGGCGGGCGTTTGAGTACGAGGTGACGAAGATGCTGCCGGCCGTCCTCGGCGGGGCGCAGCTCGCCGTAGCGGCCGAAGTGGCGCTGCGATCTGCCAGGCGATCCGGCTCGAGATCCAGATCTCGGCGGTGCCGAGCGGGCTCCCCGAACTGCCATGGAATGCGGTCTGCGTAGGCGCGCGGATCGAAGTCCGCGGGGCGCTGGAAGTCGTGCTCGGCCTTGGTCGCGTAGCCGACCTTGCCCTGGATGCGGGAGAGTCGGAATACGCGGATCGCGTCGCGCTCGTGCGAGCGCCCGACCACGTAGAACTGGCCGCCCTGGAACAGCAGCTGGTATGGGTCGACCCTGCGCTGCTCCTTGTCGTCGCGCTCCATCGTGTAGTACTCGAACACGATCGTCTTGCGCCGGAAGATCGCGGTCTCGATCTTCGCCAGCCGCTGCGAGACCTCATGGCCGTCGGCGGCGCCGGTGATTCCGAGCGCGATCGTCCGCTGCACCGGCGAGTCCAGCGGGCTCGGCCGCCCCCAGGAGATCTGCTGCAGCGCCAGCCGCAGCGGTTCGGCGTAGGCGAACTTGCCATCGAGCAGATACAGCGCGGTCCACAGCGCCGCCAGCTCGTCGTCTGAGAACTCGATCGCGGGCAGATGGAAGTTCTCGGGCGGCAGCGAGTAGTTCTCCTGCTCGACCTGGCCGTCCTGGGGCTTCTCCACCGACAGCACGATCCCGAGCTCCGCCAGCTCCGAGCGGTCCGCGTAGAACCGCCGCGCGAACGCGTCCTCGTTCATCACGCTGTAGCCCTCGACGTCGCGCCGGATCTCCGGGGCTGTCACCGGCCGTCGCTCTGCCATCAGATACGAGATCAGCGACAGCTGACGGATCAGCTTCTCTGTGTCCTTCGCCATTCACCACCCACTTTAATCGGGGGCTACTGCCGCGCACGATCGGCTCGCGGGACCTCCGCAAATTGCGTCTTTCTGAGGTCGCGGTAATCGCCCCACGCGCGTCCTGTGGCCGGCGTACCGGCGCTGTGAGCCGCCGGCCGGGCGCTAGGCGGCGAGCCGCGCGCTCTGCGGTTCGGCGCCCTCGGCGCCGAAGTACGCGACTGCGCCGATGCCGCGGTCATAGCTCGCCCACTGGGCACCGGCGTCGAGCTCGCGCTCGATCCGGTCGAAGCTGCCGAGCTTCGAGCCGAGGTTGTCCGCCATGTGCACGAGCGTCGCCTCACGCGTGCAGGGGACCACCGGCGAGCCGTGCTCGAGCGCGCCGTGGTGGCTGAGAATGATGTGCAGCAGCGCCTGGGCGAGATCCGGCGGGAAGCCGTCGATCGCGGCGATCTCATCGCGAACCCGGGAGTAGCCGAGCACGATCTCACCGTGCAGACGACCGGCGTCGGTCATCTCGATGCTGCTCACCGGTGTCCGCATAGGTGTCAAGCTTGCCGATGTCGTGCAGCATCGCGCCGGTCACCGCCAGGTCCCGGTTAAGCCTGCGAAGATCGCCGACAGCGCGCTGACCGCCTGAGCGACGGTGAGCGTGTGTTCGAGCAGCCCGTGCACGTACGCGTGGTGGTAGTGCTTGGCCGCGGGCGCGTCGCGGAATCGCGTCCAGGTCTCTGAGTCGGGCGCGAAGACCCGCCCGAGCAGCCGCGACAGCAGTGGGCTCTGCACGGTCGCGATCAGCTCGCGCAGATCCTGCTCCATCTGCTCCGACGTTGTGGGCGCGAAACACTTGACATCTCGGCAAAGGTAAATGCCGCAGCGGACGACCCAGTCGGGTCGCTCGCTCACGGGCGCCGGCGACGTTTGTGCAGCTAATGGACACAAACGTCGACAGAGTGCCCCGACCAACGGTCTGCGCCGAAAGGACCGAACTCAGTGCTCGTCGCGCCTGTAGCAGGCCCTCGGCACGGGCCCAGTCGACCGTGCGCCGGAGCGTCTCCTCGGCCGGCGTGTAGACCAGGCCGAGCTCGCGTTCGGCCCGCGTGCCGTCGTAGCGGTGGCCGTGGAGCAGCGTGCGGACCATCTCGCGGCAGACGGGCGGGTGCTTGCCGCGGGCGCGGAAGGCGAGCTCGGCGGCGGCTGCCGCCGAGGGTCGCGAGCGGGCGGGGAGCCAGCCGCGGCGCTGCGGGTGACGCCGGCGACCTCGGCCGCCAGCTCGAGCAGGTCGGTGACCGCGCATGCGGATGCCGTTGAGCAGGTAGCGCTCGCCGGGCTCACCGCGCTCGGCGGCCAGCAGGTGCCCGGCGACGCAGTCCTGGATGTCGACGAGGCTCACCCAGGTGTCGACGAACACCTTCAGCCGCCCATCCAGGAAGGCGATCAGGAAGCGGCCGGTGCCGCCGGCGCGGCCGGGGCCCTGGACCGAGGACGGGTTGACGTAGACGACGTCCTGCTGGAGCTCCGCCGCCGCCTGAATCGCGGCGCGCTCACCCAGCGTCTTGCTCTGCTCGTAGTTGGACAGGTACCAGCCGCGGTGCGGTGTCCACTCGTTGGCGACCACGCCTGGTGCCTCGCCCAGCGTGGCGGCGGAGGAGGTGTGAACGAGCCGCGGCACGCCCGCGTGCTTGGCGGCCCTGACGGCGGCGACGGCGCCGTCGACGTTGGCGCGCATCATCGGCCCAGGATCGGTGACGCAGAACTTGTTGAGCCCGGCGACGTTGAACGCCAGCTCGCAGCCCTCCATCGCCGCGGCCAGCGTCTGCTCGTCCTCGATTGCGCCGCGGTGCACCTGCACGCCGCTGCGCGAACAGGTCGCTGCGGCCGAGTCGGAGCGGGCGAGCGCGACCACCTCGTCGCCGCGATCGAGCAGCGCGGTCACGAGCGCGGTGCCGATCACACCTGTACCGGCGGTGACGAAGATCGCGCGCCACTCAGGACCTCAGCGCGTCGGCCGAGCGGATCAGGTAGTCGACGCCGGACCAGGCGGTGACCATCGCCGCGACGATCATCAGCCACTGGTCGAGGTAGGCGCCGCCGATCATGACGTCGGGACGCAGGATCGCGAGCGCGATCGCGGCGAACTGCAGCGTCGCCTTCCACTTACCGAACATCGAGGTCTCGAAGTTCAGGCCGCCGGCGGCGACGGCGGCCCGCAACCCGAGGATCGTGAACTCACGGCCGATGATCACGAACGTCGACCCAGGGGGAGACACGACCCACGGCCGTGAGGCCGATCAGCGTCGTGGACACCAGCAGCTTGTCAGCGGTCGTGTCCAGGAACGAGCCGAGCTTGGTGGTGACCTGCCAGCGGCGAGCGAGGCGGCCGTCGAGGAAATCGGTTGCGGCGGCGATCAGGAAAACGACAGCCGCGGCTGTCCAGTCATGGCCCAGCAGCAGACCGAGGATGATCGGCGAGCCGGCGATCCGGACGCTGGTGCCGATCGCAAGCGCACGGGAAGATCGCAACGCGCCAAAGGTACCGGCCTCCACGCTCTGGAGATACTTCAGATGGCCGTAGGCCCGGTAGAGGTAATCGATCGGGTGCACCGACGGCAGTTGTGTGGCGTGCGTGATCTGCCAGCGGCAGGTTTCGCTGTCGCACGCGACGGTGCCGGCGCCGGAGGCGCCGACCTGGTGGAAGAGGTCGCTGCCGACCGCCATCGCGATCTCGTACTTCTCGGCCTTGAGGCCGTAGGTGCCGGCGATCCCGCAGCAGCGCGCGTTCATCTCCGTGACCTCCAGCTCCGGGATCAACGCCAGCAGGTCGAGCGCGGGCTTGCCGATCCAATGGCCCTGCTGCTGGCAGGGCGCGTGGTACGCGACCCGCTCGGGCAGCGGACGGAAGTCCGTCCGCAGCTCTCCGCGCTGGTGCAGTTCGAGCAGGAGTTCGCAGATGTCGTAGGTGTGCTCGGCGACGCGACCCAGCTCGGCGTCATCCTCCAGCCCGAGGATCTCCCGTGCCTCACGCTTGAGCATCAGCGTGCAGCTGGTCGCGTTGCCGACGATGATCGTGTCCGGGTCGGTGAGCTGCTCGGCCAGGCGGTGGGCGAGGCGCCTGACGACCCTGCGCGCGTCGTCGAACAGGCCGCTTGACTGCAGCGGCAGACCGCAGCAGTCCTGCTTGGGTACGACCACCTCGAAGCCGTTGTGCTCGAGCACGGCGACGACGCGCTCACCCTCCCACGGCTCGTAGTACTCGGTCCCGCAGCCATGGAAGTAGACCGCCCGCCGCGCTGCGCGGCGGACTGACATGCGTTTGCGCCCAGCTCGAGAAGCGACGGCCCGCGAAGCGCGGGGCAGGCGCGTCGCGGTGCACGCCGATCAGCCTCTCGGCGAGGATCCGCAGCGGCCGCGAGCTGATCGACCAGTTGGCGAGCGGCGCGACCGGGGTACCGGCCCGTCCAAGCCAGGTCGGACGCGTGATGATCCGGTCGCGCAGCGGGATGCCGCTTCTGGCGCTTCAGCTTGTCGCGTGCCTGCGCGTTGATCTCCGCGATCTTCACGCCCTGCGGGCAGACCTGCGAACAGATCCCGCAGCCCGAGCAGTAATCGACCGATGCGTCGACGCTCGGCTCGTCTGCCACGCGGTAGCGCTCGGCCTGCGGGCCCTCGTACTTGGGTCCGGGGAACAGCGGCGTCGCGTTCGAGACCGGGCATGCGGTCTCGCAGATCGTGCACTTGACGCAGTGATCGAGGGTCCCGCGCAGGGCCGCGAGCTCAGCCAGGTCGCTCATCTCGTGGCCTCCTCGGCTGCTCCCGCCTCGGTGGTGGCTGCCCGGTCTGCTGTGGCGGTGGACCGCTCGGCGGTCGGCCATCCTGCCGCCGTGGTGGTGCCGGCGGTGCTCGTGATCACCTGTGCGGCCTTGTAGCCGCTGCTCAGGGCAAGGCCCTCGCCGCTGCCCTCTCGCCACGGAACCGCGCCCGGGAGGGCGGCGCCGGCGACCAGCACGTTGTCGACACTCTCGGCGCGCAGACCTTTGCCGACCGCGATGCCGACCCGCTCGAGCGGCTGCTCTGCAAAGTACTCGGCGACGAAACGGGGCTCGCCCTCTGCGGGGCCACCGCGCAGCGGCAGGTCAAGCACGTGCTCATGCGTGCGCCAGTGGGAGTCAAGTGAGGCGGCGCCTGACGCGAAGCCCCGGCGGCCAACACGAACCAGTCGGCGGCGTAGCTCACATCGTGACCGGCCGCACGGGTGCTGACCGACCTGATTCGATCGCCGCTGCGCTCGTGTGCGATGACCTCCGCCCCGAGCATCAGGCGGCCACCCGCGCCAAGCAACGCGGCACGCAGCGTCTCGTACAGGCGCATGCCAGGCACGGAGGGCGGTAGCGAGGGGATCTCAAATACTCGCCGGCCGAGTCGCTTCTCGATATCGGTCATGACCCCATCGGGGTCCGCGATTCCCAGCATTGCCGGCAGTCCGACCGTCTGCTCATCCGAACGCAGGAGCCTGGCGAGCCGGCCGCAGAACCCAGCACGCCAGCGGGCGTCGTCAAGGTGACGAGCGATGCCGAGCGTGCTCATGTCGGCCCGCTCCAGCTCCAGTTCGAGCATCACCGGACGCGCGGGAAACCCGGCGGCGGTGAGATTCGCGGCGCACAGGCTGGGATGGAAGTCCCGCAGGGACGGCGTGCCCACGATGCAGGTTGAGAAGGTCGCGCTGCGCGAGGACTTTCTGCCGGTCTCCGACACGCTCGTTGCGGAGGCGTCCCCGGCCACCATCGTCGTCGGCACCAGCGCCGAGGGGCGAAGCGCACCGACCGCGGTCGGCAGCAGCATGTTGCGTTTGAGACTGCCGGCGTACGCATAGGGGGCAAGCGGGCCCGCGGCCACGGTGTCCGCGAACCACTCGACGGACTCGCGGAGCGTATCGGTGCCGATCAGCTCATAGGGGTGCCCGGCGTCGTTGGCGGTCAGCGCGGCGACGCCCTTGAGCGGCACCGCCACGGGCTTGGGCGTATAACCGGCGATGTCGAGCGTCGCCGGAGCAAGATGGGTGGAGCCGACTCCCTTGGCGAGCACCGCGACACTGGCGCCGGACTGCGCCAGGCGGATGCCCGCCACGAGCCCTGCGGTGCCGGCGCCGATCACGACCACGTCGTAGCGAAAGCCCGCCTTCATCGTCTCTCCGTCGAGTGGCCGACAGGCAGATGGTCGACATCGAGCACGCCGTGGAAGATCCACTCGTCGAGTCGCATCTGACGAAGCTGGTCGCCGTACAGGATTGGCCAGACGCCCTTCCAGCGCTCCTGCAGGAAGTCGAGCAGCGAGGCGTCGGCCTGCTCGGCGCTGAGCCCGTCGCGGGCGTGCATCAGGCCGGCAGCCCGGTAGATGCAGAATCCGCCCTGGCAGGGTCCCATGCCGAGGCGCAGCTGACGGCGGATGTCGTCGAGGTTCCTCGAGCCGGTCCGGGCGATCGCCTGCTCGAGTTTCGAGCGCGGCACCAGTTCGCATTCGCAGATGATCTGCTCGTCCCGCAGCGAGGCCTCCTTGCGCTCCAGGCGCTCCCCCAGCATGTAGTGCTCGCCCCGCTCTGACCCCGGCAGCGGCTGCAGTGACGTGACGCAGGGTCGTGCAGAGCCGAGCATGTCGCAGACTGCGTCAACTGTCTGTTCGGCCATCAGCCTGAAGGTCGTCAGCTTCCCGCCGGTGATCGTCACAAAGCCGCCGATGCCGTCACGCTGACGGTGGTCGAGCAGCGCGTGTGCACGGGTGACATCCCGCGTGGCGGTCGAGTCAGCCTTGGCGTCCTCGAACAGCGGCCTGACCCCCGCCCACACGCGCAGCGCGCGCGCCTGCCGGAATCCGGGAACCAGGCGCTCGCCGTCGTCCAGCATCTGGTCAACCTCGTTCTCGGGTACACCATGGTTGTCAGGGTCGTCGGTGTGCACATCGGTGGTCCCGATCACGGAGACGGTTCGGATCGGCACGATGATGTCGCCGTCGCCAGGCATCTCACAGCGATTCACGACCGTCTGCACCAGCCGGTGGTTCATCGCGATCATGATCCCCCGCCCGGGCAGCACCCGCACGCCCTCGATCCCGGCCATCTCGGCGATCTGATGCGCCCACGCGCCCGAGGCGTTGACGGTGACCTCCGCCTCGATCTCGAGCTCCCGGCCGCTGCGCATATCGAGCACGCGGGCTCCCGTGATGCGATCGCCGTCGCGGCGGATCGAGGTCACCTGGTGGTAGGTCAGGATCCGGGCTCCGCGCTGCTCGGCGCCATGGGCCAGCCCCCAGACCGTCTTCCAGGCGTCGATGTTCGCGTCGGGGACCCTGAACGCGCGGGAGATCCCGGGGTTCAGACGCGGCTCGTCGCGCAGCGCCTCGGCGACCGGGATCTCCTCGCAGTCGACGTCACTCTCGCGGCAACCGCGGACGAAGCGGTCGGCGTAATCGGGATCGTCCCAGGGGGTGGTCACGAACAGTCCGCCGGTGTCCTCGATGCAGTCGGCGGCGACGCGTTTGAGGATCCGGTTCTCGACGATGCATTCCCGCGCTGCCGGCGCGTCCTTGACGACATAGCGTCCGCCCGAGTGCAACAGGCCGTGAAAGCGCCCGCTCGTGCCCTCGGCCAGGTCCGCCCGGTCGACGAGGATCGCGTCGAGTCCACGCAACGATGCGTCCCAGGCCACGCCGGCGCCTGTGGCGCCTCCGCCGATCACCAGCACCTCCGTGCTCAGCGTAACCATTGGAATCAGCCTATCGCCAGACCGGCTCGCCGGTGGGGTGGCCAGCGGGCCAACCCCACCGCAGACGGCATCACCGCTACTCGACCCAGTCGAACGTCCGCGTGACGGCCTTCTTCCAGTAGTGCATCCGGTCCTTGCGGGTTTCGGAATCCATCTTCGGGTCCCAGCGCTTGGCCTCGGCCCAGTTCTCGCGCAGGTCGTCCTGGCTGTTCCACAGGCCGGTGGCGAGGCCCGCCGCATAGGCGGCACCCAGGGCCGTGGTCTCGGCGACCACTGGCCGGATCACCGTCACCCCAAGGATGTCGGCCTGGAATTGCATGAGCGTCTCGTTTGCGACCATGCCGCCGTCGACCTTGAGCGTCTCCAACTCGACGCCGGAGTCGGCGCGCATCGCTTCGACGATCTCGGCCGTCTGATACGCGGTCGCCTCCAATGTCGCGCGGGCTATGTGACCGGAATTGACGTAGCGGGTGAGGCCGGCAAAGACACCGCGGGCGTCAGACTTCCAATACGGCGCATACAGCCCTGAGAAGGCGGGGACGATGTAGACGCCGCCGTTGTCATCCACGGTGGCCGCAAGCTCCTCGACCTCTGAGGCCGACTTGATCAGCTTGAGGTTGTCGCGCAACCACTGGACGAGCGCGCCCGTTATCGCGATCGACCCTTCGAGCGCGTACACAGGCTTGGCATCGCCGATCTTGTAGCAGGCGGTGGTCAGCAGCCCGGACTTCGAGTGCACGAGCTCGTCACCGGTGTTGATCAGCATGAAGTTGCCGGTGCCGTACGTGTTCTTGGCCTCGCCGACGTCGAAGCAGGTCTGGCCGAAGGTTGCCGCCTGCTGATCGCCGAGGTCCCCCGCGATCGGCACACCGGTGGCCGGACCGGACCTGACCTCGCCGTAAACCTCGCTGGAGGCATGGATCTCGGGCAGCATCGAGAGCGGTACGCCGATCGTGTCGGCGGTTCGCTCGTCCCAGCCCAGGGTCGCAAGGTCCATCAGCATCGTGCGACTGGCGTTGCTCACATCGGTGATGTGGAGCCCGCCGTCGACGCCGCCGGTCAGGTTCCAGATCAGCCAGGTGTCCATGTTGCCGAAGATCAGGTCCCCGGCGTCCGCCTTCGCGCGGGCGCCATCGACGTTCTCGAGAATCCAGCGCACCTTCGGACCTGAGAAGTAGGTTGCCAGCGGCAGGCCCGACTTGTCGCGGAAGCGATCCTGGCCACCGACCTGGGCCAGCTCGTCGACGATCTTGTCGGTGCGCGTGTCCTGCCAGACGAGCGCGTTGTGGACCGGCTTGCCGGTGGTTCGGTCCCACACGAGCGCTGTCTCGCGCTGGTTGGTGATCCCCAGCCCGCTGATGTCATCGCGGCTCGCGCCCGCCTCTCTCAGTGCCCCCTCGAGCACCTCCTGGCAGTTCGTCCAGATCTCCATCGCATCGTGCTCGACCCAGCCCGGTTTCGGGTATATCTGCTCATGCTCCTTCTGTGAGACGGACACCACTCGGCCTGAGCGGTCGAACACCATTGCGCGGGAGCTCGTCGTTCCCTGATCGATCGCAACTGCGTACTTGGGCATCGCTTTCCTTTCAGCTTCGAGCGCCCCTGACGACGCGCCCTCGTTCAGCTCCCGAGCGCTGGTACAGCGCTCTCGACATTACGCCGCCCGTGATCTCCGGTTGGAGGAGGACTAGGCAGACGCCGGCGGTCTGTCCTCCTGGACGGTCTCGCCCTCTCCGTGGATGCCGGGCTCCGCTCCCTTACGTGCCTTCAGGATGTCGCGGACACCGACGTCGTAGACGATCGACGCAAGCGCACCGCCGATCAGCGGCCCGACGATCGGTATCCAGAAGTAGGTGTTGATGTTGCCGTAGTCACCGGGGAACGCCACCTTGCCCCAACCCGCGATCCACGCGAACATGCGCGGCCCGAAGTCACGTGCGGGGTTGATCGCGTAGCCCGCGTTGGCGCCGAACGACACGCCGACTGCGAGCACAACCATGCCCACGACCAGTGGAGCCAGGCCGGCTCTGACCGGTGAGTTGTACTCATCGCTCACCGCCCAGATGAACAGCACGAGGAAGAAGGTGCCGACGATCTGGTCGATCAGCGGCCCCCAGACGGTGTGGAAATACTGTGCCGGGAAGGTGGCGAACGTGCTGTAGGTGCTCACCGACGCCAGCGACCCCTTGACGATGTGGTGGGTGGTGTCGTAGTTGCTGATCGCGGCGTTGTAGACAAGGTAAACGAGCGCAGCGCCCACGAAGCAGCCGAGTACCTGTACCGCCCAGTAGCTCGGCACCTTCCGCCAGGGAAGCTGTTTGCGGATCGCGGCGCCGAACGTGACCGCGGGGTTGAGGTGAGCACCGCTGATGCCGCCCGTCACATATACGGCGAACATCACGGCGAGACCCCAGCCCCAGGTGATCAGCATCCAGTCACCGGCCGACTGCAGGGGGCCGGCAGCGGTCGTGCGACCAGACCCGAACAGCGCCCACAGCATCGCGACCACGCCGTCACCGAACGCGATCAGGATGAACGCGCCGAAGAACTCGGCCCACAGTTCGCCGCCGACGCCCCGCCGCCATCTCAACGCTCTGTCTGATCCTGCTCCGCCTGCAGCTGTCATGCGACCTCCTTGTGACGCGGGGACCCGGCCGGATCTCGACGAGACTAGGGCACCGGCGACCAGCCGTCAGCCATCGTCGGTCAAGCCTGACTTACGTCCACGGCGGCGGTAGGGCGAGAGCTTCGGCGGCCCGGACTCGCCGCCCTCGAAGAAGCTCTGCACGCGCTCGATCAGCGCGGCGGTGTCCTCCTGCGGCAGGATCGGATCGCCGAACGACACCTCGACACGGTGGCGCTTTGACCACAGTCGGCCGCGCAGCCGCCTGGGCCAGAAGCTGCCAGGCGGCATCGCCTCGGCCGTGCCGGAGACGCGAATCGGCACGATCGGGAGGTTGTGCTGCGAGGCCAGGACCGCGGCGCCGCGGCGCACGCGTCCAAGGCCGTTGCCGCGTTTGCGCGTGCCCTCGGGGTACAGCAGCAGGTTCCATCCGTCGTCGAGCAGCTCGTCGAGATGGCTGCTGCCCTTGGTACCGCCACCGCCGCCCTTGCGCTCGATCGGCACCGTGTTGAAGAACAGGGCGACCAGCGAAGCGACCAGCCTGTTGCGGTAGAAGTAGTCGGCGGCGGCGGCGACTGCGGTGCGCTTGCGCAGCTTCCGCGGTAGCGCCGACAGGATCACAGGAGTGTCCATATGGCTCGCGTGGTTGGCGACGAGGATCACCGGCTGCTTGATCGACGCCAGCTTCTCGAACCCGGTTGCGCGACGCGCCGCGTAGTGGTCGAGGGTCGGGTTGATCAGGAGCTGCATGATGCGCTCGCGGATCCAGAGCGCCGGGCGCGATCGGGCCCAGGGCAGGTCGAGCTGCGCAGCTGCTGCTCGCAGCTCGCGGGCCCGTTCCGGCGCCTGCTGTGCAACCTCGCGCGCGGCCTCGATCACGCGCTGCTGACCCTCCTGGGCGACCTCGATCACCCGGTGCTGGCTCTCATGGGCGGCCTCGACCGCTGCGTCCCTGACGCGCTCTCCCAGCGGCGACTCCCTGGTTCGCTGGCGGCGGAAGCGAAACACCGTTCCGAGGTACCCCCCCGACTCCCGACCGTTACAGGGTGGGTGCAGCTTCAGCCGAACGCGCGCGGCACATTCATGATCTCAGGGTCCTGCCCCTCGAGCGCCATCCAGGCGGCCCGAAAGCCGAGGCCCGCAGCGCCGGCCATCACCGCTGCTCGATTCTCCATCTGGCTGATCATCGGCGAACCCGCCGGCGGGCGGATCACGCACACCGCCGGCCGCGCGCTCGGATCGCCGGACTGGCGCGAGAGTTCGCCGACGAGCGCGTCGTAGCGAGCTGAGCGCGTGCGCCTCAGTTCGACCAGCGCCGGGTTGATCCCGACCAGGTAGCGGTCGGTGAGGTTCGCGATGCCCCTGGAGAGCGGTGCGTGCGCGACGCCGTGGGGGCGCGTCTGCAGCACGAGCATGTCAGTGGCGGTGCGGCGGGGAACTGCAATCGGCAGCGGCTCGGCCAGCGTCGCATCGAGCAGCAGGCGACCACGGAACGGCACCGGTCCGCCCGCCAGCCACGGCAGCCGGGCGGATGCGAGCATCGCCTGTCGGATCTCGGCGTCGTCACGCAGATCGGTGAGATCGACGGCCTCGGCGGTCTCGGTATCGGTCGCCGTGCAGTGCAGCTCGATCGAGCTCGTGAGGATGCGATCGGTATGCAGCGGGCGCTGCGTGCGCCAGACCTCGTTGACCACGTAGTCCATGTTGAAGAGTGAGCGGCCGCGCAGCACGCGTCGGACGCTGACGAACCGAGGGTTGCCGAACCCATGCTGGTAGAGGCCGGTGAGATACGAGGCCTGACCGGCCAGCAGGAAGGCGGCATTGAAAGCGCCGGCGGATGCGCCGTGTACCTCATCGAGAGCATCGGTGAAGCCGAGCTGCTCGATCGCCGCCGTCATGCCGGCGGATACCACTCCGCGCATACCGCCGCCTTCGATCACGAGCGCGATCCGCCGCCCGTCGTTTCGCTGTCCCGGGATCGAGCCCTGCTCGCGCCGCCGGCGGATCAGCGCCACGACCGGGTGCTGGCGCTGATCCTCGGTCATCGACGGCGGCGGCTGCAGCAGTGGGTCGGCGGCGAAGCGCCGCAGCATCGCGACTCTCATCTTCAGCTGCGTGGTTCAGCCGCTGCCCGAGGTCAGCCGGCGGGGCAGGCGTAGACGTTGAGCGGCTCGATCGTCGCGTCAGGCCCGAACCGCGCTGGCCGGATCGGGGCCCTCGCTGATCGTCATCGTCACGCTCGCCTCGAGCGCAGCATCGGCGGCTCCGCGGTAGACGCCCTTGATCGGCGGCACATCAGAGTAATGGCGACCGTGGCCGATCTTCACGTGGCACTCGGCGGCGAGGCCGCGGTTGGTCGGGTCGATCCCGACCCAGACGGGCTCGCCGTCGAGACCTGGCAGCAGTGCCTCGATCCAGGCATGGGTGTCCACCTCCACCGACTTTGCGTCGGCGTCGCCGTTGGTCGTGAACAGGTAGCCGGAGACGTAACGCGCGGCGATGCCGTGGCGGCGCAGAAGGTTGAGTCCAAGGTGCACGAAGTCCTGGCAGACGCCGGCGCGCCCATCCAGGACATCGATCAGGGGCGAATCGACGTACGTGGCGCCGCGGCGATATTCGAAGCGGTCGGGGATCAGTTCGGTCACGAGCAGCGCGGCCGCCAGCGGGGTCGGCGCAGCCGCGACCTCGCCGGCGAGCGCAACCAGCAGCGGATGGCCGGACGCATCCTCGGTCTGCAGCAGGAACTCACCGCCGGCCTCGCGATAGACGGGGTCGCCGAGCTCCTGCCAGCTGGTGCCGGACGGCTCGGGCCCGGGTGCGTGGTCACCCGCGCGCGCACATCGATCACGCAGTTCCCGGTGCGGGCGGGTGACCTCGAACTCGACAACCTCGGTCCCGAAATAGTCCTCGTGGCGGTACTGTCGCACGTCCGGCGTCAGCCGCACAGCGAAGTCGTCGAGCCGCTGGCGGCTGTTGGCGGCGGGCGTACGCGCAGCGCGTTGACATTCCCGACGACCTCAACGTCGTATTCGTAGCTGGTCAGATAGCGGATCGCGAAGTGCATCTGGTGGGATTCCGTGGGCTGGGCGCGAGCCTCAGACGTGGAACATCGCCAGCGCCGCCACCGCGAAGTAGCGATCGTCGATCTCAGCGTCGATCACCGCGAGCTCATCCTGAACGCGGGCGAGCATCTCGGCCAGTGGTCCGGAGCGGGCAGCGTGCGCTGCTGCAGCTCGAGATCGGCGATCAGCCGGCCCAGGCGCAACACCGGCGGTGCGGTCCGTGGCGTCGGGTCGGCTGTCTCCAATGCGAGCCGCAGCTGTTCGAGCGCGGCTCGCACCGACCCGGGATACGCGCTCTCATACAGCAGAAAGGTGGCGACGCTCTGAGCGTCGGGGGCTGGCGAAGGTGACGCCGGAAGGCCTGAAAGCCACCGACAGCCTGCAGCAGCGCGAATGCCTCGGCCTGGTGCGTCTGCGCTTCGCCGGGGACTGCCTGTGGGTCAGCTCGGCTGGCCTCCCCAGGTGCTGCTTGACCGGGATGCCACCAGCCGCAGCATCCGCAGCATCATGTCCGCCTCCTCGATGCGACCGCCGGCATCTAGGAAGGAACGCGCCTCGTCGCGGAGCATCGTCTTCTCGACGAACCCCCAGAACAGGGCGCAGCGTTCCTTGACCTCCTGGTAGACCGAGTAGGGGCCGGTCGCGAGCGCGGCTCCAGGTCATAGCGACCGAGCGACAGGTAGAACGAGTTGAGTGCCTCCCACATCTCCGTTGAGATCACATCACGAAGCGTGCTGGCGCGTTCACGCCCGCGGTAGACACACGAGACGACCGAGGCGGGGCTGTCAGTGTCGAGCGTGAGCAGCGGCGCGATCTCGCGGCGGCCGAGGATGCCGGGCGTGGCGAGCGCTCCGGGTCGGGGGTGTGGGTGTCGGCGGTCTCATCGGCCGGGAGCCGGCGGCTTGGCGCCGATCACCGCCAGCACGCCGGTCCATGACAGCGCGATCCCGCGCGAGTCGGTGCCACCTGTTCCACCCGCGACATCGGCGTGGAAGGCGCCGTCGAGCATGCGGGCGGTGTGCTCGGCGCGGGTCAGGTCGCGGCCGAGCCAGAACAGCTGCTGTGCGATACGGGCCAGCATCAGCTCTGGCTCCCTGCGCCGGGTCGGCCGAGGCCGGGCGTCGGTCGACGGGCTGGCAGCCTGCTGTTGTTGCTGGGCCTGCTCATGCCACGCGCCGTAGCGGATGTCCGGCAGTCGCGGCGGTTTGCGCGGCGGGAAGGCCGGCGGTTATGTTCACCGGGAGGCCTCGTCTACAGCACCCAGGTGTCCTTGGAGCCGCCACCCTGGGAGGAGTTGACGATCATCGACCCCTCCTTCAGCGCGACTCTGGTCAGCCCGCCGGGGACGATCCGGATCTCTTCACCGAACACCGCGAATGGCCGCAGATCGACATGACGAGGGGCCAGGTGGCCATCACCGGTCTCGGTCGGCACGGTGGAAAGGTGGACCAGTTCCTGGGCGATGAACAGCTCAGGATGGGCCTCGATCAGCCGGGCCTCAGGGCGAGTTCCTCGGCGCTGGCCTGGGGGCCGATGAAGACGCCCTTGCCGCCGGATTCGGCGGTCGGTTTGACGACCAGCTGATGAGGCGCGCCAGCACCGATGGCCCTAACCTTGGCGTCCCCCAGCAGATACGTCGGCACGTTCTCCAGGATCGGCTCCTCGCTCAGATAGAAGCGGATCATCTCCGGGACGTAGTGGTAGATCGCCTTGTCGTCGGCGACGCCGGTGCCGATCGCGTTGGCGATCGCAACCGTGCCGGCGCGGTATGCGCTGACCAGCCCGGGCACACCGAGCATCGAGTCTGATCGGAACTCGATCGGGTCGATGAAATCGTCATCGAGTCGGCGGTAGATCGTGTGCACGCGCTGCAGGCCCGCAGTGGTGCGCATGTAGCAGTTTGCGTCCCTGACGACCAGGTCGGAGGCCTCGACCAGCTCGATGCCCATCTCGCGCGCGAGGAACGCATGCTCGAAATACGCGCTGTTCAGCGGCCCCGGAGTCCACAGCACGACGGTCGGCTCGCTCTCGACACCCGGTGCCACCGCCTGTAGCGCCTCGAGCAGCAGCGACGGGTAGTTGTCGACCGCACGCACGCGGTGGCCCGCGAACAGCTCCGGCACGAGCCGTGTCATCGCCAGGCGGTTCTCGAGCACGTACGAGATTCCTGACGGCGTGCGCACGTTGTCTTCGAGCACACGCCAGGTCGAGTCACCGCCGCGGACGAGGTCGCATCCGCAGACGTGCGTGTAGACGCCTCCGGGCGGCCGCACACCATGCACCGGCCGGGCGAAGCTGGGGCGGCTGACGATCAGCGACCAGGGCACGATCCCGGCGCGCACGATCTCTCGTGCGTGGTAGACGTCGTCGACGAACGCGTTCAGAGCCCGGATCCGCTGGGCAAGCCCGCGCTTGATGAAGGTCCACTCATCGGCCGTCAGCACCCGGGGGACGAGGTCGAGCGGGAACGGGCGGTCGCGGCGTTCGCCGTCGGATCCGGAGACCTCGAACGTGATGCCCTGTTGCATGAAGATCGTGTCACGACGCCGGCCGGCGTCCAGCAGCACCTCCGGTCCGAGCCGTTGAAGGGTCGCGACCAGTAGGCCACATGCGGCTTTGGCGACCGCCGCGTCGAGCAGCTCGTCGCAGGATCCTCAGGGATCGAGTAGCCGTCGATCAGCTGCATTCGCCGGGCATGTGGCCACAAGCTTCATGTTTGGTGCGGGAGGGGCTCCCGCTGTCGCCCTCCCGCCCTCTACGCTTCCCCGGGTCATGCGAGTGCTGATCACAGGAGCCGCCGGAATGCTTGGGACCGATGTACAGCTTGCTGCCGAAGCCGCCGGCCATGAGGTGGTCGCGCCGACCCAGGCGGAGCTGGACATCTGCGATGGCGAGGCGTTCATCGCGGCCATCGCCGACTGCCCGACCGGACGCGTGATGAACTGTGCGGCCTACACCAACGTCGACGGCGCCGAGGCCGATCCGGACGGTGCCGCCGCCGTCAACGCGATCGGCGCCGGTAATGTCGCCGCGGCCGCGGCGCGGCTCGGCGCCTGGGTCGTGCACGTCTCCACCGATTACGTGTTCGACGGGATCGAGCCGCCCGTACCTCGAATCCGACCCGACCGGTCCGCGCTCGGTTTACGGATCAACCAAGCTGCTGGGTGAGCGAGCGGTGGCGCTGCAGGCGCCGCGGCGCCACACGATCGTCCGCACGCTCATGGTTGTTCGGTGCCGGGGGTCGTGCTTCCCGGCGACGATGCTGAGGCTCGCGAGCAGAGCGCGACACGCTGACCGTCGTCGCCGACCAGGTCGGCTGCCCGACCTTCACCGTGCATCTGGCGCCGGCGCTGCTGCGATCGCGGCGGCGGCCGCGACCCCGAGCGGCGGCAATGCGCTGCCGCCGCTCGGCATCCTCCATGTCGCCGCGTCCGGTCAGTGCTCGTGGTTCGAGTTCGCGCGGGAGATCATCGCCCGCGCCGGGTGCCGGCGACGACGGTGCTGACCTGCACGACGGATGAGTTTCCCGCGGCCGGCCCGACGTCCCGCGTTCAGCGTGCTGCGCAGCGAGCGCGGCGCGCCTGTGCTGCCCGACTGGCGCATGGGCTGGACAGTACCTGGCGCGAGGGTGCCGGCATGAAGCTGCTGGTTACCGGTGGCGCCGGTTTCATCGGTTCGAATTTCGTGCACCACGTACAGCGCGAACGGCCGGACTGGGAGATCGTGGTCTTCGACCTGCTGACCTATGCCGGCGATCGCCGCAACGTTGACGGGCCTCGAGCGGGTCAACCTGATCCAGGCCGACATCTGCGAAGCAGACGATCGACAGCGCTGTTGCGGCGCCGATGCGGTCGTTCATTTCGCCGCCGAGTCGCACAACGACAACTCGCTGCACGAGCCGTTCCAGTTCGTGCACACCAACCTGGTTGGCACCTACCAGGTGCTCGAGGCGGTGCGCCGCCACCGCAAGCGACTGCACCACATCTCGACCGACGAGGTCTACGGTGACCTCGAGCTCGATGATCCGGCGAAGTTCACCCCGGAGACGGCCTACAACCCCTCGAGTCCGTATTCGAGCACCAAGGCCGGGTCGGATCTGTTGGTGCGCGCGTGGTTACGCAGCTTCGATGTCCAGGTCACGATCAGCAACTGCTCGAACAACTACGGTCCCTATCAGCACGTCGAGAAGTTCATCCCGCGCCAGATCACAGAGATCCTGCAGGGCCGCCGTCCGAAGCTCTACGGGGTCGGCGCGAACGTGCGCGACTGGATCCACACGGAGGACCACTCCTCGGGCGTGCTGGCGATCCTCGAGCGCGGACGCATCGGCGAGACCTACCTGATCGGCGCCGAGGGCGAGCGTACCAACCGTGAGGTCGTCGAGCTGATCCTGGAGCTGGCGGGTCGCGACCGAGCGACTACGAGCTTGTCAGCGATCGGCCGGGCCACGATCTTCGCTACGCGATCGACGCCTCGAAGCTGCGCGACGAACTCGGCTGGCGACCTCGCTATCAGGACTTCGAGGAGGCCTCGAGGCGACGATCGCGCTGGTATCGGGACAACCGCGGCTGGTGGGAGCCGCAGAAGGCGCAGACCGAGGCCAAATAGCGGTCCTCGGCCGCTGAGGGCGGTGCCCGGCATTCACTCGCTCAGCGCTCGAGTCGAGGTCACCAGTGCCGTCGCTGCCCGCGGCTGGTGCATGGCGTGAGGAGGTCGCGCGGGTCAAGCGCCGCGCCTTCATGATGAGGAATACTGGGGCAGGCCGGTGCCTGGGTTCGGCGACCCAACGGCCCCGATCGTCGTGCTGGGCCTGGCGCCGGCCGCTCACGGCGGCAATCGCACCGGTCGGATCTTTACCGGCGACCGTTCCGGCGACTGGCTGTTCGCCGCGCTGTGGCGGGCGGGTCTCGCGAATCAGCCGACGTCCGTCAGCCGCGACGACGGGCTCGATGTTGAGCGGCTGCTGGGTCACCGCCGCGGTGCGTTGCGCGCCGCCGGCCAACAAGCCGACGCACGGCACGAGCGCGACAACTGCGGCGCGTGGCTGCGTGCGGAATTGGTGCTGCTCGCCAACGCCGCAGGTGATCGTCTGCCTGGGCAGGTTCGCCTGGGACGCGGCGATGGCGCAGCTGTCAGCGCCGCGGCCTCGCCGCAGCTTCGGCCACGGCGTCGAAGCCTCGGTCGGCGGCCTCACGCTGCTCGGCAGCTATCACGTGTCTCAGCAGAACACATTCACCGGCAGGCTGACGGAGCCGATGCTTGATGCGGTGTTCGCGAGGGCGGTTGAGCTGGGCAGGGCGCCGGTGGGCGGTTAGCGGGCGGCGGCCGCGTCAGCGTTCTAGCTGCACTGTTCCCGCTGATCGTTCGTCTGGGGGTGGCATTGGAGTTGGCGCTGACCCAGTTGCCGCCCACGGTCGCCGCCACCTCGAACCAACGGTTTCCGGAGTCAGGGCAGCGCTGGTCCAGGAGGTTCCCGTGACACCTGTGGCTGCGGTTGTATAGCCGCTTGTGGCCGACGTGGTGGACACGTATACCGTGTAGCCAGTTGCGCCTGCCACCGCGTTCCAGCTGACCGTGACCGTGGTCGGCCGCGCCGCAGGTGGAGGTTACGGACTGCGGTGCCGTCGGCGGGCTGACGGATTGGGCCTGACCCGAGCTTCCCGGGCCAAGTCCGACCGTCCAGCCCACCGCAAGTGCTGACGCGGCAAGCAGGCTCCAGCAGACGACGGTCGCGAGCACAATCCTGCGACCGGCTCGCCCGGCCCCTGCCCGGGCGGGCGACTGACATGGCACGCCGTACTTCAACCGGCCAGCCGTTAGCTGTTCCAGTAATCGGTCGCCGGGCTCGGTGTGGCGCCACCGGCACCACCTGTCGCGGTCACCCCGGTCAGCGACGGCATCTGGAAATAGATGTTCTCGCATGCGGCCGGCGCGGCGGCGCCCATCGAGGCATCGTTGGTCAAGGTAACAGTCAGGTTGCTGTTGGCGCCCACTGTCAGCGGGGTGTTGAGCGTGTGCGAGCCGCCATCTGCGTAGCTCCAGGTCACATAGCTCGGGGTGGTCGCGGAGCAGCCGGTCACGGCTGCGCTCAGAGCGGAGTTCGAGTAACCCACGCCGTAGGTGGTGGCGTCGGCAGGGTGACCGCCGTGACCGTCACCGGGAACGAGTTCGGGTTGGTGATCTTGGCGACGACGTCACCGGCGCTGCCCGGGAAGAGCAGGTTGCCGGCGGCCGGCGACGCAACGGCCGTGACCGTCAGGTTGCTGACGTTCGCCGACTGGCTCTCGCCGCTTGAACCGCTGCCGAGCCCCACAATCCAGTTCGTCGCCGCAAATGCGACCGCGCCCGCGGCGGCCACGCCGAGGACTGACGCTGCCATGCGGCGGTGCGTCGACCGCAGCAGTCGATTCTTTCCCACGTTAGGTCCCTTACTTCTCAATCCGTTGATTGGCGCGCCGATTGGTGCCGCTTCACCTATCGGTCGGACCGGTGCTCAGGGAGACAGCGGCAACATTGCTTGCAGTGCAAGCGGGCGAGCGCCCAGATCGGTGCGTCAGCGCTGGGGAGCCGGATTGCCGTCCGCCTGCGGTTCGACGCGTCTGGACGTTGCGGGGCGGCGAGCGCTTGCGAGGCCGTCATCGCCGCGAGCTGCTCGCCGATGATCCCGGTGGCTGATGAGCTGAACACCGACGATGATGAGGAACAGAGCGAACAGCAGGAGTGGACGGCTGGCCAATCTGAGTGGTGGCCGATGAGCTTGTAGAGCGTGAGGTAGATGCCGAGCGCGACTCCGACCGCGCCGCAGGCCGATGCCGATCGAGCCGAAGAAGTGCAACGGCCGTCTGACGGAAAGCGCGTGATGAAGATCACCGTGATGAAGTCGAACCCACCTTCAAAGAAGCGAGAGATGCCGAACTTCGATTCTGCCGATACCTGACGAGGGCGGTGCTCGACAGGAACCTCAGTGACCCGATAGCCGTTGGATTCCAGCAGCGGGACCATGAACCTGTAGAGGGAGCCGTAGAGGTTTAGCGAACGGGCAGCTTCCGATCGCAGAGTGCCTTGAGACCGCAATCATGGTCGTGCAATTGCGCCACCGAAATCTTGTTGAGGGCGTAGTTGAACAGCTTCGACGGGAGCCGTTTGCGCAGACCGTCTCGCCGGGTCTGCTTCCAGCCGGAGACGGCGTCATAACCGCGCGCAAGCGCGGCGAGGAGCCGGGGGATCTCCGCAGGTGAGTCCTGAAGGTCGGCGTCCATCATCACGATCCGGGCGCCGCGGGCTGAGCAGGAAGCCCTCCATCAGCGCGGCAGACTTCCCGAAGTTCCGGCGAAGCCGAATCGGCCTGCAGGCGATCGCCGTGTTCGAGCATCATCGAGTGCAGCACCTCGGTGGTCTCGTCGGTGCTGCCGTCGTCGACGATCAGCACCTCGAACTCGTAGCTCGTCACCAACCATCGCGTCCTCTACCTCCCGATAAAGCTGGCGCAGGCTGGCCCCCTCGTTGTAGGCAGGTATCACGACGGAGACGAGCTGTGGGCGGACTTCGCCGCCATGCCCGGTGCGGACATCCGTGGTCATGCCGCGTCCTCTGGGGCCGCCGCGCGGGCACCCGGCGTCGTGCGCCTGGTGAGCACGATGTTCCGGAAGTAGATACCGAGGCTGAGCAGGTTGGCGACGAAGAACACGATGTCGTTGACGTGATAGGAGTAGACGATGATCAGCAGTGTCCCGGCGATGCTGATGTACCAGAAGGACATGGGTACGACGCTCACGCCCTCTCTTCTCGGACACGTACCACTGGACGACGAACCGCATAAAGAACACGAACTGTGCAAAGAACCCGAAAATGATCCAGAGGTCGTGTGTACTCAGTAGATGGTGTGTGGAGATGTTCACCTGATCACCCGAGCCTCTCGGTAGTGTCACTATGCGGGGAAGCGCCTTGAGCTGCTTGGTCACGAGGCTCGTTCCGATCGAGATCGGAGTCGACCAGGAGCTTGGACTTCGCTCCAGGTGACCAGACGCGAACCTCGAGCACGTGGCCGGCTGGAGCCGCTGGTTTGGGGAGGATCCGCCATGGCCCCCATCCGGCATAGGCACCGGTCGTTTGAACTGGCCGGACGGTGCCGCGGAGATGAATGGTGGTCGTGCCGCGGGTGTCGGACACGGACTTTGCGCTCGAGCAGTCGATTCAGCAGTGTCGTCCCAGAGCTCGACGTTCGCGCTGCCACTGCTGGCGAGCTTGACCTCGCGCGGAGACGTGGCCCGACCGGTTCGCGCCAGTAGTCGCCGGCCACGACATAACCCGGGCTGGCCGTTGCTGATCACGTGCCAGCGGTGGGCAGGCTCCGGTGTCGCTCACCTGGCCGCGCGTCGCCAGCGACCGTCCAGGCGGCCAATGCAGACCGGGACGGGTTCGAGTCCTGATCGTCAGCTCATGGGCGGCCGCCAGCGGGCTCCATTCGAATGCCCAGATCCCGTTGGCGTGGAGGACTCAGGCGCATGTGCGGCATGCCGTCGCGAGTCGTTGTCATCTAGGCGATCGATCGAATCTGACGGTGTCGCCGGCTCGATACCCTGAGTGGGGAGCGAAGATCAACCAGATGCGGTGGCGAATGCTGACATCGATCGCTGGTCGGTGCGATCTGAAGATTGGGTGGATGAAGCTCCGGCGGGCGAAGTTTGTGCCGACCCCCTGTTGGACGACGAACCTGGTCTCTGGGCCCGACGCGACGCGAAAGCTGCTCGCAGCGTTGCTGCGGCCGAGCAGGATGGTCGGAAGCCAGGTCTGCGGTCAACCGCGGAGAACCAGGACGATGGCCCAGCCGAGCGTGTTCAATCGTGAGCGCAAGCGAGCAACGACCGGCAGGAGCAGGCAATGCGCCACGTGACGAACGTCTCTCGGCGAGCCTCAGACAGACCGCCAGCGGTTCCGACCAGCGCCGAGAATGTAGGAATGGGTAAGTTTTGCGAAGCCCGGCGGCGGACGAACCTGCGGCCCGTGAGGTGAGGGCGCCCTCGAGCCAGAACCAGCAGCATCGGCACCATGCACCGGGCGCCAGCCGAGACCGATCAGCCCTACCGACGAGAGGTTCGCCCAGACGTTGAGGCTGTTGGCACCAGAGGGCGCTGATCACTCGCCCTGGATGCGAGCACGATCGCCTTGACGATCGTGAGTGCTGAGGTGGTGACGGGAACGTGACCGGTATGCCCGAGGATCAGTGGCGCATAATAGCTCAGGTACGGTGCCCTCGGTAGCGTGGATGGCACCCAGCAGACATCATCCAGACCAAAGCCGCTGCAAGGGCGACCGCAAGGCCGGTGCGCCACCAGCGGCGCCCGGTGAGGATCGCGGACAGGCCAAGCTGCGCCGCAGCACACTGGCGCCGACGTCGCCGGTGAGAAGGGCGAGCACCGATCCAGACCCATATTCGCCGTCGGTCGCGAGGAGATCACGGGCGGCCGCAACGAGCCAAAGCGTGGCGAGGGGCTCGACATGGAAGTCGGAGGAGATCGTCCAGGCGATCCACGGGTTGAACGACGAATAGGACGATCGCAACGCCGATACGCACGCCAAGACGGCATCCGTCTGGCTTCGGCTCCGCTCCTGGTCGTGCTCGAGGCGAGCTCACAGATCCAGAACGAACGCGACGGCTTCTGCAGCCGACGGCAGCCGCGTCCTGAAGCCAGAGCAGGGTGACCGGGTGCGGCCACAGCCAGTTGAGGAACGCCAGCGGCCACAGCAGGAACGAACCGTGGTCTTGCCAGAACGGATAGCCGAGCGATGAGGAGAACGGGTCCAGGTGCCCGTGAGAGATCAGGAAGAATGCCTGCTCGTAGGTGATGAAGTCGTGCGTGAGCGCGACCCTGTGCACTAGGATCGCGCTCCAGATGCAGAAGGCGAGGAACTGCAGGCAGATCAGCGCGAGGCCGATCTGCCGTAGACGCCGGAGCGCTACGCGGGCCACTCGGCCTTCGGGGCGCCGATCAGCGCCTCGGCGTCGCGCCAGCGGCGCCGCTTGCGCGCCGCGAACCCCAACGTTGGAGGCGCTGCGCCCGTCCAACCGACTGATCCTGTGCTGCTATACGACACCGTGGCGATCCATCGTAGAAGTTCGACAGGCAGCCTGACGAATCTGTGTGAAGGCGCGGCCGACCGGCTCGAGCTCTGCAGACCGATGAACATCGCGCGTCAACCGGAACTCGTCGAGCTGGCGATCGCCGACCCGCCGCTGCGATGGGCCGAGCTGGGGTTCGACGTCGACGAGCACGGCAACATGGATATCGGCGGCGTCCGCTTGAGGCTCAGCGGCGAGGAAGGCCACGCGGGCACGGTGACGGGGGCGGGATCACGGCGTGGTCGCTCGTGCGGGTGAACGCGATGGGCTCGATCGACGGGCTGCCGACACCGGTGCCACGCGTGCTGCGACCGCCACCGTTCAAGACGCATCCCGAATGGTGCGACCGGCATCGATCACCTCGTGATCCTCGAGCTCGAGTCTCGATCGCACGGCGGCGGCCCTGGCGCGGGCGGGCGTGGAGCTCACGCGGTCGCATGACTCAGAGCGCGGCCGGATGGGATTTCGACGGCTGGGGCCGGCGATCCTCGAGGTCGTCCAGCGGGACGACCTCGAGGGTGATGACGCCCGCTTCTGGGGGTTGGCCGTGGTCGTGATCAGTCTCGAGGAGCTGGCGGCGCGCCTGGGCGACAGGCTCGGTCCGATCGGGCCGGCGCTGCAAGCGGGGCGCAGGATCGCAACGCTGCGCGGCGACGCTGGGATCTCTGTTCCGCTTGCGTTCATGAGCCCGGAGCCGCCGTGAGCCGACGCGTCAGGTCGTGGTTCGCGTCCTATGGTGATGTGCTCGCGATTCGTGACGTGCGGCTGCTGTTCGGTGGTCTGCTGGTCTCCGCGACCGGCACCTGGGCGTACAGCACGGCGTTGGTGGCGTTCGTGTACGCGCGCACGCACTCGCTCGGCTGGGTCGCGGCGGCGGGATTGGTCCGCTTGCTGCCGCAGCTGCTGCTGAGCTCCTACGCGGGGGTGCTGGTCGAACGCTCCGATCGCTTCCGGCTGCTGGTCGCGCACCAACATGCTCTGCCTTCTATGGCAGTGCGGCCTCGCGGTGGTCGCACTGGCACATGGGCCGGTTGTGTGGCGCTGTTGTTCGCGGCGCGTCCGCGGCCAGCGCCGCCTGTGAGATGCCGGCGGTCAGCGCAACCATGCCGACGCTGGTTCCCGAGGGCGAGCTGGTTGCCGCCAACGCGCTGCAGTCGACGATCGACAACCTCGTCGTGATCATCGGCCCTGCGATCGGGGCGGTGCTGCTGCTCGCCGCCTCGCCGGCGGTCGTGTTCTTCGTCAACGCTGCGTCCTTCGGGCTTGCGGCGGTACTGGTCACGCGAATCCGCCAGCGAGCGCGAAGGGTCGATGGACTGAGGGCGGTCGCGCCGGCGGGCTCGCCCAGATGGGGGTCGGCGTCAGAGCGATCTTCGGCGCCCGTGCTCGCGCGAGTGCTGGTGTCGCTGTGCGCCCTCGTCAGCTTCGTCTACGGCACCGACACGATCCTGTTCGTCGGGGTCTCCGCGCAGAAGCTCGGGTACCGGCGTGCACGGTTACGGCTACCTGCTGGCCGGTCTTGGCATCGGCGGGCTGCTGATGGCGGCAGCCGTCGACAAGCTGGCCTCGCGCGCGCGCCTGGCCTGGATCATCCTCGCCGGCGTCGCGGGCTACACGCTGCCGACGGCGCTGATGGCCGTGATCCACACACCGGGGCTCGCGATGGCCGTGCAGATCTGGCGCGGGGGCTCGACCCTGATCGTCGACGTGCTGGCGCTGACGGCGCTGCAGCGGGCCGTGCCCCGGGATCGGCTCGGGCGCGTGATGGGCGTGTTCTGGGCGTTCATCATCGGGTCGATCGCGCTCGGAACCGTGATCACGCCGCCGATCGTGAACGGCCTTGGGCTGGACGCGGCGCTTGTGATATTCGCGGTAGCGCCGTTTGCGCTCGGACTGCTGGGGGTGCCGGCGCTGCTGACGGTCGATCGCGCGACCGCGACGGCCAGCGCCCTGATGGCGCCGAAGGTTGCGCTTGCTGGAACAGCTCGGGTTCTTCGCATCCGCCAGCCGGCCGCTGCTCGAGCGGCTTGCAACCGAGGCGGAGGAGCGCGACTACGCAGATGGCGCCGCGATCATCACGCAGGGCGAGGAGGCCGACTACCTCTATGTGCTGGTCGAGGGCTCGGTCGAGGTGACAGCCGGCGGCGAGGCCGGCGGCGCGCCGCAACTGATCCGGACGATGGAGGCTCCGACCTACTTCGGTGAGATCGGGATCCTCGAGCACATCGCCCGGACCGCGAACGTCTCCGCGACGGGTCCCTGCCGCTGTCTGCTGATCGAGGGCGACGCGCTGCTGTCCGCGATCCAGGCCGCCAGCGCCTCGCCGGTCGATGCTGGCGCGATCGGCGTCGCTGCTCGCGGTCACGCACCCATCGGCTGAGCCGGAGCCCGAGCCGGTCGGCTGATTCCGTTCCTCACGCCCGACGGCGGTCAGGCCACGCCGGACGGCGACTGCTACGCGCCATCAGCCGTCTGCGGCGGAGGTGGCGGTGTCCAGTTCGCGCAGGGTGGGTTGTACGACGTGTCCGGAACGTAGCGCTCCCACTCGGCGGCGGTGATCGGCGTGCCGGCATGGGCACAGATACGGTTGACGGCCTGGTAGGGCCGGTAATGCCAGAAGGTCAGCTTCTGGTCCGCCCCGCCGGCCGCGAGCACGTTGTCAGTCGGGCTGAAGGCGATCACGACGGGCTTTCCGACCGCCGCCGTCAGGTTCGCCTTGAGGTTGGCCTTGTTGGCCGCCGCGACGCCCCACAGCCACACATGCCCGTCGCTCGTGGCGGCTGCCAGGGTGCTGCCGTCAGGGCTCAGCGCCAGCTGGTTCACCGAGCTGCCTGGTCCCAGCAGCGGGCTGTCGGCCAGCTCCGCCGGCGCCGTCGGATCGCTCACGTCCCACAGCCGAATCGTGTGATCGGCGCTCCCTGCGAACAGCGTCTGGCTGCTGTTCGAGAACACGACCGAGGTCGCCCAGCGGCGGAACCCACCGAGCTTCGCGACCAGCTTCGGGTGGCTCGGCGACGTCACGTTCCAGAGCCAGATGCGGTCATCGGTGCCGGCAGCCGCGAACAGGAGACCGTTGGGGCTGAGCGCGTAGTCGAGCACGGTCGTCTCGGCTTCGGTCTCGCGCAGCGCTCGATGGCCGGCGTGAGGGTCGATCACCGTGGCCGTGGTGGCGGCTGTGGGTGTGGTCGCTGTGGTGGTGCCGGGGGCGTACGGCGCCGTGGTCGCGGCCGAATCGGGCGCGGCGTCCCAGGCGCCCACCGGGGCCGGACGCCACTCGTCGGCGATGTCCCAGTTCGCTCTGGCCCGGGCAGCGCTGGTCGTCACCCCGCCGACGGCCAGCCTTGGCCTGAGCAGCGAGTACGCGAGTCTCCTGATGCGGAAGCCTGTGGTGAAGGTGCCGGGCGTCGGGAACGGCCAGACCCGAGCGGTGCCGCCACCGTCGCTGCTCAGCAGATGGCTGTCAGCATCGGTGAAGGCGACGCCGCTCACCGCGGCAGGATGCGGCAGCGTCGCGACGACCGTCCAGTGGGCACTGGCCCAGACCTCAGCCTGGTTGCCCGAGGTGGCGGCTGCGAGATAGCGGCCGTCGCGGCTGAACGCGAGCCCACTTACGGCGGCCGTGCCGCGCAGCGTGTCCTTGTCCGCGATCGGCCGGCCGTCGTGGGCCAGCGTCCACATGTGGGTGGCGCCGTCCTGCCCGCCGGCTGCGAGTGTGCGCCCATCGGGGCTGTAGGCGACCGCGTTGAGGGAGCTTGCACCGGTCGCCAGTGTGGCGACCGGTGTGGTGCCGGCGTGGGCCTTCCAGACCACCAGCGTGCCGTTGCGCGCGGCGGCGGCAAGCGTCTGACCGTCATGGCTGTAGCTCACGGCATTCAGCGCCGGCCGCCCGGGTGCGGTGAGCGGCCCTGCCGTCGCAGGATGCGCGGCGTCGGTCAGCGACCAGCGCTGGACGGTGCCATCCGCGTCAGCCGCCGCCAAGGCCATGGCTCCGGGGCTGAAGCTGAGCGACGTCACCGCGCCGGTGCCGGCGGTGAGCGTCGCGAGTCGTTGCGGGTGTGCCGGCGAGCGCACCCGCCACAGGGTCACGCTGCCATCGCTGCCCCCGGTGGCCACGAGTGTGCCGCTGTCGCTGATCGCCACTGACCGGGCCTTCGCTGCACCGGGTCCCGCCGGGACCGTCGCCAGTCGGCGCAGCTGCGTGTACCGGAGTGAATAGAGCCTCAGCTGGTTGCTGGCGCTGTAGACGATCGCGACGCGATGGCCGTCGTCGCCGAGCGCCATCGCCGTGCGCCCGACCGGACCCAGAAGGCGGGTCGGCATCTGCCCAGCGGTCGTGTCGATCAGTGACGCCGTCGCCTCAGGCGTCGCGGACAGGTCGTAGGCGACCAATGAGAGCTGCATCGCCAGTGACGGGTCGTTGTGACGCAGGTTGCCGGCTTCGAGTGCGACAAGTCGCGACAGCGCGTCGTCGCGAGCGTCGGCGGTGCTGTGGTATTCACGCGAGGAGACGGCGCCGAAGATCGTCATCCCCAGCGCGAACAGCGCCAGCAGGTACACCATCCACCTCGCGTAGGTGCGCTTCCTCGTGCCCATCGCCGTCGCATGTTAGATCGGCTTCCCAGCTCGGCCTGGAGTGCCGGACACGGACATCACCATTCCCGGCGCAGGATTCCCGGAGGACCCACTAGCCTCGGCTGAGGTGTCAGAGCAGAGACCCGTCTCAGCGCTGAGAGACTTCAGCCCCGCTACGCAGGGCGTGGTTCGAGCGCGCGTTCGAGCGCCCGACCGAGGCCCAGGCGCAGGCCTGGCCTGCGATCGCCTCAGGCGAGCACGTGCTGATCAGCGCTCCCACCGGTTCGGGCAAGACGCTTGCCGCGTTTCTGTGGGCGATCGACAGGCTTGCCGCCGAGGCGGAGCGACCACCGGGTGTGAGCCTCGTATACGTCTCGCCGCTGAAGGCGCTCTCCTACGACATCGACCGCAACCTGCGGGTGCCGCTGCGCGGGATCGGCGCCGAGCTCAGCGTCGCGGTGCGGTCGGGCGACACGCCGCAGCGCGAGCGCCAGCAGATGCTGCGCAACCCGCCGGACATCCTGATCACCACGCCCGAATCGCTGTATCTGATGCTGACGGGGCAGGCTCAGAAGCTGTTTGAGCACACGCGCTGGTGCATCGTCGATGAGATCCACGCAGTCGCCTCCACCAAGCGCGGCTCGCACCTGGCGCTGACGCTCGAGCGGCTCACGGCGGTGGCTGGGCGGGCCGGCGGATCCGATCTCGCCCACCGGTCTGAGGCCACCATGCAACGGATCGGGCTGAGCGCCACCCAGAACCCGCTTGACGAGGTTGCGCGCTTCATGGTCGGGCCGGGTCGTGAGTGCCGGATCGTCGACGCCGGGGTACGCAAGCAGCTCGACCTGCAGATCCAGGTTCCGGTCGAGTCGATGGCGTCGCCGGGCGACACCCCGGGCGCCGAACTGGATCCGCTGGCCGGCGGTACCGAGCCGACGCTGAACTCGATCTGGCCGGCGATGTATCCGGAGCTGCTGACGCTGGTACGCGAGCACAACTCGACGATCATCTTCGTCAACGCTCGCCGCGGAGCCGAGCGGCTGGCGCTGCGCCTGAACGAGCTCGCAGGCGCTCAGGACGAAGGCGCCGGGCGCCCTGTGCGGGAGATCGCTCGCGCCCACCACGGCTCGCTCGCGCGCGAGGAGCGCACCGTCGTGGAGGAGCTGTTGAAGGCCGGTGAGCTGCCCTGCCTGGTGGCCACCTCATCGCTCGAGCTCGGGATCGACATGGGCGCCGTCGACCTGGTGATCCAGGTCGAATCGCCCAAGTCGGTGGCGCGCGGTCTGCAGCGCATCGGGCGCGCCGGTCATAACGTCGGGGACGTCAGTCGCGGGCGCATCTTCCCGAAGTTCCGTGCCGACCTGCTCGAATGCGCGGTCGTCGCCAAGCCGCATGCGCAAGGGACAGATCGAGACCACGATCGTGCCGCGTAACCCACTCGACGTATTGGCGCAGCAGATCGTCGCGATCTGCGCTGCGGCGCAGATCGAGGGCGCCAGATGCACCCTCTGGTGTGCATTCGACACCTCAGACCGACCGCGCTGACGGGATCGTCGATGTCGACGAGCTCTATGCGCTGGTCACCCGCACTCACACCTACGCCGAGCTCACGCGCGCCGGCTTCGAGAACGTGCTTGACATGCTCGACGGGCGCTATCCGTCGAGCGAGTTCGCGGAGCTGCGGCCGCGGATCGTCTGGGACCGGATCGCCGGCACGCTGCGGGCGCGACCGGGGGCGCGCCAGCTGGCGGTCACCAACGCCGGCACCATTCCGGATCGCGGCAACTACCTGGTGACGCTGCCTGACGGGCGTCGCGTCGGGGAGTTCGATGAGGAGATGGTCTACGAGGCCCGACCGGGGCAGACCTTCCTGCTCGGCGCGTCGACATGGCGGATCGAGGAGATCGGTCGCGACCGCGTGATCGTCACGCCGGCACCAGGGATGCCTGGCGCGGTGCCGTTCTGGAAGGGCGACAGCGTCGGCCGGCCGAGCGAGCTCGGTGAGGCGATCGGAGCATTCAGCCGCTGGGCCGTGGATCAGGAGCCGGCAGCGCTCGAGACCGAATATGACCTCGACGCCCGCGCGGCCCGCAACCTGGTCGAGTTCCTGCGCGAACAGCGCGACGCGACGCGAGTCGTGCCAAGCGACACGGCGATCGTGGTCGAGCGCTTCCGCGATGAGATCGGGGACTGGCGGCTGTGCGTGCTCTCCCCCTACGGCGGCCGCGTGCACGCCGCCTGGGGACTCGCCCTGTCAGCTCAGATCCGCGACGAGCTCGAGCTCGAGGCCGACGCGATCTGGTCCGACGACGGCATCATCGTGCACCTGCCCGATGCGGAGGACCTCGACCTCGCGAGGCTCACCGAGCTGGTTCTGATCGACCCGCTCGGAGTCGAGGATCTGGTCGTCTCAGAGCTATCCGGCAGCGCCCTGTTCGGAGCGCGGTTCCGCGAGAACGCCGGGCCGGGCGCTGCTGATCCCGCGTGCCTACCCGGGGCGGCGCACGCCACTCTGGCAGCAGCGCCTGAAGTCGCAGTCGCTGCTGGAGGTCGCCGCCAAGTACGGCGAGTTCCCGATCGTGCTCGAGACCTTCAGGGAGTGCCTGCGCGACGTCTTCGACCTGCCGGCGTTGGTACGGCTGCTGACGAGGCTGCAGCGGCGCGAGCTCTCGCTGGTTGAGGTGGAGACCGCCGTCGCGTCCCCGATGGCCTCCTCGCTGCTGTTCGACTACGTCGCCACCTACATGTACGAGGGCGATACGCCCAACGCCGAGCGCCGCGCCGCGGCACTCTCACTCGATCGCGATCTGCTGCGCGAGCTGCTCGGCCAGGAGGAGCTGCGCGACCTGATCGACGCCGGTGCGCTGGCCGCCGTCGAGGCTGATCTGCAGTGGATATCCGAGGACCGGCGCCTCGCCACTCGCGACCAGCTCCACGACCTGCTGAGGGCGCTCGGCGATCTGACCGCCGCGGAGTTGCAGGCACGTTTGGTCGCGGGGGTGCAGCTCGAACCGATGCTGGATGCGCTGGCAGGTGAACGCCGCGCGATCAGGGTGCGGCTCGGGGGTGAGCAGCGTTGGATCTGCGCCGACGATGCCGGGCTCTACCGCGATGCGCTCGGAGCGGTACCTCCCGGCGGTCTGCCTGACGCCTTCCTGCGCGACGTCCCGGACGCGCTGATGCAGGTCGTCAGACGCTACGCCGCCACCCACGGCCCGTTCACGGGCGCTGAGCTGCGCGAACGCTACGGGGTCGACTGTGGGGCGGTGCTGATCGCGCTCGAACGCGACGGCGAGCTGGTTCAGGGCGAGCTGCGACCAGGCGGCAGCGGTCGCGAATGGTGTCACCGCGAGGTCCTGCGGCGACTGCGGCGCGCCTCGCTGGCGGCGCTCCGCCGGGAGGTCGAGCCTGTCGAGGCAACTGCGCTGGCGCGATTCCTGCCGAGCTGGCAGGGGATCGACCGCCATCCCGCGGCCGGCGCCGGCATCGACCGGCTGCGCGACGTGTTGGTGCCCCTTCAGGGTCTGGCGCTGCCGGCGGATGTCTGGGAGCGAGAGGTGCTGCCGCGGCGCACGGGCGCCTACTCACCGGCCTGGCTCGATCAGCTCTGCGCCGCCGGCGAGGTTGTCTGGCTCGGGGCCGGCGCACTCGGGCGCTCGGGTCGCGTGGCCCTGTACTTCCGGGAGGAGGTGCCGATGCTGGGGGCGCCGCCGGCGACAGCCGAGCCGCCCTCCGGAGCCGTGCACGTGGCACTCCGCGAACGGCTGCAGCACGGGGCCGCGTTCTGGAGCGACCTGCTGATCGACGTCGGCTCGGAGCTGAGCGCGGCCGAGCTCCAGGATGCCCTGTGGGATCTGGTCTGGGCCGGCGAGGTCACCAACGACGCGTTCGCGCCGCTGCGGGCGCCACGGCTCTCGTTGTCGCGTGGCCAGCTCGGTACATCGGCTCTGGCCGCCAACCCCCGCCGCTCCACCCACCGCGCCGGACGCTATGCCAGACGTGGCAGCTCGACCTCGGCTCAGGTCCAGGGCCGGTGGTCGCTGACCTCGCCGCTGCTCGGCCAGCGTGGCGACCCGTCCACGAGGCGGCGGGCTCAGGCGGAGCTTCTGCTCGAGCGCTATGGCGTGCTGACACGCGAGCAGGTTCTGGCGGAGGGCGTGCCCGGCGGGTTCACCGGCATCTACTCGGAGTTGACTCAGCTCGAGGTGCTGGGGATCGCGCGACGGGGATATTTCGTCGAAGGCCTCGGGGGCGCCCAGTTCGCTGTGCCGGGTGGAGTCGAGCGGTTGCGCGAGCGGCGCAGCGGCGCCGAGCAGGCGCTGGTGCTCAGCGCCGTGGACCCGGCGCAGGCCTATGGTGCAGCTCTGCCCTGGCCCAAGCGCGACGGGGTCAAGAGTCCGGCGCGGGTCGCGGGCGCTCAGGTCGTGCTGGTCGGTGGTGAGCCGGTGCTCTACCTGGAGCGCGGCGGTAAAGGCCTGCAGACGCTGGTTGACTCTGGCGACGGCGCCGCGGGCGAGCGCCTTGATCTGGCGCTGTCGGCACTTGCCGAGCACATCCGCGGCGGCCGCGGCGCTGTGCGTAAGCTCGCACTCGAGAGGGTCGACGGCGAGTCGGCGCTGAGCTCGCCGCTGGCGGCGGCCCTGCTTGCGCATGGTTTCCAGGAGGGCCCGCGGCGGCTGACACTCAGTGCCTGAGGGCGACACGATTCTGTGGGCCGCCACGCGCATGCGGCCGGTACTCGACGGACGCGCGGTCGAGGTGGCCCACACACACGCCCGCTTCGGGAAGGATCGCTGGCAGGAGCGGCTGAGCGGCCAGATCGTGCGCCGCGTCGACACGCGCGGCAAGCACCTGCTGATCGTCTTCGAGAACGGGCTGGTGCTGCATTCGCACCTGCGGATGACCGGCGCCTGGGATGTGCGTCCTGTAGGTGGTCGTTGGATCCGCTCGCCGGGACGCGCCTGGTTGGTGCTGAGATCCGACGCCGGCGAGGCGGTCCAATTCGACGGCCCTGTGCTCGAGCTGCTGGTCCAGCGGCGTATGCAGATCCAGCGACTGCTGGGCCGGCTCGGGCCGGACGTGCTCGCGGACGAATTCGACTCGGCCCGGTTTCTGTCGCGGCTGCGGTCGATCCACGCTGAGCTGCCGCTGGGGGAGGCACTGCTCGACCAGCGGGTGCTCGCCGGCATCGGCAACATCTGGAAGTCCGAGGGTTGCTGGGAGGCGCAGCTCGATCCCTGGCGTGCGGTCGGAGCGGTTTCCGATCGACGGACGTGATCAGGCTCGTCGAGCTCGTGCGCCCGCGGATGCTGGAGTCGGGAACCCGTGGTCCGCGGTTCATCGACGCGCGTGTTTATCGCCGCGCCGGCGGTCCATGTCGGCGCTGCGGCAGCCGCGATCGCTTCGCGCGGGCAGGGCGACCAGAATCGAACCACGTATTGGTGTCCCGGTTGCCAGCGATGAAGTCCGCGTGTGATGAACTGCTCCGTCGTGACGTAGTACGGGTGTGAGGGTGATGATGCGAGAAGCCGACGCGGTCGAGAGCTGGGAGCGGTTCGAGGCGCTCTACCGCTCCAGCCGGGATGACGTCTACGCGTACGTGCTCACGCTCTTGCGCGACCGGGCGGCCGCTGAGGACGTCACTGCGCTGGCATTCGAACGCGCCTACCGACGTCGTGCGCACGTTCGACCGCCGTCGGGGTGAGGAGCGCGGATGGCTGTTCGGGATCGCGCGAAACGCGGCGCTCGATGAGCTGCGCCGCCGCCGCCGGCTGGCGACGCTGGTGGTCGACCCCCAGGACCTTGACGGGAGCCGGGAGCCCGTCACCGACGACGAGGATCAGGCGTTGCGGCGGGCTGCCGTGCGGGCGGCGCTCGCCTCGCTGTCGGCTCGCGATCGCGAGCTGATCTCGCTCAAGTTCCACGCCGGCCTCAGCAACGCCGAGCTCGCATCGGTGCTCGGCGTCAGCGAGTCCAATGCCGGCACGCTGCATGCACCGCGCCGTCCAGAAGCTGAGGAGCGCCGTCAATGCAACCGTTTGATGAGATGCCGTTCGAGCAGGACGACCACTCCGACGTGGCGCTGCTGGTCGCCGGTGCACGCGAGTTTCCGAGTGAGGAGTTCGCCAGGGAGCTCGACGCGCGCGTGGCGCGGCGGTTCGCACCGAGGCCCGGCGATTCAGCGGCACGGGCGGATGGCCGCCGCCGGTGGCGCCGGCCGGCGCGCTGGACGGTGGCCCCCGCGGCGCTGGTGGTGGCGGGCGCCGTGGCTGCGGCCGTGATCGTCCCGGATCTGGGGTCGGGCGGAGCGCCGCTGGCGGCATTCAACGGCGGCGGCACCCTGGTGACCACCCATGGCAAGGACTCCCTTTCGTACAGCAGCGCGACCGGATCGGCCGGTGCAGCGGCAACCTCCGGCCCGAACGCGGCCTGCCTCAGCCCGACAGCCCGCGGCCTCCTCAGCCGGGCAGCCGGTGACGGCCTCGAGTCTGAATTCGACGACCTCCCTCTCGGCCCCGAGCGTCCCCGGCACCAGACAGATCAAATCCGCGCAGATCACCCTGTCAACACCGAATGAGCATGTGAATCAGGTGGCGCAGGAGGTCATAAGTGTGGTCGTCAACGAGCACGGCACCGTGCAGAACTCGCACATCACCTCAGCATCCAGGAGCTCGGGCGGCGGCTATGCGACCTTCACGCTCAGCATCCCGACCGGCAACCTGCAGGCCGCGATGACGCAGCTCTCACGTCTGCACTTCGCGGCGCTGAACTCGAGCACGGCCGGTAGTCAGAACGTCAGCAGCCGCTACGACAGCTACCAGCGGAAGCTGGGTGACGCTCAGGCGCTGCGAACCTCGCTGCTCAAGCAGCTGCAGACCGCCGACAGCCAAACCGCGATCGACAGCATCGAGGCACAGATCAAGACCGCCGAGCGGCAGATCGCACATTGGCAGTCGACGCTGCACTCGCTCCAGCACCAGATCAGCTACAGCGACGTGAGCGTGCAGGTCAACGCCGGAGGCCTCCCGATCACTGCGACGGCGGGCACACAGTCCGGTTTCACGATCACTCGTGCGGTCCACGACGCGCTGCACGTGCTCGTGGTCTCGGCCGGGGTTGCCGTGATCGCACTCGCGGCCATGATCCCGTTTGGCCTGGTCGCGGCGTTGCTGATGTGGCTATGGGTGTGGCTGCGTCAGCGGCGCCGCGAGCAGGCACTCGACGCCTCCTGATCGGGCGCATATCTATACGCTCAGCTCCATGCAGGAGCTGACACTGCTGCTGGGCCACGTGCCTGTCTTTGCCGGTCTGTCGGAACAGGACCTGGAGACGGTCGCGATCGTGTCGATCCCACGCCGCTTCGATGCGGGGGAGGTCGTCTTCCGCGAGGGTGATACGGGCGACACCTGTTACGTCGTGCGCACCGGTGTCGCTCGGGCCATCCGCCATCACCCCGACGGCCGCTCGATCACGCTGGCTCACTTCACGGCCGGTGACATCTTCGGTGAGCTTGCGATGTTCGACGCCGAGCCGCGGTCGGCAACGGTCGACGTGATCGAGAACACCGAGGTGTTGGCGATTCCCGGCCGTGACATGCAGCGGCTGATGGCCGAGCACCCTGAGATCGGCGTGAAGTTGATCGCGGCGCTGGCGGGACGGTTGCGCGCCACCAACGAGCGGCTTGCGCGGCAGTCGTTCCAGACAGTGCAGAGCCGCGTCGCCGCGGTGCTCGCGCAGATGGTGGCGGCGGCGCGCGATGGCAACCCCGGCGACGGCGACGTGCTGATCACGCTGACACAGGCCGACGTCGCCAAGCTGGCAGGTTCCTCACGCGAGTCCGCCAGTCGCTTCCTGGCGGCGCTCGAGCGCTCCGGCGTGATCACGCAGGGGCGCGGTCGGTTGACGGTTCACGACCCTCAGGCATTGGATGGATATGTCTACTGACGGTGCCCACGATCCGGAGTTCTCGGCCGGCGGGGTGGTGGTCCGCGGCGACGAGGTGATCGTGATCGTCCCGACGCGCCGGGGCGCGGGGGGCGTGCGCGTGCTCGGCCTGCCAAAGGGGCACCCTGAGGCCGGGGAGTCGGCCAGCCAGGCGGCCGTGCGCGAGGTGCGCGAGGAGGCCGGCGTCAGCGGCGAGCTGGTCGAGTCGTTGGGGACCGTCGAATACGGCTACGAGCGCAAGGGCCGTCCGATCGCAAAGCGGGTCGAGTTCTTCCTGTTCGAATACAGCCACGGTGACCCCGCCGACCACGACCATGAGGTCGAGGAGGCCCGCTGGATGCCACTTGCCAAGGCGGCCACGTCGCTCACCTATCCGGGTGAGCGCGAGATGGTCGCGCGGGCGATGTCGCGCCGCCCCGCAGACCGGTAGGCTGCGCACGTGCGCGTCCTCAACTTCTACTCGTCCGTGTTCGCAGACCAGCTACGGCGCGGCCGGAAGACGGCAACGATCCGCCTTGGCGACAAATCCCACAAGTACCGCAAGAACGACTGCGTGTTGGTGACGATCGGCTACCAGCACTCACCGCGCGAGAAGATCTTCAATGCCGTGATCGATCAGGTCGAGGTCAAGCGCGTTCAGGAGCTCTCCCCGCGTGACATCGAGCACGACAACCCCGAGTTCCGGCGCGTCGACGAGATGGTCCACTTCCTCGAACAGATCTACGGCCGCAAGGTCTCGATGGAGGACACCGTAACCGTCGTCCGCTTCTCCCAGATCATCGAGAACCCGCCCGAGCTGCGTGACCGCATCCACGGGCTGGGCGGCGCGAACAACTGACGGGTGGCAAAGTTCCTGTCCGGCGCGTCGGTCAGGTGGACCGGCGCTTCCGGGTTGCCGCTGATCGCGTTGCCGGCCCGGGTGTCGATTCTGACCGTGACAGCCGCAGGCATCGAGGGGCCTCAAGATTTCTGGCACTCTTAACACCAGAGTGCCAACTTCCTTAACAGAACGGCTATAGTGGCGTTCAGTTGGCACTCTCACACCGAGAGTGCCAAGCAAAGCATCAACAAGCATCAATCTCAAGGGATAAACCCGGAGGCTGTATAGATGGCTATCAAGCTCAAGCCCCTTGGCGACCGCCTGATCGTGCGTGCGATCGAGGAGGAGGAGACGACCGTCAGCGGTATCGTGCTCCCCGACACCGCCAAGGAGAAGCCCCAGAAGGGCAAGGTCCTGGCCGTCGGCGACGGCAAGGTCAATGAGGACACGGGCAAGCGCACGCCGCTCGACGTCAAGGTCGGGGACGAGGTCCTCTACAGCAAGTACGGCGGCACGGAGATCAAGGTCGACGGCGAGGACCTGCTGGTCCTGCGGGAGTCCGACGTGCTGGCCAAGGTCCAGTAAGACCAAGCTCTTAGGAGAACTGAGAAACACATGGCACATAAGGAACTGAAGTTCGACGCGGACGCCCGCAACGCGCTGCAGGCCGGCGTCGACGCGGTCGCCAACGCGGTCAAGGTCACGCTCGGCCCGAAGGGCCGCTACGTCGTGATCGACAAGAAGTTCGGCGCCCCGACGATCACCAACGACGGTGTCACGATCGCTCGTGAGATCGAGGTCGAGGACGTCTTCCAGAACCAGGGCGCACAGCTCGTCCGTGAGGTCGCGACCGCGACCAACGATGTGGCCGGTGACGGCACCACGACCGCGACCGTTCTGGCTCAGGCGATCGTTCGCCAGGGTCTGAAGAACGTTGCGGCCGGCGCCAACCCGCTGGCGCTCAAGCGCGGCATCGAGAAGGCAGTCGACCAGGTCGTCGACAACATCGCCAAGCAGTCGACTCCGGTCTCGGGCAAGGATCAGATCGCGCGCGTCGCGACGATCTCGGCCGGCGACGAGGAGATCGGCGACGTGATCGCCGACGCGATCGACAAGGTCGGCAAGGACGGCGTCGTCAACGTCGAGGAGGGTCAGACCTTCGGCATGGACCTCGAGTTCACCGAGGGCATGCAGTTCGACAAGGGCTACATCTCGCCCTATATGGTCACCGACCAGGACCGCATGGAGGCTGTGCTCGAGGACCCCTACATCCTCATCGCCAACTCGAAGATCGGCTCCGTGCGTGACATCCTGCCGATCCTCGAGCAGACGATTCAGAGCGGCAAGCCGCTGCTGATCATCTCCGAGGACGTCGAGGGCGAGTCGCTCGCGACGCTGGTCGTCAACAAGCTGCGCGGCACCTTCACCGGTGTGGCCGTCAAGGCTCCGGGCTTCGGCGATCGCCGCAAGCGCATGCTCGAGGACATCGCGATCCTCACCGGCGCCGAGGTGATCACCGAGGAGATGGGCCTCAAGCTCGAGAACACCCAGATCTCGCAGCTCGGCCGCGCCCGCCGCGTCGTCGTCGCCAAGGACACCACGACGATCGTCGATGGCGCCGGTGATGCCAGCGGTATCAAGGGTCGCATCAACCAGATCAAGAACGAGATCGAGAACACCGACTCGGACTTCGACCGTGAGAAGCTCCAGGAGCGTCTCGCGAAGCTGTCCGGCGGCGTTGCCGTGGTCAAGGTCGGCGCTGCCACCGAGACCGAGATGAAGGAGAAGAAGCACCGCGTCGAGGACGCGTTGCAGGCCACCCGCGCCGCCCTCGAGGAGGGCATCGTCCCGGGCGGCGGTGTCGCTCTGCTGGTGGCGCAGAAGGCGCTGGACATCGAGAGCATCGGCGATGCCGATGAGCAGACCGGCGGGAAGATCGTGTACCGCGCGCTCGAGGAGCCGCTCCGTCAGATCGCGGAGAACGCCGGACTCGAGGGCTCGGTCGTCGTCAACGACGTGCGCAAGGCCAAGAAGGACCACGGCCTCAACGCCGCCAACGACGAGATCGTGAACCTGATCACCGAGGGCATCATCGACCCGGCCATGGTCACCCGCTCGGCGCTGCAGAACGCCGCGTCGATCGCGAAGAACATCCTCACCACCGAGGCGATCATCGCCGAGGTGCCCGACAAGGAGGCAGCGCCCGCCGGTGGCGGCATGCCCGACATGTCGGGGATGATGTAAGCCGCTGAACAAGCGACTGTAATTGGAGGGCCCGGCACGCTGTGCCGGGCCCTCTCTCGGTTTGCAGGGGCAACAGCTGGCGCTCACGAGACCGACCGGGCGAGGGCGTCCTCCAGGCAGCGTTTCACAAGGACCCGTACAAGCTGCCGCTTGTATTCGACCGAGCCGTTGGCGTCGGCGGACGGCTCGACCTCTGTGGCCGCGGCCTCAGCCGCCTCTCGAATGGCGAGGCTGGTGGCGCCGCCGATCTGAGCGCCGTCGAGCTGAGCCTCCGCCGCCAGCGCCCGCGTCACGCGCGGACCCACCGACCCGACCGCTATTCGGACTCGCGTCAGGGCATCGTCGGTGACGCATGCACGCACCGACACGGTGACCGCCGGTCGCTCGTGAAACGACATCTTGCGATGGACGACGACGTCCCCGGGGTACATCTCCGGAATCTCGACCGAGGTGAGCAGCTCGCCGCGGCCCAGGGCCGTCATGTAAGGGGCGATCACGAACTCGTCGATCGGTGCTTTTCGGGTCGCGCCGGCGCCGCTGATCGTGACCGTTCCACCGACAGCCGCAAGGTATGTGGCTGGGTCGGAGTGCGGGTCGGCGAAGGCGAGGTTCCCCCCGATGGTGCCGACGTTGCGGACCCGGATGTTGCCGACGTCGTGCTCCAGGCTCGCGAGGGCCGGCCAACCGGATCGCACCACATCCGCGTGCTCGATCTCCCGATGTGTGGTTGCTGCGCCGATCCGAAGACCGCCGCCGACTGAGATTCCGCAGAGCTCGTCGATCTGTTTGAGGTCGACGAGGTCCGAGAAATCGGTGAAGCCGAGCTTGGCCACGAGCAGGAGCTCGGTGCCGCCGCAGTAGGGTACGGCATCGGGTCCAATATCCCGCAGCATGCTGCACGCCTCGGCCACCGTGGTGGGGTGGTGCAGCCTGAACGGCTTCAGGCGTGTCATGCCTGCGACAGGACTTCCAGGGCCGCCTCGGTCCCAGCGCCGATGTCGACACCGGCGCCGAGATCGGCCAACCCGCGCCCGAGCGCCGCGACTGCGACGAGCGGGCGCAACGACCTGCTCGCAGGACCCATGTGCCCGAGCCTGACGAGCTCGTGCTTGAGCTCACCATGGCCACCGGAGAGCATCACCCCGTAGCGCTCGCGGACGTGCGCGAGGAGCTCGTTGGTGCCGATATCAGCGGGTAGGCGCGTGGCGGTCACGCAGTTGGCGGCGTACTCCTCGCGCCTGGGCCATAGCGAGAGACCCATCGCCTGCACGCCGGCGCGCACGGCCCGCGCGGCGGTTGCATGGCGTTTGATGTTTGCGTCGATCCCATCCTCGAGCGCTTCCGCGAGGGCTGCATGCACGCCGTGAACATCAGAGACCGATGGCGTGTAGGGGAAGGCCTCGCGCCCACCGTCGATCCATGTGTGCTTCCAATCGAGCAGCGACAGGAACGAACCGCGAGGGGCGGCTGGATTCGCTTCGATCGTGGCCCACGCCCGGTCGCTGACCGCGACCAGTGACATCCCGGGAGGGCCGGCGAGGCATTTCTGCGGCCCTGCCACCGCCAGATCGATCTGCCACTCGTCGATCCTGACGTCGGAACCGGCGAGGGAGGAGACCACATCGGCCAGCATCAGCGCACCGTGCTCGTGAACCTGTGACGCGATCTGCGGCAACGGGTTTTCGACGCCGGAGGGGGTCTCGGAGTGGACCATCGCAACCAGCTCGAACGGGCCGTGCTCCTGCAGGACCGCGGCGACCGCCTCAGGATCGAGTGCCTCGTCGTAGGGCACCCGATACTCCTGCACGTCGCCGCCAGACGCGAGCAGCCAGTCTCCGAACCAGGCGGCATAGACGCCGGAGACGAGATTGAGGCAGCGCGTTCCCTGTTTGACGAGGCCCCTGGCCGCAGCTTCGAGGCCGAGGACGGCCTCCCCCTGCATCAGCACGACGTCGCCTGATGTCCGGAACGCCTGCGCCAACAGCCGCTCCGTCTCTCGGAAGAGATCCAGAAAGACCGGGTCGTAATCGAAGATGACGGGCTTGCCCAACGCCGCCAGCACACGCGGTGAGGCCATGGTCGGTCCAGCGGTCAGTGTGAAGTCTGGCGTCTTCAAGCGTGCGTCCTCTCGTGGAGCTGCCGGTTCTCAGTTGTAGGAGACGATCGTCTGCGTGTTCCCGGCGTTGTCGGCTCTGCAGGGGAGCGCGGGGTCATCGAAGTTGCTCTCAAGCTGTCCGCCGCGAAGCACGACGCAGTAGGCCTCGATGTGCGGGTCTCCGAAGTCGACGTTGCAGCGAACAACCGACACACGATCGAACTCACGGTCCGTTCGTACGCACACAACCCAGTGGAAGTGAAGTTTCTGGTGATTCAGCATCGCGACCATGTGACGGTGCATCGCCGGGAGGCTCGCAGTGGTGATGCGCTGCGACGCAGGCGCGGCACGAGCCGAGTCGCGGTCGGAACCGAGGGCGAGCACGAACGCGATGACAGCGACCGCGATGACCAGTGCGGCAAGCCCTCCAAACCCCATACGCCGCCTGATGGATCCGCTGCTGCTCACTGTTGAGAGTCTACCGTCGACTGTTTACAATTGCCACCCACGCGACGGAACCTGAGGATCCGTCTCAGTCACCACGAGGGAGGACTTGAACATGCAGGGTAAATTCAGATGGCGGGGCAGAGCGTTAGCGTCCGCTGTGGTTTCTGTTGCGCTTGTGGCAGGTGTCGCGAGCGCAACTTCGGCCGCGTCGAGCAAGCATGCGACCGGGCGGGCGGCGAGCGGACTCAATTTCTCGTCGATCGCGATCGCGACCCCCGCGAAGACCGACGACTACGGCTGGAACGCGCAGGGTGTGGCCGGGCTCAAGGCGGCCGCCAAGAAGTACGGCGTCAAGGTCAAGGTCGTCGCGAACATCGGCTACAACAACACCGCGTCGATCCTGCGCCAGATCGCAGACGGCTCACCCAAGCCCGGGCTTGTCATCGCGCACGCCAGCGGCTACGACACAAGTGCACAGCAGGTCGCTCGCCAGACCGGCGTGCCGATGGTCACCTATGACATCCCGACGATGCTCAGTAAGGGCACGCTGTCGAATATCACGACCTCGGCTCAGCAGGGCGGCTACCTGGCCGGCGTCCTGGCCGCGCATAAGACCAAGACGGACAAGGTCGGCGTGATCATCTCCGCGTCCGACGCGAACTGGTACGAGATGACCGGCGGGTTCGCGGCCGGCGTGCGCAGCGTGAACCCGAAGATCAAGATCGAGTTCGGGCAGATCGGCCCGGCATCCTACGACGACTCGGCAGGCGGCAAGCGCGTCGCGACCAGCGTGATCGCGACGGGGGCCGATGTCATCTTCGCCATGGGCGACGATGCCTCGTTCGGCTATCTGCAGGGGATCAGCACGGCCAAGGCCGGCCACAAGGTCTGGTACATCGGCGACATCGGCAACATGACTCCGATCGACAACAAGCACGTGTTGCTGTCCTCGGTGCTGTGGAACTTCACGGCCGCGTACGAGAACTTCCTCGGCCAGCTGAAGAGCGGGACCTTCGGAAGCAAGGGTTACAACCTGACCCTCGCCAACGGCGGAATCTCGCTGCTGCACTCCAAGTACATCTCAGCCCCGGTCTGGGCTGATATCCAGAAGGCCCAGAAGGGCATCGAGAACGGCACCATCAAGGTGCCGGACACGACCACTGCATCCAAGACGCAGGCTCTGCTCAAGAAGTCTTGAGCATTCGTGGATCAGCCGGCGACAGACATGACCGACGCTGATCAGGACCGCTCCACCGCCGCGTTGCAGACGCCGGCGGTGGAGCTGGTCTCCATCAGCAAGGCGTTTCCGGGGGTTCAGGCAAACGACGATGTGTCGCTGGCCCTTTATGCCGGCGAGATCCACTGCTTGTTGGGTGAGAACGGAGCGGGGAAGTCCACGCTGATGGGCATCCTCGCCGGGATGCAGCAGCCGGACTCGGGCCAGATCCGCGTGGCGGGCGAGCAGGTCGTGATCTCCTCGCCGCGGACGGCGCTTGATTTCGGTATCGGCACCGTTTACCAGCATTCGACGCTGGTCGGAGCCCTGACGGTCGTCGAGAACCTGATCCTCGGCGATAGTCGCGCCCTGCGGCTCGATGTGAGCGGCGCGATGGCACGCCTGAAGGAGTTCAGCGCGATGCTCGGGGTCGAGATCGACGGCAGCGCCCTCACGAGCGATCTCGCGCTCGGGCGGCAGCAGCAGGTCGAGATCATCAAGGCGCTCTGGCGCGGCTCCCGGGTGTTGATCCTCGATGAGCCGACCTCGATGTTGACGCCGCAGGCCGTCGCGGAGCTCCAGGTGGTGCTCAACCGTCTTAGAGAGGCGGGGCTGGCCGTGGTCTTCATCACCCACAAGCTTCACGAGGCGGTTGCGCTCAGCGACCGCATCTCGGTGCTGCGCCAGGGCCGGGTTACCGGCACGATCGACCGCGAGGAGGTCAGGCACAGCTCACCTGAGGAACTCGAGTCCACGATCGTGCAGTTGATGTTCGGCGACAGCATCGATGTCGCCGACGTTCCCGAGATGCAGGTTGAGCTGGCAGCTCGTGGCTCCGGCGCCGAAACCGCCGGAGCCACGGTCGCGCTGGAGCTCGTCGGTGCCCGCGCACGCGGCGACGGAACCCAGCCGGGTCTTGAGGATGTGTCGCTTCGCCTGCACGTGGGCGAGGTCCTAGGCATCGCCGGCGTCGACGGCAACGGCCAGCGTGCGCTCGCGGAGGTGATCAGTGGCCAGCGCCCGCTCACACACGGCGAGGTCAACTTCCTCGGCGCGCCGGTTGGATCGCTGAGCGTCTGGCAGCGCGAGAAGCTGGGTCTGCGCTTCGTCACCGACGACCGCCTCGGGGAGGGGATCGTCCGCACCCTTCCGGTCTCCGTCAACCTCGTACTCAAGAGCATCGGGCATGCGCCGTACTGGCGACGCGGCCAGGTCAGGCGGGACGAGATCGACCGTCACGCGCGAGCACTGGTGGAACAGTTCGACATTCGGACGCCGAGCATCGACACACGCGCCGGAACGCTGTCTGGCGGAAACATCCAGAAGCTCGTTCTCGCCAGGGAACTGACCGGCGAGGCCAAGGTGGTCGTCTTTCACAAGCCGACATATGGCCTTGACCTGAAGACGACCAGAACGCGTGCGCGGCCTCATCAATGGCCTTCGCGACGGCAGAGCGGCACTGCTGATCTCGACTGACCTGGATGAGTTGCTGGAGTGCGCCGACCGCATAGCTGTTCTTTCACGCGGCAGGATTGTCGGCATTGTGTCGAACGGGCCAGGCGCCGCCGAACAGGTCGGTCGCCTGATGGTCGGAGACGTGAGTCTGGGCTTGGAGGCCGCATGACTGAGGAGGTCGCGCCCGCCCATCCGACCGATGTCGTGGAGCCCGCTCCGCCGTCGCTCGGTGGACCTGGTCCGGAGCCCAGCAGGCGCTCGCGCCGCGTGTCGGCGTTCCGCGACGCGGTGATCCGCTCGGTCGTGCCCGTGATCCTGGCGCTGGTTGCAGGGGGCGTGCTCCTCTGGATCCTGGGCACCGACCCGATCAAGTTCTACTCGGACGTCTGGCACAACGGCATCGATCAGGGGGCGTGGCAGGACAGTCTGATGCTGGCGGCGCCCCTGCTCTTGATCGCGGTCGGGCTGATCCTGATCTTCCGCGCGAACCTCTGGCAGCTCGGATACGACGGGCAGTATCTCCTGGCCGCTGTGATGATCACGGGACTCGGGCCTGATATGACCGGCATGCCGAAGGTCCTGTTCTGGATCGCCATGTTCCTGCTGGCAGGTGTGGTCGGAGCCCTGTGGACGTTCGTCCCGGCCCTGCTCAAGGCCTATTACGAGACCAACGAGATCATCACCACGCTGATGATGTCGTTCATCGGCATCGACCTGGCGAACATCCTCGTCAAGGGCCCGTTCCAGGATCCGACGGTCTCCATCCCGCAGACAAAGACGATCCCGTTCAACCTGATGCTGCCGTACATTCCGGGAACGCGCGTGGACATCGGGGTGATCATCGCGTTCATCGCCCCGTTCCTCGCCTACTGGGTGCTCAAGCGCACGTCGTTCGGCCTGCGGTTGCATGTGCTCGGTGCGAATCCGCGGGCCGCCTCCCACGTCGGCATCGACGTCCAGCGGCTGATCATCAGCTCATTTCTGATCAGCGGCGCATTCGTGGGCATTGCAGCTGTCGTCGACATCCTCGGCGTGTTCGGCTACGTTCGGTCGAACTTCAACCCCGCGTACGGGGACACGGTGATCCCGTTCGTGTTCCTCGCGCGACTGAATCCGCTCGCCGTGATCCCGTTCGTCCTGTTCTTCGCGGTCCTCTCCAACGGCGGCGACCTGGCGGCGACGAACACGAACATCCCGACGGACTTCCTGCTTGTGCTGGTTGCCCTGATCCTGCTGTTCATGACGGTGATCGAGTACCTCGGGCGTCACCGCGACCTCGGACAGAGCTACCTGCCGCCAGGGCTCCGACAGGTCTTCCAGAAGCCGATCCTGCCGTGGCGGCGACGAGCCCGAGAGGCGCAGCCATGATCCTCGTGTTCGCGTCCGTGTCGAGCATCTTCAGCAAGGCGGTGCTCACATCGCTGATCACCGGCGGCCTGCTCGCGGGCCTGCCGCTGATGTTCACGGCGCTGGGCGAGACGATCTCCGAGCGCGCCGGCGTGCTCAACCTGGGGCTCGAGGGGATGATGCTGCTCGGGGCCTACGTCGGATTCCTCGGCGCGTACTACCGGCACTCCGAGGTGATCGGATTCGTCCTCGGCGCGCTCGGCGGCATGATCGGCTCGACGTTGATGGTCGTCCTATGCGTCTGGCTCGGCCTCGACCAGATCGTCGTCGGTATCGCCATCACGCTAGCCGGGGAGGGTCTGACGAGCGTCCTCCAAGGAGCTCAGTTCGGCACGAGCTATCCGCGCCTCGGGGCCCCCTCCGAGGCCGCGATCCCGTTGCTGGACAAGATTCCCATCATCGGGCCGAGCCTGTTCGAGCAGCCGCTGATCGTATATTTCTGCTTCGCGCTGGCGGGCGCACTCGTGTGGGCCTTCCGTTCGACCAACATCGGCCTCAACCTCAGGGCGGCCGGGGAGAAGCCGAGGCGCTCGACGCGGCGGGCATCAGCGTGATTGCGACGAGGAGCTGGGCGGCGATGGCGACCGGTGCGCTGGCGGGGATCGGCGGCGCCTACCTGTCGATCGTGGCCGCCGGTGTGTTCACGCCGATGATGACCGGAGGCCAGGGCTACATGGCGATCGTGATCGCCATGCTCGCCCGGGGCAAGCCGGTCTGGGTCGTGGTCACGTCGTTCCTCTTCGGGATCTCGCTGTCGGTCGCCACGGCTCTGCAGCTGGCCGGGATCGACATCTCAACCGATCTGCTCAACATGCTGCCGTTCATCGCGATCATCATCGCGCTCGTCATCTTCGGCAGGCGCGCGTACCTGCCGCCCGGGCTTGCGGTTCCATACGTGAGGGGGATGCGATGAGCGCCGTGCGCGTGGTCCAGGACGCTGCTGCCCCGCTGGAGAACCGCACTCTGCGCCAACAAGTCGCCGACCATCTCCGCAAGGAGATCCTCGAGGGCCAGCTGGCTCCGGGCACCGAGCTGGGCGAAGCCACGCTCGCGGCGTCGCTGGACATGAGCCGCGGGCCGCTCCGGGAGGCGTTCGGTCAGCTGGCGGCCGAGGAGCTCGTCACGATCGTGCCGCGCCAGGGTGCGATCGTCAGGCGCTTGACGCGCCAGGAGTTCATCGATGCCTACCAGGTTCGGGAGGCGCTCGAGTCATTGGCAATCCGCCTCGGGGTACCGCGCCTGACTGATCAGGAGCGGACCACGCTGCACGAGATGTGCGACGAGATGGAGCGCCGCTGCCGCCACGGCGACAGCGACGACTTCTTCGGGATCAACCGCGAGTTCCACGACCTGCTCGTGCGGGCATCCGGCAATCGAGAGCTCGTGGCCGTGCACGCGCAGCTGATCGCCCAGATGGGGCGCCTCATGAAGCAATCGGTCGCAGCTTCGCGGCGGCCTCGAGCGCTCGGCGGCCGAGCACCGCGCGATCCTCGCCGCGATCGACGCCGGCGACGCGCTGGCGGCGGCGAACCTGCTCGAGGAGCACATCGAGGTGCCGCAGCGAGTGCTCCACTCACCCGCGGCCGCGTGGCTGACGTTCGAGGAAGCAGCAACTAACCCCAACCGCAGAGGAGTCAGGGACTGATGGCTGACCGCAGACCCGATCGAGTTCGGCGTCAACCTGAACAACCGCGAGCCACTGATCGCGCCCGACTACGACCTCGCGGCGCTGCTCGACCTCTCGGCCCGCGTGGAGGAGCTCGGCTTCGACTCGGTCTGGGTCGGCGACAGCCTCTTCTCGAAGCCCCGCTATGAGGCGATGTCGCTGCTGTCGGCGATCTCGCAGCGGACCAGCCGCGTCCGCCTGGGCACGGCGTGCCTGGTCAGCTCGATGCGCAACCCGCTCTATCTCGCGCTCGAGTGGGCGACGCTCGACCAGCTCTCCGGCGGGCGCACGATCTTCGGCCCGTGCATGGGCAACCCGGAGCAGGGCGTGCGACGCGAGTTCGAGGCGCTCGGCCTGCCGTTCGCCGATCGTGCCGACGGTCTTCGAGGAGGGGCTCGAGGTCGTGAGCGAGCTGTTCCGCACCGGCCGCACGAGCTTCAAGGGCACATACTTCAACTACGAGGACGTCGCCTTCCACTCGGGCACCGAGATGGCGCCGCTGCGCCCGCTCCAGAAACCGCCGCCGACCTGGATCGTCTCGAACCCGCGGCTGGTCGGCGACAAACCGACCGAGAAGATGCGCGCGATCATGGAGCGCGCCTGCGACCGCATCATCCGCCTCGGCGACGGCTGGATGACGTGCTGCCGCGCCGAGCATCCCGAGGAGCTGACCGAGCAGATCGGCTACCTCACAGCGGCGGCTGCTCGCCACCGGACGAGACTTCGACGACTACACGGTCGCCTACCAGGTGACGATGAACATCGGCGACTCCAAGGAGGAGGCGCGGGCGGCGTTCGGCGACTACATCTCCAAGTACTACCCGGAGCTCTCCAAGGCGATGGACCTCTCGAACTGGGGTCCGGTCGGGACCCCGGAGGACATCGCCGCGTGGATCCGCGAGTTTCAGTCGCCGCGGCGTGCGCCACTTCATCTGCCGCTTCGGCGCGATCGATCAGTTCGGGCAGGTCGAGCGCTTCGCGCGCGAGGTGCTGCCTCGATTCCAGATCCCAGGAGGTGAGTTGACGATGAACGCCGGTGCAAACGACTCGTCGCCGAGTGCCGAGGCGATCCGCAAGGATGCTGAACTGGTCGTCGACGTCTGCATGTCGGTGGAGGCCGACGATGTCGTCACGATCATCACTGACGACGAGCAACCACCACCAGGCTCACGTCGTCGCGGAGGTCTGCGTCGACCGCGGCGCCTGGCCGGTGATCATGAACAACGAGATGCAGGTCCGCCGCGGCCGCGCCGACACGCATTTCCCGATGGCGCCGCCGCGCAACCTCCACCAGGCGATGGTCACCTCGGACGAGATCATCATCATCACCAACCTCGAGTGGGCCAACCGCTTCGCGCACGTCTCGGCCGTCAAGGAGTCCTGCGCCGACAACGCGAAGATCGCCTCGGTCGAGCCCGGAATGGGCAGCTGGGGTCTCACCGAGGAAGCGCTTCTGCGCGCGCAGCGCCGTGCACAGGACGCGATGGCGGCGCTCGAGGGCGTCGAGAAGGTTCGCGTGACCACGGCCAGGGGCACCGACTTCACCGTATGCATCCGGGACCGTCCGGCGCTCGAGGTCACCTCGATCAAGAAGCGCGGCCAGATGATGGGCCCGCTGCCGCTGTGGGCCGAGGTCGCGTTCGCGGCCGTCGAGGACGAGACCGAGGGCACCGTGGTCGTCGACGGGGTCATGCTCGGGATCGGCCTGCCCGGCCAGGTCACCGAGCCGATCACCTGGACCGTCGAGGGCGGCAAGGCCGTGAAGATCGAGGGCGGCGATGACGCTCGTCGCCTCCGTGAGGTCGTGGACGGCGTCGAGAACGCGACCGTGATCGGCGAGTTCGCGTTCGGGGTCAGCGAGGTCGCGCCGTTCGGCACGCCGTCTGAGAAGGGCCGCGTCGGCACCGTGCACTGTGCCCTGGGCGACAACCACAACGCCTACCCGGGCGGCCAGAACGTCAGCGTTCTGCACCTCGACGGCGTCATGCTGGAGGCCTCGATGCAGATCGTCGACAATGGCCGCTGGATCCTCAAGGATGGCCAATGGGTCCTCTGAGCGCCCGCGGTCCGCGAGTGATCCCGCTGAAGGCTGTGGACCCGATACCACTTCCAGGCGGGAGCTGGAGCCGCATGGTTCTCACCGATCGTACGGTGAGTGGCAACCGCGCCTCGCTTGGATACTCGGTGTTCACGCCCGGTAGCGTGACGGCGATGGTCAAGCACGAGATTGAAGAGGTCGCATACGTGCTCTCAGGGCGTGGGGAGCTGCGCCTCGAGGGCGGGGCCCCCTGCCGTTCGAGGCTGATCAGGGGCTCTTCGTCCCCGCCGGCACCTGGCATGCGGTCGCCAACACAGGCGATGAGGATGTCGTCATGGTGTTCGGCTTCCCGCATCCCGACTATCCGCCGACTGCCCGCGGAGAGGCATGACGATGAGCTCCGCGGTGCCAGTCGTTCATCGGGTGGCCGGCGATGACCGTGCGTCGATCGAGGATGTCGCCTGGGCGTGGCGGATCCTGGCGATGGCGGGCTACGCGGACCTGACCCTCGGTCACGTCAGCGTGCGCGGATCTGACGGGCGCACGATCTACATCAAGCGCAAGGGGGTCGCCCTCGGCGAGGTCACCCCCGGCGACGTTGTCGCGGTCGATCTCGACGCCGACCTACGACAGCGGCCCGCGGGCATGCACCTCGAGACCGTGCTCCACACCGAGGTGCTACAAGCGCCGGCCGGACGTCCGCAGCGTCGTGCACGGTCACCCGCCCTACGCGACGGCGTTCGGCGCGACCGATGCTGAGTTCGCCTACCTGACCCACGACAGCGTCCTGTTCATCGGGCGGCATCGCCACCTACGACGGGGTCCCCGACCTGATCGTCAACGCCCGTCAGGGTGCGAGGTCGCGCAGGCGCTGGGCGACGGCCGCGTGCTGCTACTGCGCAACCACGGCGTGTTGATCGCCGAGCGCGACGTGCAGTGGGCGGTGCTCGCGAGCGTGCTGCTCGAGCGGGCTGTCTGATGCAGTCGATCGCGGGCACGCTCGGCCCGCTGCGACCGATCCCCGGCGAGCTGCTGGCGCGAATCCACGAGCGCAAGTACCAGGCGGACTTTCCCGGGCGAGTACTGGGATGCCTGGGTGCGCGAGCTGCGCCGCAGCGGCGCGCGCCTTCGGCATGCCGGGAGCCGCGATGAGCGACGAGATCGAGTCGAGCTGACGGTCAACGGCGCGGCTGTCCTCGCGACCGTGGCGCCGTAGAGCTGCTGCTCGACTTCCTGCGCGAGCGGCTCGACCTGACCGGCGCGAAGCGCTCCTGCGACGTGCAGGTCTGCGGCACGTGCACGGTGCTCGTCGACGGCAGGCCCGTGTCAGCGCCTGCACCTACCTCGCGGTCGACGCGGATGGGCGCGACGTGCTGACGGTCGAGGGCTTCGCGCGAGACGGCCGAGTTCGCGGAGTTCGAGCACGCGTTCATGCGCCACGCCGCGTTGCAGTGCGGCTACTGCACGCGCCGGCCTCCTGCTGACGCTCAAGAGCCTGCGCGATGCCGGCGAGCTGCGCACCGAGGAGGACATCCGTCACGGCCTCGACGGCAATATCTGCCGCTGCACCGGCTACCGCTCGATCCTCGAAGCGGCCCGCGATCTGGTGGGATGACCACGCTCGAACGCCAGCAGCTGCGGCGAGGTCGGCGTCTCGCGCCCGCGCAAGGACGCTGCCGAGAAGCTGCGCGGCAAGGCCCAGTACGTCGGCGACATGGAGATGGCGGGGATGCTCCACGGCAAGGTCCTGCGCAGCCCCCACCCGCACGCGCTGATCCGCTCGATCGACATCTGATCGCGGCGCTTGCGAGATGGAGGGCGTCGTGGCGATCCTCACCGCCGCCGACCTCGACGACATCGAGCCCTATTACGGCCACGCGATCAAGGATCGCCCGATCGTCGCGATCGACCGCGTGCGCTTCGCGGGCGAGCCGGTGGCCGCCGTCGCCGCCGTCGACGAGGAGACGGCGGAGGCGGCCGTGCGGCGATCGAGGTCGAGTACGAGCTGCTTCCCGTGCTCGGCACGGTCGAGCAAGGCCTTGGCCGACGATGCTGCCGAAACTGCACCAGCGGCATCCGAAGGTCGGGCTCTTCCACGGCCTCGGCGAGCTCGGCGAGCGCGCAGGGCAACGTCTGCTACCGCCATCTCCTCGAGTCCGGCGACATCAGGCGCCGCCGCGGCCGACGCGGCGATCGTGGTCGAGGGCGACCTACACCTTCCCGGCGGTCTACCAGTACGCGATGGAGACCCACGCGACGATCGCCCACCATCACGGTGACGGCATCACGCTGTGGGCGAACTGCCAGCACCCATTCCTCGTGCAGGCCGAGATCGCCGACCTCTTCGGGTTGCGCGATCGGCTCCGTGCGGATCGTCGTGCCCTACCTCGGCGGCGGCTTCGGCTCGAAGTCCTACACGAAGATGGAGCCGCTGACCGTCGCGCTCGCGCGCAAGGCCGGCCGGCCGGTGCGGATCGTCAACCGCGTCGAGGAGTCGATGGTCACCTCGCGCCGCCACGGCATGCGCTGCTGGATGCGCACGAGCGCCGCGCGCCGACGGCACGCTGCTCGACGCGCGAGGTCAGCGCTTCTGGATGGACACCGGCGCCTACGCCGACAACGGCCCGCGCGTGACGCGACCGGCGCCGACGCCGCGCCCGGCCCCTACCGCTTCGAGGCCGTGCAGCGTGCAGGGCGTACTGCGTCTACTGCAACACGCCCCCGTCGGGGTCCTACCGCGCGTTCGGCGCGACGCACCTGCAGTGGATCGGCGAGTCCCAGCTCGACGAGGTCGCGCGCCGCGCCGGGGTCGACCCGCTCGAGTTGCGGCCGGCGCAGCCTGTGTCGTCCGGGCGAGCCGGTGCGCCCCGACGGCTCCGGCAAGCCGCTGGACGCGGATCTCGTCGGTGACGTTGAGACGGCCGCCGGCCGCGGTCGGCTGGGATGAGCCCGACGCGCCGTGGGTCGGCCGCGGCGTCAGCGTCGGCCTGCTCGCCGCGGGCGCGCACCCGGTCTCGCGCGCGTCGGTGCGCCTGTGCTCGGACGGCTCGGCTGACGTCTACGTCGGCACGACCGAGATGGGGCAGGGCCCGCGCACGGTGATGGCGCAGATCGCTGCCGAGGAGCTCGGGCCTCTCGAGCGACCTCGTCCGCGTCCACGGCGCCGACACCCGCTTCACGCCCGTACGACCGCTCGACCGGCGCGAGCCGCTCGACCACGGTCGCTGGACTCGCCGTGAAGCGGGCCGCCGAGAACGTCGCCGCGCGACTGCGCGAGACGCGCGGGCGAGCTGTGGGACGTCGATGCCGACGATGATCGAGCTCGGCGAACGGCCGCGCGCGCGCTCGCCGGCGAGGAGATCTCCTACCCCGATCTGATCGCCAAGCGCTTCGGCTTTCGCGGCGGCGAGATCATCGAGGGCGGTGAGGTCCGCCCGACCGGCGGCGATACCGGCTCCTACGCCGAAGGGCCCGCACTTCTGGGAGGTCTGCGTCGCTGCGGCGGAGGTCGAGGTCGACCCGGAGACCGGCGTCATCACCGTGCTGCGGACCGCCACCGTCGCGGACGTCGGCAAGGCGATCAACCCGCAGCTCGTCGAGCGCCAGGACGAGGGCGCGATGATGCAGGGCATCGGCAACGCGCTGTTCGAGGAGATGCGGTTCGACGACGGCGAGCTCGCTCAACGACAGTCTGCTCGACTATCGGGTTCCCCGCGTCGCGGACCTGCCGGGCGAGATGACGTCGATCATCGTCGAGAACGAGGACGGGCCAGGCCCATGGGGCGCCAAGGGCTGTGGCGAGGGCGCGCTGGCCGCGATCCCCGCCGCGATTGTATGTGCGGTCGCGGATGCCGGCGTTCCGATGTACGAGCTGCCGCTCACGCCCGAGCGTGTATGGCGGCGCGATCCAGGAACATCAGAGCCAACGACCACCACGACGGAAGGAGTCAGATCATGAGTGAAATCCACCGCGCAACGATCCTCGGCACCGGGACGATGGGGCCGGGCATGGGCGCCGTTCTCGCACGGGCGGGCATGCAGGTCACCCTGTTCGACGTCAAGCCGGAGGCACTCGAGCGGGCGCAGGCGATGGTCGGCGTCGCCGAGGGTGTGCTCGAACGTCTCGAAGTGCCTGTCACCAGCGGCGGCTCTGTCTGCGCTTTGAAAGCGACCGCGCGGCCGCACTGAAGGACGCAGAGCATCGTCTGTCGAGGCGATCCCTGAGCAGCTCGAGCTCAAGCGTCAGGTGCTCGCCGAGATCGAGGACGAGATCTCCGCCGATGCGATCATCGCATCGAATACGTCCGGCATTCCGGTCACGAAGATGGCGGCGGGGATGCGCCATCCTGAGCGGATCGTCGGCTGGCACTGGTCCAACCCGCCGCATCTGATTCCGATGAACGAGATCATCCCGGGCGAACAGACCGCCGCCGAGGTGACCACCGCGATCGAGGATTTGACCCGGCGCATCGGTTACCACCCGGTGACGCTGAAGAAGGAGGTCCCGGGCTTCGTCGAGAACCGTGTGCTTTACGCGATCATGCGCGAGTGCTTGGCGCTCGTCGACGAGGGCGTCATCGACACCGAGGGCCTGGATCTCTGCGTCCAATGGGGCATCGGTTACAAGCTCGCTGTGATCCCGCCGATCCACCTGCTCGACATGGCTGGGCTCGATATCTACACGAGCGTCGCCTCCTACCTCAACGCCGACCTGTCGAATGAGACCGGCGTGTCCAGCACCGCGACCGGGCTCAAGGAGCAGGGTCGTCTTGGCATCAAGGCCGGTGGCGGCTTCTTCGACTACACGCCGGAGCGAGATCAAGGAGCTCGGTGCCGCCCGCGCCGCTGCGCTCGTGGGAGTCAGGAAGGTGCTGAGCTGACATGGGCAAGGCAACACGGGTGCGGCTGCTCGACAGCGGCACCCTCGTCATCGATCAATCGCACATCACCTGGAACGTGGGAGCGGGCACACCCGTGCGGTTCCCTGTCTACAGCGTGCTGATCGAGCACCCCGACGGCCCGATCATGTTCGACACGGGCTACGACCTCGATCTGGTCAACGCGGTGCTCCCGTTCGAGCTGCCTGAGCAGACGCCGGAGCAGACGCTCCCGGCGCAGCTGGAGAAGTGCGGATACAAGCCGAGTGATATCGGCGTGCTCATCAACTCCCACCTGCACTTCGACCACGTTGGTGGCAACAAGCATCTGACCGGGGCCACCACGTACCTGCACGAGCTCGAGCTGCGCGAGGCGCGGAGCCCAGAACCATTCGAGCGATTCGGCTATGCCGATCGGTCCTTCGACCATGCCGAGGCAAAGTTCGAGCTGCTCAGTGGGGACGTTCAATTCGCAGAGGGCGTCCACCTGTTTCACACGCCAGGCCACACAGTCGGCCACTACTCGTTGCTGGTCGAACGGCAGGAAGCCCATCCGCTGTTGTTCATGGCCGACGTGTCGTACACCGTGGCGGCATTCGCCGCGGATCAGCAGGCGGGATTCCACAACAACCCAGTCGACGGTGTCCGTTCGATCCGGCGCTGCAAGCGCCTGGCGAAGGAGTGGGGAGCGGAGGTCGTCTACACCCACGACATGGGGATCTTTCAGACATACGCATTGGCGCCGGAGCCCTTCCTTGGGAGCCGGTCTGAGACCGCGGGAGGTGCGGCATGAAGCTCGAGGACCGGGTGGCGATCGTCACCGGAGCAGCGCAGGGAATCGGGAAGGCGATCGCCGAGAAGCTCCACGCAGAGGGCGCGACCATCGTCGCGGCTGACCTGAACGGCGACGGGGCGAACACAACCGCGTCGGAACTTGACGGGCTCGGCATCCAGGCAGACATCTCGATCGAGGCGGACGCTGCGCGAATCGCGCAGGAGACGCTCGATCGCCACGGCAAGATCGACGTGCTGGTCAACGCGGCGGCGATCGTGCCGTTCGTGCCCTGGGACGAGGTCGATTTCGCGTATTGGCGCAAGATCATCTCCGTGAACCTTGATGGCGCCTACCTGGTTTCTCGGGCGGTGGAGAAGCCGATGCGGGAGGCCGGTTACGGCCGGATCGTTCTGATCGCGTCCAACGCCTTCTACGCCGGCACCCCGAACATGGGCCCCTACCTCGCAGCCAAGGGAGGTGTCATCGGCCTGACCCGGGCGCTCGCGACCGAGCTGGGCAAGTACGGAATCACGGCCAACGCCGTCGCTCCCGGGATCACTCGTACAGAGGGATGCCTGGCGACTCCACACAAGGACTCGTTCGACTTCGTGCAGATGTTGCAGGCGATTCCGCGTCACGGTCTGCCCTCAGACATCGCGCCGGCAGTGTCGTTTCTCGCCTCCGAGGAATCCGGTTGGGTCACCGGTCAGGTGCTGGTTGCCGATGCCGGCCACATCCGGGACTGAGGCTCGCAGATGACGATCGACTTCCAACGCGCCGGAGTGATCCTCGCGGTCACCGATTTCGAGCGGTCGCTCGCCTTCTACCGCGACGGGCTCGGATTCGAGGTGGAGGCCACCTTCGACGAGCCTCCGTATGCGATTCTCTCAAGCGGAGCAACGCGCATCTCGCTGGCCGAGCAGGGTCATGCCGCGGATGACTGTCCCGGCGTCGTGATGACGGCGCCAACTGACCGATCGAAGGCGACTGCGATGCTCGTCGTGGAGGTTGAGGACTGCCAGGCGAGCTACGAGGCGCTGAAGGAAGCCGGCGTGCCGTTTCTGCGTGAGCCCTACTCGCCACCATGGGGTGGTGCCAGATGTTTTGCGGTGGATCCCGATGGCAATCTGATCGAAGTGGAGCAACCGGCATGAGGGCGGTCAAACTCGCCGGCATCGAACAGATCGAGGTAGCCTCCGCACCGGATCCGGTGCTGACCGACGACCGCGACGCGATCGTCCGCGTGACCCATACCGCGATCTGCGGCGCTGACCTTCTGCCCTACCACGGCTATACGCCCGGCTTTGAGGTGGGCACCACGCTCGGGCACGAGTTCGTCGGCATCCTGGAGGATGCAGGTGACCGGATCGAGAACATGAGCCCCGGGCAGCGTGTGGTCAACACGAGCATGACGTCCGACGGAACCTGCGCGCACTGCAGGGCCGGGCGGCCGACGCAGTGCGACTCGCGGGCGCTGTTCGGGTACTCCGGTGTGTACCCGCGGCTCGAAGGGGGGCAGGCAGACCGGGTGCGGGTACCCAGAGCCGATCGCTGCCTCTGGCCAGTCCCCGACGACGTCAGCGATGAGGATGCCGTGTTCGTGGCCGACATCCTGCCCACCGGCTTCTTGGCGATCGAGCGAGCCGGCGTGAAGTCGGGGGATGTGGCGGTCGTGCTCGGGTGCGGGCCCGTCGGTCTGATGGCCGTGCTCTGCGCGGTCGGCCCTGCGCGCAAGGTGATCGCCGTCGACGGCATCCCTGCACGGCGCGAGCTTGCCGAGCGGCTCGGGGCAGTGTCGGTCGAGCCGTCGGAGGCCGCGGCGGCTGTCAGCGCTACGACCGGAGGTCTGGGCGCAGATGCCGTGATCGAAGCGTCGGGCTCGCCCGAAGCCCTAGGTTCCTCGCTAGAGCTCGTGCGGCCACAGGGCATCGTGTCGGTCGTCGGTGCGCACTTCGAGCCGGACTTTCCACTCAACAACCTGCTGATGTTCGAGAAGGAGATCAGCCTCGTGTTCTCGATCGGGAACCCGGGCCGCGACCGGGAGCGGCTGTTCGCGATGATCCAGGACGGCGTGCTGCGGCCATCGCAGATCATCACCGACACGGTTTCGATCGACGACGCTGCGCAGGCATATCGCGCGTTCGACGCGCGCGAGTCGACCAAGGTCGTACTCAGGACCGCCTGACCGTGATCGAACTCGAGCACAGTTTCTCCAGGCCGGGATCGGCCCAGGACAACTACCTCCTCAGCCTTGACCTCGACCGATTGGTCTCCTGTGTGGAGGGCGGCAGCGTCCTGGAGCACAGCGGTCCCGATGAGGTCAGGGCCGAGATTCGGGCCCGGATGGGATCGATGTCGATGACCTTTGCCGGTACGGTCGCCGTGACTGAGCGCGACGACGCTGAGCGCTCCGCGCTGCTTGCGGTGAAGTCGAGCGAGGTCGGTGGGACCGGTCGTGCCGATGCCGAGGTCCGCTTCACCGCAGCAGACGGCGGCGGAGCGATCCACACCGCGGCGACGATCACCGGCAAAGCCGCGTCGATGGGCGAGGGTGTGGTGAAGAGCGTGCTGGACGCTCTGATCCAGGACTTCGCCTCCAAGCTAGGGAGCGCCTGAAGCCAGGGCGATCGCCACGGCGGCAGAACGATGGCGCCCGGCCGGCAATCGCTCCCCGCTCACGGACCATGGACCTCACCACTCCCGCCAGCTACACCATTGGCCCTGATCAGGGACAGTTGGTCGTGACCACAGGTACCGCCGGTCCGGCTGCGCGGGCCGGACACGCCCTGACGATCATCGTCGGCTCCTGGGCTGCAACGCTCACGATCGCGACACCGGGAGCCGGAGATACGCTCGAGTTCTGGGCCGACCCCGGGTCATTTGTGGTCTCAGCCGGTCGTGGAGGGGCGTCGCCTCTGAGCCCGGAGGACATGGCAGGGATCGCCGCGACGATCCGGCAGGAGATCCTGCCGAGGGCTCCGATCCGGTTCGAGTCCACGCAGGTGTCCCGCAGAGCCAACGATGCGCTGTCGGTCACGGGCGGCCTCGAGCTCGCCGGTGCTCGCCGGTCGATCACCTTCGAGCTTCGATGCGCCGAGGACGGCCGTCTCACCGCGGAGGTTCCGCTGCGCCAGACCGATTACGGCATCAAGCCCTACACGGTTCTGTTCGGTGCCTTGAAGGTCGCCGATGAGCTGACGATCTCGGTCGACGCGGCACTCTGATGCCTGGCCCGGATCGCTCCGACTGAGTCGGCCAGGGGACCGCCGCGACGCCCATGGCGTCTGGCGACGATCTCCGCCAGGATCGAGAGCGCAGTCTCGGCCGGGGTGCCGGCGCCGATGTCATGTCCGCTCGGCGACGTGACCCGGGTCAGTTGCTCGGCGCTGACCCCTGCCGCCTTGAGCCGACGCTCACGATCGGCTGCGGTCCGGCGGCTGCCGAGCGCGCCGATGTAGCCCACCTCGGTTGCCAGGGCGCCAAGGATGGCCGGCTCATCGAACTTCGGATCGTGCGTGAAGATGATCACTGCGTCCCGCGGACCGAGGCTCAGGTCGACCAGATATTCGTCAGGCCAGTGATTGGTGATGCGTGCCACGGACGCGTACCGCTGGCTCGTCGCCAACAGCGGCCGCGGATCGCAGATCGTGACCTCGTAGCCCAGTTCAGTCGCGAAGCGTGCCGCGGACGCGGAGAAATCGGTTGCCCCGACAAGGATCATCCTCGGAGGCTGGAGGAACGACCGGATGAAGACGTTGGTGCCGAGGCCGAGCACCGTGCCGTCGAGTCCGTATTGCCTGATCTGGGTACCGCCGAGCTCGACCAATCCAGGAAGGTCACGTGCCACGGACTCGGTGAGGCGAACGTGGTCACCGAAGCCGCCGCTGACGGACCGCTCGACAAGGGCCATCCAGGAGGAATCGGCGCCCTCGCCATCGAGCAGGACCGCGAGCGCGACCAGCTCGCCGGATTCGATCGCTTCAAGCGCCGGGATCAGGGTCTCAGCGTCCAACCTCGACGGCCGCGTGAGCAAGACCGTGACGTTGCCGCCGCACATCAGCCCCACCGTGCCGGCGAGTTCATCGGAGAAGCCGAACGTGCTGAGGTGGGGTGCGCCTGTCTCGATCACCCGCTGAGCCTCGGCGACGAGCGCGCCCTCAACGCACCCACCTGTCAGAGACCCTTCGACGGTGAGGTCGGCTGCGATCAGCATCATCGCGCCGGGATCCAGTGGTGCCGAGCCGTCGACGTCCACCAGCAACGCGATCGCAAACCTGCGATCCTCGCGGAGCCATTGGGCCAGGACCGATCGGGTGTACGCGTCGGGCGACATGTCAGCTAAACAGGATAAAGCCGCCAGGACGAGCCGCCGGAGTCACGGTGTCAGCTGATGGAGCTGGGGGGCGTCATCCTTGCCGCGGGTGCCAGCACGCGCTTCGGCGATCAGCCGAAGCTGCTCGCGGGTCTTGACGGCCGTCCCGTGCTCGAGCACGTGATTCGCGCCGCATGTTCAGTGCCTGAGCTGGAGCGAGTCGTGGTTGTGCTCGGAGCGGACGCGCAGCCTCTGCGCGAATCGATCGACTTCGGCCGCGCCGAACCTGTTCTCTGTGACGATTGGCGGCGTGGGATGTCGTGGTCGCTGCGCTGCGGAGTGGCTGCGCTGGCGCCTGTCGAACGGGTGATGGTTCTTCTGGGCGACAGTCCTACGGTCACGCCGGATCTGCTCCGGCGGTTCGTGAACGCACTCGCCGGCACGCGCGCCGCCTATCGAGGAATCCCGGGGCACCCCGTGGTGCTTGGGCGCACACAGATCGAGCGCCTGGAGGACGTTCGGGGGGACATCGGCGCGCGCAGGTTGCTGGAAGACGGGCCAAGGATCGAATGCGGAGACATCGCGTCTGGCGCCGACATCGATACCGTCGCCGATCTCGACCGGCTTCAGGACAGGGCGCGCGGCCGCGACACCAAGGCTCCGTAGACATCCAGAGTGCGCCGCGCAACCTCGGACCAGTCGAACTGCAGAACGTGCTCGCGAGCATCGGCGACCAGCTTGCCGCGCTCGAGGTCGTCGGTCAGCACCCGTTCGACGATCGCGCGCAGAGCATCGGCGTCACGTGACCGGAACCGCAGGCCGACGGTCCCGCCGGCCGGGACGACCTCACGCAGGCCACCGGTGTCGGCGACCACACAGAGGCACCCCGACGCCATCGCCTCGAGCGCGACCAGGCCGAACGGCTCATAGATCGACGGCACGATGCAGAGGTCCGCAACGCGGTAGAGCGAGTGCAGCAGGTCGTCGCCGGCCCAGCCGATGAATGAGCCGTACTCGCTCAGGCCGAGGTCCTGCGCCTGAGCCTTGAGTTCAGCCTCAGCGGTCCCGGTTCCGGCAACGATGAACCGCATGCGCCCCTGGCGTTGCGCGATCGGCGCGAGTGCCTCAAGTGCCAGGTGGAAGCCCTTCTCGAACACAAGCCTGCCAACCAGCAGCACGAGCAGCTCATCGGGCGCCGCGTAGCGCGCCCGCAGGCTGACCAGCTCCGGGCCGGGGGCTGCGATGAGGTCGGCCGGGTCGATGCCGTTCGGAATTGCGGTGATGCGCCCCGGGGGCACATCGAAGATCTGGCCGACGTGGCCGGCCATGTAGTCAGAGCAGGTGATCAGGCGGTCGGCGCGCTGTGCCATCCGCTGCTCCTTGGCGTGGATATGTGACTGTGGGTGGTTCTGAACCCAGCCCTGGTGGCGTCCGTACTCGGTGGCGTGGATCGTGACTAGCCACGGCAGGCCGCCGGTCCTGGCGACCCACTCGGCGGCGTCTGCCACGAGCCAGTCGTGCGAATGCACGAGGTCGAACTCGAAGCGGTCGCTGAGCTCGGCGCCGAGCGCTGCCATGTCCTGATTCATCGCTGAGACCCATCGCACGAACGCCTCGACATCCGTCGGGAACGGGGGCTCGGCGACGCGATGAATGCTCACCCCACGTCGGCACTCCTGGAGCGGCAGCTGTCCGCCGCCGCGCGTGAGCACGTGCACGTCGACGCCGTCGACCGCGAGCTCTTCGGAGAGCTTGCGCACGTGGCGCCCGAGCCCACCCTCGATCACGGGCGGGTACTCCCATGAGAACAAGAGGACGCGCATCGGTGGCCGAGGCTACCGGTGCGGCCCGGCTGCTGCAGCAGCGGCGCAGCAGCCGGGTGTCAGCTCTCGAGACTCGAGAGCGGGCGCGGCGGCGAGCCGACGTACAAGGCGCTCGGGCGAATCATCCGTCGCTCGCGCTTCTGTTCGAGGATGTGGGCCGACCAACCGGCCACACGCGCGCATGCGAACATCGGCGTGTAAAGCACCGGCGGGACGTCGGCGAAGTCGAGCACGATCGCCGCCCAGAACTCGATGTTGGTCGCGAGGACGCGGTCAGGTCGGCGTGCCTGCAGTTCCGCCAGGGCCGCCTGCTCGAGTGCCTCGGCGACCTCAATCCGGGTTGAGCCCAGCTCGTGCATGATGCGGCGAAGCACACGCGCGCGGGGATCCTCAGCTCGGTACACGCGATGGCCGAAGCCCATGATCCGCTCACCGGCATCGAGCCGCTCGGAGACCCATCGCGTTGCATCGCCGGCTGCCTCGACCTCGTCGAGCTGACGCTTGACACGTGCCGGGGCGCCGCCGTGAAGGGGGCCGGACAGTGCGCCGACCGCCGCCGACAGCGCCGCGGCGACATCGGCTCCGGTTGAGGTGATCACGCGCGCGGTGAAGGTCGAGGAGCTCATGCCATGTTCGGCGGCTGCGGTCCAGTAAGCGTCCAGGGCCTGAACGTGCCGGGGGTCCGCCTCACCGCGCCAGCGCGTCAGGAAGCGTTGGGCGATCGAGCTCGACTGGTCGATCTCCGTCTGTGGCACCGGTGGCCGGCCGAAGCCTCGAGCCGACTGGGCGACGAACGACAGTGCCATCACCGACGCGCGCGCAAGGTCGTCGCGGGCCTCGCCGTCGGTGATGTCCAGCACGGGCTTGAAGCCCCACTGCGGCCCCAGCGCAGCGAGCCCGGCCTGCATGTCCGCACGGGGATCACCGGAGTGCACGCTGAGACCGTAGGGAGCCGCCGGCTGCAGGCCAGGAAGCAGGCTGTCGTCAACCAGCAGCCCCCAGACCTGCTCGAACGGGACCTTGCCAACGAGCTCCTCGATGTCCACGCCGCGATAGCGCAGGGCATCGCCGTCACGATCGGGCTCGGCGATCTCGGTCGCGAACGCGACGATGCCCTCGAGGCCGGATTGCACTTCGTCGTAGATGAGCATGCCTGCTTCTCCGGATCGGGTTCTGCGGACAGGCTACGCGGTCAAGGCTGATGAATCATCCGTACAATCGGCGGCACGTTTTCCGTCACCACCAACGTCAGGAAGAAACAAGACATATGGCCTATGTGATCGCCGAGCCGTGCATCGGGACGAAGGACAACTCATGCGTCGAGGTCTGCCCCGTCGACTGCATCCACCCGACGCCGGACGAGCCCGATTACGACACGGTCGAGCAGCTCTACATCGATGCCGAGGAGTGCATCGATTGCGATGCCTGCGTCGAGGCCTGCCCGGTGGACGCGTGCTTCGCCGAGGATCAGCTGCCGGACGAGTGGCAGCGGTTCACGGTCATCAACGCCGACTACTACCGTAACCGCTGATTTGGCGGCGTCTGGACGCCGCTGGCTTCAGACGACGCGCGGCAGGTACGGGACTGGCGGGGCTAGGCCATCGGCAGTGACATGCCGACCGGCTTGGTTTCGGCTGGCTGCGGGGCCGCTGCCATCATCGGCAGGTCAACCGGGGTCATCGCGATCAGGCGTTGGGCGATGTTGTCGATCGCCTGCGCTGCGGCGTCGTTCGGGTCGGCCAGCACGACCGGCAGGCCGGCGTCCGACTGCTCGCGCAGGGCCATCGTGAGCGGCACCTGACCGAGCAGCGGCACGTCGAGCTCCTCCGCGAGCAGCCGCCCGCCGCCGGCGCCGAATATCGGGAAGCTCTCGCCGGCCGGGGTTGTGAAGCCGGACATGTTCTCGATCACGCCGGTGACCTCGAGCTTGAGCTTCTCAGCCATATCGGCGGAGCGCTTGGCAACCTTCTGGGCGACCGCCTGGGGCGTCGTCACGATCAGGAACCTCGCGTCCGGCAGCAGCTGCGAGAGCGTCATCGAGACATCCCCGGTTCCGGGCGGCAGGTCGATCAGAAGGTAGTCGAGCACGCCCCAGTCGACGTCCTCGAGGAACTGCTGCAGTGCCTTGTGAAGCATCGGTCCGCGCCAGACGACAGCGGCGTCCTGCTCGATGAAGAAGCCGATCGAGACGACCTTGATGCCGTCACCGCCATCCAGCGGAACGATCTTGTGGCTGGCGTTCACCTTGGCGCGTTCGCCGTTGAGGCCGAACATGCGTGGCTGCGAGTACCCCCACACGTCGGCGTCCATGACACCGACCTGCTTGCCATGTGCCGCCAGCGCAGCGGCCAGGTTGGCGGTCACGCTCGACTTGCCGACACCGCCCTTGCCGGAGCCGACACAGATCACGTTCGCCACCTGTGCGAGCGCTCCCTCGGGCAGCGAGCCGCGGCCGAGCTTCTGACGCAGGTTCTGCTTCTCGTTGTCAGAGAGCACGTCGAAGCTGATGTTGACTCCCACGACGCCGTCGAGTGCGCGGATGGCCTGATCCACGGCGTTCTGGAAGTGGTCACGGATCGGGCAGCCCGGCGTCGTCAGCGAGACGGTCACGTCGACCACACCGTTCGGGTGCACCTCGATCGAGCGGACCATCTCAAGGGTCACGATGTCCTGGCGCAGTTCTGGGTCGATGACGTCGCGCAGCGCCTCGATCACCTGGTCTCTCGTTGGCATGGTTCTCATGATACGTTCCCGCGTCATGTCGCCTTCGGGGGTAGTCGAGGTTGCGCCGGTCCGGGGTCGAAACGACCTGCGGGAGTTCATCGATCTACCGTTCCGGCTTCACGCCGCGACACCCTGGATCCCGCCGCTCAAACTCGAACGTCATGCATACCTGAGTCGCAAGCTCAACCCGTTCTTCAAGCACGGCGACGCGGAGTTCTTCCTGGCGCGCCGCGGCGAGCGTGTGGTCGGGCGCGTCAGCGCCCAGTACGACAGCAACTTCAACAGCTTCCATCAGAACCGCTGGGGCTTCTTCGGCTTTCTCGACCTCGAGGATGATCAGGAGGTCGCGCGGGCGCTGCTCGATGCTGCTGCGGCCTGGCTGCGCGAGCGGCAGCGCGATCGCATGATCGGCCCGTTCGACCTGATCATCAACGAGGAGTGCGGGCTCCTGATCGAGGGCTTCGAGCTGGAGCCGATGATCCGTCAGCCATGGCACCCGCCCTATTACCAGCGGCTGGTGGAGTCGGCCGAGATGGTCAAGGCGATGGACGTATTCCACTGGAACCTGCGGCTTGACGACCGTGAGGACCGGATGCTGCCGATCCTCCCGAGGTTGGCGCAGCGGGCGCGCGAACGGCACGGGATCACGATTCGCAAGATGTCGTTCTGGCGACTCGGTCGTGACCTGAAGGGCTTTCAGAAGGTCTACAACGCGGCCTGGTCCAGGAACTGGGGCTTCTCGCCCTATGACGACCACGACCTTGCCGATCTGGCGATCAACTACCGGCTGATCTTCGACAAGCGCTGGTTCATGCTGGCGGAGAACGACAAGGAGGTCGTCGCCGCCGCCATCACGATCCCTGACATCAACCAGGTGCTGAAGAAGATGAAGGGCCGGCTGCTGCCGTTCGGCTGGTGGCATTACCTCAACCGCAAGCGGCTGATCGATCGCTGCCGGGTCGGCTTCCTCGGTGTGCTGCCCGAATACCAGCACACCGGCGTCGCCGCACAGCTCTACATCGAGAACTTCGATATGGCGGCGGAGTCGCGCATCAAGTGGGGGGAGCCGGGCTGGATCCTCGAGACCAACCACAGCATGAACCGCGGGCTGGAGGCGATGGGCGGGCGGATCAGCAAACGCATGCGGATCTACGAGCGGCTGCTCGAGGACGGCGCAGAGCCGGCGGCGCCGCCGGCGAGCGTCACCCGCTACGAGCCGTCCGAGCCGGACTAGACACCGGTTAAGGACCGACGGGGCGCCACTTGCGTGGCGCCCCGGCGGCTGAGGGAGGAGAGGGTGCTACATCCGCCGGCGAAACTATGAGGCCGACGAATTCATCCCGCGGCGCCGCTCTCCGGGGCGGCCCGTGGGGGAAGTCATTGCGCAATCAATATTAGCGTACGGTTGGGATTTCTCGTAGAACTTATCGTAAGAACTTCTTCAGAGTTCGGCCGAAGCCGGATAAATCTCAAGCTGTGCAACGCAGCTGTCGGTGAGCCACTCAGGTCAGCCCGGAGCGCAACAGCCATGCGGCGGGATCCTCGATCTCAGCCAATGTCGGCAGTGCCTGCGGCCCCGAGAACATGTGGCGCAGACCGTCGGCGCCGGCGACCCGCGCGACCTCATCGCAGAAGATCTTGCCGCGCTCGTATTGCCTGAGCTTCATCTCCATCCCGAGCAGCCGGCTCACCAGCCGGCTCAGCGGTGATTGGACCCTGCGACGTTCGTCCATCGCCCGACGCATGTCAGGCAGCGACGGCAGCAGTTCGGGCGCGACCGCGTCCATCACGTGCTCGGCATGACCCTCGATCACCGCCATCACAGCCTGCGCGCGGTCGATCGCCGCTCGCTCCGGCTCTGAGGCGACCATGCCGATCATGTCTGCGCGAAGGGCAGCGCGGCCGACCCGCTCGACCGCCGCTCGACTCGGGAACTGCAGATGCCTCCGTTTGGCCATCCGCGTCTCGACGCTTGCCAGCAGTTCACGGATCAGGTCGGCGAGGTGATCCTGCAGCCAGGGGACACCGCCGAACTGGACCGCGTGAGTCACCTCGTGCAGCGCCACCCAGGTCATGAACTCCCGCTCGTCGGCGTCGAAGCGCTTGATCGCGGCGCCGAGGTTGGGGAGCACGAACAGCAATCGTGGCGGCCGTTCACCGGCATGCTCGGGCAGCAGCACGAACTCGTACTGCCCGAGCACACGCTGCGCGAGGTAGCCGACCAGCAGGCCGACCTCGGCGCTGCCGGTGATACCCAGCCACAGCTGTGCCGCCGGCTTTGTCGATCCGAGCTGTGCGGTGATTCGCTCGAGCATCGGCTCGATCAGCGCCCGCGTGGATGCGACGTTGCTGGCCACCCACTCACGCCGACTCAGCCCCTCGGGCGGCGGCAGGGGCCCGTCCGGAACCAGGCCCGTATAGGCGACCACGCGTTCCCGTGCGTCGGCTGCGATCGGATCGAGGTCGATGAGCGGATCCGGGGCCTGACCGACTCCGGCCAGATGCGCCGCGATCCATTCCACAACCACCCAATCGATCACCGGGGTCGGCACAGCGCCTCCAGATCGGCCAGGGTCGACGCGGTGCGCGCGGCCACGATCGGTGAATGCGGCACCAGATCGAGCGGCGCTGCAAGCGGATCCTCGAACATCGGGAAGCCGACACAGCCACCGGCCTCGCCACGATCAGTTGCGCGGCGGCAACATCAACGGCGCGGCAGCCACGCAACGACATCAGTCGCGTCGAAGCGGCTGGCCGCGACCTGGCACAGCGAGGGCGCAAGCGCGCCGAAGGCCCGCAGTCGGTAGGCGCGCTCGGCCAGCGAGTCGATCATGCCCTTCAGCCAGCGCGGATCGGCCGACTCGATGCCGAGCACCTCGAGCCTGCCCGTCGGGTGTACGGCGCTCGCTCGCCTCGCGGTCAAGACGTTCGCCGTTCAGCAGGGCCCCGGCTCCGCGCTGGGCCGACCACTCCTCGCTGGTGCCGAACTCGTACACGTAGCCGAACTCGACGTCGGCCATCGTCTTCCCATTGCAACCGCCACCGACAACGCGTGGTGGGCGATCCCGCGCTTGGCGTTGAGCGAGCCGTCGATCGGATCGATCACGACCAGCACCTCGCCGCCACCGAAGTCGACGTCGCCACGCTCCTCCGAGATTGCGCTGAACCGTGAGCCGGCATCATGCAGCCGCCGCAGCTCGGCAAAGACGATCTCCTCGGCGGCGTGATCGATCTCCAGGGTCAGGTCGCCGCCGCCGCCGGTCGAGCCCGTTTCGCGTGCGCGCTCAACCGTGGTGGTGCGGTCGGCGAGCATCGCGCGCGTCGCGGTGACCGCCCGGCGGCAGGCGCTCAGCCAATCCGTCTGTTTCTGAGCGCCCGCGCGATGCATCCGACCCTATGCTGTCAGATGTGGGGACATGAGCTGCTCGAGCGCACGGCGTCGAAGACCGGAGACGCTGATCACCCACAGCGGCGGTCCGCTGCTGATCCTCGGCCGGCCGGCAGCGGCAAGACGCGGCTGATCCTCGACCGCTTCCGCTGGCTGGTGGAGCGGGGCACGCGCCAGAACGGATCGCGTTGCTGACGCCGAGCGCTGCGCGCGCAGACGCGGCGCGAGCAGTCCTGGAGGTGGAGATCAGGGGGGCTACAGCGAGCTGCTGGTGCTGCACGCCCGCGCAGCTGGCGGCCCGGTGTTGCGCCGCGCGCGGCAGCCGCGCCGATCTGCTCGATGTGACGCTCGGCGCCGGTGACCGGCTGGCGATGCTCGCGGAGCGGATCGATGAGCTGCCGCTGCAGCATCACGACTTCGGCGGGAACTCCGGCGCGCTGCTCGGCGGCTTCGTGCGGAGGATCGACCGGCTCAAGGCCGAGCTGATCGGAGCCGAGGAGTTCGCGGCCTGGGCCGCCCGATGGGACAGCCTGCGTGAGCGGGAGTTCGCCGACGATCTTCGGCGCGCACGACCGCATGGTGCGCGAGCTGGGCGCCTGTGACGAGGGCGACCTGGTGCGAACCGCGATCCGGCTGATCGCGGCCCAGCCCCGGCGACCGCCAGCCGTTCGAGCAAATGCTGGTCGACGACGCGCAGGAGCTCGACCTCGCGCCTGCCACGCTCGCGCGGACGCTCGCCGGGCGGGCGCTGACGGTTGCCGGGGACCCGCTGGCCGCGCTGCGGCGGTTCCGCGGTGCGGGCGCCGCGCGGCTCGACGCATTCGCCACACCGGGAACACGGTCGTGCGGCTGCTCGGCTCGCATCGCTGTGCTGGCGCGCTTCAGTCGGTGGCGTCGGCGGTTGCGCTCGGCGCCGGGCCGCGCGCGACGGCCGGGCCGGCGCCAGCGGTCGGGCTCCGACCCCACCGGCCGCGGACGGCGCCGTCGAGTTCTGGCGTTGCGAGAGCGAGCGCGCGCAGGCTCAGGCGGTCGCAGCCGAGATCGAGCGGCTGGTGTCACGCGAGCAGGTCGATCCGGGGCGGATCGCGGTGATCGTGCCCGAGATCGCACAGGAGGGGCAGGCGGTCTCGGTCGCGCTCGAGGAGCGCGCGGTTCCGCATCGACTGATCGGCGACGCCGCATTCTTTCAGCGTGCCGAGGTGCGCGACCTGCTGGCCTGGCTGCGGCTGCTGGCAGACCCCGGTGACGCTCCTGCCGTCGTGCGCGCCCTGGCACGGGCACCGATCGAGCTGCGCTCCATCGACATCGCACGTTGCACGCAGATAGCGAGGCGCCGCAAGGTCGATATGGTCGCGGCACTGGCTGCCGCCACCGAGTCACCGCAGGTTCCGCCGGAGGCACGCGAGCGTATCCGCGTGTTTCTGAAGCTGTATCGCGCGTCGGTTGCGCACATCGACACGATGCGGCCGGACCTCTACGTGCACCGGCTGATCGAGCGTCTGGGGCTCCGTCGCCAGCAGCTGTTCGCCGCACAGGCTGACGTGGTGGAGCGGTTGCGGGCGCTGGCTCGGTTCGGCGAGCTGGCCACCGCGCACGTTACGCGGATGCCGCAGGCCACCGCACGTGAATTCGCACGCTCGATCGCGGCCGTCGCCGAGTGCGGGCTGCACGAGCGCGAGGAGCCGGAGTTGACGGCCGATGATCAGGTTCAGGTGCTGGCGTTGGACATGGCAGGCGGTCTGGAGGTGGATCATGTGTTCGTGCCCGGGCTGCGGGCTGCGCTCGTGGGTCGGGCGGGCTCGACTCCGAGCCGGTCCCCGACCAGCTGCTGCGCGAGCAGCTGCCGGCCGACGATGAGGCCAGCCCGCGTCTCCCAGCTGCGGCAGCGGCTCTATGTGGCGGTGTCGCGCGCGCGTCGGGGGGCTGTTTCGGCTTCGTGGCCGGGGATCAGCATGGCGAGCAGTTGACACCGCTCCCGATCATCGAATCCGTGCGCGAGGAGCTCGGCGGCGACTGGCTGCAGGTGACCGAGGAACTGTTCGGGCCTGCGGAGAAACTGCACTCCACCTACAGGGTGCTGCGCGACGAGGTGCTCGAGGGAACGGCTCGGGCCGCAGGCCGGCTGGCAGAGCTGCGCCTCGACACCGATCTCGACATCTCGCATGCCGTCGTCCGCTATCTCGAACTGCTCAAACTCGCGGCGCTGATCGCCCGCGACGAAGCCCCGGAGAGTCAGAGCACAGCTGAGGCGCTCGAGACATCAACGCGCGGATCGAACAGGCGGTCACCGCCGAGGAGCGTGAGATCTTCACGAGCTCACCGCTCGACGAGTTCCTGCTCGACACCGAACGCGATCTACGCCGGCGCGCGCATGTGGTCGCCGCCCGCGACGAGCCGTCGCTCGAGCGGTTTCTGCCGATGCGCGGCGACGGTGTGTTGCTCTCGGCAACGGACATCGACACATACCGCGCCTGTCCGCTGCGGTACAAGTTCGCGCGAGTGTTCCGGATCCCGCAGGAGCCGACCCTGCATCAGCGCTTCGGGATCGCGGTACACCAGGTGCTCGAGCGCTACCACAGCACCGGGAGTGATGAACCGGGTGGGCTCGAGGAGCTACTGGCCCTGCTCGACACCGGCTGGCGCCGCGCCGGCTTCGGTGACTCGGATGAGGAACGGCAGCTGCGGGCGAAGGCCACGGCTGCGCTCATCCGCTACCACGAGCGCGCCCTGTCAGACGCCGGCCGCCCGGTCTGGTTCGAGCGTCAGTTCAGCTTCAGGCTGGGGCCGCACCTCGTACGCGGCCGCGTCGACCGCGTCGACCGGCTGCCCTCCGGCGAGCACGAGCTGATCGACTACAAGACCGGGCGCCCGAAGTCGGCTGAGCAGCTTGCGACCGACGTGCAACTGTCGCTGTACGCGATCGCCGCGCGTGAGGCCTGGGGTCTCGAGGAGACGGTGGGTGCCTACCACTACCTGCTCGATGACGAGAAGGTCGCCGTCCCGGGCGATGAGGAACGCGCCGACTGGATTCGCAACATCGCCACCGGCGTGGCAGAGGGGATCATGGCGCAGGAGTTCGAGCCGACACCCTCGCCGGCGGCATGCGGGTTCTGTGACTACCGGCTCGTGTGCCCGGCAACCGAGCGCTGAGCGCGACTCAGCCGGCTCACTCCGGGGGTTCCTGGCCTCGTTGGCGCAGGAAGCGTTGGAGGTCGCGTTCGATCGAGTCGCCGGATGGCAGCTCGAGCGGATCATCATCCTCGTCGCCGGCCGCCGCCTCGAGCTTCTCGACGAACGCCTGTACGTCAGGGTCGTGCTGGACCGCGGCGTTGACCTGGCGTTCGTAGTCGGCAGCGGCGGTCTCGAGCTCGCCGGCGTCGACGACGACGCCGACCAGGCCTTCGAGCTTGCGGATCAGCGCCAGCGCGGCCTTGGGGTTCGGTGAGGCGGCGATGTAATGCGGCACCGCGGCCCAGAGGCTCGCGGACGGCAGGTCCGCCGTGCGGCAGGCGTCGTGAAGGACGCCGACGATTCCAGTGGGGCCCTCGTACGAGGATTGAGCAAGGCTCAGTCGTGAGACAAGGGTCTGGTCAGTCGCGAAACCGGTCACCGATACCGGCCGGCTGTGAGGCACGTCGGCGAGCAGCGCGCCGAGCGTGACGACCAACTGCACGCCGATTGCCTCGGCCAGCTCGACGATCATTGCCGTGAATGTGCGCCAGCGAAACGACGGCTCATGGCCGCTCAGCAGGATCAGGTCTCGCGGAGCGCGCGGGATCCGGGCCTCATAGAGCCTGACTGCGGGCCACTCGATCGAGCGCACCTGCGCGTCGTCGAGCTTGATCTGGGGTCGCGTCGCCTGGAAGTCGTAGAACTCCTCAGGGTCGATGGTCGCGAACTCGCGTGCACCGAGCGCCTCGCCGACGAAGCTCACGGCCGAGGAGGCGGCGTCACCGGCATCATTCCAGCCCTTGAACCCGCAGATCAGCGCCGGGGCCCGCAGATGGTCCGGCCGGTAGTTCCATCGCAGTGGCTGCATCCGATTCACCGTACATCATGGCGTGATGGCTACTGACGGCACGATCGGCTCAATGCGCGCCGGCGACGAGGTCCGCGGCGTGTATGCGTGCGTGCGCAAGGACCGGCTGAGGACCAGGACGGGAAGCCCGTACCTGGCGCTTGAGCTGCGTGACCGCACCGGCAGCGTCCAGGCGCGCGCCTTCCGCGACGCAGACGCGCTTGCGGGTCGTTTCGAGCGCGGGGACCTGATCTCGGTCATCGGCCGCGTCGAGCGCTTCCGCGACGAGATGGTGGTCGAGGTCTCCGACATCCACGCCGCCCCGTCGGACGGGATCGATTCGGAGGGAGCCACGGTGGATGCCTTCCTGCCGGTTGCCTACCGCGACATGGACGAGCTCGACGGCTTCCTCGAGCACCTCGCCTCCGAGGTGTATGACCCCGGATACCGGTCACTTCTCGACTCGCTGCTGGCTGACCCGGAGATCCGCACAGCCCTGCGTCGCACGCCCTGCACGCGCAACGGCCACCACGCGTACCTTGGCGGACTGCTTGAGCACACGGTCGCGGTTGGGACCCTGGCCCGCGAGACCTGCGACCTGCACCGGCGGCTGAACAGCGATCTGCTGCTGACCGCCGCGATCGTCCACGACCTCGGTCGCACGCGCGAGTTCACCTACGGAGCCGAGATCGGCCTGACCGAGCCGGGCCGATTGCTAGGCCACCTCGTGCTCGGGCAGCAGCTTCTGGTCGAGCGCTTCGCCGCGCTTGGCGAAGCGCTCGATGCAGCGCGCCGGCTGGCGCTTCTGCATTGCGTCCTCTGCCACCACGGAGCAGCGGCTGCGCCCGGGGGCCGTTTCGGCTCACCGGAGGCGCTCGCGCTGTATCGGCTGAATGCGCTCGACGCCGGCGTCAAAGGCGCGCTTGAGCACGGGCTGGGACCGGCTCGTGAGCAGTCGGTCGGCTTCTGAACGTAACCTGGTTTCAGACCATGACCTTCATCGACGAGCTGATCGCCAACAACAGTACCTACGCGCAGAGCCTGGAGCGGCGCCATCTCGACGTCAGCCCGCGCCGGCAGCTGGCGGTCGTCGCCTGCATGGACTCGCGGCTCGATCTGTTCGCCGCGCTGGGACTGGCGATGGGCGAGGCTCATGTGCTGCGCAACGCCGGCGGCGTGATCACCGACGACGTGATCCGCTCGCTGGCGATATCTCAGCGCAAGCTCGGCACGCGCGAGGTGATGTTGATCCACCACACCGACTGCGGCATGCAGAAGCTGACCGACGACGGCTTCCGCGCGGAGCTGCAGGCGGCCACCGGAGTTGCGCCGGCGTTCGCGATCGAGTCCTTCACCGACGCCGACGCCGATGTGAGGCAGTCGATCCTGCGGGTGAGACGCTCGGAGTTCATCCCCCATCGCGACACCGTGCGAGGGTTCGTCTACGACGTCGACACGCACCAGCTGCACGAGGTCACCGTCTGACCCGTGGCCCTCGCGGGGCGGATCAGTAGAGGCCCTCCCCGCGGGCGTAGCGCTCGGCGCGGGCGCGGTCGTACTCCTCAGCGTCGAACTCGGGACCGATCAGGGAGCGCAGGATCGCGCCTGACCCGGGCAGCTGCTCGCGCTCGATGTGGTGCTCCGGGTTCCAGAGCTCCGAGCGAATCGAGGCCTTCGAGCAGTGGGTGTAGGCCTGCTGGATGCTGATCACGAGGCCGAGCTTTGGGACCCTGCCGGCGACCGCGCACGGCTCGAGCAGGCCCCGGTCGTCGGTGATCACCGCCGTGCCGTTGACCCGGAACGCATCGCCGACTCCCGGGACCAGGAACAGCAGCGCGATACGTGAATCGCCCAACAGGTTGCTCAGGGTATCGGCGATCCGGTTACCCGGCCGCTCAGGCAGCAGCAGCGTGTGTTCGTCGAGCGACGCGGACGAAGCCGGGCGGGTCCCCGCGCGGCGAGACGTCAAGCCCGCCGTCGGGATCGACTGTTGCCACGCACACGTAGGGCGATCGTTCTATGAACTGTCGGGTCAGCCCGTTGAGCCGATCGCTGATCTTCGCGTACAGCTGCTCTGGCTTGACCGGGCTGCCAATGATCGCCCGCAATTCCTGCTCGTCGGTGATCAGGTGGATGCTCGCCGTGTCAGTCGTCATACGGTTACCTTTCGGATCGAGGGCGACTCCCGTGGACGAAAGGTATCGGTGATGAGCGAACAGAGCGGCTATTCGGTGCAGGGGGGTTGTCTGTGCGGCGCGGTGCGCTTCGAGCTGGTGCAGCCGCCGGTCTCAGCCGGCTACTGCCACTGCACCCGCTGCCAACGCCGTACCGGTACCGCCGCCTCGATCTCAGCCCAGATCGACGGCAGCGCCCTGCGCATTGTGGCGGGCGCGGAGCAGATCAAGGCTTGGGTACCCGGCGACGGCGGCTGGGAGAAATGCTTCTGCGGCCGTTGCGGCGCGCATCTGTTCGCGCGCAGCCCGGCGGACCCGCGCCGGATCGGCGTGCGCATGTCGGCCTTCGACTCCGACCCCGGCGTCCGGCCCTCCTTCCGGCAGTACCTGAATTACGCAGCAACCTGGGAGCCGATTCCCGACGATGGCCTCGAGCGGTTCCCCGAAGCGCCTCCGCGCAGACAGCCCTAGCCGACGGCGAATGCAGAGCGGCCATTCGCGCGCAATCCGGGCGACCGATCAGCTGCGGGTGAGTTCCGGTGCCGCGTCAGCGGCCATCTCGTCGGCGAGCCGGCCCAGGACCCGGGCGAGATCGGCGTTGCGATCAGGTTCCCAGCCGTCAAGCAGCCGCGTCAGCGTGGCGCGCCGTTCCGCGATCAGCTTCTCCGCGGCGTCGCGGCCGAGCTCGGTGACGCCATACCCGAGCGAGGCGGGCGCTGCGGCTGGGCTCGCCGCATCGATCGAGGCCGAGCCGTTGGGTGCGACCATGCCGCGCTCGATCAGCTCCTGGAGACCTTCCCGCGCCCGTTCGAGCGGAATGTCCCAGCTGGAACTGGCATCTTCCACCGCCACCTCAGGCTGTCTGTATCTGCGCACGAGCACCCAGGCAGCTGCTGCGGAGAGGTCGACCCCCGCCCTGGCCGCGATGTTCTCGACCAGCTGGCGGCGACCCTTCTGGCCGATCAGCACGCTGAGCGCTCGCGAGAGCTCGGCCAGCGAGTCCGGCGGCTTCGGTGCGGCGAAGCGTCTCGCTGATGCCGGCGCTCGCCTCGGCGGTCGTGCGCAAGCGGCGCTCCTCGAGTATCCAGCTGAGCACGAACGCCACCGCCGACGACCGCGGCGGCGACTAGGAACACCCGATCGATCGCGCTGGTGAAGGCGCTGATGTACACATCGTGCAGCGCCGGCGGGCAGCGTCTTCAGCATGCGGGTTGCCGGTGGCGCTCGAGGAGACTTGCCGAGCTGCGCCTGCGGCAGCCCGGCCGTGACCTGCGGGTTGGCCTTCAACCCGGCGGTCAGATGCGACTTCAGCCGGCTCGCGAAGATCGAGCCGAGGATCGCGGTGCCCACCGAGCCGCCGATCGAGCGGAACAGGGTGGCGCCGGACGTGGCGACCCCGAGGTCCGAATAGTCGACCGCGTTCTGCACCGCCAGCACCAGAACCTGCATCACCATGCCGAGCCCGAGCCCGAGCACGAACATGAACAGCGGAGGACATCGAGCTGACTGGTCGAGGCGTCCATGCGTGAGAGCAGGAACAGGCCGACGATCATCACGAACGTCCCGACGATCGGGAAGGCCTTGTACTTGCCCGTCCGCGTGATCAGCTGCCCGGACCCGATCGAGGTGATCAGCAGCCCCGCCATCAGCGGCAGGATCTGCAGCCCGGAGCCGGTCGGACTGGAGCCGCCACGACCTGCAGGAACAGCGGCAGGTAGGTCACAGAACCGAACAGCGCAAAGCCGACCACGAAGCCGATGGCGCTGGTGACGGTGAAGACACTGTTCTGAACAGGTGCGGCGGCAGCACCGGCTCGGCCGCGCGACCCTCGACCAACAAGAATGCGACGATCAGCAGGACCGAGACGGCCCGCAAGGCCGATGATGAACGGCGAGGGCCACGGGTAGTCGTTGCCGCCGAGCGTGCACATCAGCACGATCGCCGGCCAGCGCCGCGCCAGCAGCGCGGCGCCGAGGTAGTCGATCTGGTGGCTGCACGCTGGTCCTTGACGGTCGGCAGCGTCGCCGCCAGCACCGCGAACGCGAGCCACGCCGATCGGCACGTTGACGTAGAAGATCCAGCGCCACGAGAGCGAGCTGGTGAAGAAGCCGCCGAGCAGCGGCCCGATCACGCTCGCGAGCCCGAACACGGCGCCGAACAGGCCCTGGTAGCGGCCGCGCTCGCGCGGGGGGACGACGTCGCCGATCGCGGCCATCGCACCGACCATCAGCCCGCCGCCGCCGAGCCCCTGAACCGCGCGGAAGGCGATCAGCTCGGTCAGGCTCTGTCGACAGGCCGCAGAGCGCCGGAGCCGATCAGGAAGATCACGAGCGCGACCTGCAGCACGATCTTGCGTCCGTATAGGTCGCCGAGCTTGCCGTAGACCGGCATGACAGCGGTCTGCGCCAGCAGGTAGGCGGTGACGACCCAGGAGATGTGGTTGAGGCCGCCGAGGTCGCCGACGATCGTCGGCAGCGCCGTCGAGACGATCGTCTGATCGAGCGCCGCCATCAGCATCACGAGCATCAGGCCCGTGAAGACGACCATCACATGGCGGTGTTGCGGCTCCTCTGAGGCAGCGCTCATGTTCGGCACCGAGACACTCACGCGGGGGATCCTAACCAACGTCTCCGGACCCGGGTGCTGTTGGGGGTGGCGGGCTCCAAGCCGCCACCCCCAACCGTCATGCCCGTCTAGCGGTGCCTGTGCGGTCCGGCCCCGGTGCAGCCCGAAGCGGTCTGCACGCCCGGCCCCACGGCAGCAGGTAGGCCCGGTAGGTGTTGACGCCCGTCGGGAACTGCGCGTTGAACAGCAGCTTGCCGCCGTCACTGAACTCCGAGATGTAGGGCAGGCTGCCCCAGCCGACGAACACGCCGCCGCCCGGAAGCGGCTGGCCGTCGCCCTGCGAGGGTGCCTGCAGGCCCTCCGGCTGGTCGTAGGACTGCACCAGCGTCGCCGTGCGGTTGCGGAAGTCGATCTTGACCTTGACCACGCGGCTGAGCGGAACTGCGAGGAGACGTCGATTCCGAGGTTGAACTGGCCCGCGGCCTCGTTGTCGAAGAACGAGTAGGTCGTTGTCGCCGAGCGGCTCCGGGTCGTGCTGCCAGGCGAAGATGTCGCCGGCATTGTTCAGCGACTGGCCGGGCGCGGCCTTGAGCGTGAAGCTCGAGTCCTTGCCGCCGAGCTGCCAGAGGATCTTGCCGGAGCGCGGGTCGACCTCATAGGTCGTCCAGGTGTCGCGCGCGTCGATCAGGAAGTTGCCGTTTCTGTCGACCTTGACGGCGTTGATGTGGAACCAGTCCCACGGCGTGCTGGCTGAGGCGGGCAACGGCTGCTCGCTCTGGCCATAGGGCACGTGATCGGCACTGTTCCACTGGAACAGCACCTTGCCGGTGCGGATGTCGATCTCCTGCACGATCCCGTTGATCACGGTCTGGTCGGCCGGACCGCCGATCGAGGTGAGGTTCGCGGTCGTCTCCTGGTAGGCGAGGATCAGCGCCGTGTTCCACGGGGTGATCAGGAACTCGTGGCCGTCGGCGCTGAGCCCGTTGCCGGCGTTGACCGTGGCGATCTTCTGGTAGTGGCCGTTGTAGATGTAGTCGGTTCCCTGGGAGAGGCCGCCGAACCCGGTACCTGACCAGAAGGTGAGCACGGCCGGCCGTCGTAGGTCTGGGTCCGGAAGTCTCCGGGGGTCTGCCCGGCTGGCAAGCGGATCGAACCAGACGACCTTGCCGCTCGGGCTGAGGATCTCCGGCCCGTTCGCGTAGGTGCTCGTGTCGCCGGTCGGGGTGATGAAGATGTCGCGGTTGCCGAGGCTGCCGCTGGTCTGCGTCAGCGTCGTCAACGGCGGCGGGGCGGTCGGCGTGGTCGCGAACGCGCTCGGGGCCGCAACTGCCGCGGTGGCTGCGACCGCTCCCGCGAGCGCTGCCCGCCTGAGATGAGACCTGCTGATGGTCCGGCTGCGGATCTCCCTGAGGAGGCGGTTCCGTCGCTGGTGCATCTATTGCATCCCTTCGGTTGGACTTGGGTCTGTGGTGACAGCGGCCAGCCGCGGTCGAGGGCCATACTACAGAAACTCAATCAAGTTAAGCGAGTTAGTCGAGAACCAGAGCAGTCGAGAAAGCCCTCGGTGAATCTGTGCAGTGCCAGCGCGGTCGATCGGGTGCCTGCGACCGGCCCGCTCGGGACGCGCCATACTGGTAGCCGTGACGTCAGCGCTCTTCAGCGAGTCGCTAGCGCCGCTGCGAGCGGATCCGGCTGGATCTGCCGTGCTGCTGGACATCGACGGGACGCTCGCGCCGATCGTCGAACACGCAGCCGACGCGAGCGTGCCGGAGACGACCAGGCAGCTGATGATCGCCGTTTCACGGCGTTACGGACTGCTGGCCTGTATCAGCGGCCGACGCGCCTCGGAGGCGCGGGCGATGGTCTCGATCGGAACGATCGCGTACCTCGGCTCGCACGGTGCCGAGCTGCTGCGCTCCGGCTGGACCGAGGCACGGCTCGACCCGCGCTCTCGCAGTGGACGCCGCGGGTGGACGAGTTTCGCCGCGAGTCGGACACACCGGAGCTGCGTCGCAGGCGCGTGCGGATCGAGGACAAGGGTCCGATCATCGCCTATCACTGGCGAGGAGCCGTCGACGAGCAGGAGGCACGCGCCGCGATCGACGCAATCGCCGAGCAGGCTCAGGCCGACGGCCTCGAGGTCTTCTGGGGTCGCAAGGTGATGGAGGTGCGGCCGCCGGTCCGGATCGACAAGGGCCTGGGCGTGCGCTCGGTGCTCGGCGACGGGAACTTCTCCTCGGTGCTCTACGCCGGTGACGACGTGACCGACCTCGATGCCTTCAGGGCACTGCTCGAGCTCAGGCAGGAGGGCAGGATCGGGCACGCGGTGCGCGTCGGGGTGCGCTCCGAGGACGGACCGGAGGCGATCCTGCAGGAAGCTGACATCATCGTCTCGGGGACCGAGGGCGTCCGCGAGCTTCTGTCCGCCCTGATCGCCGAGTAGCAGCGGGGCAGGTCCACCGCATGCGCTTCCCCGACCTTCTGCGCACGACCGTGATGCTCTGCGCGGCGGCGGCCACCGTGTTGGCGGTGGCCACGATCGCCGGGGCCAACCAGAGGGGCGACACCCTGCTGGTCCCCGTGATCGCCGGCTGGTGGTTGGTGGCGGCGATCACCGGCGTCTCGATCGGACGTCGCCAGAAGACCTCGCATCAGATCGGAGTGCTGCTGGCGAGCGCACGGACGCAGACGTCGTTGCCTGAGATCCACCCGAGCAGAGTCGTACTCAACCGACTGTGGCCGATCATCCTATGCACGATCGGCGCCGGCGCGGTTGCCTTCGCCTACCCCCAGGTGCCCGGGATCGCGGCCGGCTTCGCGATCATCGCGGCATTGGCATGGCGCCGTCAGTCGGCCGCGGTGACGGCTGTCGAGGAGCGCGATGGCGCCCGTTTCTACGTCGAGCACACCTCGCCGCTGCGGCCGATCAAGCTGGTTCGGACGCCCGGGTTCCGCTCCAACCTGAGCGAGATGGACGGCGCCAAGCGATCCGGGCCTGTCGCCCGTCGCCACGCCTGAGATCGCCATGCCTGACACCATCCCGCGCCGGTGAACCCGCTCGCCTATATCCCCAGCCCTCCGCACAGCGGCTTCTCGATCGGGCCGCTGTTCTTCCACGCCTACGGCATCTGCTACGTATTCGCCGTCGCCGCCGCCATCTACATCGCCCGCCGCCGCTGGGCGAAGGTCGGTGGCGACCCGGAGATCGTCTACGGGACCGCCTGGTGGGGCTTTCCGTGCGGCCTGATCGGCGGTCGCATCTATTTCCTGATCACCACGCCAAGCCAGATTCCCGACCACTGGTGGGGCCCGGTCGCGATCTGGGACGGGGGCCTCGGAATCTGGGGCGGTATCGCCGGCAGGAGTTGCCGGTGGGCTCTGGTATCTGCGCAGGCGGGCGAAGCTCGACTGGCCCGAGATCCATCGCTTCATGAACGCCGCCACTCCAGGTCTGCTGGTCGCACAATCGATCGGCCGGATCGGGAATTACTTCAACCAGGAGCTGTTCGGCAAGCCCTCGACCCTGCCGTGGGCCCTGAAGATCTCAGCCGCCCATCGCCCGCCCGGGTTCGAGCGCTACGCAACCTTCCAGCCGACCTTCCTCTACGAGATCATCTGGAACCTGGCGCTGGCTGCGGCGCTGGTCTGGTTCGACAATCGCAGGAAGATTCGACCGCCCGGCGTGTTCGCGCTGTACGTGGCCGGCTACTCGGCCTTTCGCATGTTCGAGGAGACGCTTAGGATCGACTACTCGGTTCACATCGTCGGGATGCGGTTGAACTTCTGGGTGGCGCTGATCGGCACGGTCGGCGGCCTCGCCTGGTTCGCCAGGATCCAGTTCGGTTCTAAGAGATCTGCTGGCGGCTCCGCTGAGCCGCCAGCTCCTTCCACCCCGACGTATTCGCGATCTGGGACGGCGTGAGCCAGGCGCGGCGCGCTGTCGCCACGCCGTAGCGGGCGTTGGCAAAGCCGCCCGTGCGGTGCGAGTCTGTGTTGATCACGAGCGGGACGCCGGCCGCGGCCGCGGTCCGCGCATGAAGCTCGTCGAGGTCGCGGCGATCGGGGTTGGAGTTGATCTCGAGCATCGTGCCGGTCCGCTTTGTGGCATCGAGGATCGCGTCGAAGTCGAACTCGTAGGGCTGACGCTGGAGGATCTTGCGGCCGCTGAGGTGGCCGATGCAATCGACGTGAGGGTGCTCGATCGCACGCACAATCCGTGCCGTCATCTCCTCCTTGGGCATCCGGAATGAGGTGTGGACACTCGCGAGGACCCAGTCGAGCTCGGCCAGCAGATCGTCAGGGTAATCGAGCGAACCGTCGGGCAGGATGTTGACCTCGGAGCCGGCGAGCAGCCGGATCCCAGGGACATCAGCGCTGCGGATCCGGTCGATCTGACGCCTGAGCTCGTGCGCTGAGACGTCGGCGCCGAATCCCATCGAGGCCGAGTGATCGGTGATCGCAAGGTAGTCGTAGCCGAACGCCAGGGCCGCCCGCGCCATCTCCTCGATCGAGGCGGTGCCGTCGGAGGCCGTCGTGTGGGAGTGCAGGTCACCCCTGAGGTCCGCTTCGGTGACAAGCTGCGGCAGCGTGCCGCTTAGGGCCGCCTCGAGCTCGCCGCGGTCCTCGCGGAGCTCGGGCTCTATGTAGGCCATTCCGAGCAGTGCGTAGACCTCCTGCTCGGTTGCGCAGCGGTGCGTGATCCCGGTGCTGTCGTCGAGCACGCCGTACTCCGAGACGTGGAGTCCACGCCGGACGGCGAAGTCGCGAAGCGCCATGTTGTGCTCCTTGGAGCCGGTCAGGTGCTGGAGCACGTTGCCGAACTGATCCGGCTCGACGATGCGGAGATCGACGCCGATGCCCGTGTGGGTCCTGATTCGGACGGCGTTGGTGCCGGGTGTGGAGGCGTCCTGCACCTGGGGCAGTGCTGCCGCCGCCTGCGCCAGCGCTGCCGGGTCGGTGGCGGTCGCCACGATGTCGAGGTCCTTGACGGTCTCCGCCATCCGTCGCGCAGAGCCTGCCAGCTGGGCGCTGTTGGCGGCCGGGTGGGCGCGAATCGCCTCCAGCAGCTCCTCACCGATCCCGAGCGCGCGCTGGAGCACGACCCGCTGCGCCGGTCCGGTCTCCGAGTAGGACTCGACCGCCTCCAGGAGAGACTGCTCGGCCTTGGCGCCGAAGCCCTTGAGCTCGCTGATCCTGCCGGACCTCGCCGCCTGCTCGAGGCTCTCGATCGAGTCGATCCCCAGCTCCTCATACAGGCGCCGCGCGCGCTTGGCGCCGAGGCCCGGCAGCTTCGTCATCTCGACCAGCCCGGCGGGGAACTTTGCGCGCAGCTTCTCGAGCGTCGGGATCTGGCCGGTCTCGGTCAGCGCCACGATCTTCTCCTGCAGCGTCGCGCCGATGCCCGGGAGCTTGGTGGCCTGACCGTCGAGCGCCAGCTGCGCAACCTGTGTGGAGGCCTCGCGCACGGCCTTGGCGCCGTTGCGGTACGCGACGATCCTGTGGATCGAGGCGGCGTCGAGCTCATACAGGTCGCCGAGCTCGTCGAACGCGGCGGCGATCTCGCTGTTGGTCGGGGTCGACACTGTTTCGGCTTCGTGCCTAATTGGCCCGCCTGGGCCCCTTGTAGTCGTAGCCGGTCGGGTCAAGGCCGGCCAGGAAGCGGTCAGCGACGTTCGGCTCGAGTCCGAGGTCCTGACTGCGTTCGGAACGTGCGATCGCGGCGCGGACGACGCGTCCGCCCACGTAGCGCAGCGGCTCCGGTGGCATCGGCGCTGCCGGCACCGAGCGCAGTGCGCCGGGCAACCCTGCCCTGCCGCCGTCGGCGACCAGCTCTGCGAGGATCTCGCCGGCCAGGCGCGATGGCCCCACGCCATCGCCGGAGAAGCCGGCGCACACCAGCACGCTCGGCGCCTGGCGCAGGCGCACGAAGAACGGCAGCCCGCTCAGCGAGTAGTCGATCGGGCCGCTCCACGCATGCTCGATGGGCACGTCCCAGAGGGCCGGGTACGTGCGCAGCAGCTGGCTGCGTATTGGTGGCTCGCGGCGGCCGGGATGATCGAAGGTCGCCGTGATCCGGTTCCGGTAGGCCAGCGTGCCACCGCCCTTGCCGAACACCATCCGGCCCTCGGCCGTCGCGTGGTAATAGTTGACGAGTCGGCGCCCGTCGGAGATGCACACCCCCGGGCTGATCCCGGCTTCGCTGAGACGCTCTGGCACCGCTTCGGTGGCGATCACGTCGCTGGCGACGACGACCAGTCCGGAGCCGATCTCCGGGATCTGCGCCGCCCAGGCGTTGACCGCAAGCACCACCTGGTCGGCGGTGATCGAGCCCTCGTCGAGGACCACGCTCGTGTGCGGGCCGTATTCGATCGCCCTGACCTGCGAACGCTCGTAGATCGTCACGCCGGCGTCGCGCACCGCGCGCGCGAGCTCGCGCGCGATCCGGGCCGGCTGCACCGAGGCCGAGATCGGTTCGAACAGTCCGTCCAGGTGCTGATCGGAGCCAGTCAGCTCGGTGATCTCGCTGCGGCTGAGGCGACGGTAGGGGTGCGCGCCGAATTGCTCGAGCAGCCGCAGCGTCTGCTCCCAGCAACCGACCTGAGCGGGATTGGTCGCCGCCCAGACCCAGCCGCTGAGCGTGAAAGCATCGCTGAGCCCACGTTCCTCGCAGAACTCACCGATGCGCCTGACCGCTCGTTCGGAGCGTCGCGCCAGCTCGAGTGCGGCGTCCGGACCGCAGAGTCCCACCAGATGCTCGAAGTGCGCCCACCAGGTCAGCGCGAACCCGCCGTTGCGGCCGCTGGCGCCGGCACCGCAGATGTCCGCCTCGACCAGGGTCACGTGCGTTCCGGGAGCGCGCCGCTTCAGTTCGAGCGCCGTCCACATCCCGGTGAAGCCGCCGCCGACGATGCAGACGTCGGTCTTGATCCGGTCCTTGAGATGCGGATGCTCATAGGGCACATGGCCGCTGAGTGCCTGTTGCAACCACAGGGAGCGTTCGCCGCGCGTCTTCACGCGACGGCGCGGCAGAGCGATGATCCCGGATGCGTTCGTCGTCGAGCCGGTCACGATGACAGGATGACGGTTTAGCGTCGAGGATGCGGCAGCGGCCGCCTTCCGTGCGGCGCTATACTTTATGAAGCAAAGAGCGAATCTCAGAGGAGCCGAGACATGGCGGGCAGTGTTTCCGAAGTCACAGACAACAACTTCCAGGCAGAGGTGCTCGAGTCCGACGTGCCGGTGCTGGTCGACTTCTGGGCGCCATGGTGCGGTCCCTGCCGCATGGTTGGTCCCGTCGTCGAGGAGATCGCCACGGAGAAGGCCGGCCAGCTCAAGGTCTCGAAGCTCAACACCGACGAGAATCAGCAGACCGCGATCCAGTACAACGTGCTCTCGATCCCGACCCTGATCGTCTTCAAGAACGGCCAGGAGGTCAAGCGTGTGACCGGCGCCTACCCGAAGAAGCGCCTCGAGGCCGAGATCGAGCCTGCGCTGGCCTAGCGCCTGGCGCCTGCTCAGCTGAGCCGGTCGCACATACCGGACGGCTGCCAGGGCCGCAGACGGAGCCGTTCTCCGGGCCGCGCCTGTGCCGCAAGCGGCAGGTCGTCGCTGTGCACGACGGCGATCACCGGATAGCCGCCGGTCGTGGGGTGGTCGGCCAGCAACATGATCGGCTGGCCGGTTGCCGGCACCTGGATCGCACCCGGTACAAGCCCCTCGGAGGGCAGTTCGCCCGGGCGGGCGCGATCCAGGGAGGGTCCGCTCAGTCTCAGGCCGATCCGATTGGAGGCCGGATCGACCGCGTAGGGCTCCGTCGTCAGGCGCCTGATCGCCGCGGGCGTGAACCAGTCCTGGCGCGGGCCGAGGATCACCCTCAATGCCGGCAGATCGGGTAGTTCGATTGGTGACCCGGGTCCTTCGATTTGCGGCGGCGGTGCTTGGAGGAGTGCGCCCGACGCGCGCGTCCCCGGCGTATGCAGCAGATCACCGCGTTCGAGCCGCTTCGGTCCGAGTCCGGTGAGCACGTCCGTGGCCGCACTCCCGAGCGTCAGTGGCGCGTCGATTCCGCCCTGAAAGGCGATGTAGGTCCGCACCCCCCGGCCGGCCGTCCCAACCTTCAGCACGTCATCCGCGCTCAGCACCAGCGGCGTGTTCATCTCGAGGCCGTCGACCGTCGCACCGGTGAGTGCCACCACAGTCGGTCCGTGGAATCGCAGCCTCGGTCCGATCAGGGTCGTCTCAAGCGCCGGTGCCCGCTCGTTGTTTCCCACGAGCCGGTTCGCGAGCCGAAGTGCAGGCCGGTCAGCGGCGCCCGAGCGCGGAACGCCGATGTGGGCCCAGCCAGGCCGGCCGAGGTCCTGAATCGTCGTCAGCGCCCCCGGCGAGAGCACCTCCACGGTGGTCATACGGCTTCGAATTTGACCCGGGTCGCCGGTGTCAGCAGCGCCGGTTGCTCGCGCCCGGCGTCGAACAACACCACGTCCGTGTGTCCCAGCAGATTCCAACCACCCGGCGAGCTGTGCGGGTAGATCCCGCAGTAACCGGCGGCGACGGCCACCGATCCGGCGGGCACCTCGGTTCTGGGTGTCGCCAGTCTCGGCAACTCGAGCAGCGGCGAGCCCTCCGGGGCAACCAGATACGGAAACCCGGGCGAGAACCCCATGAACGCGACCGTATAAGCCGTCGCGCTGTGCAGCTCGACCACCGCTTCGCGGCTCATGCCCAGGGTCGCCGCCACACCCTCCAGGTCGGCCCCGTCGTATCGAGTCGCGATCGTCACGGTCTCCCCGGGCGTCACCGGCTCGGATTCGACGGGGAGCGCGGCGATCTCGGCTTCAGCCACACGAGCGCCGCCGTCGCGCCAGACCAGGAGCAGCGTCTGGTGCCCAGGCACCACCTCGGCCAGCTGCTCACCGAACTGCTCGCGAACGACACGTGCGACAGCATGGACGGCGCCATTGTCAGGGAGCTCCAGCAGCAGCGCGGTGTCGCCGACTGCTCTGACGTGAGGACCACTCACGCGAACGGGCGGATCTCGAAGCCAGCACCTATCAGGCGGTCGCGGATCGCGAGTGCGAGCTGTGCGGAACCGGGCGTGTCCGAGTGGATGCAGAGTGAGCGGAAGCGGCCGCTGTCTGCGAGCTCCACGGCATGACGCAGCGCGGCATCGGCAGCGAGCACCGCGCCCGGTTCGCTCCGCGGGACGAGCGCGCCGTCGGCGCGGTAGGCCCGGTCGGCGAATCCCTCGGCGAACACCACGATTTCGTGCGCGTCGGCGGCGTCGACCAGTTCGGAGTCCGGTGGCGCGAGCAGCTTCAGACGCCGATCGACAGCCGCGATCGCCGAGACGATCGCATCCGCGTACGCACGGTCGACGGCGGCCCGGTTATACAGAGCGCCGTGTGGCTTGACGTAGCCGACCTGCGTGTGGACGAGACCCGCCATCGCCCGCAGCGCCGATATCTGTTGGACGACCTGTTGGCGCAGGGTGGGCGCATCGACCTCCAGGTCGCGTCTGCCGAAGCCCTCCCTGTCCAGGTGCGAGACATGCGCTCCAATCCGTTTGCGTCGGGCTGCCGCCTCCGCACAGATGGCGCGCATCGTGGCGGCGTCGCCGGCATGGAAGCCGCAGGCGACGTTCAGGCTGGAGACCCCGGCGATGATCTCGAAATCGGCTGCGACGCCCTCCGCGCCGGGACGCTCGCCGACATCCGCATTCAGATCGATGACCCTGGTCTTCATACGCCAAGCATCCCACGCTGTGAGCGCGTCGTTGTGCCCGTCGAAGATCGGAATGCCGTTGGCGTCTCAGACCCTCCGGACTTCGATCCGCAATTCGAGTCCGTCGATCAGAACCGGCACCGCGTTATCGAATGTGGCGTAGTCCACCGCTGTCGCCAGCGTCTCGCCGGCCACGTAGGACTCGTGTTCGCGCGCGGCCGCGAGCAACTCGGGTGCGCCGCCGAGCGACAGGGCGATGCGGTCGGAGATGTCCAGGTCAGCGTTGCGGCGCGCGTTCTGGATGGCGTGCACGATCTCACGTGCCCAACCCTCGACTCGCAGCGACCGATCGATCTCGAGTTCCAGGGCCACGGCGTGTGAGCCCTCGCGCTCAACCTGGTAACCGTCGAGCGGCTTCATCGAGATCAGGAGGTCGTCTGCACCCAGCCGGTGCTCCCCGCCGCCGACGTCGATCGCCACCGTCTCGCCGGCACGGACGGTCGCGGCTGCACGCCCGGCATCGAGGCCGGCGACGGCCGCTGCCACCACTGGCATCTGCTTGCCGAAGCGCGGTCCGAGCGCGCGGTAGTTGGGTTTGATCTCGACCTCGCCGAGCTCGTCGGCCTCGGACACGAAGCGCAGCTCGCGGACGTTGAGCTCGTCGCGCACGACGTCAGCGAGCTGCTCGATCGCGTCGCGCTCGGCGCCGGCGGCGACAACCACCGCAGCGCGCAGTGGCTGACGGAGCTTGACCTTTGCCTGGGAACGCGCCGCCAGTCCCAACCGCACCGTCTCCCTGGCGACCGCCATCGCGTTCTCGAGTCCAAGCTCGCGTTCGCCGGCGACCGGAAAGTCGCAGAGGTGCACGCTGGGCTCGGTGCCGTCGAGGTTCTCATAGATCTCGTCGGCGATGAACGGTGTGAACGGGGCCAGCAGCTTGGCGACGGTGGTCAATGCGTGGTGGAGGGTCGCCATCGCTGCCGGATCGCCGTCCCAGAAGCGTCGGCGCGACCGGCGGACGTACCAGTTGGAGAGTTCGTCGACGTACTCGGCGATCGCACGGCCCGAGCCGGTGGCGTCGAAGGTGTCGAGTCCGGCGCGCACGGCCTCGACCGTTGCCTCCAGACGCGACAGCGCCCAGCGGTCCAGCTCGGTGAGATCGGCCCGCTCCAGCGACAGTGACGCCGGATTGACATCGTTCGCGTTCGCGTAGAGCACGTAGAACCCGTAGGTGTTCCACAGCTGGAGCATGAATTGCCGCACCGCCTCGCCGAGCGACTCGAGTGAGAAGCGGTAGCCGTCCCAGGGGTATTTGGAGGTGAAGAAGTACCAGCGGAAGGCGTCGGCGCCGTAGGTGTCGAGCACATCCCACGGCTCGACGATGTTGCCCTTCGACTTGCTCATCTTCTGCCCGAACTCGTCGAGGATCAATCCGAGGCAGACGACGTTGCGATACGAGCTCTGGTCGAACAGCAGCGTCGAGACGGCGAGCATCGAGTAGAACCAGCCGCGGGTCTGGTCGAGGGCCTCGCAGATGTAGTCGGCCGGGAAGTGCGCGTCGAACTCCTCCAGTCCTGCGTGCGGCGCGCCGTATGAGGCGAACGGCATCGAGCCTGAGTCGAACCAGACGTCGATCACGTCGGGCACCCGCGTCATCGGCTGCTCGCAGCCGTCGGCCTCGCAGGCAAACGTCACATCGTCAACGAATGGACGGTGCGGGTCCTCAAGCGCGACACCTGAGAGGCTTTCGAGCTCGGCCATCGAGCCGATCACACGGAGGTGTCCGGCGGGACACCTCCATACGGGCAGCGGCGTCCCCCAGTAACGCTCGCGCGAGAGTGCCCAGTCGACGTTGCCCTCGAGCCAGTTTCCGAAGCGGCCGTGCTTCACATGGGGCGGCTGCCAATTGATCGTCTCGTTCGCTGCCAGCAGGCGGTCGCGGATCTGGCTGGTGGCGATGTACCAGGAGGGCTTGGCGTAGTAGAGCAACGGCGTGTTGCAGCGCCAGCAGTGGGGATAGGAGTGCTCGTAGGGTTCGGACTTGAGCAGCTTGCCGCGGGTCCGCAGATCCTCGAGGATCTCGGCGTCGGCGGCCTTCACGTTCACGCCGGCCCAGCGGCCGATACGCGCGTCATAGGTGCCGTCGGGAAGCACCGGGTTGATCGGCGCAAGATCGTTGGCCTCGCCGAGGCGAAAGTCGTCCTCGCCGAACGCGATCGCGGTGTGCACCAGGCCTGTGCCGTCCTCGGCGGTCACGAAGTCGGCGGCCAGCACCGTGTGGCCCTTGGCGCCATATTCGGATCCGGGGATGAAGTCGAACGGGGGCTCGTAGGACAACCCCACCAGGTCAGCGCCGGGAAAGCGCTCGGCGATCTCGACGCCCTCGCCGAAGAGCTTCGCGACCAGCGCCTCCGCGACGATCAGGTCCTCGGTGGTGCGAACGTAGATCAGCTCGGGGTCGACTGCGACGGCGGCGTTCGAGACCAGCGTCCAGGGCGTCGTGGTCCAGACCACGAGCTTGCCGCGGGCGCTCGGCAGGATCACGTACGCGGACGGGTCGATGACGTCCTGGTAGACGCCCGGCTGACCCAGTTCGTGGCTCGACAGGGCGGTTCCGCAGCGGGGGCAGTAGGGGACGACCTTCAAGCGCTCGAACAGCAGGCCCTTCTCGTAGATCGTCTTGAGCGCCCACCAGACCGACTCGATGTAGCTGGCGTCGAGCGTTCTGTAGGCATGCTCGGTGTCGACCCAGAAGCCGATCCGCTCGGTCAGGCGCGTCCAGTCGTCGATATGGCTGAGCACGACCTCACGGCAGCGCGCGTTGAAGCGATCGATCCCGTAGCGCTCGATGTCAGCCTTCTGCTTCATTCCGAGCTCGCGCTCGACCGCCAGCTCAACCGGCAGTCCGTGGCAGTCCCAGCCACCCTTGCGGTCGACGCGGTACCCGCACATCGCCCGGTAGCGAGGGAAGATGTCCTTGAACACGCGCGCCAGCACATGGTGCGAGCCGGGGGCTCCGTTGGCTGTCGGCGGTCCCTCGAAGAAGCCCCAGCGGGGTGCGTCGCGGCGGCGTTCGAGTGACTCCTGGAAGACATCACGCTCACGCCAGCGCTCGAGCACGTCCTGCTCGAGCGCCGGGAACGATGCGCGAGGATCTACTGGTCTGTGGACGGCCGCCATTGAGGCGACGATTCTAGATATGCGACGGTCAGGCGCTTTGGCGCGCGTGACAGCCAGGCGTCGACGAGCAGCTCCTCGAGCGCCTCGGGCCCGATCACGTCGAGCCGAACCAGCACCGCCGCGTAGCCGTCGAAGTGCGGGGATCGTGAAGTAGATCTCCGGCTCGGACTCGACCAGGGCCAGTTTCGCGCCCTCGTGTTCGACGCGAGCGGCGAGGATCTCGCCCTGTGGCGCCTGCACGCCGAGCGCGGCGAGTGCGGCGAGGTCGCTTCGGCGCAGCGGTCGGACCCAGGCGAAGGCCCGGTCCTTGACCTTCCAGGCGGCCTCGCCCGAGTGCCCGTGGGCGGAGGTCTCGCTGGTGTCGGGCAGTGACAGGGCGAGGCGCCGGACGTCATCCCAGGTGGCCATGAACCGACCATACTCTCGCTATGCGGCTGCGGCTGTATCACCACCGCGACGGTGCTCGCGTCGCCTATCGGGAGACGGGTACCGGTCCGGCGCTGATCCTGCTGCACTCACTCGGGCTGTCTCACCGCGAGTGGGAGCCGATCGTGGCGCCGCTGTCGGCGCGCTTTCGTGTGGTGGTGCCCGACCTGCCGCTGCACGGCGACTCCGAGGACCGGCCGCGACATCCCTACACGCGCGAGTGGCTGACGGAGGTCATCGGCGGATTCTGCGCGGAGGTCGGCGGGCCACGAGCCGTCGGTCGTCGGCCATGACTTCGGCGCCGAGTTGGCGCTGCGGGCGATCATCGACGACGTCTACAGGCCCGCGCGGCTCGTGCTGATGAACAACCGCCTGCACCGGCCGGCGCCCTTCCGCGGGCCGTCGCGCGGTGTGGCGATTCCTGACCGGCCTGGCGGCCGTGCCCGGTGCAGACCTGGCGCTGTCACACGGGGCCACGGCTGGTGTTCCGGCCGCGGCTCGGCGAGCGGCTGAGCGCGCACGGCAATCCGGAGGCGCGTGACCTCGTCCGTCACGCGTTCGCTGACGTGGGCGGCAACACCAACCGCGCCCGGGCCTGGGCCAAGTTCTCGCGCCGCTGGCCGTTCGAGGCCCAGCGGGAGCTGCTCGACGCCTAGCAGTCGCTGGGCCTGCCGGTGCTGCTGCTGTGGGCCGAGGCCGACCCTGCGGCGCCGCTGGCGTGGGCACAGGAGGCGCTCGACCTGATCCCCGGCGCCCAGCTGCGAACGATTCCCGGAGCGGGTTTCTGGTCGCCTACGACGAGCCGGTCGTGCTGGCGCGCGAGTTGATCAGCTTCTGTGGCTGACCCCGGCGCACCTCTCGCGCTAGCGTTCCTTCGAGACTTATGAAAGGATGAGCGTGAGCACGACCGAACACGAGCAACTCTGGGGCGGCGAGACGACGAAGGCCGTCAACAACTTCCCGATCTCCGGCGAGCCGATCCCGGCGCCGGTGATCCACTGGCTCGGTCTGATCAAGGGCGCGGCCGCCCGCGCCAATGCGGAGCTCGGTCTGCTCGACGCGGTCCACGCGGAGCGCATCGCCGCCGCCGCCGATCGGGTGGCGGCGGGCGAGTTCGACGATCAGTTCCCGATCGACGTCTTCCAGACCGGCTCGGGCACCTCGTCGAACATGAATGCCAATGAGGTGATCGCCGACGCTCGCCGACCAGAGTCGCCGGCGGCCCGCGCACCCCAACGACCACGTCAACATGGGCCAGTCATCCAATGACGTGTTCCCGTCGGCCGTGCATCTGGCCGCGCTGGGGGAGGCGACCAACGACCTGCTGCCGGCGCTCGACGCGCTCGAGTCCGCGTTCGCGGCCAAGGCGGTCGAGTTCCATGACGTCGTCAAGACGGGACGCACCCATCTGATGGACGCCGTGCCGGTCACGCTCGGTCAGGAGTTCTCCGGCTACGCAGCTCAGGTCCGGCTCGGCGCGCGCCGGGTGCGTAACGCGCTGCCGCAGGTCGCACAGATCCCGCTCGGCGGCACCGCGACCGGCACCGGCCTCAACACGCACCCTGAGTTCGCGGCGCGCGTGCGCGCCAAGCTGAGCGACGCGACGCGGTCTCGAGATTCGCGCCCCCGAGGATCCGTTCGAGGCGCAGGGCAACCGCGACGCGCTGGTCGAGCTGTCGGGCGCGCTCAAGGTGATCGCCGTCTCGTTCACCAAGATCGCCAACGACCTGGCGCTGATGGGCTCGGGTCCGCGCGCCGGCATCGGCGAGATCTTCCTGCCCGAGCTGCAGAAGGGCTCGTCGATCATGCCCGGCAAGGTCAACCCCGTGATCGCCGGAGGTGACGCTCCAGGTCGCTGCGCAGGTGATTGGCAACGACGCCGCGATCACGATCGCCGGTAGCCAGGGCAACTTCGAGCTCAACGTGCGCGTGCCGCTGATCGCCCGCAACCTGCTCGAGTCGATCAGCCTGCTGGCCGCGGCCGCGCGGGTGCTCAAGGACAAGTGCGTCGACGGCATCGAGGCCAACCTCGCCGGCTGCGAGCGCGTCAGCCGAGGCGACGCTCGCGGCGGCCACCGCGCTGAACCCCTACATCGGCTACGACAAGGCGGCTGAGATCGTCAAGGAGGCGTCCAGCTCGGGCCGCATGCTGCGCGAGGTCGCCTACGAGAAGGGCGTCGACGAGGAGACCTACAACAGCGCGATGGACCTGCGCAAGATGGCGCAGGGGAACCTCGGGCTGAGCGTCGAACGGCGCTGAGGCCGGTGACGACGACGGAACTATCGGCAGTCGCTGCGGTTAAGGCTCGCGATCGGTGCAATGATCGGCGGTACGAGGCAAAGACGATACGCCAGGGCGCTGATTGGCACGCTGGTCACGATGCTTGCGGCCGGCTCCCTGCCGCCCTGGCCTCTCGACTGCCGCCGCGGCCTCCAGGCCAGCGCGAGCTCCGGCCTCTACGTGCGCGGTGCCGGCTACGGCCACGGGGTCGGAATGAGCCAGTACGGGGCTGCCGGCTACGCGCAGCACGGCTACAGCTACCGGCAGATCCTGCAGCAGTACTACGCGCAGACGACGCTCGGCAAGGTCAATCCCGACCCAGCACGGTGACCGTGCTGCTTCAAGCCGCGCGGGCCAGCCAGCTTCAGCGGCGCCGTCAAGATCACGGGCTCGAAGATCAAGCTGAACCCTGCGACGAACTACAGCGTGCGTCGTCGGCCGGCAGCAGGCTCACGGCTGGTGTCACGCGGCCGTACCGTCGGCAGCTTCAAGCCGCCGCTAGCAGGTGACCGGAACCGGACCGCTGACGCTGTCGGCGTGGGCACCTACCGCGGCTCGTTCGTGTTCCGGCCATGCCTCCGGCAGGCGGGGTGATGACGGTCAACTCGCTCGGGCTCGACAGCTACGTGCGGGGCGTGGTCTCGGCGGAGATGCCATCGGGCTGGCCGCAACAGGCGCTCGATGCGCAGGCGGTCGCAGCCCGGACGTATGCGATCACCGACGGCGCGGTCGGGCGCCGACTTCGACGTCTACGACAACACCCGCTCGCAGATGTACGAGCGGGGTCAAGGCTGAGACACGCCAGCGGCAACGCGGCGGTCGCGGCGACCCGTGGCCAGGTCGTCGAGTACGACGGCCGGCCGGTCACCACCTACTTCTTCTCCAGCTCAGGCGGCGAAACCGAGAGCGTGCAGAACGTCTTCACCGGCATCGCTCCCGAGGCTGGCTGGTCGGCGAGCCCGATCCCTACGACGACTCCTTCAGCAACCCGCACTATCGCTGGAAGCTGAACCTCAGCCTGAACGCGGCCGACGCCAAGCTCGGGAAGCTGGTCGACGGTCGCCTCCGGGGCATCAGGATCCTCAGGCGTGGCGTCTCCCCGCGGATCATCGAGGCGCAGGTCGTCGGCACCAAGGGCACGGCCACCGCCACCGGCATCCAGTTGCAGAAGGACCTCGGCGACACCCAGCACGTGGATGTCGTTCACGACCGTCAGTGCGCGCGGTGTCCAGACGACCAGCACGGCTCGCTAAGACCACCACGACCGTCGACCACGACCTCGACCACCGGCGGCAGCGGCGGCGTTGGTGTGGGCGACCGTGCACGCGGGCGCGTCGAGGCCAGCAGGGACACCTGCCGTGCGCCACCGCCGGCCGGCGGTACAAGGTCGCCGGAGCCGTCTACCCCGTCGAGGCGCTGGTAGCCGCGATCACGGTGGAGCGCGACTCACGCGCGCGGCTGGCACCGCGTTGGCGCCGGAGCGGTCTCGCGCAGCCGGCGCACGTACTCCGTCACGGTACCTGGCGTCGGGCGAGCTACCGCGTGCTCTACGACGGCGTGACCGCCAGGAAGATCACGGTCAGGTGAGCGCGAAGCCGGTTGATGGCTGGGGTTCGGCCGCTGGACCGCTGCTGGTCGTGGACGCGCCGTTCCTGCTCTACAGGTCGTTCTTCGCGCGTGCCCGACTCGATCCGTGGCGTCGACGGGCATCCGGTGAACGCGCTGCTGGGCGCGGCCAACACGCTGCTGCGGATCGCCGCCGACACCGGGCCGCGCGCGATCGTGGTCTGCTTCGGGGCCGAGCAGGCGCCCTACCGGGTCGAGCTCTACGCGCGGCTATCACGCGCAGCGTCCGCCGATGCCGGACGCGCTCGCCTGGCAGTTCGAGCAGGCGCCGGCACTGTTCCGCGGGCTCGGCTGGGCGGTCGAGGACTCTGACGAGCTGGAGGCCGACGACCTGCTCGGCTCCTACGCGCTGGTTGAGGAGGCCGCCGGCGGCGACACCCTGATCCTGACCGGTGACCGCGACATGTACCAATGCGTTACGGCGCGCACCAGCGTGCTCTACCTGAAGCAGGGCACGAGCGGCTTCGAGACGGTCGATCGCGCCGAGGTGGAGCGCCGCTACGGGATCCCGCCGGCACTGGTCCCGACTTCATCGCGCTGCGCGGCGACCCGTCCGACGGACTGCCCGGGCCCCGGGATCGGCGAGAAGACGGCGGCCGAACTGCTGCGCCGCCACGGTTCGCTCGAGAGCTGCTGGCCGCCGTCGCCGCTGGCGACGCCGGAGAGCGGCCGCGGATCGCGGCCGCTCTCCGGGACCACGCCGACGCGCTGCGCGCCTACCGCGAGATCGCGCTGCTGCGCCCGGTCGCGGTCGCAGCGCCCCGCCGACGCCCCACCGATCTCGCCGGCGGCGCGGCGGCCGCAGCCGCGCTCGGCATGGGCAACCTCGCAGGCCGGCTCGAGGCGGCGACTCGCTGCGGATCTGTGAGCTCTGAGGCCCTCGTGGCGCACGTCTAGGAGCTGAGTTCAGGGCGTGAACTTGACGGTGATCACGTCACCGTCCTGCATCACGTAGTCGCGACCCTCGAGCCGCAGCGCCGCGTGCTCGCGCGCGCCGCAGTAGCCGCCGTACTGAACGAGCGCGTCCCAGGAGACGACCTCGGCGCGGACGAAGCCCTTCTGGATGTCCGAGTGGATCTGGCCGGCGGCGTGCCAGGCGGTGAGGCCGCGGCGCAGGTGCCAGGTCTGCGCCGGCTTGTCCTCGCCGGCCGTGAAGAACGCGATCAGGTCGAGCAGGTCAAAGGCGCCGCGGACGACCGTCTGCAGGCCGGACTCGGCGAGCCCGAGGTCGGCGCGCATCTCGTGCGGCCTCCTCCGACCGCGAGCGCCGCCGAGCTCGGCCTCGAGCCGGGCGGATACCGCGACCGCGCGCGCGCCCTGCGCGGCGGCGTACGCGGCGATCGCCGCCGGAACTTCGCATGTCGCCCTCGTCGACGTTGGCGACGAACAGCACCGGCTTGGCGGTCAGCGAGCCGAGCAGCTGCTGGGCGTCGGCGGCGTCGTCCGGGGCCGGCACCGTGCGGACCGGCTTGCCCTCCTGCAGCGCTGTGATCACCTGCTCGAGCCAGGCCTGCTCGGCGATCGCGTGCTTGTCGCCGCCGCGCGCCTGGCGGACCACTCGATCAAGCCGTCGCTCGGCCTGCTCGAGGTCGGCGTAGATCAGCTCGGTCTCGATCGTCGCGATGTCGCGCAGCGGATCGACGCTGCCCTCGGAGTGGACGATGCCGCTGTCGGTGTGCGCGCGGACGACATGCAGCAGCGCGTCGGTCTCGCGGATGTTGGCCAGGAACTGGTTGCCGAGGCCCTCGCCCTTGTGGGCGCCGGCGACGAGACCCGGCGATGTCATGGAAGGCGATCGTGTCCCAGACGATCTTCGACGCCTTGACGGTGTCCGCGACCTGCGTCATGCGTTCGTCCTCGACGGGCACGACGGCGACGTTGGGCTCGATCGTCGTGAACGGGTAGTTGGCGGCCTCGGCGGCGACGCCGGTCAGCGCGCTGAACAGCGACGACTTGCCGGCGTTGGGCATGCCGACGATCCCGACCTTCATCGGCATCGCAGCAGCCTCCCGGTGATCGTGCCCAACAGGGCTCCGGCCAGCACGTCGCTCGGGTAATGCACTCCGAGATATGGGCGACTGAGGGCGAACATGCCGGCTGCACCGTAGAGCAGCGGCGTCGCCGGTGGCAGCGCGCGGCTATAGGCGGCTGCCGCTGCGAACGAGGTCGTCGCGTGCGCACTCGGAAACGACAGAGCCGAGACCACCGTCGTCTGCGGCGGCAGATCCTCGAGCCGTGGGCGCGGTCGCTTCACGCTCAGCTTCACCGCGTTGTTGAGCCCATACGCGACAGCGGTCACGCCGAGTCCTCGCCGCCAGGCGCGGCTCCGGGCCCCGGCCCGTCCGCTGACGGCCGTCCCCAGCGCACCGAGTGCAAACCAGCAGGCCGCGTGCTCGCCGGCGCGCGTGAACAGCACCACGGCGTGCTCTGTCCGCGGGTTGCTGTGCCCGCGGGTACGCATGAATCGCAGCAGGCGCGTGTCGAGCTCGCCTGCCAAGGCGGTCTGACTTGTTTCTACGCTCCCGAGCGGGCTCAGAAGCCGACCCGGTGGTCGTCCTGGTCGATCAGCAGGTACTCGATCCGTGTCAGATCGAGAACCACCACGCCGTCCTCGGCGGACAACTCATACCAACTGCCGCTCTTGCCCAGTACCTCGCGAAGCTTCTGGAGCTCCGCCGGCTTCACGCGCGCAGCCAGCGTCTGACCGCCGTGAAAGCCGATGGTGATCTTCTGAGGCTTGTCTTCAGTACTCATTTCCAACCTCCGATCGGTTTAGGAGCGCCCGCCACTCGCCAGATCCTGCCAATAACCCTGACACGACCCTGGCGCGCGTCAGTGATGGTCGGCGGGCTCGACGATCTCGGTCAGCACGCCGCCGCTGGCAGAGGGATGCAGAAATGCCACGCGCGAGCCACGGATCCCGGTTCGCGGCTGCTGGTCGATCATCCGAACACCGGCGGCGATCATGCTGGCCAGGGTCAGGTCGATGTCCTCGACCCGATATGCGACGTGGTGCAGACTGGGGCCGCGGCTGGCGATGAACCGCGCCACGACGGTGTCCGGGCCGAGTGGCGCGATCAACTCGATGTGCGCATCGCCGATGTCGAGCAGCGCCGCCTCGACGCCCTGGTCGGTGATCACCTCCCGGTGCACGAGCTCGAGACCGAGCGTGTCGAGGTAGAAGGGCAGCGCCGCGTCGAGCTCGGCAACCGCGATACCGGTGTGATCGATCGCGCCGAGCATGTCAGTGGGCAGCTCCCGAATCAACGGAGGCGCGCGCTTGATCTCGGCGTTGGGACGACATGCGCGCGGAAGTCTATGGGGCACTCGTCTCAGGCGGGTTGCCAAGGGGTGGGCCGGGCCGCATCTGACCCGGTCTGCGGGTTCGTAGGACCGACCCTCGCATGTGTGTCGAAAGTGTCACGCCGTGTGACGACTTCGAAACCATCCGGTCAGGTTCTGGCCTCCAAGACACACACTCGTGACACCGCGACACACTCTCGACACACATGCGGACCCCTCGATCAGAGGGGGCTGATCGCGGGGAGCGCGCGGCTCAGGGCACCAGGACGATGCGTTCGCCCGGCGTCTCGGCCTCGCTCCAGATGCGCTCGACCTCGGCCAGAGGCAGCGGGCGCGGCGAAACCGAGATGCTGCCGGCGCTGATCGCGGCCACCAGTGAGGGCATTTCCGCCAGATACACGCCCGCTCCGACCGAGCCCTGGCCGGTGCCCTGCAGCCGCAGGTTGGCGGACCGCAGCGCCACGGATGGCAATTCGAGCGTGGGTCCGGTGATCGCGCCGATCTGGATCCAGTCGAGCGCGCGACTGCGGTCGGACCGGGCGCGCAGCAGGGCCGACATCACCTGGGCCGCAGGCTGGCTCCAGAGGTAGTCGATGACGATGTCCACCTCTGCGGCAGCGTCGGCGAGGGCGGCTGCCGTCTCCTCGGCGTCGTCCGTCAGCCGGACGGTCGCGTCGGCGCCATGAGCGGGCAGCCGCGCGAGCCTGGTGGCGTCGCGTCCGACGCCGACCACGCGCCCCGCACCCAGCAGCTTCGCGACCTGTACGGCGGCGGCCCCGGCGTTGCCGGTGGCGCCGAGCACGAGCACGCTCTGACCTGGCCGGATCGGCACGCGCCGGCGCAATGCGACCCAGGACGACATCGCCGGGTTCATCGCGGCTGCGATCTTCAAAGGATCGGCGTTGTCGGGCAAGGCGAGCCGTCGCCGGTCGCTCAGCGCCCGTTCGGCCATCGTGCCGATCACGTCGTCAACCGCTGTGAAGTACACGAAACTGCCATCGGCCCGGCGGCCGACGCCGTCGATGCCGGGGATCATCGGTAGCCGACCGCCGCTGGTGTAGTGCGATCCACGAGCGCCGCTGCGGACGCGGGGATGCAGTCCGACGGCGATCACATCAACGAGCTCCTGATCGGAGTCCCCGGGCTCGGGTACCTCGAACCGTCGGTAGCTGGGCGGCTTTGCGAAGTCGGTCACCACCGCTGCGTTCATGTCGGTCATCTCGGACTCTCCGATCGTGTGTGGATCACGCCTTGGCGGCGCGAGAGATCAAGGTCGCAGTACTAGTTCGTGCGACGTACCAAGGTAGTTTGTATAGCGTACTAACTCAAGGTAGACTTTCGCTGGATGGCGCATGAGCTTGATCCGATTGACGCGATCGCGCAGATCTCGTTCCTGGTTCAGGGGACACTGGAACGTCGTGCGGGCGCTCACGGCCTATCCCTGGTCCAGACGCGACTGCTTGGCGTATTGCGCGACCGCAAACCGACGGTGAGCGAGCTTGCGCGCCTGCTCGACCTGGACAAGTCGAGCACATCGGGGTTGGTCGACCGGGCCGAGCGCCGTGGCCTCGTACGGCGCTTGCCTTCGCAGATCGACCGCCGCTCGGTCCGTGTTGCGCTGACCGCCGCCGGCCGCGAGTTGGTCGGGATGGTCTCGGCTGAGTTCGGCCGTGACATGGCGGCGCTTCTCGATCCGCTGGCAGCGGAGGATCGCAACCGGCTGACGCGGACGTTGAGTGCGGTCCTGGTGGCCCACGCGGGTGACCGTGGCATCGACCTGCTCGCCGGAACCCACTCTGAGGAGAGAGCGTGATCGCGCGGCGTTGACGCGGATTTCGGTGGCGGCCCGTCGCTAACGTCGGCGCGGCGATGAGTGTCCAGCGCCGACCAACCGTTTACGCCACCGCGACTTTCGGCTGCTGTTCATCGGTCAGTCGCTGAGTCAGATCGGCAGTCTGGCCGTGATCGTCGCGATGGCGCTCTACATCACCAGGCGCACCGGTTCGGCGACCGATCTCGCCGTGATTCTGGCTGCCGGGTCGCTGCCGTTCGTCGTCCTGATCGTGTTCGGTGGCGTCTGGGCCGATCGCCTGCCGCGACACAGGCTGGTGATCGCCAGCGACCTCGTACGCGCTGGACTTCACACGCTGCTGGGCATTCTGATTCTCAGCGGTGAGCCCGCGATCTGGATGATCGCCGTGATCGAGGCTCTGTTCGGCACCGCCCAGGCGTTCTTCCAGCCGGCCTATGTGGGCCTGATCCCGCAGACGGTGCCCGAGGGCGAGATCCAGGAGGCGCAGGCCCTGCGCAGCATCGTCGAGAACGCCTCTATCGCTGCTCGCGAGACGCGAGAGCTTCGTCCACGAGCTCAGAGCAGGCTGGCGCGGGGTCGCCTCGCGGAGCTGCGGTGATCGGCCCGATCGGTGAAGCGCTCGGGATCCGCTGGGTTTGGCGGCGCCGGGATCCACACGCACCCACCCACCGGCGCCAGCGCCGGGTTCATCCGAGTAGTTCGCGAGCCAGATCCGCGTAGCAGCTCGCGGCGTAGCCGAGGTCGCGCACGTCGATGCGCTCGTTGGCGTTGTGCATGAGCGGCTCGGTCTGAGCAAGCATCTGGTGGCGATGGGGGAAGAAGCCGTAGGCGATCAGGTCGGGGAAGGCGGCGCGGAAATGGCTCGAGTCCGAGTAGCCGGGCAGCAGAACCGGCACCGTCCTGGCACCGGGATCGTGCTGGCCGACCCAGCGTTCGATCGCGTCCATGAGTCCGCTGCGGGTCGGTGACTGGTAGCCGTAGACCTGCTCGGTGAACTCGATCTCAAGACCGGCGCCCGCGTCGCCGAGCAGATCATGCAAGCGAGCGAGCGCGACGTCGGCTCCGAGCCCCGGTGGGACCCGGCAGTCGACCTTCAGATACGCGTGGGCCGGGATCACGTTGATCTTCTCCGACGCTGCGACCATCGTCGGCGTGAGCGTCACACCGAGCATCGGCTCGATGAGCACCGGCAGCAGCGGATCGGCCGCCTCCAGGCGCGCCATCGCGCTGGGGATGTCGGCCGGGTCGAGACCGAGCGCCTCCAGCAACGACAGCGGCGCCTCCGTCGCGTCGTAGCCGGCTGAACCTGGCCGCAGCGCCTCGAGCACCGGCGCCAGCTTCAGCAGCGCGTTGTCGCCCAGGCGTGGCATCGAGGCGTGACCGGCGACCCCCCTGGCGGTCAGCCTGAAGCGGAAGATCCCCTTCTCGCCGCAGCAGACGCCGTAGTAACGCGTCCCCTCGAACTCGAACGGGCTACCGGCTCCCTCGTTGATCAGCAGGTCGCAACGAACCTTGTCCGGATGCTCCAGCGTGAGCCACTGCGCACCGATCTCGCCGCCGGTCTCCTCGTCAACCACGAATACAAGCTTCAGGGCTCCCCGCTGTGGACGCCAGCCGCTGCGTGCGAGCGCGACGGCGGCGACGGCCTCCGCGGCCACCTGGTTCTTCATGTCGATTGCGCCGCGTCCCCAGACATGGCCGTCGGCGATCTCAGCCGCCCACGGATCGTGCTGCCAGTCCGCCGGATGCGCGAGCACCGTATCGACGTGGCCCAGGTAGACCAGCGTCGGACCGTCAGGATCGCGCCCGTTGAGCGTGGCGATCAGGTTGGGGCGCGCGGGAGTGGCGGCCAGCAGCTCGGTCTCAAAGCCGGCAGCACGGACGTAGGCTTCGAGATACTCGACCGCGTCGCGCTCGTTGCCGGGCGGATTGACCGTGTTGAAGCGGATCAGCCGCTGCAGGAGCTCGGTCGTCTCAGCCTGGAGGTCATCGATCGGTTCGGCCGCGAGGTCAGCCATCGCGGCTGAGCGTACTGCTCCGCACTGCCGTTACGATGCGCGCTCGTGGCTGCAGATTACGAAGAGGATCTCAAGCTCGCGCTTGAACTCGCGGACATCGCAGACGGGATCACGATGCTGCGCTATCGCTCGGCCGACCTTGAGGTCGAGACCAAGCCGGACCGCACGCCCGTCTCCGAGTCCGATAAGCGCGCCGAGCTGGCATTGCGCGATCGGCTTGGCGACGTTCGGCCGGAGGATCCGGTGATCGGCGAGGAGTTCGGCGGCGAGTTCGACCCCGCCGACCCGCCCGCTGGACGAGCGTGGGTGATCGACCCGATCGACGGCACCAAGAGCTATGTCCGCGGCATGGACACCTGGACGACACTGATCGCGCTGCTCGAGGACGGTGAGGTCAAGGTGGGGGTCGTCTCGATGCCCGCACTCAGCAAACGCTGGTGGGCCGTGCGCGGTCGCGGCGCGTACGCCGATGGCCGGCGCATCCAGGTCTCAGAAATCGACGACCTCGCGACGGCGCAGTTTCTCTGGAGCGGGATCGAGGAGTGGGACGCGATCGGTGGCTTCGAACGGGTCGTCGACCTGGGCCGGCGCTGCTGGCGTACGCGCGGCGTCGGCGACTCCTGGCAGTACATGCTGGTCGCCGAGGGCGCGGCGGAGATCGCGACCGATCCCGAGGCGACGCTGTGGGATCTTGCAGCCGTCTCGATCGTCGTCGAGGAGGCCGGCGGGCGCTTCACGGGTCTCGACGGCGCACCGGGGCCGGGCCGCGGTAGCGGGCTGGCCACCAACGGCGGCCTGCACGGCGAGGCGCTCGCAGCGCTCGGCTAGGGCTGGCGGGATAGCGGGCGCCGCTATCCTGGGTTGGCGTGACCAGCTCGGGCGTTCGATGCGCGTAATCTCGCACCCCGACCTGGAGCAGCTGCACCTGACCGATGTGCTGCACGCGCTCAGCGATCCGGTGCGTCTGGAGATCGTTCGCCTGCTCGGCAGCCACGAGGAGCTCTCATGTGGGCGGCTGGAGGTCTCGGTGTCGAAGTCGACGCTCACGCACCACCTGCGCGTGCTCCGTGACGCCGGCCTGACGAATACCCGCAGCGAGGGCGTCCAGCGGCTGGTATCGCTGCGGCGCGACGATGTCGACAGCCGCTTCCCGGGCCTGCTCGAATGCGTGCTCGTACAGTCCAGGCAACGGATCGGATTCGGCTCTCGCCTGTAGCCCGCGTCCGGCAGGCGCCTGAGCTGAGCCTGTAACCGGTTCGCCCGCTCGGGGTACCTTCAGCAGTAGTTCTCCTCGCAGGCAGGGGTATTCAGCCCGGCTGCGAATCAGACCTGTGACGGCGCGGACGCAGCAGGCCGCTACGTCTTCGTCACTTCTTCATAAGTACTTACGCATCACTCGATCGCGTCAAGTGTTCTGAAGAGGCGCAGAGGGAATTCATTCCCAAGCGCTGTGAACCCTCTCAGCCGGCCTGCCTGCGCTCGTGCACAAAGGCCTTGGGAGAACTGCCGGGCCTTGACAAGAACCTTACGTTTACGTATAATTCGATCATCTTCAAATAAGCGAACCACCCGATTCAAGAGACGATCACATGACACCGATCACCAGAGCTCGCGGAGAGCACACTGAAAAGAAGGAGACGGCGCGCACCACGCGCCGCAGCGGCGCCGCCACGCAGCGGACCAGCGACCGGGGCACGGCGTTCAGCGCCCGCATTCCCCGACGTCGTCAGGCCACGCCCGTGCTGGACGGCTCGATGGAGTCCCTCGAGCTGTTCTTCCGTGAGGCGCGCACCCATGAGCTGTTGACCGCTGCCGAGGAGATCGAGCTTGCGAAGCTGATCGAGCGCGGCGACCTTGACGCAAAGACACGCATGATCAACGCGAACCTGAGGCTGGTCGTGGCGCAGGCGCGTCGCTACCAGGGCCACGGGCTGCCGCTGGAGGACCTCGTCCAGGAGGGCATGCTCGGTCTGATTCGCGCGGTCGAGAAGTTCGACTGGCGCAAGGGCTTCAAGTTCTCCACATACGGCACGCTTTGGATCCGCCAGGCGATCCAGCGCGGGCTCCAGAACTCGGGTCGCACGATCCGTGTCCCGGTGCACGTCGCCCAGCGCCAGGTGAAGGTCCGCAAGGTCGAGAGCGAGCTGGCGCTCAAGCTCGGCCGCGAGCCCACCGACGAGGAGGTCGCCCTGGTGGCCGAGCTCCCGATCGATCAGGTGACCGAGGTGCGTGAGCTGTCAGCTGCGATCACCAGCCTTGACCAGCCGGTAGGAGACGACGGTGAGACCGCGCTCGGCGATCTGCTCAAGAGCGAGGAGCGCGGCCCCGAGGAGCGCGCCGCGGACAATTGGCGTGACGCCCAGGTGGCCGAGGTTCTGGCCAAGCTGCCGGAGATGGAGCGCAACGTCATTCAGCTGCGCTTCGGCCTCGGTGGCGACGAGCCCCGCACGGTGCGCCAAACCGGCGCCGAGCTGGGCATCACGACCTCGCAGGCCGGCGAGCTCGAGAGGCGGGCACTGACCACGCTCGCGCGCAATCCCGAGATGGCTGCGCTGCGGCTAGCGGCGTGACCACAGGCCACAACCCAAAGCTGTGACTGCGGCCCGCCTCGGCGGGCCGCATACTTTTGGGATGGACACGCTCTTCGACGATGCCCCTGAACCGGCGAGCTCGAATGCCGGAGGTGAGGGTCGCGGTCAGGATCAGCCCGGCGGCGTGCCGCTGTCCACCAGGATGCGGCCGCAGACGCTCGAGGAGTACGTGGGTCAACGCAATCTGCTCGGCGAGCACTCGGCGCTTCGACGCGCAATCGAAACCGGTCATCCCCACTCGATGATCCTCCACGGGCCACCGGGAACCGGGAAGACCACGCTCGCGCGGATCGTGGCGAACGCCTCCGGTGCGGCGTTCGAGGAGGAGAGCGCCGTCCAGGCCGGCCGCGCCGAGGTGCGCGCCGTGCTCGAACGCGCGCGCGAGCGCCAACGGATGGGTGTCGCGACGGTCTTCTTCCTCGACGAGATCCACCGTTTCAACAAAGCCCAGCAGGACGCGCTGCTGCCGGCAGTCGAGGAGGGCCTCGTGACGCTGATCGGTGCGACCACGGAGAACCCATACTTCGAGGTCAACTCGGCACTGCTGTCACGCACGCGCGTCTACGAGCTCGAGGCGCTCTCACCTGAGGACGTACAGTCACTGCTTCAGCGGGCCGTGGAACGCGGCGAACTCGGCGAGGCCGCGGCCGGATCAGTCGACCCCGACGCGCTCGCCTACGCGGCCGAATGGACCCAGGGCGACGCCCGCGCGGCGCTCAACGGCCTCGAACTCGCGGCCGCGGCCGTGGGCGCCGGCGGCCGGGTGACGGTGGAAGCCGTCGCCGACGCCCTGCAGGGCCGTCTGATCAGCTACGACCGCCAGGCCGACAACCACTACGACACGATCTCTGCCTGGATCAAGGCGACCCGCGGCTCTGACCCTGACGCGTCGCTCTATTACCTGTCGGTGATGCTCGAGGGCGGCGAGGACCCACGCTTCATCGTGCGCCGGATGGTGATCCTTGCCTCAGAGGACGTCGGCAACGCCGACCCGCAGGCACTGGTTGTCGCCACTGCGGCCGCGGCCGCGGTCGATCATGTCGGCCTGCCGGAGGCGCAGTATGCGCTCGCCCAGTGCGCGATCTACCTCGCGCTGGCGCCCAAGTCCGACGGCGCCAAGCGAGCGATCGGCGCGGCTCGCGGGCATGTGCGCGAATACGGCGCGCAGGCTCCGCCCGGCTACCTGCGCAGCGCCAATCGTACGGAGGGAAACTACGACTATCCGCACGCTCGACCGGGGCACGTCTCGCCTCAGGAGCTGCTGCCCGACGGCGTCGCAGAGGCGTCCTTCTACCAGCCTGACGACGCGGAGGCGGTCCAGCGGGACCGCCTCGAAGCGATTCGCAAGGCCCGCGGGCGTCCTTGATGGCACTCGACCCAGCACCAGGAGATCGCGATGGCCGGCGTCCGCCCCGAAGACTTCCTTGACATCGATTCGGTGCTCTCGGATGAGGAGCGTGACATCCGTGACGCGGTGCGAGCGTTCGTGCGGCGCGAGGTCGTCCCTAACGTGGGCGAGTGGTTCGAGCAGGGCACCATCCCCCGTGAGCTGGCGCCGGCACTCGGGGCGCTCGGTGTGCTTGGCATGCACCTGCAGGGCTATGGCTGCGCCGGCGCAAGCGCGACCGCCTATGGATTGGCGTGCCTGGAGCTGGAGGCCGGCGACAGCGGCGTGCGCAGCCTCGTGTCGGTGCAGGGGTCGCTGGCGATGTTTGCGATCCATCGCTGGGGCTCTGAGCAGCAGAGGCAGGAATGGCTGCCGCGGATGGCGGCGGGCGAGGCGCTCGGCTGCTTCGCGCTGACTGAGCCTGACGCGGGCTCTGATCCCGGGGCGATGCGCACCCGCGCTCGCCGTGACGGAACCGATTGGATCGTGCACGGGCAGAAGATGTGGATCACCAACGGCTCGGTCGCTGACGTGGCCGTCGTGTGGGCGACGACCGAAGAGGGTGTGCGTGGGTTCCTGGTCCCGCGTGAGACGACCGGGTTCAGCACCCAGGATATTCACCGCAAGCTGTCGCTGCGGGCGTCGGTGACCTCGGAGCTGCTGCTCGACGACGTGCGCCTGCCGGCGGAGGCGCTGCTGCCCCTGGCAACCTCGCTGCGCGGGCCGCTGTCATGCCTGAACGAGGCGCGGTACGGGATCGTCTGGGGCGCGATCGGCGCCGGCCGCGCCTGCCTGGAGGCGGCCCTTGCCTACAGTCTCGAGCGAGTGGCGTTCGGGCGGCCGATCGGCGCCACGCAGCTGCAACAGGCGAAGCTCGCCGAGATGGCGGTCGAGGTCAACCGGGGCACGCTGCTGGCGCTGCACCTCGGACGCTTGAAGGACGCCGGCCGGCTCTCGCCTGAACAGGTGAGCATGGGCAAGCTGGCCAACGTCAACGCGGCGCTCAGAGTTGCTCGCAACGCCCGGCAGGTGCTCGGCGCCAACGGGATCACGCTCGAGTACCCGGTGATCAGACACATGAACAACCTCGAATCGGTCGTCACCTACGAGGGAACCGCCGACGTGCATGCGCTGGTGGTCGGCGCCGCACTGACCGGCCACCAGGCGTTCCGCTGAGTTGCGCCGAGCCGCCCAGCTCCGCCTGGCCGCGCGGCCGCCGCGGGGACGCGGCTACCCTCTAGCTCGATGCCCGCTCAGGCCTACAGCGGCAAGGAGTGCGTATGCCAGTTCCGCAAGGGAATCTGCGACCAATCCTGTGTGCGCGACATGCTGGCGACGCCGTTCTACATCGCCTGCCTGCGATTGAGCGGGCGTCGGGCGCTGGTCGTCGGCGGTGGGGAGATCGGTCTGGAGAAGGTGGAGGGGCTGTTGGCCTGCGACGCCGATGTGGTTCTGGTGGCACCGGAGGCGGTGCCCGAGCTCGAGGAGCTGGCGGCCGAGGGATCGATCGTCTGGGAACGCCGCCAATACCTGAGCAAGGACCTGGACGGTTGCCTGATCGCGATCGCCGCCACCGATGACACCGACGCCAACATCCGGGTCTTCGACGACGCCGAGCAGCGGGCGATGCTGGTGAACGTCGTCGACGTGCCGCCGCTGTGCAACTTCATCCTGCCGGCGATCGTTCGCACCGGCCCGCTGGCGGTTGCGATCTCGACCGCGGGAGCGTCGCCGGCGCTCGCCAAGCGCATGAAACGCGAGATCGGTGAGATGTTCGGAGAGCCATACGCGACCCTCGCGGTTCTGCTCAACGACGTGCGCGGCTGGGCCAAGGGCACGTTGCCGACCTATCAGGATCGCAAGGAGTTCTTCGAGAGCATCGTCGGCGGTGAGCCCGATCCGATCGCGCTGCTGCGCGATGGCGACGTGGCCGCGGTCAAGGATCTGATCGCGGCCGCGCAGATCTCGCACCAGCCGGCATGAGTGAGCTCACGCACCTTGATTCCGATGGGCGGGCCGCGATGGTCGACGTCTCCGACAAGGACACGACGCTGCGGCGAGCCGTGGCGCACGCCGTGGTGCGGGTGTCGCCCGAGACCGCTCGCCTGGTCCGCGCCGGAGACGCGCCCAAGGGCGACGTCGTCGGCGTGGCTCGGATCGCCGGGATTCAGGCCGCCAAGCGAACCTCGGAGCTGATCCCGCTCTGCCACCAGTTGCCGCTGTCGTTCGTCGGGATCGAGGCTTCGATCGATGTGGATGCTGGCACGATCGAGCTTGTGGCGCAGGCGCACACGACCGCTCAGACCGGCGTCGAGATGGAGGCACTGACGGCCGCCTCGGTCGCTGCGCTGACGATCTACGACATGGTCAAGGGCGTCGAGCGCGGGGCCTCGATCGAACGGGTCGAGCTGCTCGAGAAGTCCGGCGGCCGTTCCGGCCATTGGACGCGTGAGCCGGCGCGCTGAGGATCCGCTCGGCATCCTGGCCGACGCACGCGCGCGGGGCGAGCAGACGCTCGGACTGGCCCGCCGCCACCTTGACCCGTCGCTCGTGGACGTGCTCGCGATCCTCGGGTTCGACAGCGACTACCGGACCGCGAGCGGCTCATTTCTCTATGACAGGGAGGGTCGCGCCTATCTCGACATGCACAGCGGCGAGGGCTTCGCGAGCCTCGGACACGCGCACCCGGACGTGCGTGCGGCGCTGCAGGCGGTGCTCGACGCCGACCTCGTCGACGGGGTGCAGATCCACTACTCCGTGCTGGCGGGCCTGTTGGCCGAGGCGCTCGCTGCGCGGCTGCCGCCCGGGCTCGACGCGACCTTCTTCGCCAGCACCGGCGCGGAGGCGGTCGACTCCGCGATGAAGTTCGCGCGGGCGGCGACGCGCCGCCCGCGCCTGGTCTCCTGCGACTCGAGCTTTCACGGCGTCACGCTCGGCCCGCTCTCGATCGTCGGCGACGACTTCTTCAAGGAGGGCTTCGGCCCGCTGCTGCCGGGATGCGCGCGGGTGCCGTTCGGCGACCTCGACCGCCTCGAGTCCGAGCTCCGCTCGGGAGACGTCGCCGCGTTCTTCGTCGAGCCGGTGCAGGGCCGGTTGGTGACCTTGCCGCCGCCGGGATATCTGGCGGGCGCGCAGGCGCTCTGCCGCCGTTTCGGCACGTTGTTGGTGATCGATGAGATCCAAACCGGGCTCGGACGCACCGGCAATTGGTTCGCGCTCGAGCGGGATCGTCTGGAGCCGGACGTCGTGCTGGTCGGCAAGGCGCTCAGCGGCGGTTACATGCCGGTCGCGGCGATGGTGACCCGGCGTGAGATCTTCCAGCGCGCCGTCGGCACGCTCGAGCGCAGCTACGTCCATCAGTCGACCTACGGCCGCAACCGCCTGTCGATGGCCGCCGGCCTGGCGACGCTGCGCGTGATCGAACGCGACGGATTGGTGCAGCGCAGCGCCCAGATGGGCCAGGCGCTGCTCGACGGCCTGCGCGAGCTCCAGCAGCGGCACGAGTTGATCGCTGAGGTCAGGGGCGCCGGGCTGATGATCGGGATCGAGCTGCAGGCGCCGCACTCCCGCAAGGCTCAGCTGGGAGTTCGGCTGATGCGATTGGCCAGCGAGGGCCTGTTCCCACAGCTGGTCGTGATCCCGCTGCATCGTGACCACGGCGTGATCACGATGGCGGCCGGCAAGAACGACGTGATCAAGCTGCTTCCGCCGCTGACGCTCTCCGACACTGAGGCGCGGGAGTTCCTGGGAGCGCTGGATGCCGTGCTCACCGACTGTGAGGGTGGCGGCAAGAACTGGAAGGTTGTGCGTGGCATTGCCACCTCGACGCTGCGGCGGCGTGAGCAGGAGCCCGCGTCCGACTTGGGGTTCGGCCGGGAACCTGCGCGGCGCTCGGAACCCGGCTCGGTGCCGACAGGCCGGCGCATCGACGACTCGCGTGAGGACGCCTGCCTGGTGACCGGCGCCAGCGGTTTCATCGGCGGTCATCTGGTGCAGCGGCTGTTGCGGGACGGCTACCAGGTGCGGTGCCTCGTACGGTCGAGCAGCGACACAAGCCTGCTGCATTCCCTCGAGGTCGAACTCGCGGTCGGCGATCTGACCGATGCCGATTCGCTCGCGCGTGCGGTCCACGGCTGCCGCTACGTGCTGCACTGCGGCGCGATGGTCTCAGACTGGGCGCGCGCCCACGAGGTCAGCCGGGTGAACGTGGCGGGCACGCGGAACCTGTTGGCCGCGGCCGCAGACTCCGGCACGGTGCGGCGGTTCGTGCATTTCTCGAGCACCGACGTCTACGGGCACCCGGGTGCGCGCCTGGTGGAGGAGAGCTATGCGGCGACCGGCTTCAGCAACTGGTACGGGCAGACCAAGCTGGGCGCCGAGTCCGAGGTTCGGCGAGCGGCCCACGAACGTGACCTGGACACTGTGATCCTGCGCCCGTCGACGGTCTATGGCCCGCGCTCCCGCGAGGTCGTGCTCGAGATCGCGCGTGCGATCCGCGCCGGCAACATGGTCCTGATCGACGGCGGCCGCGCGATCGCCGGCCTGTGCTTCGTCGAGAACCTGGCTGACGCGACGATGCTTGCCATGCAACACGATGATGTGCGTGCCCAGGTCTTCAATGTCACCGACGGACTCAGCGTCACCTGGCGAGAGCTCACCGACGATCTGGCGGGGGGCCTCGGATGTCGACCGGTGCGCTGGAGCATGCCGTATCCGTTGGCGGAGGGCATCGGGTTTTCGCTCGAGCACGGCTACCGAGCGCTGCGCGCGACGACCGGTCTGTCCACGCGTCCACTGCTCTCGCGCCAGGCCGTGCAGGTGATGGGCCGGGACCAGAGCTTCAGCAACCGCAGGGCAGCCGAGGTGCTCGGCTGGGAGCCCAGGGTGGATTACGCAACCGGCCTGCAGCACACGCTGGAGTGGCTGCGCTCAGAGGATCTCTCCGTAGCCGCTGGTGGATAAGCTCGCCGAGCGATGCGCAGCGCGATTCTCACGGTGTCAACCTCGGTGTCGGCCGGTTCGAGCGAGGACACCTCCGGCCGGGCGCTGGCTGCGGCGGTGCGTGAGATCGGGGCCGATGTGGTGGCCGAGGATGTCGTCGCCGATGAGCTGGGCGCGATCGAGCGGTGGCTCCGCACGCAGGTGAATGCGGGCGTCGATTTGATCCTCACCACCGGTGGAACCGGGCTCACGCAGGATGACGTCACGCCGGAGGCGACACTGGCGGTGATCGATCGCGAGGTTCCCGGATTGGCCGAGGCGATGCGCGCCGAGTCGCTGCGGTACACGCCGATGGCGATGCTCTCGCGGGCGGTGGCCGGCGCCGCGGGCGAGTCGCTGATCATCAACTTTCCGGGCAGTCCGCGGGCCATCGAGCAGCTGTTCCCGGTGGTCGCGCCGGTGCTGAAGCACGCAGTTGGGACACTGCACCGGCAACATGGAAAGCACACGCACCACGCCGGACACTGAGACGCCGGCCCTCGAGACGCCGGTGATCGAACTGGATGGGCTCGCCCGCCACTTCGGCGAGCGCACGGTGCTGCGCGACATCACGCTGCGCGTCCCGGCCGGTCACACACTGGCGGTGCTGGGTCGCAACGGTGCCGGCAAGTCGACGCTGCTTCGGATCCTCGCCACACTGCTGCGTCCGCACGAGGGAAGCGTGAAGCTGTTTGGCGAGCGACTGCCGCGCCAGGCGTGGCTGGTACGCGGACGTGTCGGCCTGCTCGGCCACGAGCCGTTGCTGTATCGAGATCTGACCGGGCGCGAGAACCTCGTGTACCACGCACGCCTGCACCGGGTCGCATCGGAGCGCGTCGATGAGGTGCTCGCGGCCGTGGGGATGCGCCAGCGCGCTGAGGATCCGGTGCGCTCGCTCAGCCGCGGGATGGTCCAACGGCTGACGATCGCACGCGCCGTGCTGCACCGGCCGCAGCTCCTGCTGCTGGACGAGCCGCGCTCGAATCTCGACCCGGCTGCGGGTGAGCTGGTCGAGCCGCTCATCGGCCGCGGCTCCGGGACCACGCGCGTGCTCACGAGCCATGACCCCCAGGCCGCACTTGCGCAGGCCGACCTCGTGCTGGCGCTGTCCGGAGGGCGGGCCGCATACTGCGGCCCGCCCTCCGGACTCGACCCTCAGACACTGCGGAGTCTGTACGCGTGAGACCGTCGCTTGCGATCCTGCGCAAGGACCTGCTGCTGGAGCTGCGCACACTCGAGACCGTCCCCTCGATGGCGCTGCTCTCGATCGTCACCTTCGTGATCTTCCACTTTGGACTGAATCGCGACACACTCGGCGGCCAGTTGGCCGCCGGCGTGCTGACGGTGACGCTGCTGTTCGCGGCGATGCTCGCCGTCAACCGCCTGTTCGTCGCCGAGCGCGAGCAGGGCGGCTTTGACGCGTTCCTGTTGGCGCCCGTTGACCGCACGGCGATGTTCATCGCCAAGGCCGCAGCGCTGTTGGTCTTCATGGTGGTGCTGGAGCTGATCGCGGTGCCGGCGTTCGCGCTGCTGTTGGCGCCGCCCAGCCTCGGGAGCTCGCTACCGGGGCTGGCGCTGGTGCTGCTGCTCGCGGATATCGCCTTTGCCGTGATCGGCACGTTCGTATCGGCGATCGCCGTGCACACCCGCGCACGCGATCTGATCGGTCCGATCATCGGCCTGCCGCTGCTGCTGCCGGCGCTGATCGGGACGGCGCGCGGGATCGGGCCGCTGCTTCAGCCCGGCGCCAGCGGTTCCCCGCCTGCCAAGTGGCTTGCCGTGCTCGCGCTCTATGATCTGGTCAACGCGCTCCTCGCCTACGCGCTGTTCGATTTCCTGCTCGAGGAGTAATTCGATGGCTGGCCCGCAGCTGAACCCCTCGCACGGTAGGACTCCCAACATGAGCACCCATCTCCGTCATCTGCGCGGATTGGCGATCGCGACAGCGGTGATGATGACCGCCGCGATGGTGCTCGTGTTCTTCTATGCGCCGCTCGATGCCGAGCAGGGGTTCATCCAGAAGATCTTCTATCTGCATGTGCCGCTGGCGATCGTGTCGCTGGCCGGTTACTGCCTCGGCGGCCTGTTCGGAGTCGGTTATCTGAGGACCGGCGACCGCATCTGGGACATGCGCTCCTACTGCGCGATCCACATGTCGTTGATCTTCTCGATCGGCGGAATCGTCACCGGCTCGATCTGGGCCAAGGCCTCCTGGGGACATTGGTGGCTGTGGTCGGTGCCGACGCTCGTCTCGTACCTGATCGTGATCCTGCTCTACTGCACCTACCAGCCACTGCGCTTCTCGATCGAGGATCCTGAGCGTCAGGCGACGTACGCGGCGGTCTTCTCCGTGGTTGCCGGCGTGTTCGTGCCGATGAATTTCCTCGTCGTCCGGCTCTCCACCCAGTTCATCCATCCGCACGTGCTCAACCTCGAGGGCGGCAACCTACCGGGCTCGATGAAGCTCACCTTCTACACCTCACTGCTGGGGTTTGCGCTGCTGTTCGCGACGCTGATGAAACTCGAGATGGCGGCCAAGCAGATGCGAATCGAGACCAGGCACCTGCGGCGGCGGCTGCTCGGCGACGACGCGATACGCCCGCTCGGCAGAACGGCGGCCCCCTCATGAGCGCGGTGCTGACCGGACTGCCGTTTGCAGAGACGCCGGCGCTGCCGCTGCACACCGCCGGTCCCTACGTCGCCGCTGCCTACATCGTCTTCCTGCTGATCCTGCTGATCTACGTCGCGATCATGGCAACGCGGCTGACGCGCAATCAGCGGGAACTTGCCGAGCTTCGGCGCCAGCTCGAGCAGCGCGAGGGTATGTCAGAGGTCGAGGCCGAGCAGGAGCCGGTTGCATGAGTGAGCTGCTCGCAATCGGTCTGTCACACAAGACGGCTCCGGTAGAGGTGCGCGAGCGACTGGCCCTGAGCGACGCGCGCGCGGCGGAATTCGTACGCGATCTGCACGGCGTGCCGGACATCCAGGAGGTGGTGGCGCTCTCCACCTGCAACCGCACCGAGCTGTACCTGGTCGTGGACGATCCGGTCGAGGCTGAGAGCACGGTGCTGGGGATGCTCGCCAGGCAGGCGAGCATTCGGCCGACGGCGTTGACCGGCGCGATCTACTCGCACCGCAACTGCGGGGCGGCGCGTCATCTGTACCGCGTCAGCTCCGGGCTCGAGTCGATGATCGTGGGGGAGGACCAGATTCAGGGTCAGGTGCGTCGCGCATACGAAGCGGCACTCGAGCGCGAGACCACCGGCCCGCTCACCAACCATCTCTTCAAGGCCGCCCTGAGCACCGGCAAACGCGTGCGGAGTGAGACGGCGATCAGCGAGGGGAATCTCAGTCTGCCATCTGTCTCGGCGATGCTCGCCGCTGAGGCGCTCGGCGACCTGCGCGGCCGTCGCGTGGTGATAATCGGCACGGGCGAGTCGAGCGAGCTGGCGGCGCGCGCGCTGGCGGACGCAGGCGGCGAGTTGGTGTTCGTGGCAACCCGGCGGCGAGATCGCGCGGTGAGCCTGGCGGCCCGCTTCGATGCCGGCAGTGTCAGCTTCGACGAGTTGCCGGAGGCGGTGGTGCAGGCCGACGTGGTCGTGTCCGCCACCGCCTCGCCGCACCTGTTGATTGACGCGGAGGCATTGGCGGAGGTCCAGTCGCAGCGCGGTGAGCGGCCGCTGCTGATCATCGACCTCGCCGTCCCGCGCGACGTCGACGCCGATTGCGCGCAGGTTCCGGGCGTGTCGCTTCACGACGTCGATGACCTCGAGTCGGTGGTCGCGCGAAACCGCAAGGTGCGCCAGGGCGAGGCGCGTAGAGCGGAGGGCATCGTCGAGGAGGAGATCCAGGGGTTCGCTGCCTGGCTGGGATCGCTCGAGGTGCTGCCGACGCTGACGGCGCTGCGCAACCACGCGAATGCGATCGCAGAGCAGGTCGTCGTCGAGAACCAGGGCAAGTGGGAGTCAGCCTCGGAGCGCGATCGCGAGCGTGTGGAGGCGCTTTCACGGGCGATCGTCAACAGGCTGCTTCACCATCCGACCCTGCGCATCAAGGAGCTTCGCGACGATCGCGTGCACGCGCGGATGGCGCTGGTCCGTGACCTGTTCGGGCTCAACGTCGACGACGAGCAGGCGCTGCGCGACGCGCCGGTGCAGGCTGAGGATCTCAGCGCGATCCGGAACCTGCCCGAGCGGCGCGCGTGATTCGCATCGGCACGCGCGGCAGTGCGCTGGCATTGGCGCAGGCGAACGCGGTGGGAGCGCGGCTTGGTGAGCATGAGCTCCTCGTGGTCACAACCGCTGGTGACCTTGGTGAGGCGGTCGGTGACAAGGCCCGCTGGACCTCCACGTTGGAACGCGCCCTGATCGATGGTGAGATCGACGTCGCCGTGCACTCGGCCAAGGATGTCCCGGGGGGGCTGGCGGAGGGAACGGTCCTCGCTGCCATACCCGGACGCCGAGATCCGCGCGATGCGATCTGCGGTGCGGCTGGGATTGCATCGATTTCGCTCGCAGCCCGGATTGGAACCAGCAGCATTCGGCGCGCCGCCCAACTTCGAGCGATCCGCTCTGACCTGAAGATCGTCGAGGTGCGTGGCAACGTCGACACGCGTCTTCGCAAACTCCAGGCAGGTGAGGCCGACGCGATCGTGGTTGCGGTGGCGGGGCTGGAGCGGTTGGGGCGCGAGCGCGAGGCTGGGGGCTACCTGAGCGAGTTGGTCCCAGCGCCCGGCCAGGGCGCCATACTCGCGCAGGCTCGAGCGGATGACCGCGCGACGCTGGCCTCGCTTGCCGGGATCAACGATCCGCTGGCTGAGCGTTGCGTCCTATCCGAAAGGGCGCTTGCGAGCCGCCTGGATGCCAGTTGCAACACTCCGCTCGGGGCGCTCGCCGTGCCCGCGTCCGGCAATGACATAGCCCTCAAAGCTTGGGTCGGGCTGCTTGACGGGTCTCACTGGATCGCGGACGAAATGACCGGGCCTGCCGACGAGGTTCCGAGGCGGCTCGCCGAGCGCATGCTCGCCGTCGGTGCCGGTGAGTTGTTGCGCGAGGCCGAGGCGATGGCAGCCGCATGACCGTCTACCTTGTCGGCGCCGGCCCCGGCGCCCCGGGGTTGATGACCGCGCGCTCGCTCGAGCTGATCGCGCGGGCCGACGTGATCATCCATGACCGCCTGATTCCGGACACGGCACTCAACGGGGCTCGATCCGAGGCGCTGCTGATCTACGCCGGCAAGGAGGGCGGCGGCGAGCAGGTTCCGCAGGCACGGATCACGCAGCTGCTGATCGAGCACGGCCGCAGTGCCGAGACCGTGGTGCGGCTCAAGGGCGGCGACCCGTTCGTGTTCGGGCGGGGCGGCGAGGAGGCGGAGGCGCTGATCGAGGCCGGCGTCGCCTTCGAGGTCGTGCCGGGCGTCACCTCGGGCATAGCGGCAGCGGCCTACGCCGGTATTCCGGTCACCCACCGCGACGCCGCCAGTTCTGTGGCGTTCGTCACCGGTCACGAGGATCCGGACAAGGTCGAGTCGACACTCGACTGGCTGGCGTTGGCCGCGTTCCCGGGCACCCTGATCGTCTACATGGGGGTGCGCCAGCTGAAGGCGATCAGTTCGCGGCTGATCGAGGGGGGCCGGCCGCCGGATGAGCCGGCGGCGCTCGTGCAGCGCGGCACGCTACCCGACCAGCGCGCGGCGCTGGGAACGCTCGCGACGATCGCCGAGGTTGCGAGCGAGCAGCAGATCGGCGCGCCGGCGATCGCGATCTTCGGGCCGGTTGCGGCCCTGCGCGAGAGGCTCGCCTGGCTCGAGCGCCGCCCGTTGCAGGGCTTCACCGTGGCGGTCACGCGTGCACGTACGCAGGCCTCGCGCCTGTCCGAGCGCCTGCGTGAGCTGGGCGCCGAGGTGGTCTCGGCACCCGTGATCCAGACCGTCACGCTGCCCGGGCCGGTGCCCGAGCTCGAAAACTACGACCTGGTCTGCTTCACCAGTCCCAACGGCGTGGAGGCGCTGTTCGAGCGGCTCGACTCGGCCGGCCTCGACACGCGCGCGTTCCCGGATCGGCGCCGCACGAAGGTGGCGGCGATCGGCCCGAGTACCGCCAGGGCACTGCGCAAGCGGGGTATCAGCGTTGATGTGATGCCGGAGCTTGCGGTGGGAGAGGCATTGGCGCAGGCGCTCGGAAGCGTGCAGGTGCAACGCGCGCTGGTGGTGCGGGCGCGCGAAGCGCGCGACGTCGTAGCGGAGGCGCTGCGCGCGCGCGGAGCCGAGGTCGACGTTGTGCCCGTGTATGAGACCCTGATCGAGACGCTCGACGCCGCGCAGCTGGCGGCGATCGCCGCAGCGGACTTCATCACCTTCACCTCAGCCTCGACGGTCAACAACTTCCTCGCGTCCGCCGGTGGCGCTGCAGGCTGGTTCGCCGACAGCGCCTCGCGCCCGCGGATGGTCAGCATCGGGCCGGTCACGAGCGATGAGCTGCGTACGCACGGGCTGGAGCCGGACGTCCAGGCGACCCAGTACGACCTCGACGGCCTGATCGCTGCGATCATCGGCGCCTGCTCGGCGCCTGGCGCGTGACGGCAGCGCGGGCCGGGGCCGAGCTCCGGCCCATCGCCGACTCCGGATGCATCGGCAGTCCCCGTGTGCACCTGCGCAGTGTGGATTCGACCAACGTGTTCCTGCGTGATCTCGCCTTGCGTGGTGCGCCCCACGGCACACTGGTCACGGCCGCAGAGCAGACCGCCGGCCGCGGCCGGCAGGGCCGAGTCTGGCTGGCGCCAGCCGGTGCCTCGCTGCTCTGCTCATGGCTGCTCCGCGAGCCGCCGAACCTGCTCTCTCTGATCGCCGGCGTGGCTGTCTCCGAGGTCTGCGGCACGCGAGCACGGATCAAGTGGCCCAACGATGTCCTGATCGATGACCGCAAGGTCGCGGGAATTCTCGTCGAGTCGCGGCCCCAGGAGCGCTGGGCGGTCCTGGGCATCGGGCTGAACGTCGCGCTCACGGTCGACCAGATCCCCGAGGAACTGCGTGATCGGGCCGGCACGCTCGGGCTCGGCTCGGCCGAGATCGAACCGATGCTCGAGCGTCTGCAATCGGCGCTGGCCCACTGGCTGACGGCTCCGGCCGAGGAGATGCTCGCGGCGGTGCGTGAGCGCGACGCGCTGCGCGGGCGACGCATAGGCTGGGAGGGCGGCGTCGGCATCGCGGCCGGCATCGCCGCCGACGGCAGGCTCACAGTGACGAGGGACGACGGAAGCCACGTTGCACTTGATGCCGGCGAGGTGCACCTCGGCGCGCGCTGACAGCTATGAATTGATCAGTCGAGCGAGAAAGCGCTGGGTCTCCGCCTGGCTCGGCGTGCTGAAGATCTGCTCAGGCGGACCGTGCTCGATGATGCGACCGTCCTTCAGGAAACAGACCTGGTCGGCGACGTCGCGCGCGAACGACATCTCATGCGTGGCGAGGATCATCGTCATGCCCTCCTCCTTGAGCTCGCGGATCACCGCGAGCACCTCGCCCACCAGCTCGGGGTCCAGGGCGGAGGTGACCTCATCGAGCAGCAGCGCGCGCGGGCGTGTGAGCACCGCCCGTACGATCGCGACGCGTTGCTGCTGCCCGCCTGAGAGGCGGTCCGGGAACTCGCGCGCTCGGTCCGCCAGACCGAATCGCTCGAGCAGCGCGAGAGCCTCCGCTCGCGCCGTCTCGCGGGCGTCTCCCTGGCCTCGAACGGCGCCGAGGGTGACGTTGTCGATCACCCGCATGTGCGGGAAGAGGTTGTAGGACTGGAACACGAGCCCGAGCCGCCGCCGGAATGGCACCGGGTTCTGGCCGGGAACGGTGATCGGCTCGCCGTCGAGGAAGATGTCGCCGTCGTCGATCTCCTCGAGCAGGTCGATGCAGCGCAGCAACGTCGACTTGCCGGAGCCGGAGCTGCCGATCAGTGCCACCGCCTCGTGCTCGCCGACCACGAGGTCGATCCCGCTCAGCACCTCCTGGTCGCCGTAGGATTTCGTCACACCCCGGAGCTCGAGTACCGGCCGCCCAGCGGGGCGGCCGGATCCCGCAGCGCTCGGCTGCGTCGTGCCGGCCTCGCCGCTCATCGCGGACCCAGTGCCAGGGCGGCGCCGCGCTGGTTCAGCGAGCGTGCCTGCATGCGATCCACGATCCTGGTGAGCGGGATCGTGATGCACAGATACAGCGCCGCGGCCGCGACAAGCGGTGTGTAGTTGAAGTACTGGGCCGAATAGATCTGGGCTACGCGGAACGCCTCCTGCGGCCCGAGGATCGAGATCAGCGCGACGTCCTTCTGCAGAGAGATGAAGTCGTTCAGCAGTGGCGGTACCACACGGCGCACCGCCTGCGGCAGGATCACATGGCGCAGGGCCTGGGCCGGCGTCAGACCGAGCGCCAGCGCGGCGCCGGCCTGGCTCGGATGGATCGAGATGATCCCGGCACGGAACACCTCTGAGACGTAGGCCGAATAGCACATTCCCAGCGCGATCGCGCCCAGCACCGTCGGGTTCGTCGGCAGTCCGCTGATCTCCAGCGCGGGCACGCCGAAGCCGATGAGGTACACGAGCAGGATCGTCGGCACGCCACGCATGACATCGACGTAGACGACGCAGATCAGTTTCAGCGGGAACAGGACTGCGGCATCGATCGTGCGGATCAGGGCGATCACCATCGCGACCACCAGCACGCACACCTCAATGATCACGAACAGGCGAACGTCGACCCAGAAACCCGCGAGCACGCTCGGGAACGAGGTCTTGAACGCCGACGCCGAGAAGAACGTGCTCTTGACGCTCGGCCAACCCGACGATGTCAGCACCACCGTGGCGAGGCCGCCGAGCACGATCACCGCCGAGATCGTCGAGATCAGGCGGTGGCGGCGGGCCCGCTCGCGGCGGGCCCGCGCCCTGTCTTCACGCGTGGTCAGCGTGAACTCGGTAGCCACTGAAGCTTCGTCAGCCTCGTGGGGGTCGTCCTACTTGAGGACCGGGACCGCGACCTTCGACGACATCCAGCGCTTGGTCAGCCGAGTCAGCGTGCCGTTGGAGGTGAGCTTGGCGATCGCCCTGTTGACGCACGGAGTCAGTGACGAGCCCTTCTTCATCAGCAGGCCCCAGTTGTCGCCGCCGGGTGCCGTGAACTGACCGGCGATGGTCGTGTGCTTGATCTCCGCCGAGGTCAGGTAGAGCGCGGTCGCGTAGTCCACGACGATCGCGTTGACGTCGTGCACCTTGAAGGCGTTGATGACGTCATTGGACGTGTTGTAGACCTGCGGCTGCTGCGTCGGCTTGATCCGGCTCTCCGTGGCGGACAGGCTCGTGGTGCCGATCTGCACACCGATCTTGGCGTTCCTGAAGGCCGCCAGCGACTTCGCGTGGGCCAGCGCGGATCCCTTCTCGACGATGATCGCCTGCGGGTTGGTGTAGTACGGCTTCGAGAACGAGACCTCGTGTGCGCGCTGTGGCGTGATCGATATCTCGTTGATGTCGAAGTCGAAGTTCTTGGGGCCGGGGGCGTAGGAGGAGTCAAACGGCTCGACGACCCAGGTGACCTTCTTGGTCCCGAAGCCGAGCTGCTTGGCAACCGCGTACGCGACGGCGCTCTCGAAGCCCTTGCCGTTGGACGGCTTGTTGCTCTCGAAGTAGGGCGGATAGGCGGGTGAGTCGGTGGCGACCGTGAGCACGCCCGGGGTGTGCAGCCCAGCTTCGAGGCGGAGCACGAGGCGCTGGCGGTCGAGGCGGCCTTCGCCGCGGCTGTGGTGGGGCTGCCGGCCGCCAGCGCAACCACGGTGGCGAGCACCGGGAGGGCCGAGGCGAGCATCAGTTTTTTCGGCATCACACAGCCGAATTTACACAGGACTGGTGTGGTTTGCCCGCCAGTCGGCTCACAACAAACCTCGACCTAACAGACGCTGATATGCCTCTTCAACGTGCGGCTGATCGTCACCGAGAGCTTTCTGTGCTGACGATGGCCACTGGCATGAGCAGCGAGCAACTCGCCGTAGAACACCCGCGCTGTGAGGGTATGGGTGCCGCGACTCAACCCTTTGAGCGAGAAGCGCGCGGTTGCCGGCAGCCGCTTGGCGCGCTTGACCTGCTTGCCCAGCCTGAAGGTGACGTAGCGCAGCTTCAGCTTGGCGCCGTGCCCCAGCGTTCGGCGTTTGAGCCTGGTCTTGATCATCGAGCCCGGCGCGCGGCAGGAGCGAGCCGCACCGCTCGCGCCGTTCCCCGACCCGGACGCTGTGAGCTTGAGTTTCTGATTGCCGATCGTGGCGGACCCGAGGTCGACGCCCGAGCCACCCGAGCCGCCTGCGCCCGTCGTCACCCCGCCAGGTGGCACGAGCGCGATCGCGCTCGGATCCCCAGCCGATGGGCAGCGGAGTTCCGGGAACGCCGGTCTCGAGGTTGATCGGCGTGATCGCGCCGCTGCCTGAGATGCTGGTGGAGTCGGTCACGTAGGCGGTGCTGCCGTCAGGGGTGATCGCGATCGCGGTCGGCTGCGCGCCAAGCTGGATCGGCGTGCCGGCGACGTCGCTGGAGAGCGAGAGCGGCGTGATCGAGTCGCCGGCGTTGCTGGCGATGTACGCGGCCGTGCCGTCGGGAGTTAGAGCGATGCCGTTGGGAGTGTCTGCTTCGAGGTTGATCGGCGATCGCGAGCGGGCCGTTCGGCAATGCCAGCGGGAAGACGCTGGCGCTGACCACATCCGTGATGTATGCGGTCGAGCCGGATGGCGTGATCGCGATCGCGTCGGCGTTGCTCGGGATCGAGATCGGGTTGCCGACGTGGCCCGTGGAGAGCGTGATCGGCCAGAGGCTGCCGCTGTCGGCTACGACGTAGGCGAGCTTGCCGTTCGGCGTGATCGCGATCGCGTTGGGGCGGCTGGGCAGCGAGATCGGCTTCTGCGTCGTTGCGGTCGCAAGGTTGACCGGGACGATCGTGGAGGATCCGAAGTCGGCAACGTAGGCCGTTGAGCCGTCGGAGCGTGATCGCGATCCCGTCAGGCTGGGACCCGACGTCGATCGGTGTGCCAGGGATGCCCGTGGTCAGGTCGACGGGCGTGATCGTGCCGGCCGTCTCGTCGGCCACGTACGCAAGCTGGTCGCTGGCCTGGGCCGCACCGGCCGTCGCCGCGAAGATCAGAAGCGCACCGGCGCAACATGGCCAGCAGACGAGATCTGAGCAGATACCTCACGTGCGGGTTATCGGCAGCCGGCAGCCGTTCTAGTAGAAGCGGGCGGCTCTTGGACGATCCTTCGAGTGCTCGGGGGGTCAGGCGGGTGAGCTACGCGGCGTCGCGGTCGAGCTCATCGTCGACGTCGTCATCGTCATCATCGTCCTCTGAGTCGTCGTCCTCGTCCGGATCGTCGTCCGTCGTCGGATCGTCGTCCTCGTCCGGATCGTCGTCGTCAACGTCGTCGTCGTCAACCGCGTCATAACCGGAGGCCTCGGGTGCGTCGACGCCTTCGAGCTCAAGCACCTCGAGTTCGTCTCCGTCCACCGCCTCGACGGCGGTCGACCGCGGTTGCGGTGGTTGAGGCCGCCTGTCCACCAGCGGCCGGCTTGCGAGTGCGCCGCCGGTTCTTGCCGCGCCGGCCCTTGGGGAAGTTGCGCAGCAGCTCCCGCGCCAGCGCCGCCGGCTTGCGAGCCATACGAGTGCGCGCGCCGTTGATCGCATCGGCGGCCTCGGGCGTGTGCGCGAGTGCCGCCGCCAGCAGCGCCGCCGAAAGGCGCCGGTCCTCCTTGCGGGTCGCGTGCACGAGCCGGCGTGCGTTGCGGGCGTGCGCGGCGCCGCTGGAGTTCACCAGCAGACCCAGCAGCCGCTTGGTCTCGGGCCAGCGCTGCACCGCGTACTCCTCGTGCACCTCGCGGGTGTACTCGGCCATCCGCCAGATCCAGTTGTTGGCCTGATCACGGCGCCCGATACGGCGGTCGGCGAGCGCCTGCAGCATGATCTTGACGCCCTCACGGCGCTCGTCGCGTGGCCAGGTCCCGATGATGTCGATCGCGGTGTCAAACGCCTCTGCATCACGTGCAGGCGGCGATCTCCTGGAGCGCGCGGAGCCGCAGCTGCGGGTTGCGGTTGCGTTGGAGTGCGGTGACCAGGAAGCGGCGGCGGAGCTCGCCGCCGCGATCGAAGTGGAGCATCGCCTTGGCGCGGCGCCAGCCGTTCGGGCGCGACGCGAGCGCCGGCCAGTGCCGCCCAGACGTGCTGCTCGCCGTAATCCAGGTGCTCGACCGCGATCCGCCAGAGCTCGCGCTCGAAGACCTCAGCGCGCCGCTCCGGATCGGGCGTGACCGGAAGCACGCGGCGCTCCACGCGAATGCGCCGGCCACGGCCGCGACGCACCGGCCCGACCACGATCGCACCGCCGCGGTAGACGTCGCGATCAAGCAGTGAGTGCAGCGTCACGACCGGGTCATCGTGCTTGGTCGCCGGGTGGACGAAGTCGATGACGATGCCGGCCTCCTTGCCGGGGTGGCGGCGGGTGACGCGACCGACGCGCTGCTGGTAGATGCGCTTTGAGGCGGTCGGAGCGAGGTGCATGCAGATCGTCGCGCGCGGACTGTTCCAGCCCTCGGCGAGCAGCTGCGCGTTGACCAGAACGTCGATCATCCCGGCCTCGTAGTCGGCCAGGATCGTCGCCAGCTCACGCTTCGGCGTCTCGCCGGAGACGGCCATCGCCTTCATCCCCAGGGCTCTGAAGGACTCGGCGACGTTGTAGGCGTGCCTGACCCCGGCCGCGTAGACAACGCCCGGGACGCCGTTGAAGCGGGTCTTGTAGAGATCGGCGATCGCCAGGTTGAACGGTGTCTGGTCGAGCAACTCAGCCAGCATCTCCTGGTCGAATTCCGTGTCGACCTCGCCACGCCGGAGCGGCACCTTGGCGATCGTGCGCACACCAGGTCCAGGCGGGATGCGGATACAGCGCAGCGGCGCGATCACGCCGCGGCGGGCAGCCTGCGCCAGGTCGAAGCGAGACGTCTGTGTCGGGAACAGGTCGGTCACGTGCCGGGCGATCAGCGCCCCGGTTGCGGTCATGCCGATCCAGATCGGCTGATGCCAGCGCCGGATCGCGGCTGAGGTCTTCTCGCCCAGCGCGGTGTGCGCCTCGTCGCAGATCACGATCGTGTAGGCACCCGAGATCTTGCCGGCGTTACGCACGAACCATTGGTAGGTCTCGACCGTGACCGGCCCGTTGGCCGCGTCCTCGCCGACCAGCAGGGGTTTGCAGAGCCGTTCACGGTAGCCGCGGTCCTTGAGCTCGCCGATGAACTGGTCGACGAGGTTGCGGCGGTGGGTGAGGATCAGGACGCCGCCGGTTCGTGAGGCCTCGACGAAGCCGACGGCCGCCACGGTTTTGCCGGCGCCGGTCGCGTGCTCGAACCAGAAGCGGCGGTCCAGCACCGGGGTCATCGGCTGCGCCCTCGGGCGAGATGTCCTCGTCGAGTGCTGCATCGTCGTGCTGCCAGTCCTGGGGCTCCTCGTCAGGGGCCTCCTCATCGGCTTCGGCCTCTGCCTCGAGCTCGGTTTCGTCCTCAGATTCATCCTCGGTCTCGAACTCGCCTTCCACCTCGACCTCGAGCTCAGCCTGGATCTCGTCCTCGTCACCGGCGTCCGCGTCGGCGACGGTCGCCTGATCGAGCCCGAGGGACCCGTTGAGTTCCTCCGGCACGGTGTCGTCTGGCGCCCGCTCGCCCGGGAGCACGTCGATCCCGGTCTGCGCGGCAGCCAGGAGCGCCGTCAGCGTGCCCGACAGTGCGTCAACCTGATGTGCGGAGAGCACGGTGCCGTCGACCAGCTTGGGCTCGTCCTCAGACAACAGCCGTTCGAGCCCGAGCAGCAGCGAGTACTCCTGCCGCCACTCGATCGACGGAACCTTGAGTCCTGCCTCGACGTCCGCCAGTGCCGCGTCGAGCGCGTTTCTGCGCACGGATCCCGGCGCCAGTGCCTCCCGGGCGGTCTCGCCTTCAAAGACGAAACGCTCACGTGTAAATCGCTCTGCGCGCTTGATCGCGGCAGAACTCGGAAAGGGGGTGGAATCACCCATCAACGAGCATTCAAGAAGGTAAATGTGGAAAAGGGAGCCGCTGGACCTGCGCGACGGCTCAACTGTTGCTCTCGTTACGTGACGAGAGCCTGTGTCTCAGGTGTCTCCTCAGAGACCGGAAAGCGGCCCTCCGCCACCTGGTGACTGAAGAGGATAACGAGTATTTAAGCAGACTCGCGGACGGAAAGCTGTGGCAAGCTGTGCGACTGTGGAAACTCGTGAGGCCGAAACGACCACGGACTTCGAGATCCGGCGGCTGCGCACCCGGGCGGAACTCGATGCCGCACTCGAGCTCCGCCACGACGTCTTCTGCCTCGAGCAGGGCGTTCCGCGCAGCGAAGAGCGCGACGGTCGCGATCGCAACGGACTGCATCTGATCGCGCTGCGGGACGGCGAGCTTGTGGCCACCTGCCGGCTCGTGTTCGTCGGCACGACCGTCCAGTTCAGCCGACTGGCCGTCCGGCGTGATGCGCGTCGTCTGGGCATAGCCACGGCCCTGCTCGAGATGACCGATGCCGAAGCCCGCGCGGCAGGCGCGAACCGCATCGTGCTGCACGCCCAGACCTACGCCCGCTCGCTCTACGACCAGGCCGGCTACGTTCCTCGCGGCCGCGCATTCGTCGAGGCCGGCATCGAGCACATCGCGATGGAGAAGACGCTCTGAGGCCGGAGCGCGCATGCGCGCGTTAGTGCAACGCGTGCTGTGCGCCTCGGTGAGCGTGGGTGGAAGCCCGGTCAGCCGGATCGGACCGGGCCTGCTGGTGTTCCTGGGCGTCACCGGAAGCGATACCGAGGCCGATGCCGATCGTCTCGCCGACAAGGTCAGGGCACTGCGCATATTCGCCGACGCCGAGGGCCGTATGAACCAGCCGCTCGGCGAGCGCGAGCTGCTGTGCGTCAGCCAGTTCACGCTCTACGGCGACACCCGCCGTGGCAACAGGCCCAGCTACGCCGCCGCCGCGCCGGGCGAGCGGGCGGAGCCCCTGTACGAGCGCTTCTGTGAGCGGCTGGATGCCCGCCGGGGCGTGTTCGGGGCCGACATGCTGGTCGAGTCGCGCGGCGACGGCCCGGTCACGCTGCTGCTCGAGATCCCGACGAACCCATAGAAAAGCAACCAACGCGTCATACCCTTGGGGCAGCGATGAGAGCCTTTTCCCGCCGACTCGCAGTTCTGCTGGTGGTCGCAGCCGGTCTGGCGGCGCTCGCGCCCGCTGGCGCAAGCGCCTTCCACAAGGCGATCTGGGGGCCGATCAGCTACCGCGGGGTCAACCAGTTCCCGCTCTACAGCTCACTCGGCGTCACGATCTATGAGACCTCACTGGACTGGGATGCGGTCTCTCTGAGAAGGCCCAAGCATCCCGACGATCCGAAGGATCCGGCCTATCGGTGGCCCGCCCTGCTCAAACAGGAGATCACCGAGGCTGCTCGCTACCACATGCGGGTGCTGCTCCAGGTTGGCAACGCGCCTGCATGGGCCGACGGAGGCCACCGCGGCCCGGGCTGGGCGCCGAAGGACCCACGTGACTACGCCCACTTCATCGAGGCGGCGGCGCGTGAGTATCCGAGCGTCCACATGTGGATGATCTGGGGAGAGCCGAACCGCAAGGGCGACTTCCGGCCGGAGACGCCCGCGCCCTACACGGCCACCAGGTTGACGGCCGAACAGAAGAGCGCCCCGCATCTCTACGCCCAGTTGCTGGACGCCTCCTACGGAGTGCTGAAGCAGCTCAACCGGGGAAATGTCGTGATCGGCGGCGACACCTACACGGCGGGGCTGATCGATCCGCAGCTGTGGCTTGCAAACCTCAGGCTGCCCGACGGCCGGCCGCCGCGGATGAGCATGTACGGCCACAATCCGTTCAGCTACACGGTGCCGTTGTTCGGTGCCAAGCCCTCTGGTTACGGTGAGGTCCAGTTCTCGGACCTGCCGAGGTTGGAGGGCTGGACCAAGACCTACCTCGGCCATCATGTGCCGCTGTTCCTGTCGGAGTTCTGCGTACCGACAGCCGTGGACCGGACCTTCAACTTCTACATCTCACCGCCCTCGGTCGCGGCGACGTGGGTCAAGGACGCGCTCGTGACCGCGCGCCATTCGGGTTACATCTACGGTTTGGGCTGGGTCAACGTGCACGACCAGCTGCCGATCAACTCCTGTGGGCTGATTCAGCAGAACGGTGAGCGCAAGGCCGACTTCTACGCGTTCGAGAAGAACTGAACACCTCCCGGGTTCAGTGGCGGCTGGGGACCCAATGGACTGTGTGGTAACCGGCGGCGCCGGCTTCATCGGGTCGAACCTCGTCGACGCGCTGCTCGCACGCGGGGAGCGTGTCGTGGTGATCGACAATCTCTCGACCGGCCGGCGGGAGAACCTGACGTCGGCACTCGCGGCGGGCGCCGAGCTGCACCAGCTCGACGTGCGTGACGCAGGCGCGCTCGCAGGTCTCTTCGACAAGGTGCGACCGCAGCTCGTATTCCACCTCGCTGCGCAGATTGACGTGCGGCTGTCTGTGTCCGATCCGGCTGCCGATGCCGACGTCAACGTGCTCGGCTCGATCAACGTGCTGTCGGCGGCCCATGCTGCCGGCGTGCGCCGTGTCGTCAACACCTCGACGGGTGGTGGGCTCTACGGGGACGCCGAGGTGCTGCCGACCCCGGAGGATTACCCGATCCGCGCGCTTGCGCCCTACGGCACCAGCAAGCAGGCCGCGGAGGGCTATTTCGAGCTCTACGCGCGCCTGCACGGGCTCTCGACGGTGTCGTTGCGCTACGGCAACGTCTATGGACCACGTCAGGACGTCCACGGCGAGGCGGGCGTCGTTGCGATCTTCTGCGGCTGCCTGCTCGAGGGTCGAGCACCTCAGGTCTTCGGCGACGGCCGCCAGACACGGGACTGGGTGGACGTCGCCGATGTGGTCCGGGCCAACCTGTTGGCGGCGAGCTCGGAGCTCACCGGCCCCGTGAACGTTGGCAACGGCTGCGAGACATCGGTGCTCGACCTGGTCGGGGCGCTGAGCGAGGTCGGTGCCGCGCGCGGCCTGCAGCTGCCCGATCCCGTGTTCCTGCCGGCGCGCCCCGGGGAGGTGAGCCGCAGCTGCCTCGACGTTGCTCGCGCGCGCGAACAGCTCGGGTGGAGCGCGCAGGTGGAGCTGCGCGAGGGGCTTGATCGAATCCTGGGCGGGTTGACCTGAACGCTCGATGGGCGGTGCAAAATGGCCCTCGGCCAACTGCTCTAGATTGACAGCCGTGGAGGTTCTGGACGCACGCCTGCAGGGCGCGAAGCTGATCAGGCCGCGCGTTCACGGTGATGACCGCGGCTTCTTTCTCGAGAGCTATCGCAGCGACCGTTTCGCGGAAGCGGGAGTCACGGTCGAGTTCGTCCAGGACAACCATTCGCGCTCTCGGCGTGGCGTTGTGCGAGGGATGCACTTCCAGCCCGGTCAGGCGAAGTTGGTGCGCTGCGCGCGCGGGGCGATCTTCGACGTGATCGCCGACATTCGCGTGGGCTCGCCCACATTCGGGCAGTGGGATGGGTACCAGCTCGACGACGAGTCCCACCACCAGCTGTTCATCCCCGAGGGCTTTGCGCACGGCTTCTGCGTGATCAGCGATCTTGCCGACGTCGTGTACAGGGTCAGCGACTATTACGATCCCGCTGCCGAAAGCGGGTTCCGGTTCGACGATCCGGCGGTCGGGATCCAGTGGCCGATCCCGATGGGGCAGATGGTGTGCTCCGAGCGCGACCGTGCAGCGGCGGCGCTCGCGGAGATCGCGTCGCCGTTTGCCTACGACGCGTAGCATCAGCATCGATGCGCGCCCGCCTCGCCGTCAACGAGGACCAGTTCCGCAAGGTCACCTATGTGGCACTGGCCGCGCTGACGCTGATTGTGTTCACCGGCGCCGCGGTTCGCCTCAGCGACTCGGGCCTTGGCTGCCCCACCTGGCCGCGCTGCTATGGCCACATCTACCCGCCCGTCGGATTGCATCCGCTGATCGAGTTCGGCAACCGCGCTCTCTCCGGGTTCGTGGGCCTGATCACGATCGTGACATTCGTGCTGGCGTTGACGCGCCGGCCGTTCCGCAGGGACCTCGCCTGGTTGTCCGCGGCCCTGCCGCTGGGGGTCGTCGCCCAGGCGGTGCTGGGCGGCTTCACCGTCCGCGAGGACCTCGCACCAGGGTTTGTGATGTCGCACTTCCTGCTCTCAATGGTGATCCTGATCTTCGCCTTCTGGCTCGCATGGCGTGCGACCTACGCTGCCGGCGTTCGCCCGCGCAACCCCGATCGGACACTCGTGTGGTCTGTGCGCTCTCTATCCGTGCTGTGTGCGATGACCCTGTTCGCGGGTACAGCGGCGACCGCGGCCGGTCCCCACTCCGGGGGGCTTGTGGGCCAGCACATCAAGCGACTCACGATCGAGGGGCGTGACACGCTCCTGTGGGCGGTGCACCAGCACGCGACGATTGCCGCGATCTTCGGCGTCGCCACGATCTTCGTGTGGTTGCTCAAGCGTCAGCGCGGCGGTGAGCTCGACCCGCTCGAGCCGCTGACCGTGCTCGGCATCCTGCTGGCCGCTCAGGGCCTGGTCGGCGCGGTCCAATATGAGCTCAAGCTGCCGGGTCAGATGGTCTGGGTCCACGTCGTCCTGGCGACGATCACATGGTTGGTGTCGATCTGGGCCGTGGCCGTCGAGGGCCGCATCGGCCGACCGCAGGTCGAATCCGGGGACTCAATCGCTACGATCGTGGCCGAATGGTCCCAGAGCGTTCCAGCGAAATGACCGGAGCGGCCGCTGAGGCGGGCTCGCTCAGCATCCTGGTCGTCGACGACGAGTCGGATCTGCGTGACATGCTGACCCGCTCCTTCTCGCGCGAGGGACACCAGGTCACCGCCGTCGGAAGCGGTACCGAGGCGATCGACCGCGCCAGCGCGGACCACTTCGACATCATCCTGCTGGATATCGCGCTCGGCCCGGGACCGGACGGGTACGAGGTCTGCCGGACCCTGCGTGCGAGGCGCAACGTCGTGCCGATCATCATGCTGACCGCGCTGGACTCGGAGGCCGACGCCGTGCTCGGACTCGAGGCCGGCGGCGACGACTACGTCACCAAGCCGTTCGGCCTGGCCGAGCTGCGCAGCCGTATCCGCGCGGTGCTGAGACGGACCGGTGTCCGCGGCTCGATGGGTTCTGATCTGGTGACCGTCGGACCGATCACCCTGGACAGGTCTCGGCGCGAGGTGACGTTCGAGTCACAGTCGGTACGACTGACGTTCAGCGAATTCGAGCTGCTCGACGCACTGATGACCGACCCGGGGCGGCTCCTCAATCGGCAGGAGCTGCTGCGTGCGATCTGGGGGGACAGCGCCTACCGCGATCCCCGCGCGATCGATGTCCACATCCGGCACCTTCGCGAGAAGCTGGAGCCCGAACCGGACAAGCCGAAGTACATCCTGACGGTGCGCGGCGCCGGCTACCGGCTCGGCACTCCCTGATCCGCCATGCTGCTGGCGCGGCTGCGCTGGAGCGCCTTTGGGCTTCGCGGCCGCATCGTCGGCGCCGTCGTCGTGACGGCGGCGATCAGCCTCGGCGTCGCCGCGCTGGTGTTGCTGCCACGGCTTGAGAACTCGCTGAAGAACGCGTCGCTGACGACGCTCAGCAAGCAGGTTCAGCATTCAGAGACAAAGAACGAGCTGCGGACCATCTCCCAGATTCAGTACTCGTTGATCCCGGAGGCCGCTGCACAGCCCACGGGCAGCAAGCTCGCAGCGAAGGCCGCGGAGGCGAGAATCGCCCTCTCGCGAGCGTTGACCAGCATCCGCCAGCAGCTCGGCGCTGAGACGGTGGCGCTCGTCGGCAACGTTGATGCTCAGGGTCGTGGCTCCGTGGTGGGAGGTGGCGGTGATCTCGGCCAGACCGACGATGTGGCGCAGGCGTACCGATACGCGTCGACGGTGCTCAGCCCCGGCGTCAGTGCCAACCAGCAGGTTGTGCGGGCCGCGATCTCGATGAGGCAATACAACCGGCTCGCCGATTCGGTGCTGGTTGTGCGCACGTCGACCGACGAAATCTCGCAGGCCGCCGACGCCGTGCGCAGCGCCTTCGCGATCGCGGCGCTGGTCGCGATCCTGCTGACGCTGGTCCTGGCGATCCCGCTCGCAGCCCAGCTCGTGCGCCGGTTGCAACGCCTGCGCCAGGCGGCTCTGCAGCTCGCAATCGGTGGCAATGTCGCCGACTTCCCGGCGGACCGCGCGCGCGACGAGGTCGGCGACCTGGCGCGCTCGTTCTCGATCATGCAGCGCCGGTTGCGCCAGCAGGAGGAGGCGCGACGGGCGTTCGTCGCGACCGCCTCGCATGAGCTGCGCACCCCGCTGGCGTCGCTCGACGGCATGCTGGAGCTGCTCGCGGACGACCTCCAGGCCGAGGACCTCGACCTTGATGATGCTGCGGCTCTGCTGGGCCGTGCTCGCGTACAGTCGCGTCGCCTCGGTCGCCTGGCCGCGGACCTGCTTGACCTCAGCCGGATCGACGCTGAGGTCCGGCTTCGCTCAGAGCCGATCGAGCTCTCAGAGCTCGGCCGTGCGGTGCTCGCGGAGTTCGAGCTGGCCAGCACCAACCGCGGGGTCACCCCCAGGCTCGAGGACGATGGCCGTCCCGCCTGGGCGATGGCCGACCCCGGCAGCGTCGCCCGCATTCTCCGCATCCTGCTCGACAACGCGCTCCGCGTGGCGCCGCGCGGCAGCGAGGTCGAGGTGACCGTGCGCTCACAACCGGAACCGACGTTGATCGTGTCCGACCGGGGCCCCGGCGTCGCGCTTGAGGAGCGCGCCCTGATCTTCGAGCGTTTCAAGCGTGGCCGCGAGACCGGTGGCGAGGCTGGTTTCGGGCTCGGCCTGGCGATCGGACGGGAGCTCGCGCAGCGGATGGGCGGCTCGCTGGTGCTGGCTGACACAGATGGGCCGGGCGCGACCTTCGTGCTGCGCCTGCGGCCGACGGAGGCGCCGTCCTCGGATCGCATCACCGGCACCGCCGGCGTGTAGGGGCTGCGTCAGCGGCCGATACTGTCCCATCGGTGCTCGCACTAGCCGAGATCTTCAGCGTCTCAAGTGGGCTCGGCTACCTGCTGCCGGCCCTGATCGGCCTGGAGTCGATGGGCATCCCCTCGCCCGGGGAGACCGCGCTGGTGCTGGCGGCGGTGCTGGCGAGCCAGGGCAAGCTCAACATCGTGCTCGTGATCGTGATCGCCTCGGCGTCAGCGATCATCGGTGACAACATCGGCTACCTGCTCGGCCGCACGCTCGGGCGCGACGTGCTCGAGAGCAAGGGGCCGTTCCACGAGCACCGCAAGCGCGTGATCGGTGTCGGCGACCGCTACTTCAAGACGCATGGCCCCAAGACCGTCTTCATCGGCCGCTGGATCGCGCTGATCCGCTTCGCCACCGCCTGGCTGGCCGGCATCAACCACATGCCGTTCCGAGTCTTCTTCCCGTGGAATGCCCTTGGCGGCATCACCTGGGCGACCACCTACGGACTGGTCGGCTACTTCGGCGGCAACGCCGTCGCGCACGTGCTCGAACAGGTCGGGGTGTTCGCCGCCGGGGCGTTGGCGATCGCGGCCGTGGCCGGCTTCATCTACTACAGGGTGCGGGAGCACCGCCGCAAGCGGGAACTGCTGGAGGGCCCTGACGGCGACTCAGCTGACGAGCCGGAGGCTGACGGCGCCGCCGAGCAGCGAGAGCGGGGGCGCGACAGCCCGGCTGGTGGTCAAGCGCGACCACCAGCCGAGGGAGACCCTAACTCTGAGGATCGAACCCCAGCGCCACCGAGTTGATGCAGTAACGCAGGCCGGTCGGCTCAGGCCCGTCCGGGAATACATGGCCGAGGTGGCCGCCGCAGTTCTTGCACTGGACCTCGGTTCGGACCATGCCGTGACTGCGGTCCTCGCGGTTGACCACGTTCTCGCCCGTCACCGGTTCATAGAAGCTCGGCCAGCCGCAGCCTGAATCGAACTTGGTGTCGGAGCTGAACAGCGGTGCGCCGCAGCCGGCGCAGTGGTACATCCCATCGTCCTTGTTGTCGACGAAGGCGCCGGTGAACGGTCGCTCGGTGGCCGCATGGCGCAGGACCTCAAAGGCGTCCGGCGCCAGGCGTTCGCGCCACTGCTCGTCTGTCAGTTGAGTGGCTTCGTTATCCATGCCATTGACGTTAGCTGGTGTCGTCAGCCGGTCGCGATCGGTCGCTCGGAATCGCGGCTCCACTCCGACCACGACCCCGCGTAGAGCCTGCCCGGGCCGAGTCCGGACCGCTCGAGCGCGAGCAGGTTGTGGCATGCGGTCACGCCCGATCCGCAGTATGAGACGACCGCCGTGCCGGGGGTGATTCCGGCTGCGGCGAAGGTCGCGCGCAGGCGCTCGGCATCCGCGATCCGCAGCTGCTGGTCGAGGTGCTCACGGGTCGGGACGCTGCGCGCACCCGGGACGTGGCCGGAGCGCGGGTCGATCGGATCCGGCCCGCCGGCGAAGCGACCGCGATCGCGGGCGTCGATCAGGACATCGTCGGTGACGGCGACCTCGTCGATCGCCGCGAAGCGCTCTGCGGGCCACGGCACCGGGGTGAAGGTCGCGGGTGGCCTCGGGCGCGGGTGGTCCGGATGCAGGTCGCCCACAGGCCAGGCCTGGATGCCGCCATCGAGCAGGGCCGCGTCGTGACCGGTCACGCGCAGCAGCCATACCAGCCGCGCCGCGATCACGCCGCCGGCATCGTCGTAGGCGATCACCGTGTCGCCATCGCCGATCCCGAGCTCCCCGAGACCGGCGGCGAAGCGCTCGGGGGAGGGCAGCGGGTGCCGGCCGCTGGCTGTCGTCAGCGTGCACATCGGAGAGGACCGCGTCGAGGTCGACGAACACGGCTCCGGGGATGTGTCCGGCCTCGTAGGCGGCGCGGCCCGAGCGCCCGTCGAGGTACCAGCGGACGTCGGCGAGGACGACCCGGTCCCTGTGTGCGCGCAGCCACTCGGTGTCGACGAACGGTTCGATCACGGAGCCTGATCGTAGGGGGCATCGGTGTCGGAAATGCCCGTGAGAGGGGGATTTGCGACACCGGTGGCTGACCGTCCGGCGCGCTCGCCACCATGCCGAACTCATGTCCGCGACGACCTCAGGCGCCCGCGCGAGCGATTCGAACGCCGCGGATTCGCGCAGCCCCGCTGGGCTGCGCGATTGGCAACGCGGTGCCCTGGCCGCCATGGAGGCGTGGCGCGAGGGCTCGTTCCTGATCTCGGCCGCGCCGGGCGCCGGCAAGACTCGGCCGGCGCTCGAGTTCGCGCGCGCGGAGCTGCAGCGTGGCAGCGTCGACGGGCTGGTGATCGCATGCCCGACCGCGCCGCTCACGCGTCAGTGGGCGCGGGCCGCGCACGCGCTCGGGCTGGAGCTGGCGCCCGACGCGGAGTCGCCGCGCCCGCCGAGCGGCTTCCACGGCGTGGTGGTCACCTACGCCCGGATCGCCAATGCGCCGCGGGCGTGGGCCGCCGCGAGCCGCGCGAGCGCACGCTGGTGATCGCCGACGAGGCCCACCACCTCGGTGAGGATCTCGCCTGGGGCGAGGCGTTCGGGCAGGCGTTCGCCGAGGCGGGCCGCTGGCTGCTGCTGTCGGGCACGCCGTTCCGCTCGGACGCGACGCCGATCCCGGGCGTCAGCTACGACGCCGACGGCCTGGCCGAGCCCGACATCTCCTACACCTACGCCGATGCGGTGCGCGACGGCGTCTGCCGGCCGGTCGTGTTCGTCACCTACGACGGGACGCTCTCGTGGCGCAGCGGCGACGACGTGATCGAGTCGAGCTTCGACACGGTGCTGTCGACGCGTGAGGCGAGCCGCCGCTACCGGACCGCGATCTCGACCGACCTGCCCGACGGCCTGCCGCGGATCCTCGGCGAGGCTGACATCCGTCTGCGGGCGCTGCGTGCGGCCGGCCACGCCGACGCCGGCGGGCTGGTGGTCGCCGCCGACTCCGAGCACGCCCGCAGGATCGCCGCGCGGCTGCGCGAGGTCAGCGGCCGCTCGCCGGTCGTGGTGCTGCACCAGGATCCGCAGGCGGCGGCCAAGCTGGCCGAGTTCACGCACTCGAGCGAGCCCTGGATCGTCGCCGTCAACATGGTCTCGGAGGGCGTCGACATCCCGCGCCTGCGCGTCGGCGTGTACGCGACGGCGGCCAAGACGCCGCTGATCTTCCGCCAGATCGTCGGGCGCTTCGTGCGGACGATCCCGGGCCGCGCAGCCCGAGCCGAGCTGGCTCTACATCCCGGCCGACACGATCCTGCGCGACCACGCCGCGAGCGTCGAGCAGGAGCTGCGCTACCTGGTCCGCACGGCGCCGGCGAGGACGAGGATCTGGGCGAGTTCGATGAGGTCGAGCGGCGCCGCGACCGAGACGCGGCGAGATGCTCGACTTCGAGCCGCTCAGCGCCGACGTCGCGCCGCAGATGACGCTGTTCGGGCCGGCGCCGGAACCGCGCCGGCCCGGCGCGGTCGCGCGGGCTCGCGCCGGCGCGACGAGTCGGCGATCGGCCGCCGCTGCCACTGCCGGAGCCGGCGCGTGAGCCGCACGACGTGCCGCTCTACGAGCGCCGCGCGCAGCTGCGCGCCAAGCGCCACCGGCTGGTGGCGGACCTCGCCCGCGATCGCCGCTCGAGCCACGCGAGGTCAATGCCGAGGTCAACCGCGCGCTCGGGATCGAGTCGGTCGAGAAGGCGACGATCGAGCAGCTCGAGCGCTCGATCGACTGGTTGGACGCACGCTGTACGCGATCGGCCGCCCTCAGTACGGCAGATCAGATTGCGCACACAACTATCTGCTAGATTGCTCGCATGAACTTTGAACTTGGACTTGCCACCTTCGCCGATCTGAGCTCCGGCGTCAGCGCCCGAGCAGCGCATGCGCGACCTGCTCGAGGAGGCGCGGCTCGCCGATCAGCTCGGTCTCGACCTGTTCGCCGTCGGCGAGCACCACCGCCCTGACTTCGTCGTCTCCGCGCCCGCCGTCGCGCTCGCGGCGATCGCCGCGCAGACCGAGCGCATCCGTCTCTCGAGCGCGGTCACCGTGCTCAGCTCCGATGATCCGGTGCGCGTCTTCCAGGAGTTCGCCGAGCTCGACCTGATCTCCGGCGGTCGCGCCGAGATCATGGCCGGCCGCGGCTCGTTCATCGAGTCGTTCCCGCTGTTCGGGTACGACCTCGACGACTACGACGAGCTCTACGCCGAGAAGCTCGAGCTGCTGCTCGCGATCCGCGACGGCAACCCGGTCACCTGGTCCGGGCGCACCGCCCGGCGCTGCGAGGCCGCCGAGATCTATCCGCGTCCGGTCCAGGATCCGCTGCCGATCTGGGTCGCGGTCGGCGGCACGCCGCAGTCGGTCGTGCGTGCGGCCGCGCTCGGTCTGCCGCTGACGCTCGCGATCATCGGCGGCCAGCCGGCGCGCTTCAAGCCGCTGGTCGAGCTCTACGACCGGGCCTGGGCGCAGGCCGGGCACGATCCGGCGGACCGCCGGCTCGCGATCAACACGCACGCGTTCGTCGCGCCGACGCCGCAGCGAGGCCGACGCCGCCTTCGCCCACGCCGTATCTGACGATGATGAACCGGATCGGGCGCGAGCGCGGCTGGCCGCCCGCCGGGCGCGAGCAGTACGAGGCGCTGACCGCGCCGGACGGCGCGGTCGCGCTCGGCTCGCCGCGAGGAGGTCGCCGAGAAGATCCTGATGGAGCACGAGCTGTTCGCCAACCAGCGCTACGTCGGCCAGATCAGCGTCGGCGCGGTCGCCCACCGCGACGTGCTGCAAGGCGATCGAGCTGTTCGGCACCGAGGTGGCGCCGCGGGTCCGGGCCGAGCTGGCCGCGACCGAGACACCTGGTGGCGCCCGAACCAGTTACCGTGGTAGCTGACTGACAACCGCTGAACCGGAGGTGGAACATGAAGATCGGGCGTCTATTGCTGCGAGCCGCGGTGGGCGGCTTCTTCATCGGCCACGGGACCCAGAAGCTGTTTGGCTGGTTCGGCGGGCAGGGCCTGAAGACCCAGGCCGAGCACTTCGACAGCATGGGCCTCAAGCCCGGCATGGTCCACGCGGCCGCCGCGGGTGCCGCTGAGACGCTTGGGCGGCGCCGGCCTGCTGCTCGGTTACCGCACTCCGCTCGCCTCGGCCGGGATCGTCTCGGTGATGCTGACCGCGATCAACCGCGTCCACCTCAAGAACGGCCCGTGGGCGCACAAGGGCGGCTACGAGTACAACGTCGTGCTCGCCGCCGCCGCGGTCGCGCTGGCCGAGTCCGGCCCCGGCGCGCTGTCGCTCGACGCGCTGCGCGGCAAGGAGAGGTCCGGCGCCAAGTGGGGCCTGTTCTCGCTGCTGCTCGGCGCCGCCGGCGCCGCCGGTGCGCACGTGCCCTGGCCGAGTGGCGCGCGACGCCCGAGCCGTTGCCGCTCGCCCGAGCCCCGGCGCACCGGCGTCTCAGTGAACGGCTCCGATCCGGCCGCCGCGGCCGAGGACGCCCCGACGGTGCGTCGATGAGGCCCGCAGGCAATGCGAGCGCCGATGACGGCAGCGCAGCAGCCGCCGAGCACGCAGCGGCTACGGCAGCGAGGCGCTGAGGTCCGCTACACGGCCCGGCTCCGGAGCCAGTCCGACATGCCGCCACTGGAGCGCTACGTCCCGCGCCAGGACCGCTACGACTCGGTGCCGTACCGCCGCACCGGGCGCAGCGGTCTGCTGCTGCCGCCGATCTCGCTCGGTCTCTGGCAGAACTTCGGCGACTCGCATCCGATCGAGCAGAGCCGCGCGATCCTGCGGCGCGCGTTCGACGCCGGCGTCACCCACTTCGACCTCGCCAACAACTACGGCCGCCCGTACGGCTCAGCGGAGACCAACTTCGGGCGGCTGCTGCGGGAGGACTTCGCGCGGCCTGCGCGACGAGCTGGTGATCTCGACCAAGGCCGGCTGGGACATGTGGCCCGGGCCGTACGGCGAGTTCGGCTCGCGCAAGTACCTGCTCGCGAGCCTCGACCAGAGCCTCAAGCGGATGGGGCTCGACTACGTCGACATCTTCTACTCGCACCGCGTCGATCCGGACACGCCGCTGGAGGAGACGATGGGCGCGCTCGACACGGCGGTTCGCCAGGGCAAGGCGCTGTACGTCGGGATCAGCTCCTACGGGCCAGAGCTGACCGAGCACGCGCCATGCGAGATCCTGCGCGAGCTCGGCACGCCGCTGCTGATCCATCAGCCGTCCTACTCGCTGCTGAACCGCTGGATCGAGCACGGGCTGCTCGACACGCTCGAGTCGGAGGGCGTCGGCTGCATCGCCTTCTCGCCGCTCGCGCAGGGGCTGCTGACGACCAAGTACCTGAACGGGATCCCGGACAGACTCGCGCGTGCGCACCGGCGATCGCCTTCGACGAGTCGCTGCTGACCGAGGAGAACCTCGAGCGCGTGCGCGCGCTCAACGAGATCGCGGCAGGCGCGGCCAGAGCCTCGCGCAGATGGCGATCGCCTGGACGCTGCGCGACCCGCGCGTGACCTCGGCGCTGATCGGCGTCTCGAGCCTCGAGCAGCTGGAGGACAACCTCGGGGCGCTCGACAACCTCGAGTTCAGCGCCGACGAGCTTGCGGAGATCGACCGCTACGCCCAGGAGGGCGAGATCAACCTCTGGGCCGGCTCAGCGTCGAGTCAAGCCCTCCTAGCACGGCTGATCGCCGCAGACGCCGCAGAGCTCGATGCGCGAGGCCGTGTTCCTGCACGAGGCATGAGCGCTTGCAGCACTGAAGTTCGGCGCCGGAGGCGCCGATAATCGAGGTAGATGCGCCGTCTGTTGTTCATCCTCGCCGTGGCGGGCGCCGGCTTTGCCCTGCCTGTCGGCACCGTCTCGGCCGCGTCGGCGGCGCGTCCACCTGCCGCCGCAGTCGGCGCAGGTCACCGGCAACGATCATCGGCGACGGCGCGTACTCGTTCACGATCCAGACGCCGGGCAAGGCGGTCGGGGTGCTGAACGCGCTGACCACCGCGGCCAACCGGTCGACGCCGAGGACTACCCATACGTCTGGGGCGGCGGCCACGGGCAGGCCGGAATCGCCAGCGTCGGCGAAAGGGCGGTCCGGGCTTCAACGGCAAGCGCCGCGGCTACGACTGCTCGGGCGCGGTGGCCGCGGTGCTGGTCGCCGGCGGCCTGTGGCCGGTCGGTGCGTCCGGTCCCCAACGACGCCGGAGTCATCCAGACAGCTGCTGCGCCAGAGCTGATCGCCAAGGGCGCCGGCGTCGGGCCCGACGGAGGTCACGCTCTACGACCATCCCGGCGTCCACATCTTCATGAACATCAACGGGCGCTTCTTCGGCACCTCCGACGGCGGCCGCGGCGGCGACGCCAGGGGCGGGCCCGGTTGGCTCGACGACGGCGCTGCCGATGTCACCAAGCGCGCCTTCCGCCGCTACCACTTCGTTCCCGGCCGCGCTCAAGGCAACGACCAACGCCGGCTACACACTCGCCTTCGAGTTCGGGCCCGGGCTCGATGTCGCTGACCGGCGGCTACCCGGTCGGAACCCAGGTGCGTCGTCTACAGGACGACCAACGCCGGCACGATGGTCGCCAGGACGTCACACCGGTCGGCGAGCCAGACCGCGATCGGGACCGTCAAGACGATCGCGGCCGACGACCAGCTTCACGATCGTCCGCAAGAGCAACCATCAGCGCTGACGCTCCCGGTCGCCGCCGGCAGCGCGCTCGCCGACCGAGCTGCTGAGCGGCCAGATCGCGGTCGGCGACTCAGTCACCGTGCAGTTCGCCGGCAAGGCGCCGGCCTACGTGGTCATCGGCGTGACCGTCACGGTCACTCCGACACGACCACGACGACCACCACCCGACCGACCACCACGCCGACCACGACGACCACACGCCCCACGCCGACGGTCACCACGCCGCCGCCCACCACCCGCCGTACACGGCGGCAGCGGCTACGACAGCCCGCAGCCGGGTCAGCGCCTGGTCTGCAGGCTCGTAGCCGCCACTTCGAACGGCGGCGTGCCGTAGGTGTGGAACGTGTGGACCGTCTCGTTGTGCCAGGCCTGGCCCTTCTTGCGGTCCTCCTCGGTCCAGATCACGCACGGCTCGTCGGGCGCGTAGACCAGACGGCCGCCGCTGGTGACCTCGATGCGGTTGCCGCCCGGCTCGTAGCCGTAGAGGAAGAAGCCCTGGGCGACGTTGTGCTTGGACGGCGCGAACTCGATGTAGACCTCGTTCTCGATCCAGATGTCGGCGGCGCGCAGGCACTCCTCGCGCGTGTCGACCCAGAACGCGGCGTGGTGCAGGCGGCCGTGCGCGCCCTGCGTCGCATACGCGTCCTTGGTGTAGATCAGCTCGTGTGCGGCGATCGTGACCGACATCCACGAGCCGCCGAGGGTGCCGTCGTTGAGCTCGATGCGCTCGTACTCGCGGTAGCCGAGCGTGTCGACGCAGAAGTCGCGTCTGGGCGCGAATGTCGCCGGCGAGGATGTTGAGGTGGTCGAAGCGCTTGACGGCGATCGCCTTGTTCGGCTGCTTGCCGTGGACGTTCTTGTAGTCGGTGATCTTGTCGGCCGGCTTCACGTAGCGCTCGACCTCGCTGTAGATCTTGAAGTTGTGGCCGTCGGGATCCTGGAAGCTGTAGGCGCGGCCGATGCCGAAGTCGCCGCTGTCCTCCCAGCCCTTACCGAGGCCGGTCTGCTCGATCAGCGCGACGCGCCGCTCGAGCGCCTCCGGGCTCCAGGTGCGGAAGCCGCAGTAACCCATGCCCGAGCTGGCCGCCTCGGTCAGCTTCAGCGACCAGATCTGGTAGTCGTCCCAGCCGCGCAGGTAGACCGACTGGCCCTCCCGGTGCTGGATCTCCATGCCCATCATCTCCGTGAAGAACTCGAGGCTCTCCTGAGGCTTGGGCGTCAGCAGTCTCGATCGGCCCGAGGTGGGCGATATCCGGTGGTCTCAGTTCACTCATCGTTGTGCCTCCACGACGGCGCGCAGGCCGTCAAGGTCATATGACTTGGCGCCGGACTGGAGCTTCTCGCGCTTGATGCGCTCCTTCTCCTCGCGCGCCAGAGATGCCTCCAGAACCTCCGTCACACGATCCTGCGGCACCACGGCGACTCCGTCGGCGTCCAGCACCAGCACGTCACCAGGGTTGATCGTCGCTCCGCCGACGGTCACCGGCACGTTGATCTGCCCCGCGGTCTCCTTGAGCGCGCCCTTGACGCGCACCCACCGCGCCCAGATCGGCAAGCCCATCTGGGCCAGCTCCTCAGCGTCCCTGATCGACGCGTCGACCAGGATCGCGGCGGCGCCGGCAGCCTGCGGCCTGGGTGGCAAGCAGGTCACCGACCAGTGCCACCGGTCGTGGCTCGCGGCATCGTCAGCACGATCACCTCGCCCGGCTGCACCTCGGCCATGACCGCATGAACCATCAGGTTGTCGTCCTGCGCGCAGAGCACCGTGCGAGCCGGGCCGGCGGCACGGCTGCCGGGCACGGCCTGATGCAGTTCGGCGTCGACATAGCCGCCACGCCCGCCCGCCTCATACACCGTGGCCGAGCCCAGACGAGCCAACTCCGAGATCTGTTCTGTGCCCTGTTCTGTGCCGGCAGTGGCCCGCTGGCCACTGCCGGGCTGGGTGGGCTCGGAGCTCACAGCTCGCTCACCACCTGCGGGATCACGCGCTGGAAGGCCTCGGCCTGACGCACATCCTGCTCGCCGCTGGCGCGGCGGGCGTGGTTGCCGCGGTGCTCGGCGCGCTCGAGCGTAGTACGTCTGCAGGTAGGCCTGAGCCTTCATGTGCGCCATCGCCGCCAGCTTGCGCTCAAGCACCGATGTGATGTCGACGAACGTCGTCGGCTTGAAGTTGCAGAGCTCCGGCTGGTGGGGCTCGAACAGGAACATCGCCGGCGGCTTGATCGTCCTGAAGGCGCTCTGCACGCCGGCGCCGGCCGCGAGGCTGCGGGCGCGGTCGACCGCGGCGTAGGCGACGGGATGGTCCGGGTTGAACGGGTCTGTGTCAGTGTGGGTCACGAGTACGTCGGGAGCGAACCCGCGGATCGCCTCAGCGATCAGGTTGAGCTCGTCGCCCCCGATCTGCAACGGGTAATCGCCCAGGTCAAGGGCCCTGAACGTGGCGCCAAGCTCGCCGGCGGCGGCCTCTGCCTCCGCGTGGCGGATGCGCTTGACGTTCTCAATCGTCTGGGGGTGGGCGGGATCTGAGTCTTTCCAGAGCTCTCCCGACTCACCGCGTTCGCCGTAGGACAGTGCCACGACCTCCGCCTCGCCTCCCAGCTCCACCGCCTTGGCGATCGCGCCGCCGGCGCGCCAGACGAAGTCAGCGGAGTGGGCGCCGATCACCTGAACGCGGCGGCTCACCTGGCGTCAACTCCAGCAAGCCTGCGTGTGTTTGCAACGGCCATCTGCCTGACCTCCTCGTCGCTGAAGCCGGCCTCGAGGAAACGATCGCCAAAGAGCGCCAGACCATCCTCGACCGGCGGGTTGAAGACCTGACCCAGGTCGGTGGAGAGCACGTTGTTCGAGACACCGGAGGCGCGCACGCCTTCGAATACGTGCTCCCAGGTGACCTTGCCGGTGTAAGGCGTCGTGAAGCAGCGCTCGAGCAGGGCCCCGCGCCCGGCGAGGTCGGTCTGTTCCTCGATCGTCAGGTTCTGCGACGGGAACTCGGGGTGGGTGACGACGACATCCCTCACGCCCGCGGCGAGCGCGCCGTCGACGACCGCGAAGATCTCGTGCTTGGCCAGATGCCCGGTGGCGAGCACCAGCTGGTGGCGGGCCGCGACCTCGAGGACGCTGCGCACGGCCGGCAACAGCTCGCCTTCGGCGTCGATCACCGCCACCGGCTCCGGCTCGCCGACGGCTTCACGCAGCTGCACCTCAAACTTCATCCATACCGGCATCGGCGCGCCGGGCGCGAATGTGTGGACCTCATGGGCCTCGTTCACGGAGCTGACGGTCGGCATCCAGACCGTGCGCGCGCCCTCCCTCGCGGCGACCTCGACCGCGAGCGCGTTGATGCCACCGACGGCCCGATTGAGCACGATCGCCCCGATCGCATGGATGCCCGGCACCGCGGCGTTGACGGTGCGGGCGCGCTCTGCCGTTGACGTGTAATGCGACTTCATCTGAAACCCTGCGATCCCCAGCTCCAGGCAGCGCCTCGCGAGTCCGACATCGTCGATGATCCTGGTCACGAAGTCCGGATCGATGTGCACGTGCATGTCGTAGCCGCCACGCACAAGCGCACGAGCGCGCTCACTGGGGACCGGGTGGGCGGGCATCCACGCAAGGTAGCGGACTCCTGCATGCAGCGACGTGGCATCGAGTGCAGGTTTCGGTGTGGCTCGGGTCGGCTCGGCGCATCGGCGTGGGAGCGCGGTGAACGCGCCGTTGGCGGTCGCGGTGAACGTGGTGTTGGCGGGCGCGGCGGAGCGGTGTCCTGGGCGGGCTCGTACGGTTGGGGGGTCTCGGTCGGGCGCGGCGCAATCACTGGTCCGGCGTTCCCTACGATACGGCGCCGATGCCAATGGATTGCACCTACCGCCTGCGCATTCCCCACCGGGCGGGTCAGCTGGCACGTGTCGCGACGCTGATCAGCGAGGAGGGTGGACTGATCGGCGATGTCCAGACGATCACGGTCGCCCGGCGCGAGGCGCTGCGAGAGATCACCGTCGAACTCCGCGACAAGGAACATGCCGACCAGCTCGCGGTCGCCCTGGGACAGCTGTCCGGAGTCAGTGTCGTCTGGTACCACGATCGCGCGTTCATGGCGCACGTCGGCGGCAAGATCGAGATGCGTGCGCTGCAGCCGGTCACCACCAACCAGGAGGTGCGCGACGTCTACACGCCGGGGGTGGCTCGCGTGGCGACGGCGATCCACGAGTACCCGCAGCTCGCGTCCCGCTTCACGATGATCGGTCGTAGCGTCGCGATCTGCACCAACGGCACCAGAGTGCTCGGCCTCGGTGACATCGGGCCGATTCCGGCGATGCCGGTGATGGAGGGCAAGGCGATGTTCTACTCGCAGCTCGTCGACATCACCGCCGTGCCGATCCTGATCGACACCAGGGATATCGACGAGTTCGTCGAGACGGTGATCAGGATCGCTCCCGGGTTCGGGGGGATCCACCTCGAGGACATCTCGACTCCCAGCTGCTTTGAGATCGAGCGACGCCTGATCGAGGCGTTGCCGCAGCCGGTGATGCATGACGACGTGCACGGCACCGCGGTCGTCACGCTCGCCGCTCTGATCGCCGCCTGCCGCCAGGCCGACATCCGCCTGGACGAGGCTGTCGTCGGGCAGATCGGGCTCGGGGCGGCCGGGTTCGGGATCGCAACGCTGATTCACGACGCCGGCGTCAGGAGGGTGCTCGCGACCGATCCCAACCCAGCTGCACAGGAGACCGCGCGCGCCCGCGGGATCGAGATCGCGGATCTCGGCACGCTGATGCGCGAGGCCGATGTGGTGGTCGCGACCAGCGGCGTGCCCGGCCTGATCCGGCCTGAGATGGTCCGTCGCGGGCAGGTGATCTTCGCGTTGACCAACCCGGCTGCCGAGATCGATCCCGAGGTCGCCGTCGAGGCCGGAGCGGCTTTCGCGGCTGACGGCACCAGCATCAACAACGTGCTCGGCTACCCCGGCATCTTCAAGGGCGCGCTGCTGGCGGGCGCCAGCGAGATCAACCTCGAGATGAAGCGTGCCGCGGCCTGGGCGCTGGCGGGGCTGACGGTCTCGTCCGAGCTGATCCCTGAGATGTTGGACCGGAAGGTTCACGAAGTCGTGACCGAGGCTGTTCGTCAGGCCGCGGTTGAGAGCGGTGTCTCCAACCCGGAGCGGATCAGCGCCGACTTCGAGCCATAATGGTTCTGGTCCCGTAAGGTTCTGAGCATGCGGGCCGTCAGGTTTGACCAGTACGGCGACCGCGATGTCCTGTACGTCGCGGACGTGGAGACACCGAAGCCGCCTCCGGGCGAGGTGCTGATCCAGGTCAAGGCGGCTTCGATCAATCCCGGGGAGGCCAGCATCCGCAAGGGCTTCCTGCATGAGCGCTTCCCGGCGACGTTCCCGTCCGGTTTGGGAACGGATCTCGCCGGCGTCGTGAGCAGCGTCGGCGATGGCGTCACCGAATTTGCGGCGGGTGACGAGGTGCTCGGTTGGTCCTGGCGGCGATCGAGTCATGCCGAGTACGTGACCGTGCCCGTGACGCAGCTGGTGGCCAAGCCCGCCGGACTGGGCTGGGAAATCGCCGGCTCGCTGAACGTGGCCGGAGCGACCGCCTGGGCCGCGGTTGAAGCCGTGAAGCCGCAGCAGGGCGAGATCGTCGGAGTCTCAGCCGCCGCGGGCGGTGTCGGCTCGATCGCCGTGCAGCTGCTGCGACTGCGCGGCGCAGACGTCCTCGGCATCGCCTCGAAGTCCAACCACGAGTGGTTGCGGGCGCACGATGTGAGCCCGGTGGAATATGGCGACGGGCTGGAGGCACGGATCCGTGAGGCTCGCTCCTGGAGGGCTCGACGCGTTCGTGGACACCTTCGGCCCCGAGTACGTCGACCTGGCGCTCGCTCTGGGGGTCCGGCCCCAGCGGATCGACACGGTCATCTCGTTCGAACGTGCCGCAGAGGTCGGCGCCTTACCGAAGGCAGCGCCGAAGGTTCGACGACCGAGGTCATGGCAACGCTCGCGGACCTCGCCGCCGCCGGCCAGCTCGATGTTCCGATCGCCGCCACCTATCCGCTCGAGCGCGTGCAGGACGCCTTCGCCGAACTCGAGCAGCGCCACACCCGCGGCAAGATCGTTCTGATCCCTTAGCCGGACGAGCGACTCAGGTGAGCGACTCAAGCGGTGTGTCGGCATCGGTCAGCGCAGCCGGATCGACTTGCTTGCGCGAGCGGATCAGGGCCTGGACGTGTTCATTGACATCCCAGACGTTGACGTTCATCCCGGCCGTGACCACGTTGTCGCGGAGCCAGAACGCGATGAACTCGCCAGCGTCGTAGTCGCCGCGGAACAAGACGGAGTCGGATGGCTCGTTCAACCCCGAGTACTCCATGCCGACCTGATACTGATCGGAGAAGAAGTATGGAAGCTCGTCGTACGGGTCGACCGCACCGAGCATCGCCCGTGCGGCTGCCGGCCCCTGGTTCAGCGCGTTGGCCCAGTGTTCGACACGCACCCGATGCTCATAGAACGGGTGCCAGCTGATTCGCCACGTCGCCGGCGGCGAACACGGTCGGCGCCGAGCTCTGCAACCTCGAGTCGACGAGGATTCCGTTGTCGACTTCGAGCCCGGCCTGCCGGCCCAGGTCGACGTTCGGAGCTGCGCCGGCACCGACCACGACGAAATCGCACTCAACGACGGATCCTGACTCGGTTCGGACACGGTCGACCGCGCCGTCTCCCTCGAACGCCGCCGCCCCGTCGCCCAGCACCAGCTGCACGCCCTGACTGGCGTGAACGTCGCGATAGAACTGGCCGATCTTCTCACCGAACACCTGAATGTTGGGAAGCCGCTGGGCGGCGATCATCGTGACCTCGAGGCCGCGCTGGCGTGCGCTGGCGGCGATCTCCGATCCGATCCAGCCACCCCCGATCACGACCACGTGGCCTCCCTTGTCGATACGCGCACGGATCGCATCGCTGTCATCGATCGTGCGCAGGTAGTGGATGCCGTTCAGACTCGCACCCGGCAGATCCAGTCTCCGCGGGCTGGCTCCGGTGGTGAGCAGCAGCCGGTCGAAGCTGAGCGACTGGCCGTCCTCGAGCTCGGCGTGCTGCATCCCAACCTCGACCGACGTGACCCTGGTGCCCAGCTGCAGCTGGATCTCCTGCTCACGGTAGAACGCCTCATCGTGCACTCGCATGCTTTCCCGTTCGGACTCTCCCCGCAGGTAGTCCTTGCTGAGCGGAGGGCGCTCATAGGGCAGTTCGTCCTCAGCGCCGATCAGCACGAGCTCACCATCGAACCCACGCTCACGCAGCTCTGCTGCGGCCTTCGCGCCAGCGAGGCTGGCGCCGACGATCACAAATCTCTCGTTGCTCATGTTCTACCTCTACCGCTAAAGGGCCACACATATCCACCTTTTCAGCGTTCTTTTAGATTGCACCCTGTGCGCTGTCGGTCTCTGCGAGGATCGTGGCAATCGCGTCGGTGAGCGCCGGACTGTCGGGCCTCGGGCCGTCGAAGTCCAGGAACCAATGGCGGCTCATGCTCGTCAGCCGGCCCTCCTTGGTCGGCATCAGGCCAAAGCGCGTGATCGCCCGTTGGCGTCCGGTCAGGTCGGAGTAGAGCAGTTCGAGCGTGATGACCTGGCCCTCGTCGATGGCCGCTGCGAGTTCCGCCCGCAGCGGGTCGTCCGGGTTGCGCAGTGCGCCCTGCCATATGCCGACGTCGCCGCCCGGGATGTAGAGGTCACGTGTCTGCGTGTGGAACGAGCTCTCTGGCATCGGACGCGGTTCCGCGCTCGAGAAGGAGGCGCCGGCTTGCGCGGCCCAGCTCTGACAGACGCCGAGTCCGCTGCCGACATTGCGCAGGCTGATCGCAAGATAGACCCTGCCGTCCACGTTCAGCGCCTCGGCATGGCCACCATCTGCGTGGACCCATTGACCGTCGGCGAAGTTGATTCGCTGCGTGGGATCGTCGAGCCGTGACGGCACCAGGATCGGACGCCGCTGCTCCTGCAGCGCGACCTCGGCTATCTGCGCCGAGCGATTGGCCGAGCGCAGTGCGGCAAAGGTGGCGATCGCCAGCACCAGTGTGGCCCCAGCCGTTGCCATCGACGAGATCGTGGCCCAGTCGGTCGCGAGGATGAACATCACAGATGAGTGTCGCATCCGTCCGGCGAGGCGCACTCGCGCCGTGAGCGGTGCACGCGGTGAGCGGTGCACGCGGTGAAAGACGCACGCAGTGAGCGGTGCACGCGGTGAGCGGTGCACGCGGTGAGCGGTGCACGCGGTGAGCGGTGCACGTTTACCACGAGATTCCGTGGCAAACATGCACCGCTCGCGGGCCGTCTGATAATCTACAACCATATGGTTGTAGATTTGCTGCCTGCCGACCTGCTCTCGACTGGCGACGCCGACCGGCTCTTCGGGGCGTTGTCGGATTCGACCCGCCGCGACATCCTCGCTCGAGCGATCGTGACCGAGCAATCGGTCTCCGCGCTGGCGCGCCACTATGAGATCAGCCTCACCGCGGTGCAGAAGCATGTCGCGGTGTTGGAGCGCGCGCATCTGATCGCCAAGCGGCGCAGCGGCAGGCAACAACTCGTCACCGCAAACCAGCAGACCCTGCGGCGTGCGTCCACCCTGCTGGCCGCATATGAGCAGCTGTGGATCCAGCGCGCCGTGCAAATCACAGAGATCCTCGCCGAGGAGGGAGAATCAAAATGACGGTAATCAACAGCACGACCGACGCGAACGAACTCATGCTCACCGTCGTGGCCGAGTTCGAGGCCGAGCCGGAGCGCGTCTGGGATGTGTGGGCCGATCCCCGCAAGCTCGAGCGCTGGTGGGGGCCGCCGACCTATCCGGCGACGTTCGCACGCCACGAGTTCCATGTCGGCGGTCAGTGCCGCTACTTCATGACCGGACCGACCGGCGATCAGCCGCACGGCTGGTGGCGTATCGACGCGCTCGACGAGCCGCGCCGGATCGAGTTCGTCAACGGGCTCGCCGGCGACGACGGCGAGCCGGTAGCCGGGCGTCGAGCCGATGGACGGAGTCGTGACCTTCGAGCCGATCGCGTCCGGCACGCGTATGACGGTGATCACGAGGTTCCTCGACACCGAGCAGATGGAGAAGATGCTCGGCATGGGCATGCGTGAGGGTATGAGTGCCGCGATGGACCAGATCGACGCGGTGCTGACCGCTGTGGCCGCCGTCTGATCGGTGCGCGGGCTATGCGCGGGTGACGGTAAGCCGCGTGTGCATGCCGATCTGCATGTGGCCTGGCATCGAGCAGAACAGCTCGTAGCGCCCGGCCCTCAGGTGCCAGGTGGCCTGGCTGATCTGACCCGGACGGGTGAGCTTCACCCGTGCCAGGATCGGCCCGACCATCTGGCCGGCGGCGTTCAGGCGTCGAACCTCTGTGTCGTGCATGTCCTGGCCGCGGTTCCAGAGTTCCACGAGCACCGTTCCCGCGGGAACGGTGGTTCGCGATGGCCACAGCGACCACTCCTGCGCGTCGATCTGGAGGTGCGCAGGCTGTCGTTTGGTCGCCGCCGCGGCAAAGCCGGCCGCGGCAGCGAAAGCGAGGCCGGTGAAGGCAAAGATCGTCAGCAGCCGTCTCATGTGAGAAGGTCGTATCGCTTGAAGTGGTGTGCGTTGGGGATGACGGCGCCGGCATCGTGGTCGAACCACTGCTCGAGCAATGACGCATAGACGCTGCGGAAGTCCACGTTCACCGACTGATTGCCGTTGACGTCAAGTCGGCTGAGCGCCGGAAACTCGCCGATCATGCCGCCGTTGACGCGGCTGCCGATCAGCAGCGAGGTGCCGGCGGCGCCATGATCGGTGCCGTCTGAGCCGTTCTCCTGGGCGCGGCGACCGAACTCCGACCAGACGTGCACGAGCACGCGGTGATCCACGCCACGCGCTTCGAGGTCGGCCTGGAACGCGGCCAGTGAATCGGACACAAGTTGGATCCCCGTGTCGAATGTGGTGGTCTGGCCGAGTGGGTGTCGAACTGAACGTCGGTCGTGACCGCGACGCACTTGAGCGGCACGCCGGCGGCGATCATCGAGGCGAGGCCAGCGAGCCTGGCGGGCAGATCGTCGCTGCTCGACTGCGGATATTTGGCCTTGCTGCCGTAGAGCGCGCCGGGGTTGCTGCCCGAGTCAGAGCTGCCGTCTGAGAGCTTTGACCACGGCTTCAGGGTCCGCCTGACGATGCCGACCTCTGACGCCGCGCTTGCGACCTGGCGGATTGCGGGGTCGTGCGCATTTCGGAGCCTGTCGCCCAGCGAAGATGCGGATTCGAGCGCCCATTCCGAGGCGTTGCCCCAGACGCCGTTGAGCCAGACCGCGAAGTTGTCAGGTTGGTCGATCGCCGCGACCGGATTCCTTGCGGTCGCCAGCGTCGGGTTCAGCTGGCCGTCAAGCGAAAGTCCCTGGAACGGGTTGCTGGAATCCCCGGCGACGTCGATGTAGCGACCAAGCCAGCCAGTGTTCAGGTCCGCGCTGGTGGCGCCGACCTCCCAGTAATGGCGGGAGGTGAAGTGCGACATGTCCTCGCCGGCGTATCCGATACCGGGGAACACGAGCATCTTTCCGGCGTTGTGCAGGCTTGCGATCGAACCGGCCGACGGGTGCCAAATCAGGCTCGGGTCCTCACGAAGCTGCACACCGGATCCCGGAGCGACGGCGAGCGTTGGTCGCAGCTTCTCATACAGCGGATCGCCTGCCGGTGCCAGCAGGGAGAGCGAGTCGACACCGCCCTGCAGGAACAGTGAGACCAGGATCGGACTGCTCGATGACTGCATGGTTGCGGCCCGCGCAACACCGTTGCCGAGCATGCCGTCGGTCAGTCCGGCCCGACCGGCCCCGTAGACGAGCGCGAGCCCACCTAGCGCACTGGCGATGAATCGACGCCGGTCGATGCCAACGCCGGCCGGAACCGGCATGCGCGAATCCCACTCCCGCTCTACCGGACGCCTGCCGCTGGCCAGCACCCGCCGGATCGCCTGCGATCGCGCGAAGCTGTCGCAGTGGACCTGGTCCGGCGGAATGCGAGCTTCATGGCTCATGCCGTCATCCAATCGGGGGTCATCGGAATCAGGTTGCGCAGCGCGTTCTGGCGCAGGTTGCGGAACTCCACCTGCTCCCAGGTCTGGTTCTGGCCGCGGGCGATCCGGCGCCCCAGATCCAACAGATGGTTGCGGGTCAGCTCGGACAGCGGGCGGCCGCCCCAGAAGGCGATCGCGTGCGCATACGCCTGGCTGCTGTTCTCGTTGATCCCGTACGGGTAGGTCTTGCCGTCGAGCGCCTGCTTGCCGAGTGCGGTGTTGACCGCCTGCAGCCGGCCTGCCCAGCGCGACGTGTCCAGCCACTGGCTGTAATCCCAGCCTGCGACGTTCGGCGGCTGGAACAGAACCTGCCCGGTCAGCGCCGCGACCCACGCCCACGCGGTCGTCGTGATCGTCTGGCGGCTTGCGCGCAACAACCCCGCTGTCCATACGACCGGCGGCGTCACGAGCTCGGGACCCTCATAAAACTGGGGGTGACGCAGGATCGCCTCCATGATCGGCCGGACCTCGAAGCGACCTTGCACATATGCGCGCTCAAGCTCCCGGCCGGTCCGCTTCGGCAGCTCGCCACCGACGAAATAGCTCCACAGCTTCTCGATGAAGAACGATGGGTGAGTCGGATGCGTGACCGCAAACCGAACACTGTCGCGCCAGCCCCAGCGCCCGCGATGACCGAAGATCTTCTTGATGCCGTAGTCGTGAAGATCGGACTCGAAGCGAAAGTTCACCGGTCCGCGCGTGTTGCTCCAGTCGTTGGTCCAGCCGGTCAGCGCGCGGGCGTTCTCATGAACATCGTCCTGGTTGTAACCCCGCCCCTGCCCGAGCGTGAACAGCTCGAGCATCTCACGCCCGTAGTTCTCGTTCGGATTGCCCTTGTAGTTGGCGTTGCCGTTGAGCCACATCAGCATCGCTGGATCGATCGTCACGTCGTGACAGCAGCCTGTGGAAGTTGCCCAGCGCGTTGCGGCGCATCATCCGGTTCTGGTTGATCATCAGCCGCGCGGTCGACGCCGATTCCGAGGTCGCGAACCAGCTGTGCCAGACGAGCGTCATCCGCTCGACGAGCTGGTGGTCGGAGCGCACCATGCGGTCGAGCCACCAGCAGTGATCGTCGCCCCAAACATTGATCGGGTCCAGCCGGTTGCCCTTGTCATCATGGGCGGCCTTGCCGATCAGCCGGGCGTGGCCTGACGGACGCGTCAACGACGCGACGGCAGCGTCCATGCCCGTGTGCGCGTAGCGCTCGGCGTCTCCCGGCCGTGGACCGAAACCGGCACGCCAGAGCAGGCGCGTCGCCTGCTCCTCGGCGAAGGGCCCACGATACGTCGCAGTCGGCGATGGCCCCAGGACGGTCATCGGAAACTCATATCGGCAGAGACCGGCGCGACCGATAGTCGTGCAAGCGCGAAAGGACAATCGATCGTCCCCAAATATGTGGGCTGTGTTGCGGTTGGGTGTGAAGGCTCGATTCAGCGGCTCCCGCCCCCTACATTGGAAGTTATGGCGACGGTCGACGTTGGCGGATTGCGGATGTACTACGAGCTGAGCGGCAACGGTCAGCCTCTGGTGCTGATCGCCGGGCTGGGGGTCGACGTATCCGAGTGCGGGCAGCTGATCGAGGCGCTGAGTGCTCACTACCGCGTGCTGGCGTTCGACAACCGCGGCGCCGGCCGAACAGACAAGCCTGACTCGCCCTACTCGGTGGAGCAGATGGCGAACGACACGGCCGGGTTGATGCGTTCGCTGGGGATCGGTCGCGCCCACGTCGTGGGAATCTCGCTCGGTGGTCGGATCGCGCTGGACCTCGCTCTCAACCACCCCGAACTGGTCGGCGATCTGGTCCTGGCGTGCACCTGCGCTCATGTCGAACGCCGCTGGCCGACCCGCGTGCTCGGCGTTGTGTCAGCCCTCTTCCGCGGCCGCTACCCGCAGCCAAGGTATGCCTTCCACCACCAGCGCCGTGCCAGCGACGGCTATGACCGGACCGATCGCCTGAGTGAACTGCACATGCCGACGCTCGTCATCCATGGTCGCCACGATCACATCGTTCCCCATCGCGCGGCCGAGGCTCTGGCCATGGGCATCGATGGTGCACGACTCTTGACAGTGCGAGGTGGGCACCTGTTCCCGTTGACTCGGAGCGGCGACTTCGCCCAGCGCATCGCAGAGTTCACCGCCAGGGTGAACGCGCTCACGCCGGCTGCCTGACCCGCTCGATCCCGACCAGGCTGAGGATGCCGCTGAGAAACGCGAGTACGGCGGCGAGCACCATCGCGAGGCGGTAGGACGAGACCGAGGCGTGTGTGAGGGTCCGATGGACCTCAGGACGCTCAGAGGGCGAGAAGCCGGCGGGAGGGTGAGTCTGCAGGGTCGCCGAGGCCGCCCGGCCGACGGCAGCGACATACGCGGCAGACGCATCGGGGCGATCCAGCCGCTCGTGAACCTGAGCGGAGAAGTGGGCTGCGACCACGGCTCCAACGGCCGCGATCGCGATCAGTCCGGCCACCCGGGCGACGGCGTTGTTGATGCCAGAGGCGATGCCGAATGGGCGGGCGGGGCCGATGAGAGCACCGTCGCGGTGAGCGGTGCGACCGTGATCGCAAGCCCGAGGCCGAGCAGCATGACGCCGGGAAGCACGGCCGCGAAGTAGCTAGGGTCGACGCCCAGCATCGGTCAGCAGCAGCAGTCCGGCGCCGGCGACGAGCGGGCCGACGCCCATGAACAGCCGCGGCCCGAACCGATCGGCCAGCGCTCCGAAGCGTCGAGCCAGGAGGAAGATGCATGATCGACGATCGGCAGCAGTGACAGGCCTGCGGCGAGCGGCTGTATCCGCCGACCTGCTGGAGGAAGACGATCAGGAAGAACGTGGTGACGCTCAGCGAGCCGTAGAGCGCGAAGGTCGCGAGGTTGCCGACGCTGAAATTGCGCGAGCGGAAGATCGCCGAACGGCAGCATCGGCGCCGCGCATCGGCGCTCCCAGAAGCACGAACAGCGACCAGCAGCACGCAGCCGGCGATCAGCGGGAACAGATACGCGCGGATCGCTCCAGCCGTAGGTCGGCTGTTCGATCAGTGCGAAGATCGGGCCGGCCAAGGCCGCAGTGCGCACAGAGCAGCCCGCCGACCCAGTCGACAGTCGCTCGCTCGGTCGGCGGCCGCGCGGGTATCTGCCGCAGCAGCCACAGCGTCACCAGCACCAGCGGCACGTTGACGATGAACACCCAGCGCCACGAGCCGATCTGGACCAGCAGGCCGCCGAGCAGCGGCCCGGCCACGGTCGCGATTCCGGTCCAGGCGGTCCAGGTGCCGATCGCCGCGGCCCGCTGATGTTCTGCAGAACGTGTCCATGATCAGCGCCAGGTTGCTCGGCACGAGCATCGCGGCGGTGATCCCCTGTACCGCTCGTGCGGCGATCAGCGCCGCCGCGTCCGGCGCGAGCCGCGCACACCAGCGACGCGATGCCGAAGCCGACGACGCCGATCACGAAGATCCGGCGGCGACCGAACACATCGCCCAGCGAGCCGCCGACGAGCAGCAACGATCCGAGCGTCAGCAGGTAGGCGTCGACGACCCATTCCTGGGTGCCCAGCCCGCCGTGCAGGCTCGCCCGGATCGCGGGCAGCGCGACGTTGACGATCGTCCCGTCGAGGAATGCGGCCGATGAGCCGAGGATGCAGGCCAGCAGCGTCAGCCGCTGTGTGCGCGTGTAGGCGGCTGTCGCTGGCACGGCGGTCATTCTCACCTCAACACTACGGAGGCCTTCGCCGCCACGGCCGCCGCCACGGCCGCCGCCACCGGCGCCGTCAAGGCCACCACCGCCGCCTCCGTCGCGACTCTGGCGACGTTATCCCCCTCTTGGCTGGGGGACGTCGACGGCGCGGGTCAGAGAGAGCCGATGCGGTTGATCGGCCAGTAGGTCGCGAATGCCGTCCCGATGATCCACTTCTGTGGGACCGGGCCCCAGTAGCGGCTGTCGTCCGAGTCGCCGCGGTTGTCCCCCATCATGTAGTACTCGTCCTTGGGGACGACGATGATCTTGCGGAAGGTGCAGTTGCCCGGCCCGATGTCGCACCGCTGGATGTAGGAGCCGTGCTCCTCGACGCCGTTGCGCCAGACGTGGCCACCCACGATCCGCAGATGGTCGCCCGGCAGCCCGACCACGCGTTTGACGAAGGTCTCGGTCGATTCCTTCACCCCGTGCTGGTCGCACGCGTGAGCCTGATCCTCACCCTGGGCGGCGTCGCCGCAGACGGCCGCGTCGGCGTCAGCCGGCGGGTGGAACACGACCACGGAGCCGAGACCGGGGGAGGTGTCCAGGCGGTTGACGAGGATCCGCTGACCGATCTGCAGCGTCGGCTCCATCGACCCGCTCGGAATCTTGTAGGGCTTGACCAGAAAGGCCTGGACCAGCAGCGCGAGGCCGATCGCGATCGCCACAGTCAGCACCAACTCGCCGACACTCGCGAAGACGCTCTTACGGGGCGCTGCCTCGGCAGGAGCCTCGGCGACGCCAGATGTGGGCTCACCGGGCATGCGGCAAGGATAGAAGCCGACCGATAGGTGAGCTAAAGGGCGCCAAAGCGTCGGCGCTTTCGGCCTGCGAGCCTACACACGGTGAACGGCCTGCAGATACTGCTGGTGGTGATCGGGGCGGTGGCTGTGACCGCCTTCGCTCAGCGCCTCGAACTCGAGCCGCCGCTCGTGATCACGGCCGTCGGACTCGGCGTGTCGTTCATCCCGGGCATCCCGCGACTGCAGATCGAGCCGGAGCTGATGCTGGGAGTGGTGGTGCCGCCGCTGCTCTACGCGACGTCGCTCGAAGCCTCGATCGTGGCTTTCCTGCGCAAGCTGTGGCCGATTCTCGGGCTCGGCGTCGGGCTGGTGGTCGTCACCGCGGTGGTGGTCAGATTCGTCGGCGACGCCGTCATGGGCGGGCTGACGCTGACAACGGCCCTCGTGTTGGGTGCGGTGATCTCACCCTCAGACGCGGTCAGCGCCGTTGCGATCGGCCGTGCGCTCGGACTGCGCAAACCCGTGCTGACGCTGCTCACCGGCGAGAGTCTCGTCAACGATGCGGCGGCGCTGACGATCTTCTCGGTCGCGATCGCGGCGGCAACGGGCAGCCACACGCTGGTCGACAGTCCAGTCCTGCTGTTCCTCTACGACGCGAGCGCCGGTATCTGCGTGGGCCTCGCGGTGGCGGTGGCCACGCTGGTGGTCCGGCGGCGGCTTCGCAACCCGGGATTGGAGACGGTGCTCGGCCTGGTGACGCCGTTCGTCGCCTACGCGGCCGCGGAGGCGCTCGACGCCTCCGGCGTGCTTGCAACCGTTGCCGCCGGACTGCTGGTGGGACGCCTGACCGTTCGCTCCGACTATCGAACCCGGCTGCAGGAAGCGCAGGTCTGGGACGCGGTCAACGTGATGCTCGAGGCGTTCGTGTTCGCCTATGTCGGCCTGCAGCTGCGATCGGTGCTCGACGATGTGCGCGCGGCCGGCGAATCCGTGTCCTCGGTCGTCTGGGCGGGTTTGCTGATCCTGCTGGTCGTGATTGTGGTGCGGTCGCTGTGGGTGGCATTGTCCTCAGGCCGCCAGCGCACATCCGACGCGCTGCGATCGCGGACCCACGCCCGCCGGTCCGACCGGGACGAACGCGCGCCGACCGTGTCTGGTTCGGATTGTGACGGCCGCGCGCCGGCTGTGCCTGATTCGGAGCAGCTGACCGGCCGCGAGGCGGTGGTTGTCGCCTGGACCGGGATGCGCGGCGTGGTGACCATTGCGGCCGCCGCCGGCATTCCGGTGACGCTGGCCAACGGTCAGCCGTTCCCGGGACGTGCGGAGATCGAGGCCGTTGCGTTCATCGTCACCGTCGGGTCGTTGCTGCTCGAGGGCACGACGCTGCCGGCGCTGATCCGGCGTCTGGGTGTCGCCGACCACAACGAGTCCGAGCTGGAGCGGGCCGAGCATGACAAGACCAGCGCGGTTGCGCGCGACGCCGCTCGTGTCGTCTACAGGGAGTTCCTCGCCAGCCCGCCGGAGGGCATCGACCCGGCGCTGCTGCAGGCGATCACCGAACGGGTGGAGCAGGGTCGTCAGGCTGAGGCCGACGCGCTCCAGAACTCGATCAGCCGTGAGCGGTTCGCCGTGGTCTCAAACGAATTGCGCGGCCGGGTGCTCGAGGCCCAGCGCGCGGCGATTCTCGAAGGTCTCCAATCAAGCGAGCTGTCCGACGACTCGGCCCGCGAGTTTCTCGCTCAGCTCGACCATCAACAGGCCGCGCTCGACTTCAACACACCCATGCGACTCTGAACCGCCGACGGCTCGATCTGGCGAAAGGCAATTCAGGCCTCCAGACGCGCGCTGATATCCGCGGCCGCGCGCCGGATATGGAGCGCCAGAGTCGGGATGCCGGTGCGCCGCAGGCGAGCGGTCGGACCGACCACGGAGACCGCCGCGATGGCGCGGCGTCGCTCGCTCTCGCCGATCAGAACCGGAGCCGCGACCGATGCGATCCCCTCCTCCAGTTCGTCCTCGGTCAGCGCGTATCCGCGGCTGCGCACCTCGCCCAGCGTGACCAGCAGCTGCTTCGGATCCATCAGTGTGTAACGGGTCCAACGCTCGAGGCCTGCAGCCAGGATCGCCTCGGTCACGGCGGGATTGAAGGCCGCGATCGCCCGGCCGGTGCTCGACGAGTGGGCCGGCAGGCGTCGCCAGGTCTCATCGTGAAAGCGTGTGTCGAGCGTCTGTGCCTCGTAGCGGTCGAGGTAGAGCACCTCGGCACCGACGGGAACCCCCAGTTGGACGAGGTCGCGAACTCGGTCTCGAAGGCGCTGGAGCACCGGCACGCTGACCTCGAACAGGTTGACGTGACTGAGCGCCAGGTGCCCGTACTCGAACATCTTCAGGCCGAGTCGGTAGCGGCCCCCGCCGGTGGGCTGCAGCACGCCGCGTTCGGCCAGGGCGCTCATCAGCGTGCTGGCCGTGCTCTTTGCGACCCCGACCTGTCGCGCCACGGCGCTTGGACCGATGTCCGGGTGCAGCGCAACCGCGTCGATCACTGAGAACGCGATCGAGATGCTTCGCGGCTGCCCGGCCCTGAAGTCGGCGAGAGTTGGGTCGGTGGCGTCGCTCACCGCATCGGAGGATAACGGCGTCGTTCGGCTGGGCCGAACGATCTCAGCCCACGGCCGGCGAGCGCCGGTACGTTTGCGCCGATCAGGATCAGTAACAGTCCGAAGCAGTCCGAAGCCCAGAGGAGAAGAGCAGAATGGCAACCGAGTCACTGGCTGAAGCGATCGTCCGCGTCGGAAGCCCCGTCGAGGTGCTGCGGAACCAGAGCTGGCCTGCGTTCACGTTCCCGGTCGCGCCGGAGTTCACCAACTGGCGCGACGAGCAGCGCGCCTGGAGCGAGTCGGTGGCGGTGCTTGATCAGTCGCACCACATGACGCAGCTGTTCCTGCACGGCGCCGACCTGATTGCGATGCTCTCCGGGATCTGCCCGAACACCTTCGAGACGTTCCGTCCCGGGATCGGCAAGCAGTTGATCTCGGTTAACAAGGATGGCTTCCTGATCGGCGACGGCATCCTCTTCTACAACGCTGAGGGCCCGGAGGGTCTGGTTCTGATCGGCCACCACCTGCTGATCGACTGGGTGCGCTTCAACGCCGAGAGAGCCGCGGCCGCGGGCAGGGATGTCCATCACCGGCTCGAGGGCAACTCGAACATGCGCCAGGGCCCGCCGACCTTCTATCGCTATCAGCTGCAGGGGCCTGACGCGAACGCGGTCATGGAGAAGATCTTTGGGCCGCCGCCTGAGATCAAGTTCTTCCACATCGGCGAGGTGACCATCGCTGGGCGCACGGTGAAGGCGCTCCGCCACGGGATGGCAGGCCAGCCCGGGTTCGAGTTCTACGGGCCATGGGAGGACAGTGAGGCGGTGCTGACCGCGATCCTCGAGGCCGGCGCGGAGTTCGAGATCGTCCGGGTCGGCGCGAAGGCCTACTCTGCAACGCCACTCGAGTCGGGCTGGGTGCCGACGCCGTTTCCGGCGATATTCGACGAGGACTTTGCCGCGTACCGCGAGTGGCTGCCGGCGGCGCGCGCCGGTTCGATCGGCGGGTCGCTGTACTCCAGGGACGTCCACGACTATTACATGACTCCTTATGACCTGGGTCTTGGCCGCAGCGTCCGTTTCGACCATGACTTCCACGGGCGCGAGGCGCTCGAGCGGATCGCGGAGGCGCCAGGGCGTCGCAAGGTCACGCTGCTGTGGAACGCAGCTGATGTCGCCGACGTGGTGCGCTCGCAGCTCGAGCCAGGTATCCCCGGCAAGTTCCTCGACTTCCCGAAGGCCCGCTACGGACTGTTCCAGATGGACGAGGTACGCCGGGACGGCGCACGTGTCGGCATCTCCACAGATGCCGGTTACATCGCTCACGACCAGCTCTACATGTCACTGGCGACGGTCGGCGTCGACATTGCCGACGGCACCGAGGTCGAGGTTGTCTGGGGCGAGGACCCGATCTCGACCAAGCCGCAGGTCGATGCCAGCCACCGCCAGATGATCATCCGTGCGACGGTCGCTCCGGCTCCATACCACGACTATGCGCGGACGGTCTACCGGGCCGACATGCGGTAGCCGCCACCGCGAGAGGCCCCAGCGGGAAGGGCCCCAACGCGAGGGGCCCCATCCCTGGGGCCCCTCAACAAGACGTTGTCTGTCTGTGACGGTGAGGATCTCACCGTCACAGACAGGTTCAGCCGTCGCTTCGGCCGATCAACCGCAGCCGGTGTTGAACCCGCAGCTCGAGCACGTGTAGCAGGCGCCGGTGCGCTGCATCATGCCGCCGCACTGCTGGCAGGCCGGGCCGAGGTCGAGGCCGAACGGGCTCCGGGCCGGGCGGCGGGGACGACCGGCGGAGTGTCGGTCAGGGCCGCGGTGGCCGGCCTGGCCGACGCGGCCGGGTCGGGCTTTGCGGTGGATCGGGCTTTGCGGTCGTCGCGGCTCGGCGGTCATGGCTGTGCTCGTGCTGGCGGATGTCGAGCGCGGGCACCGAGGTGTCGCTCGAATGCGAGGTCAGCGCGTCCTGGGCGGCCTTGCGCGCACGCACCGCCGGGGTCAGGATCCCGAGCTCCTCCTGAGCGTCGGCATCGAGGAAGCGCGAGGCGAGCCAGCGCATGATGTAGTCGGGCATCGACTTCGCGAACGGGATCTCCGGGTTGCGTGGTCATGCCCTCCGGCTCGAAGCGCATGTAGCTGAACTTGCGCACCAGCGTCTCGAGCGGCACGCCGTACTGCAGCGCGATCGAGATCGAGGTCGCGAACGCGTTCATCATGCCGCGCATCGTCGAGCCTTCCTTGCCGATGTCGGTCAGGAAGATCTCGCCGACGCTGCCGTCGTCGTACTTGCCGGCGGTGATGTAGCCCTCGTGGCCGCCGACCGAGAACTTGTGCGTGATCGACTCGCGCTCACGCGGCATGCGGTTGCGTCGCGGCGGCGCCGAGGCGATCGCCTCGGCGACCGCCTTCTGGATCGCGCCTCGACGTCGACCGGCGCCGGCGCGTCCTGCTGCGCGTCGGTGCGCAGCGCCTGCGCGGTCTTGGAGCCGTCGCGGTAGATCGCCAGCGCCTTGACCCCGAGCTTCCACGCCTGGGTGTAGGCGTCGGCGATGTCAGTCGGCCGTCACCTCGCTGCGGCATGTTGACCGTCTTGGAGATCGCGCCGCTGATGAACGGCTGGATCGCGCCCATCATCTTGATGTGGCCCATGTGCGAGATCGCGCGCTCGCCGACGGCCACGTCGAACACCGGCAGGTGCTCGTCCGTCAGGTCGGGGGCGCCGACGATCGTGCCGTGCTCGTTGACGTAGGCGACGATCTGCTCGATCTGCTGGTCGTCGTAGCCGAGCGTCTCGAGCGCCAGCGGCACCGTCTTGTTGACGATCGTCATCTGGCCGCCGCCGACCAGCTCCTTGAACTTGACCAGCGAGAAGTCAGGCTCGACGCCGGTCGTGTCGCAGTCCATCAGGAAGCTGATCGTGCCGGTCGGGGCCAGCACCGTCGCCTGCGCGTTGCGGTAGCCGTGCTCCTCGCCGAGCGCGACCGCCTCGTCCCAGGTCGTGCGCGCGGCCTCGAGCAGCGCCGTGTCGGAGCAGTACTGGTCGTCGATCGCGTACGACGCGTCGCGGTGCATCCGCATCACCGCGTTGTGCGGCTCGCGGTTCTCCTCGTAGCGCTCGTACGGGCCCATCGCGCCGGCGACCTCGGCCGAGCGCAGGTAGGCGCGACCGGTCATCAGCGCGGTGATCGCGGCGGCGATGGCGCGACCCTCGTCGGAGTCGTACGGCAGGCCGTTGGCCATCAGGTAGGCGCCGAGGTTCGCGTAGCCCATGCCGAGCTGGCGGAACGCGCGCGCGTTGGCGGCGATCTCCTCGGTCGGATAGCTCGACGGCGAGACCACGATCTCCTGCGCGAGGAAGACGATGTCGACCGCCTGCTCGAACGACTCGACGTCGAAGCTGCCGTCCTCGCGGCGGAACTTCATCAGGTTCAGCGACGCGAGGTTGCAGGCCGAGTCGTCGACGTGCATGTACTCCGAGCACGGGTTGGACGCGTTGATCCGGCCCGAGTTCGGGCAGGTGTGCCACTGGTTGATGATCGTGTCGTACTGGACGCCGGGGTCGGCGCAGCGCCACGCGGCCTCGGCGATCTCGCGCGAGCAGCTCGCGCGCCGGATCGGCTCGCCGACCGGCTCGCCGCGTCGTCCGCGCGATCAGGTGCCAGTCCTCGTCGCTCTCGACCGCACGCATGAACTCGTCGGTGACACGCACCGAGTTGTTCGCGTTCTGGTACTGGATCGAGTGGAAGCCGTCGCCGTCGATCGACATGTCGAAGCCGGCGTCGCGCAGGGCCGCGGCCTTGTCCTCCTCCTTGGCCTTGCACCAGATGAACTCGACGGATGTCCGGGTGGTCGACGTCGAGCACGACCATCTTGGCCGCGCGCCGGGTGCCGCCTCCGGACTTGATCGAGCCGGCCCAGGCATCGGCTCCGCGCATGAACGAGACCGGGCCCGAGGCGGTGCCGCCACGGCTCAGGTGCTCCATCGATCCGCGGATCCTCGAGAGGTTGATGCCCGAGCCGGAGCCGCCGCGGAAGATCATGCCCTCCTTGGTGTTCCACTCGAGGATCGACTCCATCGTGTCGTCGACCGAGAGGATGAAGCAGGCGCTGGCCTGCATCTTCGGGCTGCCCTCGGGATGCCAGCCGACGTTGAACCAGACCGGCGAGTTGAACGCCGCCATCTGGTGCAGAAGGATGTGGGTCAGCTCGTCCTCGAACGCCTGCGCGTCCTCATCGGTGGCGAAGTAACCGCGCTGCTTGCCCCAGCCGGCGATCGTGCCCGCGACGCGCGTGAGCATCTGCTTGACCGAGCGCTCGCGCTCGGTCGACCCGGGCTTCCCCCGGAAGTATTTCTGCGCGACGATGTTGGTCGCGTTCTGCGACCACGACTTCGGGAACTCGACGCCCGTCTGCTCGAACGAGACCCGGCCGCCGTGGCCGATGCGCGCATCACGCAGCTCCCACTCAACGGTCGAGAAAGGATCCTGTCCGGCCTCCGTGAAGTACCGCTCGATTGAGAGGCCCTGTCCTGTCGCGCTATCCGTAATTGGGGTCTGCGAGGTCTTCTCCATGCCTACGGCTCCTTCTCGTCGCTGCGTCGCTGCTTGCGTGATGCCTCGGCTCGGGGGTGCTGAGGGGGTCGAGAAGCATCCCGCCAGGGTCGGACGGAACCGGAACCCGACGGCCTGACCGAGGGTGCTCCGACGGCGAAAAGCGCCACCGTTGCAGCGCAGTTAATTTTAGCGGGGCCGGAGCGGAATCAGGCGGGCGAACGGCCGGCTTCGAGCGCCAGCGACTGGGCCGTCAGAGCCTGATGCGCGGTGGCCCTGAGCAGCGACTCCTGGAGCTCGGCACTGCGGCGTCGCAGCGCCTCCACCTCGGTGCGGGCGTCCTCGAGCTCGGCGTTGGCGACATCCAGCCGCGACTGCACGGCAGCCGTGTCGTCGCGAGCCGATGACAGCGAGTGATCGAATGCGGACGCGACCGACTTGCGATCGGCCTCGCGCTCATCGAGCTGCTGCTGCAGCACGGTCATCTGGGCCTGTGCATGTGCGAGCTGCTCGTCCAATTCGGTGGCGTCCCGGCGGCTGGCATGCGCCCGCGCCTGGGCCACCTCGGCCGCGTTCCGGATCCGTCCCAGCTCAGCTGCGCGGTCGGCCAGCTCGGCCTCGAGCGCGGTCTGTGTGCGCGTGGCGTTGTCGGAGGAGGCGCGCAGCTGGGCCTCCAGCGTGCCGGCTGTGGCGGCTGCAGCTCGTGCGCGCGCCTCAGCCTCATCGCGGTCTGCCAGCGCCACGTCACGGTCGGCGATCGCGGCGTCGCGCTCCGCGCGCGCGTCCTCACGCTCGCTGCGCAGATGTGTCATCTCGGACTCGGCCGAGGAGCGCCGCTCACGCTCGCTCTGTAACCGGTGCTCGAGCTCGGCGATCGCCAGGCGGCGAGATTCCGCCAGCGCCTCGGCCTCCGCCAGGCCCGAGGAGGCGACGTCCGCGCCGGCAACGGCGCTCGCGTCGCCGCCGGAAGCAGATGACGTGGCCGCAGCGGCCATGTCCGCCTGAAATCCCGACCGTGGGCTGCGCCTGGGAGTCGGCGGCGGCAGCCGCACGAGGTCGCCACCGGGCAGTGCCAGCGAGTAGCTGGCGCCGGGGCTGAGGTCCTCGAGCGGTGCCGAGAAGGCTGCGCGGATCAGGTCGGGTGAGCCGGGCAGCGAGGGCAGCTGCTCGTGGCGGTGCTCGCCACGATCATCGCTGATCACGAGCGTGAGTGGTCCGGCGCTCAGCGACGGAGGCGGGGCGTCCGCTCACGCGCAGCAGCGCGGTGCCTGGTGCGGCCTCGACCTGCTCGAACTCGACCAGCTCGAATTGGGGGTCTGCCTCGCTCACGGCGCAGGATTCTAAGCCCTGGCCGGGTGTTGGCGTGCAACGCGCCGCCCGAGCTGTGTGGCAACCTAGGGCGCTCCATGAAGCTTCTCGTCACCGGCGGCGCCGGCTACATCGGCTCGATCGTCTCACGCGTACTGATTGCCGGCGGCCACGAGGTCGTCGTCCTCGACAGCCTCGAACGCGGCCATCGCGAGGCGGTCGCGCCGGACGCCCAGTTGATCGTCGCGGATCTGCGCAACGCCGACGAGGTCGAACGCGCGCTCGCGGGCGGGTTTGACGGGGTTCTGCATTTCGCGGCACTGGCGCTTGTCGGTGAGTCGGTCGAGCACCCCGAGCGCTACTACCGCACCAACGTCGCCGGCACCCTGAATCTGCTTGAGGCGATGGTCGCGCACGGCGCGCAGCGGCTCGTGTTCAGTTCCACCTGCGCGGTCTACGGGCAGCCTGACGAGGTGCCGATCCCGGAGACCGCGCCGCCCCGCCCGCAGAATGCATATGGCGCCTCGAAGCTCGCGGCCGATCATCTGATCGGCGACTTCTGCGTCGCCCACGGAATCGGGGCCGTGAGCCTTCGCTACTTCAACGTCGCCGGTGCTCATGGAGACATCGGCGAGGACCACGAGCCCGAGACCCACCTGATCCCGAACATCCTCAGGGTGCCGCTGGGCCAGCGCGATGCCGTCCAGATCTTCGGCACCGACTACCCGACCCCAGACGGCACCGCGGTTCGGGACTACATCCACATCGACGACCTCGCCGACGCGCACGCGCTGGCGCTCGATCACGCGCGCGCGGGACAGCACCGGATCTTCAACCTCGGCAACGGCGCCGGCTTCTCGGTACGCGAGGTGATCGCCGCGGTCGAGCAGGTCACAGGCCACCCGATCCGGGCGCAGGAGGCCGAGCGCCGTCCCGGCGACCCGCCACAGTTGGTCGCGGCGGGCCAGAAGGTTCGCGAGGAGCTCGGCTGGGCGCCGCAGAAGCCGGACCTCGAGACGATGATCGCCGATGCGTGGGCCTTCGCCCAGGCGCACCCGCACGGCTACAGCAGATCAGCCAGCGCCTCCAGCGCCTGAGCCAGAACCGCACCGGGCTCGCGCGTGGCGTCGAGCATGCGGATCCGCTCGGGCTCGGCCGCGGCCAACTCGAGATAGGCCTGGCTGATCCGCGAGAAGAACTCAACGCCCTCCTGTTCGAGCCGGTCGGGCGCTTCCCCCCGGGCGTCCGCGCGCGCTTGCGCGGACGCCGGATCGAGCGTCAGCAGCAGGGTGCGGTCAGGTGTCAGGCCACCGGTGGCGAACAGGTTCAGCTCGCGCACCGGCTCGATCCCGAGGCCGCGGCCGGCGCCCTGGTAGGCCAGCGAGGAGTCGACAAAGCGATCGAGCAGCAGCCACTCGCCGGCGGCCAGCGCCGGCGCCAGCACCTGCTCGACCAGCTGGGCGCGGGCAGCTGCGTAGAGCAGCGCCTCGGCCCGCGCCCCCACCGTCAGCGACGGATCCTTGACGATCGCGCGCACCGCCTCGGAGGTTTCAACACCGCCGGGTTCGCGCAGCAGCCGCACCTTCACGCCGGAGCGTGCCAGTGTCCGCTGCAGCCCGGCGGCCAGCGTCGTCTTGCCGGTGCCGTCGAGGCCCTCGATCGTGATCAGCCGTCCGCGTTCGCTCATGTGATGTCGGGTAGCTTACGATCGGCTGATGCTGACCGCGCTCGAGCGACACCCGAACGCGCTCGCGGTGCTCGGGCCTGCGCTCGAACCCGATGCGCACCCGTCGCACGCCTACCTGTTCCACGGGCCGGGCGGGTCGGGCAAGCGCGCGATCGCCCGCGAGTTCGCCGCCACGCTGCTGAGGAGCGGCGCGCCCGATCCGGCCAGTGCGCAAGCGCGCGCACTGGCCGGGGTACACCCGGATCTGACGTGGGTCGCTCCCAGCGGCGCGCATGAGGTGCTGGTCGCCGACATCGACGAGCCGGTGGTCGCCGCAGCGGCCAAGACGCCGTTTGAGTCGGCGCGGCGGGTGTTCGTGATCGAGAGTGCCGAGCAGCTCGGCGACGAGGCCGCCAACCGGCTGCTGAAGACGCTCGAGGAGCCGGCCGCGTTCGTGCATCTGATCCTGATCTCCGACCGGCTCGCGGACGTGCTGGCGACCGTTCGCTCACGCTGTCAGCTGGTGCGGTTCGAAGCGCCGTCGGTCCAGGAGCTGGCGGCCGAGCTGGCCGGCGGCGGCGTCGAGTCGGGCGTGGCCGATGCCTACGCGCGACTCAGCCTCGGTGACGCTTCACGCGCGCGGACGCTGGCCGAGCCCGAGGGTGCAGAGCTGCGGGCGCGCACGCAGGAGCTGGTGCGCGGTGCGATCTCGGGGCGGCAGGAGCCCGCCTGCGAGGCGCTGCTCAATGCCGTGCGTGCCCGGGGTGAGCGCGTCCTGACCGAGCTCGAGGCGAGCGGCGCGGCCGAGCTCGAGTTGCTGCCGAGTCGTGAGCGCAAGCGTGCGGAGACGGAGCTTCAGGAGCGTCTACGGCGCGTGCGGCGGCGGGTTGACACCGGTGAGCTCGAGCTGGCGCTCGACCTGGCCGAGGCGTGGCTGCTCGACCTGGTTGCGGTGGCCCTGGGTGCGGACGACCTTGTGCGTAACAGCGATCGGATCGATGAGCTGCGGGCGGACGTGGACATCGGGCGGGGTGGTGACGTTGTCGCTCTGAGCGACGCCGTGGAACTGATCGAGGACACCCGCACTCGCTTCCAGCTGAATGTCAGTGAGGACCTGGCGCTCGAGGCGCTGAGCTACCGGCTCGGTGACCTCCTGGCGGCGTAGATGGTTTGAGCGATGGCTGGCCTCTGGCATCGCACAAGTCGGCCCGAACCGGAGCAGCGGCCGCCGGCGCGGGACATCGCGCGAGTGCAGGTGCGAGCTCCGCGCCAGTCGGATGAGCGCGCCTTCGTCGCGCTGATGCGTGAGAGCCGCACGTTCCACCGACCGTGGGCCAGCGCGCCGACCGACGAGGGAAGGTTCGCCGCGTATCTCGAGGACTCACGCAGGCCCGACTTTGAGGCGTTCCTCGTGGTCAGGCTCGAGGACGCGCAGATCGTCGGCTTCTTCAACGTCTCTCAGATCACGCGCGGATCCCTGCAGAGCGCCTACCTCGGTTATGCCGTGGCCGAGCGCTTCGCGCGGCAGGGATACATGCGCGAGGGGATCGAGCTGGTTCTTCGCGAGGCGTTCACGCGATTGCGCCTGCATCGCATCGAGGCCAACATCCAGCCGGGGAACAGAGCCTCGATCGCGCTGGCGCGAGGCGCGGGCTTCACGCGTGAGGGCTTCTCCCCGCGGTATCTGAAGATCGGCGGGCGCTGGCGCGACCACGAGCGCTGGGCGCTGGTGGCGGATGATTGGGCGCAGCGGCATGCGCCAGAGTGACGACGGAGCTCCACGTCCATCCAGGTGCCCACGACGGGGGAGGACGGTGAATAGCCATCGGTGATCGATACGGCTCGAATCGAGCATCTGGCGATAGCGAAAAGACATCATTCATTCCTGCAGATCTCGTGTATCACTTGGCTCTGGAACGCACCCCAGTTGTCGTACGAAATAGAGGGAACACGTGCTAGCAGCAGTCATGACGGGCCATCACGAGATCGGCTTGCAGGACGTACCGAAGCCGACACTCAAGGCTGAGACGGAAGCGCTGATCAGAACGACGGCGACGATGATCTGCACGAGCGACGTGCACCAGGTGGCGGGATATTTCCCCGAGTGCTCCCCATTTGTCGTGGGGCACGAGTTCGTGGGTATCGTCGAAGAGGTCGGTAGCGCCGTCAGGTCGTTCAAGCCTGGCGACCGAGTCCTCGCGCCGCCCTATGTGTACTGCGGTGATTGTGAGATGTGCCGCAAGGGCATCTCCGGGTTGTGCCCACATGGCACCGTGTTCGGCCACGGCGAAATCTTCGGGGATCTTCCTGGCGGCCTCGCTGAGTATGTTCGGGTGCCGCTCGCAGAATCGGCTCTCTCCGCGATCCCGGATGGCGTCACCGACGACGAGGCCGTGTTCGTCGGCGACATGCTTGCCACCGGCTACTTCGGTGTCATGAATGCCGACGTGCGGGAGGGTCAGACGCTGGCGGTCTTCGGGGCCGGCCCGGTTGGGCTGTGCGCGGTGCAGTTGGCTCGTCTGCAGGCGCCTTCTGAGATCATCTTGGTCGGGCGCAGGGCCAATCGGCTCAAGGCCGGGCTGGTGATGGGAGCCGGGCGGGTCATTGATGAGGGCGGGCAGGACGCCGTTGCTGAGATCATGAATCTCACCGACGGGCGGGGCGTCGATTCGGTGATCGATGCGGTCGGTACCCCGGAGTCAATTCACAGTGCCTGCGAGGTCGTCGCAATCGGCGGAACCGTGTCGCTCATCGGATTCCCTGAGGCTGGCGATATTGGGTTCCCGCTTCAGTCAATGATGCTGAAGAACCCAACCATAAGGATGGGCGTGACCGATCAGAGCAACATGAAGCTGCTGCTGGGCCTCCTGGCACGGGGCGAGGTGACGGTGGCCCCGTTGATGAGCCACATCATGCCTCTGACCGACTTCGACAAGGCCTTCACAATGTTTGCGGAAAAGCAGGACAACTGCATGAAGGTCGTGCTGAAGCCGTAGCGACCGCTCTAGGACGTTCCCGGTTCGGCGATGACTTCGATCAGTTCGGTCATCCCGGGCAGGGCGTCGCGCGTATCGAATATCGCGAGCCGCAGCTCGGCTGTCTCAAGGCTGCCGACCGTCTCATATCCATTGGTGTGCATCGCCGTCACCGCGTTGTCGAACTCCAGGGTTCCGTATCCGAAGTGATGGAAGCCGTAGCCGCGATCTTTGATCACGTCGCGATAGACAGATGGGGCGTCGTTGACCGGCTGAACGAGTTCGTAGGTCATGGAGCCGGCGAATCCGAACGCGACGTGCAGTGTTGCCAGTGCCGGTTGGCCACGGTAGACCGCGCCCTCGGGGTCCACATCTCGCAAGATCGTCCATGGGCCGACGTGTAGGCGCGATGAGAACTCCTCGACGGCGGAGTCGAGATCCTCCACGACGAACGCGGTCTGAAAGATGCCCTCGGTCGGTCGGCCCCAATCGGAGAACATGGTCAGATCGATCTGGAGGCCGGGGTTGTCACTGCGCCGTGTAACCGCCGTCAGCCACGAGCACGTGGCCGGTGACGAAGCTCGACGCTGGCGATGTCAGCCAGAGAGCCGCCTCTGCGATCTCGCGGGGCTCCGCCATGCGGCCGAGCGGAGCGGCCGCGAGCAGCAGTTGCAGGTCGATCGTGGGATCGTCGGTCACGTCCTTCACCATCGGGGTACGAGTGAATCCGGGCGCGACCGCGTTGACGCGAATTCCGTTCGGGCCGTGCTCGACCGCAGCGGTCCGCGTCAGTCCGACGACGCCGTGCTTCGCGGCGGTGTAGGACGCGAGTCCCGCTGTGCCGACCACTCCCGCCACCGACGCGGTATTGACGATCGTGCCGCGCCCGAGCGGGACCATGGTCGCCAACTCGTGTTTCATACACAACCACACGCCGCGGAGATTGACCGCCATCATGCGATCCCAGCCGGCGGCGTCCAGCCCCTCGAACGGGGCGCGTGGAACGCCGATTCCCGCGTTGTTGAACGCGGCATCCAGTGCACCGTACCGCGACTCGGCAGCCCGCACGACAGCCGCGACATCGGCTTCGGCGGACACGTCGGTTCGGACGAACGTGGCCTCGCCGCCGGCAGCGGTGATCGCCGCGACCGTTTCCTCGCCCGTTCCGCTCACGTCCGCGACGATCACGGCGGCGCCCTGCTCGGCAAACAGCTCCGCGGTGGCGCGACCGATCCCCGACCCGCCGCCGGTGACGAGCGCCACGCGACCTGCGAGCACACCGGACGGGGCCATCAGGAACCCCTCGCGACGCGCTCCAGAAATGCCATCTGGTCTTCGCAGAGCTCTTCTGCCGGCGTGGCGTTGCCCATTGCGATGCCACCCACGGCCGCGCGATTGGAATTCATGCCCGCAACGTAGTCCCTGGCGAGCCACGCCGCCAATAGCTTTCACGCCTCACGTGGTCACACACAGGCATCGGTCGCCAACCGTAGCCCTATGATCGCTCCCTCATGATCGCCCCTGACCCGATGTTCTCGATCGCTGGTCGCCGCACCCTGATCACCGGTGGGACCGCCGGCATCGGCCGGGCAGTGGCCGCGCACTTCGTGAGTGCCGGGGCCCACGTCGTCATCACCGGCCGGCGCGCCGAAGGAGCGGAGATCGCCGCCTCCATCGGCGCACGCCATGTCGCGATGGACGTACGAGACGACGACTCGGTCGAGCAGGGACTGGACGCAGCGGTGGCATTGCTCGGTGGCCTGGACGTGCTGATTCTCAACGCGGGCGTCGCGTTGTCCTGCGGCCCGGTGGACGACCTCGACCTCGACGCGTTCAGAGAGGTCATCGACGTGAACCTGATCGGGGTCATGCGCGGCCTGCGCTCTGGGCTCAAACACCTTCGGCAGGGCGGCGTGATCATCGCGACATCGTCTCCCGGTGGACGGCAGCCGCTGGGGCTGCCCGGCGTCATGGCCTACTCGGCGTCCAAGGCGGCACTGGACCTCGTGGTGGGAGCCGCTGGCCTGCAGCTTGCAGATAAGGGCATCCGCATCACTGGGATCCTGCCCGGTGTCATCCGCTCCGAGCTCGGCGGCGACGGCCCGGGTGTGCCCTGGCTGGCTCGGATGACGGCGACCGGCGAAGAGCGTGGGCCCGAGGCCATGGCACCCGTGTACCACTTCGTCGCCAGCGATGCGGGATCCATGCTGCAGGGCGCCGTCGTGGCGGCCGACGACGGATGCACCGCAGGCGTGAGCGCACCGGTGATGGCCAGAATCATGGCCGGCTGACCGCTGCGGCAGCGCGCATTTCATCGCGGGTGTACACATACTGTCGCCATGGATCAGCGACTGCCATGCGGACCCGACGACCAATTCGCGACGCATCTCGGCATCGGCGCGATCGCCGTCGAGCCGGAGCGGGCGCGGGCTGAGCTCCGCGTCGCGGCCCAGCACATCAACGCCGCCGGTCTGTTGCACGGCGGCGCGATCTTCTCCCTGGCCGACGCCGCGGTCGCGCTCGCCGCCAACGTGGACGGCATCGCGGTGGTGGTCGCTAGCCAGATCCAGTTTCTGGAGCCGGCTGCTATCGATGACCGCCTCGTTGCCACCGCGGAGATCGAATACCGCCGCGGCCGGCGCGCAGGCTATCGGGTGCGCGTGACCCGGGGAGAGCAGCTCGTCGCCTGCGGTACGAGCCAGACGCAGCGGCTCGACGGGTGAGCGTCGCCCGTTGCCCGCGAAGTCTGAGTTGTAGCCAGGTCGCGCCACGCAGGACGCGGCCCTGTGCGTTCACAACCCTGCCGTTCATCCGGAGCCAAGTGACCTGAGCGAGTCGGCATCCTGCGCGTGGATCGGAAGGACGTTCGTATCGCCACGCTCCGTATGGGTCAGCTACCCTTGCCGCGAGCAGAGGCCGACGATGAATTTGCTGCACCCGCCCTGCACGTTTGCTCCGGGGGTCAGCAAAGCCAAGAAATCCCTGCAAATGCCGACGTAGCTCAGCTGGTAGAGCACTTCACTCGTAATGAAGGGGTCGGGAGTTCGAGTCTCCCCGTCGGCTCTCCTTATGAACGGCGCCGGAACGACGCTAGTCGCCCACGTCCGGTGAGCTGGAACTCGCCAGCGGCTCTCACCCATCAGAACCCGGCATGCTAGATCGGCGAGGCCGTCGTCTCCGTCGTCGATCATTGAGCCGGCGTTGTTGAGCCGAGAAGTCTGTGTTGATCGTGGCGGCCTCAGGCACACCAGCCCGGGGGGACACAGTGGATATCGGGCGGAAGCATGAGAACGTGATCAAGGTGACCGTGCGGCCGTGTTCGTGTCGGCTCGGACGGCGGCGTTGTGTGACGCGACGGCGCGGGAGCTCAGCGCATATGGCCGGTGTTTGTCGGTGCCGGCGGACGTGGTGACCGCAGAGGGCCGGCAGCGGCTCATCGACGCTGTCCGCGAGCGCTCAGGCAGGCTTGGATGTTCTGGTCAACAACGCCGGTGCAACGGGGCGAGGTCCGGTCGACGAGTATCCAGCCGATGATTTCGATCACATACTTGCCGTCAATGTGAAAAGTGTCTTCGCGCTAATCCAGGCATGTCTTCCGCTTCTGCGAGCAGCTGCCGACGACGAGAACCCTGCCCGCGTGATCAATACTGGTCGATCACCGGGCTGCGCGTTCCACCGATGGAGAACTTCGCCTATAGCGCCTCTAAGGCGGCGGTGCACATGCTCACGCTGCATCTGGCCAAGACGCTCGCGCCGGATCGGATCACCGTCAACGCGATCGCGCCGGGACCGTTCCCCACTCCGATGATGTCTCGCGTTTTCGACGACGACCAGGCAACGGCGGCACTCATCGGTGCCGTGCCGCTCGGTCGAGTCGGCCGGCCGCAGGACATCTCGGGCCTCTGCGAGTTCCTTGCAGGTCCGAGCGGCAGCTGGATTACGGGCGTTGTAATTCCTCTGGAGGGCGGGATCTCGCTGTAGTGCCAGACACACCGACCCCGATATCAGTCGATCAGCGTGAGGGCCTGCGCGTACCGCTCCTCTGGCGACTTCGATAGCGCGAGCTTTACCTGGGCGGTCATCGCGTCGGCGATCACCTCCGCGAGTCCTGTCTCGACGCCGTCGAGCGTGATCCGGGCGATGTCTTCTGGAGCGCTCTTCGGCACGTCGATTCCGGCCATCACGTCGGTATCCACCGCACCGACGTATAGCCCGGTGACCTGTGTTCCCTGCGGCGCCAGCTCGATTCGGATGGAGTCGGTGAGGCTCCACGCCGCGGCCTTCGAAGCGGCGTAAGGGCCTACACCATCAAGTGAGAACCACGCGAGGGCTGAGACTACGGTGAGAATGGCGCCGCCGCCGTTGGCCCCCAGAACCGGTGCAAACGCTCGCGCGACGTTGAGCGTGCCAAAGAAGTTGGTCTCCATCACAAGCCGAATGTGGTCGAGGTCACCGGTCAGGAGCGGGCCGTTGGCGGCGATGCCCGCGTTGCTGATCACCAACGTCACATCTGAGGCTTGCTCCGCGGCCCGCGCAACCGACGCCGGATCCGTGACGTCGAGCTGGAGAACCTCCACTCCTGGTATGTCGACCAGCTCGGGATTCCGGGCCGTTGCATAGACCCTGGCGGCACCTCGCTGTTGCAAAACCCGAACAAAGGCGTTCCCGATCCCCCGATTCGATCCTGTGACCAGCGCTACTGAACCGGCAATGTCCATGGTGATCCTGCTTTCCGTATGGGGTCTCCAAGAGTGCCGTCATCAGGTCTTGTGAACCCAAACCCGTGCCACCAGCAAAGCCGGCGGTGTGCCACTGAGGGTTGCGAGAGTCCTGTCACGACGCTGTCGCTTGTAGGCGACGCATGCAGTATCCGCGATGCCCGGACGTGCGTCATCACGTTGACGTCAATGGCTCCGGCAAACCCCGCGGTCCGGCACAGGAGCGTGGTTCCAGCTCCCGATGCACGGCCGCGACCGGCTCTCATGCCTTTCTGTCAGCTGTCGATGGCAACCGCAGAGTTCGTGAGGCCGACCGTCGGTGTTCGGGCGTTTTGGTCAAGCTGGAGCGCCGGACGGCGCACCAGGAACGACGGGAGAAGCTGATGATTCGGAGTGGTCGTAAATGGCGGGGGATGTCCGGCCTCGGCCGCACCGTGCTTGTGGGCGGACTGGTTGGGCTCTGTTGCATGATGAGTGCAACGAATGCGTTTGCCGCGTCGGCTCCGAGTGCTCAGATCAGCATGCCGGCTGACAATCAGACCTACAGCCTGAACCAGGGGGTGGGAACGAGCTTCTCCTGTTTTGACGGTCACGCCGGTCCGGGGATCAGCACGTGCACGGACTCCAATGGAGTATCGGGCTCTGAAGACACCGGTTCTGGCTCATTTGGATCCGGCACGCTGGATACGAGCAGCGTGGGAACGTTCACTTACACGGTGACTGCGACCAGCGGCGACGGGCAGAGTTCGACCGCGTCGATCAGCTACAGCGTGGTCGCCCTGAGCCCCAGCCCGAGCCCGCTGCAGTTCGGATCGGTTGACATGCATTACCAGTCGACACAGCAGGAGAACTTCTACAACCAGACGGGCGCACCCATCACGGTGCTGTCTTCGACTATCACCGGGCCTGACGCGTCGAACTATTCGATCCAGCAGGGTCAGGATTTCTGTACCGGGCAGACGATCCCGGCATACAGCAACTGCCACATGAATGTGATCTTCTTTGCCCTGGCCGGCGGACCGGGGCCGAAGAACAATGCGACGCTCGTGATCACGGACGACGCCCCGGAGACGGTTGATATCCCGCTCTCGGGGACCGGACTGACCGGCGGATTGAGCACGGACCAGAGCTCGCTTGACCTCGGCCAGCAGGTGATCAATCAGGGAGGCTCAAACTCGCAGTACGTGACCATCACCGACAACGAGGTCGCGAGCGCGCGCGTCACTGATCAGCAGATCATCGGACCGGACGCTTCCTCATTCTCGATCAACGGTGGCGGCTGTGAGGGCTTCAACATCGGCACCGGGAATACCTGCCAGATCTACATTCAGTTCAATCCGACTTCGGCAGGGGTCAAGAACGCCGAGCTCGAGATCGACAACGACGGGACGCAAACACCGCTGCTGGTCTCGCTGACCGGCCAGGGCCTGAACGGCCCAGCGCTCACAGTCACCCCGGTCCAAGCGAAATACGGCTACGTGATCCTCGGCTCCAGAGCTTCACAGACTTTCACGCTGAGCAACACCGGTGACGCGCCCCTGCAGGTCCAAGGTGTCATCCTGATCGCCGGCTCCCCAGAGGCGTTTCCGATCAGCAACGACGGCTGCTCCGGACAGCAGATCGCCCCCGGCTCCTCCTGTCAGGTAACCGTCGGATTTATCCCGATCGCCGCGGGGGCAAAGGACGCGTCGCTGCTCTTGATTACCAACGCCTCGAACCCCGGCGTTGCCACGATCGGCCTCAGCGGCACGGGCATCACCGGGACCCCTGCGACCGTCCCGATCCCCGGCCCCCGGGGTCCCGCTGGAGCGACTGGACCGAGAGGCCTACGGGGCCCACCCGGGAAGAACACCTATTGGACGGTTACGTGCGTCTTCAGACCCTCACCAAGCGGCAAGCACAAGAAGATCGAGGTCTGTGGCGTAACGGTTCCGGCGCCGCACGGGCAACTCGTGAGCGTCGAGATCTCCCACCACAACAAGACCTACGCCATCGGGACAGCAGCAGTCCGTCGCGGTGTCGCCCGCTTACACCTCCACCTCGTTCGGAGGATGCGTCACGCACGCTATCTCGTCACGGTCACCGCAACAACCGGCAAGCAGGCAACCGTCACTCGTTACTCAGCTGGGCTCTGACCCAGCTCCAGGTCTCGCTGTATAGGGTGCTATCAACAGCCAATTCGACGCCGCCGCTCGGAAAGCGCTCGGGTCGAGTAGCCCAGCGCCGTCCGGCAGCGCTCCCAGCAACGGCGCGGATCGCGCCAGTTCGAGGCGGTTGGACTGCTCTACCTCGTCTGGCTGCTCTGGCCAGCTGCCGATGATGAGTCCTGCGACCTCGCGATTGCGGGCTGATAATGCCGCGAGTGTGAGCGCCGTGTGATTTAGCGTGCCGAGCCCTGCGCGGCAGACGACTATGAACGGACCAGGGAAGTCAGTCAACGTGCCGCCTTCCGTGTCGAGGGCGACGAGTAATCCGCCGGCTCCTTCCACGAGGACGTGATCGTTGTCGGCTGCCAGTGCCGCGATCCGCTCGGCATGCTCGGAAAGCGGTGGCAGCTTCGTACCCTCGCGCGCTGCTGCGGCGACCGGCGCCATCGGATAGGTCAGCCGGATCCCTTCGTGGACGTTTGTCACGCCGCTAAGTCGGCGGACGACGTCGATGTCGCCGTGCCCGTCTTCCAGCCCGGCCTGCGTCGGCTTGTAGACAGCCACGGATCCATCGAGGGTGGCGGCGAGTGTCGCCACGGCGATCGTCTTCCCGACGCCGGTGTCTGTGCCGGTGACGTAGACGACGCTCATGCGGTCACGACCATCGAGGCGGCTCGTGCTGCGGCATGCTCGGCATCGGCGGGATTGATCCCTGCGCGAGCGGTGAGCCGCAGGCGTGAGATCCCGTCAGGGACACTCGGTGGTCGGAAGCAGCCGACGACGATGCCCTGAGCCTGAAGGTGCGCCGCGGCCTCGTATGCGACGTCGGGCTCTCCGATGATGATCGATTGGACAGCCCCGGCCGACTGTTCGATCCCTGCTCCGGCGGCGATGCGTCTCGCGACGTGGTGCAGATCCGCTACCAGTGAGGGCGAAGCCGCGATGACCCGGCAAGCCTCGGCTGCTGCTGCAGCGGCGCTCGGTGCCAGGCCGGTGTCGAAGATGAAGCTTCGGGCGGTGTTGATCAGATGCTCGCGCAGCCGGGGCGGTCCGAGTACGGCCCCGCCCTGGGAGCCGAGCGCCTTGGACATGGTGGCGGTCAGGACGACGTGGTCGGCGCCCGTCAGCCCGGCTGCCCAGACCGCGCCGCGGCCGTCCCCGGCAACGCCGATGCCGTGGGCCTCGTCGACGATCAGGAATGCATCGAAGCGTGCGCAGATGGCTGCGAGTGTCTCGAGGTCGGTCGCGTCGCCAAGCACGGAATAGATCGACTCGACGACCACGATCGCGCGTGGCTGCGTGCGCCCGGCGAGAATCGCCTCGACCTGATCGAGGTCGCCGTGCTCTGCAATCCGGACCGGGGATCGCGAGAGTCGCGCGCCATCGATGAGTGACGCGTGTATGTGTTGGTCGCAGACGAGCAGCGTGTCGGGATCGCCAAGCGCGGTGAGCACGGCGATGTTGGCGGTGTAGCCACTTGAGAACACGAGTGCTGAGGGCTGACCGGTGAGGTGGCAGAGCTCGGCTTCGAGCTGCTCGTGTTCAGTGGTTGTGCCGGTCACGACTCTTGACGCGCGCGCTGAGGTGCCGAACCGCTCCATGGCCGCGATGGCGGCTGCGGCCAGGCGAGCATCACCAGCGAGCCCGAGGTAGTCGTTGGAGGCCAGGTCCAGCAGGCCGCCGGTTGACTCGGGGTTGCGGCGGACGTCCGCGTAGCGGACTCGTCCAAGTCGCTCGCGGTCGGCTGCGGCTGCGGCAAGCCAGGAGTCCACTGATCCCATCAGGCGACCGCGGTGCAGATCGCCGCTCCGATGAGCGCAATCTCCTCGGGGCTGCAGACGTACGGTGGCATCGTGTAGACGAGGTCGCGGAACGGCCGTACCCACACGCCATTCTCGAGCGCTCGTCGAGTGACCGCGGCGACGTCAACGGCGGTGTGCAGCTGTACCACACCGACGGCGCCCAGCACCCGCACGTCCCGAACCGTGTCCAGCGATGCCGCCGGCGCCAGCGCTGCCGCAAGCTCCTGCTCGATGTCCGTCACGCGAGCCAGGCGTTCGGAGTTGAGTAACCCGAGTGACGCGGACGCGGTCGCGCAGGCGAGCGGGTTCGCCATGAACGTGGGGCCATGGAGCATTGCCGGGTACTTTGACGCTGTGATCGTCGACCCACGGCACCGCTGCACAGCACTGCCGCGAGGCTGAGATACCCACCGGTCAGTGCCTTGCCTACGCACATCACATCCGGCGTCACGCCCGCTCGGTCGGCCCCCCAAAGACAGCCCGTCCGCCCGAAGCCGGTCGCGATCTCATCGAAGATCAGCAGCAGCTCGTGTCTGTCGGCGAGTTGGCGCAGAGCGACGAGACATTCCGGGGCATAGATCCACATCCCGCCCGCACCCTGGAGAACCGGCTCGACGATGATCGCGGCAACATCGGCAGCGACGTCGTCAATCGTGGATGAGGCGTGCGCGATCCAGCGAGCGACCTCGGGAGCTTCGGCGCCGATAACAGGCGGTCGTTCGAGGAAGACCTGCTCGGCGACGAGCCCCGGAAACAGCGCATGCATGCCGTCGATTGGGTCGCAGACGCTCATCGCTCCGCTTGTGTCGCCGTGGTATGCGCCTCGCAACGCGACGAAACGCCGCCGACCCGGGCGGTCTCGGGCCGCCTGGTATTGAACGGCGAGTTTCAGCGCAACCTCGACTGACACCGAACCCGAGTCGGCGAAGAACACGTGCTCCAAGCCGGCCGGCGCCACCGCGACGAGCGTCTCCGCCAGACGCACCGCGGGTTCGTGCGTGAGGCCGCCAAACATCACGTGGCTGAAAGCGTCAATCTGCGCACGGACTGCCTCATCCAGGACGGGGTTGCGGTAGCCGTGGATGGCGCACCACCACGAGCTCATGGCGTCGATCGCCTCAAAGCCTGCGCCATCGGCGGCGGTCAGCGATAGGCGCACACCGTCAGCACCGGTCACCACGTACGGAGCGGACCCGTGCAGGGAGGCATACGGATGCCACACCAGCCCTCGATCTGCAGCGAGGAGCGCGGCCGGCGAGAGGGCGTGGGGTGTTGAGGCTGGATTCGCGCTGGCGACGGCGGTCATGCGTTCGGTGCGACGTCGGTCCCGGCGCCGCGAGCGCGGATCGCGACCTCGGGCTGACGCGACTCGACCGAGGTGACGTCCTCGTCGCTGCCGAGGATGCGGAAGCCGGCGTCGGCGATCATGTCCAGGTCGGCCTGTGCGGCCTGACCCTCGGAGGTCAGGTAATCCCCGAGGAACAATGAGTTCGCCAGCTGCAGGGCGGTGGACTGCAGCGACCGCAGATGCATCTCCCGTCCACCGGCCATCCGGACCTCTGCCGCTGGGCATGCGAAGCGCGCGAGAGCAAGGATGCGAAGGCATTTCAACGGCGACAGCAGCTTCGTGTCAGCCAACGGGGTGCCGCCGAACGGCATCAGGAAGTTGATGGGGATCGATTCGGAGCCGAGCGCGTGCAGCGCGAAGACGGCGTCGATCACGTCGTCGTCGGACTCGCCCATACCCACGATCACCCCGGAGCAGGGGGAGAGCCCGGCACACTTGGCCCTCTCAATGGTGTCGACGCGATCCTGGTAGGTGTGCGTCGAGCAGATCTCGCCGTAGCGGGATTCGCTGGTGTTCAGGTTGTGGTTGTACGCGTCGACGCCAGCGGCCTTCAGCGTCTCGGCCTGCCCGTCGCGCAGGAGTCCCGAGACACGCGCAGACCTCGACCTCCGGGCACTCGGACTTCAGCTCATCGACGATCGTCGCGACCCTCTCCACATCGTGGGCGCTGGGCCCCCGGCCACTGGCGACCATGCAGATGCGTCGGGCACCTCCTGCGATTCCCGCGCGTGCCTGCGCGAGCGCGTCATCCTGGGGCAGCCACCGATATTTGAGTACCGTCGCTTCGGAGCCGAGCCGCTGGGAGCAGTAATGGCAATCCTCGGGACACAGGCCCGACTTCAGATTCACCAGGTAGTTCACCTTGACGGTGTCCTGAAAATGGGCTCGTCGCAACCGTGACCCAGCTGCGACGATCTCCATGACCTCGTGGTCGGGCGCGCTCAGGATCGCCTGCGCGGCCTCGCGGCTCAGTTCGCCGCCGTTGAGCTGTTGCTCGGCAAGATCAGACCAATATTTGAACACCGTTCAAAACCTACACCATGCCGCTCGCCCGAGAACCCATCATTACTGCCGCCTCCGATGCTCTGCGCGAGCACGGGCTCGCCGGACTCTCGATGCGACGCCTCGCGGACGAGCTTGGCGTACAGCCAGGGGCGCTCTATTACCACGTAGCGTCAAAGCAAGATCTTGTCGCCGCAGCCGGCGAACACATCCTCGCGGCCGCAGGCCCGGTCTCTCTCGACCCTGTACAGGCCGCCGAGGAACTCCGCGCTCTACTCCTCGACGTCCGGGACGGCGCCGAGGTCATCTCATTCGTCTATGCGTACCACCCGGACGCACTTGCACCGTTGGTGCACCTCGGTGACACGCTGATCCGGTACGTGCTCGGATTCGTGGGCGTGGAGCAGAACCGCGCCGAGCTGATCAGGGCAGGCATCATCGCATCTGCGCCTGACGAGGACGAAGCCTTCCGCGCCGGAGTGCAGGTGATCGTCAGCGGGTCACGTTGAGCAAACTCTTCGCCGGCGTCGGACGGAACCCGTCCCGTGGTCTAGCCTCGACACGAGGGTGAGTGTGAGAGCCGACCACATCACTGCAGGCGGCCTGTGGGTCGCGCCGGAGCGCAGCCCCCGCGATCGAGGCCGCGTGGCCGAGGGCAGTGACTGATGCCTCCCGACAACGCTGCCCCTGACTCCGAGGTGGTCGCCCGACTGCGCAGGCTGGGCTTCGGCGAGCGCCTGCTGACGGGTCCGGCGCAGGTTGCTGCGTTTGCCACCGACGGCCTGACCGCGTTCAGCGAGCACGCGCTCGCGGTCGTGCTGGCCGAGTCCACCGAGGAGGTGTATCGCCTCGTGCGGGTCTGTCATGACGCTCGGCGTGCCGTTCGTGCGCACGTGGCAGCGGCACGTCTCTGTCCGGCGGATCGGTGCCGGTCGCCGGGCGGTATCGTGATCGCGCTGAACCGAATGAACCGCGTGCTGGAGGTCGACCCGGAAACGCGCACCGCGGTGGTCCAGCCGGGCGTCATCAACCTGAACGTGAGCGCCGCCGCGGCGCAGCACGGCCTGCAGTACGCGCCGGATCCCTCGAGCCAGTCGATCTGCAGCATCGGCGGCAACGTCGCGTTCAACTCGGGCGGCGCGCACTGCCTGAAGCACGGAATGACCTCCAACCACGTTCTCGGGATCAAGGTCGTGCTGCCGGACGGCGAGCTGGTCGAGCTCGGCGCCGACCACGGGGGTGTCGTCGGGCCGGACTGGGTCGGAATGTTCTGCGGCTGCGAGGGGCTGTTCGGGATCGCCGTCGAGGTGACGCTGCGGCTGATCCCGATCCCCGAGACGGTCTGCACATCGCTCGCCGCCTACCCGAGCCTCCAGGCGGCCGGCGACGCGGTCGCCCGGATCGTGCGCGCGGGCCTGCTGCCGGTGGCGATGGAGATCATGGACGCGCTCGCGATGGAGGCCGCCGAGGCATCCGTCAAGCCCGGCTACCCCAGAGTGCGAGGCGCTCCTGATCGTCGAACTGGAAGGCGAGCAGGAGGTCGTGGAGGCTGATCGCGTCGTGCTGGATGCACTGCTCGCTGGAGTCGGGCGCGAGCCATGTCAACTCGACGCAGGACTTCGCAGAGCGGGCGCTGATCTGGAAGGGGCGCAAGAGCGCCTTCTCGGCCGTGGGCTGGCTGTCGCCGGATTACATCGTTCAGGACGGCGTCGTGCCGCGCACGCGCCTCGGCGAGGCTCTGGCCGAGATCGACCGGATGAGCGCGGAGCGCGGGATCCGGGTCGCGAACGTCTTCCACGCCGGCGACGGCAACCTGCATCCGCTGATCCTCTACGACGGGCGCGAACAGGGCGCCGCCGAACGCGCGCATCAGCTGGCGGGCGAGATCCTGAGGCTGTGCATCTCGCTCGGCGGCTCGATCACCGGCGAGCACGGCGTCGGCATGGAGAAGCGCGAGTATCTGCCGCTGATGTTCACCGCCGACGACATCGAGCTGATGCATCGCGTGCGCCGCGCGATCGATCCCGCGCAGCTGGCGAACCGCGGCAAGATGCTCGAGGTGAGCTGATGCTCGCGAGCCCCGGCGGAATCGAGGCGGTCCAGGAGGCTCGTGCGCGGCGCCGAGCCCGGTATGCGCCTGCTGCCGGTCGCCGGCGGGACGAAGCCCGGGCTCTCCTCTTCATCGCGTGCGGACGTCGCAGCCGCTGGACGTCTCCGAGCTGACCGGCGTGCTCGAGTACGACCCGGCCGAACTGACGCTGACGGCGCTGGCCGGCACGCCGGTGCGTCGAGGTCCAGGCAGCGCTTGCCGAGCATGGCCAGTATCTGCCCTTCGATCCGCCTCTGGCGCAGGCGGGCGCGACGCTCGGCGGCGTCGTCGCCGCCGGCGCGGCAGGCGCCGGTGCATGGCGCCACGGCGGCGTGCGTGACTTCGTGATCGGCGTGCGCTTCGTCGATGGCACCGGCCGGCTGATCACGGGCGGCGGCAAGGTCGTCAAGAACGCCGCCGGCTTCGACCTCCCGAAGCTGATGGTCGGCTCGATCGGGCGGCTCGGGGTGATCGTGCAGCTCTCGTTCAAGGTCTTCCCGCGCCCGGCGGCGACGCTGACATTCGAATTCGCGCTCGGGACTCTCGAGCAGGCTGTGGCCTGCGTGGTCGCGTTGTCGCGGGGACCGGTTGAGCTCGATGCGCTCGAGATCCTGCCCGGCGGCGTGCTGCTCGTGCGGCTCGGCGGGACGCGCCGAGACGCTCGAGTCGCGCGCCGACGTCTGGTCCGACAGCTCGTCGGTGCCGAACGATCACGACGCACGACGGGCGACGATGAGCGCGCTGCTCTGGCGCGACGCCGCCGAGTTCGCCTGGGTGCCGGCGGCGATGAGCGCTCTGGTGCGCGTCGGCCTCTCCGTCCGTCAGGTCGTCGCTCTTGACGCGTGCCCTGGACGCCGCCCTGGCGATCCGTCGCGGGTGCGCTACGGGATCGGCGGCACGGTCGCATGGATCGCTGGCCCGCGGCGTCGAGCCTCGACGAGCTCGACGCGATCCTGCACGAGCTCGGGCTGCCCGGCATGGTCCTGATCGGGCCGCCGGACCGTCCGCTGCTGGGTCCTCGCACGGGCGGCGCGTTCGGCGCGCGAGTCACGCAGGCGCTCGATCCCGACTCGCGCTTCCTGGAGGTCTGACAATGCAGCACGCGATCCAGCTCGAGAAGTACGGCCCGCAGGCGCCAGAACATGGCCGACGCGATCGAGTCGTGCGTCCACTGCGGCTTCTGCCTGCCGACCTGCCCGACCTACGTCGAGCTCGGCGAGGAGATGGACTCTCCGCGCGGCCGCATCTTCCTGATGAAGGAGGTGCTCGAGGGCAAGATCGAGCTCGACGACGCGCTGCCCTACGTCGACAACTGCCTCGGCTGCCAGGCCTGCGAAACCGCCTGCCCGTCGGGGGTCAAGTACGGCGAGCTGATCACCCCGTTTCGCGCCTACGCGGAGGAACACCGCAAGCGCGAGCCGATCGACCGGCTGCAGCGCCTGCTCACGCTGCAGACGCTGCCCTATCCCACGACGCTTCCGGCTGGCGGCGTCGCTCGGTCGGTTTGCGCGCCCGCTGGCGCGCAACCTTCCGGCGTCGGTCGGCGCGATGCTCGAGTTGCTCCCCGAACCGCTGCCGGTCGCCGAGCCGCTGCCGGCGTTTTATCCGGCCGTCGGCGAGCCCCGGGCGCGGGTGGCGCTGCTCGCCGGCTGCGCGCAGCAGGTGCTCGCACCCGAGATCGGCTGGGCGACGCTGCGGGTGCTGGCACGCAACGGGGTCGAGACCGTGATTCCCGCCAGGGCAGGGCTGCTGCGGCGCGCTGTCGATGCACACCGGCGCCGCCGCGCAGGCGCGGAGGCTCGCGCGCCGGAACCTGCGGCGCTTTCCCGACGACGTGGACGCGATCGTCACCAACGCCGCGGGCTGCGGCTCGGGGATGCGCGAGTACGGGCTGCTGTTCGAAGGCGAGCCGAGCACGACGCGCGCGGCTGCGCTGGCCGCGAAGGTCGTGGACGTGACCGCGCTGCTCGACCGAGCTCGGGATCGTCGACGCCGCCGGCGCTCGAGCCGGGAATGCACGGTCGCCTACCACGACGCCTGCCACCTCGCCCACGCGCAGAAGATGCGCGACGCGCCACGGTCGCTGCTCGGCCGCGATCCCCGGCGTCAACGTCGTGACGCCGGCTGAGTGGGAACTCTGCTGCGGCTCGGCCGGGACATACAACGTCGAGCGGCCCGAGATCGCCAGTCGGCTCGGCGAGCGCAAGGCGCGCAACCTGCATGACACCGGCGCTCAGCTGATCGCCGCCGGAAACATCGGCTGCCTCACGCAGATCGTCACGCACCTCGAGCTGCTCGGGCAGTCGATCCCGGCGATGCACACGATCGAGCTGCTCGACAGGGCCTACGCACAGAAGCTCGACGTGGGCAAACTCCAGGGGGCGAACTGAGAGCTGTCGCGACCGCGCTCTGCTCAGCTGACGGCGATGGCCGAGGCCGAGGGCGATGCGGCGATGACCGGTCGGATGTAGGCGTCGCGCGGTCTCGCCTGCAGAACCACCGTATTTGATCCCTCGCGGTAGACGAAGGGCTGATATCGACGTTGAAGCCGGCGCGTTCGCCGACCAGCTGGAAGACGCGGTCCGTTCAGCCAGTTGACGACCGAGCCCTCGAGCTTGCCGGGGCCGCGAAACGCTGCGTACTTGCTGATCTCGGGAACGAAGATGTCCTGTGCAACGAGCGTGCCCTGGTGGTGAAGCAGCGCCAGCGTCTGGGCGAAGCTCTCGACGGCCACTGTCGAGGCGTGCACGCGCGTCCACTCCGGCAGCTCCTCCAGCAGTTCGTCCAGGTGCAGCTCGATGCTCGGAGCGACTCGCATCGACGCCGGCGCGGGGATCTCGACGTAGATCTCCTCCAGGTGGACTGCGTCCCAGACGTCGGACCAGAAGCGCACGCCCGCGGCCGGGTCACCGAATGACTCCGGCCCCTGGCGCAGTACGCGCTGGATCGTCGAGACGAGCCGGTCCTGGCGGACGCCGTGCTTGGCTGAGAGTTCTGCGATCTCACCGGGCGTGATGCTGGCCCGCACGAGTGGCTCGTAGGCGCGGTCACCGACGCGCATGAGCTCATCGGTCGGGCAGGTTGTCGTAGAGATTCGAGGTGTGTGCGAACAGCACCTTGTCGCGAAGGTGCCCGAGTCCGTGGATCGGGTTGCGGAAATCGAGTTCGAGGCCGTCGACGATGTCGCTGAAGCGCGACAGGCGGCTCGTGGCCCGCTGCAGCACATGCGGCGAGTAGTCGGCCATCAGATAACGGACCCGGTCCATGTAGTCCCGATCCAGTTCGTCGCAGGCGTGCGAGAACTGATCCAGCCAGACCTCCGCCTGGCGCCCGTCGCCGACGCCGAACTCCAGCACGTGGATGTGCTCGGGCAGCTCCGACCACTCGTCGAGCCGGTCGAGCGTGTGCATGAACGTCTGCGATCTGATCGCGCCAGAAAGCGGCGTTGGCCCGTCGGATTACGCCGCCCGGCAGCGCCGCGGCGTAGTCCTTCTTGAAGGTGGTGTCCCAGGCGGCCAGGTGGCGCCAGTAGGCGCGGTTGAACGACCAGATCACGCTCTTGCGAGGGCCGGACCCAATCCTCGAGGTGGATGCATTCATGGACGTCGGCGATCAGGCCGAGCGCCTTGGAGAGGCGGTCGACGATGTCGTCGGACCAGGGTCTCGTATGGGAGGTCCTTGGCTCGGCGCACGTCGATTGCGATCTCAGCCAGCGGCACGTCGGCTTCCCTGGCACTTTGGTCGGGCTCGCGTCCGAACGGATCGCACCATCACCGGCGCTCTGAAATTGCGCCGGTACTGGACCCAATCGAGCACGGCAGCGAGGCGCGAGTGGTCGAGATCCACCGCTTCGGCGGCCTCCGCCAGGGCTGGCAGAATCGACGCAGGTCCTTCGGATCGGCCCGCCGATACAGCTCAACTGGATCACCACGTCACCGCTCCTCTCTTCCCGCTGACAGATCGCCGCTTGTTGCGGATCGGCGGGGCTAGCCTCGTGATGCTCTCGCGTGATCGCCTGCGCCGCGACAGCCGTTCGGACTGAATTGCCCATCAGAATGGGAGGGCGATGAGCTCCGGTTGTCTACTCTGGAGGGCGGTCGAGATGTGTCTCAGAATGCAGCGGAGACACTCCCGGGAGCGCACCCCTATTATCCGGGCTGCTCTTTTGGGTGGGCAAAACAGCCTTTCGAGCGTCGCGGTAATCGCGGCGTGTCAGGAGAGTTAGCGAGGTCACCGGGGACATCCGCGTGCGCCACGAGCAACGGCCTCTTCGTTGCGTCGTTGAACGAGAGGAAAGCAAGTCGAATGAGCAAGTACGGCAGTAAGGATTTTCTGTTCACGTCCGAGTCGGTGACGGAGGGACACCCGGACAAGATCGCCGATCAGATCTCAGACGGCGTGCTTGATGCTGTGCTGGCTGAGGATCCGTTTGCACGGGTGGCGTGCGAGACGCTGGTGAACACGGGGCTGGTGGTGGTGTCTGGAGAGATCACGACGTCGGCCTACGTGGATGTCCAGGACATCGCGCGCGAGACGATTCGCAAGATCGGGTACACGGATGCGGCGCTCGGGTTCAGTGCTGATTCGTGTGCGGTGCTCAACACGATCGACAAGCAGTCTGCGGACATCGCTCAGGGGGTCGATCAGGCGTTGGAGGCACGCGGGCTGGATGCGGCTGATGATCTGCTTGTCGCTGGTGCTGGTGATCAGGGGATGATGTTCGGGTACGCGACGCAGGGAGACGCCTGAGTTGATGCCGCTGCCGATCTCTTTGGCGCATCGGCTGGCGCAGCGTCTGGCTGAGGTTCGCAAGGACGGCACCCTGCCCTATCTGCGGCCTGACGGCAAGACCCAGGTGAGTGTGCGCTACCACGAGGGCAGGCCGGTGGAGGTCGAGAAGTTGCTGATCTCGACTCAGCATGCGGAGGGTTCGGAGGGGCTGATCCCGGATGACCTCTGGGAGCGGGTCGTCAAGCCGGTGATTCCGCCCGATCTCTATGACGAGGACACGCTGCGTGCCGGACTTTCTGGTCAATCCGACCGGCCGCTTCGTGATCGGCGGTCCGGTTGGCGATTGCGGTCTCACCGGGCCGCAAGATCATCGTTGACACCTATGGCGGGATGGCGCGTCACGGTGGCGGGGCGTTCTCGGGTAAGGACCCGTCGAAGGTTGATCGCAGCGCCGCATATGCTGCTCGGTGGGTGGCCAAGAATATGGTTGCGGCCGGCCTGGCTGACCGCTGTGAGGTGCAGGTTGCGTATGCGATCGGTGTTGCCCACCCGGTGTCGGTGATGGTTGAGACGTTCGGCACCGAGACGATCGATCCCGGCCGGATCGCCGAGCTCGTCTCCGAGCATTTTGATCTGAGGCCCGGAGCGTTTCGCCGCGAACTGGATCTGCATCGTCCGATCTATCAGCAGACTGCCGCCTATGGCCATTTCGGACGTAGCGGCTCCGATTTCACGTGGGAGAACACCGACAAGGCAGCGGCTCTTCGTGATGCTGCCGGGCTCGGCTCGACGGGGGCGCTGTCAGCATGAGCATCACCGTCGTCGGCTCGATTGCATACGACGCGGTCAAGACTCCGTTCGGGGAGCGTGAGCGGATGCTTGGGCGGTGCCGCCACGCATTTCGCGCTCGCGGCATCGTTCTTTGACACGGTGCGGCCTGTGGGTCCCGTCGGTGGCGATTTCACCTATGACGACATGGGTGTGCTGTGCACCCGCGGAACACAGACAGAAGATGTTCGGGTCATCTCAGACGGAAACACGTTCTTCTGGGCCGGTGAGTACGGCTGGGATTTGAACTCAAGAGACACGCTCGACACGCAACTGGGCGTGTTCGGCGATTTTGTGCCGGAGTTGAGCGAGCACGCACGTGAATGTGATGTGCTGTTTCTGGCCAACATTCAGCCGACACTGCAGCTGTCGGTGCTCGATCAGTGTCATGGCCCGCGCTGGACGGCGCTTGACTCCATGAACCTGTGGATCGATATCGCGCGGGATGATCTCGTGTCGGTGATCGAACGGGTTGACTGCGTGGTCCTGAACGATGCTGAGATCAGGCAGCTGACCGGGGAGCCGTCGGTGGTGGCAGCGGCGCGGGAGATCCTTGCGATGGGCCCGTCGGCCGTTATCGCCAAGCAGGGCGAATACGGATCCGTCCTGATCTCGCCCGAGGGCTTCTTCTCATTGCCTGCGTTCCCGCTTGCAACCGTGATCGACCCGACCGGTGCGGGCGACACATTCGCCGGCGGTGTCGCCGGATATGTGGCGTCGCAACGTGACCGGCCGGTTGACCATGAGCTCCTGTCGACCGCGATGGCTTACGGGACGGCGCTCGCGTCGTTCAATGTTGAGGAGTTCGGGACTGAGCGGGTCGCTCGCCTCGGCTTCGACGAGGTGCAGGCCCGCGTCGCCGAGCTGCACCGCATGACCCAATTCACGCATCCGTCCGTAGAGGAGATAGTTCGATGAGTACCACCGCTGCCAAGTTGGATTTCAAGGTCGCGGATCTGTCGTTGGCTGAGTTCGGCCGCAAGGAGATCCGTTTGGCTGAGCATGAGATGCCGGGGTTGATGTCTACCCGTCGTGAGTACGGCGACGCAAAGCCGCTTGCGGGCGCCAGGATCATGGGGTCGCTGCACATGACGATCCAGACCGCGGTGCTGATCGAGACGTTGGTGGCGCTCGGAGCCGAGGTTCGCTGGGTGTCCTGCAACATCTTCTCGACCCAGGATCATGCGGCGGCGGCTGTGGTCGTTGGGCCGGATGGGACCCCTGAGGATCCCAAGGGCGTGGCGGTGTATGCGTGGAAGGGTGAGACGCTCGAGGAGTACTGGTGGTGCACCGACCAAGCCCTGAACGGTTTTGACGGCGGCCCGAACATGATCCTCGACGATGGTGGGGACGCGACACTGCTGGTTCACAAGGGCCACGAGTACGAGCTTGCGGGCACCGTCCCCGATCCCAGCACGGCTGATAATGAGGAGTTCGCGATCATCCTCGAGCTGCTGACGCGGTCGCTGGCTGAGGATCCGCAGCGTTACACCAATATCGCCAAGCAGATCAGGGGTGTCTCGGAGGAGACGACGACCGGGGTGCACCGGCTCTACCAGCTCGCCCAGGAGGGCAAGCTGCTATTCCCGGCGATCAACGTCAACGATGCGGTGACGAAGAGCAAGTTCGACAACAAGTACGGCTGCCGTCACTCGCTGATCGACGGGATCAACCGAGCCACGGATGTCCTGATCGGCGGCAAGGTCGCCGTGGTGTGCGGTTATGGTGATGTCGGCAAGGGCTCAGCGGAATCACTGTCGGGCCAGGGGGCACGGGTGATCGTGACCGAGATCGACCCGATCTGTGCGCTGCAGGCCGCGATGGACGGCTACCAGGTCACGACCTTGGAGGATGTCGTCTCAACGGCTGACATCTTCGTAACCACGACCGGCAACAAGGATGTGATCACCGCGGCGCACATGGCGGCGATGAAGCATCAGGCGATCGTCGGCAACATCGGCCACTTCGACAATGAGATCGACATCGCCGGCCTGACCAACACCGCCGGGATCGAGCGGATCAACATCAAACCGCAGGTCGATGAGTGGGTCTTCCCCGACGGTCACTCGATCATCGTGCTCTCAGAAGGACGGCTGCTGAACCTCGGCAACGCCACCGGCCACCCGAGCTTCGTGATGTCGAACTCGTTCACCAACCAGGTGATCGCACAGATCGAACTGTTCGGCCACAGGGACCTGTACGAGCGTCGCGTATACACGCTGCCCAAGCACCTTGACGAGAAGGTCGCACGGCTGCACCTCGACGCGCTCGGCGTCCAGCTGACCAAGCTGACCGACTCTCAGTCCGCCTACCTCGGCATCCCTGTCGAGGGTCCCTACAAGCCCGACCACTACCGCTACTAGTAGTCCCCAGCGGTTTGGACCCCTGGCAGCGCTTGACGGAGGGTGGCCTGGAGACAGTTGCCGCGGTCACCCTCCCGGGTGGCCGCGGGCGACGTTCTCAGCCAGGCTCAACGCTGCTTGACCAGTCGGCTGCCTCCGAAGCGGTGGACCTGATCTCAAGCAGGTAGGCGACGATCACATCGCTTCCGCCGAGCCGAAGGTGGTAGGCGTCCGAGCGTGACTCCACCCGCAGCACCTGATCGAGTTCCTGATCGTCCCCGGTCTCCAGTGCAACGAGTGCGAAGTCGACGATCCGACTTGTGTATCCAGCCCGCTCGAGCAGTTCGATCGTGCGCTGCTGACCGACGATCGACAGCTGCAGCATGAACGCGACACCGTCGTCCGAGAGGGCCTGCGGAAGCATGCCGATCAGGTGGTCAATCAGGTTGCGACCCCAGAAGTCGCGCGGACGATGGCTTGTGACCGGCGCAAACGGATCGCTCGGTCGCTGCCACAGCGACGCAACGATGACGTCGTAGCGCTCTTCGGGAATCCACGGATAGAGGTCGACATGAGCGGTCGTGACGCGATCCGCGACGCCGTTGCGAAAGGCATTGGTGAGCGTGTTGCGGACCGCAGCTTCTTCGACGTCGATCGCGTGAACGTGGGCGGCGCCGTTGCGAGCAAGCTGGACCGTGTGCAGCCCAGTGCCCGACCCCACATCGAGGCAACGCTGACGTGAGCCCACGCCTTCGCGGTACAGGTATCTCCAAAGCATGAAACTGGCCGGTGTGGGCGCATAAACACCCTCTTCTACGATCACGTCCGGAAAGTCCAGGGGGAACAGTTGGCGGCCGCGCGCATCGGTCCAGCCGGGTGCTGCCGTCTCGTCCCCGCGAATCTGGCCGGTGAACTCGGGAACCGAGACAGGTCGCATGTGGCCGGCGTGTGTGCCCTTGACCGCGTCTCGTGCTTCGGCAAGATGCTCGGGGCCCACGCCGCAGCATCCTCCGACAATCTGCGCGCCCTCCTCACGCCACGTGCGGGCCATCTCTGCGTAGTCCTTGCCGCTGATTCGCTGGTTGTTGCGCCATCCGGCCAGCGATAGGTAGCCCAGGTTGGGGTAAACCCCGAGCGGAAGGTCCGTGAAATCCCGGAGCCAGGAGACCATGCCCGTGACATGGTCCGGCGGGATGCAGTTGATCGCCAATGCGCCGATGCCGAGCTCCTCGAGGCGCCGGGCCGCTCGTCCAAAGGCGTCCCCCTCCGGTCCCCCCAGTGCTCGCCGTAAACGCCGCAGGCTCCATGGCGGCAGCGACGAAAGCTCATCCAGACCGGCAGGCCGGTGGCGAGCAGCGCCTCCACCGTCGAGTAGGTCGTGCTGCGCACCAGCGACATCGTTTCGAGGAGGATGAGATCCGGCGGCTCCTCCTCGAAGACGCGGGACAGAAGCCGGATGGTGTCGCCCCCATCGGGGGCGTCTGCATCTCCGTTGATGCTGAACGCAACCACCACGTCCTTGCCTCGCCCGGCGTCAACGGCAGCCTCCCGGGCGAGTCGCACCCCGGTGCGAGCGACATCCATCCAATGCACCGAGCTGGTCGGGTCCCACACCTGCGGGCCCTCTGCGCGCAGGGCCGTGGGGATGGCCCAGGTGTTGGTGGTGATGACGTCGCAGCCAATGTCCACATAGCGTCGATGGAGGTCCCTCACGCGATCGGGAGAGTCAAGGATCGCGGTGACGCCCCAGAGGTGCTCTTCGGCCTCGGGCCGATGACCCACAACATCGATCAATTCCGAGCCGGTCGCGCCGTCGAGCAGCACGCATGTGTCGCTCGCGAGCAGCGACTCGATCCGCGCGTATCGCCCCGTGTCTCTGGCCGCACTCATCAAGTAGTCCCTGTCCTCCCTCGAGGGGGTCGCTGCCTAAGCCCTTAGGCCAGATCCTATTACTTAGGGAGGGTGGGCCCCGTCCGCATCCGCGACGACTAAAGCGTTTTGCCCCGCGAGGCTTGAAATTCCCATCTCGTTCGGTCAGGCTGTCCAATATGAACGGGAGGGTTGAGACAGAAGTTCGCACACGGCCTGAGCTGCAGCGGTTGCAGACGGAACTCCAACAGCGAGAGCGCGAGGTCGTGGAGCTTGGATACATACGCCTCACCGATGGCTTTGAGTCAATTCGCGACGCGGTCAGACGTCTGGGCGAGGTGGGGTCACCGCGTGGCGTGCTCGATCGCGCAGCGCGTGAGCTCGGGATGAACACGCAGTTCGACCGGATCCTGATCAGTGAGATCGTCGGCGAGGCTCTGGTTCCGCTGCAGATGTGGGAGCGCGAGGGCGAGTCAGCTGAACCACCTAAGTACGAGATCAGGCTCGGCTACCCGATGCTCGAATACGAGGTTGCGTCAAGTGCCACCCCGCTCGCGGCCCTCGCCACCGGGGGCACCGGCAGAGCGCCTGCGCAGATCCTCGACGTTCTGCAGACGAGCAGCTACGTGGTCGGCGCCATCCAGCTCGAGGGTCGCTCAGTCGGCCTGCTGCATGCTGACGCGAGCCTGTCGGGAAGGCCACTCGACGAGGTCGACCAGCAGCTCGTCCAGCTCGCCTGTACTGAGCTTGGCGAGGTACTCGAACTGGCCTTTCTGCGCGAGACGATACGGCGCCACCGCGCGGAGCTGCAACTCGCGATCGACTGGCTCAGAGGCAGGTTGTCGATCACGACGGCCGATGAGCGGGCGTCGCCGGCGGGCCTCGTGGCAGGCCTGGAGAGCGTGGCAACGCACACGCTCACGGCGCGGGAGCGGGAGGTTCTTGCTCTGATGGCGCGCGGACAGACCAACGCTCAGATAGCAAGGGCTCTGGTGATCCAGGAGGGCACAGTCAAGTACCACGTCAAGAACCTACTGCGCAAGCTTGGCGCGCGTAGTCGAGCCGATGCAGTTGCCAGGTTTGCTCGGGCCACCGGAGCTGCGCCACGATGAGCGAGCTCGACGCCATACGAGCTCAGCGAGCCGCGCTCGACGCGAGGATCGCCAGCCTGGGCGAGGACCAATCAGCGCGAGCCCACGAGGACGCGATCGAGCAGTTGCGCCAGCGCTTCGAACAGCGCTTCACCGCCATCGTCGGCGCTCGGTCTGCGGCGGCCGCTCTGCAGCGAATCAGCTCTCCAACAGAGATGCTGATGCAGGTGCCAAGTTCACTGGCTGCGGCGACCGGGTTCAGGCGAATCCTGCTCAGCAGCATCGACGAAGCCACGCTCGTGCCGGTCGCCGCTCATTTTGAGACGGGCGCGGGCGAGCAGGCGGATGCGGACCTGGTGGCTGAGGCGCTCACGCGGCTTCGTGAATCTCCGGTTCGTCTCACCCACGACCGCATCGAGTCGGACGTGATCCGGCGCCGGCGCGCCACCTTGGTCGCGACAGCCCACGGCAACGCGCGAGTTGACCCACGTTTCAGGGAGACAATGGGTTGGGGCTCGTATGTGGCGGCGCCACTCAGATCCGGCCCAAGGGTGATCGGCCTTCTGCACGCTGATCTGGGCAACGGCGTCCGCCTGGACGCTCTGGACCGCGATGTTCTGGGGGAGTTCGCGGCTGTGCTGTCGCGAGTACACGAGCGTGCCCACCTCCGACGCGTTCTGCTGCAGGAGCGAGAAGCTGTGCGACGGTTCCTCGAACGCCTCAATTCGGTGTCGATCTCTCTCGCGGAGGCTCCCGCGACGCTCAGCGGTCAGATCACCGAGGTTCGGCCGTCAGACGCAGCAATGTCGGTGGCCCCCGGCTCAGGCGAGCGGGTGACAGATGACCGCCTGGTCATCTCCGGCCTCCTGACCCGTCGTGAACTCGATGTGCTTCGACTGCTTGCAGACGGAAGCACGAACCGGACAATCGCCGACACACTCGTCGTCGCTGACACCACGGTGAAGTTTCACGTCAACAGCATTCTGCGAAAGCTTCATGTCTCCAACCGCGCGGAAGCTGTGGCTCGATACCTGACGCTGCTTGGGATGCCGTCAGTCCAGTAGACCGAAGCGAACCGCAACGCCGGCAGATCGGATCTTTTGCCAATGTGTGGACCGGCGTCGGCGTAGATGTCTCGGAGCATGGTGTCCGGGAAGGCTTCGCTCACGCCCGGCGTCCTGATCCTCGAAGCGCCTCTTCCGAACAAGGAGTTTCCAGCGATGTCATACCGCGACTCGTCGCCTCGCAAGCAACATGCGGTCGGGCTGTTCGCGGGGCTGGCCGGGGACTACGACCGCGTTGGCGCGGTGATGAGCTTCGGTCAGGATCCGCGCTGGCGCCGCGCGCTCGTCCGAGCGCTCGCGCCCAGGGCGGGCATGAGGATTCTCGACGTGGCCACAGGTACCGGGATGGTCGCGTTCGCGCTTGCCGAGAGCGGCGCGGCGGTAATCGGGCTCGATCAGAGCGACGCGATGCTCGGCGCTGCACGGGCAAGGTTGCTGCGTACACCCGAGTTGGCGGATCGGCTGTCGTTCCGCTCCGGAGAGGCTGAGAACCTGCCGTTCGCCGACTCTGAGTTCGACGCCGTGTCGTTCACGTATCTGCTCCGGTACGTGGACGACCCGACGGCAACGATGCGCGAGCTGGCCCGCGTGCTCAAGCCGACCGGGCGGATCGCAATGGTCGAGTTCGGCGTACCCGGCGACCCCAGGCTGCGGCTGCTGTGGCGCATGCACACGCGGGCCGGTCTGCCGCTCATCGGTCGCGCGGTTTCGCCGGATTGGTATGAGGTGGGCAGATTCCTGGGGCCCAACATCGAGCGGTTCCACACCCGGTATCCGGACATCCCAGCGATGTGGCGCGACGCTGGAATCGCGCAGGCTGCTCAGCGCGAGCTCAGTTTCGGAGCCGGCATCGTCGTCACGGGGGTGCGTGACGGCCACCGGTAAGCCGATCGCGCTGCGCCCCGCCTTCTACGCACTGCCGTCAGGCCGTTGGCGCGACCTCCTGACGCTCCTGCACCCGCCCTACACCGCGTGGCACCTGAGCTACGTCGCAATCGGAGCCGCACTGGCGCCGACCTTCGTGCTGTGGCGGCTGGGTGCCGCGTTGGGCGCGTTCTTCCTCGCGCTGGGCATCGCCTGTCACGCCCTCGACGAACTGTCGGGACGGCCACTTGACACAAACATCTCACGCGCCAGCCTGATAATGCTCGCGATCGGGGGGCTCAGCGGCGCCGTGATTATCGGAATCATCGGTGCCGTGGTCGTCTCAGCGTGGCTGATCCCGCTGGTGATCATCGGTGCATTCCTGGCACTGGCGTACAACCTCGAGCTGTTCGGTGGGCGCTTCCACACAGATCTGTGGTTCGCGATCGCCTGGGGTGCCTTTCCCGCCTTCACCGGCTGGTTCGTTGAGGCGGTCACCATCAGGATCGAGAGTGTGCTGATCGCCGTTGCATGCTTCCTGATCAGCATCGCGCAACGACGACTTTCCACTCCGGCGCGGGAGCTGCGCCGGCGAACGGTCTCGCTCTCGGGCAGTCAGGCGCTGCGCGACGGGGAGGTGCGGCCGCTCGACCTCGAGCGCGTGCTCTCTCCACTGGAAGGAGCGCTGTCGGCGCTATCGATGGCGATGGTCGCGCTCGCGCTGGCGCTGGTCGCCACACGGCTCTGATCCGCTCTCAGGCGACTCGCCGAGCGACGTAGCTGCCGAAAGGGAGGAGTTATTGGGGCAGGGATGCCCCAATAACTCCAGCGCAGTGCTAGCCGACCTGGACTACGGATGCAGCCGAGGGACCCTTGGGACCCTGCTCGGCCTCGTAGCTGACCTTGGCGCCTTCGGGCAGGGACTTGTATCCGTCGCCCTGAATCGCCGAGTGATGCACGAAGAGATCCTTGCCGGCGTCATCGGGAGTGATGAAGCCGAAGCCCTTCTCGTCGCTGAACCACTTCACGGTTCCTGTTGGCATGTGATGTACCTCCGGTTGTGTGCTTGGCGAAACACGGAGGCGCTGACAAGCAACGAACTGGGGAAACGCGAGCACGACTTTGTCATCGGGCGGATGCCCGACTGACGCAAAGCCTAGCGCATGTGCGGCTCTGCGCCTAGTCTCGTCGTCTTTCGCCTCCGACGCTCGTCGTCTTTCTCCTCCGACGCTCGTCTTTCCCGCCTACGCTCGCCTGCGTTTCTCGGTGACAGTGCTCGGCCGCGGCGGGTACCTGGCGCGCTCCTCCTCCGTCATCTTGCGGATGATGAGTTGCCCGCTGGATACCTGCTCGCGGATCAGCTCGAGCTTCTCGGCTCGCTTCTCCTCGGCTCGTTCACGGGAGGTCTTCATCGGCTGACCATCGCTCAGGCCGTCACGACCACCGCCGAGTTGTCGGCTTCCGCGTCCGCCTGCCGGACCAACCGGCGCGCCTGTGCGAACGTGACCAACCTGCCTCCCGCCTCGTCCCAGAGCTTGAGCCGAGTCGAACGCATCCCGTCACGGACGGAAATGATCGGAACCGTCGCGAAGACCGGGTGGGATTCGTGGGCGCGCCGCAGGTTGTAGTTGGGAACGTGGGGGTTGAGATGGTGCACGTGGTGCAGGCCGATATCGGCGGTGAAGAACCCGAGCAGCGCCGGCAGCCTGAGGAACGAGCTTCCGCGCAGAGCGGCCTCGCTGTAGCCCCAGTCCTCGCCTCTCCTCCAGTAGGCGTCTTCGAACTGATGTTGGACGTAGAACAGCCAGATCCCGGCTGCGCCGGCCAGAAGTGCGGACGGTGCCCACACCACCAGGAACGCGCGCCAGCCGATCGCGGCGCAGATCAGGGCGATCGCGACGATCAGGATTGCGTTGGTGATCAGAACGCTGTTGCGCTGCCGCCGGCGAGCGGAGCGCTCTGGGATACGAGGACGGATGATCATCGCGAAGATCGGGCCGAGACCGAACATCACGACCGGATTGCGGAACAAGCGGTAGCCGAGGCGTCCGGGCAACGGTTTGGAGCTGTATTCAGCGACGGTGAGCGTCAGCACATCCCCGACCCCGCGGCGATCGAGGTCGCCTGAGGTGGCGTGATGGATCGCGTGCTCGCGCTGCCACTGGCGAAACGGAGCGAGAACGAACAGCCCCAGGACCACACCCACGTAGCGGTTCCCGCGACGCGTCGGGAACAGCGATCCGTGCACGCAGTCATGGAACAGTACGAACGTACGAACCAGGAACCCGGCAGCGGGAGCCACCAACAGCACTGTGAGCAGCGTCGAAACGCCGAGGGTCAGATAACTCAGGGCGCAGAGCGCGAGATATGGCAGCAGTGATGTCGCGAGCTGGATCAGAGCACGGTCGGTGCGCGCCCGGGCGTACGGCGCAAGCGCCTCTGTCCAGGACTGCCCAGCGGATGCGCCAGTCACAAGCCGGCACCGGGAGCCTGCTCCGACGGCGATGCATCCGCAGCGACGTCCGGCGTCTCGGGGTCGAGTCCAAGGCCCTGGTTCGGATCGAGCTGCGCCTGCTTCCTGGTCTTTTTCCTTGCCGCCTTCTCAATGCGGCGCTCACGACGAGCCGCCTCTCGCTGGATCTTGCCGATGGTCGTCTTCGGTTTGCCGCTTGATGCCATGCTGTAGTCCTCCGCTGGGGGGAATCATCCGGCGCGTCAGCGACGAGCGAGAGACTCGGATTGTGCGGGAGCCGGCTGGCTACCGCGACCTGCTAAAGGCTTGATGTCGGTGGACCTCCCGCAGCCGTGGCCGCGGTGGTCTGGCACTGCTCGCGTGCTTGTTGGCCGCCTTGCTCCGTCTGGCGTGGATCGCGATCAGACATTCCGATGGCCGGACCGGCGGGTGTTGCACTCGCAGCCTTGCGGCGCCGGACCAATCCGCCCGCAGTGTAACCGATCGCCGCTCGCCCGCCCGTCGGTTCTGGGAGCCTGGTGCGCGCACCAGCGGACCGTCGCGACGGTGTGCCCTCGCCTGTGAGCCGTGTGCGGCGGCGGCGTAGACTTCAATTCCAGTGAACGCTCGGCTCCGGAACGCTCGGCTCAGCCCAACGCGCCGCCAGACCGTCGCGTTTGAGCCAGGCGCTGCAGGATGGCGGCTGGTATGTGCATCCCGTCTGCGGATCTGGGCAGGGAAACCCAGGCCGGAAAAGTCCGGTTCAGGCGACACTCCCAAGACGCTTGTGGCGAAGTTGGTCGACGGCCCACTGTCAGGCTCGACACGAGAGATCACCGCGGTCGAGGGCCGGCCACCGAAGACGATCGATGTCGATTTCGGCGATCGCAGGGTCCGGTATTGCCTGGCGGAATGGGAGCAATCGGGCCACTCTGCGATCTACGGCTTCCTCTACGAGGTCTGATGCACTCGGCCACAGCGTTGGCGCGGGGTCAGAACGAGTGACCGCGGCCGTGTTCGCCGGCATCTCGTCTGCGGCGGCATAGAAGGATCGGCGGTCGCTCCGGCGAAGAGCCGACCATGACTCTTCGCAAATTTTCTGCCGAGCTGCTCGGCACCGCCCTGCTGGTGATCGTCGGCGTCGGCACCGCAACGATCAGTTTCGGCTTCAAGATGGCGGGTGGGAGCACGTCCGCCGGTGTGGTCGCGACCGCGCTGGCGTTCGGATTCGTCGTGCTCGGGTTGGCCTACACGCTCGGGCCGATCACCGGTTGCCACGTCAACCCGGCGGTCACGCTGGGATTCCTCACCTCGGGCCGGATCGCGCTGGATGAGGCCATCTCCTACTGGGTTGCCCAGTTCATCGGCGGCATCCTCGGCGCCGTCGTCCTCTGGGCGATCGTGTCCGGCGCCCCCGGCTGGTCCGCCGGCACGGTCGGGCTCGGGGCCGACGGCTACGGCGCGCACTCGATGCTCGGGATCGGCGCCGGCGGCGCGTTCGTGAACGAGGTCGTTTTGACCTTCGTGTTCGTGCTGGTCGTGCTCGGCGCGACGAGTCGGATCGGGTCGGCCACGGCGGCGGGTCTTGCGATCGGTGTCGCGCTGGTGTGCGTGCACCTAGTCGGGATTCCGATCGACGGCGTCTCGGTCAACCCGGCACGTGCCCTTGGCCCCGCGCTGATCGTGGGCGGGAGCGCGCTCAAGCAGGTCTGGCTGTTCATCCTCGCGCCGCTTGTCGGCGGAGTCCTTGCAGCGATCGTGTTCCGTCTGCTGTGGCCGGCTGAGAAGGCGCTCGCCCAGGGCGACGCGGCGCCGGCACTGGCTGACTGAGTCGCGATCGAGCACCGCTCGACGCCGGACCGCCAGCAGCGGCGGCGGTCCGGCGCGTCCGACGGGAGGCCGGCGGGAGGCCGACGATTTGAGAGGGTGTCAGCTCGACCTGTGCCAATCGATCGGTCCGGCGATCAGGGTGTGTGAGCCGAGCGGGCGCCCGAGCACGATCCGGACGGCCGCGCTGGCCTCGAGCAGCAGGCCGAGGTCGACGCCGGTCTCGATCCCCATCTCGTGGAGCATCGAGACCAGATCCTCGCTGGCGATGTTGCCGGTCGAGCCCGCGGGCACGGGACAGCCACCCAGCTCGCCGAAGCTCGACTCGAACGAGGTCACGCCCGCCTCGAGCGCCGCGAGCACGTTCGCGAGCCCCTGGCCGCGGGTGTTGTGGAAATGCGCGGTCAGCTCGACTCCGGGGAGACGTTCGAATGCGCCCGCGAAGAACCTCGGACCTGGACCGGGTTCGCCATCCCGGTGGTGTCGCCGAAACCGATCTCCTTGGCGCCGGCCGCGGCAAGGCGCTCGGCGATCTCATACACGCGCTCCGGATCGACATGGCCCTCATACGGGCAGCCGAATGAGGTGGCGATCACCGCCTCGCACTCCAGGCCGGCCTCACGCGAGCGGCCGATGACGCGCTCGAGGCCGGCCAGCGACTCCTCGACCGAGCGGTTCACGTTGTGCTGGTTGTGTGACTCGCTGGCGGAGAGGAACACGCTGATCTCGTCGAAGCGGTCCTGGATCTTGCAGGGCGTTGTCCAGGCCGCGCTCATTCGGGATCAGGACGCTGAGCGAAACGCCGTCGACTCGCTCGATTCCCTCCAGCACCTCGACGGCGTCCGCGAGCTGCGGAATCACGTCCGGCCGTACGAAGCTGGTCACCTCCATGCGCCGCAGGCCGGTCCGCATGCAACAGGTCGATCAGACGGATCTTGTCCGCTGTCGGGATCACCTCGGGCTCGTTCTGGAATCCGTCGCGTGGCCCGACCTCGCGCACGCTTCACCTGTTCTGGCATCGAGAAGCTCATCACTCACATCCTGAAGACGCCATAGCCGACGTCGGCTTCGGGGACTGGACTGGAACATGCGGCGAGCGCCTGGCTGAGCACTCGGCGGGTGTCGCGGGGGTCGATCACGCCGTCGTCCCAGAGCCGCGCCGTCGAGAACCACGGCCGGCCCTCGTGCTCATAGCGCTCGCGCAGCTGGGCGCCGACCTCGGGCTGGCCGACCTCGGTCATGACCACGCCGGCCTGCTCGCCGCCCATCACGCTGATGCGCGCGTTCGGCCACATGAACAGGAACCGCGGTGAGTAGGCACGGCCGCACATGCCGTAGTTGCCGGCACCGAACGAGCCACCGACGATCACCGTCAGCTTCGGCACGCGCGCACAGGCGACGGCCGTCACGAGCTTGGCTCCGTCCTTGGCGATGCCGCCGGCCTCGTAATCGCGCCCGACCATGAAGCCGGTGATGTTCTGCACGAACAGCAGCGGGATTGCCGCGGCGGTCGCAGAGCTCGATGAAATGGGCGCCCTTGAGCGCGGACTGGCTGAAGAGGATGCCGTTGTTGGCGAGGATCCCGACGGGATGGCCGTCGATGTGCGCGAACGCACACACCAGCGTCTCGCCGTAGAGCTCCTTGAACTCCTGCAGCTCGGAGTCGTCAACGATCGTCCGCAGCACCTCACGGATGTCGTAGGGGGTGCGGCCGTCCAGCGGCACCAGGTCGAGCACGCTGTCAGGCGCGACTGCGCGGCGCGCGTGGCTCCCGGCGCTCCCAGCGGGGTGCGCCGGGACGGTGGCAGCGTTCCGACGATCCCGCGCACGATCTCGAGCGCGTGGTCGTCGTCCTCGCGAGGTGGTCGACGACGCCCGAGGTTCGCGCGTGCAGCTCGCCGCCGCCGAGCTCCTCGGCGGTCACGACCTCGCCGGTCGCGGCCTTCACCAGCGGCGGTCCGCCCAGGAAGATCGTGCCCTGATCGCGGACGATCACGGTCTCGTCGCTCATCGCCGGCACGTACGCGCCGCCGGCGGTGCAGGACCCCATCACGCAGGCGATCTGGGGGATGCCGGTCTGCGACATCGTCGCCTGGTTGAAGAAGATCCGGCCGAAGTGGTCGCGATCGGGGAAGACCTCGGACTGCATCGGCAGGAACGCGCCGCCGGAGTCGACCAGGTAGATGCACGGCAGCCGATTCTCCATCGCGATCTCCTGCGCACGCAGATGCTTCTTGACGGTCATCGGGTAATAGGTGCCGCCCTTGACCGTGGCGTCGTTGGCCACGATCACGCAGCGACGCCCCTGCACGATGCCGACGCCGGTCACGATCCCGGCACCGGGCGCGTCGCCGTCGTAGAGGTCCTCGGCCGCCAGCGGCGAGAGTTCGAGCAGACCGGATCCGGGATCGCACAGGCGCTCGACGCGATCGCGCACGAGCAGCTTGCCGCGCTCGACGTGGCGCGCTCGCGCGCGTTCGCCGCCGCCGGCGTGAACGCGCTCCAGCCGCAGACTCGAGCTCGCCGATCAACTCGAGGTGCTGCTCGCGATAGCTCACTGCTCTGCCTCCTCCGGGGTGATCGCGACCAGCGCCTGACCCGAGCTCGACGCGGTCGCCGCGTGCTCAGCGTGAGGCCACTGACCACACCGGCCGCCGGGGCCGTGATCTGGAGTTCCATCTTCATCGACTCGAGGATCATGAGCACGTCGCCGACGCTGACCGTATCGCCGTTCTGAACCCGCACCAGCAGGACGGTGCCCGGCATCGGCGCCTCGAGCGAGCCCTGCGGCAGCTTCGGCGCCGGAGCGGTCGGGACGCAGCGTGCGTGCCTCGAGTTGATGGCCCTCGCGCGCGATCCAGATCGACCTCGTCGCCGTCCTGGGCGACCGCGTAATGGCGCGCCACCCCGTCGAGCTCGACCGTGATCCTGACCGGGATCGTCGCCGGTCGGGTGGAGACGGGCCTCCCAGGTGGTGTCGCCGACCGATGACGCGACCGTCGGCGATGCGCGCCTCGCCCTGCTCGAAGACGCGCCGCCACGGTCCCGTCCGGCGTCGCCGTGCCGGCCGCCGCGACCGCTGCGGCCGGCAGGAGGTCCGCGGGCGGCTCCGGGGTCAGCTCGGGTCCGCGAGGATCCGTTCGAGCAGGCCGGTGTCCTGCTCGCCGACGCCTGATATCGGCACGCGCGAGCAGCGTCGCGAACGAACGCCGGCGTTGGTGGCAACGCCCAGCAGCTCGAGCTCCGCCAGGGCCCGATCGAGCCTGTCGATCGCCCGCTGGCGATCGACTCCGTGAGCGATCACCTTGCCGAGCATCGGGTCGAAGGCGGTGCCGATCTCGAGCCCTTCTCGCAGCGCGCTGTCGACGCGCGCGTGCGCGGTGCCCGGTAGTGCCGAACCGTGCCGGTCGACGGCAGAAAGCCGCGCGCCGGATCCTCGGCGTAGAGCCGCGCCTCGATCGCGTGGCCGGCCGGGACGATCTCGCTCCTGGCTCATCGGCAGGCGCTCGCCGGCGGCGACTCGCAGCTGCAGCTCGACGAGGTCGAGGCCGTAGACCAGTTCGGTGACCGGATGCTCGACCTGCAGCCGCGTGTTCATCTCGAGGAAGAAGAATTCGCTGGCGTCCCCGGGAGTGATGAACTCGACCGTGCCGGCGCCCGACGTAGCCGCATGCGCGAGCGCAGTGCAGTCGCGGCCGCGCCCATCCGCTGGCGCAGCTCCTCGTCCACGACGGGAGAGGGGCACTCCTCGACGACCTTCTGATGTCGGCGCTGCAGCGAGCACTCGCGCTCGCCGAAGTGCACGACGTTGCCGTGCGCGTCGGCGAAGACCTGGATCTCGATGTGGCGCGGCCGCTCGATCCAGCGCTCGACGATCACACCGCCCGTCGCCGAAGGCGGCCAGCGCCTCACGCTCGCGCGGCGGCCGTCGCGTCGGCGAGCTCGTCGGCGCACGCACCACCCGCATACCCTTGCCGCCCCCGCCGGCCACCGCCTTGACCACCACGCGGGAACTGACCGCTGTCGCCTGGCGGGACGACCGGCACGCCGGCCTGCTGGGCGAACTCCTTGGCGCTGCCCTTGTCGCCCATCAACTCGATCGCGGCGGGCGGCGGGCCGATCCAGATCAGACCGGCGTCGATCACGGCCTGCGCAAACTCGGCGTTCTCGCTGAGGAAGCCGTAACCGGGATGGACGGAACGCGCGCCGGCACGCCGGGCCGCGTCGACGATCTCCGGCCGCGTCGAGGTAGGAGCCGATGCGAACCGCCTCGTCGGCGCTGTCGATGTGAGGGGCGCCGGTGTCGGCGTCGGTGAAGACGCCGATGGAGGCGAGGCCGAGCGCGCGCACGGTACGGGCGATCCGAACCGCGATCTCGCCGCGGTTGGCGATCAGGACGGGAGAGAGATCCGAGTCCATCGCGGACGCCCGACCTGTGTGGCCTTCCTCATGTCTTCCTCATCCGGCAAATATACCGAACGACTCGTTACAATGTTATAGTGGAACGTTCGGCATATACTCAGTCGTGCCGTCACCTCCTAACAGACCCGCATGCTGCGCAGCGCGTTAGACCGGCGTCAGCAGCTCGTGATCGACACTGCGGCGCAGGTGTTCGCGACCAAAGGCTTCCACGCGACCTCGATCCAGGATCTGGTCGAGGCACCGGGCTCAAGGCAGGTGGCCTCTACCACTACATCGGCAGCAAGGACGAGCTGCTCGTCCAGGATCTGCGACGAGCTGATGGAGCCACTGCTCGAGAGGTCAGCGAAGATCGTCGCGGCTGAGGGCTCGGCGCGTGTGCAGTTGCGCGAGATCATGCGCGACATGGGTCGAGGCATGTCGAGCGCAAGCGCGATCACATGCTCGTGTTTCAGCAGGAGCTGCCGCGTGCTCGCGCGCGGCCGCCAGTGGCAGCATGTGCGCCGCCAGCGCAAGGAGTTTGAGGGATACTGGCCGACGATCTTCGCCCGTGGCGAGGCGACGGCGAGTTTCCAATTCGCCGATCGCGAGCTGCGCTTCGCGCCCTGCTCGGCATGGTCAACCAGCTTCCACAGTGGTTTCGGCCGAGGGGGCCGCCTCAACGCGGATGCAGATCGCCGACGGCTACCTCGAGCTGATCGTCGGACCGGACGTTGCGTAGATCCATTTCAATCATCCACATGCCCGATACTGGGAAGGGGATGGCATCACCGTGAGAATCAAGGCTGCGGTACTCGAGCAGTTCGGCCAGCCACTGGTGCTGGCCGAGGTCGATCTCGCTGAGCCGAAGCGGGGTGAGGTGCTGGTTCGGCTCGTCGCGTGCGGCGTCTGCCACACGGACCTGTACACGGCCTCCGGGCGTCGATCCGTCCGGCTACGCGCCGACCGTGCTCGGGCATGAGGGCGCGGGCGTCGTCGAGGCCGTCGGCGACGGCGTGCACGTCGCTCAGCGTCGGGTGATCATGTGGTCACCCTGTTCTCACCGCAGTGCCGCGAGTGCGAGCACTGCCGAAGCGGGCGAACGAACATCTGTCTGGCGATCCGCGAGCAGCAGAACAGGGGCTATCTGCCCGATGGCACGACACGCCTCTCACGTGAGGGAGAGCCCGTTCGCCACTTCATGGGAACCTCGACATTCGCCGAGTACACGGTGATGCCGGAGATCGCTCTGGCGAAGGTCCGCGGACGATGCGCCGCTGGAGGCAGCGTGCCTGTTCGCCTGCGGACTGTCGACCGGCCTAGGTGCCGCGATGTACACCGCGAACGTGCGCGAGGGCTCGACCTGCGTCGTGTTCGGAGCCGGCATGGTCGGTCTCGGCGCGGTCGCCGGCTGCCGGCTGCAGCGCGCCGAGCGAATCATCTGTGTCGACCTGTCGCCGTCGCGGCTCGAGCTGGCACGCGCCCATGGCGCGACCGAGACCTGGCAGGCAGGTCCGGAGATCGTCGAGCGCATCCAGGCCGAGACCCGTGGCTTCGGGGCTGACTACACGTTCGAGGCGACGGGCCGGGTCGAGGTCATGCGCCAGGCGGTGGAGTCCGCCCGCATGGGGTGGGGGCTCTGCACGGTCGCGGGGGTCGCCGGTAAGGGTGAGACGCTCGACGTGATCCCGCGCTGGCTGATCCAGGGTCGCCGGATCGCCGGCTCGTCGTTCGGCGGCGTCAAGGGACGGGACCAGGTGCCCGAGCTGATCGATCGCTATGTGGCCGGGGAGATCGACGTCGACGCGTTCATCTCACATCGGATGCCGCTGTCCGAGGTCAATACCGCGTTTGAGCTGATGGAGGCCCAGGACGGTATCCGCAGCGTGCTGACGTTCGGCTGACACGTCTGAGCCGTGGAGCTACGCCGCGACGGCAATCCGGGGGATCCGCAACGCGACATGGCGTTGACCGCGGAGCTCCTGGACGCCGTGGCGAGGGGCCGTCTGCCACCAACCCTGCGTGTCTACCGGCCCGGAGCCACGGTCGCATTCGGCCGTCTGGACGCACTTCGCGATGGCTTTGAGCACGCACGCGAGCTTGCTCTGCGGCATGGCTTCGCGCCTGTCATTCGACATGCCGGGGGCCACGCGGTGGCCTACGACCATGAGTCCGTCGTGGTCGAGCTGATACGACCTGAGGAGCGGCTCTATGACGGGATCGAATCGCGCTTCGAAGAGCTGACCGCGCTGATCCGCGAAGCCCTGCGGCGGCTCGGGGTGGGACTCGAGCTGGGTGAGCTTCCTGATGAATACTGCTGCGGACGCTTCAGTCTCCACCTACCGGCCGGGCCCAAGATCGCCGGCGTCGCCCAGCGCGTGATCCGCGGGGCATCGCTGACAACAGCCGTGATCGCGGTCGGCTCGGGCGACCGCTTGCGGTCCGTGACGGTCGAGGTCTACGCGGCTCTGGAGCTCGCGCTCGACCCCCGAACAGTCGGTGCGGTCACCGACCGGTTCCCCACCGTCGATGCCGGTCGGATGGCGGACAGCCTCGCAGAGCTGGTGGTCGCCGGGATCTGATCCGCAGGCGCGCGGCCACGATCCCACGGTGAAGCACCGTGGCTACCTCGAAGCCAGCACCGCCATCGCCGCGTTGTGCCCCGGGATCCCGCTGACGCCACCGCCCCGCCGCGCGCCGGCTCCGCAGCACCAGACGGTCGGCCATGCGGTCTCAACGCCCCAGCTGCCGACCTCCTCGGCCGTCTCGGCGAACGGCCAGCTGAGGTCACGATGGAAGATGTGGCCGGCCGGCAACCCCAGCTCGGCCTCGAGCTCGAGTGGTGTCCGAGCCTCCAGGCATGGCCGCCCGTTGGCGTCGTTCATCAGGCAGCCCTCGATCGGCTCCGCCAGAACCGAGTTCAGCGAGTCGAGCGTGCGCTGCACCGCGACCTGCTTGGCGCCGTCCGGATCGGCCCGGAACAGACGCGCGGGCATGTGCAAAGCAAAGATCGTCAGCGTCTGCGCGCCGGCGGCGACCAGCTGCGGCGACAGGATCGTCGGGTCCGTCAGCGAGTGGCAGTACGCCTCCGCCGGCACCACATCCGGAACCGTGCCACCGGCGGCCTGCCGATGGGCGGCGGCGAGCTGCGAATAGCTCTCGTTCACGTGGAATGTCCCGGCGAACGCATCCTCGGCTGCGACCGTCGGGTCGCGCAGCCGCGGCAGCCGCGTGAGCACCATGTTGAGCTTGAGCTGCGAGCCCTCTGGCGCCGCTGCGCCCGAGGGCTCGGCGCCGAGCAGCCGCGCCAGCACCAGCGGCGCGACGTTGGCGAGCAGGTGCGAGGCCACCAGCTCCTCACCGCCTGCCGTGCTCACGCGAACCGGCCCGCCGGTCGATTCGGCTTCGATCGCGGTGACCTCGATGCCCGTCCGCAGCTCCGCTCCCGCCGAGCGAGCGGCCGCGACCAGGGCGCCGGTCAGCGCGCCCATCCCGCCGACCGGGATATCCCACTCCCCGGTCCCGTTGCCGATCACGTGGTAGAGGAAGCAGCGGTTCTGGATCAGGCTCGGGTCATCGAGCGCGGCGAAGGTCCCGATCAGCGCGTCCGTCGCGACGATCCCGCGGGTCAGATCGTCGGGCACCGAAGCCTCGAGCAGCTCCGACAGCGGCCGCTCGAACAACGCTCGCCAGGCCGTCTCATCGCCCACCAGCTCTCGCATCTGGTCACGCGACCGCAGCGGTTCGAGCAACGTCGGCGCCAGTGCGGGCGCCACGCATGCGGTCAGTGCGTACACCTCCGCCGCGTGGATCGGGGGGTGGGAGGCGATCCGCCGGCGGCGAAGCTCGATCTCCACCCCCAGCAACTCGAGCAGCTCGCGGGGGAACAGGCTGACCAGGTACGAGTAGCGGGACAGGCGAACGTCTATCCCTGGGAAGGGCGCCTCAGAGACCGCAGCGCCACCGAGGTGGCCGAGCCGCTCGAGAACCGTGACCCGCCTGCCCGCACGAGCCAGCAGCGTCGCCGCGACCAAGCCGTTATGGCCGCCGCCGACGATGACCACGTCGTGCGTCGAGCTTTCCATATACCTTGCCCAGGGTACGGAGATCGGTGACTGGAGGATCGATGGCGGATCGACGGGTCAACAGCCGGATGCTGCTTGTGGGAAGTCTTCCCGCGCAATCGCCCGAGCACGCCTTCAGGGCAGGCGCCGAGCTGTTCGGTGACATGGTCTTCTCGCTGCCAGACGGTGAGACCGGACCGATGGCTGGCTGGGTCAGCTTCGAGCGCGAGCACGTGATCCGTCCGAGCGCTGACATCGTCGTCGTCTCCGAAACCGACTCCCCCACCGGGCTTCCACGCCACGCCTACGAGACCCCCGTGTTCACTGTCAGACGCGACGTGGAGCGCGTTCGCTTCGAGACTTGGCCTCGGATCGACGCCGCGATCGAGTCCTACGGCCTGTTCAGGGAGCTCAAGCGCGCCGGCGTGATCGGAGGCGATCTGCGCTTCCAGGTCGGACTGCCGTTCCCGTCCAGCGCGATGAACGCCTTCAAGTCCGATTTCGCCGCTGACTACCCGAAGGCCGAAGCGGGTTACGAGGACCTGGTCGCGCGCGAGCTGCCGCGGCTGTTGGATGCGATTCCGCCCGAGGAGCTCGCGATCCAGTGGGATTGCGCCTATGAGACCCAGGACATCGAGCGCGTCCTGGCCTGGACGAACGAGGGTGCCTGGGAGCGGTTCGCCGGGCCGGTGACGCGCCTGACAAGACTGATCCCGGAGCAGACCCTGGTCGGCTACCACCTCTGCTACGGCACCTTCCCGGAGTGGCCGATGTACGAGGCAAGGGACTACAGGTGCTGGTGCGGATGGCCAACTTCGCCGTGTCCGAATCCGGCCGCACGGTCGACTGGCTGCACCTGGCCGGCCCGCGCTACCTGCGCAGCGAGGACAGAAGCTTCTTCCGCCCACTGGTCGACCTCGAGCCTCGCGACGCTCGCGTCTTCCTCGGGATCGTGCTTCCGCTCGACGGCGCGCCGGGGCTGCGCCGTCGGCACCGGACCGCCACCGCGCTATCTGCAGGACTTCGGCGTGGCGATGTACTGCGGGTTCGGGCGTCAGCCGGGGCAGGACGGTGATGAGACGATGCGCGAGCACGCGCAGGTGATCCGCTCATTGGAGTGACTCATGTTTGAGAGTCTCGGCGACTGGCTGCGTGTCCACGACCCCGGTTACGGGGCGCTGCGGCGTGCCGGGCGCGCCGCGATCGTGATGCCGGCGCTGTTCGCGCTCGGTGACAAGGTGATCGGCAATCCGACGATGTCGTACTTCATCGCCTTCGGCGTCGTTCGCGAAGCTGCTGCTGGTCGACTTCCAGGGCTCGCGTACTGGACCGCCTGCGGTCACAGGCGCTGATGGGGGTCACCTGCATCGTGCTGATCTGCGCTGGGGACGCTGGTGTCGCAGTCGACTGTGGCTGGCGACGATCGCTGATGTTCATCGTCGCCTTCGTCGTTCTGTTCAGCGGCGTCGTCAGCTCGGTGATCGCGAGCGCGACCACGCCGCTGGTGCTCTCGTTCATCCTGCCGGTCACCGTCCCGGGGCCGGCCTCGCAGATCCCGGACCGGGTCGCCGGATGGGGCGATCGCAACCGTCGCGGCGATGTCGCGATCAGGGTGCTGTGGCCCTCGCCGGTCGCCTTCCCGGTCGAGGCCCGCGCGGTGGCCGCCTGCCGCGCGATCGCGGCGCGGATCCGCGCCGAGATCGCATGGGTGACCGGGGATGGAGGCGAGGACGCCGAGCGCGAGCGCGACGCCACCCGCAAGCGCTCCGATGAGGCGGTCGCAGGCGCTCGACAGGCTGTTCCTCGGCGACGCCATACCGGCCGACCGGCCTGACCACCAAGGCTCGCGCGGAGATCCGACTCGTGGACGAGCTGCGCTGGCTGAGCGCCGTGATCACTGCGCTCCGGCCTCGAGGCGCCGCCCGCGGCATGCCTGACCCGTCGCTGTGTGCGGTCAAGCTCGCCGCCGCCGATGTGCTCGACCGGGCCGCGACGGCGCTTGACCCCGGAGATGCCTCCGCGGCCGATGTCATCAGGAGCTGGCAGCCGCGCGCGAGCGCCTGCAGGCGGCGCCTTGGAGAACTCGAGACCCGCACCACGAGTCTGCCGCTCGAGCAGCGCCGGCCCGGACAGGACGCAGCCCGCCGCGGGCATCGTCTCGGCGCTCGACCCCAGCTTCCGCGCGCAGGAGCTCGCCTACATCACCGACCAGGTCGCGACCAACGTCGAGTACGCGGCGGCGGCCTGGAGGCGGAGCTGGTGGCAGCGGCTGCTCGGGCGCCAGCCCTCCGGGTTCACCGGCCCGCTGAGCTCAGCCAGAGAGCGGGCGCTCGCGCACGCGGAGCTGAGCTCGTCATGGCTGCACAACAGCCTGCGGGGCGCGCAGCGGTCTGGCGCTGGCGGTGCTGGTGGCCGAGCTGACCTCGGTCCAGCACGGCTTCTGGGTCGTGTTCGGCGCGCTCGCGGTGCTGCGCTCCAACGCGCTCAGCACCGGCCAGAACGTGTATCGGGCGCTGCTCGGGACCACCGTCGGGTTCGTGATCGGCGGCGCGCTCGTGTCTCTGATCGGCACCAACACGACCGTGCTCTGGGTGATCCTGCCGTTCGTCGTGCTCTGCGCCGGGCTTGCGCCCTCGGCGGTCTCGTTCGCCGCGGGGCAGGCGGCCTTCACCGTCACGCTGCTGGTGCTGTTCAACCTGCTGGTACCCGCGGGCTGGCAGCTCGGCCTGGTCCGGATCGAGGACGTCGCGATCGGCGGCGCCGTCAGCCTCGCTGTCGGGCTGCTGTTCTGGCCACGCGGGGCCAGCGTCGACCTCGGGCGTGCGCTCGGCCGCGCATACGTCGACAGCAGCAGCTACCTGACGGAGGCGGTCGCCTACGGGGTCGCCTGCTGCGACCCGACCGGCGCCGGCGCCAAGGCGCCGCGCAGCGCTCGGCCAGCAGGCCGCGGCTTCCGCGCGGCGGCTCGACGACACCTTCCGCGGCTACCTGACCGAGCGCGGCGCCAAGAGGGTCCCGCTCGCCGAGGTGACCGACGCTGGTGACAGGCGTCGCCGGCGTCAGGCTCGCGGCCGACGCGGTGCTCGACCTGTGGGACGGCAGCGGCGTACCCGGTGGTGAGCGCGAGGCCGCGGCAGACGCGAGCTGCTCAACGCAGCCGAACACCTGACAGCCTGGTACGACCGTTTCGCCGCGAGTCTCGTGGGCGCCGCCTCGGTGCCGGACCCGCAGCCGGCTGACGGCGAGGCGGAGGACGCCTGGTCCAGGCCGTCGCGACCGATCTCACGACGGCGACGGCCACGCGACCGCGACCGGCGTGCGCGTGATCTGGACCGGCGATCACCTCGACGCTGTCCGGCGCCTGCAGGAGGGGTTGGTCTCACCCGCGCGCGCCGCCGCTGCGACCTAGTCGCCGCGCAAGCAGTTCAGCGGATACGCGCGAGCACCTGCGCGGTCGCCAGTGAGCCGCCGATCGCCAGCAACGGCACCGCGGGCATCAGATAGCGGAGCGCGAAACCGCCCGTGGCCGCAGTCCCGAGCAGGACGAGTAGGGCACTGCCGGTCAGCATGAAGATCTCGCGCCGAGCCGCGACTCTCACGCACAGCGCCACCAGTGAGACAAGCGCCAGGATTGCGAGCAGCGGGCGCGGAACGTGGAAGATGCGACGGTAGCTGCGCACGAAGCCGGCGGGCGATCGGACCCTGAGGTCGAGGCCGGGAAGGTCGCGCTGCTCGGTGGTCGAGTTGTGGGCCTCGGCTGAGGCTCTGGCCGGCAGCGAGGTGGCGCTGACAGCGTTGTTGTACGGCGTTGCGTTCGCGCTGAAATAGCGGCTGAAGTCAGCGAGCGTGGCGCCGGCGAAGTCCAGGGGATGGTTGCGGATCATCGCGCGCGAGAACGACTCCAGCACGCGGTTGGTGGGGGCGATCGCGGAGTCCGACTGGCTCGCCGGGTGGAACAGGCGCTGGGCCGGCGAAGGGCCCCAGATGTACCAGTCGGGTGCATCGGGATGGCTTGCGCGCTGGGCAGCGGTTTCACACAGCTTGCGTGCCCGTGGCTCGAGCTTGACGCCATCGCAGTCCGCGAATCCGGCGACGCGGCCGTAGAGGGTCCATCCCGGAGTGGCGGTCATGCTGAAGACGTGGAAGCGATGGTCGATCAGCGCGCTGTAGGCGAGCAGCGGTACAGCGGCCGCGACGATGAACGCTGCGAGCGGGCGCCAGCCCGCTCGCAGCCACAGCAGGTAGATCAGGAAGATCGGGATCGTGAAAGGCGCCACCTCACGGATCAGCGCCGCCGCGGCCAGCAACAGGCCGGCCACCAGCGCGCGTCGCGGCGACGGCGTCCGCGAGCCGTCGGGATCCAGCAGTGGCCAGGAGATGACGAGCACCGCCGCCAGCAGTGCGGCCGTGAAGAACGTGTCCGACATCACGTACTGCTCGAGCGTGATCGTGTAACCGTCGAGCAGCACCAGGGCGGCGGCAGCCGTGGCTGCCCAGCGGGGCAGCCACGCGCGGATCAACGCTGCGTACACCGCGACCCCCACACCGAGCCCGGCCAGATGCTGGAAGGCCACCAGCTCCGCGAGGTTGCGATGCGGCAACGTCAACAGCCTGACCAGCAGCGGATAGCCGATCGGATGCACCGTTGGCAGCTCGATGAAGCCGCCCGAGAATGCCGTCGCGATGTAGCCCCATGAGTCCGGGAACATAAGTGCCGGCGCGTACGCGACCATCGCCAACAGCCGCAGGATCGCACCGGCCGTTACCAGCATCACGATCGGCCAGTGAGCCCGCAGTATTCCACTCGTCACGTCGACCCGACGTGCTCCGGAGACCTGCCGTGGTGCGGACGGCCAGGTGGTGTCCATGGCGCCGAATCTAATCGGAACCGCGGCCACGCAGCTTTAGTTGCGCAGCGGAACTTGCAGCCGCCATTCGGCGGAAGATTCAGGTGACCGAGCGCGTGAAGTCGCCAGCCTGCTGGCGCAACGGTTCCAGCAGCGTGAAGATCTCACCGCACGCCCGGCGGTCGAGCGGGGCGGTGCCGAACTCGGCGGTGTTCAGCATCCTCGTGGCACTTCGGGCCGTTCGCCTGCCTTTGGCGGTGATCTGAGCGAGGACCGCGCGGCGGTCCTCGCTGTGGTTGATGCGCTCCACAAAGCCGCTGTTCGCGAGTTTGTCCACGACGTTGGTGACGCTCGCCCGGTGGACCTGAAGACGGTCGGAGATCTTGCCGAGCGGGAGCTCCCCCCGACGGCTGTAATAGACCAGCATCAGCGCCTCGTACCGGGGGAAGTTGAGATCGAACGGCACCAGCAGCTCATTCAGGCGCGCCATCATGATCTGCTGCGCACGCATGATCGATGTGACGGCCGCCATCTGCGTTGTGGCGTCCCCACCCCAGTGTTGATCCCACTGTCGCGCTGCCTCGGTGATCGGATCGAAGGACAGCGCCCCCGACACACGGCCAGGGTCACCGCCTGGGTTGGTGGCCGCCGCCATCAGGTCACCGCCGCCAGATACGTGAGCCCGCGGATCGCCCGGCTGCCGTACCAGGAGGTCATCTCGCCATCGATCAGCGTGACACGGGCCTCGGGCACGAGGCTCTGTACCTCAGGTACGTGGTGGGCCTTGAAGTGGAAGGGCTCGCTGCTGAGCAGAACGCGATCCACCTGGCCGGCGTAGCTCATGAGGTCGACCTCTGGGTAGCGCCGATCGGCGATCAAAGGGTGCGTCACCCAATTGACGAGCGCCAACGTGCGCGAGATGTAGGTGTCCGGTGAGATCGCCATCCAGGGGTCGCGCCAGATCAGATAGAGAACGTCATCGCGCGGCCGCTCCCGAGACCGCAGGCGCTCGAGCGCCGCCTCGAACCTCCCACAGAGCACGTCCGCCTCGGATTCCCGGCCGAAGATGGTGCCGAGCAGCCGGTACAGCGGGAGGTTGTCGAGTGGCGAGCGCGGGTGGGTGACGACCACGTGCGGCACGAACTGCGCCAGCTCGGCGGCGGTTTCGCGCCGGTTCTCGTCGATGTTCATGATCGCGTGCGTCGGTGCGAGCTCGCGTATGCGGTCGATCTTGACGTCCTTGGTGCCGCCGACCTTCGGGATTCGGCGCACCGTCTCCCAGGGATGGATGCAGAACCCGGTCCGGCCGACGAGCTGGCGGGCCAGCCCCAGGTCGCAGATCAGCTCGGTGATGCTCGGCACCAGGCAGACGATCCGAGCGTCGGCGCCGGCCGGTTGGTGCACGGTTCCGACCGCATCGGTGAGGTCGGACCGCTGAGATGCCGTGGCGCTCATCAGTCCGCTACATGTTGCGCCGGTACTCGCCGCCGACGCCATAGAGCGCCGCGGAGATCTGCCCGAGCGAAGCACACTTCACCGTCTCGATCAGTTCCGCGAAGACGTTGCCCTGGCCACGCGCCACGTCCTGGAGCTTCGCCAGCGCCGCCGGCCTGCGAGCGGCACCATACCCCTGGAAGGCGCGCACGTTGGCGATCTGCTGGCGCTTCTCGGACTCGGTGGATCGCATCAGTTCGAGCGTGTCGATCTGCTCCCCGTGCCCGTCCCGGGGCAGGAACGTGTTCACCCCGATCAGAGGCAGCTCGCCGGTGTGCTTGAGCCGCTCGTAGAGCATGCTCTCGTCCTGGATCTTCCCGCGCTGATACATCGTGTCCATCGCGCCGAGCACACCGCCGCGCTCTGACAGGCGGTCGAACTCGGCATATACGGCCTCCTCGACGAGGTCCGTCAGCTCGCTGATGATGAACGACCCCTGCAGCGGGTTCTCATTGAAGTTGAGCCCGAGCTCGCGGTTGATGATCAGCTGGATCGCGACGGCACGGCGAACCGACTCCTCCGTTGGGGTGGTGATCGCCTCGTCGTAGGCGTTGGTGTGCAGGCTGTTGCAGTTGTCGAAGAGCGCATACAGCGCCTGCAGCGTGGTGCGAATGTCGTTGAAGCTGATCTCCTGGGCGTGCAGGCTTCGGCCCGATGTCTGGATGTGATACTTCAGCATCTGGCTGCGGGCGGAGGCCCCGTAGCGCTCGCGCATCGCACGCGCCCAGATCCGGCGGGCGACCCGCCCGATCACCGCGTACTCGGGGTCCATGCCGTTGGAGAAGAAGAAGCTCAGATTGGGCGCGAACTCGTCGATGCTCATTCCCCGTGCGAGGTAGTACTCGACGATCGTGAAGCCGTTGGCGAGCGTGAACGCAAGCTGGCTGATCGGGTTGGCGCCCGCCTCGGCGATGTGGTACCCGCTGATCGAGACGCTGTAGAAGTTCCGGATCGCGTGCTCGATGAAGTACTCCTGCACGTCGCCCATCATCTTCATCGCGAACTCGGTCGAGAAGATGCAGGTGTTCTGGGCCTGGTCCTCCTTGAGAATGTCCGCCTGTACGGTGCCGCGCACCCGGCGCAGCGTGTCGGCCCTGATCCGCTCATAGACGTCGGCAGCCACGACCATGTCGCCCGAGGCGCCGAGCAGACCGAGGCCGAGGCCGCCGTTGCCGGGGCTCAGATCGCCCGCGTACACCGGCCGGGGTTGATCGCCGAAGTACTCGTCAAGGGAGCGCTGCGCGGCCTCAACGCCTCCGGTCTCCTGAAGGTGACGCTCGACCTGCTGGTCGATCGCCGCATTCATGAAGAACGCCAGGATGATCGGCGCCGGCCCGTTGATCGTCATCGAGACCGACGTTGTCGGTGAACACAGATCAAACCCCGAGTAGAGCTTCTTGGCGTCGTCGAGCGTCGCGATCGACACTCCAGAGTTGCCCACCTTCCCGAAGATGTCCGGCCGTTCGTGCGGGTCCTCCCCGTAGAGCGTGACGGAATCGAACGCGGTCGAGAGTCGCGCCGCCGGCTGTCCCGCTGACAGGTAGTGGAACCGCCTGTTCGTGCGCTCGGGCGAGCCCTCACCGGCGAACATGCGGGTCGGATCCTCACCCTCGCGCCGATACGGGAAGACACCGCCGGTGTACGGATAGAAGCCCGGCAGGTTCTCCTTCATCAAAAAGCGAAGACGGTCGCCCCAGCCGTCGAGCCGTGGTGCCGCGATCTTCGGGATCAGCTGCCCGCTCAGCGACCGCACGTGGTTCTCGCCGGTGATCTCCCGATCGCGCACCGTGTAGCTGTAGGTTTCGGAGCTGATCGATCGAATCCGTTGATCCCAATCGTCCAGCAGTCCTCGCGCCTCGGGTCCGAGCTGCTCGAGCGCCTCCTCGTGGCGGCGGGTGAGCTCCTCGACCGCCGGCCCGTCACCCAGTGCGCGGGCGGCCTGGAGGAAGGCCTGGGCCTGCGACGCGAGCGTCGCACTGTGCTCGACGCCGGCGTTGATCCCACGGCCCTGGTCGGCGATCTCAGCCAGGTAACGGACACGGTTGTCGGGGATCAGACCACCGCCAGGGCGTCCGGGCGCGGCGGACTCGATTTCGGGCTCCCATTGCCCGGCGCTCGCGCCAGCGGGCGCGTGCGCTGCAATCTGCTGGCACAGTGCCGCGAACATGCAGGTCAGGCCGGCGTCGTTGAAGTGGCTGGCGATCGTCGGGTAGACGGGCACCTCCTCGTCGGGACGGTCGAATGAGACGTGACTGCGCCGCCACTGCTTGCGCACGTCCCGCAACGCGTCCTGCGATCCGCGTTTGTCGAACTTGTTGATCACGACCATCTGCGCGAGGTCGAGCATGTCGATCTTCTCGAGTTGGCTGGCGGCGCCGAACTCGCTCGTCATCACGTAGAGCGGAATGTCGACGAGATCGACTATCTCCGAGTCGCTCTGGCCGATGCCGGCGGTCTCGACGATGACCAGATCAAAGCCGCCGGAGGTCAGGAAGGCGAGCGCATCGGCCAGCATCGCGCTGGTCGAGCGGTTGCTTCTGCGCGTCGCGATCGAGCGCATGTAGATCCGCTCGTTGCGCAGGCTGTTCATCCGGATCCGGTCGCCGAGCAGGGCGCCGCCCGTCCGCCGCCGCGTCGGGTCGACCGCCAGCACCGCAATCCGGATGTCCGGGAAATGCTGTCCGAATCGGCTGAGCAGCTCGTCGGTGACGGTGCTCTTGCCGGCGCCGCCGGTGCCGGTGATCCCGACAACAGGCGCACGCCGATCCGTGCTCGCCCACAGCGCGCGCAGCTGCTCGAGCGCGATCTCGATCAAGGACCTCGTCCTCGATCGCCGAGAGTGTTTGGGCCACCGTCAGGTCGTCGGCCTGGCCCGGCCTCGCGGGTCCGATCACCTCAGCAGATGTCGGCAGGCGTCGCTCCTGCGCCAGCGCCACCAGTTCGTCGATCATGCCCGTGAGACCGAGGCTCATGCCGTCGTTCGGGTGGTAGATCCGCTGCGACCCCGTAGTCCTGCAGCCCGGCGATCTCCGTTGGCGTGATCGTGCCGCCGCCGCCGCCGAAGACGGAGATGTGGCCCGCGCCGTGTTCGCGCAGCATGTCGACGGCGTACTTGAAGTACTCGACATGACCGCCCTGGTAGGAGCTCATCGCAATCGCGTCGGCGTCCTCCTGGATCGCTGCCCGCACGACGTCGGCGACGCTGCGATTGTGACCGAGGTGGATGACCTCGACGCCGTGATCCTGGATCAGCCGCCGCATCACGTTGATCGCCGCGTCGTGTCCGTCGAACAGCGAGGCGGCCGTGACGAATCTGAGGGGTGAGCTGCTCGACCTCCGTCGCGGCCTGCTCCGTTGCTCCAGCTGCCGTGATCATCGCGATCCTCCGGTGCGATCCGCCTGCGGGCCTGCGCACTGGCGCACGGTGCCGCCGAACTGTTGCGGAAATAGTTTGATGTTCAATGATATGGTATCCACCTAGTTTGGTCCAGACCCGATCTGACGTGCTCCGAAGGAGGGCCGGAAACCGATGAGAATCTCGAGCCTCGGTGTCGTGGGTGCCGGTTTCATGGGCTCCGGCATCGCCGAGTCGGCCGCCGCGGCCGGCATCGCGGTGACGCTGTTCGAACCCAGTGAGGCACCGTTGGAGCGCTCGCGGGCGCGCCTGGCCGAGTCGCTGGGGCGCGCCCAGGAAAGGGGAAAACTCACGGCCGAGGACGCCGAGGCGCTGATCGGGCGCATCGAATACACGACCGACCTCTCGGCGCTGGAGGGCGTCGACGCGGTGATCGAGGCGGTCAGCGAGGATCCGCAGATCAAGGGTTCGCTGTTTGAGGAGCTCGACCGCCGCCTCGCCGACGCGGTGTTCATCGCGTCGAACACGTCGTCGATCCCGATCGCCGAACTGGCGGCGCGCACCGACCGGCCCGAGCGGGTTCTGGGACTGCATTTCTTCTCACCGGTGCCGGTGATGAAGCTGGTTGAGGTGGTGACCGGACTCGACACCGGCACGGAGGCGATCGCCGTCGCTGAGGCAGTTCGCCGCGGCAGATCGGCAAGACCTCGATCCGCACCAAGGACCGCTCCGGGTTCGTCGTCAACTTCCTGCTGGTTCCGTACCTGATGGCGGCGGTTCGCATGTATGAGGAGGGTTTCGCATCGGCAGAGGACATCGATACCGGTATGCGCCTCGGTTGCGGGCATCCGATGGGGCCGCTGACTCTGTGTGACTTCATCGGCCTGGACGTCCTGCAGGCGGTGTGCGACTCCCTCTACGACGAGTTCAAGCGCCCCGACTATGCGGCACCGGCGATTCTCAAGCGGATGGTGGTCTCAGGTCACCACGGCCGCAAGAGCGGACGCGGGTTCTACGACTACGCGCAGCAGCCGGCGGGGGCTGCGGCATGAGTGCCGGTGCCGCGGCGGGCGGCTATCTGATCCCGCAGGAGTTCGAGGATCTCCGCGCCACGATCCGGCAGATCGCCCAGGAGCGGATCGTCCCCCGGGCGCCCGAGGTCGACCGCTCCGCGGAGTACCCGCAGGACATTCGGCAGCTGCTTGCCGACAACGACATCTTCGGGTTGCCGTTCGCCGAGGAGTACGGCGGGACCGGCACCGGGACGTTGATGCTGCAGATGGCGGTCGAGGAGATCGCGAAGGCGGACGCGTCGTGTGCGCTGATGCTGATGCTGCAGGAGCTGGGGACGTTGCCGATCTCGAGCTTCGGCTCGGAGGAACAGAGACAGCGGTTCCTGCCGCAGGTGCGCCTCAGGTGAGTGGCTGGCGGCGTTTGCGCTGTCGGAGGCCGAAGCGGGCTCGAACGCAGCGGCGATGCGTACGACCGCGGTGCCCGACGGTGACGAATGGGTCATCAACGGCACCAAGAACTGGATCATCAAACGCCGGCGTCGCCGACTTCTACATCGTGTTCGCGGTGACCGATCGGGCCGCCGGACGCGTGACCGCGTTCATCGTCGAGTCCGATCGCCCCGGGTTCTCGATCGGCGGGTACGAGCACAAGCTCGGGATCAAGGGCTCACCGACGGGCTCACCCGTGTTTGAGGACGTGCGGGTTCCGCAGGAGAACGTGATCGGTGAGGTCGGCCGCGGGATGCGAGTGGCGCTCGGCACCCTCGAGCGCACCCGTCTGGGTGCCGCCGCGCAGGCCGTCGGGATCGCACAGGGAGCGATCGACTATGCGGTCGGTTACGCGAAGGAGCGGATCGCGTTCGACCAGCCGATCATCGAGCTGCAGGGCATGCAGTTCAAGCTTGCGGACATGCAGATCGGCACCGCGGCCGCCCGTGAGCTGCTCTACCGCGCCTGCAGTCTCGCCGATCAGGATCCGCGCGCCGGCCGATCTTGGGATGTGGACCTCAATGGCCAAGGTCTTCGCCTCCGACAACGCGATGAAGGTGACGGTCGAGGCGGTACAGACCCTCGGCGGATATGGCTACGTCAACGACTACCCCGTCGAACGGATGCTCCGCGACGCGAAGATCACACAGATCTATGAGGGCACCAACGAGATCCAACGGGTCGTGATCGCCCGCCACCTGGCACGTTGACTCGGTGTTGCTAGCGGTAGGTGATCGGCGCGCGCCCCGTCTGTTCGAGGTGCGCGTGCTCGTTGAAGGACACGAGCGTGATCCCGCGCCGGCCGCTGACCAGTTTCGTAACGCCCGTGTTCACGGTCACTCGGTTGAATCTGAGCATCGTGGCCGCGGGAAGCTCGAGCAGCGCCGTGGCCAGCGCCGCGATCACGCCACCGGAGGTGAACACCAGTGCCGCCGCCCCCGCCTGGAGCCGACCTGCGAGATCCTCAAGCGCGTCCTGCGCACGTCGTTGGAAATCCGGCCAGGACTCCGGTGCGCGGCCGTCGTCGCCGGCCGCGATCCATTCGACCAGGGCCTGTTCCAGCAGATGATGGAATGTGGCCGGGGAGCTCGCCTGGTCGGGATCGCTGACGCTCGCTCGGGCTTTGGTCTGCGCGTAGGTCGCGAGGATCGTGTCCATCGAATACTCGTTCCAGCGCGGATCGACTGCGACCGGGCGGTCGAGCGCCCGGGCGCTCGGGGCGGCGGTATCGAGCTGACGGCGCATGTCGCCGCTGACGAGATGCTGCACCTCGAGTCCAAGACTCACGAGGTGTTCAGCGACGATCCCCGCCTGCTGCACGCCAACCGCGGAGAGCTCGTCGTAATTCGCCGCGCCGAACGAGGCCTGTCCGTGGCGCACCAGCAGGATCGTCGGCATCTGCGGCAGCATATGGATTGAGCGGATCGTGTGAGCCTGTGGTCCGCGGCGTGCCGAAGCGGTGGGCTGTGATCGAGATCGCCTGCTCGCGCAGGAAGGTGAGCAGCTCGATGCGACCGGCGGATACGACCTCGCCCGCGTAGATCGCCAGTGCCGGAGAGCCGGACACAGCCGCGGCCAGCTCAGCGCTCGATCCGCCGAGCAGGCGCACACGGCCGCCGCCGGCGGCAAGCTGGGCGGCGCGGGCCCCCCACTGCACACGGTTCTCGACGTGGGTCGGGAGGCCAAGCTGATCGAGGTGGCGCTGCACCGGCTCGGGCAGGGGCTCGGCTGTGCTGACGATGACCTGTGCCTGTGCTCTGCCGGCCGCCGCGACGATCCGGAGCAGCTGCGCGTCGGTGGCCTGCTGGACTCGGATGGTGACCGGGACAGGCCGGTAGCGCAGCACGTTGTTCTCTGCACGAAGGCCGGTGACGTCGCGAGCGTGGAACTCCCGGTGCCAGGCCCGCAGGTCGGTGGCGAGCGCCGTTCGCAGCCAGGCAAGCTCGGTTGGGGAGACGTCGGCCTCCCGGGCGGCCGCGAGCGTCGACCCTGTGATCGGATCCTCGGCGACCTGCTCCAAAGCCCCGACGCTGTCCGGGTCGTCGCGCCAGCTGCCGAACGCAAGCAGGTAATTGGGTCCTCCGGCCTTGCACCCGTCTCCGACCGAGGCTCGCTTCCAGCCACCGAACGGCTGGCGCCGAACGATCGCGCCGGTGATGTGGCGGTTCACGTAGAGGTTGCCGGCCTCGACGCGCTGCGCCCAGTGAGCGATCTCACCGCTGTCGAGCGACTGCAGGCCGGATGTGAGGCCGTAGTCGATGCGGTTGACCAGCTCGATCGCATCATCCAGGCCCGGCGCCGTCATGATCCCGAGCACCGGCCCGAAGTACTCGGTCAGGTGGAACTCCGAACCCGGCTGCACTCGCTCGCGGATGCCGGGCTTCCAGAGCGTGCCCGACGTCGTCCAGCTGCTGAGGCTGCACGAGCCAGCGCTGCCCTGGCTCCAGGGTCGTCAGCGCCCGCAGCAGCTTGCCGTCGGCAGGTCCGATCAGCGGGCCGATCTGGCTCGTCGGCTCCCACGGATAACCGACCCGATAGGAGGTCACGGCGTCGATCAGCTGACGGCGGAACCGCTTTGAGTGGGCGACGCTGCCGACGAGAATCACCAGGGATGCCGCCGAGCACTTCTGGCCAGCATGGCCGAAGGCCGAGTACGCGACGTCCCTGGCGGCCAGGTCGAGGTCGGCGCTGGGGGTGACCACGATCGCGTTCTTACCGCTGGTCTCACCCAGCAGCGGAAGATCGGCTCGGAAGCTTCGGAACAGCTCGGCGGTCTCATAGCCGCCGGTCAGAATCACGCGCTCCACGTGCGCGTTGGCGACGAGCTCGGTGCCCAGTGTGTGTTCCTCCAGCGCCACGTACTGCAGGACATCCTGGGGGACGCCCGCCTCCCAGAGCGCCTCCGCCAGCACCGCGCCGCAGCGGCGGGCCTGAGCGGCCGGTTTGATGATCACCGGTGACCCGGCGGCCAGGCCCGCCAGCATCGACCCTCCGGGTATCGCAACCGGGAAGTTCCATGGCGGTGTCACCACGGTCAACCGCGAGGGGCTGAAGCGGGCGCCCGGGACGCGCTCGAGCTCGCGGCCACGCTCGGCGTAGTAATGCGCGAAGTCGACCACCTCGCTGACCTCGGGGTCACCCTGCTCGATCACCTTGCCGGCCTCTGCGCCCATCACCTCGAGCAGATCGGCGCGTCGGGCCTGCAGAACGTCGCCGCAGCGGTGGAGGATCTCAGCGCGCGCGTCGGCGCCGACCGCTCGCCATGCCGCGCCCGCTGCGACAGCGCGATCGATCCGCTCGCTCAGGACGGTCGAGCTGGAGATCAGGTTCTGCCCGGCGGTCGCGGGCCCCAGCGTCGATGCCTGCATCCGGCGCCTGAATCGCCCGGGCCCACCGGCGGTTGGCGGCACTCGCGGGATCGGTGTCAGCCGTGTTGTCGAAGCCGTCGCGGCGGCCCGGCGACTGCGGGGGTCTCCCGATCCTGTGAGCGGTTCGGGATCGGAACCTGGGTCGGGATCGAGCCGACCGACGCCAGGAAGCGGTTCTGCTCGCGGGCGAACAGCTGCCGGATCGTCTGCGATCGCGAATGCCGCCGACATGAAGTTCTCCCGTGAGGCGCCCTCCTCAAGCCGCCTGACCAGGTAGGCGATCGCCACGTCGAACTCACGCGGGTGGACCACGGGCGTGTACAGCAGCAGCGACCCCACCGCCTCACGGACCACCGCAGCCTGCGCGGTGGCCATGCCGAGCAGCATCTCGAAGTCGATCGCTGCGCTGACGCCGCGGCGCTGCGCGAGCAACCAGGCGAGCGCGGTGTCGAACAGGTTGTGGCCGGCGACCCCGATCCTGACCGCGTCGACGTGCTCGGCCCGCAGCGCGTAATCGAGGACCGCCATGTAGGACGCGTCAGTGGCCTGCTTCGTCGGCCAGGTTGCCAGCGGCCAACCGTGGAGTTCCGCTTCGACGCGTTCCATCGGCAGGTTCGCGCCCTTGACCACCCGCACCTTTACCGGCGCGCCACCGCGTGCTCGCCGGGCCCGCGACCACCGCTGCAGCTCGCATCATCGCCCCCAGCGCGTCCGGCAGGTAGGCCTGCAGCACGATCCCCGCCTCCAGATCGAGGAACTCGTCCCGGTCGAGCAGTGCCGTGAACACGGCGAGCGTCAGGTCGAGGTCCCTGTACTCCTCCATGTCGAGGTTGATGAACTTCTGCGCCTCGCTGGAGCGGTGGCGGCGATCCGGAACAGCGGCGCCAGCGCGTCGTGGCGTGCTCGACGGCCTCATCGAAGGCCCAGGGAGAGTGCGGCGGCGACCGTCGCCGAGACCTTGATCGAGACGTAGTTGACGTCCTCGCGCTGCAGCAGCACGCCGCGTCCCGTCGAGCCGGCGTGCCGCCTCGTTCTCACCGAGGATCGCCTCACCGAGCAGGTTGATGTTGAGCCGGACGTTCGGGTTGCCGCCGCGAATGCGACTGATCGCAGCTCCCAGGCGGGTCTCGCTGGCGTCGACGACCAGGTGTCGGACCATCCGGCGCAGGGCCAGGCGGGCGGCCGGGACGACCAGCCACGGCGCAATCGGCGCCAGCAGCGCGCCGACGCGGATCGCCGCGCGCACCGGCAGCGGCAGGAATCTGGGAATGACGGGCGTCAGGGCACGCAGGTTGCGCGCGGCCACATGGACATCCTCGGGACGCACCACTCCGTCGACAAAGCCGACCGTGAATGCCAGGCCGTTGCGGATCGCCGAGCACGCCGGCCAGTCGCGCCGCGGCGGCGTCCTGCTCGACGTGCTCGCTGGCGTCGAGCCAGGAGCGTGCCAGGGCAACCGCTGCGTCCGCGAGGGCGCGGTCCAGTGGTGCAGGCGGTTGCTCGGCGTCGGTCATCGGTTGCGGTCAATTCAAGCGTCGAGCAGCGCTGATGTCTCCAGCCAGGCGGATTCCAGGCGATCACGTTCGGCCACGAGCTCTTCGAGCTCGGCGGTGAGGGCTGACAGGCGGGAATGGTCGGTCGCGTGCTCGGCCATCGCGGCATGCAGCTCCTGCTCCCGGCCAGACAGCCGCTCGAGCTCCCGCTCCCACCGCTGTATGTCTCTGCGCGCCTGTCGGATCTGGGCACCCGTCTTGGGTGTCGCTGCGCCCGCCGGCGCCGCGCCGCTGCTTGGCGCCGGCCCCGACGTGCCGGTGGTCTCAGCCGGCGCGGTGATCTCAGCCAGGTACTGGTCGATACCGCCCGGAAGATGGCGCAGGCCGCCGAGCGTGTCGAGTGCGAACACGTTGTCGGCCACGCGCTCGACGAAGTAGCGGTCGTGGCTCACGACCAGCAGCGTGCCGGGCCAGCGGTCGAGCAGGTCCTCGAGCGCGGTGAGTGTCTCGATGTCGAGGTCATTTGTCGGCTCGTCGAGCAGCAGGACGTTGGGCTCCGACATCAGCAGCCGCATCAGCGTCAGCCGCCTGCGCTCGCCGCCGGAGAGATCGCCGACCGGCGTGCGCGACTTATCACCGCGGAACCCGAACCGATCGGCCAGCCGGCCGGCGGTGATCTCCTCGCCGCCTGCGAGCGTGGCTCGGCCGCGAACCTGCTCGACCGCCTCGAGCACCGTCATGCCGGCCGCTGACCGGAGTCGCCTCCTGGGAGAGGTGAGCGAGCTTCACGGTCTGACCGCGCTGCACCTCGCCGCGGGTCGGCGTGAGTTCGCCGGCCAGCAGCCGCAGCAGCGTCGACTTGCCGGAGCCGTTGGCGCCGACCAGCGCCACGCCGGTCGCCTGGGCCCAGGCGCCAGGTGACGTGGTTGAGGACCGAGCGATCGCCGTAGCCGTAGGAGATGTCCTCCGCGTCGAGCACCTTGTTGCCGAGGCGCGAGCTCGCGAATCGCAGAAGCTCCGTGCTGTCGCGGGCCGGCGGCTCGTCGGCGATCAGCGCGTTGGCCGCCTCGATCCGGAACTTGGGTTTGGAGGTGCGCGCCGGCGGGCCGCGACGCAGCCAGGCGAGCTCCTTGCGCATCAGCTGCTGGCGTCTGTCCTCGCGCGCCGCCCGCTGGCGATCGCGCTCGGCGCGCGCCAGCACGTAGGCCGCGTAGCCGCCCTCGTACTGGTGGACCGCACGGTCTGCGACCTCCCAGGTGGCGGTGCAGACGGCGTCGAGGAACCAGCGGTCGTGGGTGACGACCAGCATCGCGCCGTCGCGGGCGGCGAGGTGGGCCGCGAGCCAGGCGATCGCCTCGACGTCGAGGTGGTTGGTCGGCTCGTCGAGCAGCAGCAGGTCGGGGTGGTCCAGCAGGGTCCGCGCGAGCGCGATCGCGGCGCCGTTCACCGCCGGACAGGCCGGCAACCGGCGTATCGATGCCGGCATCGAAGCGAGCGAGCCCGACCCCGCCGAGCAGTCCCTCGAGCACACCGCGGAACTCGCGGTCGCCGGCCCACTCGTGCTCGGGGCGGTCGCCGACCAGCACGTCCCGGATCGTCTCGCCGGCGGCGAGACGATCCGCCTGTTCCAGCACGCCGATGCTCAGCCCGCCGACCCGCGTCACCTGCCCGCTGTCGGGCTGCTCCGCGCCCGCGATCAGCTCGAGCAGCGTCGACTTGCCCTGGCCGTTGCCGCCGACCACGCCGATGCGGTCGCGGTCGGCGATCCCGAGCGTGATGTCCTCGAGGATCGTGCGCGCCGCGTAGTCCTTGCCGACGCCGCTGAGGTTGACGAGGTTACGAGTGGTACTCATTACCACACGCAATCCTTGCAAGGATGTGTGCGATGACGCTTGTGGGTGAGACGCCGCTGTGGATCGAGCTCGACGGCGCCGTGAACGCGCGCGCCGTCGTGCCGGGAGTGCTGCTGCGCTCGGACAATCTGCAGGCGCTGAGCTCGGCCGACGTGCCGGCTGCTGGTCGAGGAGCACCGGCTCGAGGTGGTGCTCGACCTGCGCACCGACGTCGAGGTGGCGCTCGAAGGCCCGGGCCCGCTGACGCGCGAGCCGCGCGTGCGGATCGAGCACCACTCGCTGTATCCGTCGCAGGGCAACACCGATCTCGACGCTGAGACGATCAATCCCGGGCTCGGCCCTGGCCTCGAGATCGCATTCACGGCTTCGCGGACGAGACGCCGGTGGTTCGCTCCTACCTTGGCTACATGCAGCAGTCGGCCCGATTCGGTGGTGGCGGCGGTCCGGGAGATCGCGCGAGCCGACGGCGCCGTGCTGGTTCACTGCGCCGCCGGCAAGGATCGGACCGGCATGGTCGTGGCCGTGGCGCTCGACGCCTGCGGGGTCTCGCGCGAGGTGATCGCCGAGGACTACCTCGCGACCGCCGAGCGGATCGTTCAGATCATCGATCGCCTGCGCAGCTCGGAGACCTACCGCGCGGAGCTCGAGGGCCACGATCCGCAGGATCACGCGCCGGTGCCGGGAACGATCGAGCGCGTACTCGAGCTCGTGGACGCGCGATTACGGCGGCGCCGCGGCCTGGCTGCTCGCACACGGTCTGCATGACCGACGAACTGCAGGCGCTCCGCCGTCGCATCGAGTCGTCCCTGCGAAGCGGCGTGGCCAGGACCGAGGCGGCGATCACTTCAACCGTAGCGGCACGACGTAGAGCTTGTCGTCGATCTGGATCCCGATGTTCCAGAGCTGGAACGTGGCCAGGCTCTGCTTGATGCTCGAAGTGGATCTCCCAACGCGGCTCGCCGTCCGAGCTGCCGTCCCGGTAGAACCAGGCGCCGCCGCCGCTGGGCTGGTGTCGGTGCCACGGCGGCGTCGACGTAGTAGGGCCGGTCGTTGCTCAGCAGCATCAGCTCGTAGTAGCCGGGCGCGTCGACGTTGTAGCGGCCGTTGACCTTCTTGACGCCGACGAGCGTGAACGCCACGGGCGCGGGCTTGACCTGCTGGGCCTGGGCTTGGTCCTGGGCTTGACCTTCGGCGTCGGTGCCGGAGCGATCAGGCTCTGACCCTGGCGTAAGCACCACGCGTGTGGCGGTGCGGATAGTCGACGGTCACGCGGATCCGGTCGTTGTGGTCGTAGCGGTTCTTTGCGACCTCGAAGAGCGTGCCGCGCTTGAGGTTGCGGGTCAGCCATTCGTGCCGAGCACGGCAGCGGCGCCGTAATTGCCCTTGGTCGTGAACTTGCCGTGACCCTTGGCCCACAGGTTGCCGCTGACCGGCTTCGGGCTTGTATGCTTCTTGGCATGGCCCGCCAGCGCTGCACCCGCGCGCGCGCCACCCGCCCCCGCGCCGCCCAGGTGCCGGCGACGCGGATCGTGGTGAGCCCTCTTGAATCGCTGCTGGCGCTGAACTCGCCACCCCAGGCCGTGACCGACTGGGTGCTGGCCATGTGGCTCGGGGTTCGACAGCTGGACGGTGCCGTGCGGTCGCGTCGATCTGCGTGTCTGGCGGGTAGCGGGGTGTTGCGGCGTGAGCCGCGTCCAGCGGTGCGTGCCGGGACGCCGATACCGGATCGTGCCGTGTGCCGCGGCGGCGAGGCTGCCGCCGCGCGGCGCCTGCGGCACCGATGCGTAGACGACGCTCAGCTGGTTGTTGGTCCGTCCCACCGCCGAGACGCTGGCGGTACCCCAGGTGGAGCTCTTCGAGGTTCGTCAGCGATGCCGATGCCGGTGCCGTCTGCCGTGACGTTCGGTGAAGCCGTTGGAACCGTCGGATACGGGCCGGCCACGCCCGGGATCGGGAAGGCGCCGACCTGCCAGCCGGCGTCAGGTGCGAGTGAGGGCCCTGAGGTCGGCCGCGGGGGCCTGGCCGGGCGTCGACAGGTCGGTGATCGACAGCGACGCTCCCGATGCGCCGTCGCTGATCGAGAGCTGCAGCAGGTCTCCCGGAGTGACGGTCAGCTTGGCGTCCATGGCGCGCTGGTGTGCCGGTGCTGACGTCGGAGATCGTGAAGCTGGGCTCGATACGCGGCGGACGCCCCCTGCACTCGACGTTGACGCCGGCGAAGTCAGCCAGCGCCGTCGCGCTGGTGGCGCTCAGCGCGGCTGCCCCAGAACCGGACGCCTAGTGCCTGGCCGATGGGCGCGGCGGTGTTCCCGGCGCAGGAGAGCGCCGGGACCGTCACCTCGGCAGACACCGAGCTGGCGGCCGTGTCGCGAGCCCCAGGCGGCCACGCCGGACAGCGGGGCGGTGGCGACCGTGGCGCCTACCGGGGTGGAGACCGCTGCGGTGGGCGCCGACGACGACCTGCCGGCTGCAGCGTCGAACTCGCCGCCGCCGTTGACTGCGGTCACCGTCACCGTGTAGGTGCCGGGCGCGGTGTAGGTGTGACTGCCGACGGGCCCGGTCGTGCTGGTGCCGTCACCGAAGTTCCAGCGTGTGATCACCGGGCCATCGAGCGCGGTCCAGTTGTCGGTGCTCTGGACGAGAAGGTCGCCGCGGTTCCGGCGGTGGCGGTGGTTGGGATCTGCATGTTGCTCAGCGCCGGGCCCGGGTCATATGCGTCGGCCACTGACGGTCGGGATGCGCGCCTCCGCTCGGCGCGTAGCTGGTCCAGCTCGAGCAGCGCGTCACCATTGGGGGCGGCCGCGAGCGACAGCCTTGCGGCCGCGCTCGCCTGCGAGTCGAGCGCCAGCGTCGAAGTCGATGCGCAGGTGGCGGCGCAGTGCGTTCGCGGTGATCGCGTTGACGGTGCTCTCGCCATTGCCCGAACCCGCGCCATCCCAGGCGAGCGTCACGTCGTTGCTCGCATCGATCGCGATCCGCGGGCCGATGTAGGGCGCGGCCTCAGTCGTGGCGCTCTGACCGCTGAGGAGCTGTTGCCAGGCTGCCGTACCGGCATTGAGGTCAGTCAGCGGCTCCACGGCAGCATCGGCGCTGAACTGCACGGAGGGGTGCGTCTGGCTGAGGTCGTTCCACGCCACCGCGACCTCGTCGTCATTGACCGCGACGCGCGGGAAGTATTGGGCTGCCGGCGTGCCGAGCGCAACGGTCTGCGGATTGCTGAACGCGGAGCCGCCGGGTTCGCGAGTTCGCTCGCCGTGGCGCTTGCCACCTCGAGCTTGGCCCCGGCGCCGGGGATGCAGAGCGTGCCGAACGCGTCACTGCACTCGTCCCAGGCGAGCACCGCCTCGCCTGCATCATTGAGCGCGACGAGGGGGTCTCCATACCGCCCGGACCGCGGGTTGGGGACCTCATGGACCGGGGTGCTGAACGAGCCGCTGCCCGAGTTCGCATAGGCGATGCCGATCGCGTCGTCGTCCGCCGCCGGGAACGCCGCGATCACGGCGCTGCCGCTCGGGTTGGTGGCGAGACTGACGGAGTGGCTGGCACCCGTGGGCGACGCCAGCTGTCCGGTCCAGGTTGGGGGGCCACCGCCGGCCAGCGTGGTCGCCGGAAGGTAGGCGCCGTAAACGGAGTGCAGGAGTCCGAAGGGTCCGCCGGCGACTGTCCAGAGCAACCAGGCGTTGCCGCCCGAGTCCATCACCACCTGCGGGCTCGACGCGCCCTCGGGATTGCCGCTGCCTGGAATCTGACCGTTGACGAAGCTGGTGGACCCGGCCGCGTTGTAGCCATAGGCGACATTGCCGTGGGAGTCCACCCATGCGACCGTGACGTCACCGGCCGCGTCGATCGCAACCGCCGGGCGTGCGCCCGGCGCCAACGCATGCGGCGTGCTCCATCCGGCGCCCGGCTCGATCTGCGAGACCATCACGTAGCCGGTGATGCGATCCTGCCAGGCGATGACGCCCTCGCCGGCATCGTTGAGCGCGGTGGCCGGGCGCGAGTCGGCGTGGTCGGTCGTGTCGACCGCGGTGAAGTGGTTGGTGACACTCGGCGAGCCGGAGACGTTCGAGATCCAGCCGCCCTTGGAACTCGTCGCGGCCGCGCCGCCAGACCCGGATCCGTCAACCCCAGCCGCCAGCGCAACAGGGGTGATGCCGGCGAGCGCCAGCACGACCACTCCAAGCGCAAGCCGCCGCCTGCCGCCTGCGCCCAGCATGAATTCGTTTGCGCCCTGATCGTTGCATCTCGCTCCGCCTGACTGACCCAACCGCTGTCGCCGGTCCGTGACTTCGGTGACCGCACAGGGTATCGCCACTTTGCTTTCCGGTGTGCTTTTAGCGAACAACGGCGAGGCCACCGGCCCGCTTCCAATAGCATCCGCCGCTGATGTCCGCGGCAGCGCCGAGAGTGGTGAGGTAGGTGCGGCGGATGCGCTGGCGCCGGCGGCGCCGGCTGTTGCTGGCGACCGTTGCGGTGTTCGCGGCGGGGCTCGGGTCTGCTCGCGTATGCGACCGGGGTCTTTCACCGCACGGAGCTTCAGACGATCGACGCACGCTTTCATGTGCGCGGTCCGCGACCGCAGCTGCTGAAGAACTTCGTCGTCGTGGGCGTCGATTCCTCGACGCTGAGCTACTTCCAGACCGCACGCGCCGTCAGGCGGAACTATGCGAGCAACTGGCCATTCCCGCGTCGCGACCACGCCCGTGTGATCGACAACCTCGTCAAGGCAGGGGCCAGGCAGATCGCGATCGACATCCAGTTCTCGCAGCCGACCGATGAGACCGACGACGATGACCTGGCCACCGCGATCGGGCATGCCGGGCACGTGGTGCTGGCGACCACCAGCGTCGGGCCGCACGGCTCGACCGACATCCTCGGCGGCAACGCCGAACTGTGGTCGCTCGGGCACTCCGTCGCCGCCAACGCGACCAGCATCCCGGACACCGACGGCGTCTACCGACGGATGCAGTTCTCGTTCCAGGGCCTCGAGACATTCGGCGCGGCGATCGCCGCCAAGGTCTCGGGGCAGGCCGGTCTCGCCGAATCTGTTCGGCGGGGTGACCGCGACCGTGCCGATCGACTATGCCGGCCCGCCCGGGACCGTCCGGTTCATCCCGTACTGGCGGGTCTACGCCGGCAGGTTCCCGGCATCGGCCGTGCGCGGCAAGACGGTGATGATCGGCGCAACGGCATCGATCCTGCAGGATCGTGCACCCGACGCCGATGTCAGGCTCCGGCCCCAACGGCAACCTGATGTCCGGAACGGAGATCGTCGCCAACGAGGCCGCGACGGTGCTCCACGGGATTCCGCTGCGCGACGGCGCCGGCTGGGTCAACGTGCTGCTGATCATCGTGCTGGGCTGCGCTGGCGCCGTTGCTCGGCCTGCGCGGCTGGGCGTGCGGGCGCTGGTCGGCGGCCTGCTGGCCGGCCTCCTGTACGTGATCGCGGCACAGATCACGTTCGACTCCGGCTGGATCGTCGCGGTCATCGACCCCGAGTTCGCACTGGTGGTCGGCATCGTCGGCACGCTCGCCGTGGTCTATCTCGGCGAGGCGTTCGAGCGCCAGTATGCACGCTCGACGTTTGCGCGCTTCGTGCCGCCCGGCGTCGTCGACGAGGTGCTCGCGAGCACCGACGAGGACCTGCGCCTGGCCGGCGTGCAGCGCGTCTGCACGGTGATGTTCAGCGACCTGCGCGGGTTCACGCAGGTTCTCGGAGACCCAGCCGGTCGAGCAGGTGATCGCGGTCGTCAACCACTACCTCAACGAGATGACCGAAGCGATCCTCGACGCGGGCGGCACGCTGATCGCCTACATGGGCGACGGGATCATGGCGGTGTTCGGCGCGCCGCTGGAGCAGGATGACCACGCCGACCGCGCGATGCGCGCCGCGCGCGAGATGATCGGGCCGCGGCTAGAGGCGTTCAACGCCTGGCTCGCCGAGCAGGATTACCCGTCGGGCTTCCGGATGGGGGTCGGGCTGAACACCGGGCCGGTGATGTGCGGCAACGTCGGCGCCGAGCAACGCGTCGAGTACACGGCGATCGGCGACACCACCAACACCGCGTCGCGCCTCGAGGGCATGACCAAGGGCGGCGCGCACATGCTGTTCGTGCCGAGGCGACCGTGCGATGCGATGCGCGAGGCACCCGAGCGACCTGCGGTTCGTCGAGGAGTTCGAGGTGCGCGGCCGCGAGGCGCGCGATGCGCGTCTACTCGATCCCCGATCCGCCCGGCTCACGGGCCGCATGACCGCCGAAGCTGCTGCGCCGGCGGTCATCACCGGCGCAGCAGCGCCGCGACCGCTCTCCCGACACGCGACGGACACAGGTGCTGCCTCGCCAGCGACTACGCTGCAGCGCAATGACCTGGGCCGCGGTCTTCGTGGTGTTCTTCGTCAGCCATCAGGTCGGCGATTACCTGCTGCAGACCGACTGGCAGGCGATGCACAAGCGCGGCGGGCTGGGTCGCGACCCGGTCGCGCGGCGGGCGCTGTTCTCGCACACGTTCACCTACCTGCTGCGCGTACGTGCCCGCCTTCATCTGGATCTCGCTCGAGCCTCGGCTGGACGACGCTGGTGATCGTCGCGGCGATCTCGCTGCCGCACGTGATTCAGGATGACGGTCGCCTGCTGCTGATCTACGTGCGCAGGGTCAAGGGGACTCGACCCGGTCGCCAACCACACGATCGCGGCGATCGTCGACCAGGCGTTCCACATGGTCGCGTTGCTTCGGCGCCGCGCTGCTCGTCTCGGCCCTGAACTGAAGGCAGGCTCGTCTCGGCCCCTGGCTGAACGCTTCAGCTAAGGTCGGTCGGATGGACACAATCGAGATGACCGCTGCCGAGCTGAAGCGGTTGCAGGACGAACTGAACGAGCTCGAGACGGACGGGCGTTCGCAGATCGCCTCCCGCATCAAGACCGCGCGTGAATGGGGCGACCTCAAGGAGAATGCGAGTATCACGCGGCCAAGGAGGCGCAGGCGCACCTTGAGACCCGGATTCTCCGGCTGCGCGAGCAGGTGCGCGCGGCCGTCGTCGTCGAGGAAGCGACGGGCGACGACGTTCGCCACGGCCGCACGGTCGACGTGACCGACCTGGGCAAGGGCGGCAGCCAGAGCTTCAAGATCGTCTCCCCCAACGAGGCGAATCCAAAGGAGGGTCTGATCTCCTCGACCTCACCGGTCGCTCAGGCGCTGATCGGCGCCCGCGTCGGGCGACGAGGTGGAGATCCAGATTCCGGCCGGCGTTCGCCGGCTGCGGGTCGACGCGATCTCCTGATCCGTGCAGGAGCTGAAGATCAGCGGCGAGTCGATCCGGCTCGGTCAGCTGCTCAAGCTCGGCGGGGTGGTGGAGAGCGGCGGCGACGGCAAGGAGCTGCTGGCGCTCGGAGCCGTGCTCGTCAACGGCGATGTTGAGACCCGGCGCGGACGCCAGCTGCGCGACGGCGACGTGGTCGAGGTCGAGGACTGGGAGTTCCGGGTCAGCGTCGATCCGTGAGCGTCGCGGCTGCAGCCGCAGCCGCAGCCGCAGCCGCAGACCACTCTGTCGACGTTTGTGCAGATATTCGACACAAACGTCGACGGAGTTGCGGGGGCGAGTCTCACAGCGCGCTCACAGCGGCTCGGCCCCGGCTCGGGCTCGGGCAGGCCCGCGCGGCCCGGGCTCGGCTCGGGCTCGGGCTCGGGCAGGCCCGCGCGGCTCCGACGGAGGCAAGCCGACCGAGGTCCGTCATGATCAGGGTGTGAGTCCAAGGGACAACCTCAAGGCGGTGCTGGTCGCGATCATCTGGGGCGCCAACTTCGTCGTGATCGACGAGGGGCTGAAGGGCTTCCCGCCATTTCTGCTGCTGGCGGCGCGCTTCCTGGTGGTCGTCTTCCCCGCGATCTTCTTCGTTCCGAGGCCCGGGCCGTGGCGGCAGATCCTGCTGATCGGTCTGTTCATGAGTCTCGGCCAGTTCTCCCTGCTGTATCTGTCGCTGCATCTGGGGATGCCGGCCGGGCTGGCGTCACTGCTGGTGCAGGTGCAGGTGATCTTCTCGATCGGGATCTCACGCGTGGTGCTCGGCGAGCAGCCCACCCGCCAGCAGCTCGCCGGAGTCGCAATCGGCCTGTTGGGCCTGGCGGTGCTGGTGGTCGGCCGGGCGGCGGACACGTCGCTGCTGCCGTTGGCCGTGATCATCGCGGCCTGCCTGTGCTGGTCGATCGGCAACGTGCTGTCGCGGCGCGCCCAGTTCTCGAGCGGTCTCGCGCTGACCGTGTGGTCGGGCCGTGGTCGTGCCGATACCTGCGCTGATCCTGGCGCTGACAGTCAACGGCCCGCATGCGGTCAGTCACGCGATCGACAACATCGGCTGGGTGACCGTCGCGAGCACGCTATACACGGCCGTGCTCTGCTCGCTGTTCGGGTACGGGGTCTGGAACTCGCTGCTGTCACGCTATCCGGTCGGCTCGGTGGTGCCGTTCTCGTTGCTGGTGCCGGTTGCCGGGATCACGACGGCATGGATCGCGCTCAGCCAGGTTCCGACCGCGTCGGAGCTGATCGGCGGCCTCATCCTGCTGGGCGGCATCGCTACCGCGACGCTTCAGCGAGGAGCCTTTCGCCCAGCCGCGAGTAACGCCGATCCGTATCCGGCGTCCGCGCCGCTCGAGCCACCACCGCGCGGCTGCCAACTATCACCGTCGCCAGCTTCGCCCGCGTGACCGCGGTGTAGAGCATCTCGCGCCGCAGGAAGAAGGCGCCGGCCTGCTCGTGCGCGACGATGATCGCCACCGGCAGCTCGATTCCCTGGCCGCGGTGGACCGAGCAGGCGTAGCCGAGCCGCAGGCTCTCAGCCTCCTCGGGCGGCAACCGGAACATCTGCTCGTCGCTGCGCAGCAGCAACGCCGCATCGTCACCGTCGCGCCCGGGATCTCGTCCTCCAGGTGCAGGACGGTGCCGTTCATCAGACCCAGCTCGTGAAGGTTGCGGCCGGTCATCATCAGCTTGTCGCCGATCCGCAGGCGGCCGCCGCCGACCGGCCTGTCCGGTCGGGTTGAGCGCGTCGCGCAGCGCTCGGTTCAGCGCGTCGATCCCGAGCTCACCCTTGTATACGGGCGCGAACACCTGGATGTCCTCGAGCGGGTCGATGCCGTAGTGACCGGGCAGCCGCGTCGCGACGAGCTCGACGATCAGCTCCAGCGCCTCGCGCGCGCTCGAGCGCTCCATCAGGAACAGGTCGTGGCGCATGTCCTCGCCGGGCGGAACTCAGGGAGCTCACCGCGGCGGATCGCGTGCGCGCCCTGCACGATCATGCTGCCGGCCGCCTGCCGGAAGATGTGGGTCAGCCGCGCGGTCGGGACCACGTCTGAGGCGACGAGGTCGGCGAACGGCTTGCCGGCGCCGACCGGCGCCAGCTGATCGGCGTCGCCGACCAGCACCACGTGCGCCCGCTCCGAGACCGCACGCAGCAGCGTCACCATCAGCTCGAGGTTGGCCATCGAGGACTCGTCGACGATCAGCAGGTCCGCGGGCACGCGGATCGTCCTCGTCGTGCTCGGGCAGCTCGCCCGGGACCCAGCCCAGCGCCGAGTGGACCGTCTTGGCGTCGACGCCGCTCGCCTCGGTCATCCGCCGCGCCGCGCGGCCGGTGGGCGCCACCAGCAGCACCTTTGCACGCTGGGCCTCGCCGAGCTTCGCGATCGTTCTGATCGAGGCCGTCTTGCCGGTGCCCGGGCCTCCGGTGATCACCGACAGTCGGTGGTCGAAGGCGGCCTGAACGCGCGGCCTGCTGCTCCGGTGTCAGGGTGAGTCCCGCCGCCGCCGACAGCATCGGGCTCGACGGGCTTCAGCCGGCCGCGATCGTTCTCGGCGGTCAGCATCTCGAGCACGCGCTCGCTCAGCTCCTGCTCGAGCTCCCAGGTCGGCGTGCGGTAGATCCAGTCGCCGTCGCGGACGAGGTCGCCTTCCTCGACCAGCTGGTCGATCGCAGCCTCGTCCGGTAGCGAGCCGAGCAGGTCGCGGGCCGCCGCAAGCAGCTGGCCCGACGGCAGGCAGGTGCTGCCTGAACGCCCCTCCGCCTCGGAGAGCGCGTAGACGAGCGCGGCGCTGACCCGTCCCGGGATCGCATCGACCGACTCGGCGCCGGCGCGCGCGATCCGATCGGCGACTCGGAAGCCGACGCCGAACACGCGCGTGAGCTCATAGGGGTTCTCGGTGATGACCCGGTGCGCCGTGTTCGGGTACTCGTCGCTGATCCGCTTGGCCAGGTAGGCGAGCCCGTGCGGGGCCAGCAGCAGGTGCAGCCGGCGGATCGTGCGCAGCTCGTTCCAGGAGGCGGCGGCCTCCTGCGCGCGGTACGGATTCAGGCCGACGCGCCGGAAGGCCGCGGCCGGCTCCTCGTCGATCGCGTCGAGCACCCGCTCGGAGCCGAAGCGGTCGATCAGCAGCTTGGCGCGCTTCTCGCCGATGTTCCTGATCCGTCGCAGGTAGGAGATCAGCGCGGCGCTCGTTTCCGGCGCCAGCGGACGCGCCTCTGACACCTTCACCTGCTCGCCGTAGCGGCTGTCGGTCACCCAGACACCGGTGATTGCAGCGCGTTCACCGTCCTCGAGGTGCGCCAGCGGCCCGACCAGCACGATCGGGCCGTCGCCGGAATCGGCGTCGATCACCGCGAATCCGTTCTCGGCATTGGCGAAACGGCTGGCGGCGGATCGTCACCTCGGATGAGAACGACTCAGACATGAGAATGAACTTAGAGCGAAAAGCCGTCGCTGCCGCCGATTTGTGTCCAAAATGGCACATGTGAGGATCCACCCGTGATCAAGCACGTGCTCGCACCGCACGTCCCGGCCTTCGCGAGGGAGCTGGGGATAGCGCGGACCCTTGGCGAGCTGCCGCCAGCTGCTGCACCGCTGCTGGCTAGCGTGCCAGCAGCGGTGGCGATCACCTTCGACGACGGGCCTCATCCCGAGGGCACGCCCGCGATGCTCGAGGTCCTCGCAGCCCACGGCGCCAGCGCGACCTTCTTCCTGGTCGGCGAGCAGGTCGCCAAACGACCGCAGCTGGCGCGGCGGATCGCCGAGGCGGGGCATCGGTCGGCCTGCACGGCTACCGCCATCGCCCGCATCCGAGCTGGGGCTCCGAGGCGATGCGTGACGACTTCGAGCGGGGCACGGTGGCGATCGAGGAAGCGACGGGAACCGCGCCGAGACTGCATCGACCGCCCTACGGGGTCTACAGCCGCGTCAGCCTCCAGATCGCACGCGAACGCGGCCTGCAGCCGCTGCTGTGGTCGAAATGGGGCAAGGACTGGCGCAAGTTCACGACGCCCGAGCGGATCGCACGGCGCGCACTCGACGGCATCGCCGCCGGCGATGTGATCCTGCTCCACGACGCCGACTTCTACAGCTCCAAGCGCTCGCATGCGCGGACGGCTGCGGCGCTGCCGGGACTGCTCTCAAAGCTGAAGTCCGCGGAACTCGATACCGTGCCCGTGCACTTACAGCGACCCAACGCAGGAGGCGGACGGGAAGCCAGATCCGAAGGTCCAGGGTGGGGGCACGCCTTTGTCGGCGTTGCGCCCTGGGCCGAACCTGAATCGAAACAGACACGAAGGACTTCATGACGACAGTTCCCACTGAGACCCAGATCACGCCTGACTACGGGCGCTTCGCGATCGGGTTCGACCACAGAGACCGTGCCCGGCTGCACGCGATGATCGACGAGGTGCTCGACTCCAACCGCTGGTCGGAGGCCGACATGACCGCACGCTTCGAGCAGGCCTGGCAGGCCTGGAACGAGCTACCGGCGGTCGCCACCAACGGCTGGGCGGGGGCGGCGCTCGCCGCGCTGCACTTCGCCGGCGTCCAGGGCGAGACCGTGCTGTGCCCGTCGAACACGTTCATGGCGACGCCGCTGGCGGCGATCCGCGCCGGGGCGGAGGTGCAGTTCGTCGACTGCAACCGCGAGGACCTCTGCATGTCGTTCGACGACTTCGAGCAGAAGGCGGAGCAGTACAGGCCGAAGGCGGCGATCCTCGTCCACATCGGCGGTCACATCGCGTTCGACTCGGAGCAGATCGCGGCCTACTGCGAGCAGAACGGGATCTTCCTGATCGAGGACTGCGCGCACGCGCATGGCGCCTCGTGGAACGGCCGCAAGCCTGGTAGCTACGGCGATGCGGGCGTGTATTCGATGTACGCCACCAAGACGGTCTCGACCGGCGAGGGCGGCATGCTCGTCTCCGGGCGCCCGGAGCTGATCGAGTTCGCGCGCGGGTTCCGCAACTACGGCAAGCCGACCTACGAGGTCCAGGGCCTGAACTTCCGCATGAACGAGTTCACAGCCGCGCTGGGCGTGATCCAGACCGAGCGGATGCCGGAGATCGTCGCCTGGAAGAACGAGACGGCAGCTGAGCACATGGATCCGCAGTTCGCGGGGTCGAGGCTCGAGCTGCCCGACGGCATGGTCTCAGGGCTGTACAAGTACATCGTCTTCGACTGGCTGGAGAAGTCGACCGGGCGTGTGTACGACGAGCCGTGCCACCGGATCCTGGGGCACCACGTCGAACTTCCGAACAGCGACTGGGTCGCAAAGAACCATTCCTGCCCGCCTTTGTATTACCGTCCACTCGAGCAGGATGAACTCGATGCGGAACTCGGCGCGGCAGTGGACGCGGGAATCGAAGTGACACTCGATGCGAGCGAGCTGAACGAGAAGGGGGCCGGTAAATGAGAGTCCTCGTCACCGGTGGGGCCGGTTTCATCGGCTCCCACGTGGTCGACAAGCTGCGTGATCACGGGCATGAGCCCGTGATCTACGACCTGCGGCCCTCGCCGTGGCCCGAACACCAGGGCGTCGAGACCGTGATCGGGCAGGTGACCGACGCTGTCGGCGCTCGCGGAGGCTCTGGCCGACTGCGACGCGGTCGCGCATCTGGCCGCTGTGGCCGACGTCAACGATGTCCACGCTGACCCGCACGATGCCGAGCAGGTGAACGCGCGCGGCACTGCCGCGGTGCTCGAGGGCGCACGCCGCGCCGGCGTACAAGCGGGTCGTCTACGCCTCGACGATCTGGGTCTACTCGGATACCGAGGACACGGTCGTCAGCGAGACGACGTTGCTGCCCCCGCCGGCGCACCTCTACACGGCCACGAAGCTGGCGGGCGAGCTGTACTGCAAGTCCTACCAGGAGCTGTACGGGATCAATTACACGATCCTCCGGTTCGGGATTCCGTACGGCCCGCGGGCACGCGAGGCCGCGGTGATTCCGGCGTTTGTGAACAAGGCGTTCGCCGGTGAGCAACTCACGCTCTCCGGTGATGGCATGCAGTCGCGGCGGTTCGTCTACGTGGAGGACCTCGCGGAGGGGGTTGTCGCCGGCCTGGGCGACATCGCTCAGAACCGCGTCTACAACCTCTCGAGCGATGAGGACGTGACGATCAGGCAGATCGCCGAGCTTGTTCAGAAGCTCGTCGGCAATACCGAGATCGTCTACGGGCCGGCCCGCCCGGGCGACCTGGGGTCGAAGATCGTGCTCTCAGATCGCGCGCGCGATGAGCTCGGCTGGACGGCGGCGACGCCTTTTGAGGAAGGGGTTCGGCGCTACGTCGAGTGGCGGCGCGATCAGGCGTCGAAAAAAAGCGCTGAGCTTGCCGCCCGAGCAGGCGGCGGACTGACCACGGGCCAAAGTGGCGGTTCGGCCGGAGGGCTCCAAGACCCTTTAGCGACAGCGGGCGAGCCTGACGCAGCAGAGGCTTGTCCGCGCAAGATCCTGATCGTCTCAGCCGACATCGGCGAGGGGCACGATCTTCCGGCCCGCGCGGTCGCACGTGAGTTCAAGCAGGAGGATCCGGACGCGCTGATCGCGGTTGTCAACGGCCTGCCCGCGATGGGGCCGTTGGCAACCGCGGTCCTGCGTGACAACTCGGCGTTCATGTTCCGCTGGGTGCCGTGGCTGTTCGACTTCCAGTACAGGCTGTTCATGGACTTCCCACCGACCCGCTGGCTTGCGACGAGGATGCTGAGCCGCGCGGGCCGTCGTGGTCTGATGCGGCTGGTCAGGGCGCACAACCCTGACCTGATCGTCTCCACCTACCCAGGAACGACACAGATCCTGGGCGAGATGCGCAGGCGCGGCCGTCTCAAGGTCCCCTGTTACTCGTCGATCACCGACCTTGCAGGGTTGCGGTTCTGGGCGCACCCGGGCATCGATCTGCACTTCATCACGCACCCTGAGTCGCGCGAGGAGGTTGAGCGGATCGCCGGACCGGGGAGCGTGCGCTGGGCCAGGCCGCCGACATCAGCGGCCTTTCTGACTCCGCGCCCGCGCCCGCTGGCGCGGGCTGCGCTGGGGCTGCCACAGGACCGGCCCCTGATCGCGGTCTCGGGTGGTGGCTGGGGCGTGGGTGACATCGTCGGTGCCGTTTCGAAGCGCGCTCGAGGTCTCCGACGATGCCGAGGTGCTATGCCTCTGTGGTCGCAACGAGTCGCTGCGCGAGCGCATGCTGGAGCGCTTTGCCGCTGAACCGCGGGTGCGCGTGCTCGGATTCACGAATCGCATGGGCGATGTCCTCGCGGCGGCTGATCTGCTGATTCACGCGAGCGCCGGCCTGACCGTGCTCGAGGCGATCATCCGTGGCTGTCCGGTGATCTCATATGGCTTCGGCTACGGGCACGTGCGCGTCTCCAATCAGGCGCTCGAGCGGTTCGGGCTTGCCCAGGTGGCGCACTCGGAGCTGGAGCTCGGCCCCGCGATCGAGCGAGCCCTCGCGGCCCGGCCGCAACCGGACGGCTCGTTCGCGGCGCGGGCGTCGACCGCCTCGCTGATCCTCTCGAGTGATCGCCGCATCAGGCCGCTGCCGACCTGGCGCGTGCGCGCGGTGCGCACGGTCACCGCGGCCAGCGCATCGGCCCTCGTGGTGCTGGGAGCCTTCCTGTCGAGCGTCGCCTACGGCCTGGTGGCGGACTTCGGTGCAGCCGCGCCGATCACGGCTGTCACCACGCCCAAGTCGCAGGTTGGGGTGATGGTCGAGGCCAGCTCTCAGGAGACGCCCAGGCTCGTGCGCGAGCTCGACAACACCGGCATGCACGTCTCGGTTGCCCTGAACAGGGCATCGGACTCCACGGTCGACCTGTTGCTGGACAACAACGATGAGCCGTTGCCGATGTTGGGCGACAGTGGTCTGCTCGGCTGGGTCGGCACCAAGGGCAAGCTGCGAAAGCTCGAGCACCGGCTCGGATACGGGCACCACTTCATCTACACCTCGAGCGGGCCCAGCCTCGCGCAGTGGCTGCTGGCCAAGGGCGCCGGCGGCCGGCCGGTGTCGGGCAAGGTCCGGATCAGCAAGGCGGGCCAGATGCCGGCGTCTCTGCGTCGCGGCGAGGTCATCGAGCTGCGCGTCACGAGTCTGTCGGCGGCCCGCGCCGAACTGGCGCAGCTCGAACAGGCGCTGCAGCAGCAGCATCTGGCCGCGGTGCCGGTGGGCACGCTGCTGAAGGGCTCCGGGACGCCCTGTCTGACCAGCGCCGGCTACCCGCCCTGTGTGAGCGAGTCGTTGCCGGTCGTGTAATACGTCGTCGTCGTCTGCGAGCCGGTCGTGGTGGTGATCGCGCTGATGGTCTGGGTTGTCCCCGAGGTGGTGGTCGTGGTGCCCGGGGTCGTCGTCGTTGTGCTGGTCGTGGTCGTGGACGTGGTGGCGGTTGTGGCCACGGTCGCGATCTGTCCGTCTCCGACCAGCTTCAGCGTTGCGTTGAGATCGAGGAAGTTGAGGCCCTCCAGCAGACCGCTCGGTGAGGCGGTGTTGAGACCGCCGCTGTTGGCGCTGCCGAGCTGGATCGTGCCGCCCGGGTCGAAGATGTCTCCGGACCAGAAGAAGCCGCCACTGTTCTCGATCACGACGTTGCCGGTCGAGTAGATCAGGCAGTTGTTGAGGTATGCCTTCATGCAGGAGTTGAAGCCGCCGCCATAGGCACCGAGGAAGGTGTCGGTGCCGCCGATGAAGGTGTCGGTCTGGTAGCCCGGGCAGCTGCTGTAGCCGCTGTTGTCCTGGTTGTTGACCGGCATCGCCGCTTGGAAGTTGAACGGCCCGTTCCAGGTCGACGGATCCTTCGAATTGCCGCCCCCGATCGAGCAGTAGACGTTGTTGTTGGCTGGAAGCTCGGGGTTACCGTTGATGTTCGTGAACGTGAAGCCCGACGAGCTGGTCGTGGCCTGGGTGCAGTACGGCGGCACGTTTGCGATGCCGCTGACGGTGATGCAGTTGGTGGTGCAGGCGGTGAAATACGGTGTTGCGGCATAGTTCACCGGCCACGGCTGGCTGGCCACCGACACGGCCGTCAGCTTGGTGCCGCTGTTGACCTCCTGCACGCTTGGCATCGTCGTGTAGCAACTGCCCGCAATCGTCAGGCCGGACGCGGTCACCTGCGTGTTGGAGAATGACATCGCACCCTCGCTGTGGATCGTGCCGGTGACCGTGGCCTGGGCGCCTCCGCTCGACGGCGTCCCGATCGTGACGCCGGGGTAGGTGCCGGCACAGGCCGTACTGGCCGCATAGATGGCCGGGCATTGGGCCTGGTTCGAGGCTGTGCACGCGCTGTAGGTGACGTTCTCCACGGTGCCGTTGGGTGTCGTGACCGTGGTGCCGGGGGTGGTGCTGGTGCCGCCGGGCGTGGTGGTCGTGCTGCCGCCGCTGCCGCTGCCGCTGTTGACCGTGTTGATCACATTGGCGACGAACCCGGCCGAGGCCGCGGCCGACTGGGTCGTCTGCTTGATCCCAAACACCTTCGCGAAGAAGGACGGGGAGGTTGACGCCGCCTGCACGGTGACCTTCCCGTTGGCGGTGTTGACGTTGACGTTGGCGGTGGTGATGGTCAGGCCGTTCGCCGCCGCGTAGTCCACGGCGACGGTCTGGGCGTCGGCGGTATCGGTGGTGGAGGTGCAGGTCGGCACCGCGGTGCCGTTCACCGCACCCGCCGCCGCGCCTGGGTTCGCCAGGCAGTTGGCGGCAGCCAGAGCGGCGGCGTCCGCGACCACCTGGTCATGGTGGTAGCGGCCGTACCAGGAGGCGACGTCGATCCCGAAGGCCGCGATGCCCATCACGACCGTCATCGACACGGCCACGATCACCAGCGACTGTCCCTCCTGGTTGGAGCGAAGCCTGCGCAGTGCCCTGAAAAGTCCCCTACCCACGACGCTTGGCATCGGGAAGACGGCATGAATCCGGAGCAACGCCGGAATGATCTCGACGTTTGGATGAGCGCCGGTTTCAGGCGCAATGGACGTTTGATCTAGCTGGGGGATCGTCCTATGACCGTTATCGACCTGGGGACGGGTCGGCTTGAGGCGCTGCACGAGCGCTGTCATCTCCCGCGCGGATTGATGAACGTAGACCGAATGTCCAGGTGCGAGAAGCGCGCTTTTGGACGACTATTCAATCGACGCGACGGCGGGGTTGGGTCACACTTGTGGACAAGCCAAGCGGCAAGGAGGCCGAGCGGCATGTTGCAAGGGGCGTTTCAGGATGCTGGGGTTGTTCCAGTTCGTCGGCGTTTGCGCCGATAGAGCGTGGGATATGAGATCCCGCGCCCATCGCAGTTTGGATTCGCAGCGCTCCTGGCGTCGGTGGGGCCGGCGCGAGGACGGGCAGGCGATCGTGGAGATCGCGCTGGCGATGCCGTTGCTGCTCCTCCTGGTGACCGCCATACTCCAGTTCGGCGGCGCGTACTTCAAATATCTGACGCTCAGTGATGCGGTCAGCGACGGCGCACGAGAGCTTGCACTCGAGCGCGGTTCGCTCGACCCGTGCGATCCGGCCATGAAGCAGGCGCTCACGTCCTCGGACAACCTGCTGACCTCGGCGATGGTCATGAACGCGGTGCCCTCGAACCCGGCGACCACTGCATACGTGACGCCCAGCTTCAGTAGCGGCACAACTCCGCTTCCCGACTACTGTGCAAGCACCAGCTTGACAAACGGCTGCGGTTCTACTTCCACCGTCTACACGTACAACGTCAACTACACCAGCTCGACCACTGTCGGGGGCTGTGAGGTGGAAGGCGACGAGGCGACCGTCACGGCGGGCGTACCGTACACGCTCAGTGTGTTCGGCATGGGGATCTACACGCTGAAACTCAGCGCGTCGGCATCGGACGCGGTCGAATGAAGTACGCGCGGATGTCTCAGCGTCTCCGGGGCGAGAGCGGGCAGGTTCTGCCGCTGCTGGCGCTCATGATCGTGGCCTTGCTCGGCTTTGTGTCGATCGTGGTCGACGTCGGCAGGCTGTACGTGGCGCATCAGCAGCTTGAGTCCGCGGTCGGTGCCTCGGCGCTTGCGGCCGGCAACGGCTTCCCCAAGTCAGTGGACGCGTATCAGGCCGCGCTTGGCTATGACGGCTCGACGGGCGAGAACAACCAGCTTGGCGACGGCATCCAGGTCACCGGCACACAGGTGACTTTCGAGTGCAACTCGGCTGCGACAGCCGCCGGGGTCAACTGCGTAACCGACCAGAGCACCAATACGAGCGGCAGCAGCTATAACTGCACACCGCCAGGCGCGCAAACGGCCACCGCCACCACCTGCAATGCGGTCAAGGTGACGCAGACGGCGAAGGTCAACCTCACGATCGGCGGCATATTCAACAAGAGTTGGACGATCAGCTCCACCGCGTTGGCCGCCCGCGCCGGCGGCGCGGTCAAGCCGATAAACGCCTACGTGATCCTCGACGACTCGGGCTCGATGGACCTCGCCGCCGGATCAACTGTGACCGTGCCTGGCATAACGGCACCGACGACCACGCAGAACGCCAAGGTCGCCGGCTGTGATCTGTATGGCAGCGCGTATGGCGTCCCGACCGGTGAAAGCGGGAGCAGTCATTGTCAGCTCGGGTCGGGGGGGCCGGCGACACGTCCGCGCCTGAACGCATCGACGAGGCGAAGGCCGGTGTGCAGACGCTGCTGCAGACGCTGTTGCCCTGCAACAACACGGTTTCGTGTGGTACGGCGACCAATAACAGCGGCGAGCTTGGAGCGAACGTCGCCAACCCGGACGACCGGGTGGGGTTGCTGGTGTTTCCGGCGATCAGCGCGAGCGGCACCGCCCTCACAACCGCGCAGAACACGGAGACAAACTGCGACGCGCTGCACAGCCCCCAGGGCATGTCGGGCAGTGGCGCGACTCTCTCCCCATCAAACATCGACAGCAGCTTTGGTGTCACGTATCCGAAGTACACCCCGTACACATACAGCGCCGGCCAGACCTATGGTGGCATCCCGGCTACCGGCTCTAACAGCGATGTGGCTCCCGGTTATGAGATCGTCGGACTCTCGAGCGACTACCGCTCCAACGATTCGGGGATCAACACGACGCTGAACTCGAACTCGAAACTGGTCGACGCCGTGAGTTGGGGGGAATGCCCCTCCTACACGTACACGACGACCACGGGAACCACGTCGCATACGACACAGACGACGACAAAGCCATCTGGGGCTGGTTCGCCGGACGGCGCCAACTGCGTCACCTACAAGGCTTATACCAAGCAAACCAAGAACGGCAAGACGACGTATACGGCGAGTGGCAGCTCCGTGGCCTGCGACACAAGCCAGACCGCCACGACCGCAATCACCGCGGCGCAGAACCAATGCAGCGGTTTGACCGGTTACAGCTCGGGATCGGGCACATTCACGACGCCATCAACCTCGAGCTATTACACATTTACCGGCAGTGGTAGTTACTACTACCAGGCCGTCTGTCAGCCGTACTGGAATGTGACGACCACGACCCCGACCACTGCCTCGACCACCTACAACGCGGGTTCGTGGCCGGGCGGTGGCTTCTACGGACTCAAGGTGATCGGCGGCGCGGGCAGCTACCTCGCCGGAGCGATCACGGAGGCCCAGTACCTGCTGGCCGAGAATGCCCAGCCGGGTGTCGAGAACGTGATCATCGTGGTCAGCGACGGCGGCATGAACGAGCCGAGCTTCTCAGGCGGCGGCAGCGACAGCGCTCCGTGTGGCAATGCGGTCTACGCTGCGCAGCAGGCGACGGCCGCCGGGACGACGGTGTACGCGATTGACTACGGCAGCAGCGGCGTGTCGTGTCCTGATACCGCGGCTTCAGACAACGGCAATGGCATCAGTGGTAGGAGCAAGAACGACTGGTGGGTGATGCAGAACATCGCCAGCTCGAGCAAGGACTACATCGTGGCCGGCGACGATCTGACCACTGCGTTCCAGCAGGCTGCAGAGTCGCTCTCCACGCCGCGGCTGCTGCCGCCGTCGGACGGCTGAGCCACATCCCAGTCGAGCGATGGTCTGGCGGACTGTCGCAATGGCTTTCCAGCCTGCGTGTGCTGTCCACCTGCACGCTGCCTGGGACCCGCGTCGGCAATCCACGCTCTCGGAACCGTCTTGATAGGCACCACCATAGGTTGCGTCTGCTCGCGAACGATGCGAACATATGTTCGGTTTGCCTGCCGCCGCCAAGCTGATCGTCTGCATCCTGCTGCCCCGCTTCGAGCTGACGGTCGCGGCCGGCACGCGCACGGACCTGCTAGGGATCCCGGCCGCTGTGGCGCCCGGGCCGGGGAGTCAGTCGATCGGTGCGGTCTCGGCTGCGGCGGAGGCGTTCGGGATCGTCCCCGGGATGCGCGTCGGTGAGTCGCTGGCGCGCTGCCAGCGCCTGACACTGATCCCACCCGACCCGGCGGGGGTGCAGGAGCGCTGGGAGCGCACGCTGATCGCGCTCGAGTCGATCGGAGCGGCGGTCGAGCCGATGCGGCCGGGTTTCGCCTGCTTCGACGCCCGCGGTCTGCTGCGGCTGTATGGAGGTGCTGGCGGGCAAAGCGGCGATCTGGGGCAGGCTCCTCGCCCTGAGCTCGGAGAGGCTCCTCGCCCTGAGCTTGGATCGTTGCTCATGAGACGGGACGTGGAGGCGGTGCTCACCGCCGCTCGCCGCGCGATCCGCGCCCCCGCGCGCTTCGGGGTCGCGTCGACCCGGTTCGCCGCGCTGGCGGCGGCCACCCGTGCGCGCGTCGGGCGGCCGCTGGTGCTCGCCGGCGGGGCAGCGCAGGTACGTGAGTTCCTGGCGCCGATGCCGGTCGAGCTGCTGCGCGGCACGCCTGATCTGGCGATGTTGCCCGAGGCGCTGCAGCGGCTCGGGGTCGACACGCTCGGAGAGCTCGCGGCGCTGCCGCGGGCGGCGGTGGCCGACCGCTTCGGGAAGCCGGGCCTGCATGCCCAGCGGCTGGCGCTCGGTGCCGACACTCCGCTGCGTCCGCGCGAGCCGGGCGAGCTCGTGAGCGAATCGCTCGAGCTGCCGGAGATAGCGAGCGGCCAGCAGCTTGAGCGTGCGCTCGGCCTGCTGATCGACAGGCTGCTGGCCCGACGTGAGCGGCGCGGTCGCACGCTGCGGACGGTGGTGCTCTCCGCCGTGCTGGTCGAACATGGCGGCACCTGGCGTGAGCACTTCAGCTTCCGTGAGGCGCTCAGCGATCCAGCGCGGATGCGGCTGGCGCTGACGCCGCGCCTGCAGCTGCTGCCGGCGCCCGCACAGAAGCTGCTGCTGACGATCGAGCGCTTCGGCCCGCCCACCGTCGACCAGCAGGCGCTGCTCGAGGAGCCGGCACGGGCACGGGCAGGGCGCCTGCGCGAGGCGGTTCGACAGGTGCGCGCCGCCGCCGGTCCCGACGCCGCCCTGCGTGTCCTGCAGATCGATCCGAACTCACGCTTCCCTGAGCGCCGTTCGGTGCTGGCACCGTTCGAGCGGTGAGCACCGGTAGGACACGCAGGCTCGGGGTGCCACGGCGTGCGAGCGTCGTCGCCGACCCGGACGGGCGGCCGTTGCACGTCGACGGGCGCGAGGTCGATGGTGTGCGCGAGACATGGCTGCTCGAGGATCGCTGGTGGACGGAGGAGCCATTGCGGCGCCGGTATTGGGAGGTGGTGACGACCGGTGGGAGCGATCAGGTCGTGTTCCACGACCTGATCGCCCGCGACTGGTGGCGCCAGCGGTGATCAAGCCCACAAATCGAGACTCTGTCGACGTTTGTGTCGAATAACTGCATAAACGTCGACAGAGCCATGCCAAAGGGTCTCGCCTGCAGCGTGCGACACAGGGCGCTCGCCGCAACCGCAGCGCGACCGTGAGATCATCAGCCCATGCCCCTCGACCCCACCCACGCCGCGCTCGGCACCTGGAGCGGTGGCCGCTTCATGCACTTCGGCGAGCCGCTCGACGACGATCGCTTCCTGCAGTTGATCACGCCCGACGAGTTGATCCCCACCGTGCTGACGGCCGATGTGTACGGCAGCGGTGAGGCCGACATATGGCTGGGCCGAGGTCTGCAGGCAAGCGCACTCAGTCGTGACGAGGTCTGCGTGGTCGGCGCCGTCGGACACGACTTCTATGAGGGCGAACGCGATGGCGCCAAGGGTTTTCCACGTTTCACCGACTCGCGCCTGCGCGGACCCGACGAGTACGCGGGTTACCTGCGGATGGCGACCGAACGCAGCCTCGAGCGCTGCGGCATCGACAGCTTCGACCTGCTGCTGCTGCACAACCCCGACCGCATCGGCTACACCAGCGAGCGAGTCTGGGACGGGCTGCAGGCGCTCAAGGAGGCTGGCCTCACAAGACGGATCGGCGTCGCACCCGGCCCTGCCAACGGCTTCACCCTTGACCTGATCGACTGCTTCGAGCACTTCGGCGCTCGCATCGACTGGGCGATGGTGATCCTCAACCCGCTGGAGCCATGGCCGGGCGAGCTGTGCCTCAGCGCGGCCGCACGCAATGGCATCGACGTGATCACGCGCGTCGTCGATTACGGCGGTCTGTTCTACGGCGATCTGGCGCCCGGGACCGAACTCGGGCGCCAGGACCATCGCAGCTTCCGCCCGCAGGGCTGGATCGAGGCCGGGTGTGAGCGCATCGAGCGCATGCGCCCGATCGCGGATCGAGCCGACCTGACGACGATCCAACTCGCCTGCCAATGGAACCTCGCGCACGAGGCGGTGAAGGCGGTCGTGCCGACGCTGGTTCAGGAGGCCGGTCCGCGGGCGCGTCCGGTCGAGGACAAACGCGCCGAGCTGGCCGGCCTGCCGGCCGAGCAGCGGCTGACGCAGGACGACATCGACGCGATCCGCGCGATCGGCGACAACACCGGCTCGATGGCGCTGAAGGGCGCCAATCCTGAGTATGTGGGTGACGAGCGTCCTGACGGCTGGGCATGAGCGAGCGCCTCCAGGAGGTCGCGCGGCGCTGGAGCATCGATCCGGCGCAGGATCTCGTCAAGGTCTAGACGGCCGATTTCCCGGCGAGCACGTACCCATCTCGCCCCGAGGCGATCCCTGTGAACAGCATCGGGACCAGCACCACCAGCAGCACGGCCAGCGGCAGCGTCCAGCTCCCTGAGATCCCGTGCAGCGCTCCCATCACGAACGGCCCCGCGGAGGCGATCAGGTAGCCGACGCTCTGTGCCATCGTCGAGAGGTGCGCGGCGTGGTTGCTGTCAGGCGAGCGGTCCACGATGTAGCCGAGCGCGAGCGCGAGCGGCGCACCCTGACCGAGGCCGAGCAGCGCGCACCAGATGTAGGTGCCCGAAGCCGGCGACGCGATCAGTCCGACGTACGCCCCGGCGCAGAGCAGCACACAGAGTCCGACCAGCAGACTCCGGCGGTGCATGCGACGTTCGAGGCTCGGCGCCGTCAGCGCGCCGAACATGCTGAAGAAGGTGGCGAACGAGAGCATCCAGCCGGCGTGTGCGGCTGACATGCCATGGTCCTCGAGGATCGTCGGCAGCCAGCTCAGCGTCGCGTAGAAGCCGAACGACTGCAGGCCCATGAAACCGCTCACGCACCAGGCGAGCGGGTCGCGCCAGAGGCCGGGGACCGGCGCGCCCTCGGCCCCGCCACCTGCGTGCTGCCGCTCACGGCGCACCTGCGGAGCCCAGAGCCCGATCGCGATCACGGCCACGAGCCCCCAGACGGCGATCGCGACGCGCCAGCCGACACCGGTCGCGTGCTCGATCGGCACCGTGAGACCGGATGCGAGCGCGGCGCCGCCGGCGAGCGCGACCGAGTACAGCGCGGTCATCAGCACGCGCTGGGTCGGGAAGTCGCGCTTGATCAGCCCCGGCACCAGCACGTTGCCGACGGCGATCCCGCAACCCAGCACGGCCGTGCCGATGAACAGTGCCGACAGTGGCGGGATCAGTCGCAGCGCGCATCCGCAGACGATCACGACCATCGTCATCGTGACCAGCGGGCCCATGCTGAAGCGCCTGATCAGCCTCGGCGCCGCCAGCGCTGCGACCCCGAAGCAGAAAACCGGCAGGCCCGTCAGCAGACCGCCTCCGGCCGCGCTCAGACCCGTCGTCGCGCGGATCTGGTTGAGCAGTGGCGGGACCGCTGCCACGCCGAGGCGCAGATTCAGGGCGACGACGAGCAGCGCCGCCGCCACTGGCCACTTGCGACGCATGCGTCTGAGTTCAGCCGGTGCCGGAGCCGGTGCCGGCCTCGCGCCGGCGACGGATCCACTCGCAGGCGGACTCGAGGTCCTTGCTGCCGATCGCCGCCTGCACGTTCAGCCACATCCCGGTGCTCAGGAACTCGTTGAGCTGGTCCTCGTCGATGCCGGTCAGGTCGCGAATGTGCATACCGAGGCGCTCATAGGCGGCACCGACGCGCTCGCGGATCAGCTCGTCGTCGCAGGCCGCATAGGCCTGGAGCTGGAGCATCAGCTTGGGCCGATTGGTGGCGAGCAGCTCGATGTAGCTGTCGCCGAGTGCCCCCAGGATCTCCTCGTAGGTGTAGTCGCCGTCGGGGTGCTCGCGCTGGAAATCGGTGGCGCTCTGCGTGAACAGGTCGCTGACCATCTCGAAGCCGCGCTCGACCGCGGCCATGAAGAGGTCTCGCTTGGTCGCGAACAGACTGAAGACGTACGGCTGCGCGACCCCGACTCGCCGCGCGATCCGATCGACCGGCGTGCCGTGCAGACCGCCGTCGGCGAACTCCTCGATCGCAGCGGCGATCAGCGCGTCCCGGCGCTCGGCGGCCGGAACGCGCTGTCTCGACGATTTCGACGTGCTCGACACACCTCGATCCTACGCGGTGGTGGGGGCGGAGATGCCGGCGGAAGCGCCGCTGGAACCGGCGGCGCTGAGCTCTGACGGCTTCACGCCCGCTCGGGAATGAGCGCCGCTCAGTTCGGTGCGCGTGTCGAAGCGGAAGACCAGCGCGACCAGCGCGCCCGCGACGAGCACCGCGGCGCCGACCCACATCGTCGGCTGCAGGCCGTTCACGAACGCCTGCGGCGAGGCGTAGCTGCCATGGTTCGAGAAGACGGTGGAGAGCACCGCGATCCCGAGCACGCCGCCGAGCTCACGGATCGCGTTGGTCGCGCCGGACGCCTGGCCGGCCTGGTCGGTACGCACCGAGGCGAGCACGGCGCTCGCGGCCGGTGCGAACACCAGCGCCATACCGCTTCCGCCGAGCACGAACGGCACCAGCATGCTGGCGTAGGACTGGTCGACTGAGGCCTCCGAGGCCAGCCAGCCGAGCGCGATCGCCTGCAGCGTCAACCCGGTGACCATGAACGCGCGGCTGCCGTACCGCTCTGAGAAGTAGCCGGCGGCCGGTGAGACGACCATGATCGCTCCGGTCCAGACCAGCAGCTTCAGGCCCGCCTCGAGCGGTGTATTGCCCAACACGTTCTGCAGGTACTGGCTCATGAAGAAGATCGAGCCGAACATCCCGAAGTACATCGAGAGCGAGACGACGTTGGTGACGGTGAAGCTGCGTCGCTTGAAGAACTCCATCGGCAGCATCGGATCCGGCGTGCGCAGTTCCTGAAGCACGAAGCCCACGATCAGGACGACTCCGATCGCCAGCGAGATGATCACCTCGAGCGCGCCCCAGCCGATCGACTGCGCGCGGATCAGGCCGTACACCAGTCCGAACAGGCCGCTCGACGCGAGCCCGAGACCGGGGAGATCGAGGCCGCGCTCGGGGCCATGGCTCTCATGCAGCGTGCGGGCGGCGATCGGCGCGAGCGCCAGTCCGACCGGCACATTGATCCAGAAGATCCAGTGCCACGAGCTCAACTGGATGACGGCACCGCCGACAAGCGGACCGAGCGCGACCGCGATGCCGCTGATCCCGGACCAGACGCCGAGCGCGAGACCGCGGCTCTCAACGGGGAAGCTGTCGGCCAGCAGCGTCAGCGTGAGCGGGGTGACGATCGCCGCGCCGACGCCCTGCAGCGCCCTGGTCGCGACCAGCACGCCGGTGTCCGGTGCCAGCGCGGATCCGGCCGAGGCGGCGGTGAACAGGACGATGCCGCTGATGAACATGCGTTTGCGACCGAAGCGATCGCCGAGCGCGGCGCCCGTCAGCAGCAGCACCGCGTAGGAGAGCACATAGGCGTTGACGGTCCATTCGAGCGACTGCATCGACGCGCCCAGGTCGCGGTGGATGCTCGGCAGCGCGACGCTGACGATCAGGTTGTCGAGGACGACCATGAACAGTCCGACGGAGACGACGACCAGGGTCGCGATGCGGTTGCGGGCGGCGGTTTCTGTTGGTGGCATCTGGCGTGGCTCCTCTAAAGAGTTTCTTAGTGAGTACTAACTAAGTGAGTAAATTAGCAGCCGCTAATAATTTGTCAAGGGGTCGTCGGACGTCGAATTCGGAATCTCGAGCGGCGAAGGCTATTCCCGGACGGCCCCCGTGAGTTAATGCGAACATACGTTCGATGTACGCGGAGCTGCACGCCCACTCGGCCTACTCGTTCCTGGATGGCGCCTCGCTGCCCGAGGAGCTCGTGAACAAGGCGCTCGAGCTCGGGTACGAGGCGTTCGCGCTGACCGATCACAACTCGGTCTCCGGTTCGATGGAGTTCGCGCAGAGCGCCGGCTCGCTTGGTCTGCGCGCGCTGCACGGGGCCGAGCTCGACCTCGACGACGGCCGCCACATGACGCTGCTGGTCCGCGACGCGGGCGGTTGGGCGAACCTCTGCCGGCTGCTCACGCGCGCGTACGCGCAGACTCGTGAGTGCCGTGGCGGGGCCGCTGGTTCGCTATCCAGCGGCCCCGGGCAACCGTCGGTCGCCCTCGAAGACATCCTCGACCACGCCGAAGGCCTCGTCTGCCTGAGCGGATGCCACTCGCGCGGGGTGCGGGACGAGCCGACGCTCGCGCGGCTGCGCGAGGCATTCGGGCGGGAGTGGATGCGGATCGAACTGCAACGCCCTTATCTGCCCGGCGACCGTGCTCGCAACCGGCGGCTGCAGTGGCTGGCACGGCGGCTGGAGCTCCGGTGCGTGGCAACCGGAGACGTGCACGCGCATACGCGCGCCCGGGGACCGCTGCAGGACGCCTTCGTGGCGCTGCGGCTGCACTCCACGCTCGACGCCTCCGAGCCCGACAGGCGCGGGAACTTCACGCACGTGCTGGCTGCGCCGGCGGCCATGGCGGCCCGTTTCCCCGAGTATCCGGAGGCTGTGGCAGAGACCGCGCGAGTGGCGGAGTCGCTCGAGTTCGATCTCTGCAGGGACCTGATCTACAGCTACCCGGGGGCCGAGGATCCGCGCAAGCTGCGCGAGCTCTGTGAGCTGTGCGATGAGCGCTTCCACGCACGCTATGACGGTCAGCCGTCGAGAGTTCATGGGCTGGCGGCGGGACGCCTTGAGCAGGAGCTTCGGATCATCGAGAAGCTGGGCCTCGCTGGCTTCTTCGTGTTGCACCACGAGCTGCTCGAACTCGCGCGCGAGGTGGCGCTCGAGGTGCGCGGAGTGGCGTCGGACTCACCGCGCGCGGCGCTGCCGCCCGGCCGCGGCCGGGGCTCGAGCGTGTCGTCGATCGTCTGTTATCTCACCGGTCTCTCGCATGTGGATCCGATCGCCAACGAGCTCGCCATCGGCCGCTTCCTGAGCGAGGACCTGAAGGCACTTCCTGATATCGACCTCGACTTCCCGCGTGACATCCGGGCCGTGCTGATCCCGCGAGTGTCGGAGCGCTTCGGCGCTGATCGCGCTGCTCTGGTCGCGGCCTTCCCGACCTACCGGGCGCGGGGTGCGATCCGCGACCTGGGCAAGGTGCTGGGACTGCCGCCGGGGGAGATCGAACGGGTCGCGCGCGGCAGCGAGGGCTGGGACGCGCGCGGGGTCGGGCGGGACATCGAGACCGCCAGCGGCGGGGCGCCGCTGACCGGTCGCTGGGCATGGCTGGAGCGGCTGGCGGCGCAGGCACACGGCCTTCCCCGGCACCTCTCGCAGCACCCGGGCGGGATGGTGATCGCCACACGGCCGCTGGTTGATTGCTGTCCGGTCGTACCGGCGGCGATGGAGGGGCGGTACATCGTCCAATGGGACAAGGACTCCTGCGCCGACGCGGGCTTTCTGAAGATCGATCTGCTTGGACTGGGGATGCTGTCGGCGGTCGAGCGCTGCGTCGAGCTGATCGCGAAGGTCCGGGGCGAGCGGATCGACCTCAGCCGAATTCCCCACGACGATGTGCCGACCTATGAAGCGATCAGGCGCGCTGAGACGACGGGCGTGTTCCAGATCGAGAGCCGGGCGCAGATGCAGTCACTGATGCGCACTCGGCCCGAGAATCTGAAGGACATCGCGATCCAGGTCGCGATCGTGCGGCCCGGGCCGATCCAGGGTGGCGCCGTCAATCCCTACATCGAGCGGCGCCAGCGGCTGCGCGTCGATCCGGACTACCGCGTGCCCTACGAGCACCCGTCGCTGGAGCCGGCTCTGCGCGAGACACTCGGGGCGATCATCTTCCAGGACCAGGTGTTGGAGGTGGCGGCGGCGTTTGCAGGGTTCCGTCCAGGCGAGGCCGAGGACCTGCGGCGTGCGATGAGTCGTAAGCGCTCCGAGGAGGCGATCGAGTCCCATCACCGGCGCTTTGTGGAGGGTGCGATGCGCTTGCACGGGGTCGATGCCGAGACCGCTGAGCGCGTGTTCGCGAAGGTCAAGGGCTTCTCCGGCTTCGGCTTCCCCAAGTCGCACGCGGCCGCCTTCGGGTTGCTGGCATATCAGTCGACCTGGCTGCGGGTGCACTACGGGCCGGAGTTCCTCTGTGCGCTGCTGAACGAGCAGCCGATGGGCTTCTACCCGCCGGATGCGCTCGTGCACGAGGCGATGCGGAGGGAGATGGAGGTGGTCGCCCCGGACGTCAACTCCTCTGAGGTCGAGTGCTCGATCGGCGCTGACGGTCGAGTGCTGGTCGGGCTCGGATACATCCGCGGCGTGCGCCGTGTGGAGATCGAGGCGCTGGTTGCAGAGCGTGAGCAGAGCGGACCGTTCACTGATCTGGCGGATCTGGCGTCGCGTGCGGGGGCGGGCGCGCCGGCGCTGGACCTGCTGGCCTGGTCGGGGGCGTGCGATTCGCTGGTGGCGTTGGTCGGAGGAGGGGTGTCACGACGACGATTGGCGCTGTGGCAGTTGGGTGTCGCCACGGCTGCGCGGGGCGTTGCCGGCGGCGGCACGCAACTGGCGTTGCCGCTCGCGTTGCCTGAGGCGCCGGCGTTGCGTGGACTGTCCGGTTGGGAGGCGCTGCTGGCGGACTACGACACGCTGGGGATGACGGTCACCTCACATCCGTTGGGATTGCTGCGTCCGCGGTTGCCGGAGGGGACGCTGGACAGCCGCGATCTGTCTCGGCGCGCGCACGGTTCGCGCGTGAGGACCGCCGGACTGGTGGTGGCGCGGCAGCGGCCCGGCACGGCGGGTGGGGTGGTTTTCGTGCTGCTCGAGGATGAGTTCGGAGTCATCAACCTGGTCGTTCCCCCAGCCGTCTACGAACGGCACCGACTGGTGGTTCGGACCGAGCCGCTGCTGTTGGTCGAGGGGAAGCTGGAGCGCCATGCTGCAGCAGGCGGCGCGATCAACGTCCTGGTCAAGCGGGTCACCTCCCTGGATGCGCCGGGTGGGCTGGTTGCCCAGGTGCAGGACTTCTCTGCTGCCGACGAGCGGGTGCGTGCTGAGGAGCGGGCGCTCGCCTCCCCGGCGGGAGCGGCAGCCGGTCGGGCGGGAGCGGCGGCCGGGGAGAACGGTGACGTGGACAACTTCCGCGCGGTGGCACCACCGGTGATGAGCTTCGCGGCTGGACGCCGGCGATGAGGACCTGAGCAGCACCGGGTCAGCGCGACGAGACGCCCGCCCGCGCGATAAGGTGCGCGGCACATGGTTGGCGTGATCATCATCGCCGTGGTCTTCACAGCGCTCGCTGTCGGCATCGGATACGGCGCGTCCAGGGGAAGCTTCAGCGGCATCGGCAACGCTCTGCAGACCACCAGCCGTTCGGGGTCTCGGTTGTTGAACACGACCCTGGCAGTGGTCTATGTCGCGTTTCTCGTCTGTGTGCCGTTGCTGTTCATCATCGGCAACCGCAACAAGTCCAACGCGCAGGTCGGCGGCCTCAAGCTGACCGCATCCGAGCAGGTCGGCCGGGAGCTCTTCGCGCAGCACTGCGGCGTCTGCCACACGCTCGCGGCTGACAACTCCGTCGGCAAGACGGGCCCCAACCTCGACACGCTGAGGCCGAGCGAGGCGATTGTCCTGCACACGATCGCCAACGGCTGTCTGCAGCAGCCGACCAGTCAGGCCAACACGTGCCTGGGCTTCGGCACGATGCCGGCGGATCTCGTTCAGGGCCGCCAGGCTCAGGATCTGGCTGCGTTCGTGGCCAGGGTCGCGGGCCACCCCTAACGCGTGTGAGGCCGGGCCGCGGATCCTAAGACCTGCTAAAGGTCCGGCCCCGGAAACTCGCTGGCTGCGGGGTTCCTTGTGACGACTGCCACGCTTCCGTCCTCACGCGTTGTTACGCTCGCCGCTCGCGTAAGCACCGGAACCAGAGAAAGAGGACGCGATCTCACATGCCGCCATCGGGGTCGACTTTCACCGACTGGCAGCAGGTCGACAGGGAGCGACCGCTGCTGATCGACGAGGACTTCAGCTGGTCCGAGCCACCGGCTCGGCCGCGCCGGCGCATCACCGGTGACACCCGCCGGCCCAGCCGTCTCGATCCCCGCCAGTCCGGGCGCGGCGACAGCCGTAGGACCGCAGGCGATGATCCGCGCGACCATCGCCTCGCCGTCGCGGAGCCCGAGCCGGTAGCAGAGCCGCGCGCAGCTGCCGAGGCGGGTGCAGCATGGGACCAGCCGACACAGGTCCACAGCCACTTTGACGAGATGATGGATGAGTGGAATCGTGAACGCGCTCGCACCGTCGTGATCACCGGCCGCGGAGATGACCGCTACATGCCCCCTACGCGCCGGCGTTCGCGATCCTCGGATCTCCGTTTCCACGAGCGCGCCGGCTTCACTCCGGACCGTGCGGCGATGTGGGCGGTGCTGCTGGGGCTGGTGCTGCTGATCGCCTGTATCGCGCACTGACCGCGCGCTCCGGACGCGCCGATCGATGACCGCCCACCGATGAACTCGCCCACGCCCGACTTGGATGCCGGTGAGAGCGCGCTGCTCCGCGCGACGCGCGAATTCCCGCAGACGGCTCTCTGGAACGACTCGGCCGATCCCGAGGAGCTCGCTCGCTCGATCGGCTTCGGCGCCGTGGGGGCGACCTGTAATCCGGTCATCGCCTACACCGCGATCAGCCGCAACCTCGACGCCTGGGCGCCGCGGATCGCCGCGATCGCCGCCGAACACCCGACCTGGAGTGAGTCGGCGATCGGATGGCGGGCCGTGGAGGAGCTCTCGATCACGGCCGCGAAGTTGCTCGAGCCGGCCTTTCGCGACTCCGGAGGCCGCAATGGCCGCCTCTCGATCCAGACCGATCCGCGCCTTCACCGGGACGCCGGCGCGCTGGTCGAACAGGCCATCCATTTCTCGCAGCTGGCGGAGAACATCATCGTCAAGCTGCCGGCCACGGCGGTCGGCATCGATGCGATCGAGGAGGCCACATATCGCGGCGTCAGCGTCAATGTGACCGTCTCATTCACGGTGCCGCAGGCGCTCGCCGCTGCTGAGGCGATCGAGCGCGGGCTCGATCGACGCGCCGCGGACGGCATGCCGGAACGTGAGTTCGGCTCGGTCGTCACGATCATGGGCGGCAGGCTGGATGACTGGCTCAGGCACGTGGCCGAACGCGAGCGGATCCTCGTGCAGCCGGGCTATATCGACTGGGCGGGCGTCGCCGTGATGAAGCGCGCGTACGGAATCTTCCAGGAGCGGGGCTACCGCTCGCGCCTGTTGGGCGCGGCGTTCCGCAGCGCATTGCACTGGTCTGAGCTTGTCGGTGGTGACCTGGTCGTGTCGCCGCCGTTCGATTGGCAGCTGCGCATCAATGAGAACCAGCTGCCGGCGCAGTCGCGCATCGATGTCCCCGTCAACCCGCCGATCGTCGACACCCTCACCGAGCGGTTGGCGGACTTCCGGCGGGCCTACGAACCCGACGGGATGACAACCGCCGACTTCCTCGACTTCGGCGCCACGCGCGTCACTCTGCGTCAGTTCCTGGACGCCGACGCGAAGCTGGATGCGCTTGTGCGGGACGTTCTCGTACCGGCGCCCTAGAAGCCCCGGTTTCCGGGATGGTCTCCGGCGCTGCTTGGGCGTACCTTTGAGCGACGTCGCCCAAACGGTGTCGCTAGCGTCTCCTGGACACCATTGAGAGTGGAAAGAGTTGCCATGACCCAGACTGCACCTGATTTCACGACCACGGCCGATGCGTCTGCACTTCCGGTTGTTCCGCACTGGGCGGCGGGCGCAGAGTTGCTGTCGAGCAGTGGGCGCACCGGACCGGTGTTCGATCCGGCGCTCGGGGTCGTGACCAAACGCGTCGCGTTTGCGAACGGGGCGGAGATCGAGACTGTGATCGGGAGCGCGAAGGCCGCGTTCCCGGCCTGGAGCGAGTTGTCGTTGGCGCGGCGCCAGACGGTGCTGTTCAGGTTCCGCGAACTGCTTGAGCAGCGCAAGGGCGAGCTGGCGGAGATCATCACTGCCGAACACGGCAAGGTTCTGTCCGACGCGCTCGGCGAGATCACTCGCGGGCAGGAGGTGGTGGAGTTCGCGACTGGTCTGGCGCATCATCTGAAGGGCGAGTTCTCCGAACAGGTCTCGACCGGGATCGACGTCTATTCGACGCGGCAGCCGCTTGGCGTGGTCGGGATCATCAGCCCCTTCAACTTCCCGGCGATGGTGCCGGCGTGGTTTTTCCCGATCGCGATCGCGGCTGGAAACACTGTCGTGCTCAAACCGTCGGAGAAGGATCCCTCGGCGGCGATCTGGATGGCGCGGCTGTGGAAGGAGGCCGGTCTGCCGGATGGCGTGTTCAACGTCCTCAATGGCGACAAGGAGGCGGTCGACGGCCTGCTTGAGCACCTCGACGTGAAGGCGATCAGCTTTGTCGGCTCGACTCCGATCGCCCGCTACGTGTATGAGACCGGTACGCGCAACGGCAAGCGTGTTCAGGCGCTCGGTGGCGCCAAGAACCACATGCTGGTATTGCCCGATGCCGACCTCGATCTGACCGCCGACAGTGCCGTGAACGCCGGGTTCGGCTCGGCCGGTGAGCGCTGCATGGCGATCTCAGTCGTGGTCGCCGTGGAGCCGGTGGCCGATGAGCTCGTCGGCAAGATCGCGGGTCGCATGCAGACGCTGAGAACCGGCGACGGTCGACGCGGCTGCGACATGGGACCGCTGGTCACGCGCGAGCACCGCGACAAGGTGGCGAGCTACATCGACATCGCCACCGACGACGGTGCGACGGTCGTCGTCGACGGTCGCGATGTCGAGCCCGATGGTGAGGCTGACGGCTTCTGGCTGGGACCGACATTGATCGACGACGTGCCGACCAGCTCCCGGGTCTACGGCGAGGAGATCTTCGGGCCGGTGCTGTCGGTTGTGAGGGTCCCGACCTATGAGGCCGGGGTCGATTTGATCAACTCAGGCGCCTACGGCAACGGGACCGCGATCTTCACCAACGACGGCGGCGCTGCGCGGCGCTTCCAGCGCGACATCCAGGTCGGGATGATCGGCATCAACGTTCCGATCCCCGTGCCGGTCGCGACGTTCAGCTTCGGCGGCTGGAAGGAGTCGATGTTCGGTGACACCAAGGCGCACGGGGCCGAGGGCGTGAGGTTCTTCACGCAACTGAAGGCGATCACGAGTCGCTGGTTGGACCCGTCGCATGGTGGGATCAACCTCGGCTTTCCGGAAAACGACTAGTTCCGCAGCATCGCCTCCACAGGAACCGTTAGCTTCCCCAGGCAGGACATGGAGGAGAGGGCGGAGTAGATGGCCGTGTACAACAAATGGTTCTTTCCGCGGGGCTCACTCGCGCGCGAGGGCTGGGAGTCCGTGGTGGACGGCGCGACGCCGAGCTGGAAGTACACCGGCATCCATGTCGCCGCGCTTGACGGTGGCTCGGTCGCGCTACCGGCGGCAGACGTCGAGCGGATGGTCGTACCGCTCGCGGGCGGCTTCCGGGTCGATCACCAACAGCTTCCCGACGACGTGCGGGCCTCGACGCTGCTCGAGGGGCGCCGAGGCGTCTTCGAGGGTCCGACGGACGTCCTCTACCTGGGTGCCGGCACCGCGGTGACGATCAGGGCGACGGCGACGGCGACGGCGCCGGCGACGGACGCGTCGCCGTGGCGGAGGCCGCGACGAACATACGCAGACCGAGCCGCTACCTGGCCCGGTCCGAGGTTCCGGTTGAGATTCGCGGCGGCGGTCGCGACACGCGACAGGTGCACAACTTCGGTACCGCCGGCGGTCTCGACGCGGTCGCGCTGCTTGCCTGCGAGGTCATCACTCCGGCGGGGAACTGGTCGTCGCACCCAGGTCACAAGCATGACGAGGATCTGCCGGGAAGAGAGTCGGAGCTCGAGGAGATCTACTACTTCGAGGCTGCACCAGCCCGGGGTGGCGGCGCGCCCGCCGAGGCGGACGCGTTTGCGAGCTTTGCGACCTACTCCTCGGCCGCCGGTGAGATCGAGACCCGCGCTCTCGTCCGCACCGGGGACATCGCGCTGGTGCCGTATGGCTACCACGGTCCGGCAGCGGCGGCGCCGGAGTACGACCTGTACTACCTGAACGTGATGGCGGGACCGGGGCCTGAGCGGGTGTGGATGTTCTCAGACGATCCCAGCCAGACGTGGATTCGGGCCGGATGGGAGGCCGCCGGACCTGACCCCAGGCTTCCCTACCGGCGCGCCGATGAGACGGACGGCTGAGGCGATGGGAACCCGCAGGCTGACGGTCGGGCAGGCGCTGGTCGAGTTCATAGCTCATCAGTGGACGATCGATGGCGACGTTCGCGAGCGCACGATTCCGGGCATCCTCGGGATCTTCGGTCACGGCAACGTGGCTGGGATCGGCCAGGCGCTGAAGCAGTACAACGTCAGCGATCCGGGACTGCTCCCGTACCACCAGGCGCGCAACGAGCAGGCGATCGTGCATCAGGCAGTCGGGTTCGCGCGGATCCATCGCCGGCGCGCGACGCTCGCAGCGACGACCTCAGTCGGTCCCGGTGCGGCGAACATGCTCACGGGCGCGGCGTTGGCGACCGCCAATCGCATGCCGGCCCTGCTGCTGCCCAGCGACACCTTCGCCACACGCGTAGCCGATCCGGTGCTGCAACAGCTCGAGCAGCCGCATGACCTCGGAATGCAGGTCACCGACGCCTTCCGCCCGCTCTCACGCTTCTTCGATCGCGTCCAACGACCGGAGCAGCTGTACTCGATCGCCCTGGCGGCTATGCGCGTGCTCACCGACCCGGCCGACACCGGCGCGGTGACGATCGCGCTGCCTGAGGACGTGCAGGCCGAGGCGATCGACGTTCCGCTCGAGTTCCTGCAGGATCGCGAATGGCGTATCCGGCGCCCACTGCCGGAGGCTTGGGCGCTGGCGGCCGCAGCTGCGGCGATCCGTGCCGCGGAGCGGCCATTGATCGTCGCCGGCGGCGGCGTCATCTACTCGAGCGCCGAGTCCGCGCTGCGCTCCTTCGTCGAACGAACCGGCATCCCCGTCGGTACCAGCCAGGCCGGCGGCGGGGCGCTGACCTGGGACCACCCGCAGTACCTCGGCGGCATCGGTGGCACCGGCACGACCGCGGCCAACCGAATCGCTGCCGAGGCCGACCTCGTGATCGGGATCGGCACCCGCTACAGCGATTTCACCACCGCCAGCCGCAGCGCCTTCCAGCACCCCGAGGTGAGCTTCATCAATATCAACGTGGCGTCGTTCGACGCATACAAGCACGGCACCCAGCTGCCGGTGATCGCCGATGCCCGCGAGACTCTCCAGGGGCTCTCGGCGCTGCTCGAGCGACACCACGTGCGCTCCGCGTACGCGGAGCGCATAGACCGCGAGAGGCGTGAATGGCGCGCGGTCGCCGATGCGGCCCTGGCGCCGACCGGAGCGGAGCTCCCGGGTCAGGCGGAGATCATCGGTGCGATCCAGGCGGCGAGCGACCCGCGCGACGTGCTGGTGCAGGCGGCAGGATCGCTGCCGGGCGACCTGCACAAGCTCTGGCGGGTCCGTGACCCGCTGGGATATCACGTTGAGTATGCGTTCTCGACGATGGGGTATGAGATCGCCGGCGGTCTCGGCGTCAAGCGCGGCCTTGAGGCCCTGGGCGACGACCGCGACGTGATCGTGATGGTCGGCGACGGCTCCTATCTGATGCTGCATTCGGAGCTCGCAACAGCCGTGGCGGAGGGCATCAAGATCGTCGTCGTCCTGATCCAGAATGAGGGCTACGCCTCGATCGGGCATCTGTCGGAATCGATCGGCTCGCAGCGCTTCGGCACGCGCTACCGGTATCTCGACACGGCTGCGCGGAACTTCGAATCCGGCGAGCTGCTCAGCGTCGTCGATCTTGCCGCCAATGCGCGCAGCTACGGCATCCACGTGATCGAGATCGAGCCGGGTTCTGACGCGACACAGCAACTCGGGGAGGCGGTCGTGGCCGCCAAGGCCCGTGATTCAGCAACCCTGATCCACATCCGCTCGGATCCGTTCAGCTACACGCCCGACGGTGAGGGCTGGTGGGACGTACCCGTCGCGCAGGCCTCCGAGCTCCAGAGCACGCAGCAGGCCCACGCCGAATACCGCGAGCAACGGCGCAGGCAGCGCCCGCTCCTAGGCTGATCGGCGTACCTCAGCCGGCACGGGACCCGTTGAGCGCCGCACCCGCAGCTCAACCGGCACCTGCTTGTGCCGCGGCGGGATCGTCGGATCCTCGATCCGCTCGAGCAGCCAGCTGACGGCCTGCTCGGCCTGGAAGCTGAGCGGCTGCGAGACCGTCGTCAGCGCGATGCGACCGAATCCCGCGATCGCGATGTCATCGAAGCCCACAACCGAGATGGCATCTGGAACCGACAAGCCGGCCGACTCGCATGCGTCGATCAGCGCCACGGCGCCGATGTCGTTGGAGACGAACAGCCCGGTGGGAGCTCGGGGCCCTGTCAGCGCTTCAACCAGGGGCGCCTCCCGGCGGCTCACGACGACCACGTCCGAGCCGGGCGTCCACAGGTGCGGCGACAGCGTCCTGAGGCCGTGCCGGCGCATCTCGTCGCGGTAGCCCTCGTACCGCGGACGGTCGCTGCTGCGCTCGACCAGTGGCGTGCGCACGTAGGCGATGCGCTCATGGCCGAGCTCGATGAGGTGGTTGACGGCGATGCGAGCGCCCCGGCGATCCATCGGCCCCACCGAGTCTCCCCAGGATTCGCTGAGCCCAAGGAACACGATCGGCACGCCGGCTCGCTGGAGCGAACCGTACGCGGCAGAGCCACTGTCCACGTGGGCGAGCAGCACGATCCCGGCCACCCGCTGGCTCAGAAGCGAGTCGACACCCGCCGCAGCCATCTCATCGTCGCCCTCGATGTTGCAGAACATCGTCGTGTATCCGCAGCGAAACGCCGCGCGCTCGACGACCTGCGCCATGCGGGCGTAATACGGGTTGGTCAGGTCGCCTACGAGAACACCCAGCGTCGTGGTTCGCTGGTTCACGAACTGCCGGGCGATCGCGTTGGGCCGGTAGTCGAGCGCCTCGATCGCCTTCAACACGCGCTCGCGAGTGTCGGGGGCGATCTCCGCGACGCCGCGAACGACATTCGAGACCGTTGACTTGGAAACGCCGGCCTCGGCCGCGACGTCCAGGATCGTCGCAGCCTTTCTGCGCCCACGGTTCGCGGACGGCTGCGTAAAGGTGTCCTCGCCGCGCTTCACGCCAGCCGATCCAGTGCCGTTACCGGTCAGGGAAGGCGTACGTCCGGTCGCGACAGCGCGAGCTCGCGCTCAGTGTCATCCAGTGCATCCAACTGCACCGGCGTGACAACGCTCCAATGTGGCCCGACCGGGCAGCGCTGCACGCGCCACAGGCCCAGGCGGATCGACTTGATCGAAGCGCCCGGGATCCAGATCGTGTTGAACAGATGGCCGTCTCGACAGCGGACGATCGTGTGCGTTCCGATCAGCTTGCCCTGGCGCATGCGCAGGACCAGCGCCTCCGCCACCACCAGAATGATCGCGACCATCATCGCCCTGCGCCGTCTGTTCAGCCTCATGCGACCAGACCTTACACCGCTTTCGGGCCCCCCGTACGCCACCTCTTGACGCGCCCCAGGGCTCTGCGTACACTTATGAACAGTAAGCAGGTCACGAAAGTAAAGGACCTGTGAAACGGAGTCACAGATGAAGACGACGATGAGCAGATTTCAGATCCACGACGAGCTGACAGCTCCGGAGCGGTCGGCGCCCGTGCTGCGCGGCGCCCTCTCCGGCGGAGGTCAGCTGCCGAACTTCCTCGGTGTGCTGGCCGGATCGCCGGCCGCCCTGCGCGCATACGCGCGCTTTCGCTCGGAGCTGCGTCATGGCAGCCTCAGCCTGGCGACCCTCGAACGCATCGGCCTCGCTGTCTCAGAACACCGCGGCTCCGAGCCGGGAATGAGCACTCACACGCGCGGCGCACGTGCGGCCGGGCTCGGCCTCGATGAGATCGCACTGGCGCGCGAGTTCGACTCGCGCGACGAGCGCGAGGCCGCTCTGCTTCGGTACCTGCGCGCGCTGCTGGACGCTGGTCGTCCCGCGATGCACCTGCACGAGGAGGCGCGCGAGGCCGGCTGGGACGACGAGCAGCTGCTCGAGGCGATCGCGGCGGTGGCGCTCGAGGACTTCACCGCGATGGTGAATGTCGCCGGCGAGGTGCCGCTCGATGGATCCTCCGAGGAGTCGCGCATCCTCAAGGCTGCGTAGAGTTTCCTGCGATGGAGGCAGGAGCTCAGTTGGAGGGCGCGGCACCGGACGACGGACCGGAACCCGCGGGGACCCCGGGCGGCTGCTGCCCGTTGTACCACGAGGCCGTCGAGCTAGTGGGACGTCGCTGGACGGGCGCAATTCTCCAGGTGCTGATGGACGGTCCGCTGCGATTCTCAGAGATCTGTCAGGCGGTTCCCGAGCTGTCTGACCGGCTGCTGTCGGCGCGCATGAAGGAGCTCGAGGCGCGCGGCATCGTCGAGCGCCTCGTCCATCCGGGGCCTCCGGTCAGGGTCGAGTACTCGCTCTCGGAGATGGGGCGCGAGCTCGGCCCGGCGCTGAACGAGCTTCAGGACTGGGCGCGCCGCTGGCTCGGGCCGCACGCCGTGGTCTGATTGGCCAACGGGACATATCCGCGCGCGCCAGGAACAAGTAAGGTTCCGCCGCGATGAGCGCCACGCCTGAACTGACCGCAGAGGACGTGCTTTCGCGGGTCGAGCGCGACGGCATTCGCTTCATTCGCCTGTGGTTCACCGACATCCTCGGGAGCCTCAAGGCCTTCAGCATCAACAGCACCGAGCTCGCTGACGCGTTCGACGGTGGCATGGGCTTCGACGGCTCGTCGATCACCGGCTTCAACGCGATCGAGGAGTCGGACATGATCGCCGTGCCCGACCCGAAGACGTTCGCGATCCTGCCGTGGCGGGGCGGTGAGTACGCGGTCGCGCGCATGTTCTGTGACATTCGTACGCCGGAGGGCACGCCCTACGAGGGTGACCCGCGCCACATCCTGCGACGCGCCGTGCAGCGGGCAGAGGGGATGGGGTTCGACAACTTCTTCGTCGGCCCAGAGCTCGAGTACTTCTATTTCAGGGACTCGAAGTCGACGGAGGTGCTCGACGAGGGCGGGTACTTCGATCTGACCGCGCTCGACGCCGGCTCCGATCTGCGCCGCGACACGGTGCTGGGGCTCGAGCAGCTCGGGATCGAGACCGAGTACTCCCATCACGAGGTCGGGCCCAGCCAGCATGAGATCGACATGCGCTTCGCCGACGCGCAGGCGATGGCGGACCATTGCATGACCTACAAGATCACGGTCAAGGAGTACGCGCTGAAGTACGGCTGCCACGCGACCTTCATGCCGAAGCCGCTGTTCGGGAAGAACGGCTCCGGCATGCACACGCACCAGTCGCTGTTCCGCGATGGACGCAACGCCTTCTTCGAAGCCGACGACCCCTACAACCTCTCCGATGTCGGCAAGGCGTTCATCGCCGGCCAGCTTCGGCACGCGCGTGAGATCAGCTCGATCTTCGCCCAGTGGGTCAACTCCTACAAGCGGCTCGTGCCCGGCTACGAGGCGCCCGTCTACGTCGCGTGGTCGCGTCGGAACCGGTCGGCGCTCGTGCGCGTGCCCATGTATCACCCCGGCAAGGAACGCGCCACCCGCATGGAGTTGCGCTGCCCCGACCCGGCGTGCAACCCCTACCTGACCTTCGCCGTGCTGCTGCAGGCGGGCCTCGAGGGCATCGAGCATGGCTACGAGCTGCCGGATCCTATGGAGAAGAACCTCTATTACCTCTCACCCGAGGAGCGCCGCCGGCTCGGCATCGAACAGCTGCCGGAGAACCTCGGCGAGGCGATCGAGCTGACAGCCCAATCGGAGCTTGTGTTGCGTGCGCTCGGCGAGCACACCTTCAACCGCTACATCGAGATCAAGCGCCAGGAGTGGGACGACTACCGCGTCCAGGTCACCCCCTGGGAGCTCGAGCGGTACCTGCCGGTCCTGTAGCGCTTTGAGTTCGGGGCCTGGCTCCGCTGAGCCGGCCCCTTCAGCAGCGGCTGTCGGTCAGCGGTCCAACAGCATCTCAAGAGCCTCCACCCCGGTCACCGGCAGCTGGCAGGCGAAGCGCTCACAGACATAGGCGGCCTGGAGGCCGCCGACGGTCGTGCGCTCGCGCAGGAGCGGCACGGCGGTGCCGACGGTGGTGTCGCCATCGGTGCCGGCGATCACGGCGTGCGGGCGGTAGCGGGTGCGCAGTGCGCGACTCAGCGGGCCGGCGCCGACGAGCGCGACCTCGACGCGGCGTCGCGAGGTGGAGATCAAGCGCCTGGAGCAGCTGCCCGAAGGCGGTCGGGTGGCGCGTGGCGATCTGCGCGTGGAGGGCCAGGACGCCCGTCCGCCCAGCGCTCGTACGAGGGCTCGCCGGACAGGCGGGCGAGCCTCAGCAGCCCAAGCGCCGCCGCGGAGTTGCCGGACGCGATCGGCGTGTCGTCGAGGTCCTTGCGGCGGCCGACCAGGTGTGGGACCTCGGCGGCGGTGGTAAAGAAGCCACCGTGCTCCGGGTCGCCGAAGCGCTCGATCATCGTGTCGGCGATCGCGACCGCCTCGATGTACCAGCGTTCATCGAAGGTGGCCTCGTAGAGGACCAGCAGCGCCTGCAGCAGGTAGGCGTGATCCTCGAGGTAGGCGGGGATTGACGCGCGTCCGTCCTTCCAGGTGCGCAGCAGCCCGCCGTCGGCGTCGCGCAGCTGATCCAGTAGAAAGCTCGCGCAATCGCCGCGCGGCCTGCAGGTAGTCATCGCGCTCGAAGGGCGGCGCCGGCGTCGGCGAGCGCCGTGATCATCAGCGCGTTCCAGGCGGTCAGGCGCTTGTCGTCGAGCCCGGGCCGGACTCGCTCCTCCCGTGCCGCGAGCAGCCGCGCGCGGATCTCCGGCAGCTGCTCGGGCAAAGGGCCGTGAGCCTCGAGCACCCAGGCATACCCCTCGAAGTTGCGGCGGTCCGGTGACGCCGAAGTGGTTGATCGCGCGGACACCGCGAGTTCGGGCCCGAGCGCGGCGGCCAGCTGCTCCGCAGTCCAGACGTAGAACTTGCCCTCGACGCCCTCGGAGTCGGCGTCGAGCGCGGAGCAGAAGCCGCCCTCGGGGCCGCGCAGCTCTCGCAGTGCCCAGTCGAGCGTCTGCGTGCAGACCTCGGCGAAGCGCGGCTCGCCGGTCACCTGCCAGCCGTGCAGGTAGGTGCGGGCCAGCAGGGCGTTGTCGTAGAGCATCTTCTCGAAGTGCGGCACCGTCCAGGTCGCGTCGACGGCGTAGCGGTGAAAGCCGCCGCCGACCTGGTCGTAGATGCCGCCGGCCGCCATCGCCCGCAGGGTCGCGGGTGCGAGCTCGCGGTCGCCGGCGGCGAGCAGGAACTCGAGCGTGCAGTGCGGCGGGAACTTCGGCGCGCCGCCCCAGCCGCCGTGGTCGCGGTCGAACATCTGCGGCGAGGGCGGCGACGGTGTCGGAGATCACGGACTGAGGCACGCTGGCGTCGTCGGGCGATGCGACCGCCGCGCCGGCGCGGACGGCCTCGGTGAGCCTCGCGGCCTGTTCACGCACCTGGTCAGGCCGCTCGCGCCAGGCCTCGCCGATCGCCTCGATCACCATCCGCCAGCTCGGTAGCCCGGGGCGCTGCGAGCGGCGGGAAGTAGGTGCCGGCGAAGAACGGCTGCTGGTCGGGCGTCAGGAACACGTTCAGCGGCCAGCCGCCGTGGCCGTTGATCGCCTGGCAGGCGGCCATGCAGACGGCGTCAACGTCGGGCCGCTCCTCGCGGTCGACCTTCACGCAGACGAAGCGCTCGTTCATCAGGCTCGCGATCTCTGGATCCTCGAACGACTCGTGCGCCATCACGTGGCACCAATGGCAGGCCGAGTAGCCGATCGAGACCAGCAGCGGGCGGTTCTGCTCACGCGCGCGTGTCAGCGCCTCGTCGCCCCACGGGTACCAGTCGACCGGGTTCTCGGCGTGTTGCAGCAGGTACGGCGAGGTCTCCTGCGCGAGCCGGTTCATACCGACAACGCTACCCGGCGGCGAAGCTGCTCCAGCAGCCGATCGCGATCGCGGCGATCACCACGCCGGCGGCGGCGAACGCCGTACGCGGCCCGCAGAGGTCGGCGACCGCACCGGCCGCAAGCGCCGTCAGCGGGATCGTGCCCGGCAGCGCCATCGTCCAGGCGCCCATCACGCGCCCGCGCAGCTCCGGGCGCGGTCCGCAGCTGCACCAGCGTGTTGGCGGCAGCGATCATCCAGATCGACGCGGTTCCCGGTCGCGATCATGCCGACGAACAGGATCGGCAGGTCGGGCGCTGTGGCGACGATCACCATGAACACGCCGGTGAGCGTCGCCAGCAGGCGGACCTGCGTGCCGGTCGGCTGCTGACGCGCGGCCAGCAGCGCGCCGGGCAGCGCGCCCGATCCCGAACAGCGCCAGCAGCAGCCCGTAGCCACCGCCGCCGAGGTGGAACGCACGCGTGGCCAGCAGCGGCAGCAGCAGCGTCGGGTTGAAGAGGACTCCGGACGCGGCCGCGAGCAGCAGCGAGGAACGCAGCAGCGGGCGTGACCAGGCGTAGCGGAGGCCGTCAAGCGCACGCGGGCGGCCCGCGCCCGCTTGGCGCGGCCCTATGTCGGGCGGGATCCGTCTCTGGGGTAAGCGCAGCAGCACCGCGAGCGGCGCCGCGAACGAGAGCGCGTTGACCAGCACGCAGGCGGCACGGTCCGGAGATCGCCAGCAGCACTCCGCCGAGCGCGGGGCCGAGCACGCGTGAGAGGTTGAGGATCACCTCGTAGAGGCTGACCGCCCCGGCGAGCCGCTCCTCGCCGACCAGGTCCAGCACGTAGATCTGTCGCGCCGGCCCGTCGACGGCGTTGACCATGCCGCTCGCGGCGGTGATCACCAGCAGCAGGGCGTAGTCGGCGGCGCCGGTTGCGATCAGCAGCGAACAGCACCAGGCTGAGAGCGGCGAGCAGCGCCTGCGTGCAGATCAGCAGCCTGCGGCGGTCGTGATGGTCGACCAGCGAGCCGGCCCAGAGCTCCCAGCAGCAGCATCGGTCCGAGCCCGGCCGTTGACAGCAGCGCCAGTTCGAGCCCGTTGCCGTCCCAACTCAGCACCAGCCAGGCGATCGCCACCATCTGCGTCATCAGCCCTGAGGCCGAGAGGACCTGCGCGGCGAACCACCAGCGGTAGGGCCGGATCGGCAAGCGCCGCGAACGGTCCGCCGTGGACGCCTGCTTCGCTCGTTGCTGTCACGATTGCCCAGCGTAGGCCCGAAACAATGTTTCAGGATCCATACAGGAGGGCCCGTGTATCGAGTCGCCGTCAACTCACCGTCCGCACCCGCCGCGATCGGGCCGTACTCGCACTCAGTGCGGGCCAAGGGGGAGCTGCTTTTCATCTCCGGCCAGATCTCTGCCGATCCGGCCACCGGCGAGCTGGTCGGCAGCACGCCCGGCGAGCAGGCGCGCCAGTGCCTGGAGAACCTGCGAGCGATCGCTTCGGACGCCGGCGGTTCGCTCGAGGACGCGGTCAAGGTCACGGTCTACCTGACCGACATCGCGGCGTTCGCCGAGGTCAACGAGGTCTACGCGAGGTTCTTCAAGAGCGATCCGCCGGCACGTGTCGCGATTGCGGTTGCGGCGCTGCCGAAGGGCGCGCAGGTGGAGATCGACGCGGTGGTGGCGCTTGGCGACTGAGGTAACGCAGGAGAGCATCGAGCGCGCCGCGCGGGCCGGCGAGAAGGTTGTCCGCGAGACGCCGGTCGTGACCACGCGCACGCTCTCCGAGCGGGCCGGGCACGAAGGTCGTGCTGAAGGCCGAGAACCTCCAGCGGACCGGCTCGTTCAAGCTGCGCGGCGCGATCTCAAAGCTCGCCGCGCTGGGCGACGCGGCGGCAGCGGAGTCGTCTGCGGCAGCGCCGGCAACCACGCGCAGGCGGTCGCGTACGCGGCCCGCGTGCGCGGGGTCCCGTGCGAGGTGTTCATGCCCGATGCCGCGCCCGATCGCCAAGTCCGAGGCGGTCCAGGCGCTCGGCGCGACGCTCCACTTCGCGGGCCAGACGGTCGACGACGCGGTGGCGGCGGCACTCGCACGTGCCGGTGAGGCGGGCCTCGCGTTCATCCACCCGTTCGACGACCTCGACGTGATCTCCGGCCAGGGCGGCGTCGGGCTCGAACTGCTGCGCGCAGGTCCCGGACATGCGGCGGGTCGTGGTGCCCGGTCGGCGGCGGCGGATTGATCAGTGGCACCGCGATCGCGATCAAGTCCGTAGCGGCCTGAGGTGGAGGTGATCGGGGTCCAGGTCGAGGCCTGCGCGCCGTTCCGTCGAATCGATGCGAGGCGGGAACCCCGATTGCGGTTCAGTCGGTGCGGACGATCGCCGACGGCATCGCCGTCAAACGGCCAGGCGAGCTCACGCTCGCCGTTGATCCAGACATGGGTGGACGAGATCGTGGTCGTCGGCGAGGACGAGGTCGCGGAGGCGATGGTGTTCCTGCTCGAGCGCACCAAGCTGGTCGTCGAGGGCGCGGGTGCGGTCGGCGTCGCCGCGCTGCTTGGCAGGCAAGCTCGGCGGCCCGGTCGACGGCGCCACCGTGCTGGTCCTGTCCGGCGGCAACGTCGATGCCGGCCTGCTGGCCGAGGTGGCGCGTCGCCACGAGACGCAGCAGCGCAGACGGCTGGTGCTGCAGGTGCGGATCCCGGATCTGCCGGGAGCGCTGGCGACGCTGCTCGCGCTGGTCGGGCGCAGCCGGCGCCAACCTGGTGGACGTCCAGCACATCCGCGAGGGCCTGGACCTGCACATCCAGGAGACGGCCGTGCAGTTGGTGCTGGAGACGCGCGGGCCGGAGCATGCCGCCGCCGTGCGGGCGGCGATCGAGGCCGGCGGCTATCAGGAGGCGACGGCGATTCTCTGACGCGCCTCGATCGACCAGCGCGCCGATGATCTGGCTGGCGGCGTCCGCCTCCGGATGCCACTGAACCCCGAGCACAAACGTACCGGTCTGGAAGCTCGATCGCCTCGGCCAGATCGTCGACCGTTGAGCGACCCGTGACAACCAGGCCTGTCGCCGATCTCGTCGACCCCCTGGTGGTGATGGGACTTGGTCATCGTCAGCTCGGCGCCGGCCGCCTGCGCGGCGAGCGAACCCGGCGTCAGCCGAACGTCATGCTCGTTGCCCTCGAACGTGCCGCGATGGCGACGGTGATCGTCGTGGTGAACCACGTCCGGAAGATGCTGGATCAGCGTGCCGCCACGAGCGACGTTGAGCAGCTGCATGCCGCGGCAGATGCAGAGTGTCGGGATGTCGCGCTCGAGCGCGCGTGCGAGCAGGGCGAGCTCGAACTCGTCACGCACGGGCACGACCCCCGTGGTCGGCGGGTGAGCTCCTGGCCATAGCGCACGGGATCGATGTCGCAGCCACCGGCCAGCACGAGCGCGTCGATGCGGTCGAGGACCTCATCCGGGTCCTCGACCAGGGCAGGGTCGGGCGGCAGCATCATCGCCATCGCGCCGGCGCGCTGGATCGCCTCGACGTAGGAGACCTGCAGCAGCGCGCATGGGCCATCCCAGATCCCATACTGGGCGCGCTCGAGCGCCGTTGCGATTCCGATCACTGGTCGACGCTCTCTCATCATGAGGGTATTGCGTCTGAGGCGTATCGCTGTCTCTTTTCTTTGTTCGTAAGCTAAGGTTCGGCAGGCAGCGTGGCGACGGAACTTGACACAGGCATCCCCGGCAGCGGCGGCGCGCCCGGTCCGCTTCCTCTGGGGCGCGGCGACGGCCGCCTACCAGATCGAGGGCTCTCCGCAGGCGGACGGCGGCGGCCGCTGCGTCTGGGACGAGTTCTCCGAGACGCCCGGGAAACGCTACCTCGGGCCAGACGGGCGCGGTCGCGTGCGACCACTACAACCGCTGGCCTCAGGACATCGCGCTGATGCGCGAGCTCGGACTGGGTGCGTACCGATTCTCGATCCGCTGGCCGCGGGTGTTGCCGGAGGGAACCGGCGCGGTCAACCGGAAGGGCCTGGACTTCTACGACCGCCTCGTCGATGGGCTTGCTGGATGCCGGCATCGAGCCGTTCCCGACCCTCTTCCACTGGGACCTGCCGGCGGCGCTGCAGCGCCGCGGCGGCTGGTCCAACCGCGACGTCGCGAGCTGGTTCGGCGAATACACCGAGACCGTCGTCGACGTGCTCGGCGACCGCATCACGCCGCTGGACGACGCTGAACGAGCCGTGGGTGGTCGCCAGCCACGGTCACTGTCCGGCGAGCACGCTCCGGGGATCCGGAACATCTACGCGGCCTTCGGTGCCGTCCACAACCAACTGCGGGCGCACTCCGCGGCCGCGAGGATCATCAAGCGGTCCGCGCCGGGTGCCGCGGTCGGGCTTGCGCTCAGCAATGGCGCTGGCCGAGCCGGCCAGCGACAGCGCCGAGGACATCGCAGCCGCCGAGCGTGCTCACGCCTGGGGCAACTTCCCGCTGTTCCTCGAGCCGCTGGTCCACGGACGCTACCCGGCGGCGATCGAGGAGCGTCTGTCGCCGGTACATGCCCGACGGCTACGAGGCAGACCTCGACCGGATCCAGCTGCGCAGCCGGACTTCGTCGGCATCAACTATTACTTCGGCGGCCTGGTTCGCGCCGACGACTCGAACTGGCTCGGCGTGGCAGCGGTGGACGAGCCTGACGAGCTGCGCACCGCGATGGACTGGATCATCCGGCCCCGCGGACTGCACGCGCTGCTGGGGCGCGCTCACCGAGACTACGGGCTGCGTTCGCTCTTCGTGACCGAGAACGGCGCCGCCTATCGACGATCATCGCGAGGGCGCGTACCGTCGATGACCCTGAGCGGCTCGCCTACCTCAGTCGCATACCGCGGCGGCGCTGCAGGCGCGCGAACGAGGGCGTTCCCGTGGACGGCTACTTCGTCTGGTCGCTGCTTGACAACTTCGAGTGGTCGTTCGGCTACTCCAAGCGGTTCGGAATCGTCTACGTCGACTACGAGACCCAGGAGCGGGTCGTCAAGCGGAGCGGCCGCTGGTACTCAGGCCTCGCCCGGGGCGAGCACGGCCCCAGCTGATCCCGCCGCCGGCCAGCAGCTCCGCCACCACCAGCGTCGAGGCGCCGAGCGCCACCGCGTCTGCCCCGAAGCGCCCGATCGCGAGGGTGACGTCGGTGGCCGCGCGCTCGAGCGCCTGTTCCGCGATCACCTCGTGAATGCGCTCGAGCAGGTCCGGTCCGAGCGTCAGACCGAACATGCCTCCGACCACGATCAGCTCTGGGTTGAGCAGGTTCACGAGGTTTGCTGCGGCGACCCCGAAACAGGTCGCCACCTGCTCCAGCACGAGTGCGGCCTGATCGTTGCCGGCCGCCGCTCGCAGCAGCTCCTCAGCCCAGTCGGGCGAGTCGGGGTCGGCCCTCGGGGCCCGCGGATCGAGCTCACGCCAGGAGGTGAGCATGCCCGCGCCGCCGATGTAGGCCTCGAGACAGCCGCTGGCGGCCGCAGCGGCACTCACGACCGCCCACGGCGATGCAGGTGTGACCCCACTCACCGGCACTCGAACCGGCACCGCGATACAGCGCACCGTCGACGAAGATCGCAGCGCCGACGCCGGTTCCCCACAGTGTGACGACGGCGTTGCGAGCGCCACGGCCGGCACCGAACCACATCTCGGCCTGCCCGAGTGCCTTGGCGCCGTTCTCCACCGACACGGGAACGCCCAGGCGCTCCTGCGGACAGCCGCTCCAGCGGCACGTCGTGCCAGCCGATGCTCGGCGCCTGCACCCGCGCGCCGTCGTCGCCGCGCTCGCTCGCCCCCGGGACGGCCACGCCGACCCCGATCAGCCGAGGATCCTCATCACTCAGCTCGGCGACCAGCTGCGCGATCGTTTCAGCCGCGATCCCGGGCTCGTGGTCCTGGGGGCGCAGCTGGTTCTCGACGACGCGGAGCGCATGGAGCCTGAAGTCGAAGCACTCTGCTCTGATCCCTCCCTCGCCGACCTCGACTCCGACCACGGTGCCGAAGCTCGGGTTGACCTCCAGTTGCACTCGCGGCCGTCCGCCCTGCGACCGCTCATGGCCGGCCTCGACGATCAGCCCTTCCTCCAGCATCTCGGCGCAGAGGTTGGTGACGCCACCACTGGAGAGCCCGGTGATGCGACCGAGTTGGATGCGGTTGAGCGGGCCGTCGAGAAACAGCGGGCGCAGCAGATTTCCGCGGTTGACCCGTCGCAGGTCTCCGGCGACAGCGCTCCTGGCGGTCACAGTGTCGACCTGGTCAGTGCCCCGGCAACATCGTCGGTGATCACGGCGCGGATGCGGCGGTCGGCCAGCAGCGGCGCGTGGTCGGCGGCCATGAAGTCCCAGACGATCAGCTCGAGCGCTGCGGCTGTGACCGCCTCGATCAGCGGCTCGTCGACCAGTGCCACCGCGGGCAGCAGGGTGCGGGCTCCGGCCGCACGTGCGCGCTGGATGGCGAGCTCGGCGCTTGACTCCAGCAACAGGCCCAGTTCCAGCTCGGGTGCAAGCTCTGCCAGCCGCGCCAGCAACCGGTCCAGGAACGAGGTCACGATCAGGCCATTGCCGGCTGCGGCAAAGTCTGCGAGCAGGGGCGCCACCTGCTCGGCGTAGCCGTCCTCCTTGAGCTCCACGTCCAGGGCGATGCGACCGTTGGCCCAGGCCAGGACCTCGACCAGCAGCGGCGGCCGAAAGCCGGTGGCTCGCTCGAATTCCTCGAGTGAGCCCGAGTCGAGTCTTACTCCGTCCGGTCCTGATCGTGCAGGACTGCGAGCTCACCGGCGCCGGTGCGACGCACATCGAGTTCGATCATGTCCGCCCTCGCGGCAACGGCCAACTCGAATGCGTCCAGCGTGTTCTCGATGGCGTCTGTGTCGTGGACGCCGCGATGTGCGATCACCGAGACGCCGGACATGGGTGTCCTCCATCGCCCGTGTCCCGTTATACCGGCGGAGTTATAACGGGACACGGCGCTTTTGGAAGGTGCGATCCAGCCTCGTCATCTGCTGTCGGCGCGCTCGAGTGCCTCCACCAGCAGCGTCGCAACATCGGCGACCCGCAGGTTCCTGCCGGTCGTCTGCACACCGTCGTCGAGCATCACGGTGCAGTATGGGCAGGCGACCGCGAGCGTGTCGGCGCCGGTGTCGGCCGCCTCGGTCACGCGCGCGACGTTGATCGGGCTCGCGCGCTCCTCCATCCACATGTGGGCGCCGCCGGCGCCGCAGCAGAAGGTGTCCTTGCCGGAGCGTGCCATCGGCAGCGATGCGCCGATCGCGGCGACCAGCTCGCGCGGAGCCTCGAGCACGTCGTTGTGACGCGCGAGGTAGCAGGAGTCGTGGTAGGTGATCTTGAGATCGTCGGCGCGAGCCGGCGAGAGGCGACCGTCGCGGACCAGGGTCGCCAGCAGCTCGGTGTGGTGGATGACCTCGTAGTTACCGCCGAAGTCGGGGTACTCGTTGGCGAGTGTGTTGAAGCAGTGTGGGCAGTTGGCGATGATCTTGCGCACGCCGGCCTCGTCGAGCGTGGCGATGTTCTCCTCGGCCAGCGCCTGGAAGACGTACTCGTTGCCCATCCGCCGCGCCGGGTCGCCGGTGCAGCTCTCGCGCGGGCCGAGGATTGCGAACTCGACGCCGGCGGTCTTCAGCAACCTCGCGGTCGCCGCGGCGGTGCGCTTGGCGCGCTCGTCGAACGATGAAGCGCAGCCGACCCAGTACAGGTACTCGGGCGCCGTCTCACCCGGTTCGAGCACATGGATATCGAGCTCGCCCGCCCAGTCTGCCCGCTGCGCCTGCGGATGACCCCACGGGTTGGAGCTGCGCTCGACGTCGCGCAACATCGGCTCGGCCTCGGCCGGGAAGCTCGACTCGACCATCACCAGATGGCGGCGCAGATCGACGATGTGATCGATGTGCTCGATCGAGACCGGGCAGGCCTGCACGCAGGCGCCGCAGGTGACGCAGTCCCAGACAGATTCCTCGGGGACGGCGCTGGGCACCAGTGGCGGCCTCGCGAGCGCCGGCGGCAGTGTCGAACAGCTGGTCGCGCACGCCCATGATCACGAGCTTCGGCGACAGCAGCTTGCCGGTCAGGTTGGCCGGGCAGACGTCCTGGCAGCGCCCGCACTCGGTGCATGAGAAGGCGTCCATCACCTGCTTCCAGGTGAGGTCCGCGGCGGTGCCGGCGCCGAAGCGGAGATCGTCCTCGCTCTCGCCCTCCTCGGGCTCGAAGCGCAGCGGCTCCAGGCGACCGCGACCGCGATGTGCGCCCGAACCAGACGTTGATCGCGGCGGTGGCGATGTGCAGATGCTTGGAGTAGGGGAGATACGCGAGGAACGCAAGGATCGTGCCGACGTGAATCCAGACGAACACGCGCTCCAGCACCCGCGTGGTGCCGTTGCCCGCGAAGATCTGCGAGATCAGGTTCGAGACCGGTGACCAGGAGGCGGGCCACTCGTTCCAGCCGAGCGCGATCCGCGACGCGTGCCACAGCAGCAGCGAGATCACGATCGTCGCGATCATCGCGAGGATCAGGTCGGCCTCGCCGGTGTGGCTGCCCTCGAAGCGGCGCGGCCGCACCACCTTGCGCACCCAGAGCGCGGAGCCGACACCCACCAGCACCAGCACGCAGAAGATGTCGACCAGCAGCGCGTACCAGCCCTGATGGCCGAGCCATGGGAACGTCTGGTGGCGGTCGACGATCCCGATCATCGCGATCACGATCGTCGGGGCGAGGACGAGGAAGCCCCAGAACACGAACGCGTGCATCAGCCCCGGCCAGAAGCGCTGAAGCAGCTTGCGCTGGCCGAGCACGATAGTCACCTCGTTGCGGACGCGGACCGGCGTGTCGCCGCGGCGCTCCGTGGGGCGCGCGTCCTTGACCAGCTGCGTCAGTTGCGCCACGCGCCGGCTGAAGATCGCGCCGCTGGACGCGAGCGCCAGCGCCAGCGCGATCACCTCCGGCAGGGAGACTATGCCCCCCTCGCCTTCCGCAGCTCGGCCACGATCGCGGGCAGCACCGTGTGCAGGTCGCCGATCACGCCATAATCGGCGTGGGCGAAGATCGACGCCTCGCCGTCCTCGTTGATCGCGAGCAGCCGCTTTGCGCCCTTGCACCCGGCCATGTGCTGGGTGGCGCCGCTGATCCCGCAGGCGATGTAGATATCGGGCGCGACCTTGGTGCCGGTCTGACCGACCTGATCGGAGTGCGGACGCCAGCCGGCGCTGGTCACCGCGCGCGAGCACCCGACGGCGCCGCCGAGCAGCGCCGCGAGCTCCTCGATCACTGCGAACCCCTCGGACGAGCCGACGCCACGCCCCCCGGAGACGACCACCTTCGCCTCTTCGAGAGAGACGCCGCCAGCTGCTGGCGCCGACCCGCTCGGTCGGCGTGAGCGCCAGATCGTGTTCACCGGCCGCGACGGCCTCGGCCTCGATACCGATCGTGTCAGCCGCGACCGCGTGCGGCGCGACCGTCATCAACAGCGTCGGCGCTCGCAGCAACGCCTGCTCGAGCAGGCTGCCGCCCCAGCGCACGCGCGTCACCGTCGGCGGGTCTCCGGCCTGCAGTGCTGTCGTGTTGGCCGACAGCGGCAGATCCAGGATCGCCGCTGTGTGCGCGAGCACCTCATTGCCGCGATCGCTGCCCGGCGCGATCAGCGCTGCGGGCTGGCGAGCGCTCACGAGGTCGGCCAGCGTCTGGCCCCAGGCGGCCGGCGAGTAGATCGCCTGAGATCGTGACCGCGCTCAGGCTTCCACCGTCCGCCACACCGCGGGCGAAGGTGATCGCCTGCTGCGAGAGCTCGTCGTCGGCGTCCTCGATCAATACCAGGACGTCCATCAGGCCAGGCCCATCTCAGTCAGGATCTCGACAACCGCCGGTGCCGCTTCGGCGTCCGTGGCCGAGCACCTTGACCTGCTTGCCGGCATCCGGCGGAAGCACCAGCTTGACCATCTCGAGCTGTGCCGCGGCGGCGGTGGGCGAGGAGCTGTCGATCGGCTTGCGCTTGGCCCGCAGGCGACCCGGCACCGACGGATAGCGGGGCAGGTTCAGTCCCTCGCGAACGGCGACCACGGCCGGCAGTGGCACCGTGTAGACGTCGCGGCCGCCCGGGACCTCCTGCTCGCAGCGGGCGATCCCGCCATCGAACGAGATCCGTTTGACGGCCGTCACGCAGGGGTAGCCGAGCGCGTGCCCCACGCGAATCGGCACCTGATAGTTGCCGGCGTCCGCGGATTCGTTGCCGAACAGGATCAGGTCGTATGCCTGCTCGTCGGCGTTGATGGCGGCGACGATCGCCGCGGCTGTGGCCTGCGGATCCCACTCGCTGCCGTCGGTGACCAGATGGATCGCCCGGTCGGCGCCGATCGCCATCATGTCGCGCAACTGCTCCTCGGCCTCGGGCGGTCCGAGCGTCAGCACCGTGCACGAGCCGCCGTCGCGCTCGACGATCTGCACCGCCTCCTCGACGCCGCACTCCTCATGCGGACTGACCGTGAAGCCGAGGTGCTTGGTCGAGATCGCACGCTCATCGTCGGTCAGGACCATCTTGCCGCCGGTCAGCGGAACACGCTTTACACAGACAAGGATGTCCATCCCACGCTACCGCCGGATTCGCTCGTTGGCGGGATCGAAGAGTGAGGTCGAGTCGATGCTTGCAACGGTAACCGGATAGCGCTCGCCCATGTACTGGACCTGCAGGCGCTCACCGAGCTTGGCGTGCTCGGGCGGAAGGTAGCTCATCAGGATGTACCTGCCGAGTGATGGGCCGGAACCGGCACTCGTGACGTACGAGCGTCGCCCCTTGCGGTCGGTGATCGGAGCACCCTCGGTCGTGAGCAGCGGCTCACGACCGAGCATGTAACGCTTGACACCGGAGGCAGAGGTGTGGTCGTCGACGGTCAGCGTGCACATGATCGCCGCCGGCTCCTCCTCACGGTGGCTGACATGCGCCTTCTTGCCGATGAACTCCTGGTCCTTGACCTTGCCCCAGGCCATCCCGGCCTCGACGACGTTGTACTCGCCATCGAGCTCGGCGCCGTAGGCGCGGTAACCCTTCTCGAGCCTGCCGGTGGTGCCGTAAACGCCACTTCCGGCCGCGATCATGCCATGCGGCTCGCCCGCCTGTGTCAGCAGGTCCCAGAGCCGGCCGCCCTGCTCGATCGGCACGTAGAGCTCCCAGCCGAGGTCCCCGACATAGGAGATGCGCGAGGCGAGCACCTCCATCGGGCCGACCTCGATGTTGCGCCAGTTGGCGAACGGGAAGCCCTCGTGCGAGACGTCCCCGTGAGAAACCGACGCCAGGATGTCACGCGCGCGTGGACCCCAGAGGCCCAACGTCGTCCAGGCGCTGGTCTGGTCGTGCACCTGAGCCGAGCCGTCCTGCGGCAGGTGGTCCTTGAACCACTTGAGGTCGGTCATCCCGTAGGCGCCGCCGGTGACGACCCGGAACAGGTCGTCGGCCATGCGCATGATCGTCAGATCCTGCTTGAAGGTGCCACTGGGCGTCAGGATCGGCGTGTACACGACACGGCCGATCGGCACGTCCATCTGGCGCATCGAAAGCCGCTGGACCACGTCGAGCGCGCTCGGACCGGAGACGTCGAAGATCGCGAATGCGGTGAGGTCGACGATCGCTGCGCGGTCGCGCATCGCGAGGTGCTCGGCGTTGATGATCGGCGACCACCAGCGCGCCTCCCACTCGGACTCGCGCAGGGGGATGCGGTCTCGGTACTCCTCGAGCAGGCCGGCGTTGGACTCATACCAGACCGGTCGCTCCCAACCGGCGGCCTCATAGAAGACGGCCCCGCGCTCGCGCTGCCGCTCGTGGTACGGCGGGACTCGCACACCCCGGTCAGACTCCCACTGCTCGGCCGGGTGGACGATCCCGTACATCTTGTTGAAGCCCTCGCCCGCGCGCGCGAACACGTGCGTGCGGGTCTTCTGCGACGGGTACGCGCGCGCGATGTTGGACTCGAACACGTCGATCTCCGACTCACCGTGAACCATCAGCTCGGCCAGGGTCTTGCCGGATCCGGGGCCCTCCTTGATCCAGATCGCGGCCGCGGACCACAGCCCCTTGACCTCCGGCGTCTCGCCCAGCAGCGGCAGGCCGTCGTGGGTCACCGACAGCAGCCCGTTGATCGCGTATTTGACGCCGACCGACTCGTCGCCGACGATCTCAGGCATCAACTCGAGTGCGATCTCCATCTGCGGGTCGAAGTCATCCTGGGTGAAGGGAAGCTCGGTGGGCGTCAGCGCCGACTCCGCGATCGACGGGATGTCGTCGGCATCGATCATGATCGGCCGGTGGGCGTAGGAGCCGATCTCCAGGCCCGTTCCCTCCTGACGCTCATACATGTTGGTGTCGACATCCCGAACGATCGGGTATTCGATCATCCCCTTGGCGTCGGCGAACCGCGGCACCGGGCCGATGTCGATCATCTGGTGCACGGATGGGGCGATCGGGATCGAGGCGCCCGCCATCCTGGCGATCCTCGGGCTCCAGCAACCGCAGGCGATGACGACACGTTCGGCCTCGATGTCGCCGCGGTCGGTGCGCACGCGACGCACGCGGCCGCCCTCGACGTCGAGTCCCAGCACCTCCGTGTTGGCGGAGACGGTGAGCCCCGCCTGCTGGGCTCGCTCGCGCATGATCGTCGCCGCGCGCAGCGAGTCGACGACGCCTGCACCCGGTGTGTAGAAGCCGCCGACGATCAGTTCCTCGTTGATGAACGGGACGAGTTCCCTGACCTCCTGCGGAGTGATGATCGACACCGGCTCGATGCCCCATGAGATCGCGGAGGAGACGCGGCGCTGCAGCTCCTGCATGCGCTCCTGGCCGCGCGCGACCTCGATGCCGCCCGACTCGATGAAGACCCCCAGGTCCTTGTACTGGCGCATGCTCTCGAGCGTCAGCTGGGTCATCTCCTTTGAGTGATCCACAGGGAAGATGAAGTTGGAGGCGTGACCGGTGGAACCGCCCGGGTTCGGCAGTGGTCCCTTGTCGATCAGAGTGATGTCACGCTGGCCCAGCTGCGTGAGGTGGTAGGCGAGGCTGTTGCCGACGATCCCGGCGCCGATGATGACGATGCTCTGGGAGGCCGGCAACGATCCGGAGGCGGGCAGGGGCGCACTGGAGCTGCTCATACAACTTATATATCAGAGGGCTGGGTTGCGGTGAAGGAAAATCGGAGGCGGGTGGGACGGGAACGACACGATGCAGGGATCCCAAGCAACGCAGGCGGGAGCGTGGGGCCAAAGGTTGAATAGTTCACCATTTGGCCCCACGGTTTGGGTCGTTGGGCACGGCGCATCTCGAGACGATTCAAAGAGGCTGACTGCCATGCGTCACCCGGCCCCCTCCAGCCCGGGCGGGCAGCAACCTGCTGAGCCTGGAGCGCGACGTTTACTCGACGGGGATCTCCCCGTAGACCATCCCGAGGTCGATGCCCTGTCGCTTGCGGACAATCTGTGAGACCACGTAGATCGCGATCGCAAGCAGGTACATGCCGCCCATCAGGTAGTAGGAATCGACATTGTTGATGCCGTAGGCGTCGTCGGTGAACCACTTGACCAGCGCGAACACGAGCAGCGCTCCGAACACCACCGCCGCGGCGGTGATCGCAGGTATGCCGGCGACCTTGTACTTCGCGATCGGCGAGGCGTTGTAGATCTCGGGCTTGCGCCACGGCAGGATCGCCGCCGCGACCGTCGTGCCCAGGAACGTGATCGCGATCACCAGGGTCGCGTCGAGCGTGTAGGAGGCGAACTTCGGGCTGTAGGCGTAGAGCGCCGCCAACGGGATCGAAGGCAGCAGCATCAGCGCCAGCGCCCAGTAGGGCACGCCGTTGCGTGAGACGCTCGCGACCCTCTCCGGGAGGATCCGGTCGAAGGAGGTGGCGAACACGACTCGGGTCGAGGACAGGAATACCGACCCCACCCAGCCGAAGAACCACAGCGACATGATCAGGATCAGGACAAACTGGAGCACCGGGCTGGAGAACATCATCGCGGCGAGCATCGCCGGATACGCGAACGCGCCGGTCGGGATCGTGCCGGCCCAGTAGGCGTTGCTCGATGCCATGTAGAAGGTCCAGCCGAATGTCTTTGCGAACAGCAGGAAGAAGATCACGGCGACGATCGTCGTCGACACCAGCGCCCCGCCCATCGCGTAGATGTTTTTGCGGAAGTCAGAGGCGCCGCGCACCTCGCCGTACAGGGTCGCGCCCCAGTTCGACCAGAGGTTGAAGAACAGGACCATCGGGATCAGGATCAGCACGCCGTTCAGGTTCAGGGAGCCAACGCTGGTGGGTGTATAGCCGGCGGTGCCGGCCTTGATCGTCTGTGCGTAGGCGTTACCGGTGGTGCCGTACAGCTTGGCCGACTGGTCGTTGAAGTGATGGATGAAGCCGGCCTTGGACGTGACCAGCAGGATGATCCCCGTCACGACCAGCCCGAAGATGCCGCCGTAGAAGCAGATCTTCTGAATGCGCCCGTAGGTGCGGATGCCGAGCGCGATGAAGAGCGACGCCAGCAGCGCCGTGATGACTGACGCCACGAACACGCCCGTATGGCCGCCCCAGAAGGTGACGCCGCTGTGCCAGCCGACGATCGCCGACAGCGGGCCGAGCACCTCGACGTTGAGGATGTTGGCGTAGATCGGAACCCAGTACCAGAGGATGAACCACCAGCCTGCGACCGCAAGCACGAAGCCGATCCCGCCGCCCAGGATGCGGCTCATCCAGACGTAATCGCCGCCGGCGCGCGGCATCACCGAGATCAGCGACGCGTAGGTGATGGCCTGGAAGATCAGCCAGGCGCCGGAGATGACAACTGCCCACACCAGCCCGCCGTGGGGCACGAACGGCGCGTACGTGAATATGTACCAGCCCAGCGTGACCAGGTTGATCGCGAATGTCGCGTAGACGAATGCGTCACGCACCGACCAACCGCGCACGAGTCCCGTCGCCTTGCGTACGAAGACCGCCTGCTCCTCGAACGCTCCGCCAGTAGTCGCACTCATAGCTTGCCCCTCGCTCCTGTCGACATGCCCCTTCTCTCCTCTCAGCCGAGCCAGCGCCCGGCCCTCAGCTCTCGGCCGAGCTCCCGCTCGGCCAGGATCCACAAAAGGCGGCCCGTCAGCCGCTCGTAAGCACGAATTTCTTGACCTGCTTGCCGTCCTCGATGTCGATCACCGCGCCCAGCAACTGTCCCTGCTCATACGAGCTGCCCGGGTTCACGCAGAGCGTCCTGCCCAGCCTCTTGGTGCCACGGGACTCGTGGATATGGCCATGGACAGACAGCGCGGGCTCGAACCGCTCGATCGCCTCCCGCACCGCAGTGGAGCCGACCGGCACGACTGCGTGGCCGGCGTCCTTGAGGTCCATCTCGGCAGTCAGCTCGGGTGCGTCGTCCAGACCGGTCCCGTAGGGCGGACAGTGCAGGCTGAAGATCGTGCGCTCGGGCGGGTTCGTGACCTGGTCGACCATCTTTGCGATGCGCTCGGCCAGCTGTGGCTCGTCCTCCTCGCGGTAGGTGTCCCAGGGAGTGCGGTTGGCCCAGCCGCTCGAGACCATCTGGTAGCCCTCGAACTCGACCACGCGACCCTCGCCGAGCTCGACGGTCTTTGCCTGCAGGATCACGTCGTCGACCTCGAGCTGATCGTCGTTGCCGGGGCAGACGAAGCAGCGGATGCCGGTACCGGCGAGCCTCTCGTCGGCCAGGTCCATCCAGTCAGCGACGGTCGTGAGCATGTGCTGGTCGAACAGCGCATGCCAGCGGACCTCGTCCTTGGCGAGCTCGGCGAGCTCGTCGGGGTCGGTCCGGAACGGGTAGTAGCCGCGGCGCTTGACCGCGTGCTCGAACGCTGTGACCTGCTCCTCGCCGGTGAGGCTCTCGCGGTTCTCGAGCAGCGTCGCATGCCAGCTGTCGTTACCGTCGGCGATGATCGGAACCAGCGCCTTGCCGGTCATGTCGCCGCCGAGGATGATCACGTCGGCCTTGTAGTGCTTGCCGGAGTTCAGGAACTTCCGCCAGCAGGTCTCCGAGCCGTGCACGTCGGTCGCGAAGAAGATCCTCACTGCTCCACCTCCTCGGGCAGGTCATACCAGCGTTTCTTGTCGCCGACCTTTGCGCGCAGCCTCCAGGAGCGACCCTTGGGCTCCGCCTCGATCCGGTCCAGCAAATGCTTCAGCCGCTCGGTCACGCGCGTCTGCCCGGCTTCGCCGATCTCGTAGCTGCCCACGTGCGCGGCGGTCTTCTGCAGGTTGGCGGTGATCGTGCGCCACAGGCCCCAGTCAGCGGCGCAGAGCTGGGCGACGCGCGCGCCGTTGACAGCGTCGTCGTCCCGGTCGGCGACCTCGTGCCCGTACATCAGCAGCACCGTGTCCCGGATGTCCTTCTCGTTGAGCTCGATGATCTGGAGCTTGGTCAGCAGCAGCTCCGCCAGCGGCACCGTGTCGCTGTTGGGCTTGACGCGGTCAGAGAACGGGATCTCATGGCACATGCGGAACGCGCCGACGAAGACGTCTATCTGGCGGCCGTTCTCGTTGTCGTGGAACAGCATGCGCTCCTTGCTGTTCATCGCGTTGAACATCACGTGGGGCTCATATCCGGCCGCGGCCAAGAGCTTGCCGGCGTCGCCGCTGCCGCCCTTCGGAACCGCGAAGTCCAGGTCCTTGTACTGACGGTCGAGCGCCGCCGGAACCTCAGGCGCCTGCAGACGCACGGCAACTCCGCCCAGCAGCGCGAACGCGGTGCTCTGATCGTGCGCAAGGCCGAGTAGGCGCTCCCCCTCCTGGACGATGTCCGGCAGGATCGCACTCATGCGTCGCTCACTCTGAGTCCCGCGGGAGTTCCGTGTCCGGCTGCGGCCATCCTGTGTGCTGGCGGGCATGGATAAGCACCTGTTATTAGACTTATATATCACCGGCACCGCCCAGGTCAACCGGGAGGCGGGCGAGCGAAGCGAGGAGACGATGGCAGCTGACAGCGTGAGCACACGCCTATGGATCGACGGTGACTGGCGCGACGCGGAGACCGGAGCGACGTTCGCCGCCACCAGCCCGGTCACCGGAGAGGGGTTGGGTGAGGTCGTCGAAGGGACCCGTGCTGACGCGCGTGCAGCCGTGAGGGCCGCGGCAGCCGCCGCTCGTGACTGGGAACGGGAGACGGCCTTCGCGCGGGCACGAATGCTTCATCGGGTCGCCGACCGCTGCGCCGATCGTCGCGACGAGCTTGCGATGGCAGCCACGCTCGATCAGGGCAAGCCGCTGAGTGAGTCATACGACGAGGTCGACGAGCTGCTCGCGATGTGGCATGCCGCCGCCGAGGACGGTGTCCGGATCGAGGGTTCGATCCCCGCAGAGCTCCGTCGCCCGGCAAGCGCATACTGGTGATGCGCCGGCCGGTCGGGCCGGTCGCGATCATTACGCCCTGGAACTGGCCCTACACGATGCCGACAGAGGTTGTCGCCCCGGCGCTGGCGGCCGGCAACACCGTGGTCTGGACGCCGGCGCCGAGCACGGCCTACTGCTCGGGCCTGCTGGCACAGTGCCTGGCTGAGGCCGATCTGCCACCCGGGGTCTTCAACTTCGTCACCGGTCCTGGTCCGGTCGTGGGCGACGAGCTGGTCGCCCACCCCGAGATTGCCGCCGTCGGGTTCATCGGCTCGACGGCCACCGGCCTGAGGATCGCGCAGCGCGCGGCCGGCAAGCGGCTGCTGCTCGAGATGGGTGGCAACGGCCCGCTGGTCGTGCTCGAGGACGCCGACCTCGAGGCGGCTGCCGACGCGGCGGTGGTCGGTTGCTTCCTCTGCGCGGGCCAGAGCTGCACGGCCGGTGAGCGGCTGCTCGTGCACGCGGCGGTGCGGGACGAGTTCGTCGAGCTGCTGGCCGCGCGCACCGAGGCCGCAGCGCAGCTGGGTGATCCGCTCGCTCGCGCGACCACGCTCGGGCCGCTCAACAACCCGGGCGTGGCGCGGAAGATGGACGAGCACGTCGAGGATGCGGTTGCCCGCGGCGCAAGGGTGGTGGCCGGCGGCCAGCGGGCCGCCGGCTTCCCTACCGAGCTCTACTGGCCGGCGACGATCCTCGACGGCGTGGCGCCCGACGCACTCGCGGCGACCGAGGAGACCTTCGGGCCGATCGCGCCGGTCGTTGAGATCGACTCGCTCGAGACGGCGATAGCGATGACCAACGAGTCGAGCTATGGCCTGCTGGCAGCGATCTTCACGCGTGACCTGGCACGCGGTCTGCGCTATGCGGACGAGGCGCGGTGCGGCCTGGTGAACATCAACGAGACGACCAACTACTGGGAGAACCACCTGCCGTTCGGCGGCCGTGCCGGCAGCCTCAGCGGCGTCGGCCGGGTCGGCGGCCGCTACCCGTTCGACGCGCTGACCGACCTGCAGACCGTCGTGATCGGCTGAGTGCCGTCGCGGGCGCTCCGCTTCAGGCGCGGTAGAACGGCACATCGCTCAGCGGCGCGAGCGGCGTGTTGCCGCGGATCAGGTCGGCCGCCTTCTCGGCGAGCATCACGACCGGCGCGTAGATGTTGCCGTTGGTGACGTAGGGCATCGAGGAGGCGTCGACGACGCGCAGGCCCTCGACGCCGCGCACGTCCATCGTGTCCGGGTCGAGCACGTCGTCCGCGCCGATCCCCATCCGGCAGGTGCAGGAGGGGTGCAGCGCTGTCTCGGCGTCGCGGGCGACCCAGTCGAGGATCTGCTCGTCGGTCTGGACCCCCGGGCCCGGCGACAGCTCGCCGTCGTTGAACGGGTCGAACGCCGGCTGCATGAGGATATTGCGCGCAACCGCGATCGCCTCGAGCCACTCACGGCGATCCTGCTCGGTCGAGAGGTAGTTGAAGCGCAGCGCCGGGTGCCGGCGAGGATCGGTCGAGACGATCTTCACCGACCCGCGTGCGTCCGAGTACATCGGCCCGACGTGGACCTGGTAGCCGTGTCCCTGCGGCGCCGAGCCGTCGTAGCGGATCGCCAGCGGCAGGAAGTGGAACATCAGGTTCGGGTAGGCGACCTCGTCGTCGCCGCGGACGAAGCCGCCGGCCTCGAAGTGGTTGGTGGCGCCGGGGCCTGTGCGTCGCAGCAGCCATTCGAGCCCGACCTTTGGCCGGTTTCGATACTTCATCGCGGGCGCCACCGAGACGGGCTGCTTCGATGCGTACTGCACATAGACCTCGAGGTGGTCCTGGAGGTTCTCGCCGACGCCCGGCACGTCGGCGACGACCGGAACGCCGAGGCGCTCGAGCTCGCCGTGCGTTGCCGACGCCGGAGAGCTGCAGCAGCTGCGGCGAGTTGATCGCGCCGCCGCAGAGCGTCACCTGGTCGGCGGCGATCGTGCGGCGTGTGCCGCCGCGCTCGAGGAGCTCGACACCGGTCGCGCGGGTGCCGTCGAACAGCACGCGTGAGACGAGCGCGCGGCAGCGAACCTCGAGGTTGCGGGCGCGACATCGCCGGGTGCAGATACGCGCGCGCGGCGCTGAGGCGCCGGCCGCGGTAGATCGTGCGGTCGAAGGCCGCGAACCCCTCCTGGCGGTAGCCGTTGACGTCTGCCGTGAGCTCGTAACCGGCCTGCTGGACGGCGTCGAAGAAGGCGTGGAAGAGCGGGTTTCTGACGGGACCGCGCTCGAGCTTGAGCGGCCCCTCGCCGCCACGCCATTGATCGGCTCCGGCGAGACAGGTCTCCATCCGCTTGAAGTACGGCAGGCAGTGGGCGTAGTCCCACCGCTCGAGCCCGGCGTCGGCGCCCCAGCGCTCGTAATCGAGCGGGTTGCCGCGCTGGAAGATCATGCCGTTGATCGAGCTCGAGCCGCCGAGCACCTTGCCGCGCGCGTGGTAGATCCTGCGCCCGTTCATGAAGGGCTCGGGCTCGGACTCGTACTTCCAGTCGTAGAAGCGGTTGCCGATCGGGAACGAGAGCGCCGCCGGCATGTGGATGTACACGTCCCAGAGGTAGTCGGGGCGACCGGCCTCGAGCACGAGCACGCGTGTCGAGGGGTCCTCGGAGAGCCGCGCGCCCAGCACGCAGCCGGCGGCGCCGCCGCCGACGATCACGTGGTCGTAGCGCTCCGCGAGCTCGTGGCTCACAGAACGCTCCGGATCTCGTCCTCGAAGGTGGCGACGTGGCCGGTGACGATCGCGCGAGCGCGCTCGGAGTCGCCTCGGCGATCGCCTGGAGCAGCGCCTCGTGCTCGTACACACGCTGGAACAGATGCGGCAGGCGGTCGATCACCAGGTACCAGATCCGCAGCGACAGGTTGAAGTAGCGATAGAGCGTCTCCTCGAGGAACGGGTTGTCGCAGGCGCGATAGATGAAGCGGTGCACGCGAGTGTCGAGCGCCATCAGCCCTGCATGTCCTCGCTGCCCTGGCTGCTGCGGAGATCGGCGATCAGCTGCGTCGAGCTCGACGCGTCCAGCATCGGTCAGGCGCTCGGCCGCGAGCCCGGCGGCATGCGCCTCGAGCACCTCGCGCACGTCGGCGATGTGGGCCAGGTCCTTGATGTTGATCTCCGCGGCGAACGTGCCCCGCCGCGGGAAAACCGCGACCAGGTTCTCCAGCGCCAGGCGCTTGATCGCCTCGCGGATCGGCGTGCGGCCCATCTGCAGCTCGCGGCCGAGCTGATCCTCGTCGATCGGCTCGCCGGGCCTGATCCTGAGCGTGACGAGGCGGTCGCGCAGCTCCTCGTATGCGCGGTCGGCGAGCAGCGCGGGCGGCTGGTTCGCCGGCAGTCCCGAGCGCTGATATATCACTCATGCATCTGGAGATTACCCGGGCCGTCAATCCCGGAGCGGCGCCGTCGAGCGGCGGATCCTCAGTCGCCGAGCTCGGCGCGCCGGCGCGTGACGAACTCCTGCAGCTCGTCGCGGATCGCCATCGTCAAGCGCCGGCGCCTCGTAGGAGTCGAGCTTCTCACGCCAGATCTCGGCCGCGCGCGCGGTCGTGTCGCGGGCGCCGCGGCGGTTCCAGCGGTCGAAGTTGTCAGTCGAGGACAGCATCGGCCGGTAGAAGCATTCGCGGAAGCGCTCGAGCGTGTGCGCGGCGCCGAGGAAGTGCCCGCCGGGGCCGACCTCGGTGTGCGCGCCCCATGCAAGCGAGGCCTCGTCGAACTCGACCGGCGTGAACTCGTGGCGCAGCTCGCGCAGCAGCTCGATGTCGACGATGAACTTCTCGTAGCAGGAGACGAGCCCGCCCTCCAGCCAGCCGGCCGAGTGCATCACGAAGTTGGCGCCGGCCAGGAACGTCGGCAGGAACGTCATCAGCGACTCATATGCCGCCTGGGCGTCGACGACCGTCGATGAGTTGAGCGCACCGCCGCCACGCCACGGGAGATTGAAGTGGCGGGCGATCTGACCTGTGCAGAGCACGCCGATGCCCGACTCGGGTGTCCCGAACGACGGCGAGCCCGACTGCATGTCGGTGTTGGAGAGGAACGAGCCGAACACGACCGGGCAGCCGGGACGGATCAGCTGCGCAAGCGCGATGCCCGGCAAGCCCCTCGGCCATCTGCTGCACGAGCGTGGCCGGCAGCGATACGGGTGACATCGCCCCCATCAGCAGGAACGGGGTGATGACGACGGCCTGGTTGGCCTTCACGTACTCGAACATCGCCGAGAGCATGCGGTCGTCGTAGCGCAGCGGCGAGTTGACGTTGATCAGGCTGATCGAGACGGGCGCGCGCTCGATCGCATCGCGCCCGCCGAACAGGATCTCGCCCATGCGAATCGTGTCGGCCGCGTTCGGGCCGCTTGTGACCGAGCCCATGTACGGCTTGTCGCTCAGCGTCTGCAGCGCGTAGACCATGTCGAGGTGGCGCGAGTCAAGCGGGCGGTCCTCGGGCTCGCAGATCGTGCCGCCCGGGGAGTCGAGCTCGTCGAAGATCTGTGAGAGCTTCACGAGGTTCTCGAAGTCGGCCATCTTCGCGTCGCGGCGGACGTCGCCCTCGCGGATGAATGGGCAGCCGTAGACGGGCGCGAACGCCATGTGGTCGCCGCCGACCGTGAGCGAGTTTGCCGGGTTGCGAGCCTGCAGCTCGAACTCGCTCGGCGCCTTGGCGACCTGCTCGAGGATGAAGTCGGGGTCGAAGCGGACGCGGTTCTCGTCCTCGACGATCTGCCCTGCCGCGCGCAGCAGCTCGACCGCCTCAGGCAGCAGGAACTCGATCCCGATCTCCGACACGATCCGGCGCCAGCCACGATCGAGGACCGCAAGGGCGTCCTCGCTAAGGATCTCGTAACGGGGCATCGAGTTGACGAACATGAGCCGCGGCGTATCCTAACCGCTGTGGAACAACAGTTTCAAGTTGGTTCGGTGAAAACGATCCACGGGTACGACGGCGATCGACCGCGGCGCCGATCTGCTCGTGCGCGTGCTCGAGGCGGAGGAGCCCGTCGCCGTGACCGACCTGGCCACCGCCGCCGGGCTGCCGAAGAGCACCGCCTCGCGTCTGCTCTCGGCGCTCGAGCGGCGCGGGCTGGTCGAGCAGGACGGGGAGCGCGGACGCCTGCGCCCCGGACCCGCGATCCTGCGCGTGGCCGAGCGCGGGATGCTCGAGCGCAACCTCGTCGAGGTCGCGCGCCCCGCGCTCGACGCGCTGGCGGAGCTCAGCGGTGAGACGATCAACCTCGCGGTGCCCGGCAGCGCCGGCGTCGAGCACCTGCTGCAGGTCGACGGCCGCCACTTCCTCGGCGTCGGCCAGTGGGTCGGGCGCACCGTCGACTTCCACTGCACCGCCAACGGCAAGGTCTTCCTGGCGTTTGATCGTGCGCTTGCGCCCGCTGGCGCGAACACCAGCGTCGCGCACACGCAGGCGACGATCACCGGCACGGACGCGCTGAGCGCCGAGCTCGCCCGGATCCGCGCGACGGGTACGCGACCGCGGTCGACGAGCTGGAGGTCGGGCTGGCGGCGATCGCGGCGCCGGTGCGCGGCGCCAGCGGCGAGGTGGTGGCGGCGCTCAGCATCACCGGTCCGACCGTGCGCATGACGCCGGCGCGGATCGAGGAGCTGCGGCCGGAGCTGGTCGAGGAGTCAGACAGGCTGAGCGAGCGGCTCGGCTACATCGAGGAAGGAGCAAACGCGGCATGACCGACGAGGAGATCCTGCAACTGCTGTACGAGGAGACGCTGACGGGCAACGCCCCGGCCGTGGCCGACGGCGTCAATCAGGGGCTCGAACAGGGGATGGACGCCGGAGAGGCTGCTGTTCGACGCGCTGATCCCGTCGCTCGAGGAGGTCGGTGCGCGGTTCGAGCGCGGCGATTACTTCGTGCCGGAGATGCTGATCGCGGCCCGCGCGATGCAGGGCGCGCTCGACATCCTGCGGCCGCTGCTGGCCGACACCGACTCGGCCCAGGTCGGCACCTTCCTGATGGGGACCGTCAAGGGTGACGTCCACGACATCGGCAAGAACCTCTGCAACATCATGCTCGAGGGCGCCGGCTTCACCGTGATCGACCTGGGTGTCAACGTCGCACCGGAGACGTTCATCGAGCAGATCGAGGAGCACAACCCGGACGTCGTCGGCTTCTCCGCGTTCCTGACCACGACGATGCCGATGTTCAAGGCCAACATCAACGCGCTCGAGAAGGCCGGCATGCGCGATCGCGTGATCGTGATGGTCGGCGGCGCGCCGGTGACGCAGGAGTACGCGGACGCGGTCGGCGCCGACGGTTTCGCGGCCGATGCATCCACCGCCGTCAGGAAGGCCAAGGAGCTGATCGAGCTGCGCCGCGAGAAGGTGCTCGCCTAATGGACACGGTCCTGCGCTCCCGGACCAAGACGGTCACGATCGGCGCCGAGCAGCCGTTCTGCATCATCGGCGAGCGCATCAACCCGACCGGCCGCAAGGCGTTCGCGCAGGAGCTGCGGGCCGGCGACCTCTCCACCGGCCGAGGCCGACGCGCTGGCGCAGGTGGCCGCCGGCGCCGACATGCTCGACGTCAACGCCGGGATCCCGCTGGTCGACGAGGCCGAGCTGCTGGCAGCAGATGCTGCGCGCTCGTCCAGGACACGGTCGATGCGCCGATCTGCATCGACTCCTCTGTGATCGAGGCGCTCGAGGCCGGCCTCTCGGTCTACGAGGGCCGGGCGCTGGTCAACTCGGTGACCGCCGAGGACGACCGGCTCGAGGTCGTGCTGCCGCTCGTCGCTCGCCACGACGCCGCCGTGATCGGCCTGACCAACGACGAGACCGGGATCCCGCACACTGCCGAGGAGCGGCTGCGCCACGCGAGGAAGATCGTCAGCGCCGCGCAGGACTACGGGATCAAGCCGGAGGACGTCGTGATCGACCCGCTGGCGATGCCGATCGGCGCCGACACCGAGACGCGTCAAGACGACGCTGCGGGCGATGCGGATGATCCGTGACGAGCTCGGCGTGAACATGTGCGTCGGCGCCTCGAACGTCTCGTTCGGGCTGCCGCAGCGCCACGCGCTCAACGCGACGTTCCTGCCGATGGCGATGGACGCGGGGCTGACCTCGGCGATCATGTCGACGGCTGAGGTCTGCGTCCAGAGCGTCCGCGCGGCCGACCTGCTGCTCGGCCACGACGCCTGGGGCGCGAACTGGATCGCCGCATCACCGTGCTCGCGTCGCGCGCTGCCGGGCGGCGGCGCAGGAGGCGGCCGCGTCGTGAGCGGCGCGGCGCCGCAGCGAGCGGCAGCGGGCGCGCGGCGCTGCGCGACGTCGGGGCCGAGCCCGAGCCGGGCGACGGCTCAGAGCGCGTCCGCCTGCAAGTTCCTGCCGGACGGCGCCGAGGTGCGCGTGCCCAGCGGCACGCCGGTGTTCGACGCGGCCAGCTGGAACGGGATCGCGATCGACTCGACCTGCGGCGGCTACGGCACCTGCAAGAAGTGCAAGGTCCGGGTCGTCTCAGGCGAGCTGCCGGTCGGGCCGATCGATCCGCGCGCGTTCACGCAGGACGGAGCTGGATGACGGCTGGCGGCTCGCCTGCCGGGCCGCGGCGCGCACGATCTGGTCGTCGAGGTACCGCCGCTGCAGACGCGGCCGAAGGCGGCGCTCGCCGGCGTCGGCCGGCACGTGATCCTGCGTCCGTCGGTGCAGAAGCGCCACCTCGTGATGCGCGGAGCCGACGCTCGAGGATCAGCGTCCGGACCTCCAGCGGATCCTGGACGCGATCGACGACCTCGAGCCGACGGCCCCGCTCGGGGTGCTGCGGACGCTGGGCGGCACGTCTGCGCTCGTCCGGGCTTCGACGTAACCGCGGTGGTCGTCGACGAGGAGCTGATCGACGTCGAGCCCGGTGACACGACCGCCCGACGTTACGCGATCGCCTACGACCTCGGCACCACGACGGTGGTGGCGACGCTGCTCGACCTGGATTCCGGGCAGCCGCTGGCGGTGCGCTCGATGCTCAACCGCCAGCAGCCGTTCGGCGCCGATGTGATCACGCGAATCTCGGCGACGATGATGGAGCCGGAGGCGCTCGGCAAGCTGCAGCGAGCGGGCGCATGAGACGTTCGCTGGAGCTGACCGCGGAGGTCTGCGAGGAGGCCGGGGTCGAGCCCGCGCGAGGTATATGAGATCACCGTCTGCGGCAACCAGACGATGATGCAGCTGGCGCTCGGCATCGATCCCGAGCCACTGTCGATGGCGCCGTTCGTCGTCACGACCAACAGCTTCCCGGAGATCTCGCGCGAGCGACTTCGGCGTCAGCGTGCACCCACGCGCCCCGCGTTCGTATTCCCGTCGCTCGGCGCCTACGTCGGCGGCGACATCGTCGCCGGGATGTTGGCGACGGGCATGACCCGCGACCAGCGGCTGCGCCTGTTCATCGACGTCGGCACCAACTCGGAGATCGCGCTCGGCTCGAGCGAGCGCGTGCTGGCGACGGCCGCGCTCCGCCGGGCCTGCGTTCGAGGCCGCGCAGATCAAGTGCGGCATGCGTGCCGCCGACGGCGCGATCGAGGGCGTCAAGATCGATGGCGATGAGCTGCGGCTGCAGGTGATCGGGGACGTCGCGCCGATCGGCATGTGCGGCTCGGGGCTCGTCGACGTCGTCTCCGAGCTCGTGCACAACGGACTGCTCGACCACTCGGGCAGGTTCCTCGCTGACGAGGACGGCCGTCGGTCTCGCATCCGGTGCTCGCCGAGCGCTTCGCGACGATCGGCAAGGAGCGGGTCTTCATCCTCGAGCCGCGCGGCACAAGCCCCGAGGACTCGGTCTTCATCTCCCAGCGCGACATCCGCGAGCTGCAGTTCGCCAAGGCCTCGATCGCGACCGGCTGGAACATCCTGCTGCGCGATCTCGGCGTCGAGGCCGATGAGATCCAGCAGGTGCTGCTGGCCGGCAGCTTCGGCGCCTACCTGACGCCGCTCAGTGCGGTGCGGATCGGGCTCGTGCCGCAGGCTGGCGCTGCCGCGGATCGTCTCGGCCGGCAACGTCGCCGGCGAGGGCGCGAAGATCGCCGCACTGTCGGCGCGCGAGCGCGCCGAGGCCGACGCGATCCTGCGCGAGGTCGAGTACGTCGAGCTGTCCGGGCGCAGCGACTTCAACGATCTGTTCATCGACCAGCTCGCGTTTCCGGGATGAGCGTACGACGGTGCAGGGCTTGAGATGAGCCGCGTCGCGGTGATCGCCTGCGGAGCGCTTGCGCTCGACGTCCGGGCGATCGCGCGCCGGCGCGGCTGGGAGGTCGACGTGCACCCGGTGCCGGCGCTGCTGCACAACCGGCCCGAGCGGATCCCGCCGGCGGTCGCCGCCGAAGTCGAGCGGCTGCGCGGCCGCTACGACCGAGTCGTCGTTGCCTATGGCGACTGCGGCACCTACGGTGGGCTCGACGAGCTGTGCGCGCGAACTCGGGCTCGAGCGGCTGGAGGGCGAGCACTGCTACGACCTGTTCGCCCGCGACGAGGTGCGCGAGGCGATGGCGGAGGAGCCGGGCACCTACTTCCTGACCGACTTCCTCGCGCGCACGTTCGAGCACACCGTCGTGCGCGAGCTCGGCCTCGACCGCCACCCCGGTCGCTGTGCGAGGAGTACTTCCGCAACTACACGCGCGTGGTCTGGCTCGCGCAGCGGCCGACGCGGCCAACCGACGCCGCGGCGGCCAGGGCGGCCGCGACCGGATCGGCCTGCCGCTCGAGGTGCGGGCGGTCGGCAACAGCGGGCTCGAGCGGGCGCTGGGGGACGTCCTGACCGGGTTTCCGTCTGAGCGGACCGCCTCAGAGGCGGTGATCGCTCCGGATCACGCAACGCTCGCCGAAGCCTAATAAAGAAATAGTCACAAGTCCTTGACAGCTTCGTCACAATTGCGCACCAGCAATGCCTTACCTTCCGACCAGGGCCTTGCTCGCTCGCAAGGCCGGAGGTGGGAGGTCAACGGAAGTCAAAGCAAGACTCTGAGGAGGGCTATGTTCACTCGGTATCGTCGCGTCGTCGGGCATTCGGCCAAGGTGCGCGCAGGCGTGCCGGCCGTCGCCGTCGATGGCGGTCGCCGCGTGCAGCCTGGGCGTCAGCGCAGCTGCCAACGCGAGCATCAACTGGTCGACGTCAAGTCGGCCACGGCCGGTGGCGGCATGGCCGGCGCTGGTCGAAGGCCGCCAAGGCCGAGAGGACGCTGAACGTGATCGCCCTGCCGCCCACCTGGGCCAACTACGGCAAGGAGATCAGACCTTCGAGAAGAAGTACGGGATCAAGATCCACAGCTACAACCCCGAACGGCACGAGCGCCCAGGAGATCCAGGCGATCAAGCAGGACAAGGGCCGCAGCTCCGCGCCGGACGTCGATCGACGTCGGCGAGTCCTACACCGTCGCGCCCGGGTTCGGCTCGCTGTGTCGCGCCGTACAAGGTCGCAGACCTGGAAGAACATCCCGGCGGCCGCCAAGGCACTCGAACGGCGACTGGTACAACGACTACGGCGGATACATCTCGTTCGGCTGCGACATGACCGTCGTCACGACCTGCCCGACGTCCTGGAAGGCGCTCGAGAGCTCGCAGTACAAGGGTGACGTGGCCCTGAACGGCGCCATCGGCCAGGCCGCTGCCGCGACCGACGCCGTGTGGGCGGCGGCGCTCAACAACGGCGGCTCGCTGACCAACGTGCAGCCGGGCATCAACTTCTTCAACACGCTGAAGTCCGACGGCAACTTCAACTCGACCGACTGCAACGCGCCGGCGGTGATCGAGGCGCATCAGTGCCCGATCCTGATCAACTGGGACTACCTGAACAGCGCCAAGGCCTACGGGCTGCCGGCGAACATCGCCGCGCACTGGAAGGTCGTCGACCCGAGCGGCACAGGAGTTCGCCGGGTACTACGTCCAGGCGATCAGCAAGTACGCGCCGCATCCGGCGGCCGCGCGCCTCTGGGAGGAGTTCCTGTACTCGACCACAGGGTCAGAACATCTGGCTCAAGGGTGGCGCTCGTCCGATCGAGCTGCCGGCGATGGTCAAGGCCGGACCGAGAACAAGAAGGCCGTACGCCGCCCTGCCGACGGTGACGGGCAAGGTGGCACTGCCGACGGTTCCCGAGTCGACCAAGGCCGCGCACGGCGATCGCCGCGGCCTTCCCGGCTTGACGACCGGATCTGAAGCAATCGCAGTAACCAGCGGTCCCGCGGCGCCTCGGCGCCGCGGGACCGGTCGCTCGCATGCGGGCAGCGGCGGCGCCTGGCTCGGGATGCTGCCGTTCACCGCTCTACGTCCTGATCTTCCTGGGGCTGCCGCTGTACGAGGTGATCCACGGCGCGTTCACGACCGACGCCGGCCAGCTCACCTGGCAGAACTTCAGCGCCGATCTTCAGCGGATCGCAGTACTGGATCCCGCTCAAGAACAGCCTGATCCTGTCGGCCTGGACGGCTCTGCTCGGCGCCTTCTTCGGCACCTGGCTGGCGGCGGCGGTGGTCGCCGGCAAGCCCGGCGGGATGCTGCGCCGCGTCGTCTCGAGCGCCTCCGGCGTGCTCGCCTACTTCGCCGGCGTGCCGCTCGCGTTCGCGTTCATCGCCACGCTCGGCGCGCTCCGGGGGCGTCGTCACGAAGTTGCTCAACAGACGTCGGCATCGACCTCTACGCCCACGGCTTCAACATCTCCTCGATGTTCGGCGTCGGGCTCGCCTACGTCTACTTCCAGGTGCCGATGATGGTGATCCTGATCACGCCGGCGCTCGAGGGGCTGCGGCCGCAGTGGCAGGAGGCGGCCGAGAGCCTCGGGGCCTCACGCTCGGACTACATGCGCCACGTCGCGATCCCGGTGCTGGCGCCGGCGTTCATCGGCGCGATGCTGATCCTGTTCGGCAACGCCTTCTCCGCCTACGCGACCGCGCTCGCGCTGGTCGGTGCGGCCATCCCGCTGGTCCCGGCGGCGATCAACGAGGCGATCAACGGCAACGTGCTCGTCAACCAGGACCGGATCGCCCTCGCGCTCGGCGTCGAGATGATCGTGGTGGTGATGATCATCATGGTCGGCTACTGGCTGGTCCAGCGCCGCGCGCGGAGGTGGCTGCAATGAGGCGTCTCAGCCGCGGCGGTCCCGGCGATCTGGCGCCGGCGACCTGCTCAGCGAGCTCGGCGAAGGGCCGCGACGCGCCGCAGCCGTTCCCCCGCGCCGCCGCGGGCGGCCGCGCATCTGGCGCGTCGTGATCCTGGTCGCTCGCGGCGATCTTCTTCGTCGGCCCGATCGCTCGCCTCGTTCAAGTACAGCCTGCTGCAGCACAACGGCAAGCTACGGCTTCGACAACTACTCGCAGATCATCAGCAACGGCGCGCTCCGCGACGCGCTGTTCACCTCACTGGAGATCGCCGGGATCGCGGCGATCGTGGTGGTCGCGCTGATGCTGCCGACCGTCGTGCTGGGTGCGGCTGCGGCTGCCGCAGCTGACGCTGCTGCTCGAGGGCGTCACGATCCTGCCGATCGATCGTGCCGCCGATCGTGATCGCCGCCGGGCTCGCGCAGCTGCAGGGCAGCGCGCCGCGTGGATGGTGTCGCTCTGGTTCAACCACCCGCTGACCGGGCTGACGCCGATCTACGTCGTCCTGGCGATGCCGTTCACCTACCGCGCGATCGACACCGGCGTGCGCGCGATCGACCTGCGGACGCTCGTCGACGCCTCGCGCAGCCTCGGCGCCTCCTGGTTCTCGACGCTCACGCGCGTGATCCTGCCCAACGTCGAGACCGCCGTGCTCGGCGCGATCTTCCTGACCGTCGCGCTGTGCCTCGGCGAGGTCGTGATCGCGACGATCCTGCTGTACGTGACGCTGCCGGTGGAGCTGATCCAGGTCGGCGCAAGTCCGGCAGCGCCGGCGATCTCGGTGGCGCTCTCGATGCTCAGCCTGCTGTTCGTGTTCCTGCTGCTGTTCGTGCTCTCCTTCCTCGCCGGCCGTCGGCGCGGCTCCAACTCGGTCCGGGTGATCTGATGATTCGTTTTGAAGGCGTCCAACGCCAGTTACGGCGACGTCGCCGCGCTCGCCGGCCTCGACCTGGAGATCCAGGACGGCGAGCTGATCGCGCTGCTCGGGCCCTCCGGCTGCGGCAAGACCACGGCGCTGCGGATCCTCGGCGGCTTCGACTACCCGACGGCCGGGCGTGTGCTGGTCGACGGCGACGACGTGACCCACGTCCCGCCGAACAAGCGCGACATGGGCATGGTCTTCCAGGCCTACAGCCTGTTCCCGAACATGGATGCCCGCAACAACGTCGCCTTCGGGCTGCGGATGCGGCGCCAGGACAAGGCGACCCGGCTCAAGCGCGCCGACGAGCTGCTGGAGCTGGTCGGCCTCGAGCAGGCGGCTGACCGCTATCCGCACCAGCTCTCCGGCGGCCAGCAGCAGCGCGTCGCGATCGCCCGCGCGCTCGCGATCGAGCCGAAGGTGCTGCTGCTCGACGAGCCGCTGTCGGCGCTCGACGCGCGCGTGCGCACGCAGCTCCGCGCCGAGATCCGCAGCCTCCAGCAGCGGCTCGGGATCACGACGCTGTTCGTCACCCACGACCAGTCCGAGGCGCTCTCGATCGCCGACCGCGTCGGCGTCATGCAGGCCGGCCGGCTCGAGCAGCTCGACACGCCGGAGAACGTCTACCGCCATCCGGCGACAGCCTTCGTCGCCGAGTTCGTCGGCGCGATGAACCGGCTACCCGGCCGCATCGGCGACGACGGCGACGTCCAGGTGCTCGGTCAGCGGCTGACCGTGACTCAACCCCGACGGTCGCCGGCCCGGCGCCGCTGTCGAGGCGCTGCTGCGGCCGGAGGCGCTCGCGATCGTGCCCGACGCGGCCGGCGCCGGCGAGGTGACCGCAGCGCACCTTCCTCGGCTCCTCGGTGCGGCTCGAGGTCACGCTCGACGGCGGTCAGAAGGTGCTGGTCGAGTCCTCGAGTCAGGATGCCCGCGTGGCGGTGGGGGACCGCGTCGGCCTGCGCATCCTCGCAGACTCCACCGCCGTCTCCGATCCGGGGACGGCACCGGATCCGTCGACTCTGCACGAGGAAGAAGCCTAGGGTAGGGCCGGCTTGTCCGCCCCATCTGACACCAAGGGCCTGATCGAGCTCGCCCTGGACCGCTTCCTCGCGGAGGTTCCCGGCCTGGCTCCTCTGAAGATCACGGCGGGACTCGAGCTGCACGGGCGCGGTGACGTCCAGCTCTACCGCATCGAGATGCCCGGTCCGAACGTGACCAAGGTGATCCCGACCGACGCCAAGGTCACGCTCGAGATCCGGCGTGACCGCTTCAACGAGCTCGCGACGAAGGGCCACCTGGCCGATTGGCGCCAGGCGTTCGAACGTGGTGAGGCGCGAGCCACCGGCATCGACCAGTACCTGAAGCTGATCGTCAAGGTGGTTGAGGCGCAGGAGGAGCGCTCCCGCACTCGCCGCGCCCGGCACTAGGGACACACACCGCTGGTCAGGCTCCTCGGCGCTCGTGGACCGGCCCTTCCTAAATGAGGGGGTCACATGTGTGACAGAAGTGTGTCGCCATGTGTCGGATGTGTGTCGTCAGGCGCGCCGAATCGCGCCGCTGTCACACATTCGTCACACCACGTCACAGTTTCGTCACACATGCGGTGGTCCGAATCAGAGGCTGGTAGCCCGGATCCGAAGCGAACCGCTTCCCAGCCGGGATCGGAACGCCGCGGGCCGCAGCCTAGGCTGAGTCCGGCGGGATCCGCCCGACGAGCGTCTCGGCCTCGATCAGCTGTTCGTCGACGAGCTTGAGGCCCGCATCCCAGAAGCCTGGATCGGCGAGGTCGATGCCAACGATTTCCCCGAGCTGTTCAGGCCGGCGCGAGCCTCCGGCACCCAGCATCTCCAGGTAGCTCGGTACGAACGCCTGACCGATCTCGCGGTAGCGGCCATAGACCGAGAGCGCCAGCAGTTGCCCGTAGGCGTAGGCATAGACGTAACCGGGTGTGTTGATGAAATGCGTGATATAGGACCACCAGTGGTGGTAGCCGTCTGTGATCTCGACGGAGTCGCCGAACATCTCGGCCTGGCTCTCCACCCAGGCTCCCGAGATGTCCTCGACCGACAGCTCACCTTGGTCACGCCGGCGCGTGTGTACGAGGTGCTCAAAACGATTCATCGCCATCTGCCTGAACACGGTGGCGATCGCGTCGTCGATGCGGCCGGACAGCAACTCGAGCCGCTCGCGGTCGTCCCGTGCCTGGGATAGCAGCCGTCCGAACACCAGCGTCTCACCGAACACCGACGCGGTCTCTGCGACCGTCAGCGGCGTGCTCTGGTGGAAAATGCCCTGCTTGGCTGCCAGCGCACCATGCAGACCGTGGCCGAGTTCGTGGGCGATCGTCATGACATCGCGCCGGCGCGCCGTGTAGTTCAGCAGCACATACGGGTGCAGCCCGGCGACGGTCGCGCAGAAGGCGCCGCCACGCTTGTTGTCGCGCACAGGCGCATCGATCCAGCTCTCGTCGAAGAATCGCCGCGTGATCGCGCCGGCCTCTGCTGAGAATTCGGTGTAGGTATCGACCACCAGTTCACGCGCCTGTGCATACGAGAACAGCGGCTCGCTGACCGCCACCGTGGCGCTGCGATCGTAGTCACGCAGCCGATCGACGCCGAGCAGCCGCGCCTTCAACCGGTACCAGCGCTGGGGGATGTCGTAGCGCGCGCGGACCGCGTGGATCAGCGCCAGCACGGACTCGTCGGAGGCCTCGTTGGCGAGGTTGCGGGCAGCCAGCCAGTGGGGGTAGTGGCGTAGGCGGTCATCGACCGACTTGTCGTAGACGAGCGTGTTGTAGATGAATGCCCGCGTTCGCAGGCCCGGTTCGAGCGCCGCTGTCACCGCTTCTGCGGTGCGGCTGCGCAGCTGGGCGTCGGGGCTGAGCAGCGCACTGAGCGCCAGGTCGAGCTGCTTCTCCTCCCCGTCCACCTGGACCTGGATGGCCGCGACCTGCTCGCCGAACAGCCGCGTCCAGGCGGCACCCGACGTGAGACCCTTCTCGGCCATGACCTTTTCCTCGGGCTCGGTCAGAAGGTGCGGCCGGTAGCGTCTGGCGCTGCGCAGATGGTGAGCGCAGAAGCTGAGGTCCGCGTCACCGGCGAGCAGCCCGTCGGCGCGGTCGTCCTCGAGCGCGGCCCATTCCAGCTCGAAGAACAGCAGCTGCGTTTCGAGCGTCGTCCCACGCTCCTGGACCTTCTGCAGCAGCGCGCCGCGGGCCGGATCGGCTGAGTCGGTGGTGAACTGCAGCATCGCGTAGCTACCGGCACGGTCGACCAGCTCGAAGATCACGCCGAGCTCGAGCATCGCCTCGCGCAGCCCGCTCGGGTCGAGCTCCGCGATCCTGCCCGTGTAGGTCTCTGCGAAGCGGGCACCGCGCTCGAGCGCCTCGTCGAGCAGGCGCTCGACACCGGCAGCGCCCTCGCCGTCGACTATCGGTTCGAGATCCCAGGCGCTCTCGAGCAGCTCGGGATCCGCGAGCAGTTCCGCGGTGGTGCTCATCGCGGCGAGGTTACTGGACCGGGTGCAGTTCCAAACTGCGGTCAGCGCCGACCGCGACCGCGACACGCCCGCTGAGCAATGACTCGAGGTCAGCGCCGACGAGCTCATGGCGCCAGCCGCTGAGCGTCCGCACATCGGGCTCGGGCGCTGACTGGCGTGCCGCGGCGATGATCTGCTCGAGGTCGTTGCGGGTGGCGATCAGTTCATAGGCGAGGCCGGCCTGCATCGCCCGCGCGCGCAGCAGCGCCTCTGCAAGTGCGATCAAGGGTGAGTCGCTCGCGTCGGAATGTCCGCGCCGTCCCTCACGCGGGATCGGTGGGTCCTCCATGCCGGCGGCCACGACCTCGAGCAGCTCTGCGCCGCGGCGCTTGATGAACGATGGATGGATACCGCGGATCTGACTGAGCGCTCCGAGTTGCCGGGGGTGGCGCTTGGCGAGCTCCAGCAACGGCGGGTCCTGGAGTACCTGGCCGACGGGACGATCCTCACTTGCGGCCGTGCGCTCGCGCCAACCTGCAAGGCGCCGGGCGACGGCTCGGGCCTGCGGGTCGAGCTGACCGACGCGCGGCAGGCGCTCCCAGACCGTGTCGGGATCGCGTTCGTCGCTTGCGCCCTCGAGTCGCCTGCACTCCTCGACGGCCCATTCCAGCCGCCCACTGTCTCTGAGCCGGCCCTGGATCGAGTCGGCGAGCTGCAGCAGGTGAGCTACGTCCTCAGCCGCGTAGCTGAGCTGCTCGGTGGTCAGCGGTCGTGCGTCCCAACGGGTGTAGCTTGCGGTCTTGCCGACTCGCAGTCCGAGCACGGACCCGATCAGGTTGCCGTAGCCGGCCTGCGCGCTCTCGCCCACGAACCCCGCGGCGATCTGGGTGTCGAAGAGGTTGGTGAGCTCGGTTCGCCAGGCGCGTCGCAGGATCGCCACGTCCTGGCGGCCAGCGTGGAGGACGACCTCAACCGCCGGGTCTGCGAGCAGGTCGGCCAGCGGCCGCACATCCACTCCGCCGTCGAGTCCGTCGATCAGGATCGTGCGTATGCCGGTCGGCTCGTCCTGATCCTCGACCGCCACCTGCGAGAGGCAAAGCAGAGCGCGGTACCGCCCCTCCGACATGAATTCGGTGTCGATCCCGAGACGGCCGCGTGTACGCGCCAACTCGGCGGAGCGAGCGACCTCCGGCGATCCGGCGAGCATGGTCCTATCGGGCGCTGACATCTGCTGAGCAACGGACGGTATCGGCACGCGGCCGTTCGCGCGCGGGTCGCGGCGGGCAGCCGGACGGCGACTCGGCGGGTCAGCCGCGGAATGACCAGATCCGAACACCTAGCGGCTTGGTAGGATTTAGCGCACATGATCTTCTCCTCCAAAGCCGAGTACGGCGTGCGGCTGATGGTCGAGCTTGGGCGGCAGACGCCTGAGCGGCCAACCAGCCTCAAGGCAATCGCGGATGCAGAGGGCCTGCCACTGGCCTACCTGGAGCAGGTGGTGGCACGGCTGCGCAAGGCGGATCTCGTGATGAGCGCGCGCGGCGCGCATGGCGGTTACTGGCTTTCACGCGATCCGGCCGAGATCACGATGTATGAGGTGGTCGGCGCACTGGAGGGCCCGATCGCGCCGATGGAGTGCTTCGTGCACGATCAGATGGAACGGATCGTGTGTTCGCACCTGCCGCAGGAGAGCACCGGTCCGTGTGCGACCAAGCTGCTGTGGACGCGTGTGCAGGGCGGGATCATCCGCTCGTTGCAGACCACCACGCTCGCGGAGTTGGTCGAGTTCTCCCGGGGTGCCGAGCGGCAGCCGGTCGGCGGCGCCGCCGCATAGAGATTTTCCACTACGAACCTGAGAGTCAGATGCCAGACCTAGAGATCAGAAACCTTCACGTGAGCGCGGGCGACAAGGAGATCCTGCGCGGGCTCGACCTCGCCGTCGGCGGCGGCGAGATCCACGCGCTGATGGGGCCCAACGGCTCCGGCAAGTCGACGCTCGCCAACGTGATCATGGGCCATCCGAACCTCGAGGTGACCGAGGGCGAAATCATCTGGGGTGGCGAGAACATCACCGAGGCCGATACGGACGAGCGTGCGCGCATGGGCCTGTTCATGGCGTTCCAGTATCCGGTCGCGGTACCCGGCGTGACCATCACCAAGTATCTGCGGACGGTGCTGAACGCCCACCGCGCCGCCCGGGGCGAGGAGCCGATTCCGCTGCGCGAGTTCCGTGAGACCGTGCAGGCTGCGATGGAGCTGACCTCGGTGCCCGAGGAGTTCACCCGTCGTTACCTCAACGACGGTTTCTCCGGCGGTGAGAAGAAGAAGCTCGAGATTCTGCAGCTGGCGATCCAGCGACCGTTGCTGGCGATCCTCGACGAGACCGACTCGGGCCTCGACATCGATGCGCTGCGGGTCGTCGCCGAAGGCGTCAACACGGTCGCCGGCCAGCGGGGGGAAGACCTCGGTGTCCTGATCATCACTCACTACCAGCGGATCCTGCACCTCGTGCAGCCCAGCCACGTGCATGTGCTCTACAGAGGCCGGATCGTCAAGGAAGGCGGCCCGGAACTGGTCGAGGAGCTCGAGGCCAAGGGTTACGGCTGGATCACCGACCCGATCGACGCAGAGGCCGCCGCGGTCTGATGGCTGTGGCTGCCGACCAGGTCATCTCGGTGGCTGGTCCCGCTGGACCAGCCACGAGCAGCGGCGATGCCGTGGGTCGTCTGGACCCGGTGCGGGTGGCCGCGGAGTTTCCGGTCCTGCGCCGCGAGGTCGATGGACGGCCGCTGACCTACCTGGATTCGGCCGCGACCTCGCAGACGCCGCAGGTCGTCATCGACGCGATCGTCGACTACTACACCAACCATCGTGCCTCGGTGCATCGTGGCGTGTACCCGCTGATCGTCGAGGCGACCGATCTCTACGAGGGCGCGCGCGAGCGGATCGCGGCGTGGCTGGGCTCGACCACTCAGGAGACGATCTTCACCGCCAACGCGACAGCCTCGGTGAACCTGGTCTCCCACTCGTGGGGTCGGGCGAATCTGAATGCCGGAGACGTGGTGCTCGTGACCGAGATGGAGCACCACTCCGATGTGGTGCCGTGGCAGCTCATCTGCGCCGAGCGCGGCGCCAGCATCGAGTACGTCCCGGTGCTCGAGGACGGCACGCTCGACCTCGATGCCTATGACCTGCTGCTCGAGCGGGAGCCGCGGCTGGTGTGCGTAGCGCACGTCTCGAACGTGCTCGGGACGATCAACCCCGTCGCCGAGATCACGAGGCGAGCGCATGCGGCCGGGGCGCTGGTCGTAATCGACGGCACCCAGGCAGTGCCTCAGCTTCGCGTCGACCTGCGTGAGATCGACGCCGATTTCTACGCCTGGACCGGTCACAAGGCCTACGGGCCGACGGGCATCGGTGTGCTCCATGGTCGCCGTGAGCTGCTCGAGCAGATGCCGCCGTTCATCAGCGGTGGTCACATGATCCGGCAGGTGTTCGACGTCGAGCTCGACCTGGTCCGAGCTGCCGGGCAAGTTCGAGGCCGGCACCTCCCAGATTTCGGAGGCGATCGGGCTCGGCGCTGCGGTCGACTTCATCCGAGGGCTTGGGATCGAGGCGATCCGCGCGCACGAGCAGGCGCTGACGGCGGAACTGCTCGCGCGCCTGGCAGAGTTTCCGGGGCTGACGATCCATGGTCCGTTGGACCCGACGCGCGCGGGGCGCTTGCGTCATTCGGGCTCGAGGGCGCGCACCCGCACGACATCGGCGAGATTCTCGGCCGTGAGGGCGTCTGCGTGCGCACCGGCCACCACTGCGCGCAGCCACTGATGCGGCGCTTCGGGTGGGGGTCGACGACGCGCGCCTCGCTGGCGGTACACAACAGCTCAAGCGACATCGACCGGCTGATGGCGGGGCTCGAGAGCGTCCGCCGGACGCTGCAGCTCTATGAAGGAGCACGCAATGGACGACCAGCTCTACCGCGAATACATCCTCGAGCACTACAAGCACCCGCACAACCACGGTTCGCTCGAGCGCGCGGACATGGAGGCCCACGACCTCAACCCGTTGTGCGGCGACGAGCTGACCTTCCAGGTGGCGCTCGACGATGAGGGACGAGTGCAATGCAGTCGCCTTCGACGGTCACGGCTGCGCGATCTCCCAGGCGTCGGCGTCGATGCTCTCCGACGAGATCAAGGGCAAGACAGCCGAGGAGCTGCTGGCGCTCGACCGTCAGACCGTGCTGGATCTGCTCGGGATCGACATCTCCGCCACTCGCATGAAGTGCGCGATGCTGTCGCTGAAGGTCGTCAAGGCCGCCGCACTCGGCCACGAGCCGACTGGGAGCCGGAGACCGTCCGCTGAGCGTCGCCGGCGTTGCCGCGGAGCGCGAGCAGCAGCTCAGACCGCATTTCGGCCGTCGGCCTGAACGGCGTCGGCGATCGCGCTGCCGGATCGCCGTCAGCGAGAGCGCTGCACCGATCACGCCGTCGAGTTCGGCGACGAGCAGCGGCGCCGGTGGCGGGGCGCCGCGCTGTCGAGCCGGCGCGAGCCGGCGCAGCTCGGCGGCGTCTGCCGGATCGGCCCGGCGGATCAGGATTTCGTTGGGCTCGAGCGATTCATGCCACAACTGTGAGCCCAGCTGCCCATAAGATCAAATGATGATTTGTCGCTATGGGGTATAACTTCAGGTAATGCTCGACACAAAGCGTCTGCAGGTCCTCTGCGAGGTTGCGAGGCACGGTTCGTTCTCTGCCGCGGCCGACGCGCTGGGCTACACCCAGCCGGCGGTCTCGCGTCAGATCGCGACGCTCGAGGCCGAGACCGGGACGACGCTCGTGCGGCGCGTACCGCAGGGCGCCGTGCTGACCGACGCCGGTCGGCTGCTGGTGACCCGCGCCAACGCGATCTTCGCCCAGCTCGAGGAAGCCGAGTACGAGCTCCGATCGCTGCTCGGGCCTCAGCAGCGGCCGGCTGCGGATCTCGTCGTTCGCATCGGCGGCGTCGACGATCGTGCCGCTGGCGGTGATGCGCTACCGCGAGCGCCATCCGGCTGTCGAGCTCAGCGATCACCATGGCCGAGCCGGCCGACGCGCTCCGCGATTGCAGGCCGGCGACCTCGACATGGCGCTCTCGCACGATCCGGACTGGAGCTCGACAGCCCCCGGACTCGAGATCGTGCACCTGTTCGACGATCCGATGTACATCGCGCTGCCGGCCGATCATCGGTTAGCGCACGTGGCGCCGCTCGCCCTCGCCGACTTCGCGGACGAGCCGTGGATGCTGAGCATGCCCGCCACCTGCGCGGACGCGCGCATGTTCCAGCGGGCCTGCCTGGAGGCGGGTTTCACGCCGCGGGTGGCGCTCGAGAACGACGACTACACCGCGATGCTCGGCTTTGTCGCGGCAGGCATGGGCGTCTCGCTGGTCCCGGAGATGGTCACCCGCGTCGTCCGCTCGGAGGTCGTGATCCGCGAGCTGCGCTCCGAGGTTGTGATCCGCGAGCTGCAGCCGGCGCTGCCTCCCCGGCCGATCGTCGCGGCGCTGGCGGCCGATTACCGCTCCGCAGCGGCGGCGGCGATGGTCACGTGCTGCACGACGTCGGGCGGGAGTGGGTCGCGGCAATGGTGCCGCCGGCCGTCCGAGATCAGGCCGGAACGAGCTCAGCGAAGCCGGGCAGGGCGGCCACACAGGGCGGTGCTCGCGGCACCGTTCCGGCGGTCGCCTGAGCCTTCTAAATCCTATCTGTGCGCTAGGATTTAGAGTCGTGACGGATATGATCGACGTGTGCCCAATCAGCGAGCTGCCGCCCGGCGAGCGGCGCATCGTCAGCTCGGTCAGATCGAGATTGGCGTGTTCAATTGCGACGGGTCGTTCTATGCGATTGAGGACCGCTGTTCGCATGATGACGGCCCACTCGCCGAGGGCGACCTGGACCCACAGGCTTGCACGGTCGAGTGCCCCCGTCACGGGGCGGTCTTCGATCTCAAGACGGGCACGCCCAGAACATTGCCCGCGTATGAACCGGTGGACACCTTTCCGGTGGTCATCGACGACCAAATGATCAAGCTGGAGGTGAGCTAGCGATGGCAACTACCGACCCCACCGTGGATATGAGCGCTGAGCTGACCGAGAACCAGCAACTCGCCCAGATCAACTCAGACTACGACGAGCGCTACGGGTTCCACGATGCCGAGAACTACCTGTACAAGGCGCCGAAGGGCATCAACCGTGAGATCGTCGAGAAGATCTCGGAGTTCAAGTCAGAGCCCCGGTGGATGCGCGATTTCCGTCTCAAGGCGCTCGAGCACTTCTTCGCGAAGCCCCAGCCGACGTGGGGCTCGCCGATGCTCGCAGAGGTCGATTACGACGACATCCACTACTTCGTCCGCGCCTCCGAGCGCGCCGAGCGCTCCTGGGACGACGTGCCCGAGGATGTCAAGAACACGTTCGATCGGCTCGGGATCCCCGAGGCCGAGCGCAAGTTCCTCTCCGGAGTCGGAGCGCAGTACGAGTCCGAGGTCGTTTACCACCAGATCAACAAGGATCTCGAGGCTCAGGGCGTGATCTTCACGGACATGGACACGGCGCTGCGGGAGCACGAGGACATCGTCAAGGAGTACTTCGCGACGATCATCCCGCCCAACGACAATAAGCTGGCCGCACTGAACTCGGCCGTCTGGTCCGGTGGTTCGTTCGTGTATGTGCCGAAGGGCGTCCACGTCGAGATGCCGCTGCAGGCCTACTTCCGCATCAACACTGAGTCGATGGGCCAGTTCGAGCGGACGCTGATCATCGCCGACGAGGGTTCGTACGTTCACTACGTGGAGGGCTGCACGGCCCCGACCTACAGCGCATCGTCGCTGCACTCAGCCGTCGTCGAGCTGATCGCCAAGCCCGGAGCACGGATCCGCTACACAACCGTGCAGAACTGGTCGGCCAACGTCTTCAATCTCGTCACCAAGCGCGCTGTTGCCCAGGAGGACGCCACGGTCGAGTGGGTCGACTGCAATCTCGGCTCGAAGCTCACGATGAAGTACCCGTCCGTCTACCTGATGGGGGAGCGTGCGCACGGAGAGATCCTCTCGATCGCGTTCGCCGGCAAGGGCCAGCATCAGGACGCCGGCGGCAAGATCATCCATGCGGCGCCGAACACGACCTCGAACATCTTCGCCAAATCGATCTCCAAGGACGGCGGCCGCGGCTCCTACCGCGGTCTGCTTGAGATCGCCAAGGGCGCCCACGGCTCCAAGTCAAAGGTCGTATGTGACGCGCTCCTGCTCGACGAGGACTCGCGCTCGGACACCTATCCCACGATCCGCATCTCAGAGGACGACGTCAACGTCGGCCACGAGGCGACCGTCTCCAAGGTCGGCGAGGATCAGCTCTTCTACCTGATGTCCCACGGCATTCCCGAGGAGGAGGCATCGAAGCTGATCGTCAACGGCTTCATCGAGCCGATCACCAAGGAGCTGCCGATGGAGTACGCGGTCGAGATGAATCGGCTGATCGAGCTGCAGATGGAGGGCTCAATTGGCTAGCGCTGCACTCGAGCTCCCGACCTTCAAGGGTCGCGCCGGATGGGAGTTCACCGACGTCACGGCGCTTGACCTCGATCGCTATGAGCTGTCGCAGTTGCACCCTGATCTGGGCCCACCGTCCCCGGATGCAACGGGCGCGCTGTGGCATCTGCCGGTCGCGGATCTCCCAGCCGGCGTCGAGGTGCACCTGAGCGATGCGGAGACCACTGTGACGGTCGCGCGCGGGGTGATCGTCGCGCAGCCGATCGCACTCACCACGACCGTCCCCGCCGGCAAGCTCGCCAACAGCCGGGTGCGGGTCGTGCTCGAGGATGGTGCAGAGGCGGAGGTCTGGGAGCAATACCTGTCCGACGGCGACTGCGTGCTCAACCTCGCCACCGAGTTGACCGTCGGCGACAACGCCAAGCTGCGCTATGTGAGTGGGCAGGCGCTCTCAGAGGACGCCTGGATCTTCGGCGCTCAGAACGCGAGCATCGGCCGCGACGGCCGCCTCGACTGGGTTGCACTCGGCTTCGGTTCGCGGTCCGGGCACGTGCTGATGCAGACGCGGCTGGTCGGCGAGGGCGCTGAGGCTCGTGTCACTGGCGCCTACGCGACCCACGGCTCCCAGCACATCGACTTCGACACCACCCAGGAGCACGCGGCCCCGAACACGACCTCGGACCTGGCGTTCCGCGGGGTTCTGCAGGACCGCTCGAGCGCCGTCTGGAAGGGCAACATCATCGTCGATCCAGGCGCCCAGAAGACCGACGCGTTCCAGGACTCGCGCAACCTGCTGATCTCGAAGCGCGCCCACGCCGATTCGATCCCCGGTCTTGAGATCCAGGCAAACGACGTGCGCTGCACTCACGCGGCCGCCGTGGCCCAGGTCGATCCCGAGCAGCTCTTCTACCTGCGTGCACACGGTGTGCCTGAGGACGAGGCCAAGCAGCTGGTGATCGAGGGCTTCCTCGCAGCTCTGGTGGAGCGGTTCGAAGACGGGCCCGTGCGCGAGGTGCTGGCCGCCGCGCTCGAGCGCAGGCTTGCGCTGATCCTCGGCTGACACGGTCGCGCCGATGCCTTGCCAGATCGTTCTGCTGCGAGGCATCAACGTCGGCGCGGCCAACCGCATCCCGATGCCGGAGCTGCGCACGGCGCTGTCCGGCGCGGCATACCAGGATGTCCGCACCTACGTGCAGTCGGGCAACATCGTGGTCCGCACCGACGCGGACGGGCCGGCGCTCGGACGGCTCGTGCACGCCCTGATCCTTGACCGATTCGCGCTTGACATTCCGGTCGTGACGCGCACGGCAGGCGAGCTCGCGGCGGTCGTGTCCGGCAACCCGTTTCCGGAGGCGGCGGCCGCCGATCCCAAGCGCCTGCAGGTCACCTTCCTCTCCGAGCCTCTGGCCGATGACGTTGCGGAGCGTGTGCGTGGGGTCTGCTCCGGCGTGTTTTCGACCGATGTCGATGCGATATCGCTATCGAAATCGCATCAGGAGGTGTATGGATGGCACCCCGCGGGCATTCATGCTTCAGCGCTCGCGCGCGAGCTCAGCGACCGTAGGCTCGGCGTCACGGCAACCGCGCGTAACTGGACGACTGTGACGACGCTGCTCGAGATGGCCACGAACGATGCCGGCTGAGCCCAGCCACAGTTAGACCGTGCTCGACGGAGTCAGCTTGCACGCCGTCTGACCGGCTGATCAGTCCTCGTCTTCGTCCTCTTCGTCCTCGAAATCCAGGTCGTCGAAACCCTCGGGGTCATCGAGTGCAGACTCGTCCTCGAAGGCATCCTCGTCCTCGAGCTCGTCGTCGAAATCGTCGTCGTGAGCCATGCGCCGCAGGGTAGTGGATCAGATCGTTCGGCCCTGGATGGTTGATTCCACGACCACGCGGCCATGGAATCAGCGATCTAGTGCTTGTCAAGGACCTTGTCGATCAGTCCGTATTCGACGGCCTCATCGGCCTTGAAGAAGCGATCGCGCTCCATGTCGGTGTGAACCTTCTCAACCGGCTGGCCCGTGTGCTGGGCATAGATCTCGTCGATCCGCCGGCGGATGTTCAGAACCTCGCGTGCATGGATCTCGATGTCTGTCGACTGACCTTCGAAGCCGGATGACGGCTGGTGGATCAGGATCCGGCTATTGGGCAGCGCGAAGCGCTTGCCGGGGGCACCGGCCATGAGGAGCAGTGATCCCATCGACATCGCGATCCCGACGCAGATCGTCTGCACCTGCGGCTTGATGAACTGCATCGTGTCGTAGATCGCGAGGCCCGAGTAGATCGAGCCGCCGGGACAGTTGATGTAGATCGAGATGTCCTTGTCCGGGTCCGAGGACTCGAGATGCAGGAGTTGGGCGACGACGAGGTTTGCCACGAGGTCGTCGATCGGCGTTCCCAGGAACACGATCCGCTCGTTCAGCAGGCGACTGTAGATGTCGAATTCGCGCTCGCCGCGGGCGGTCCGCTCGATGACCATGGGGACTAGAGGCATATGCCTGAAGCTACCTGATCGGTCGCGTCGGCGGATCGTGCCTGATCCGGCACCGCGAGACGCCTGCGCTCAAACCTCTGAGTCGAGCCAGGCGCGCCGGCTCGTGTGGCGTGGGGCGGGGTCGCCGGTCGCCAGCTCAGCGCGGATCTCGCCAAGCGTGCCGAAGCGCTCGGCGATCACGTTGTGCTGGTGGATCGTCTCGAGGTTCTCCTGGCGTGCGGAGACGAATGCGGCGTCGGGAAACTCCGGGAAGGTCTCGATCACACCCTTGATCATCTCGCGTACGCAGTCCTCCACAAAGCGCGGACGGCGGTGAGCCTTCTCAACCACGTGGGCCTCGTCGGAGCGTTTCATCAGCTCGTAGATCTCCGATGACATCGACTGCTCGACGATCTCCACGAGGACACGGGCGTCGAGCGTCAGCTTTGAATTCTCAGGCAGTCCGATGTGCAGGGTCCCGAGACCGCGCTGGTTGTGGGTCGCGACCGGCACCGCCTCGAGGATGCGGTCGACCTCCGAAGCCTCGTAGCCCTCCTCGTGCAGGCGCGTGCGAGCCCCGGCCGCCACGAGCTCCTGCGCACATGGGCAGGCGGTCATTCCCTGCGCCGCGACACCGGTGAGGCGTCGGGTCCCATGCGCGGTGCTGACGGCGCAGCCGTACAGCGTGTAGAGCTCCTGGGTCTCGATTCCGGACACCGGAGCCGGCTTGTGTTGCGGATATCGTGCCTCGACGGTGACCTCGGCGCGGCGGGCATCCTGGCGCTCACGGACCAGTTGAGCGATGTGCTCCGCAAGCGTCTCGGCACGGAACGGGGATTCGCCAAGCACGACCTGTCCGATCGCCTCGTTTACGACCTCCTCGAAGCGCGACATATGGGCGCCCTTCTGATCTGCGCCGAGTTCGACGACGCACTCGAACCGCGCCCAGAACAGATGATCATCGCCGTCGTAGTGGAGCCTGATCACCTTTTCGACGTTGGTGACGCCGACCTGCGTCAGGCTGAGCTGCACAGGCGGAAGCTGCGACTGGACGTCTGGTGCTTGCACCGGGGTGAGTGGTCCGCTGAGCATGTTCCGACAAAGGTTAGACCAGCCGTTCGGCGGGCTCGTCGGTCCCGCAAGCGCAGGCGTTCGGTGAGCGTTGCTGTGTACATGTCGTGGCATAAAGCACGAACTTGCGAAAACTGTGGTATCAACTGCCCAGTCGCTTGAGGGAGGGACGAAGAGGAAGGAGCCGCCACGGGGGCTCGTCAGGTCTAGGGTCCGTGATCCGGAAGGAGTCGGGGGTTGAGCGATAAGGCAACTGCGTTGCTCAGTGACGAGGCACCGATCTCGGAGCTCGATGAGTTCCGCGGTCTCATAGCTGACGGGCAGGAGCGCGGGTTTCTGACGTTCGAGCAGATCGCCGCGTGCCTCGAGGAGTTCGAGATCACCAAGGAGCAGGTGGTCGAGCTTCACGCCTACCTGGACGAGCACGGAATCGCGGTCGTCGAATCCGACGGGAAGCTTGCGCGGTCGGAACTCGGCAGTGTTGAGGCGCGGGCCGCGGCCGGGGCGGAACACGATGCATTGCGCAGCCGCGAGAAGCCGGTCGAGGTCGATCTGACAGTCGAGCCGAGCCTTGACTCGTTGCGGTTGTACCTGCGCTCAATCGGTCGCGTCAACCTGCTCACAGCCGAGCAGGAGGTGATGCTCGCACGGCGGATCGAACGTGGCGACATGGCCGCCAAGCAGCAGATGATCGAGGCCAATCTGCGTCTCGTGGTCTCGATCGCCAAGTCCTACCTCGGGCGTGGGCTGACATTCCTGGATCTGATTCAGGAGGGGTCGCTGGGCCTGATCCGCGCAGTCGAGAAGTTCGACTATCGACGCGGGTACAAGTTCTCCACCTACGCGACCTGGTGGATCCGTCAGGCGGTCACCCGCGCTATCGCGGACAAGGGGCGGACGATCCGGATCCCCGTGCACATGGTCGAGAAGCTCAACAAGGTGATTCACGTGGAGCGACAGCTCGTACAGCAGCTCGGGCGTGAGCCGACGCCGGCGGAGATCGCGGCGGAGCTGGAGACGACCGTCCGCGAGGTCCGCGACGTCTTGCGGATGGCGCAACAGCCGATCTCGCTCGAGAAGCCCGTGGGCGAGGAGGACGACTCGGAGCTCGGCGACTTCGTCGAGGACCAGACCGCCGAGTCCCCGTTCGAGCAGGCCGCCGAGCACCTTCGACGCGAGAATCTGCGCCGCGCGCTGGCTGCGCTGCCAGAACGGGAGCGCGAGGTGATTGAGATGCGCTTTGGCCTGAGTGGCGAGCGGCCCTACACGCTGGAGGAGGTCGGCCACGCCTTCAATGTCACGCGCGAACGCATCCGCCAGATCGAGAACCACACGCTCAAGAAGCTCGAGGCTCTGCCCGAGGCTCAGCGTCTGCGCGAGGGCGATTGAGCCGGCGCCTCGGTCGGTGGATCACCCGACTAAAATAGGCGCCCCTTGGCGGGATTCCCGAGCGGTCAAAGGGGACGGACTGTAAATCCGTTGGCTCAGCCTTCGAAGGTTCGAATCCTTCTCCCGCCACTGTCGATGACCCCTGTGCCGAGTGCTGACCGATGAAGCTGGACCGGCGTGAGCTGGCGGCGGTGTACGTCGGCGGGGTGGCGGGGACGCTTGCTCGTGTGGGTCTCGGCACGCTGTTTCCGGCCGGAGACGCACGCTGGCCATGGGTGATCCTCGCGGTCAACATCAGCGGCACGCTTCTGCTCGGGTATCTGGTCACACGCCTGCAGGAGCGGTTGCCGCTCTCGACGTATCGCAGGCAGCTTATGGGGACCGGATTCTGCGGCGCCTACACTACTTTCTCGACCATGCAGCTTGAATTACTCAACATGTGGGACTCGCATCGGTACGGCCTCGCCGTGGGGTATCTTGCGGCCAGCGTCGTATGCGGCTACGCCGCGGTCCACGTGGCGATAGCGATGGCCCGCGGCGTACGCTTCGTCCAGTGAGGAGAGCGGACCGGCGATGATCTTCCGGCAGGTGGTGCACGATGACCTCGGCTGCGCGTCCTATTTCGTTGGGGACGAGAAGGCCGGTGTCGCGGCGGTGATCGATCCGCGCTTCGAGGTCGATGAGTACCTCGAGCTGGCGCGATATCTGGGGGTTGAGGTCACCGATGTGTTCGAGACCCACAACCACGCCGACCATGTCTCGGGTCATGGCCGTCTGGCGGCGGCAACGGGCGCGACGATCCACATCCACCGCCTGGTGTCACCTGAGTTCACGCACGTGCCGTTCGATCACGGCGACGAGTTCGAGCTGGGCACACTGCGAATCCAGGCGCTGCATACACCCGGCCACCGGCCCGAGCACACCTGCTTCCTGCTGACCGACCTGCGCCGCGGGCAGGACCCCTGGGCCGTTCTCACCGGCGACAGCCTGTTCGTCGGCGATGTTGCCCGGCCGGACCTGGCCGTCGAGCGAACCGAGGGAGCCCGCGGGATCTACCGGTCGTTGCGGGATCGGCTGCTGACACTTCCTGACCACGTGGAGGTCTGGCCGGGGCACCTCGGTGGCTCGATGTGCGGCGGGCCGGGCATGGATCTCAAGGTTGCCTCGACGATCGGCTTCGAGCGTCGCCACAACGACATGCTCACGATCGATGACGAGCAGGAGTTCGTGGATGCCTCGATTGCGAAGCTCGGCGCTCAGCCGCCCAACTTCAAAGCGATCGTGGCGCTCAATCACGGCCCGCTGTTGACCGACGACGTCGTGCTCGCGCGGCTGTATCCGGGTGAGCTCGAACAGCGCCAGCGTGACGGCGCCTTGGTCGTTGACGTTCGCACCGACACTCAGTTCTCCGAGGGTCACGTACCCGGTTCGATCTCGATTCCACTACACCGCGGCGGCTTCGGCACCAAGCTCGCCTGGGTGGCGGGAGCTGCCTCGCAGGTCGTGTTTGTCGGACGCGACGACCAGGACGGCCGCCGGGCCGGCGAACTCGCAGCCGCGGTTGGGCTCGCCGACGCCGCGCGGCGCGGCGGGCTGCTCGCCGGCGGATGGACCAGCTGGAACGCGGAGGGACGCCCACTCGCGACCCTCCGCAGGATCGGTGTGGAGCAGATCGGACCGCACCTGGATGGCGAGCGGCCGGTGCAGGTTCTTGACGTGCGGGAATCGGCAGAGTTCGAGGCCGGGCACATCCCAGGTTCTGTCAACGTGCCGTGGCACGACGTCGACGGGATCCCCGCTGGCATCGACCGGGACCGCCCTGTTCTGGTGATCTGCGCCTCGGGTCAGCGTGCGGGTACCGCCGCGAGTCTTCTTCAGCGCTCCGGCGCGACCGAGGTTCTGCATGTGGTGGGTGGTGGCGTGCCCACGTGGGGCGCGCTCGGAGGCTCGTTGACCAGCCAGGAGCGTCCTCAGGCCCCGGCGCTAGCCTGAGTCTGTGGCCGAAACCGACAGCGCTGAACTCGCGGACCGGCGCCGTGTCCAGGCCAACTCGTTTGGCGGAGCGGCTTCAGTCTATGAGCGCGCGCGACCCGGTTATCCGGAGGTCGCCGTCGACTGGCTGCTTCCCAGCGGCAACCCGCAGGTCGCGGACCTGGGGGCCGGCACCGGCAAGCTCACGCGCATGATCGCTGCCCGGAGCGTCGAGGTCACCGCGATCGATCCGTCTGCCGGCATGCTCGAGCAATTGCGTCAGGGCCTGCCGACGGTCCCGGCGCTGCAGGGAACTGCGGAGCAGCTCCCGCTCGGCGACGACTCGTTCGACGCGGTGCTTGTCGGTCAGGCGTGGCATTGGGTCGACGTCGCGCGCGCCTCTGCCGAGGTCGCGCGGGTGCTCAGACCGGGGGGCCGCCTCGGCCTCGTCTGGAATCACCGTGACGAGCGCGTCGACTGGGTGCGCGAGCTGACCGAGATCGTCTCAGCCGGTGTCGACCATGCCGGGTCCGACCCCAGCAACCCGGAATTCGGTCCCGAGTTCGGACAGATCGAGCACCTCGTGACCGAATGGCGTTCGCCGATGACGCCTGACGGTCTGATTGAGCTGGTGGCCTCGCGCAGCTACTTCATCGTCGCCGACGAACCGGAACAGAGGGCGATCACGACGGCAATCCGCGACCTGCTCGAGCGCCACCCGCAGCTCGCGGGCCGCGATCACTTCGAGCTGCCCTATGTGACCTACGCGTCGCGCGCGCACACGGCGTGAGGCTCCACGTCCTCAGTGACCTGCACCTCGAGTATGCGCCGTTCACGCCGCCTCATGTGGATGCGGACGTGGTCGTGCTGGCCGGTGACACGGCGCCGGGCACCGTTGGCATCGAGTGGGCACGCAGCCGGTTCGACGGTCGGCCTGTTCTGTACGTCGCCGGCAACCACGAGTTCTACGGCCACGATCTGCCGGGGCTTGTGGACCGCCTGCGCGACGCGGCGGTCGGCTCGACCGTGCAGGTGCTGGAGAACGACCCTGTCGTGATCGACGGGGTTCGTTTCCTCGGCTGCTCGCTGTGGACGGACTTCGACTTCGCGGGATCTGAGAACCGCGAGCACACCATGCGCGTGTGTGAACGAGTGGTGAGCGACTACAGCAGGATCCGGCTCTCGGAGCCCGGGCGTCCACTGCGGCCACAGGACACCCGCGCCATTCACCTCGCCAGTCGCAACTGGCTCGCGATGGCGCTGGCCGAGCCCCACGAGGGGCCGACCGTTGTCGTCACACACCATGCGCCGATCGTGCGGCAGCAGCGGCCGGATCATCCGGTGATGCAGGCCGTTGGCGGCGCCTTCGCCAGCGATCTCAGCGCGATGATGGACGGCACGGTGGCGCAGCTGTGGCTGTTCGGGCACATCCACCGGATGGTCGACACGGCTGTCCACGGGACGCGAGTGATCAGCAACCAGCGCGGCTATCCGCACGAGCCGGTGGCCGGCTTTGACCCGGGGCTGGTCGTCACGGTAGCTCGATGACGACCTTGCCAACCGCCCCACGCTCGACTGCATCATGGGCTTCGGCAATCCGGTCGAGGCTGAAGCGGTGAAGCGGCAGCGTCGTCAGCGCGCCGGCAGCAAGCGCCGCGGCCGTGCGCTCGATCGCACGCTGCAGGTCCTCGGGGCTGATGGCATAGAGCAACATGAACCTGAGCGTGATGATCTGCGCCATCAGTCGCCGCACCGGTACGTGGGCGACGCTTGAGTCATCCGCCGCGTAGGACGTGATGACCGAGTGAGGCGCCGCGACCGCCAGATCCAACTCCAGGTTCTGGTCAAGAGCAACCTCGACGAAGTGGTCGATGCCGCCGGTGACTGCCGCGCGGATCTGGTCGACGGCGTCGCCGTGGCGGTAGTTGACCACCGTCTGCGCGCCTGCGGCCCGAGCGAGTTCGGCCTTCTCCGGACCGCTGACGGTCGCGACCACGTGGCCCGCATGCTCGAAACGCGCGAGCTCGATCGCGGCGTGCCCGACGGCACCGGCTCCGCCGGAGACCAGCACGGCGCGACCGGCCGCTGGGCCGTCGGTGTTGAGGCAGTAGGCGGCGGTGAGCGCCGGCACCCCGAGCGAGGCCCCCAACTCGAACGATGCGCCGTCGGGGAGCGGCACGGCCCGGTCGGCGGGAACCACCGTGTACTGCGCCGCCGTACCCCAACCGTCGTGGTGGGCCGCCATCAGCACCCACACACGCTCACCGACACGGGTCGGATCGACACCCGGGCCGACCGCGTCGACCAGTCCAGCTCCGTCCTGGTTCGGGATCGCGATCGTGCCGGCGGGTGGGGCGCTGCTCACACGCCGCTTCCAGTCGGTGGGGTTCACGCCCGAGAGCACGAGCTTGACCCGCACCTCACCCGCTCCCGGCTGTGGTGTGTCGACGTCGTGAACGGTCAGTACCTCCGAGCTTCCGGAGGTGTCGTAGCTCGCGGCCAGCATCAGTGGTTCGAATGTAGCTCAGCGGTGAACCTCACAGCTCACGTCTCCGGCGTGCTTCGCGGGCCGCTACGTTTCTGATGTGACCCGTGAACGTGAGATCCATTCGTACCTGATGGACATGGACGGCGTGCTGCTCCGCGAGGAACACGCGATTCCGGGAGCGGACGCATTCATCGCCCGCCTGCGCGAGCGTGAGCTGCCGTTTCTCGTGCTCACCAACAACTCGATCTACACGCCGCGTGATCTCTCCGCGCGGCTGCGCGCGCTCGATATCGACATCGCCGAGGAGAATCTCTGGACCTCGGCGCTGGCCACGGCCCGCTTCCTCGAGGACCAGCGGCCCGGCGGCAGTGCGTTCGTCGTCGGCGACGCGGGGCTGACAACCGCGCTGCACCAGGCCGGGTACACGATGACCGAGAACAACCCAGAGTACGTCGTGCTCGGCGAGACACGAGCGCTCAGCTTCGAGCGGATCACGACCGCGATTCGGCTGATCGCCGCGGGAGCTCGCTTCATCGCCACCAACCCCGATGCGACCGGCCCGTCCAATCGCGGACCGATCCCGGCGACAGGCTCGGTGGCGGCGCTGATCACGCGCGCAACCGGAGTCAAGCCCTACTTCGTCGGGAAGCCCAACCCGCTGATGATGCGCTCGGCGCTGAACGCTATCGGCGCCCACTCGGAGAGCACGGCGATGATCGGCGATCGCATGGACACGGACGTGATCTCCGGGATGGAGGCCGGCCTTGAGACGATTCTCGTGCTGACCGGCCTGACCACGCGCGAGCAGGCTGACCGCGAGCCGTACCGCGCCTCACGCGTCGTCGACTCGATCGCCGACCTGATCCCTGATCTCGGCTGACCCTGGCGGTCAGAGCTTCGCCGACTCGTTGATCAGGCCGCGCGGTGCTCGGCAGCGCGCTGCCGCACCGTGCGCTTGGCGTCGAGCGCCATCGCGCCCGGATGTCCGTCGCCGGGCCAGGGCGTCAGCAGCAACAGGATGCGGGCATCACTGATCGCGTCGACGCGATGGCGCTCGTTGGGTTCGAACTTGACCATGAATCCGGCTCCGCCCCGTACCTGATTCTGTTCGGTGCCGATCGTTACCTCGCCGCTGATGACCACCACCCAGGCGCGCTCGTGCACCTGGTGGTCGCGCAGGCTCCCCCCTGCGGGCAGCTCGAGCGCGATCGCACGGCCGTCGTCGCCGCTCTCGAGGATCTCCGGCGCGTGCGGGCTGAGGGCGACCGTCTGCAGGTCCCAGCTCTTCATCCTGTTCAGCTTCGCACAGAACACGGATGAGATGGGGGTGATGCTCCGGCAAGTAGGATCCGCGCGGTGCCGTCACGCCGTCTCCGTTCCGTGCTGTACATGCCGGGCGCCAACTCGCGAGCGCTCGAAAAGGCGCGAGGGTTGCAGGCTGACGCGCTCGTCCTCGACCTCGAGGACGCGGTCGCGCCGGAGGCAAAGGCGCAGGCTCGGGAATTGACCGCGCAAGCCCTGCGATCTGGCGGCTATGGCGACCGGACGGTCGCGGTCCGCGTCAACGGGATCGAAACCGAGTGGCACCAGGCCGACCTTGCCTTCCTCACCGCGTCCGGTCCAGACGCGGTCCTGGTCCCCAAGGTGGCGTGCGCGGACGACGTGCTGGCGGTCGAGCGCGGCCTTGACGCTGCCGGCGTAACCGGGCACACGCGGATCTGGGTGATGCTCGAGACCCCGGCCGCCGTCGTTCGCGCGCATGAGATCGCCACTGCCAGCGAGCGGCTCACGGTGCTGGTTGTCGGCACCAATGACCTGGTCAGCGAACTGGGTGCGCAGACCCTCCCCGGACGACCCGCCCTGCAGACGAGTCTCGCGCTCTGCCTGCTGGCGGCGCGCGCCGCCGGCAGACAGATCCTCGACGGCGTTTACAACGACATCCGCGATCTGGACGGGTTCGAGGCGGAGTGTCGCGAGGGCCGGATGCTCGGATTTGACGGCAAGACGCTGATCCATCCGGGGCAGATCGAGCCATGCAACCGAGTGTTCTCTCCGTCCGACGAGGAGATCGCGCAGGCGCGCCGACTGATTGCGGCGTTCGAGCAGGCTGCCAGCAGCGGTAGCGGCGTTGCCACGCTCGACGGTCGTCTGATCGAGAACCTTCACGTCCAGGACGCCATCCGCGTGCTGGCCTCCGCGCAACATGCATAGCAGCGGCCCGCGATGCCACGCCGAACAGCGCTGAGGGGGCGACCCCGAGGGGCCGCCCCCAAACCGCCCCCTTTGGTGTAGTCGGCGCCGGTCGCTGGTTCCTTGAGCTTCGCGCGCGCCCGTGCACCGGGCCGGCGGGCGTCGGCAGAGCGTCAGGCGGCGTGCAGCGGCATGCGTACGCGGAATACGGTGCGGCCGGGCTGCGACTCGACACTCAGGCTGCCGTGGTGCCGGTCGACGATGATCCGGCGGGCGGTGTCGAGGCCCAGGCCAGTGCCGCGGCCGACTTCCTTGGTCGTGAAGAACGGGTCGAAGACGCGACCGTGGATCGCTTCCGGGATGCCGGGCCCGTCGTCGGCGATGTCGACCTCGGCACAGCCTCCGTCGGCGCGGGTGGTGATCGTGATCGTGCCGCTGTCGCCGAGCGCCTCGATCGCGTTCGCCAGCAGGTTCGTCCAGACCTGGTTGAGCTCGGCGCCGTGGACGGTGACGTTCGGCAGAGAGCGGTCGTAGTCGCGCTGCGACCTGGATCTCCGTCTTCTTGAGCTTGTGCGCCATGATCGTGAGCGTCGTCTCAAGGCCCTCGTGAAGGTCCACCTGTACGACCTCGCCACGGTCCATATACGCGTAGGACTTGATCGCCTTGACCAGCTTGCCCATCTGCTCGGTCGACTCGGAGAGCTCCGCAGCGAGCTGGCGCGCCGAGACCGAAGCCCAGATCCAGCGCAGTGCCATCGGCGCCACCTCGCCTGCGGCGTCGGCGACGGCCTGCACGAACTCGGCGTCGAGCCCAGCTGAAGCGAACGCCTCAGCCAGGCGCCATGGCTGCTCGGCGCCGGCGTCGCTCAGCGCGTCCGTGATCTCGTCCTCGGCGTCGACCGCATCCAGCGCCGAGAGCGGCGTCTGCAGCTTGCAGCTCGCGGTGCGCACGGGTCTGCAGGTCGAGCAGCTGCAGCTTCTGCTCGTGCCCGAGACCGGACTCGACGAACACGCCGAATGCTGCTGACAGCACCTCGAGCGCGTCCGCGAGGTCCGCCGCGGTACGTCGTGCGGCTGCGGCCGGGTTGTTGAGCTCGTGGGCCAGACCGGCGGCCATCGTGCCGAGCGCCTCGAGGCGGTCGCGGTTCTGTTCGCGCGCGGTGAAACGGCTCGATCACGGGCCGCATCTGCCGCCATCACGCGCAGGAACACCGGCCGGTACCGGGTCGTGAGATCGATGAAGTCCTCTGGTGCCACCACGGCATAGCGGGCGGCGTCGATCGCGGTCAACGTCAGGATGCTCTCACCCTGCGTGAGCGTCGGTACCGCGCCGATCCATGTCGGTGCGATCTGGTCGACCATCGGCTCGTCGATTGCGCCCGCGTGAATCGTTCCGCGGAGGGTGCCGCTGAAAAGCAACAGCACGCCCCGTGACGCCTCGCCCTCACTGGACACGACCTCGCCTGGCTCGGCCTCGTGGACGATTGCGTGCGCGGCCCAGTCGGCCACCGCGGCGTCGTCCAGCTCCCCGAAGAGGTCGATCGAGCGCAGCTCGGCAATGGTTGGGTTGACGGCTGTGCTCATCCCTCCGCCAGATACTGATGGATCAGCGAGACCGCCATCGACCCCTCGCCGACGGCGGAGGCGACGCGCTTGATCGAACGCGCGCGCACGTCTCCGGCGACGAACACGCCGGGGACGCTCGTCTCGAGCACGAGCGGCTCGCGTTCGAGCGGCCAGCCGTGCTCACGAACGTCGGGTCCGGCCAGGATGAAGCCGCGATCGTCGCGGGCGACGACCCCGTCGAGCCACTCGGTTCGCGGCAGTGCGCCGATGAACACGAAGCAGGCGTCGACCTCGATGTCGCGCTCGCCATCGGGATCGCGCAGCTTCAACGCCGCCAGTCTGCCGTCACGCCCCTCCGCCTCGATCGCCTCGGTCCGGGTCAGAACCTCGATGTTCGGCAGCGTCCCGATCCGCTCGATCAGGTAGTGCGACATCGACTTTGCCAGCGAGTCACCGCGTACGAGCATCGGTCACCTTCGCGGCGAAGCCCGAGAAATGGACGGCGGCCTGACCGGCGGAGTTGGCGCCGCCGATCACGACCACGTGCTGGTCCTTGCAGGCTCGCGCCTCGGTCAGCGCGGCGCCGTAATAGATCCCGGCGCCGGTGTAGTCCTCGAAGCCGGGCGCGGTCATCTTGCGGTACGAGACGCCGCTGGCGACCAGCACGCTGTTGGCGCTGAGCTGCGGCGCCGCCGGTCAGCTCCACGATGCGGCCGGCACCCTCGACCGCAGCGCGACAGCGTCGGAGACGGTCAGCAGCTCGGCGCCGAGCCGTCGAGCCTGGGTCGTCGCCCGCTGGGCCAGTTCGGAGCCGGAGAGGCCGTTGGGAAAGCCGAGGTAGTTCTCGATCCGGCTGCTCTGCCCGGCCTGGCCGCCGGTCGCCTCGGCCTCGACCATGATCGTCCGCAGCCCCTCCGAGGCGCCGTAGACCGCGGCGGCGAGCCCAGCCGGGCCGCCGCCGACGATCACGAGGTCATAGTGATCGGTCGAGGGCGCCGCGCGTAACACCGAGCCGCTCCGCCAGCTCGAGAACGGTCGGGCGCTCGAGCACGCTGCCGTCCTCGAGGATCGCCACCGGAAGGCGATCGTCGGTGACCGCGGCGACGGCAAGCAGCTCATGCGCCTCGGGGTCGCGCTCGACGTCGAGCCAGCGTCCGGGCACGCGGTTGCGGGCGAGGAAGTCGCGCAGGTCGTGGGTGTCCTTGGAGAAGCGGTGGCCGATGATCCGCACGCCGCTCTGGAGCAGCGCGGCGCTGCCCTCCCAGGTCTCGAGCAGGTCGTCGACGACCGGGTAGAGCGACTCCTCGGGGGGGTCCCAGGGCTTGAGCAGGTAGTAGTCGAGACCGACGTCGTTGATCGCGTTGATCGCCGCCTGCGTGTCGGCGTAGGCGGTCAGCAGCGTGCGCTTGGCGTCCGGGTAGATCTCGCGCGCCCGCGTGAGGAAGGTCGTGCCCTCCATCCCCGGCATCCGCTGGTCGGCGATCATCAGCGCGAGCGCATCCCCGCGCCGACGCATCTCGGCGAGCAGCTCGAGCGCCTCGCCGCCGGAGCCGGCGCGGACGATCCGGTAGCTCTCGCCGAATTGGCGGCGCAGGTCCCGCGAAACCGCGGCCAGCACGGTCGGCTCGTCGTCGACGGCGAGGATCGCCGGACGGGGCGCCCGTGTCTCGCCTGCGGCTGGGCTGTTCTGAGGTGACCGTCATCGATACAGCATCGGCGACGGTGGGATCCGAGTGTTGCCGGTTACCTGTGGGAATCACCATCGCGACCTCGTCGACGTAGCACCAGCTCCACTCCTCGCCGGGCTCGAGCGAGCGGATGATCGGGTGGCCGGTGCTTGCTCGTGCGCGGTCGCGTGACGGTTGGGCGAGTCGTCGCAGCAGCCGACGTGGCCGCACTCCAGACAGATACGCAGGTGCAGCCAGACACCGCCGGTGGCGAGGCACTCCTCGCAGCCGTCGACGGAGGCCGGCAGCTCGGTGACTTTTACCGTGTCCAGGTGGGTGCAGCTCGTGGGGCTCATACAACCAGCATTTCAATTTCGTCAAGTCGAGGGGCGCCGTCGGGAGATCGCGACCCCGATCAGGCAGAGAATCCCGCCGGGGATCGCCAGCGCTGGCGGGGTTTGGCCCAGCGCGGTCCAGCTCATCAGCACCACGAGCGGCGGAACCAGGTAGGTGGTGACTCCGAGTCGTCCCGCGTCCATGTGCGAGAGCACGTACGCCCAGAGCAGGAACGCGGTCGCCGTCGGCCCGAGCCCGAGGTACACGAAGGCCGTGATCGTCGCGAGGGACGCGTGCGCAAGCTCATTCACCGCTTGGGGTAGGAAGCCCAGCAGTGCCACCGTCCCCACGGTGCACCCGAGCCAGGTCACGGCCAGGGGTGAGGCGTGCCGCAGCGCAGGTTTCTGGAGCACCACGCCGGTGGCGTAACAGAAGGCAGCCACCAGGCACAGGGCGGCGCCGAGCAGCTCGTGTGAGCCATGGCCGGAGACGCTGAACGCGATCAGGCCCGCCCCGGCCAGCGCGACCAGGCAACCGGCGATCAGCGGGCGATGGAACCCCTCGTGCAGCAGCCAGCCGGCGAGGACGGTCACGATCAGCGGCGCGATATTGACCAGCAGCGAAGAGGTGCCGGCATCGACCCAGCGTTCACCGGCGTTCAGGCTGAGCATGTAGGCGCCGAACCAGAGGACGCCGGCGGCGGCAGCGCCGGCGAAGGCGCCTCGTCCTGGGACGCGCTCCGACTTGATCAGCATCGCGGCTGAGAGAGCGACCTCGGCGACGGTCAGGCGCGTCAGTGCGAGCGGGCCAGGGGAGAGGTGGTCGCCGGCGGATCGGATCACGACGAAGGCCGACGCCCACATCAGCAGGGTGGTGGCGAGCGCGCCCGCAATGCGGGCGCGCTCGCTGTCCAGCTGTCCAGCGACTGTCCTGGCGTCTGAGCTCACGAACCAATTAACGCGGATCGGCCAGCGGCCGTGAGATCGGGCGCCGCATCGAGTGGCAAGGCGATCCCGCCCGCCCGATACGCGGGATCTGACAGAGTCCGCCGATGTCTCGGCAACGGCTGATGGCGCTGTGCTTCGCCGTGGGATCGTTCGGCTTCATGATCGGACCCCTCCCGGGCTACGCGCAATTGGTGGGGGGCCTCGCCACTGCCTGGACGTTTTTCATCAGCTCGATCTTCTTCACGACCGGCGGTGCCATTCAGAGTTGGCTCGGCTGGCCCCGTCGTCGTGCCTCCACGGCAGGCACAGCAACCTGGCGGGTGGCGATCATCCAGTCAGCAGGAACGATCTTCTTCAACTTCACCACGTATCACGCGATCCACACCGCGACGTCAAACTCGAACTACGACCGCCTCGTGTGGCGTCCTGACGCGTTCGGCTCCGTCTGTTTCCTGATCTCCGGGGCGATCGCCGATTTAAATTCTCCCCGTCGCGGGTGGTCGCCGGTCCGCACCGGCTCGGGTTGGTGGCAGCCCTTCGTCAACCTGCTCGGATGCATCTTCTTCGGCATCTCCGCTGTGGCTGGTTACCTCGTGCCATCAACCGGCTCGGTGCTGAACCTTGCGTGGTCGAACTGGAACACCTCGCTCGGCGCGATGTGCTTCCTCGCGTGTGCCGTGGGCAGCCTGCTCGGGCACGATAAGGCGGCTGAGCCGCCGCCGAGAACGACTACGTGCTGATTCCGTTGAGGATGAGCTCGGCAAGCTCGTCATATGCCTGTGCGTCGTGAAGCCCCGTTGAGCGGAAAATCTCGCCCGTCTGGATCCTTCTCATCGTCGCCGCGACGGTGTCGGCGACAAATGCTCCGTGCACTCGGCGGAACACTCCCGCGACGATGCCATCGTCGATGTGCTCGGCGACGCGCTTGGCGGCGGCGCTCGTGTTGCGCTCATAGACGGCGGCGGCGGTCGGATGGTCTCCGACATCCTGAATGAACGCGGTTGACGCCGGCCGCAGCGCCTCGGCTACCGCCTGGAGATACGCAACGATCCACTCGGCGGGGTCAGCTTGTGCGGCAGAGGCGGCTTCGACGGCGTCCGTGGCCAACTGGAAGAACCGCACGACGACGTTGGTGGTCAGCTGCTCTTTGCTGCGACCAAATGCGTAGAGCGTCGTCTTGGAGCAGTGGAGTCGTTCGGCGAGGTCAGCCAAGGTGAACTCGCGGAAACCCTCGGCGAGGAACAACCCCACCAGTTCGTCAAGCAGCTCCTCCCGGCGTGCTGAAGCCACAAGCCTGAATCTATCAACCGTACGCTGGTATGTACCTGGGTACGGTTCATCCGAGCAGTACCAGCTAAAAGACTCCAGTACAGTTCATGGTACAGTTATCTCAATGCCCGCAGAGCGCTCCCTCGCCTCTCCCGAGGCAGAAGAGATCGTCGCGATGGCGCGCGACGTTGCGACACGCGAGCTGGCGACGCAGGCCGCCGCTGCAGAGGCGGCGTCTGCGTTCCCGCGCGAGGTCTTCCGAACCCTGGGACGCCTGGGCTTGCTATCGATGCCGTATTCGGAGGAATGGGGTGGCGGTGGGCAGCCCTATGAGATCTACCTGCAAGCTCTCGAAGAGATCGGCGGTGCGTGGGCGAGCGTGGGTGTGGGAGTCAGCGTCCATGTGATGTCTTGCTGGCCACTGGCGACGTACGGCACACAGGAGCAGAAGGAGCGGTGGCTTCCCGACATGCTGAGCGGCGAGTCTCTTGGTGGCTACTGCCTGTCGGAGGCCGACGCTGGCAGCGATCCTGCCGCCATGAGGACTCGGGCGACCCTGCAGCCCAGCGGTCGATACCACGTGACCGGCTCCAAAGCGTGGGTGACGCATGGCGGCGAAGCTGACTTCTACAGCCTGTTCGCAAGAACGTCGCACGACCGAGCTCACGGAGTCTCTTGCTTCCTGGCACCTGGCAGCGCACGAGGGCTGAGCTCCCAACGGCCAGAACAGAAGATGGGCCTGACTGGATCGACCACAGCGACGCTCGACCTGGACAGCGTTGAGCTCGAGGGCGAACGGCTACTCGGTGAGGAAGGCGCAGGACTTCAGATCGCGCTGCGTGCCCTTGACTCGGGCAGGCTCGGCATAGCAGCAGTGGCCACTGGTTTGGCTCAAGCTGCTTTGGACTGTGCTGTCGCCTATGCCAAGGAGCGCGAAACCTTCGGCAGACCAATCATCGAGCATCAAGGCTTGGGCTTCTTGCTCGCTGACATGGCCGCCGGAGTCGACTCCGCCCGCGCGACCATGCTGGAGGCCGCGAGGCGTCGTGACCGCGGTCAATCGTTCAGTCGGCAAGCTGCGATTGCGAAGCTCGTCTGCACGGACACGGCTATGCGCGTATCGACTGATGCGGTCCAGGTTCTGGGTGGCGCTGGATACACCCGCGAGTTCCCCGTGGAGCGAATGATGCGCGAGGCGAAGGTCATGCAGATCTTCGAGGGAACCAACCAGATTCAGCGAACAGTGATCGCGCGCCACTTGGCGCGGGGATGAGACCGGAAGGACGGACATGAGCATCGAGCGAGCTGCAGGCACCGTGTTTGGTGGCGCCTCCGGATTAGGAGACGCAAGGGCCCGTCGACTGGCTGCCGAAGGCTTGTGCGTGGTGGTCGCGGACATCAACGGCGCAGGTGCAGCGGCCGTCGCGGAGCAGATCGACGGGGAGTCGATTGCGTGCGACGTCTCTCGGCCAGACGAGGTTGCAGCGGCCGTCGAGCGCGCGCGCACTCGGGCCGGGCGGGGCTTGCGAGTTGCGGTGTGTTGTGCCGGTCTCGCGACCCCGGCGAAATTGGTCGGCAGAGATGGCCCAACTCCACTCGACAAGTTCAGGCGGGTGATTGAGGTCAACCTCCTCGGGACCATCAATGTGCTCCGACTGTCGGCCGGCGCGATGCTGGCGAACGCACCCGACGACGGTGGCAAACGGGGTGTGTTGGTGGCCACCGCGTCGATAGCTGCATACGACGGACAGATCGGCCAGGTCGCGTATTCGGAATCAAAGGCCGGGATTGTGGGGCTGACAACCCGGCTTGTTCGATACCCCACTGCTCGCCGGTCTACCCGAGTCTGCGAGGGAGGCCCTGGGCAACGTCACGCCGTTTCCAAGGCGGCTCGGGGACCCACATGAGTATGCCCACCTGGTGGAGCACATCGTCACCAACCGCATGTTGAATGGAGAGGTGATCCGCATCGATGGACCCTTGCGCCTTGCGCCCAAATAGTCGACCCGCGGACTGATGGTGCTGCGATCGTGGTGCAGGCCGACGCAATGATGGCCCACCGCAGCGTTGGGACATGCCGGGACCGCTGAACGGGCTCAAGGTCATCGAGGTGGCGAGCCTCGGACCGGGTCCGTTCGCGGGAATGATGCTCGCGGATCTGGGGGCTGACGTAATCCGCCTCGAGCGGCTGGCTGGTGCTCATCCGTTCGCATCGGGTACTTGGAATCTGACCAATCGCGGGCGTCCTTCGGTTGGTATCGACCTCAAGCAGCCAGGCGCGGTTGAGCTCGTGCTTCAACTATGCCGAGGTGCCGATGCGCTCATAGAGGGCTTCCGGCCGGGTGTCATGGAGCGCCTTGCGCTCGGACCGGACGCCGTACACGCTGTCAATCCGCGCCTGGTGTATGGACGCGTGACCGGATACGGGCAGGACGGGCCCTTGTCGCGTCTGCCAGGTCACGACATCAACTATGTCTCTATCGCCGGTGCTCTCGGCGGCATGGCACGGGAGGGCGAACGACCGCTGTTCCCGATGAATCTGCTTGGAGACTATGGCGGAGGGGGCATGTTGCTGGCATTCGGGCTCCTGGCAGGTGTTTTCGAAGCTCAACGCTCAGGACGTGGTCAGGTGGTCGATGCGGCCATGGTCGATGGTGTGGCCGTCCTGTCGACGCTCGTGCAAGCGCTACGCAACGCCCGAGCGTGGAGCGACGTGGCCGGTACGAATTTTCTGGATTCCGGTGCGCACTGGTATGAGGTCTACGAGACCGCCGATGGCAAGTTCCTGTCTCTGGGTGCGCTGGAGCCGCAGTTCTATGAACGACTTCTCACGTTGTTGGAACTGGAGCCGCGCGACTATCCGCAGTTCGAACAGGCTCGGTGGCCGGAGCTGAAACGGCGCTTCACCGAGATTTTCAAAACCAAGACCCAGAACCAATGGATGGCAGCGCTCCTGCACGAGGGAGTGTGCGCGACGCCGGTGCTCGGTCTGGGCGAGGCGAGAGAGTACCCGCCGAACGCGGCGCGCCAGGTGTTCATCGAGCACAACAACGTGATGCAGCCCGCACCAGCGCCGCGTTTCAGTCGCACACCAGCACACCTCGGACTCGGCCCCCGCGATCCAGGGCAGGACACGGAGAGCGCGCTGTCCTCCTGGGGGATCTCCCAAGAGCGGATCGCGGCCCTGGCAAGCACGGGAGCGATTGGGTCAGCCCAACGCAGTCAGGGCGGCGGCGAACCGGAAGGCGAGGGAGTGTCCGCCCAACAGTGAGGCATCGGATCTGCCCTGGTTCGGTGGAGGCCGCGGGTTCTGCCCTGGTTCCGATGGGGTCGCGTTTCTGAGGTCAGGCGGCTTCAGGCGGGTAGGCTCAATCGAGCACTGTCGAACGAGGAGGTGGGGAGATGGATCGATACGCGGTGGCTCGACTGGATGAGATTGAGGAGATCACTGACGGCCGCACTCCCTTTCGGCGGGTGCGCACCCACTTCGGGATCAACACGTTCGGGATCAACGCGATGACCGCGCAGGCCGACGGCGACCGTCTCATCGCCGAGCATGAGGAGGCCGAACCCGAATCGAGCGAGGAGCTGTACCTGGTCATGTCAGGGCATGCGCGGTTTGAGCTGGACGGCGAGTCGCATGAGGCGCCGGCCGGCACCTTTGTCCACGTGCTCCCGGGCGTGAAGAGAACCGCCTTCGCTCGGGATGCAGGTACGACTGTGGTCGCAATCGGCGCCGGGCAGGAGGGCAAGCCCTATCAGGCCAGCGGATGGGAGCTGTTCGTGCCGCTGTTCCCGCTCTTTGAATCCGGTGGTTACGAGGAGGGGGCTGACCGCGCCGAGGCGATCCTCGCTGAGAACCCATCCCTGGGTCCGGCGTTTTACTACAACACCGCCTGCTTCGAGAGTCGCGCCGGACGGATCGACGCAGCGCTTGAGCATCTGCGCACGGCGTTGCAGCTCTCGCCGACCTACGTCGAGCTTGCCCGTGATGATGAGGACCTTGCGCCCCTGCGCGAGAATCCCGCCTTCTCGGAGATGCTCCGCAGCTGAAGTTCTGGCGAGCCGGAACACCTTCAACAGGTCTGCTCAGGCCCAACCGTCCTGATCAAGATCATCTGCGAGCGGCGGGGGCTTCGTCTGGGACCCCGGTCAGGCCGAGCCGACGCCGGCCAGGCGCGACGCGGCCTCAGAGATCACAGCCGGGCGCTTGCAGAAGGCGAAGCGCACCAGCGTTGACGCGGCTTGCTTATCGTCGTAGAAGGCGGAGGTCGGAATAGCCACAATCCCGCATTCATGAGGGAGCTCACGGCAGAAGGCCAACGCGTCGCCGCCAACATCCGCATTGACGAAGTACGTGCCGGCGGAGTTCAGCGGGGTATACCCGGCCGCTTCAAGCCCTCCGGCGAGCAGGTCACGGTTTGCTCGTAGCTGGTCACGAAGCTCGGCCAGGAAGTCCTCACACTCGTTGAGCGCCACCGCCGCCGCATATTGAAACGGGGTGCCACCGGCGAAGGTGAGGAATTGCTTGACGCCGCGCACCGCACCGACCAGGTTCGCGGGTCCGCTGGCCCACCCCGTTTTCCATCCGGTCACCGAGTAGGACTTGCCGACGGACGAGATCGTGACCGTCCGCTCGGCCATGCCGGGCACGGTCGCGATCGGGGTGTGCGCACCGTCATAGACGAGATGTTCGTAGACCTCGTCGCTGATGCAGATCAGGTCGTGTTCGATACAAAGCTCGGCCAACGCCCTCAGCTCATCTGTCGCGAGTACCCGGCCGGTGGGGTTATGCGGTGTGTTCAGCAGAAGGACCCGTGTGCTGCTGGTGACAGCTGCGCGTAGCTCATCGAGGTCCAGCGCGAAGTCGGGCGGGCGCAGGGTGACCGGGCTCCGGGACCCACCGGCGAATTGGATCACGGCCGCGTAGGAGTCGTAATAGGGCTCGAGCAGCAGCACTTCGTCGCCGGGCTCACAGAACGCCAGCAGCGCTGACGCGATCGCCTCCGTCGCACCGAACGTGATGGTGACGTCCTCCGGCACCAGCCCGTAATGCCGGTGCTGGTGGGCCGCGACCGCGTCACGAAGTGCCGGGACGCCGGACAGTGGCGCGTACTGGTTCAGGCCGTCGTCTATCGCTTCCGACGCGGCGGCAAGGACGCGTCTTGGGCCGTCCGTATCCGGGAACCCCTGACCGAGATTAATCGCCCCGAGTTCCTGCGCGAGATCAGTCATCTCCGTAAAGATGCTGGTACCGAGCCCGCGGAGCCGACTCGCGCGCAAAGCACGCGCCGGCGACTGGTCGGCGGGTTTCATTTGTGCCGTCGCCCGGTCATCACAACGGCATCATCAATGGATGCGTGAGCTTTCAAGAATCCTCCCAACATCGCTTCTGATGGCCGGTGTTGACATGCGGAACCGGATCCTAGGCGACCGAGCCGAGGGCCCTGATCGCGGCGAGCCGTCAGAAACGATCCGATGCAGCGCGATCAACGCAACGCCTTCAGCGGGCTCTCACTTAAAAGTGACGGTCGCAGCTAACGCATGCACCATGCGGCGTTGACGATCCGCCAGCCCTCCGGCATCTGGATCAGGTGAAGGAGGTCGACGTATCGGTGTGACAGGCAGGTCGCGCTTGCCACCGCGTCGGAGAGGTTCGTGATCTCAATCACGATTGCACGGTCTGCGGCATCCTCCGCACGCCCGATCCCCTCCTCGGTCGCCTCGATCATCTCCCGCGCGGTGAGCGTTTCGAGCGCATCGGGATCATCCCCTTCGATACCGCGGCAACGCTTGACAAGGTCCGGATGCAGTGCCCGCTCCATACGACCCGCATCCGCGTCGAACCAGCCCTCGACGTAATCCAAGACCACGCCACGAATCTCGTCCTCGTCGCTCATCCCGGTCCTCCACGCTTCCCGGGGTCAACTCTTGCGTTGGGCGCTCCACGAGCCACCCCCAGCCGGGGTATGCCAGGTGCCTGACATCGAGCCGCCGGACACGGAGCCGTTGTAGGTGATCACTTGACCACCTCCAACCGTGCCGAACGAGATTGCGGTGCCCTTGAGATGGCCGCGGACGCCGATTTTCCCGCCCTGTGAGGAGAGCGCTATCGAACCATTCAGCTTCGAGCCCTTCTGCGTCCACTTGAGGGTGAACGTGCCCGAGAACTTGCCGCTGTACTGGCCGGACCAGGTTCCTGAGAGCCCCTTGTGTATCGGCTTCTTCTGCTTTGCGGCAGCGATCGAGCCAGTGGTTGCGCAGACTGCCAGCAACGCCACCGCCAACAGCGCAACCCTCCGCAGCGAGTTCCTCTGACGCAGCAGGTGAACGTACATGTGCGTGCCCCTTTCCTCTGTGTTTCCGACACCGCCCGACGCTCCCACGACCCCAGGTCATCCCGAACATCCTCACTGGACTAGCTGGCGCTCGTTCGGGTCGTCGGCGCGATCGTCTCAAAACGGCAGACTCGTGTGTAACTATCGAGCCCCACCGTCCCCGAGATTGACTCAAGTCGGGAAACGGTTTGACGTCGCCTACCGCCCGGGGGTTGTTGCCCTCGGGAGCTGTCGGGGTCGGTCTTCTCCGCGTCTGGCGGAGATCGCCCCGCGGACTTGTTCGTGGGGCGTGCTCTGACGTAGGCTGGGGACGTGTCCGATCGCGAGGATTTTTCAGCACCGACCCTCGTGGGGGACCTTGGTGGCTGGCTGGCCGGCGCGGGCTCTCCGGTTCTGGTCCTGCATGGTGGGCCGGGTTTGGGCTACGAGTACATGGACCCCGTCTGCGATGAGTTGCGATCGGACTTTCAAGTCGCGACGTTCCAGCAGAGAGGTTTGGAGCCTTCGAGTGTTGAAGGCCCGTTCACCATCGCTCAGGCAATCTCCGACGTGGTTTCGGTAATCGATGCGTTGGGCTGGTCGCGCGCTTTCGTTGTTGGCCACTCGTGGGGTGGTCATCTCGCGTTGCGGTTCACCGCCGCCCATCCGGAGCGACTGCTGGGAACGCTGGCGGTCGACCCGATCGGGGTTGTTGGGGACGGTGGCACGGCCTCCTTTGAGACGGAGCTCCTGGCTCGCGTGCCCAAGGACCGCCTCGAACGGTTGCATGAACTGAGGGCACGTCAGCAGGCCGGAGAGGCAACACCGACGGAGACCCGTGAGGCGAGAGCAATCACCTGGCCTTTCTACTTTGCCGATCCTGAGAACGTCCCGCCGATGCCACAGCTGCGGTCCTCGACGGAAGCTTTCACTGGACTTGCGGGGGAGATGGCCAGCGGCACTGACGAGGTCGCGGCCGCCTTGGCCACCGGCGTGGTCAGCTACAGCATCCTCGCTGGCGGCGCGAGCCCGATCCCGTGGGGCCAAGCCGCACGCTCCAGCAGCGAACTCTCACCAACTGCGACTCTGACAATCGTGCCGTCTGCCGGACACTTCGTTTGGCATGAGGCGCCTGGCTGCGTGCGGCGTGCCCTTCACGCCCTCGCGTGATCCAGCCCTAAACCGAGTTCTGTTGTGAACGGGAGGTAGTAGGCGAGCATGCAGATCAGCACGTGGGTGCGGACACGGTTCTCGAGGTGGTGGTGGATCGGGCGGATCTGTAGGTCGGGGCCTTTGATCGACCCGAATGCCCTTTCGGCCTGTTCGAGGTTCTTGTAGGCACGGACCACATCCCCGGCCGGTAGTTGCTCTGCGGGGTCGTTGGTGCGCAGGATGTAGAACCCGTCAAGCGCGGCTTCCTCATCGATCTGGTCGCTCTTGCGCTGGTAGGTGAAGTCCATGTCGGTGATGGTCACCTCGAAGTGCTTTCTGACGTGGAAGCGCTTGAGCGCGGGGCCGACGGCGAGGCCGATCTGGGCGGCGCCGAGCAGCGTGCCCTTGTCAACACGTATTTTGATCAGCTCAAGCTCCGTCTCGGTGGCGTCCAGCAGCTCCTGGCGTTTGCGGGCACGCTGCGCACCGACCAAGGGGTTGCGGCACACGATCAGCCGCTCACCCGGGAACTCGTCCGGGGCCTCGATCTCACCGAGGTTCTGCTGATCAAACAGCGACGGCTGGAAGATGCCTTCGCGGACGAGCTTCTTGATCGTCGGGGCCTTCAGCGCGGTGATCCACGACACCCCTTCGGTGTTTGAGAGCGTCTCGATGTTCGCGCGGGTGACCATCCCGCGATCAGCCACGACGGTTACCTTCTGAAGACCGAAGCGGTCCTTCATCTTGGTCACTTGCGATGGAAGGGTCTTGTCGTCATGGGTTTCACCGCTGAACACCTCAACAGCGACCGGCCGACCCTGGCTGTCACACAGCAGGCCGTAGATGATCTGCGGCAGATTCTTCTGACCGTCACGCGAATACCCCAGGCGCCCAAGCGGGCAGGACCGGCCCTCGAAGTAGCTGGAGGAGACGTCGTAGAGCACCATCTCCCCATCGGCCAGATGACGCTTGGCGAGCCGGTCCTCGATCCGAGCCTGACGGCCTGCCAGCCAGTCCATCGCCCCGTAGAGATCATCCTCGCAGGCACCCTGCACACCGAGCTCTGAGGCCAGCGTCGACTGCGAAAGCGTCCGGACCGTCGAGAGCTTCGAGCCTGGTGCGATCACCCTGGAGAGGAGCCCTAAATGCTCGCCGCCAGCTCTCGCGTGCACCACAACACCCGATTCGGGCGGGACAGCCTTGTCTGACTGAGACATCTCGCGCGAGCACGGTGCCGCGAACACAGATCCTCGCGTCGCTGCCCCTTCACGACGGATCGGGGTTGATCGGATAGAGACCCGGCTGTCGGATCTCGACTAAGCGACATTCGGCTGCTGCGTCGCTGACTGTCGCTTTCTCTCTACACGGGCCAGCCCTTGAGGAGTTTGCGGGCGGTGCCGTTGTTTCTCAGGTGATAGGCGGCGCTCCGGCCGCGTGTACATCGGATTGCTCGAAGGGTTCGGCCTCGATCACTTTCCAGTCCCTCGTCAGGTGTACGCCGCCCTGCCAGTGCGGATGGTCGCTTGGGCTGACACGCTTCGGGAGCACATCTACCTGGCCGGCGGCGCGGGTGCGCCCGCATCATGACCGCAAATGGCAGCTACTCGATCTACTCCTGAACCAACTCGCCGGGGAGTAGCCCATACACGAGCGAGTCGCGGCGCTGCCCGCTGTGGCGCACAAGTACATGAGATCGAAGGTGCCCTTCCTGGCGAAACCCGCATCGTTCAGCAACACGCTGTGCTGCAAAGTTCTCTGGGTCGGTGGTCAGTTCCAGCCGCGCCAGCCCGAGGGAGTCAAACGCCCATCGCGCCAAGACTCGAACGGCTCGAGTTATATAGCCATGCCCCCGAGCCTCCGGAGCGAGGGAGTAGCCGACGTTCGCCGACTTCAGCAACTCGCTGACTTGGTTTAGTCCGATGGCCCCGACTGGCTCTTCAGTAGCGGCATCAATGACGGCGAAGCGAAGTGCAGTCCCGGCCAAGCGCGTTGCCTCGTTGGTCTCAAACCAGCTGAGTGCGTCGGCGCTCGTGTAAGGGAATGGAATGGTCGGCGAGTAGCGCGACACCTCTGGGTCCTCGAACACCTTGACGACGAAACCCAAATCGTCAAGCGTCCATGCGCGGAGGGCGATAACTCGGTCGGTCAGTGGCGGGTCAGGAAAGGACAAACCGGTCATGCCAAAGACGCTATCGGAACGCCCCGGCCGAACTACTCGCTTCCCGGCGTCGCTTACCGGGGTGACACGGGACGGTTCGTTCGGCTGGTCTCGACCCGGTGCTGCCAGTTACTTTGTCGCCGAACAGCAGTCCGTGGGAGAACCTCGTGCGCACACTCACGCCGAGCGGACTGGTGGCCGTCGACAACGTCCTCTCACACGCCGACGAGGTAGCCGATTTCCGCGCGCTTGTCAGCGCGGACGAGCGTGTGACCGAAGCGCTCGCGCCGACCGGTGCCGGCGTGCTCCTGATCGTCAAGCGCGGCGACTGATCAGTCGGCTGCGGCCGCCCGCGATCGCTTTCAGTTCCTTCGCCGCCCGAACCTCACGAGTGGTATGGCGACTATTCGTCGGACCCCAGATGCTCGGCATGGCGATTTGCGAGACCATCTTCGCGGGAGTGGGGCTGCCGCGCTTTGCCCTTGGCGCACGCATTCTGGCGCTGGAGCTTGTGGGCCGGAGTTACCTGTTGATGGAATTTCGGCGGGGATTTGGGGTCGTCAGAGTGGCCTGCGGTGAGCGCGTCGGGTTCGGCGGTGGCTGCTGCGTCCGGTAGGGGGAGCCAGTCGTTATGGGCGGCGCAACGTTGTGCGCTGTCGAGGAACCGTGCGATCGCCGCGGATTGCGGGCGGGCGGGCCAGAGGATCGACCACTCCGCGAGGATTTGTGGGTTGACGATCTCGAGGGCGACGATGCCTGGTTCGGCCTGGGCGCTGTGGAAGGCGAACGAGGCGGGGCTCAGCCCAACCTCGCGTGCCCCGAGGAGGCGTACGAGCATGGCGTTGACCGGCGGCTTGGGGAAGACTCTGACATCTGGCTGGAAGCCGGCCCGCTCGAAGGTCTTCATGATGCGGTCGTAGTAGATCGGAGCGAGTTCGCGGGGGAACAGAAGGAGGGTCTCGTGCTCGAGGTCGGCGAGCGGGATGGAGTTCGCGTGGGCAAGCCGGTGGCGTTTGCTGAGTTGCGCGGCAAGCGGCTCGACGCGCACGACTTCCGCGCGGATGCCTTTCATTGGCTGGGGATGCAGGGCAAGCCCAATGTCGAGTTCCCCGGCTAGGACGCGGCCGGGGATCTCAGCGCTGAAGAGTTCGCTGGGGATGACGGTCATGTTTGGGTTGTCGTTCTCGACAGCGGCGAGGATCGCCCCGAGAGTCTCGAAACTCGCCAGCGGGGCGTAGCCGAGGCGCACGGTCCCGGTGATGCCGGCGCCAGCAAGGCGGGTGCGCTCGGCCGCCCGCTCGAGCGCCGCCAGCGCGAAGCGGTGCCTCCTCGAGGAGTGCCTGCCCGGCATCGGTGAGCTTGACCTCGCGGCTCGTGCGGACGAACAGCTCTGTGCCGATGGTGCGCTCGAGCTTGCGTATCTGGTTGCTAAGCGACGGCTGGGAGATGTAGAGGCGCGCGGCGGCGCGGCCGAAGTGGAGCTCCTCAGCGACGGCCAGGAAGTAGCGAATCAGGCGTGGCTCGAGATCGATAGCCCAAGCCTATCGGTCGCGTGGGAGACAGGTCTTGGACGGGAACCGTGCTCGGGACTTAGCGTGGCAAAGAGCGCACATTCCTTAGAGAGGAGCACACGATGGCAAGCGACACAGCGGTCGAATCGAATGTGGAGATCGTTCGCGAGTACACCCGCCGGGTGTTCAACGCGCATGATCCTGACCTGGCGTCCGAGTTTGTCACCCCCGATGTCAAGTGGCATGGCGGGACGCTTGGCACGGTTGAGGGCGTTGAGAATCTCGTGGGCTTGTTGCGGGGTTTCATCGGCGCGTTGCCGGACCTGAACGCACAGGAGCAGGACATCGTCGCCGAGGGGGACACGGTCGCTGTGCGGTTCGTCGTCGAGGCGACACATGAGGGCGACCTGCTCGGGATCGCGCCGACGGGCCGCAAGGTGCGCTGGGACGCGGTCGATGTGTACCGGCTCAGCGACGGAAAGATCGCCGAGGAATGGGCGGCGGACGACATGTCCGCGATCCTGCACCAGGTCGGCGCGTATACACCGCCATGGCTCTCCTAGGCGCGGCCCAACGACAGATCACGGAGGCGAGACGATGAGGATTACGGTGCTTTGGCAAAGGCAACGTCGGCGGCGGGCTCGCCGACCTATGGGAGCGCGCCGGGCATCAGGTGACGCGACTTGGCCGAGACGGCGGCGACGTGTCAGACGCCGACGTGGTGCTCGTGGCGGTCCCAGGCGGCTCTATCGCAGAGGCGCTTGACGGGCTGACCGGAATGAACGGCAAAACGGTGATCGACGCGACCAACCTGATAGGTGTCGGCGCACCGGACGGATTCGCTTCCAACGCCGAGTTCGTGAAGTCCAGGACGGGAGGGCCGACCGCGAAGTCGTTCAACGTCAACTTCGCATCATTGCTTGGCCACCTGGGGGAGGCGCGGGTCAGGCCGAGCAATCTATGGTGCGGCGATGAGGAGGCGCGCGAGGTTGTCGAGCAGCTCAACCGTGATGCGGGTTACGACCCCGTGTACACGGGTCCGCTCGAGCACGCCGCCCGCCAGGAATCGATCATCGACGTGATCTTCGCGATCAGCGAAGGGATCGGTGAATACTTGTACCGGTTCGCGCCGATCGAGCAGCTGTGAGGCAGTGCGATGATGGTTGACGGCTTGCATCACGTGACGGCGATCACTGCCGACATCGATGCGAATCTCGAGTTCTACGGCCGGCTGCTGGGCCTGCGACTGGTGTGGCAGGGGGTGAACGCCGACGATCCCGAGATGCGGCACATCGCCTATGGCGATGAGCGAGGCAGTCCCGGCAGCCTGGTGACGTTCTTCGACATGCCCGGAGTGATGCGCGGCCGTCCGGGCGCGGGCATGGTCCACCGTTTGATCTTCCGGGTGGCCGGCGAGGGGGCGCTTGATTTCTGGGAGCGCCGTCTTGCGCGTGCCGGGACGCCGAGCGACCGGCTTGCTGATCGCGTGGTGTTTTCGGACCCGGAAGGGTTGGGTTTGGAGCTCGTGATCGATGACGGTGAGGATGCGCCGCTCGTTGCGTACGCGTCCGATGTTGATGAGCAGGTCGCGATTCGCGGCGTGCACGCCGTGCACGCATACAGCGCCGATCCGGCGCGCAGCGCGCCGGTGTTCGGCGAGGTACTCGGGATGGAGACCAAGGGCGCCGGGCGCTGGCTGGCACGGGGCAAGCGTCGCCACGGTCTGGTCCTATACGACGCAGCGCCCGCGGAGTCAGGGATGCTGGGCGCGGGCACGGTGCACCACATCGCGTTCACCATCCGTGACGGTGAGCAGTATGCGTGGCGGTCCCAGGTCGCCGCCGCCGGGCTTCGGCCGACGCCCGTTTTGGATCGCAAGATGTTCAAGTCCGTTTACTTCCGAGAGCCCAGCGGCGTTCTGCTGGAGGTCGCCACCGATCAGCCGGGGTTCGTGTTCGAGCCCCGGCTCGGCGAATCGCTCGTGCTGATCGGGGATCTCGAGTACCGGCGTGCGGAGCTCGAGCGCCGCTTCCCTCTGCTGCCCAACCCGAGACGGATGACAACCTCCCGGGTCACGCGATGAGACTGCACTGTGCGGAGGTGTTGTCACTAGCCGTCACTCCGAAGGACCGACCCGAGTCCCAAAAGCCGTCCGATGTCGGGACTGGTCAACCCGGCCTGCCGGACGTGAGGGCCCTTTTTATTGACGAGAGGGTTGAGGGTTTCTTCCTCGAAAGGTTCAACGATCGCGGCGAGCTGATGGGCACGACACAGCACGAGACGATGGATGAGGCGATGTGGCAGGCGTTCTCCGAGTACGAGATCGCCGATTGGAAAGCCTGCCCCAAGGGCGTCGATCCAGTGGAATACCTTCGGGCGCACCGCGATCGCGACTCGCACACGAGGCGTGGGGACGGGTGACGAGCGATGAGCGGGGAGCTTCGCTTCTCCGCTTGGATTCCGGACCGGGCCGCTGGTTGCTCGCTGTGGCGGTACTGGGCTCCGGGATCGCCTTCCTGGACGCGACCGTCGTCAATGTGGCGTTGCCGGAGATCGGCCGCGACCTGCATGCTTCGACGAGCACGCTTCAGTGGATCCTCAACGGTTACACGCTGACGCTCGCCTCACTGATCCTGCTCGGGGGGTCGCTTGGCGACCGCTATGGACGGCGTCGCGTGTTCGTGGCCGGCACCGGACTGTTCACGGTCGCCTCGCTGCTCTGCGCGGTCGCGCCGAATGCCGGGCTTTTGGTGGCGGCGAGGCTCGTGCAGGGCGTCGGAGGGGCGCTTCTGACGCCGGGTAGCCTGGCGATGATCGAGTCGGGCTTTCGTCCCGCTGACCGGGCGCGAGCGATCGGCGCCTGGTCGGGGCTCAGTGCCGTGGCGGGCGCTCTGGGCCCGCTGATCGGCGGCCTGCTGGTGGGGGCGGTGTCGTGGCGGGCGGTGTTCCTGATCAACGTTCCGCTTGGTATCTTCATCGTGGTCATGGCGGGGCGGCACGTGCCCGAGACCCGCCACCTCGCAGCCACCAGACGACTCGACTTTCGCGGCGCCGTCCTGGCGGCCGCCGGCCTGGGCGGCGCGACCTACTCGCTGATCGAAGCGCCGGGCCGCGGCGCCTCGCCATTGGTCCTGGCGACGGCGATCGGAGGCGGGCTTGGACTGATCGCATTTCTGCTTGCCGAGCGGCGTTCCGCTAACCCGATGATGCCGCTGTCGATCTTCTCTTCGCGGCAATTCAGCGCCGCCAACGCGGTCACGTTCGTCGTCTTCGGCGCGCTCAGCGGAGTCTTCTTCCTGCTCGTCGCGTTCCTGCAGATCTCGCTCGGCTACACGCCGCTGGAGGCCGGCGCCGCCTCGCTCCCGATCACGGTTCTGATGCTGCTCCTATCCACCTCTGCGGGAGCCCTTGCCCAACGAATCGGGCCGAGGATCCCGCTGACCCTTGGACCACTGGTCACGGCTCTCGGACTGGTGCTGATGTCGCGGATCGATCGAGACGACAGCTATGTGTCCGGCGTGCTCCCGGCGGTGATCGTCTTTGGTTTGGGCCTCACCTTGGTTGTGACGCCGGTCACCGCGACGGTGATGGCTGCCGCTGATGAGCGGCAATCGGGCATCGCCTCGGGAATCAATACCGCTGTGTCGCGTCTCTCCGGCCTGATCGTCGTTGCCGTCTTGCCGTTGGTGGCCGGCCTGACCGGCAAGAAGTTCTACGACCCGGCGGCAATGGAGCACGGATTCCACGTTGCGATGTTGGTCTGCGCCGTGCTCGCGGCAGCGGGCGGGGTCCTGGCGTGGATGACGATCAGCTCTGAGGTTCTCCAGTCCGAAGCGGTTCCGGGTGGGGACCTGCCTACCGGGGTGCTGCACGACTTCTCGTGCGCCGTCGCGGGCGCGCCGCTGAGACCTGGACGCGAGGCGCGGTGCCGTCCCATCGTCGCCGACGCGGCGACCGGATGAACCCAGCCCCGCGCAATCCAACAGCACAACGCGTCAAGCAGGTCAGGTCACACTCGCAGGTCTACGGCTGCTGCATCCCGTGCTGTCCCCGCCTTGAGCCCCGCACCCAGGCTTAATTGCGTGCGGGGTGTGCCTAGGTCATACCTAGTGAATGGCCGAAAGACGCGAATAGCTTACATCGGCGCCCGGAGGCGCCATGCCACAACTCATCACTCGACGCGTCTCACGATCACGCCGGTCAGTGGTCCACGCCCCGACGCGAGCGCCGGCCGGCCCCGAATTGGCGTGAGGCGCCTGTCCAGCCCGCTCTTATTCGGTTCACGCAGGCGACGCCGGACCCGCATTCGTCCCGGCTGAGGGATCTCGCACCGCGCGCGCGGAGATGCCCGCAATTCGCGGATTGCGTTCACCATCGCATAGCACTCGCAGCGCGAGACTGAGCGGCTTCGTTTGCCCAGACGATTGCCGGGACCGAGACGGTCATCCTGCGCGCCTATGCCGACAGCAGTAGAACCCCACCGAGCACGGCCAGGATGCCGATCTGTTGGACGCGATCGAGGCGCTCGCCCAACAGTCGATAGGCAAGCAAGAGTGTTACAGCCGGATACAGCGACCCGAGGACCGAGACGATCGCTAATTGGCCGTGGAGGGTGGCGAACGCATACAGCGCCGAGGCGGTAAACCCCAGCGCCGCCTGGGCGACGATCCTGCTGGCCGGTCCCGACTGCAGCGCGGGGCGCAGCGACGGCCGCCGGACGATGACCACGGCGATGAGCACGACTGCTGGGATCGCGCGACTGATCAGGATCGCCCAGGGAACGCCATGATGGCTGGCTGGTGCCATCAACCACATGAACAGCCCCGTCCCGACGGCGGCGAGCAACGCGAGTCCGAGGCCCGACTCAGATTGAGTCTGCTGCTCACCCCGGGACCGTGTCACAAGCACAACCCCAGCGATCGCGGCGAGAATACCGATCAGCTGCGCTCCACTCGGATGCTCGCCCCGCAGGATCCCCGCGGCGACGGGAATCGCGACACCGGTCGCGCTGATCGGGGCGACGAGGCTCATCTTTCCAACAACCATCGCCTGAAAGAACGCGGACAGGCCCACCGTCATACCAAGGCCCGCACCCGCTGCCGCTGCGAGAGTCCCGAGGGGCGGAATCGGATCTGTGGTGACCGCCACCCAGACGGCAGCGAGTACAAGCATGACCAGCTGGGCGCAGAAAATGAACGGCAGCGTGCCGATACGCCGGGACGTGGTACCGCCAAGAAAATCCCCGACCCCGTACCCAAGCGAAGTCCCGAGAGCGAGGGCCGGACCTAACACTCCGCGGCAGTCTAGGCACCATGCGACGCCAGCTGCGGCGGCCTGCGCACCAGCATCCATGTTCCCACGGGCGTCTTCGACCTGGCGCCGCTAGTCCCCGCTTGCGCGGAAGGCACGCACCCCGTACGGCAATCGCTTTCACCTTCCGGGTGACCTCGCTGCTCACGAGTCCAATGGCGACCCTCCACTCACGCGGGCGGACGGAACCGTCAGCGGTGACATCGCTGCCAAAGCTGTGTCTCATCGCCGAGCGTCAGATCGGGTCGAGTGCTACCTCAGCCACGGTCTTCTGCGAAAGGCGAGGCGATCTGCCGTAGCACCTTGGTCGCAGGGCAGCGACTTCGGCTGGTTGCGTTCGGGCAGTCAGCGGCGGCGTGGTCCAGGGTGTTGAGCGCCTACGAGCGTGAGCGGTTTCGTATTTCGGAGGGGGGCTTGAGGCCGGAGCTGGCGTGTAGAGGTCGCGTTGTGTCGTCAGGCTGCGAGTCGGGTGTGAGCGGGTTTGTCGGACAGTTGGGCTAGAACGGTGTACACGGCCGCGAGTCGCGGTGTCCGTACCCCATGTCGGTGGCCTTGTCGAGGATTTGGTCTGCGATCGCGCTCGACGGGTAGGCGGTTCCGAGCTCGAGGGCGGTTTGGACCGCTAGGCGGATGTCCTTGTGCATAAGTTCGATGTCGAACCACGCGTGGTCGGGCAGGCTCAGCAGGAGAGGAATTCGCGTCTTGAGCATTGGTGAGCCGATCGAGCTTGAGGCCATCACCTGGGCGGCAACAGTAGGCTCGATGCCGCCGCGCTCAGCGAGCAGTAAGCCTTCGCTGAAAGCAATGGTTTGCACGGCGAGGCTGATGTTGATCGCTAGTTTGATCAGCAGTCCCTGGCCGTTGGGTCCGATGTGGGTGACATTTTGGCCGAGTTGGCGGAGTAGCGGGTCGGCGATCGTGAGTGCGTCGGCTTCGCCTCCGACCATGATCGCGAGCGTTCCTGTCTGGGCTTGCGGGATGCTGCCTGACACTGGTGCGTCGAGCATCTGGGCGCCGAGCCCGGCGACGCGTGTCGCCACCTCTTGGCTGGTGTGCGGGCTGACGGTGCTCATGTCGACGTACACGGTTCCGGGCTCGAGGCCAGCGAGGATGCCGGACGGCCCGTCGGTGATCGCGGCGAGTGCACTGTCGTCGGTGACCATGCTGAACACGACGTCTGCTGCTGCGGCAACCTCCCGGGGCGTGTCCGCCCAGGTCATTCCGTGTTCGAGCAATGGCCGTGCCTTGTTCTTGGTTCGGTTGGTTCCATGGACGTGGTGGCCCGCGTCGAGCAGCCGCGTGACGATGGCGCTCCCCATCGCGCCCAGGCCAACGAAGCCGATCGTGTGAGGCGCGTCGTCCCCTTGGACTGTGATATTCGGTTCGGTTGCGTGCATGACGTTCTTCTCTTTCTGTGATGTGAGCTTGGAGGTGGTTTGCGTTCAGGCGCTGCCGATCCCTACTCCGATCGCGAGCACGATCGCTCCGCCGAAGGTCACGATCGCCAGCGAGGAGCGGAGGGAGACGTGAAGGAACTTGTGTCTCACCCACGCGATAACCAGCAGTTCGATTGCGACCACGATCCCGGCCACGGCGAGCGCTCGGTTGATGTCGCTGATGATGAAAGGGAGCGAGTGAAAGACCCCACCGAGCGTGGTGGCGGTGCCGGTGATCGCTCCGCGGATAAGGGCCGAGCCTCGCCCCGTTTGCTCGCCGGTATCGGACAGAGCTTCGGAGAATCCCATGCTGACGCCGGCGCCGAGCGCGGTCGCCAGGCCGACGAGCAGCGCGGTTTTGGAGCTGCTCGATCCTGGCAGCGGCAGATACGCGCCATGAGTCGGCTCCGAGCAGACTGCGCACGGGCCCGGTGCGGCGCAGCGGGTGCGGCTGTCGCGCTCATCGTGGCGGTGCTTCGATCTCGTCGAGGTCGACCTCGCTGAACTCGAGGCTGGCGGCAGCGAGGATCGGGTCGACTTGGTCGGGGGAGCGGAAGCCGACGATCGCGCCATCGACAGCGGGGTTCTCAAGTGTCCACGCGACTGCTACCGCGCCGGGGGTGGTGTCGTGACGTTCCGCGACCGCGGCCAGGCGGTCGACCAGTTCCAGGTTCCGGGATAGCTCGGGCTCTTGGAAGCGATGGTCGTGCTTGCGCCAGTCGTCGTCGGGCATTGTCGCGATGCGCTCGCGGGTCATCCGTCCGGTTAGGAGGCCGGATCCCATTGGTGAGTAGACGATCACACCGGTTCCCTCGCGCTCGACGATCGGGAGGATCTCCTGTTCCACGCCGCGCTCGATCAGCGAGTACTGAGGCTGGAGCGTTTCAACCGGGGCGATCTGCTGGATCCGCCGCAGCTGTTCGACGTCGAAGTTCGACACGCCGATATGGCGCACCAACCCCGTTGCCTTCAGCTCAGCGAGGGCCGACCAGCCTTCCTCGATGTCTTGCGTAGGGATCGGCCAGTGGATCTGGTAGAGGTCGATCGCGTCGATCCCAAGCCGGGTGAGGCTTGCCTCGGCCTCACGCATGATCGAGTCGCGCTTGAGGCTGTGCACGACCCGTCGTTCGGGTCCCTCAAGCAGCGATGCTTTGGTGAACACATACGGCCGCTCGCTTAATCCCTCAAGCGCTTGCCCGACTAGCTTCTCGGAGTGGCCAAAGCCGTATGCGGCGGCGGTGTCAATCCAGTTGACGCCGAGTTCAAGTGCGCGGTCGATCGCGGCGATCGAGGCGTCATCTTGCTGAGGACCCCAGCCGAACTCCCAGCCGCCGCCGCCCAGCGCCCAGGCGCCGAAGCCGACGCGTGTGATGTCCAGGCCGGTCTGGCCGAGCTGCGTGGTGTTGAGGGTTGCCTGTCGCATGGTTATCGCTCCTGTTATCGAGATGCGGGCTGGAAGTTGTGTGCTCACCGCGGCCGAGGAGAGTCGGAGCGGCGGCGATGATTCCGAGCGCGAGCGCGGCGCTGAACACCAGCAGGCTCACCGGTGTGGAAGCGACCTGGGTCAATGCCCCAAGGCCGATCACAGGTCCAGCCAGGCCGAGGTAGGCTGCGAGGTAGATACCGGCGAGCGCCTCAGCCCGGTGCTCCGGCGCAGAGATGTCGGCGACTGTGCCGATCGCTCCCTTGAACATAAGGCCGGCGCCCGCCCCGGCGACCAGATCTCCGACGAGGAACGTCGCGAAGCTCGGTGAAGGCAGCCAGACCGCGATCGTCATCACGGTGATGCCGGCCAGCAGCGTTGGGACGGCCGCTGAGAGCAGTTGTCGGGTGCCTCGCAGCGGGACCAGCGTCTGGGCGAGCGCGGCGGCTGCGAACATCCCGAACGAGACGGCGCCGGCCAGCGCGTGGGATCGCTCGTGCAGCGTCCCGGCGAGGAAGCTCGGCGCCAGCGAGGTGACCAGACCGAACAACGCGAATGCGATCGCGGCTCCGATTCCGGCCGCGAAGAAGCGCCGGCGCGCGTGCTGGGGGACCGTTACGCGCTGCGGTCGGTACCGGGGCCGGGGAGAATCGAGAACCCGCGTGTCCGGCACGATCAATATGCCGATGACCGCGAGAGTCAGAGTGGCGATCAGGACGACGAATGGCACGATCAGCGGTTGGCCGACCCATTGCGCGAGGGCGCCGGCGATTAGGCCGCCTAGGCCCAGTCCGCCGAGGTTGGCCGCGACTGCAACGATCCGCGCGCGTTCCGGGTTGGCGCCGGCGCGGTCAGGGTCCTGCAACTCGGCGAGCCAAGCCGTTGCCGTTGCGGTGACCGCGCCGATCCCGAGTCCGCTGATGACGCGGCCGACGACGAGACCGGGGAGTTGGGGCCAGAGCACGAGGACGACACCCGCGAGGATGTTGAGCACAAGCGCAGGGACCAGTACGCGCTTGCGACCATGCCAGTCGGAGAGGTGCCCGACGAAGAACAGGCTCGCGGCGACGGCAACCGCGTAGACCGCGAACACCAGCGTCACCGTGAACGACGAGAGATGGTCGCGGGTCGCAAACAGCGACCACAGCGGAGTCGGCGACGTGGTGAACGCCATCACAGCAGCGAAAGCAAACGCGACGATCCAGAAGCTAGAGCCGCGACGAGCCTGTCGCGTACTCGGTGTGTGTGATGCGAGATTCGGCATGTGGCAAGTATTGGCTCGCTGTCTATCGCGTGCAACGCAGAAGCTCAATAACGGTTATCGCATTTCGCGATAGTGTTGGTGCATGGAATTGCGACAGTTGGCCGCGTTCGTCGCGATCGCCGAGGAGGGCAACTTCACCCGCGCGTCTGAGCGTCTGCACGTCGTGCAGTCGGCCGTTTCGGCCAACATCCGCAACCTCGAGCGTGAGCTCGGCGCGAGCTTGTTTGACCGCTCCACCCACAAGGTTGCGCTGACCGAGGAGGGCCGTGCCCTGCTCCCCGAAGCTCGCGCGACGCTCCAGGCGACAACAGCCGCACGCGACGCAGTCAACGCCGTCCGTGGCGGGGTGCGCGGCACCGTCGTGCTCGGCACCATGCAGGCACAGGGCAACGTCGTCAGCGTCGCCGGCGTGCTCGCGGAGTTCCGCTCAGCACATCCCGCTGTACAGGTCCACATCCGCCACGCTGCCGGGGGCTCGCGCGAAATGGCACTGCAAGTACGCGAAGGACGGCTCGACCTCGCATTCGTCGCGGCCCCCGCCGGCGACCTACCAGGGGTCAGCCTGACCCCCCTCGCCGGCGACCCGATCCGGCTCGTCGTGCCAAGCACCCACCCGCTCGCCAGACGCAAGACCGTCGACCTCTCGGCACTCACCGGCGACACGCACGCCGACTTCCCACCGGGTTGGGGCGTTCGCGCGCTGAACGACCTCGCCCACAGCGAGGCCCGTGTCGACCGCACGATCACCTACGAGGTCAACGACACCGACAGCCTGATCGACTTCGTCCGCCACCGACTCGCGCTCGCGATGCTCCCGGCATCGCTGATCGACAATCCGGAAGGGCTAGCGCTGATCCCTATCCGCAACCACACGGCCCAGTTCGTGACCGCGATCGCGACGCCATCCAACCGCCGCCTCACCGCCGCAGCCCGAGCCCTACTCGAAACGATCAACCGCCAGCCGATCGGCGCTTCGGCAGCACCGGCGGGTCCTGCAGGCCAATGAGGGCGTGGAACTAGCTGACGGTCTCCGAGGTTGCGACGAGCCCGCAGGCAAACTGCAGTCGACACGGTTCAGACCGAGTCGCGGACCAGCGGTGTGAGCGGGTGCGGAAGCGTATCTCGGACGAGCGCTTTCACCCTTCAACCCTCATTGGAGCGCGCGATTGGTTTGGCGACGTAACGTCACTCGCCGAGATGCACGGTTCTGGCGAGCAGCAGGTCGGTCGGCGCTTTGCTTGAGCCGCCGTGCTTTCGCGACGAGGCGGGTATCGGTCAACCCGGAGCTACCGCCGAGCTGCGAGTAGGAGCTACGACCCTGTTGGGAGCACTCGCTGGGCGGCGAAGGAGAGTGTGGCGGTCAGTCCACGGCTGTTCTATGCGGGCTCGATGTCTGTCGGAGGGTGAAGGCCGTCGAGCGCGCTCTGCAGGATCGGTTGGACGTAGCCGAGATCACCGTCGATCTTGGCGATCGCGGAGATCATGTCCAGGACTTGCTCAAGGTTGAGATCGTCCCGGACCGCGTGGGCGCGTTGCGCGGCGGTCAGTAGTGGTTGGCCGGCTGTGATGACGCGTTTTCGGTTGTCACTGAAGAACGCGTTGCGGCTCTCTGAGTGCTTGAGCAGTTCGGTGCCGACCTGTCGCTTGCTCAGGAAGAAGGAAAAGACATCGTCTAGCCAGGTCAGCAGCGACGCTTCGGGCGGCTCGCTGCTGAGCACTTCAGCCGACGCGCAGATGAGGTCGACCTCGTCGGTGTAGAGCGCTTCAAGTAGTTGCTGCCGCCCCGGGAAGTTGCGGTAGAGAGTTGCCATGCCGACGCCAGCGCGTCGTGCGATCTCGGCCATCGAGATCTCCGCGTCCGGATCCGCGAACGCGGAGCGGGCAGCGGCGAGGATCTTCTCGCGGTTGCGCTCGGCGTCAGCACGTCGCGCCGGTGATCTCGGTTGTTCTCCTGACATCAATTCCCTAAGTGGACAGGCTATCCGCTAAAGTCATGCGGACAAGCTATCCATTTCAATCCTATCCGACCGTCGCGACGCGCTCGCACGGCAAAAGGAGCCTGTCAGTGGAATACCGACCGTTGGGACGAACCGGCGTCAACGTCAGCCAGATGTGCCTCGGCGCGATGATGTTCGGCGCCTTTGGCAACTCCGATCACGACGACGCGATCCAGATCATCCACAAGGCCCTCGATGCCGGGATCAACTTCATCGACACCGCCGATGGCTACTCCGCTGGCGAATCGGAGGAGATCTTGGGCAAAGCGCTGGCCGGCGCACGCCGCGAAAGCGTGGTGCTTGCCGTGAAGTTCGGCCTCCCGATGGACGCGGACCCGAACCATCGTGGCGCCGGGCGGCGGTGGATCGTTGAAGCAGTCGACGGGTCCCTGCGCCGCCTGCAGACTGATTACATCGACCTGTACCAGGTCGGAGTTCCCGATCCAAACACCGACATCGACGAGACACTCAGCGCGATGACCGACCTTGTGCGCGCAGGCAAGATCCGATCCTTCGGTGCTTCGAAGGTCCCCGCCTCCCAGATCGTCGAGGCCCAATGGCTCGCCGATCGCCGAGGTCACGAACGGTTCCGCACCGAACAGCCGCCTTACTCGATCCTGACACGGGCGATTGAGTACGACCTACTGCCGACCTGCCAGCGCTACGGCATGGGCGTCCTGGCCTACAGCCCGCTAGCCAGCGGCTGGCTCTCAGGCAAATACCGAAAGGGTCAGGAGGTAAGTGGGCCGGGCTCCCCGGCTCGCTCGCAGCGGTGGCCCGGTCGCTTTGATGCCACTAACCCGGCGAATGCAGCAAAGCTCGACGCTGCAGACGCGCTCGGTGCCCTCGCCGACGAGACCGGCCTGACGCTGATCCAGATGGCGACCGCATTCGCCGTCCGCCACCCGGCTGTCACATCCACGATCATCGGCCCGCGGACCATGGAGCACCTCGACGCCTACCTCGCAGCCGACGGGATCGACCTGCCAAATGACGTGCTCGATCGCATTGACGAAATCGTCCCTCCCGGCGTCACGATCCACGTCACCGACAACATGTGGGAGGTCAGCACAACGGCACTGACCGCCGCCACCCGCCGCCGGTAGAACATCGGCCGGACCGGCCACCCACCGGTTCGGCCGCGGGCTCGAAACCCGCTTTGCCTTCGCGACTGGCTTACGCAACAGGTCCGCAGGAGTCGCGCAATGCGCGGAGCCCGCAGCCGGGTTGAGCTATCCTTACTTCTCTAACTTGGTAAGGAGACGTGATGGACTCGAGCGCCAGGATTACCTCGAAGGGGCAGGTCACCATCCCGAAGAGCGTCCGGGATGCGCTTGGGTTGCATGAAGGAGACGAACTCCTGTTCAGGGTCGAGCGCTCACGTGCTGTGGTGGCAAAGACACCGGATCTCCTCGACCTTGCGGGCAGTGTCGCGGTCCCTGCCGGGAAGCGTGGCACCCCGTGGGATGAGGTTCTGCGCCAGACGCGAGCTGCGCGTGTGGGGCGGCGACGCTGACCGAGTTCCTGGACACCAACGTGCTGATCCGCCATCTGACCGGCGACCCGCCGGAGATGGCCGCCCGGGCTACCAAGGCGCTGGCAGGCTCGGTTGAACTGCTTCTCGCCGATCTGATCGTCGCTGAGTGCGTGTACGTGCTTGAGTCCTTCTATGAAGTTCGTCGCGACCGTGTCGCCGAGCTCTTGCGGGCGGCGATCGCGCTGCCGACGATCAAGACGCTCGACCCAGCGACGCTGCTCCGCGCGCTCGAGGTCTACGAAGTCGAGCGCCTCGACTTTGCCGAGGCCTATCTGGTCGCGCAGGCCGAAGCCACCGGCGTCGAAATCATCGTGTCCTTCGACAAATCGATTGATCGCGTCAGCGCAGTCACGCGACGCGAGCCCTGACAAGCCAAACCCACGCTTTCGCAGCCGCGCGGGCATCACGGCTACGCGAGCGAGAGCCGTGCAACGCGCGGCCAGGAGGGTGCTAAGCGCCGGTTCGTCGGGAGATGTTGGAGCGTCGCAACCCGTCGTTACGATCGGCTGGTGCGTGGCGAGTGGTTTGAGTGGGAGTGGGACGAGACCCTGTTTGCCGGAGCTGCCGCCTACTACGACCGTGGACGCCTCCCGAACGCTCGAGGGCTCGCCGATGCGTTCGAGAACGCGTTCGGGCCCGCCGGTCGAGGCCGTCTTCTCGATGTGGGCTGTGGACCGGGCACGGTCACGCTTCCGCTTGCCCGCCTTTTCCAGGAGGTTGTCGGAGTCGACGCGGACGCCGGAATGATTCAAGAGGCACGACGGCTCGCGTCTGAGCGAGGCGTGATGAATGGCAGGTGGGTGCAACGCCGGGCCGAAGAGTTGCCTGCTGATCTCGGGATGTTCAACGTGGTGACGTTCGCGGCGTCATTTCACTGGATGGACCGACCCCTGGTTGCCGGGATCGTCCGAGAGATGCTCGAGCCGGACGGCGTTGTCGTGCACGTCGACAACCGCCACCAAGACGGTGCAGTCGGAGAGGGCGCTCTCCGGGCTCCTCCTGTTGAACGGATCGCTGAGCTCCGGCGTACGTACCTCGGTGCGGATCGACGAGCTGGGCAGAGCATCCGCAATTCCTCCCCCGGGGACGAGACCGCGGTCTTTCGTGCCGCCGGGTTCATCGGCCCAGAGCGCGTAATCGTTCCCGACGGTCGCACCATCGTCAGATCAGTCGATGACCTCGTGGCCGAGACGTTCTCACTCTCGTCCACCGCCCCGCATTTGTTCGGCGATCGACTCTCACAGTTTGAGGCCGACCTTCGTCGGCTCCTCGCCGCGGTGTCGCCAGACGGCACGTTCGCAGTTCGTCTGCCCGATAACGAGCTCAAGATCTGGTGGGTCGCGGAACCGTAGCCACCCGTCACGTCAGGGCGTCACCCGCCGGGCGTCGGTCCCGCTTTGACCTCAGGACGCGACTGCCGGCGGACGGGCCAATGGTCGCGCTTTGCGCGGCAAGTAAGCGTCTGCCTGGCTGCCGGCTTGTCTTCTTTTGGATCGAGCACCGCACGAATATGCCGGTCTACGTTCCCGGTCCGCCCCGGCCTGAGCCCGTCTCAATCGCCGAACCATAAGCGAACGCGGGTAGGCGGCGGCTGTCGAGGCGCGTGTGCTTGAGGGGGTCCGGATCGCTTGGGCCGATGTGTTGTTTGACGACAGCGAGGATCGAGTCGCGTTCAAGCTGAGCGGCAACACGCTCACCTTCACCGAGATCACCACACCCTGCACACGACGTGGCGACGTACTCACCGCGCACCGGTTCACCATGATCGAGTGAACCGCGCGGCGCGGCGAGGACAAGTGTCGCCGCGCCCGTGCGGCGTGGGTCGGCCGTCGTGAGTCCTCTTGCTTGGTTGTCTAAGTCGCTTCGGGTGGTGATTTGAGTGGGCAAGATGAGGCGGCTGCCCGATGTGCGGGGGTCGGCTTACGCGCAGGATTTGCTCATCGCAAATCGCTGGTTCGAGAGAACCGCAAGAGCAGACAGAAAGGGCCGGGAATGAATATCCACGAGCGTTGGTTCTAGTCCGCAAAGAGGGGGCGCGCGGGTGCCCCACCAGGCGTAGTTAGGCCGTCAAGATAATCGCACGAGCACATAGAAAGGGCCGGAAATGCATATCCATGAGCGTTGGTTCTAGTCGGTTCAGCGCTGCGGATCGATGAGGTGCCGCAGCGAGGCGTAGTCATCAGACGTTCAACGGCCCGGCGCGTTCAACGCGCCGGGCTTTGTCGTGGAGGCAGGCTGGCCTGGGCGTTGGTGCGGGTCGTAGTATGCGGTCGGTGACCGGGAGCCTGGTGAGTCCTGTCTTGGTCGGGCGCCGAGCGGAGTCTCAGGCGTTGTCTGACGCTGCGCAGCGTGCATTGGACGGCGAATCGGTCAGGGTGCTTGTGGGTGGCGAGGCGGGGGTGGGGAAGTCTCGGCTGATCGGCGAGCTGGTCGGTCACGCCCGAGGGATCGGTGTGCGGGCGCTGTCTGGCAGCTGTGTCGAGCTCGACGGTGGCGGGATCCCGTTCTCCCCGTTGGTCGACATGTTCCGTGCGCTCGCGGCGGAGGTCGACGAAGCCGAGCTCGCCCGGCTGACGGGGCCGGCGCGAGGCGAGATCGGCCGGTTGGTACCCGAGCTTGATGATGGCGGAAGCGTGCTGGGAACGGGTGATCGTGACCCCTCGAGGATCTTGGAGCTGATTCTCGGGGTGATCGGGCGCTTGGCCGCGACGAGCCCTCTGTTGCTCGTGTTCGAGGATGTGCAGTGGGCGGATCCCGCGACGCTGGATCTGATCGGCTTGTTGGTCGCCGCGACGAGTGGACGGCGGCTGATGCTCGTGTTCACGGTGCGCTCTGATGAGCTGAGTCGGGCGCATCCGTTTCGGCGGATGGCCGCCCGGTGGGAGCAGCAACGCAGCGTGCAGCGTCTGGAACTCGAGCGCTTGACGGCGGGTGAGGTCGCCGCGCAGATCGAGGCGATCTTGGGCGAGCGTCCGGACGGCGAGCTGATCGATGTCGTGTTTGAGCGGTCGGAGGGGGTCCCGCTGCTGGTCGAGGAGCTGTTGGGAGCGGTGCGTGAGGGCGGGCTTGACCGCGACTATCTGCCGCCGTCGTTGCGCGACGTGCTGCTGGCCCGTGCCGATCGGCTATCGGACAATGCGCAATACGTCCTCCGGGTGACCTCAGCGGCCGGTCGCTGGGTGTCCGAGCAGCTCTTGGCGACAGTTGTCGGCTTTGCGGATGTGGAGCTGTCCGCCGCGCTGCGAGAGGTCGTCGAGCATCAGTTGCTCGTGGTCGACCCGTCGGGTCGCGGGTATGGCTTTCGGCATGCCCTGGCGCGCGCGGCCATTCACGACGATCTGCTGCCTGGCGAGCGGGCGCGCGTGCACCGGCAGTACGCGGAGGCGATTGAGAGCAGCACCGCACCCGGGGTTGTTGGTCTGGATGCCGTTTCGATGTTGCCCCGGCATTGGCTCTCGGCGCACGATCTTCCGCGTGCGCTTCCGGCGTCGGTCCGCGCCGGGTGGGCGGCCGGTGAGCTGTCGGCGCCGGCGGCCGCCCAACGTCATTTTGAGCTGGCGTTGGAGCTGTGGACGCAGGTGCCCGACGCGGACCAGCGGGCGGGGATTGATCACCCGCAACTCCTGGAGGCCGCCTCGGAGGCGGCCTATCGCGCCGGGGCTGTCGATCGGGCGCTGGGGTTGGTCGATCAAGGCTTGGCCGAGGTCGGGTACGACGGCATGATCGAGCGCCGGGCGATGCTGCTGGCTCGTCGGGCCACGATCCTGCGCGATCTGGCTCGCGATGATGAGGGGATCGCGGTCTTGGAACAGGCGGTCGCGCTGCTCCCGCGTGACGTTCCCAGTCGCGCGGGCGCGCACGTCCAGAGCGCGCTGGCTCGAGCAATGTTGCGCATGAACCAGATGGAGCGAGCCGGCGTCATGGCCCAACGGGCGCTCACGGCCGCTCGCGCGGTCGGCGCTGTGGAGGATGAGCTGGATGCTCAGATCACCGGGGCGGGGGCCGTCGTCTACGCCGGCGATGTCGATGCTGGCCTGACCGCGATGCAAGAGGCCGGTGAGCGGGCTCGTCAGGCTGGATTGCTGTGGATCGCCGTCCGCGCGTCGGTCAATCTGTCTGATCTGCTGCTGATGCTCAGCCGCTACGACGAGGCGACCAAGACAGCAGAGGACGGAATGGTGGTCGCCGAGCAGGCCGGCCTGACCCGGACGGTGGGAGCGATTCTGCGCAGTAACCAGGCGGAGGCACTGCTTCGCCGGGGACACTGGGAGCAGGCACTGGCGTGTGCCGCGCCGGGGGCGGAGGCAACCGGCGTGTTTGCCGGGACCCTCGTGCTGTTGCGCGCCGAGATCCACGCGCTGTCGGGGCATCGCGCGCAGGCCGAAGCAGACCTAAGCGAGGCGCGGCGCCAGTTGCGCAACACTCCGGCGACCCAGTTCGCGCTGCCGCTCGCGGCCGTGGGCGCCGAGCTGGCACGCTCCGGCGGGGAGCTTGACGTGGCGCGGTCCATCGTGGAACGAGCGCTTTCACGGGAATCCGGTGACGACGATCCGCGCTACCGGTGGCCGTTGATGTCGTTGGCGGCTCGGATCGAAGCCGAGCGCGTGGCGCGCGCCCGCGATCGGGGTGAGGCCGTACCGAGTGATGGCGAGAGCCGCGCCGCGGTCCTCCGGGCCGACGCCCTGGCGATGCCGGCTTGGACGCCGACGGATCTCGGTCATCGGGCGCTGCTGCAGGCCGAGCAGGCACGCTACTGGGGCGAGGAGGACGCGTCGGCGTGGAGCGACGCAGTCGTCGCCTGTCGGGAGATGAACGATCCGTTCGTGCTGGCCTACGCGTCATTCCGTCACGCCGAGGCGTTGGCCACGGCCGGTGACCTCGCCGCCGCCGCGCCGGCGGCCGGCGAGGCACTGAAGCTCGCCACAGCGATTGGCGCCGAACCGCTGCGGGGCCAGATCCACGCGCTGATCCGGCGCGCCCGGCTGTCCCCCGACACTCCCGCGCCGGCGTCACTCAACGTGGAGGGCGAGGAGCGCATCAGCGAAGGCGAGCGCTTCGGATTGACCGCTCGCGAACGCGAGGTGCTCGCGCTGGTTGCTGACGGGCGCTCCAACAGCGAGATCGCCCAGCAGCTGTTCATTTCCCGCAAGACCGCCAGCGTCCATGTCTCCAATATCCTTTCCAAGCTCGGGGTGGCGACGCGTGTGCAGGCGGCTGCGCTGGCGCACCGACGCGGGCTGGTGAGCGCAGAAGCCGAGGCGGAGCCGTTGGTCTGAGGTACCCCGGGCTGGTATTTGAGGCACCCGGCCGCGTGAAGATCAGGCAGTCGTCCGATGTGCGGGACGCGATTCAGACGCATGCTGCGTGCATGTTCACATCGCTTCGCATCTCCCACCGTCGTGCCCTGCCGGGCGGCCGTTCGTTTAGCCTCCTCCTGGCCAGCCTGGCCGTCTCCTCCTGCGGCGATTGGTTGTACAACGTCGCCCTGCTCGCAGCGATCTACACGCGTACCGGGTCTGCGACCTGGGTTGCGCTAACCACGAGCGCACGGGTACTTCCGGTGGTGGTGGTCGGGCCGCTGGGTGGCGTGATGGCCGATCGCTATGACCGGCGAGCGTTGATGATCGCCTCCGATCTGACCCGGGCCGGGCTGATGGGCGCGCTCGCCGCGGTCATCGCGCTCGAACTCCCGATCGTGCTCGCCCCGGCCCTGGCCGCGATGGCGACCGCCGCCGCGACCGTCCAGCCACCCAGCGTTGCGGCCAGCACGGCGCGTCTGGTCAGCGACGGGGAGCTTCAGCGCGCCAACGCCCTGCGGGCGCTGATCGGCCAGGCGGCGATAGTCACCGGTCCGGTGCTCGGCGCGTTCCTGCTTCTCGCCACTGGCCCGGCGGTCGCGATCCTGGCCAACGGCCTCACGTTCATCGCCTCAGCAGTAGCGATCCTGGCGATCGGCGTCGACCCCGCGTTTGTTCCCGCTCGCCAGACGCGTGTCACCCCCACGCGCGTGCTAGACGAAATCCGTGCCGGGGCGCAAGCGCTCCGCGCGGCCCCCACGGCGATCCGACTGATCGCCGCCGATGTGCTGTGCAGCATGGTCACCGGACTGCTCACGGTCGCACTGGTGCTCGTGAGCCACCGCGTCGGTGCCAGTGCCGGCGGCTACGGAATCCTGCTCGGCGGCTTCGGCGCCGGCGGAATCCTCGGCGCGATGATCGTCGGACGCCTGGACGCAACCTCGCGCTGGCGGCTGCTACTCGCGATCGGGCTGGTATTGGTCGCCGTCGTACTCATCGCTCTGAGCGCCGTTGACTCGATCGCGGCAGCTCTCGTGCTCGCGGTGATCGGCGGTAGTGGGATGATCATCGGCGAAGTTCTCGCCGACACCGCGCTGCCGCGCATGGTCAACGACGAGATCCTCGCCCGCGCCTATGGCCTGGCCTACCCCGCCTCGATCGCCGGGATAGCGGTCGGATCGCTGATCGCCGGGCCGCTCATCGCCCTGCTCGGGCTCGACGGCGCCCTCATCGCCACGGGAATGTTCGTGCTGGGCGCCGCCACCCTCCTGCTCCGCCGACCGTTCATCCCCGCCTACAGTGACGCCTCGCACTCCACCGCCATCTGAACACCTGCTCAGATCAAAGACGACGACAGTACGCCGGGCCCCGGTTTCGAGCAGCAATGGCGTAGACGCAAGGCTGGGCGAACCTGAACGTGCCATGGCCACCGCTGAGATGACCCCAAATCCGGTCGCGGTTCCAGCGCGCGCTGAGCATCGAGATCTGACCCGCTGATCAAGAAGTCAGCTTCGATGCCGACACCATCAACCCCGGACCCGAGGGCTCAAGCCACGACTAGCAGGACCTGCGTCAGTGCCGCTTTGATGCCCAGGGAGACATCTCGCCGCGGCCGTCACGAGACCTGACTTGCGCGGATTGCGTTCACGTGGCAGCGTAATCGCCCGCCGTGGTCCGGCCCAACAGTGCAAAGCGCTCGTCAGCATGGGTCGACTCCAACGTGGTCGGGGCGCGGCGATCCGCGACGTTGGGGCTACGACTGGAACCGAAACCAGTCCTGGGCCGCGCGGTCAGCGCGTGCTGTGGTGCAGCCGGTCCCACTCGCCGTAGTACATCCGGTTCCACACCGTGGTGAAGCGGTTGAGGTTCTTCTCGGTGCGGAATGCCATCACACCGTGTCCCGCCACCGGGTCGGAGAGCGACAGCAGCCTGCCGCTTCGAATCCGCCCGTTGATCACGGTGGCGCCGATCAGGCCGTCACCTACCACCTGAACCTTCACTCTCGACCCAACCACGGTGCCGGTGAAGCTGGCGGTGCTGTCGTGTGTCCAAGGAACCTTCTGACCCGGCAGCTGCGAAGGCCCGATCAGCCACTGCCAGATCACGCCCTGGAGCTTGCCATGCGTGCGGCCCCAGAACAGGGCGTACGCCGCCGAGTGACCGAAACCAACCAGCACCGCATTGGAATCTGCGGCGGTGAGTAACGGCGAGATCGCATGGCCGCGACTCGTGGCGTTGGCGGGCACGCCGGAACCTCCGCACCTGAGCACCAAGATCCCAGCATCGACAGCTGTAGCCAGCAACAGCGCGACCACCAGCCCGAGTGTGGCCCGCGGCCATGAACCCGCGCGAATCCGCGATGCCCGCTCCTCCATGCCCGGATCTTAAAGGGACTTAACCCGCGCCCGCAAGCAGGAGACCCGCAGTTCACCGGCGACCTCGCCTTGACAGCCGGACCAGGTCGCCGTGATGGCTTTCGCTTCCCGCTCGGCTCGCTCGACGACGGCGCGTTGCCACGCAATCGCGGCTCCCGCCGCACCCGCATTCGTACTGCGACGAGCATTCTCGTCATCACGCCGAAACACTTGCTTCGCGCGGATGAGGGAACTTGTGACGTGTGCTGTCCACGCGAGATTTCAGTAGCGATCCCGCGGCTGCTGCCGGGAGCGCAGGCGTTGAGCGAACTCGTCGAGGCCTGCCTTGACGACGTGGTCGTAGAGGTCGGCGCCAAGGGTGGAGACCGCCGCTTGCCCCTGCTCCAGATGGTGGCGAGCGAGATCGAGATTGCCGATCTTCCGGTAGACCTCACCGAGGTTCAGGTGCAGGGAGGGGTAGAAGGCGGCCACCGGGCTGGCGATGCCAGCGGCTTGCGCCCGGTCGTCAGTGATGAGTTCCGCGGCCTGGAGGGCGCGCAGGTCCCAGACCAATTCGTCGTTCGGATCGTCTTGGACGTCAGCAAATGAGTGCGCCACTGCGCACCGGTGGAGGGGATCACCGTCGTCGCCAATCTGGTCCCACAGTTCAGCGAAGACCATGCGTGCGGCTGATCGTTCACCCGCCTGGCCCAGCTCAATCCCGCGGCCGACCCGCAACATCACCTCGTCGGGCTCGGTCAACAGCCGGGCCTCTGAAAGGTGGTCTGCCACTCGCACACCAGCGTGGCCTCAAACGTGGACGAGCGCCTCGGCATTGGGGTGATCAATAGCCCAGCAACGATCGGAGCAGTTTAGGCGTCGGCTCCCGCTCAGATGCGGCCACCTGATAGGGCGGGCTAAGGCTGGCTGAGGCGACCCAACCTGCTTCCTGTTTGGTATCAACCCGCTGGCGCGGCTAACAGCTTCAGTGCTGGTGTCGCGTTGCCGCACGCATCCAGAGCCCAGAGCCCAGAGCCCAGCTTCGCGCGGGCAGGAGGGCGGTCGGGTCCGATGGGCGGAAGCTGGCTGCCCCGGTAAGCTGTTTCAGGTGACCACACGCGAGCAGCTTCACTCGTTGGTTGACGACCTTAGCGAGGCCGAGGCTGAGGCCGCGCTCGCCCGCCTGACGCGAGAGCGCGACTCGCTGAACACCTGGGGTAAAGCCGACAATCGCGATGCCACCGAGGACGCTTGGGCTCTCGCTAATGCGCGGGAGGCGATCCGCGAGGAGCCTTGGTAGCTCGCGGAGGGGTCTGCTGGCTCGAGCTGGCAGAGGAAGGACGCCGGCCGGTTGTCGTCCTCACCCGCGACGAAGCAATTCCGAGCCTCCGGAACGTGACCGTCGCCTTGGTGACGCGCACCGTCCGAGACATTCCGTCCGAGGTGCAGCTGGGGCCAGCTGATGGCATGCCGGTCGAGTGCGCGGTCACGCTCGACAACCTTCGCACCGTTCCGCGTGCACTGCTCGTCGAGTCGATCACTCGTCTCGACGAAGCGAAGATGAGCCAGGTCTGCGGCGCCCTCATCCGCGCGACTGGCTGCTAACTCGCCCAACCCAATACGCAGGTGTAGTAGACCTGCCTTCACTCTTCCAAATGCACCTTGGCGCCGGCGGCAAGGCACCTGCGTTGCGCGGACAGGAGGGAACGGCGTGGCGAGTTCGCTGCCATCGACATCGGTGCGCATGAGCAAAACCCCCGGTGTGGCGATTTGTGAGAGTCCCGGGCCCGCGTACGAGACACGCGCCTTGACGTCGACGCCGGTTTACGCTCGAGGGGAAGCGTGTCGCGTAAGAGCATCCGCGAAGCTCTGCGCCTGTTGTGATTGCCGACACCGTCGTGGTCATCCTCGACTTGGGAGCCCATGGCTGAGGCCACCGCCACTACGGCGACGAGCCGCCGAGCGACGAGCACGGGACGGCGATGGTCACGGCACCACCCACCGATCCGGCCGAGTTGGTGCGCGGCATGACCTTGCGCTTGTGGAGAGCTGATGCGCATGTGTATTACTCAGTCCGCCGTCCGGCGTTGGTACATCTGCACGGCGAGCGGAGCGAAGATCACCAACAGCAGTAGCGACCACGCCAGTGCCGCGAGGACTGGGTGCTGCATCGGCCAGGCGTGCGAGCTGGCCGAGGGGTTTGGGTTGCCGAGCAGCTTGCGGCTCGCGGCAGTGACTGCTGAGACCGGGCTCCAGTTCGCGATTGCGCGGATCACGGTCGTCATGTGCTGGGTTGGGACCAGTGCGTTGGAGAGAATCCCGAGCGGTAGCAGGATCACCAGTCCGATGCCTTGGGATGCCTCCGCGTCGCCTGTCGCGATTCCGAGGCAGGCACAGCCCCAGGACAGGGCGTAGGCAAATAGCACGAACACCGCCAGGCCGCCGGCGACCGACAGCGCGCTGGCGTGTGGCGTCCATCCGATGACAAGCCCGGTAGCGACTACAAAGGCTCCGCAGAGCAGAGCGGTGAGTAGGTCAGTCAGCGACCGTGCGACGAGGATCGCGGGCTTCCATATCGCCAATGTGCGGAAGCGGTCGATCACTCCGGAGCTGAGGTCTTCGGAGAGAGCCACGGCGGTACCGGCTGCCGAGCTGACGAGGTTGATCGCCAGCAGTCCGGCGATCGCGAACTCCTTGTAGCCGCCGGGGACCGCGATCCCGGCGCCGAGCACGTAGATGAACAGCAGCGTGAAGATAACCGGCTGGATCGTCGCGTCGGACAGCCGCGCCGGCTCACGCCGCAGATGGACAAAGTTGCGGCCGGTCAAGACGAACGTGTCCGAGATCGCGCTACGCATCGGTGCCCACCCCCGCCAGGGCCGCATCCTCAGCTTTGCCGGTCGGCGTGCTGCCGGTCAGCGTCAGGAACACGTCATCGAGCGACGGCGGGCGTACCTGCACGTCCTCGACAGTGATCCCAGCGCTGTCGAGCGCCCGCACCAGGTGCGTCGCCAGCGCACCGCTCTGGGAGGGGATGACGGCGCGCAGATGAGCACCATCCACGCTGACCGAGACCGCCCCCGACACGTGCGGTGCAAGCACCGCGCCAGCCTCCGGGTGGGCCTCTGACAGCGTGACCTCCAGGCGTCCGCCACCGACCTGAGCCTTGAGCTGGGCGGCGGTGCCCTCCGCAATCGCGCGGCCGTGATCAACCACGACGATCCGATCGGCCAACTCGTCGGCCTCATCCAGGTACTGAGTTGTCAACAGCAGCGTCGCTCCGTCAGCTACGAGCTCACGGATCACATCCCACATCCGCACGCGGCTCGCGGGATCAAGCCCGACCGTCGGCTCATCCAAGAACAACACCGGCGGGTGCGTGATCAGCGCTGCCGCCAGATCAAGGCGCCGACGCATCCCGCCCGAGTACCCCTTGACCTCCCGGTCCGCAGCCTCCGCCAATTCAAACTGCTTCAACAGCTCCCCTGCTCGAGCTCTCGCGGCGGAGCGTCGCAGCCCCGACAGCTGCCCGATCATCACCAGGTTATGACGGCCGGTCAGGACCGCATCAACGGTGGCGTCCTGCGCGGCGACGCCGATCCTGGCCTGCACCGCTCGTGGGTGCGCCACCACATCCATCCCGGCCACCCGCGCTACCCCGGCGTCAGGTCGCGTGAGCGTCGTCAGCACCCGCACCGCGGTGGTCTTGCCGGCCCCGTTGGGACCCAGTACGCCGAGCACGGTGCCGGCCGGTGCGGCCAGGTCCAGGCCATCCAGCGCCTGGGTCTCGCCGAACCGCTTGCGCAAACCCTGCGCCTCGATCATCAGCTCATCCACTTTTCAGGTCTCCTATCGCCGTCGAATCAGATCGCGCAGCCGCTCAAGGTCTGCGACGCTGCAATTGTTAGCTGGATGGCGTCTTTAGACAGGCTCAGCGCGCGAATACGGCGCTAGTCGTCTTCGCGATAGGCTCAGATGATGGAAACAGTCATCACATCGTTTGGGCTGACGGACTTTGACCGGCGGTTGCTGTGTCTGCTGGACACCGACGGGCGTGCGCCATTCAGCCGGCTCGCTGCCCGCCTTGGGGTCTCACAGCACACAGTGGCCCGCGCCTACCGCCGCCTGCTCGCTGGCGGGGTGCGGGTGGTCGGGGAGTTTGATTTTCGGCGCGTGGATACCACCTCGTGGGCGGTGCGGATCGGCTGCACTCCCGACGGCGCTCAGTCGATCGCCGCGGCGCTGGCCCGTCGCGAGGACACCACTTGGGTCGGCCTGATGTCCGGAGGCACGGAGATCTTCTGTCGCCAGCGCGCCCGCGGTGAGCACGCCGACTCGCTGCTGCTCGAGCAGCTGCCCAGGACCCGCCGCGTGATCTCGGTCAGCGCCCACTACGTGCTGCACGAGTTCACCGCCGGCCAGCGCAGCTTGAGCCGCTGGCTGTCCATCCCCGACGACATAGACTTGAACGACCTGAAGCCCGCGCCTGTCCCCGCGCCGTTGAAAGGTACCGAGCCGGTCGCGCTCGACGACCTCGCCGAGGCCATCATGACTGTCTTGAGACGCGACGGGCGCGCCAGCCACACCGAGCTGGCCCGCGTCGCCAACACCTCGGAGTCCACGGTCCGCCGCCGGCTTGACCATCTGCTTGAAAGCGGCGCTGTCTACATCGGAGTCGAAGTGGACGAGGCCGTCCTAGGCGTACGCGCCGGCGCGATGCTGTGGCTCAGCGTCGACCCCGGCGCGCTGACGGAGGTCGGAACCGCCCTGGCCGGCCACCGAGAGTTCCCGTTCGTGGCCGCCGTCACCGGGCCGAGCAACCTCATCGCCTCAGTCGTCTCTCACAATCCCCGTGAGCTTTACCAGCAGCTCACCCAGCGCATCGGCGCGTTTCCGGCCATCCACCACGTCGAAACTGCTCCGCGCATGCGCACGCTCAAGCGCGAAGGACGCGTCATAGACTCCCTCAACACCGGGCCAGGGCGCTGAGCCCGATCACGCCGATCGCCGAAAGAACCTCAGGCGAGACGCCGACCGGACCGGTAGCCAGACCCTGAGAACCCGCATCCGCGTCCCATAACGGGAACCCCAACCGGCCATGATGCGCTCTAGGAGCACCTTCCGCAGGCGCCGGAGGTGCCATATCCCCAATCCGTCCAGAAATGGATTCCGGCAGCGGCTATCTGGCGCCGGATGAGGATCACTGACGGCTCGTCCCTGTCACGATCGAACATGCTCGGCACGCGACCCGCTTTGGCGCCTCGGCAGGCAATCTCGTCGCACGCGCGGCTGACCTCCATGGCGCGGAAGGGCGCATGTCGCGCGTGATGGGCGTGATCGCGATCTCGCGGGTTGCTGCAGGATCAGCGGTGTCGCGCGACGTACTCGTCTAGCGCTTCGCGGCTGACGTCTGCCAGCCGGCGACCCTGTTTGCTGGCGATCTCCTCAAGGGCTGAGCGGACATCCGGCCGGATCCGCACCGTGAGCGATGGGGTATGTTCGCGGCCGCCGATCAGCGAGGGACGCCCCGCTCGCCGCTGCTCGAGCGCACGTTCAGCGAGCTCTCCGGCTGCGTCTTCGGTCAGACGAGAGCCGTCGGGCAGGCGGACCTCTTCTTCGTCGAGGTCGATGTCAGGACCAACAGGCCCGATGTGTCGTGTCATGGCTTGCGTTCTTTCTTTCGGAGACTGGTGGGCATCACGTGGATGACCAGGAAGCAGTCGGGCGTCTCGATCGCGACGATCTCCAGCTCGCGCTGACGGCTGTCGTTTGCGATCCAGGTCGTCACCGGCTGATTGGTTTGCGGATCGGTCAAGATCGTCGGCTCGGATTGGGACATGACGTGGTACACGTGGGCCTTGCCGATCCTGTGCCGCCGTGCGCTACGGCTGAACCTGATCGGCTTCACAGGTGTATTGTGCCATACACAATCTCGGATCACGAATGACCCGCAACACGACCGCAGATTCCTTCACTGGCACGGCGGCGCATTCCATCGTGAAGATCCGTCTTGCAGGCAGTGGACTTCGCAGCGTCACCTCGATGAAGGGTCGGATTCGCAGCGGTTCCTTGCTGGTGCTCTCCGATCCAGTCGCCGGCGCGGGCGTCATCGCGTTCCGTACCGCGAAGAACCTCGCCAGCTTCAGGAGCGCGTACAACAGGATGTACTCCGGCGAGCGTTGAGCACACGGCACCGATCCGGTGCCGGCCATACGGAGCTGCGTCTCGGATATGCGCGTATATACTGGTGGTATGAAGATCATGAAGGTGCGCCGGGTCGGTAACAGCAATGTTGTTTCTTTGCCGCGTGAGCTCGAGGCCAGCGGCTATGTGCCTGGCACCTCGGTTCTGGTGGAGGAGCTTCCTGAGGGCGGGTTGCGGATTCTGCCGGCGGAGCTCGTGCGTGAGCGCGTGAAGCAGATCGCTGTGCGCACCGTCGCCGAGCGGTCGGAGGCGCTCGAGATTCTCGCCAAGCACGACGCTGGGTCCGACAGCTCCAAGTGACTGACGAGCAGGCGGACGACGGCCTCGTCTGCCTCAACGTTGCTGACGCACTCGAGATCTTTGCCGCGATCTTCAAGCTGACGGTCGATCGGGCCGCTGATCATCTACGCAGCGAGGAGGCGCTCGCTGGAGCCCTCGGGCGGTCGGCAAGCCACGCGCATTATGAGCAGGGGATGTGGCGCTGCAGGCCGCGGTGCTCGCGCACGGCATGGCCGAGACCCAGCCGTTCATCGACGGCAACAAGCGCACCGCGCTGATCTCGATGCTCACGTTCCTTGAACTCAATGGCTTCAGCCTGTCGGCGACTGACCAGGAGCTGGCGGGCTGGATGATCGCCTTCAGTTCGGGTTCCACACCAGAGCAGATCGCGGAGCGGCTCTGCTCGCACCTGCATCGGAGCGGCTGAGACCACATGGGCGGTGGAGACCTCGGTTGGCTGCGTGGACGTACGGTGTCGAAGTCGGCGCGTCGTTCGTTCGTCTAGACGGGGGAAACATTATGTGCCAAAATAAAACTATTACGCACTTTGAGAACATGCGCACTGGCTCTGCGGTCCACCTGACAGGACGCTCCAACACATCCGTCAGCCCAGACGGCGACTCGATCGCGGCTATGTCGACGTCCCTCAGGCCCCTGACCCGGGACGAAGTAATGACCGCGCATCAGGTCGCGGAGTTGCTGCATCTCCCGGTCTCGACCGTCGACCAGCTCGCCCGCCAGGGCGAACTCCCTGCCCGCCGCCTGGGGCGGACGCGGCGGTTCCTGCGACCGAACCTCGAGCAGCTACTCCGCTACTGAGCTCCCCCTCGACCGAGCTCGCATCCGGTCAGCCCCAGCACGGGACTGAAAGCAGAAGCGGCTGGTCAAGCCGAGGACGCATCCTCCACAAGACCCGGATCGCGGATCCGGGAGGCCTCAGCCACCAGGCGCGCATCCTCTTCACGCGGCGCGTAATGCAGGTACTTCATCGTCGTCTGGATGTCGGCGTGACCCATCCATTCCTGGACGCGGCGGATGTCGGCCTTCGCGATCACCTGCGTGCCGAAAGTGTGCCGAAGATCGTGGAATCGCAGCCGCCGCAGACCGCCGCGGGTCAGGGCGGCGTCGTACCTACGGACAAGAGCTCGCGCGTCGACGTAGGAGCCGAAGTCCCCGAGAAACACCAGGTCGTCATCGCCGACGCACACGTCTCGCGTCCCCAACTTCGCAAGCGCCTCGGCCACGTCTGGTGCCATCGGCACCGAGCGCACCTTGCCGGACTTCGGGGTGGACGGCACGCCCTCGTGATAGCTGGAGCGCACACGGATCACCGAGCCACTGAAGTCGACGTCGCGCCAGCGCAGCGCGACGAGCTCGCCACGGCGCAGACCGGTGAACGCCGCCGTCAGGAAGATCGCGGCGTCCTGCTCGATGTAGCGAAGCCACTCCGCCGCGGCATCGGCGAACGTCGCGCCGGTCTGCACCATCCCCAGCAGCGTCCCACTCCGAGCCTCGTCCAACAACGCTCGCAACCAGTCCTCGGCAGTGCGCTTGTTGAAGTAGCCGGCAGGAGGCCGTCCACGCTCCGTCCACGCCGGACGATTCGTTTCTGAACCCGCCCGGCCGTCCGGCAGCCGATACTTCGCAAACCACACTGGTCCGCGTGCCTCGGTGACGCTGAAAACGTGCTCCGGCGGGAGCTTCGATGCTCCGCTCACGGGAGAAAATCTGCATCTTCTGGGGACAGATTGGGGACATATTTGTCCTCGATCCGAGTCCAAGAAACAAGAAAATCGCCGTTTACAGCGACCTTGCAAGCCCTCTGTCGGACTCGAACCGACGACCCCTTCCTTACCATGGAAGTGCTCTACCAGCTGAGCTAAGAGGGCGGGCCTCGTCAGGTTAGCGTGCTGTCCGTCGCCTCGCCGGCACGCCGCACGTACCATTGCGGTCGGTGACCTACTCGATCGTCGCGCGCGATCCGCAGACCGGGGAGCTCGGCGCGGCGGTGCAGTCGCACTGGTTTGCGGTAGGAGCTGTGGTGCCCTGGGCGCGGCCGGGTGTCGGGAGCGGTGGTGACTCAGGCGTTTGCCGAACATCACGTACGGGCCGCGCGCGCTGGATCTGCTGGCGTCAGGTGTGGTCCCGGCGGACGCGCTCCGACAGCTCACGGCCGCCGATTCGGCTGCGGCCAGCCGGCAGGTCGCGATCGTGGACGTGCGGGGACGCGCCGCGGCCCACACCGGCGCCGAGACGATCGCGTTCGCGGGCCAGGCGGTCGATCAGGAGCTGCAGGTCAGCTGCCAGGCCAACATGATGGCCAACGCGACTGTGTGGGGTGCGATGCTCGCGGCTTACCGAACTTCATCAGGCCCGTTGGCCGAACGCCTGCTCGCTCGCGCTCGACGCCGCCGAGGACGCTGGTGGAGACATACGCGGCCGTCAGTCGGCCGCGATCCTGACGGTCCCCGGGACCGGCGAGCCGTGGGAGTCGACGGTCTCGCTGCGCGTCGACGACGACCCCGAGCCGCTGGTGCAGATCCGCCGGCTGTTGCGCCTCCACCGTGCCTACGAGCTCGCGAACCGGGGCGACGAGCTGCTGGCCGAGCGGCACCCGACACAGGCCGCCGCTGCGTATTCCCGGGCGCTCGAGCTGGCTCCCGAGAGCGAGGAGCTGCTGTTCTGGGTCGGCCTCGGCGATGTTCAGGCAGGCGAGATCGAGCAGGGCCTTGAGCGCATTCGCCGCGCTATCGCCGCGCAGCCGGGTTTCAGCGACCTGCTCGACCGCATGCCCGCCGAGCTCGCGCAGACAGCCTCGATCGTCCGTGAGCGCCTGGCCGCGCCCTCGCGCGCGGCGCAGACAGAGCGAGCATGACCAGAGGCTCCCCACCGGAACTCGATCTCAGGCGCCCGCGGCCGATCATCGACATCTTGGCACCGCGTTCCAGCTGTACGGTCGCCAGCCGCTGCTGTTCCTGGTCCTCGCGGGGATCTTCGTCGTGCCCTATGAGGTGGTCGTGGTGCTGCTCGAGCACGGTAAGGGCGGCGTCGCGGTCGGCACCGAGCTCGTGCTGCTGCTGGTGCAGCTCGCGCTGATCGATCCGTGCATCGCCGCCGTCCAGGTGCAGGCGCTGCTCGACCTCGGCGACGGTCAGGAGCCGCGGATCGGGGACGCGATCAACCGCGGGCTGTACGTGCTGCCGGTTGTCGCGGCGGCGGAGATCATCGCCGGTATCGGCATCGCGATCGGTGTGCTCTTCTTCGTCATCCCCGGCGTGATCCTGGCGCTGCGTTGGGCGGTGGTCGCCCAGGCAGCCGCGGTCGAGCGAACGAACTGGCCGACGGCGCTTCGCCGCAGCGGTGAGCTCACTCGGCGTAACTACTGGCGGATCTTCGCGATCCTCGTGATGGTCGCGATCATGAATCAGATTCCGGCCGACGTGACAGGCACGGGCAATCGGCTCGGCGCGACGATCATCGGGATCGCGCTGGCGATCCTCGCGCACTCGTTCGGGACGCTGGTGACCAGTCTCCTGTACTTCGACCTGCGTGCCCGTGAGGCCACCCCGCTAGCCTGAGGTCTCGGCGTTCCGCGCGAGCCGTGCGCGGCAGGACCGCCTCCACGCTGCAACGCATGACCGAACGCGCCCCCACATCGCTGCTTGCCGCCACAGGCCTGATCGCCGGGTTCGGCACAGCCGTCGTGAGCGGCTCACGTCCGCTCGGGGGCGCGGTGATGGCGGCGTTCGGGCTCAGCTGCATCTACTTCTGGGTCAGACGTGACGGTATCGGCACCGCGACGCGGCTGACGCTGGTCGGCCTCGCCGCATTTGTGCTCTCGCACGGGCTCGGCCTGCTGATCGGCGCCTGGCCGTCCGTGCTGCTGGTCTCAGCCGTGACCGCGTGGCTGTGCTGGCGCTGGTCGGATGCGAAGGTCCTCGGCTCAGCTGCTGGTCCGCTGACCAGCAGCTGACCTGCGGCCGTCGTTGACCGACTCGACCAGACGCACCCAGGCGCCTCCGCGCCACATCATCTGGACGCTCGGTGCACTCTCGATGTTCGGGCCGCTGTCCTCGGACATGTACGTGCCAGGGCTGCCATCACTCACGCGCTCGTTGCACACCACTGCGTCGGCCGGTCAGCTGACACTGACGGCCTCGGTGCTGGGGATCGCGCTCGGACAGCTGCTTGCCGGACCGGTCAGCGATGCGCATGGACGGCGACGGCCGCTGCTGGCCGGACTCGTCGGCTTCAGCGTGGCATCGGCGCTGTGTGCGGTCTCGCCGACGGTCTGGGCGCTGATCTTCGTCCGCTTCCTGCAGGGTCTGGCCGGCGGGACCGGGATCGTGATCGCGCGTGCGATCGTGCGCGACCTGTTCGACGGGAACGCCGCGGCCCGGACGTTCGCGACGCTCGTGATGATGAGCGGGGTCGCGCCGATCTTCGCGCCGCTGATCGGCGGCCAGGTACTGGCGTTCACGAGTTGGCGCGGGATCTTCGTGGTGCTGGCTGCGATCGGAGCCCTCCTGTTCCTGCTTGCCTTGCGCCAGGTTCCGGAGACGCTCGTGGTCGGGCAGCGCCACACCGGCGGCCTGAGACAGACGCTGCATGTCTTCAGGCGGCTGATCAGCGATCTGAACTTCGCCCCGTTCGCGGCCTCGTATGCACTCGGGTTCGGTGCGATGTTCGCGTACATCGCCGGCGGCTCCTACGCGCTCGAGAACGTCTATGGCATCTCGGCGCAGGCGTTCAGCGCAGCGTTCGCAGTCAATTCGCTCGGGCTGGTGTCGGTCTCGCAGATATCACGCAGATTCGTCGGTCGCACCGGACCCCGACCGCTGTTTCGCCTCGGCCTGATCCTCACAGGCGCCGGGGCGAGTGCGACCCTGATCGTCTGCGTGACACACGCAGATGTGTGGCTGCTGATCGGCTCGCTGTTCCTGCTCGTGTGCTCACAGGGGCTGGTTCTGCCCAACGGCATGGCTGCGGCGATGGGCAGTCAGCCTGACTCGCTCGGCAGCGCAGCGGGCCTGATCGGCCTCGCTCAGTTCGGGACCGGCGCGGTGATCGCGCCGCTGGTCGGCGTCGGCGGCGCCGACGACCCGATTCCGATGGGGATCGTGATGGTCGCCTGCGCAACGGTCGCGCTGCTGATCAACCTCGTGTTCGTGAGATCGCGACGAGCAGGGTCACACGCGCCGTAGCCCCGGCGCGCTGATGCGGAGCGGCGGGGTTGCTGGCCAGCGGGCCCGCAACCCCGGGATCCACGCCCTCACCGGATCTCTAGCCCCAGACCTCGTGCGCCACCTGGACGATCAGTTCGAGCTTGGCCTTCTGCTCGTCGATCGTCAGGTCGTTGCCCTCCTCGGTCGAGGAGAAGCCGCACTGGCCGGAGATGCCGAGCTGATCGATGTCGACGAACTGCGCGGCCTCGTCGATCCTGCGTTTGAGCACGTCCTTGTCCTCGAGCTCCGCGCGCTTGGTCGTGACGATGCCGAGGATCACGTGCTTGCCCCTGGGTACGAATTGGAGCGGCTCGAACGTTCCCGAACGCCCATCGTCGAATTCAAGGAAGTAGCCGTCGACTTCGAGGTCGTTGAACAGAGCCTCGGCAACGAAGTCATAGCCACCCTCGGCGGCCCACATCGACTGGTTGTTGCCGCGACACAGGTGCGTCGTGACCGTGAGATCATCCGGCCGTTCGGCGAGCGCCTGGTTGATGACCCGGATGTACTGCTCGTGCAGATGCGCGGGATCGCCGCCGATCGCCTCGATGTGGGCGCGCTGGGCGGGGTCGTTGACGTAGGCCAGGCTGGTGTCATCGAGCTGCAGGTGGCGGCAGCCGATCTCGCGCAAACCCTGCACCTCCTCGGCGTAGGCGGCCGCAAGGTCGTCCCAGAAGGCATCGAGATCGGGGTAGACCTCGCGGTCGATCGACGCGTTTCCGCCGCGATAGTGGACCATGCTCGGCGAGGGGATCGTCAGCTTCGGCGTCTGGTCGGGGGCGGCATGGTCGCGCAGGAAGCTGAACGCGTCGGCGAAGATCGTGTACGGGAGCACGACCCTGCCGGAGACGCGCATGGCGGGCGGCGTGTAGTCATAGGTGCCCGCCTCGTTCTTGAACTGCACATGCAGAGACTCACCTTCGACCTGAGTCACGCCCTGCAACTGGTAGATGAAGTCCATATGCCATGAGGTGCGGCGCAGTTCGCCGTCGGTGACGCTCTGCAGGCCGACCTCACGCTGGAGCGCGATCGCCTCCAGGATTGCGGCATCCTCGACCGCGATCAGCGCATCGGCGTCGAGCTTCCCGGACTTGAAGTCCGCGCGCGCCTGCGTGAGCGCGGGCGGTCTCAGCAGGCTGCCGACGTTGTCGGCGCGGAATGGTGGACTCTGACGCTGGGTCAAGCGATTCCTCTGGTGATGAGCGATCTGAGGTGCGGGATGATGGTGAGGCTAGACGGTTTGGTTCGGCGGCTGCGTCGGAAGCCGGGATCGGGATGCGGACGAGGGTTGAGTCCGTATCTAGACCTATTACATAGACTTGGTGTAGTATGCGGAAACCATGAGAGTCGACTCCCATCAGCACCTGTGGACCGAGCAGTTCCTTGACGCGTTGGCGAGGCGCAGGCATCTGCCGCTCGTTCGCCGTGACGACGGTCTCACGGTGCTGCACAGCGCCGGCGAGCTGGCGTACGTGATCGACGTGGAAGCCGAGGTCCCGGAGCTCCGAGCCGAGCTGGTTCGTGCGGACGGCCTCGACCTCGCCGTGATCGCGATCTCAAGCCCGATCGGGGTCGAGGCGCTCCCGCGGGCCGAGGCCGAGCCGTTGGTCGAGGCGTACCTGGACGGCGTGGAGGCGCTGCCGTCCGAGTTCGCCGCCTGGGGGCCGATCGTTCCCGATCAGGCGAGCGCTGCAGATGTCGACGCGCTGCTGGCGCGGGGCTGTGTCGGGGTCTCCCTTCCTGCCGGGGCGTTGGCCGGGCCCGAGCGTCTGGGTCAACTCGGCCACGTGCTCGAGTACATTGCGCGGCGCGATCTGCCCCTGTTCGTGCACCCAGGGCGCGCTCCCGGGCAGCCTGCCGCAGGGGTCGCGTTCGACGAGCCGCTGTGGTGGCGGCCACTGACCGACTACGTCTCGCAGATGCAGGCGGCATGGCTGACCTTCGCCGCCGTCGGCCGCCGCGAGCATCCGGGGCTTCGGGTCGTGTTCGCCATGCTGGCCGGCGGCGCGCCGCTGCTGAGCGAGCGACTCCTCGCACGTGGTGGCCCGCGGCTTGACCTGCTGGACCGAAATACCTTCTACGAGACGTCGAGCTACGGGCCGGCTGCCATCGAGATGATGGCCCGGCGCGTCGGCGAGTCCCAGCTCATCTACGGATCGGACCGGCCGGTGATCGAGCCACAGACGACCCGGCAGGACCGACTGCTGCAGCTCAATGCCGGCGACCTCCTCGGTGTGGTGGAGCCGGTATGAGCCTGACCACCGAACAGCTCGAGGTATTGGTGCTTACGCTTGCCGCTGACACCGAACGCTGGGCCCCGTACGTCGATCACGACCGGCATCGGCGCAGCTATCGCCTGATCTGGGAGGACGCCGACGTAAACGCTTGGGTGCTGTGTTGGAGTACCGATCACGACACCGGCTTTCACGATCACGATGCGTCAGCTGCAGCGATCACGGTGCTCGGCGGGCAGGTCCGCGAGGATCGGCTGCGGCTCGGTGGCGCCGCCCGTGAGACCGTGTACGGCCAGGGACAGACGTTCATCGTGCCGCCGAGCGCGATCCATCGCGTCCTTCACGCCGGGAGCGGCCCGGCGGTCACGATCCACGCGTACTCGCCTCCGCTGGTCCGCACCGGTGCCTATACGGTCGGCGACGACGGAGAGCTTCTGCGTGTCGCTCAGGAGGGCGAGCACGAGCTTCGCGACGAGATGGCGCTCGCCTGAACGAACGCAGCTCCAGCGTCCGACTGGGCGGTCGTCGCGCCGTCAACTGCATCCGGAGAATCTGGCTCCTGGCAGAATCCGCTGTATGAGCGATTCACTCACCGCGAGCACAATCAGGATCAGCGGCCACGAGGGTGACGAGGTCGAGGCATACGTCGCCAGGCCGGCAGGCGAAGCCAAGCGCGGCGGCGTCGTGCTGATTCATCACATGCCCGGCTATGACCGGGCCACCAAGGAGATCGCGCGGCGTCTGGCCGAACTCGGCTACGACGTCGTGATGCCGAACCTCTACTGGCGTGAGGCGCCAGGAGCCGCGCCCGATGACGCCGCCGCGACCGCGCGCGCCCAGGGTGGCGTGCCCGATGAGCGACTGGTGGGCGACGTCGATGGCGCCGCAGACTGGCTGCGTGCGCTGCCGAGCTCGAACGGAAACGTGGGCGTAATCGGCCACTGCTCGGGTGGGCGCCAGAGCGTGCTCGCCGCTTGCAACCTCGATCTGAACGCTGCCGTCGACTGCTATGGCGCGTTCGTGGTCGGCACTCCTCCGGAGGGCTTCCCGATCAAGGTCACCGGGCTCGAGGATCAGCTCGCAAACCTGCGTGCACCGCTCCTGGGCCTGTTCGGGAACGAGGACCAGCACCCGTCACCGGACCAGGTCGACCGGCTCGAGGAGATCCTCAGGGCCGACGGCAAGACGTACGAGTTCCACCGCTACGACGGCGCCGGACACGGCTTCTTCGCGGTCGACCGGCCCGCATACGACGTCGCCGCCGCCAACGACGGTTGGGAGCGGATCGAGCAGTTCTTCGGCACTCACCTGGAGGCTTGACATGTGCACCTACGCAACCCTGAACACCGATCTCGAGGGCAGCGCGAAAGGCCCGGAGAGCAAGTGGTTTCACGTCAGTCACGGAACCGTCTACTTCGATCATCCGGTCCATGCGATGGCCGAGCACACGCTCAACATCGACTTCACCAACCCATCCCGCGGACCATCTGCGCGCGTCGCGGTCGAGCTGACCGCGAGTTCAGCGCGGGCGCTCGTGAAGGCGATCGAGGACGCCCTCGCCTCGGCGCCTGCCGAGATGACGGTCTGAGGCGGACGAGGCCGCGACCGGCGTCAGAGCGACGGTCGCGGCTCGCCCCAGGTGCTGCGCTCGAAGTCGAAGGACCGCGACATCGGGGCCCCTTCGTCGTCGAAGCCCCCCAGCCAGCAGTGGAAGTCCTCTAGCTGCCGCTGGTGGTGCTCGCAGAATGCTGAATCGGCGATGAGGCTCTCGCGGGGCTCGCGGCAATTGCGTGCCTGGCAGACCTCGTCAGGGTATGGCTGGCTCATGAGGCAAACCTAACGCCTCGATATTGAGGTCACATGTGCATCAGGTCGACTGCCGTTAGGCTCGTCAACGCGGGCGATTAACGTTCAGATCCGCTCGACGTGAATCGCCTGTGCGAGCCTCAGACCGAGGCTTCGAACCGTCCCGCCGAGGCGGATCTCACAGGGACCGTCGAACGGCTGACGCCCGACCATCTCGAACTCGTCGCCGATCCCGATGTGTTGCTCTGTGAGGTACCGCAGCATCGCCGGCTCGGTGTCGGAGACGCGCACGATCCGCGCTCGTTCACCCGGTTCGAGGTCGGCGATCGTGGGCTGTGAGATCTCGTCCAGCTCGAGCTGGCGGTTGGGGATCGGATCCCCGTGGGGATCGGCCACAGGGTCTCCGAGCTTTGCCGCGATCAGCTCGATCAGCTCGTCGGAAGCTGCGTGCTCGAGCGCGTCGGCGAAGCGGTGCACGTCCTCCCAGGGGATCTCAAGGCTGGTTGCCAGAAACAGCTCCAGCAGGCGGTGGCGCCGGATCACGCCGAGCGCGAGAGTCCGGCCGGCGGGCGTCAGCCGCACACCCTGGTAGGGCACGTGTTCGGCCAGCCCGGAGGCGTCCATCCGCTTGACCATCATCGAAACCGAGCCGGCGGTGACCCCGAGTCGCTCGGCGATCTGACTTGTCGAGGCCGCGTGCTCAGGCTCGCGCGTGAGCGCGTAGATCGCCTTGACGTAATCCTCGACCGGGGCCGAGGCGGTCGGATTGATGGTCGCCTGCATCGTGCCAAGAGTAACTGGCCACCGCGTAATAGTTGAGGTTTTGTTGCTGTGAACTTTTTTTGATACGCTGGTTGGTATATGAGCTACGACGAGGCTGGCGAGGCGGCGATCGCGCGTGGCGGGGTGGGTATTCCGGTCTCTCCTGGGGTGCCGCGTCCCGCTGGACGCGGCACTTCGCGGCAGCGCGAGCACTCGGGATCGGAGCCGCCGACGCAGGCCTCCAGCCGTGGTGGCCGGCGCAGGGCGCTCGCGCTGCTCGGTCCAGCGTTCGTCGCGGCCGTCGCCTACGTCGATCCGGGCAACTTCGCCACCAACTTCCAGGCCGGTGCCGAACACGGGTACCTGCTGATCTGGGTCGTGGTGATGGCAAGCCTGATGGCCATGCTGATCCAGCACCAGACCGCCAAGCTTGGGCTGGTCACGCGCCACAGCCTGCCGGAGCTCTGCCGTGAGCGGTTTCCGCGCCGGGCCAACGTACTCCTCTGGCTCCAGGCCGAGGTGATCGCGATGGCGACCGACCTGGCCGAGTTCACCGGCGCAGCGATCGGCCTGAACCTGGTATTCGGGCTGCCGCTGTTCCTCGCCGGACTCGTGACGGCCGCGGTCGCGTTTGCGGTGCTCGCGCTCGATCGCTGGGGCCACCGGCCGTTCGAACTGGTGATCTTCGCACTGCTGATGCTGGTCGCGCTCGGGTTTCTACTGGACTTCTTCGCCGTCGGCCATCAGTCGTACGCGAGTGCGGCCAACGGCCTGTTGCCGCGCGTCGGCCATGGCGACGAGCTCGCGCTCGCGGTCGGGATCGTCGGGGCCACCGTGATGCCTCATGTGATCTACCTGCATTCGGAGCTTCAGAAGAACCGCCTACGCGGTGACGGCATCAAGCTCGGTGAGATGTTGCGGTTCAACAAGCTCGACTGCGTGCTGGGTCTCGGGGTCGCCGGCCTCGTGAACGTCACGATGCTGTGTGTGGCCGCGGCGCTGTTCGCCGGCGTCGGCTTCACCGGGACCGTCACGCTCGAACTTGTCCATTCACGTATGGCTGAGGTCGTCGGCGGCGGCGCCGCACTCGCCTTCGGTGCGGCGTTGATCGCGTCAGGCATCTCCGCCTCGAGCGTCGGCACCTACTCGGGTCAGGTCGTGATGAGCGGGTTCATGAACTGGCGGCTGCCAATCGTGTTCCGGCGGGTGGTGACGATGCTGCCGTCGCTGCTGGTGTTGGCGTTCGCGACCAATACAACCAGTGCCCTGGTGCTCTCGCAGATCGTGCTCTCGTTCGGGATACCGTTCGCGCTGGTGCCGCTGTTGCTGTTCACCTCCAGCCGCGAGGTCATGGGCGAGCACGTGGATCGCCGGGCGGTCGTGGGGGCGATGGTCGTGGTCGCGGTCGTGATCACCGGCCTCAACCTCTACCTGCTTGGTAGCGCCATCGGCGGCCTGTTCTGAGCGCGTCGCTCCCGCTTGCGAACACAGCTCCCCGCCGCGCGCGCATGCCGTATCAAGGGCGTGCAGCTAATTTCCCGACTACGCGCGAACGCTGACGAGTCTGAGGCTCTGACCGCGTTTGAGCGTTGGCAGCGCCAGTGTCAGATGACCCCTGACGACGCGGGAGACCGAGCACGACACCACCGCGCCGCGGTTGACCACGAACGCCCAGACGTTCGTCTTGGCTCGGCCCACTCGCGTGATCGACAGCTGCAGCTTGTGGCGCGGGCGCTCAACCACGAGCACGTGCGCCAACGCCGCCTGTCGGGTCCCCTTGATCGTGGCCACTGCCGCCACCTTCGCGCCGGCTCCGATCGCCATAACGCCGGCGCTGGGGGCTCTGACCGGGCCGACCCAGCGGCTGGTCACGATCGGCGCTGTCTCCTTCGCCCCCTGTGCCGTCACGACGATCTTGATGTACCGGCCCTCATCTGCCTGCCTCAGCCGATAGCGGTATGCGCTGGTCGGCCGCTGCAATCGGCAGGTGTGCGCGCAGCTGTAGAACCGAACCGTCACCGTGCTGGCGTTGGTGTAGGTGCCCGGGGTGACGGCGAGCGTGGCCCCGACGGTCGCAGCCCCGCCGACGGCCGGCCCCACAAGCATCGTTGCGGGCAGGGTGGGGGCTGTGGTGGTCGTCGTGGCGGTCGTTGTCCTCGTCGATGTTGTCGTGTTCACCGGTGCCGGCACGATTGGTCCCATCACATTCGATGCCGTAACGGTTGTGCTGCCGCCGCCGTTGGTGTCCATCACTGTGACCGTGACGTAGTCGCCGGTGGCTGTTACATCCGGGGTATATACCGACGAGGTCGCACCGGAGACGTTGGTGAACGTGCCGGCGGCCCCTGTCGGTGACTGCTCCCACTGGTACGAGAGGCTCGAGGTCCCGCAAGCCTGGCTCCAATTGCCGGTGGTTGCCGTGAGTAGCGATCCGACTTGTGGTGTGCCGTTGACGAGCGGGAGGACGTTGTTCGCGGGAGCGGCCGGCGGCGTGGTGAAGTCGTTGTTGTAACCGTCGGCCGTACCGTCCAGGTTTGATGCATCGAGCCGGTAGTTGTAGGTCGTGCATGGCTGGAGGTCTGTGAACGACCCCGTGGCTGACGTCAGCAGGCTTCCGCTTCCTGCGTTGACCGGTGCCGTGGGGCTGTCGACGTCGCCGTAGGACGTCGAGGTCCCGTACTCCCACCGATATGTCGTCGTCAGTGAGTTCGCGTAAAGGCCGGCCTGCAGGCTCGCACTGGTCGGGCTGAGAGACGTCTCGTTGGCACCGCCGATCCCAGGCGCGCCCGCCACCAGCTGACCGCTGATCGAGCCGTTTCCGGTCGGGCCATCCCAGCCTGTCACCGCGTTGCAGATCAGCAGGGCGCCCGTGGGGCAGCTGCCATCTGAGCCGGCAACGATGTCGTTCAGGAGCCAAGCGTCGCTGTATGCCCATTGCGGCGTGGTTGCATTGGTGCCGGTGACCGCCTCGAAAGCTGCCGTGAGCGGTGTTGCGAGGCTGGTGCCACCGACGATGCACCAGTGGTTGGAGGTTTCGCAGCCGTATAAGCCGGTTCGCGAGTCGTATACGTCGAGTCCTGTGTTTGGATCCGCGTCGGCTGACACGTCGTTGTAGGCGCGACCACCGCTGTAACCCTGACCGACCTGCGTCGCGGTGGCTTGACAGGCGCTGATCGCGGCGGGCAGGCTCGCCTGGTAGCTGGGCGTTGACTGGCTGAGGTCACATCCCGACTCCGTACCGCTGCACGAGTTGGACAGTCCTGGGGTGGTGGAGCAGTTGGTTGGTCCGATCGCCCAGGTCGACTCGCCGAACCCACGCAGGTTGGAGGCGGCGGCGAGAGACGTACCCCCGACTGCTGTGACGCCGGGGAGCGCCGCTGGGTAGCCAACCACGTCCTTGTTCTCTCCGCGGAAGTTGGTGTCCGCGTTCTGGGGAGGGCCGGGATAGGAGTTGTCGCCGGCCGCGGCGAGTGGCGAGGCGCTGCCGAATGCCCAATCCGCTGCCGCGTCGGTCTCATCGGCGATCTGGTCGCCACCGAAGCTCATCGAGATCTGATCGGCGCCCAAGCTGGCGGCCGTCTGGGCTGCGGTTTCGAGATCTGGGCTGTAGCTGGAGTCGTCACTGTTCGCCTCAACAAACAGGATCTTGCACAGTGGGCAAACCGACGACACGGCGTCCAGGTCGAGTGACTCCTCGAGGTTCCATCCGGCTTCGGTCTGGTTGTTCGCCGGCTTGCTCGGCAGTGGCGAGGACTGGCCGTTCTGGTTGACCTCCTCGAAGCAGCTCGTCGTCACAGCCAGTGTGCACACGGGCAGGGCTGGAAGTCCACTGTCAGCCCGGAATGTCGTGAGATCGGAGAACGCGTTGGGGTCGTCGTAAGCGTCGACAATGCCGACGGTGTCGCCGGCTCCCGCGGTCTGAGACAGGTATGCCAGGTCGTAGGCCCACTGCAGATAGGCTGGTGTATACGCGGGAGGTGCGCTTTGAGCAGCGCTGGCGCTGGGCGTTGAGCGGGACCTTCCGTTGCTGGTCTTGAGCGGCCGGCTGTGAGGGACTGTGGTCGGTCCCGCTCGCAGACCGGTCCCGATCACCGCCAGCACCTGAGCGGCGCACGCCATTGCTCCGGGCGGCGGCTTCTCGCATACCGGCCTGATCGTCAGTTGCGATGCCGAATAACCCGTCGTCAACTTCAGGCTGGACGAAATCGTCCTCGAGCTGGCCGGAACGGCCGCCAGACCAGTGTGTTGCTTCGCAGCAGACGCTGCCGCCGGGAGCAGGCTGGCGAACGCCCAGAGCAGAGCCAGCACGAGCAGACATGGTCCGCTGGCTCTGGCGAGTGTGCTGGTGCGGGGACGACTGGGCATGTGCGACATGGATCGAATCGGCGCCAGGCGCTCAACGATAGAGGGATGAAACCGCTGACGCCAGGCGTTCTTATGCCTCGTTTAACGTCTGTGCGGGGGAAGAGTACGCCTATGAGGGTGGCGAGGGAGGGGTTTCCGCGCCTGGGGCGCGGAAACCCCTCCCTCGCACCGACCGTGCAACCAATCTTGCGCGAACCGCGCATCCGCGTAGCGGTCGTCTTGCGGGCGCCCGCCCGCCGGGGGCGTATTCTCGGGAAGCGATGAGCCTGAGGCGTCGAACCGGGCCAGCCGTTCTGCTGGCCGCGTCGGCCTTTTGTGTCCTGCTGGAGGCCGGGAACGCGGCGGCGTCGGATGTCTGTCTGGTGCATGCGAGGACGGCGGTCGCGAGGGTGCTGGACGTCCGGTCGGCATCGATCACAACCGCCCGCACGGTGGGCGACAACGGGATGCCGCAGTGCGTGCTCTCGACAGCCGGCGAGTCGCGGGTCAAGCCGCGTACCCGTGCGAGCGTGACCGTCAACGTCGACGACGCCCCGCAGGCGGCATGGCGGTTGATGCGGACGGTCGTCGAGGCGACTCAGCTGTTCGGGCCTCCGCCGCCGGGCTGGTCGGCGCCGATCGGGATGCCGGGACTCGGGCCGTACGCATCGTGGTTCCCGAATCGCGACCAGCTGATGGCGGGCAATCACGTCGATCTCTTCACCGCGCAGATCCGGTGGCGCGGGGCCGACCGGCGCAAGCGAATCGCACTCGCGCGCGCGGCGATCACGCCGTACGTGCACCACCACGGAAACGTCGATTGATGCGCCCGCCGTCGCCGCGACCATCCCTGGCCCGGCCCGGGGTTGCGGTTCTGCTGACGGTCATCGCCGCGGTCGGGGTGTCGGCCGCGGGTGCCCGGCAGCGGGCGGCGCCTGGGGACGGCGGCGAGCGCCGGCAGCGGGCGTCGCCTGGAGCACGGCCGCGAGCGCTTGGCAGGCGCGGCGCCTGGGGCGGCGGCGAGCGCGCAGGCTGCTGTCGGTACGACGCTTCCGGGCACGACCTGCCCGGCGTTCCCGGCGGACAATGTCTGGAACACACCGATCACCGGTCTTCCGGTCGACACTCACTCCTCGGCCTGGCTCGCCAACATGGCGGCGGAGCTCAACCTATCTGCACCCCGACTATGGACCCGGCGGCGGCTCGAGCCCTTACGGGATTCCGTGGCAGGTGACCGCGCGACACCCCAGGTTCGTGCGGATCCGCTTCCAATACGGCGACGAGAGCGACCGCGGCCCGTATCCGTTCTCGGCTGCGACGCCGATCGAGGGCGGGGCGGACGCCGCCGGCGACCGCCACGCGCTGATGGTCGACCCGACGACATGCCGCCTGTACGAGCTCTACGACGCGCACTACCAGCCGGGCAACCGCTCGACCGCCGGCTCCGGTGCGATCTGGAACCTGAGCTCGAATCGGCTGCGCCCCGCGGGCTGGACCTCCGCCGACGCCGCGGGTCTGCCGATCCTGCCGGGGCTGGTCAACTACGACGAGGTCAGGTCAGGCCACATCGATCACGCGATCCGCTTCACGGCGGACACGACCAGCACTCGCTACCTCTGGCCGGCGCGGCACGAGGCCGGTTCGACCGGCAGATCCGACTATCCGCCGATGGGAGCCCGCTTCCGCCTGAGGGCAGGCTTCAGCCTGCCGGCCTCGCGCTGCGCGCGGGCGTGTCAGGTGGTGATCACGGCGATGAAGACCTACGGCCTGATCCTCGCCGACAACGGCAGCAACTGGTACTTCCAGGGCACGGCCGACCGCCGCTGGACCTACACGATGGTCGATCAGCTGAAGGCGATCCCCGCCAGCGCCTTCCAGGCGGTCGACGAGAGCTGTCTGATGATCAACAGCCAACTCCGGTCAGGCGAGGCAGCCCGGCACGGCCGCCTATGGGCCTGCAGAGGGCGTGCGGCAGCGGCGCGTTGACCGCTCTAGCCGGCCAGGCCGGTGATCGCGTCGCCGATCAGCTTGGCGCCGATGATCAGGCAGATCACAGCCATGATCGTCGCGTTCTCACGCGCCATCCAATCGTGCAGCTCGTCGAGGATCTTGGTGGCCCGCTCGGCCATCAGGAAGTAGATCGCGATCGGAGCGCCGACACCGAGCGTCGCGACCAGCACGAAAACGGCGAGTGCCACCGCCTGATCGACCGTGCTGGCGCCGGTCTGGGCGACGGTCGCCGCGGCACCCACGGTGAGCAGCAGGTTCTTTGGATTGGCGGCGGACAGCAGTAGGCCCAAGCCGGTCGGTCTTGACGGGCGTGAAGGTGTCGATCGACTTCATCCAGCCGGGTAGCTCGGGCTCGGTATCGCCCCGGGGGCGCCCGCGGTACTGCTTGGCCGCAAGCGCGACGAGCAGGAGTCCGAGCACGATCTTGAGGATGCTCACCCATGTCGCCGGGGCGCCGTCGGAGCTCGCCGAGGCGCCGCTTGAGACCAGCAGCACGATCGTCCCGACGGCGGCCAGGCCGATCACCCAGCCGAGCAGGAACGCCGGGCCGTTGGTGCGGCCTCTTGGCGTCGCGAGCATCAGCACCACGGCGATGATCGGCACCGGGCTGAGCGCCACCCCGATGCCGAACGAGAGAACCTGTCCGATCGCCTGGCCCACACCGGCGATTCCATAGTGAGGACGGGTGAGCGTGGTTCACCCAAGGCGGGTGAGCCGAAGCGGCCTAACGCACGTCAGTCAGCAGGCTGATCCGGGTATGTCGGCGGCTGCGACCCCCGCAGCGTCCGACCGGCTCCGCCTTCTCGGTGTCCGGCTCGACCTGCTCGTGCTCGGGTTGGACCATCTGTGCCAGTGAGCGGATGTAGGCCGCGATCACGCCCTCGCTCGAGCGCTCGGCGCGGGTGCGCGGCCTGAAGGGTGCGGTGAAGTCTGTCGTGACGGTTGCCATGGGTCTCCTTTGGTCGGGCCTGGTGGCGCGGGCCCGGCCCCGCTGGGCTGGGCCCGCGAGGGGCCGCTCAGGGAGCCGGCGCAGCCAGGGATCTGGAGGCTGCCTCCGGATACTGTAGCGGAGGATGCCTCCGGATGCAAGCCGAGGCGAGTCCAGGCGTCCGCGGACGAGCTGCGGGGGCACGCTTCAGCATTCGACTGCGAAGGTCCAGAGATGCGAAGATCCGCCCTGTGGATAGGACGCCGCCACACAACCTTGTCCAGATGTCCGAGGCGCCCGATCGACCGCTTCCGGAGGATTCACACCAATGACAACTGATCTGAGATTCCACGCATGACAACTGATCTGATCGTGTCCTACGACGGGACCCCCAATGACGACGACGCGCTGGCCCTCGGCAAGCTTCTGGCGGGGACCGGATCTGCGGTGGCGCTTGCGTACGTGCGCCACTCGCGGGAGTTCGATCCCAAGCGCGAGGAGGTTGCCCAGCACGACGCGACTGAGCGTCTCCAGCGCGGCGCGGGCTTGATCGGGATGCCGGTCACCGAGCACGTCGTGGTCGGCGCAAGCACCGGGACGGTGCTGGGGGAGCTGGCTGAGCAGCTGGATGCTGGGGTCGTCGTGTTCGGCTCGGATTACCGCACGCCGGTCGGGCGCGCCGAGCCCGGGACCTCGGCGCAGCGGCTGCTCGAGGGCGGTACGGTCGCGGTCGCGGTCGCCGCCGCCGGCCTGCGCGCCAAGGCGGATTCCGCGATCCGGTCGATCGCGGTGCCGTTCGCCGGTCCGGTCAACGACGACGCCCGCGCCACGGCCGCCGCGCTCAGCGCTGCACTGGGCGCGGAGCTGGTCGACGCCGGCGCGGACGGGATCGACCACGGCATCGACCTGATCGTCGTCGGCTCTCAGGCGGGCGCGCCGGCGGGCCGGGTGGTCGTCGCAGGCGAGGTTCGCAATGAGCTGAACAGTGCGCGCAGCTCGGTGCTGGTGCTCCCGGCGGAGACCCGGCTCGACTTCTGAACTCGAGTGCGCCAGGCCTAGGTACAGAGCTTGCCGAGATGCAGCGCGACGGCGGTCTCGGGCTCGACCTGAGTGCCAGCGCCGGGGTACTGGCTGCAGACCTGCTCGGGGAAGGGCAGCAGGAATGCCAGCGGGTCGCTGTCTCCGTGCAGCTCCGGTTTCAGCCCGGCGGCGCGGAGTGCAGCGGCGGCGGCGCTCGGGCTCTTGCCGGAGACGTTCGGCACCGAGATCATCACATAGCGGACAACGCGCAGCGAGACCATCGCCGGTTTTGAGTGCGGTGCACTGGCGATCACGTCGACGAGATTCGTGCCCGGGCTCAAAGTGACCCTGGTCGAGAAACTGCCGTCGGTGCTCGGCGAGACCCCCTGGCCGAGCACCAGGATCTGGGAACTGTGCGGCGTGACCACTCCGGAGATGGTTGCGGTGGAGGTCTCGACGCGGCTGCCGTCGCTCGGGGATTTGACAGTCAGCTTCACCGGCGCGGCGGTCGGGGCCGTGGTCTGACCGCAGCCACTGAGCAGCACCACGATCGCCGCGGCAAGACCGACCGCGGTGAGCCTGGAGGTGAGGCGACCATGTCGAGAACCGGCGTGCACCTGGCCGACGGTAGCGCGGCGATCAGTATTTTCAGACGTCTGCGGCTCGCAGAATCAACCGTATGCATACGGAAAACGTCGCGGCTGTGGGCAGAATGTCTACGTGTCCGATCTCTCACCAGGGAGTGAGTTCGCCGGTTGTCGCATCGAGGCGGTCCTCGGTCGCGGCGGCATGGGCGTGGTCTACCGCGCCCGCGATCTGTCGCTTGATCGCCCTGTTGCGATCAAGCTGATCAACGACGCACAGGCCGGCGACGCCGAAGTGCATCGTCGCTTCGAGCGCGAGGCGCGTCTGATGGCGGCGATCGATCACCCCAACGTGATCCCCGTCTACGCGGCCGGTGAAGAGGGCGGGCACCTGTATCTGGTCATGCGGTATGTGGACGGCACCGATCTGCAGGCGCTGCTCGGTGCCAAGGGCCGGCTGCCGCCGGCCCAGGCCGCCCGCATCACCGACCAGGTGGGGCGAGCCCTCGACGCTGCCCACGCGCGTGGCCTGGTGCATCGCGACATCAAGCCGGCCAACGTTCTGCTCGATGGCGAACACGCCTATCTGACGGACTTCGGGATCACGCGGCTTGTCGATGAGCGCACGCGCTCGACCGGCGACGGTCAGTGGGTGGGCACGGTCGATTACGTGGCCCCCGAGCATCTGCGCGGGGAGGCGATCGGCCCGCTGAGCGATGTCTACTCGCTCGGGTGCATGCTGTTCGCGTCCCTGACCGGAACTCCGCCCTTCAGGCGCGAGACAACCGCGGCGACGATCACGGCTCACCTCCACGGCGAGCCGCCGCGCGTATCGGACATGGCGGCGGTACCGAGGGAGTTCGACGATGTCCTGGCGCGGGCACTGGCGAAGACTCCGGAGGACCGGTATCACAGTGCCGGTGAGCTGGGTGCCGCCGCCCTCGCCGCCGCCCATGTCCATGGGCAGGCGGACACGGGGTCCGGTGCTGCGGCCAAATCTGAGGGCTCACTGTGGGCCGATGAGGCGCGCCGGGCGCAAGCGGCGCCCGGGGCGCAACCGCAAGCCGAGCCGACCTCGGTGGCTCAGAGCGCTGTGCCCGGCGAGGCCGAGACGGTTGTCCGTGGCGAGGAGCAGACCGTGATGCGCGGAGAGGAGCGCACACGCCTGGCGCAGACCAGGATCAGGCCGCTCGACGCCGCTGTCGCCGGTGGTGGGGCCGCCGCCGCCGCGGCCGACCACGAGCGTGGTCACCGGCGCCGCCGCGTGCTCGCCCTGACGGCGTTGGCGGTGGTGGTGCTGATGGCGGTCGCGGCTGCGCTGATCGCGCTCCCGGGCTCTGGCCCGCGCACTCCGGCCGGACCACTGACCGGGTCCGAGATCACCGGCGCCGTGCGGCGGTTTGCGACCGACTACGGTCACCGCGACACGGGCGCGCTCTCACGGCTGCTGGCGCCGAACGTGACGCGGGTTGACCCCTCGAGCGTTCAACACGGTCGCAGTGCCGTGCTCAGCGAGTACGAGCATCAGTTCGTCACCAGGCCGGTGCCGGTTGCCTACAGGGTCAGCGATCTGAGCGTGACCCCAGGCTGGGCAGGACGCGCGCAGGCGAATTACACGCTGATCGTCGAAGGCGGCGGCACGCTCCCGGGTGCAGTCGTGTTCGGTCTTCAGCGAGCGGGCGACGGTCGTGTGCAGATTGCGCTGATCTCAACGCGGTAGCGGCAGCGCTCCGCGCGCAGCCAGGGCGGAGCCGACGATTCAGCTGCCGTTGCGGTCGAGGAACGCGTAGACGTCGATCATGTCGACGCCCGGGTATGGGTTGAAGACGACCGTGTCGGTCGGCAGACCTGAGACGAAGGCGCTGTGATCGCGCGCGGACGGCCAGTTCGAGGCCTCCCAGCGGGCTGCGGCATCGGCCGGGGGACGCCGGCAGCACGCCGGGTCCGGGCAGCTCGAGGCGCAGTGGCGGCTGGTGTCCGAGCCCCGGAACCAGTGCGACATAGAGTCGATCGTTCCGACCGTGATCGCGTCGCCGCGGTCACGCGCGAGGTCGATGTGGGTCGCGCACCAGAAGGTTCCGGTGACGGTCTCGGTGCGCTGGTAGTGGAACTCGTAGGAGTCCTCCGAGTCGAACGCCTGGCGTGAGCTCCACCAACGGCACAGTCGCTGGCCTTCGATCGTGCCGTCGACGTCGGCGGGCAGCAGCACCCCGTCGTTCTCATATGCCTTCCACAGCAGACCGTCGGGGTCCGAGCGTTGGAAATGGACCGGGATTCCGAAGTGGCGGGTGATCAGGTTCGTGAGGCGGTGGGCGGCCATTTCGTAGGAGACGTAGAAGATCTCGCCGAGGTCCTCGACGGCGATGTCCTCACTGCGCTTGGCCTCGTCCAGCACCTGGACCACCGCGCGCTCGGGTGCGAGCAGTGCGCCGGCGAAGTAGTTGGCCTCGACCCGCTGACGCACGTAGGCGGCGAAGTCGGCCGGTTCGGTGTGCCCGAGTGCGAAGTGGCCGAGGGTCTGAGCGATCACCGAGCGCGATGAGCGCGTACCGCCCGTCGCGTTGCGCTGGGGAACGTAGAGGACACGGTTGGCCATGTCGGTGATCGACCGGGTTGAGCGCGGCAGGCCCTGCACCCGGGCGACGCTGAAGCCGAAGTAGGCCGCGGCATCGCTCACATGACGCTCAGACAGCGCTCCGTGACCGGGGTAACCGATCGCAGCGAGGGCCTCCGCGGCGGCAGACTCGATCTCCTCGAAGTAGTTGTCGCGGCGGCGCATCTCATCGCGCATCGCCGCGTTCGCAGCGCGCGCACCGAGCGTGCCGACGGCGACGTTCGGGTCGGTTGCGATGCGGATATTCCCGTCTGAGAGCTCCCGCACCCGTTCGAACAGCTTGACGATGTGCTCGAGCGTGGCTGCGTCCATGCGCGCCGACGGCTTCAGGTAGGGCAGCCGCAACGCCTGGTACCGCGGGTCCTGCTGGATGTGGGCGAGCGCGACCTCGAGCTCGGCGCGGCGGCTGGGTGCCGCCGGTGAGAGCAGCTCGGCAGGCTTGCAGCGAAGCGCGGCTGCAAGCTGGTTGACCGTGGACAATCGCGGCTCCCGATGCCCGTTCTCAAGTTGAGACAGGTACGAGGCTGAGCTGCCGACCGCCGTGCCGAGTGCGTCCAGGGTCATCCCGGCGCGCTTGCGCTGATGACGCAGGCGCTGTCCGAACACGAATGGATCGAGCGAATCTCCGAGCATCCCGTCAGAAGTTTGGCAGTTATGTCCATTTATCGCAAACCAAGCGATCTTTCAGTGGACAAGCGGTGCGGCACCGTGAAGGATAATGGATGTGTCCGTTACTGAGAACATCGCGGACCGCACACTCACGACTGCACCGACCGATTCATCGACTGAGCCGCCGGCCGGCAGCTACCAACGAAGTACAGGAGCTGACCCAGATGACCACCCTTTCTGACATAGCTGACGCCGCGATCGAGCGCGACTGGGCGACCAATCCGCGCTGGCTCGGGGTCGAGCGCACCTACGAGGCGGCGGACGTGATCCGGCTGCGCGGTTCGGTGCGGGTCGAGCACAGCCTTGCCCGCCGCGGCGCCGAGCGCCTCTGGGAGTCGCTCCACGCCCAGGATTACGTCAACGCGCTTGGTGCGATGACGGGCGCGCAGGCGGTCGAGATGGTGAAGGCTGGGCTCAGGTCGATCTACGTTTCCGGATGGCAGGTGGCGGCCGATGCCAACCTCTCCGAGCAGGTCTATCCGCATCAGAGCCTGTATGCGGCCAACAGCGTCCCGGCCGCCGTGCGGCGGATCAACAACGCGCTTCGCCGCGCCGACCAGATCGAGTGGGCCGAGTCCGTCGCAGACGGTCTCACGCAGGGTCAGCGCGAGTGGCTCGTCCCGATCGTCGCCGACGCGGAGGCCGGCTTCGGTGGAATCCTGAATGCCTACGAGCTCATGGGTTCACTGATCGAGGCGGGCGCCGCCGGCGTTCACTTCGAGGATCAGCTCTCGTCGGAGAAGAAGTGCGGCCACATGGGTGGCAAGGTTCTGATCCCAGCTGGCCAGCACATCCGCATGCTCAACGCAGCTCGGCTGGCGGCCGACGTTGCCGGCGTACCGTCGGTGATCATCGCTCGGACCGATGCGCTCGGCGCGAACCTGCTTACGACCGACATCGATCCCTTCGATCAGGAATTCACCACGGGAGAACGGTCACCCGAGGGCTTCCATTACGTGCGCCCGGGGCTCGACATCGCCATCGCCCGCGGACTCGCCTACGCGCCCTACGCGGACCTGATCTGGTGCGAGACGGCGACGCCGGACCTCTGTGAGGCGCGGGCGTTCGCCGAGGCCATCAGGTCCGAATATCCGGAGAAGCTGCTCGCGTACAACTGCTCGCCGTCGTTCAACTGGCGCAAGCACCTGGACAGCGACACGATCGCACGTTTCCAGCGGGAGCTCGGCGCGATGGGCTACGCGTTCCAGTTCGTGACCCTTGCGGGCTGGCATGCGCTCAATGAGTCGACCTTCCGACTAGCGCGCGGCTACGCCAACCACGGTATGACCGCTTACGTCGAGCTGCAGGAGAGCGAGTTCTCGCTCGAGCAGCTTGGCTACAGCGCTACTCGCCATCAGCGAGAGGTCGGCGCCGGTTACTTCGATGACATCACGAGCACGCTCTCGAGCGGCGCCGCGTCGACATTGGCGCTTGCCGGCTCGACCGAAGTGGCGCAGTTCGCCAGCTGATGGCGACGCCACCTCGAGCGTGGCCAGCGTCTGGTCTGGTGAGTCCGGCGCGCTTCCGCACGACACCCAATCCGCCCTTCGAACATGGATGAGCACTTGATCAAACTCGCAGAGGAAGCCCGCACCGGCTATCCCGATATCTACACATCCGAGGCACTTGACGCGCTTGAGGCTCTGAGCGGTCTGGATACGCGTCGCCACGAGCTGATGACCGAGCGCATCGCCCGTCGCGCCGAGACGCGCGCGCGCGGCTGAGCCGATCGAGTTCCTGCCGCAGGACGCGATCATCGATGGAACCTCGATCACGGTCGCCGATGCGCGCGCCGGCCGGTTTGAGGGAGCGGCGATTCCCCACGACCTGCAGCGCCAGTGGATCCAGGGGACGGGGCCGGCCACAAAGCCGCGTGCGAGTACGGCGTCGGGGCTGCGTAACGTCGCCTACGCGATGCTGTCGGGAGCGGACGGCTGGATGTTCGACGGGGAGGATGCGCTCGGCCAGCTCGAGATGATGTCGCTCGAGAACCAGCGGAACCTCAAGCTCATGATCTCTGAGGACGAGCAGTTCCTGACCGTGGCCGAGCAGGTCGCCGGTGATGTGAACGCGTGGGCCGCGGCTTTTTTCGGCCACGAGACGGTTGCGGACTGGCGCGAGCAGCTCCGTGTGACCACGAGGATCTTCCGTGCCCGCGGACTCCACCTCGACGACCGGCACATCGCCCATGCCGACGGCCGAGGGTTCTCGGCGTCGATCGCCGATCTCGTTCTCTATGTGACCAACAACCATGCCGCGTTGCGTGATCAGGGACGCTCGATCGTCCTCTACCTGCCGAAGATCCAGACCGCCGCCGAGGCGGCGTACTGGAACCTGCTGCTCGACACGTTGGAGGACAAGCTGGGCCTGGCGCGCGGAACCATCCTCTGTTACGTGCTCGTCGAGCAGATCGAGGCGTGCTTTCAGCTGATGGAGATCCGGGCAGCGCTCGGACGCCACTTCGTCGGCTTCAACACCGGTCGCTGGGACTACATCAACTCCGTCTCCGACGCCTACGCGTGGGACCCCGAGTTCGTCAACCCGAACATCGACGCGATCACCATGACCTACGGGTACATGCGGGTTTACGAGGACCGGGTCCGCCGGGCGGTGAACACGCCCGACTCAGGCGGCAACTACGCGCTCTGGCAGGGCGGCATGGAGCCCAACATCCCGGTTGGCAGCGCGGCCGGCGTTGAGGCGGCGATGAAGAAGGCGGTTGCCGGCGGGGAGCGCGAGCAGCGTGAGGGCGCGTCGGGAAAGTGGGTCGCTCACTGGAAGATGGTTCACATCATGCGACCTGTCTGGGAACGGGTGGGCCAGGACAACCAGCTCGGCCGGCAATTCCCGGCGCTCACCTACACCGCGGCGGACGGCAGCGATCTGACGCTGCTCGAGGATGCACCACGCACCGTGCGCGGCGCCCGCGATCTGCTCAGCGTCGGCCTGCAGTACGGCAACGCCTTCGGCCGGGGTTATCAGGCGGCGGCGCTCAAGCCCGCCGACTTCTTCGGCGACGACGACGTGCTGTACCTGATGGAGGACGCGGCGACCGGTGAGATTCGGCTGTCTGTCCTGTGGGAATGGCTGCACAAGTCCGGGCACTTCACCGCCGAGGACCCGGAGACCGGTGTTCGCGCCGGCGACGCGTTCACCCCAGATCTGTTCCTGCGTCTGCTCGACGAGGAGTACACCAAGCTGCTCGATGCCGCTGACCAGGACGTTCACGAGGACTCCAAGGCCACAACCCTGCCGCTGGCCAGGGCGATCGTCCGCGCCTACGTGGCCGAGCCGGTCAAGGCGCCCTGGTACATCGACCTGCTCAACATCAACATCGGCAACACAGACCTCGCGAACGGCGAGGTGCGGATCCGCGAGTACCTCGACGCGTTCGGGCGGGATGGGACGCGCATCACCAGGAACCTTGACTTCGACACCCTCACACCAGCGAGATAGGCCACCACTGATGACTGCCTTCGACAGCAACCTCACCAACGTTCAGGAGTTCATGGAGTCCGATCGGTTCTCGGACACCGTGCGGCTGTACTCGGCTCGGCAGGTCGCCGAGCAGCGCGGCACGATCGCAACCGACTACCGCGTCGCGCGTGAGAACGCCGCCGCCTTCCACACACGTCTGCGCGAGCTGTTCGCTCAGCGGAGGTCGATCACGACCTTCGGTCCGTACTCGCCCAGCCAGGCGGTGACGATGAAGCGGATGGGCATCGAGGGCATCTACCTCGGTGGCTGGGCAACATCCGCCAAGGGCAGCATCACCGAGGATCCGGGTGCAGACCTCGCAAGCTACCCGCTGTCCCAGGTGCCCGATGAGGCGGCGTCGATCGTCCGAGCGCTGCTCACGGCCGACAGGAACCAGACCTACCTGCGCTCACGACTGACCGCCGAACAGCTCGAAGCTGCGCCCGAACCTGTCGACTACAGGCCGTTCATCATTGCCGACGCCGATACCGGACACGGCGGCGACGCTCACGTGCGCAATCTGATCCGGCGATTCGTCGAGGTGGGCGTCACCGGCTATCACATCGAGGATCAACGTCCGGGCACCAAGAAGTGTGGGCACCAGGGCGGGAAGGTGCTGGTGGGTGTCGACGAGCAGATCAAGCGGCTCACAGCCGCGCGTTTCCAGCTGGACATCATGGGCGTGCCCGGCATCATCGTCGCGCGAACCGACGCAGAGGCGGCCAACCTGCTCGACAACTCAGGCGATGAGCGAGATCACCCATTCATCCTGGGTGCCACATCGCGCACGGTGCCGCCATACAAGCTCGTGATCCTCGCTCTGATGCGCGTATTTCACGCGTCTGGGCACGACGCGTTCAACGGCTTCGAGCTCTACCGGATCACCGAGCAGGAGTATGGGCCGGCAGACGAGTGGCTCTCGAGCACCGGACTGAGGCGGGCCGCCGAAGCGGCCGCGGCCAGTGTCGCAGGCGACCCGGAGCCGCGCGTCGACGAGGCCTACGATCGCATTCTGAGCGCCGTGGTCGAGCGCTGGGAGGCGGACGCCGGGCTGATGACCATCGGCGAGGCCGTGCTTGCGGCCCTGCACACCCAGGAGGAGGACGGCACGGAGGTCGCGATCAGGACCGAGGAGTGGACCGCCTTCGCCAAGACCGCCTCGTTCTGGAGCGTGCGCGACAAGGCCCGCGAGCTGAACATCGACTTCTACTGGGACGGTGACGTCGCCCGCACGCCGGAGGGCTTCTATCAGGTCCGTGGCGGCCTCGAGTACGCCATCCGCAAGTCGCTCTCGGTGGCGCCGTACGCGGACATCATCTGGATGGAAACCGCCTCTGCCGACATTCACGAGGCGCACGAATTCGCGCAGGCGATCCACGCTGAGTTTCCCGATCAGCTGCTTGCCTACAACCTTTCGCCGTCGTTCAACTGGGACTCGACCGGGATGTCCGATGACGAGATGCGCGAGTTCCCCAAGCAGCTGGGCGAGGCGGGCTTCGTGTTCAACTTCATCACCTACGGCGGGCACCAGATCGACGGTGTCGCCGCAGAGGAGTTCGCCACGGCGCTGATCCACGACGGAATGCTGGCGCTGGCGCAGGTGCAGCGCAGAATCCGCCTGCTCGAGTCCCCCTACCGGACTCCCCAGACCCACGTCGGTGGGCCACGACTCGACGCTGCCCTCGCCGCCTCCTCGGCGCGCACCGCCACCACCAAGGCGATGGGCAAGGGCTCAACCCAGGTTCAGCACCTCAGGCAGACCGAGCTGCCAAAGAAGGTGCTCGAGGACTGGCTGGCGACCTGGGCGGAGATCAACGGCAGCGACGAGGAGCTCCGCGTGCGACTGCGACCAAGCCGAGAGGGCACCGACGTGCTCGACCTCGACATCCTCGGAGCCGACGGTGAGAAGCGCGCCGACGTCATATTCGCCCCCATACATGACCGCAGGGGCCGCACGATCCTTTCGGTGCGCGATCAGAACACGTTCGACAGCCGGCTGCGCCGCAAGCGTCTGCAGACGCTGATTCACCTGTACCTGTTCAGCCGCTACAAGGCGGACTCGGTGCACTACGTCGCCCCGACCGACGACAACGCCGCTCAGTGCGAGCGGATGAAGTCGTTGGGGATCTACACCAACGTCTCCAACGAGGTCGGCGCGATCATCGTCGCCCAGGTCGATCAGGCCGCGGTCGCGGCACTCACGGAGTCAGACGCCGTCGCTGAGTTGATTCGAGGCCGGAAAGCGGCCGGTCTCAGAACCTAGGCCGGCCCATCTTCGCGTGCATGCATCGGTAGGCGGAACACGAGCAGGAAGGCTGCCACCAGGGGTGCAAGGCTTGCCCACGCCGTGATCTGCAGCGCGTCCGGGGCGATGTGGCCGCCGAAGGCGGAGAAGAAGATCGTCCCCAGCACGGCAACCCCGAGTGCGGTCGACAGCTGTTGGACGGCCTCGAGGACACCAGAGGCGGATCCGACCTCCTCCATCGTGACGCTGGCCAGGATGAAGCGGAACAGCTGCCCGATGCCTCCGCCCAGACCGGCGCCGATGAGCAGGAGACTCGGGATCAGGTCCCAGCTCGAGGCCGAGTCCGCGTCGGTGAGGATCAGCGCGAGCAAGGCGATGCCGATGGCAATCAGAGCGATTCCGATGTGCAACAGGTGGCGGCCGAGGCGGTTGACGAGCGCGAACGAGGCCATCATGCCCGCCATCATGCCGACGACCATCGGTGTCAGGGTGAGCCCGGCATGGATCGCTGACCAGCCCTCTCCGAGTTGTCCGTAGAGCGAGATGCACAGCAGCAGCCCGCCGAAGGAGCCGAACAGCGCCAGCACGACCGCGATGCCGCTGAGGTAGGTACGGTTGGAGAGCAGCGAGGGTTCGATCAGCGCGTTGTCCCTGTGACGGCGCTCGTAGCGCAGGAACGCCAGCACCAGTCCTGCGCCCGCCGCCAGCATCGCGAAGCACCAGAGCGGCCAGCCCTCGGATCTGCCCTGGATCAGCGGGAAGATGATCGCGACCAGAGCCAGCCCGATCAGCCCAACGCCGCCGAGGTCAAGCGTGACATCGGGATGGCTGGCGCCGCGCGGAAGCGAACGGAAGGCGAGCGGCAGGGTCACGAGGCCGATCGGGACGTTGATCAGGAACACCAGGCGCCAGCCGGTGTGCCAGAGGTTGGCGTCCACCAGCGCGCCGGCGAGGATCGGTGCGGCGAGCATCGGCACGCCGGTTGCCGGGCCGAACATCCCGAATGCCTTGTCGAGCTCGGCATCGTCGGTGAAGACCTGTTTCATCAGGCCGAAGCCCTGAGGGATCATCAGCGCTCCGAACCCGCCCTGCAGGGCACGGAAGGCGATCAGCACACCGATGCTCGGCGCCACCGCGCAGGCGGCGGAGAAGAGCGTGAATCCGGCCGAGCCGACCAGGAACAGACGTCGGCGGCCGAGGATGTCACCAAGGCGCGCGCCGGCGATCAGCAGCACTGCAAACGCAAGCGTGTAGCCCGCGCTCAGCCACTGCAGCGTGTTGGCACCGCCTCCAAGGTCGCGGCGTATGGAGGGACCGGCCACGTTGACGATCGTGGAATCGAGCAGATCCATGACGTTGGCCGCCAGCACCACGGCCGCGACGACCCAGCGCAATCGGTACTTCTGCGTGCTTGGGGTATCGGTGGCGATCTGAGGAGGCGGTTTCTCAGAGGGCGGTGTGATGACTGCGCTGTCCATGGGGGTTTCTGGGGGCCGGGTGACGAACAACGTTCGTGACGAACACTGTACGTCACGAACGAGGTTCCTGTCAAGTAGAGTTCTGACCGCGATGGCCCTCGAAGAAGATTCGCCTGAGTCGCAACCCGTGGCTCGATCGCGCTCGACCCGCGACCGGCCGGCGAAGGCGCCGCTCAGCCGCGAGGCGGTTGTCGACGTGGCTCTGGCGATCCTGCGGACCGACGGTCTTGAGGCGGTCACGATGCGCCGCGTGGCCGCCGCGCTGGACACAGGGCCCGCTTCGCTCTATGTCTATGTCTCAGGTCGCGATGGGCTGCTGCAGGCGATGCTCGATCGTGTCACCGCATCCGTCCAACTGGAGGCGCCGGACCCCACTCGCTGGCGGACGCAGTTGCACACGCTGCTGCAGCGGGTGCACGAGGCTTTGGTCGCCTACCCGGGGATGGCGGCGCTCACCTTTGCTGACCCGCCGACGACGGAGACGGTCATGCTGCTGGCCGAGAACCTGCTGGGCATCCTGCTCGCCGGCGGGATCGAGGCCCAGGATGCCGCCTGGGGCTGCGACATGCTCGTCCTCTTGGTCACTGCCGTCGCCAGCGAGGATGACGCGCGCGCGGCGCAGGGCGACCGCGCCGGCGGCTTTCAGGAAGCGGCCGAGGCGATGTATGAGCGGTTCTCCGGTCTGCCGCCCGACCGGTTCCCGCTCCTCACCGGCCATGCCGCCGAGATGGTGACCGGCGATGGCGAGGCGCGCTTTCGCTTCGCCGTCGATGTAATGCTCGACGGCATGCTGGTCAGGGCGAGCCGACGGTGAGGTCGGCCTCGCGTCCTTCGAGGTGCCCGGCCAGATGAGCGATCACCTCGCGGGCGTCGTCCTCGATCCCGTGGATGAAGCTCGACTTGCGTCGCCGCAGCACCGGAAGGCCGAGCACGTAGAGGCCCGGGCTGCCGGTCACGACGCCGCCGTCGTGACGTAGGAAGCCCTTGCGATCGAGGACCGGAAGCTCGAGCCAGGAATAGTCAGGGCGGTATCCGGTCGCCCAGATCACAGTTTCGAATTCACCGCTCCGCAGGTCGACCCTGAGCCGGGGCGCGGCGGGGGCCTGCACCGAGTCAGGGCGCTCACCGGGCGCGGCTTCCAGGCCGGCATCCCGAGCCCATTCGTCGAAGCTGTCGAGCAGCCGAACCAGCTTGAGATCGGCGAGCGCCAGGGCGTTGCGCAGGCCACCGGAGAACAGCGCCTCGCCATCGCGTATCGCGGCAAGGCGCCCGACGAGTTCAACGCCCGCCTGCTGCAGGATCGCAAGGTCGATCGTGCTGCGCTGGGGCGTGCCGATCAGCTGTGGCGACGGCAGCCCGCGGGCGCGTTCGAGGTTGTCGAGCTCGTGATCGCGCTGATCCCAGACGCCCGATGCATCCATCCACCACAGCACGTCGCGGCCGCGATAAGTGCGCGGCATCCGCACGTGCTCGCCGACCGCCAGCGTGACCGGCCGGCCGGCGCCTACGAGCTCCGAGGCCAGCTGCACGCCGGTGGCAGACGCTCCGACGACCAGCACCCGCCCCTCACCGACCTGTTCCGGGTTGCGGTAGTGAAATGCGGTCAGCTGCCTGATCTCAGGCGGGATCGCATCGGCGATCGGCGGCACGGCGGGTAGGTTGCAGGCGCCGCTGGCGATCACAACCGCGTGCGCCCGCAATGCGCTCAGATCGGTCTGGACCAGGTACCGGTGGCTGTCCCGCGAGATCGACGTGACGGTCGTGCCGGTGCGGATCGGTGTGCTCGAACCTGCGCTGTAACGCTGGATGAAGTGCGCGACCTCGACGGCGTCCATGTAGCCGTCGGGATCCTCTCCCGCGTAGGTCGAGCCCGGCAGGCGAGTCAGCCAGTTCGGGCTCAGCAGACGCAGCGAGTCCCAGCGCTCGTGCAGCCATGAGTTTGCGACCTCACCCCGCTCCAGGACGACATGTTCGATCCCGTGCAGGGCGAGGAAGTGACTGGCTGCGAGGCCGGCGTGGCCGGCCCCGACCACCACCGTCGCCGCCCGCTCCGCGATGCCGCCTCTGACAGCGTGGGCCGACTGGGCGACGCCTGCGCTCAAGCTACGTGGCCGCTCACGCGACCGTGACGCTCACGTCGGTCGGGTTCGTCAGCGCGTCGAAGACAGCGGAGCGCTTCTGCGACTGTGCGACGAGCGCCTCGATGTCCTGCTGGCTGGCGTCGGCATCGATCTTGAACTCGACCCTGACGTTGTTGTAGCCGTTGCGTACATCGGTGTCTCCGAGGATGCCGCGGATATCGTGGTCGCCCTCGACCGTGGCCTCGACCGACCGCAGCTGGATTCCACGGTTCTGGGCGACGGCGGCAACGCCGGCCGTCAGGCAGGTGCCGAGCCCGACCAGCAGGTACTCGATCGGAGTGATGCCGCGATCCTCGGCTGCGAAGACCTCCGGATGGTCGGCCTTGAACACGGACTCGGACTTGTGGCTGTGCTCCTCGCCGAGACCGAAGAAGCCACTGACGTTGGTGGTGGTGTGGACGCCATCCTCCCACCTGGTGGTCGACCGCCACTTGAACTGGGCCGCCTCCGGCGCATCGGCCAGCGCCTCGCGAGCTTCGAGCAGTGCCTGGACGTTGACGCCGTTGTTGACTTCGCTGTCGGTCGTGCTCATCTTTGCCTCCCGGTCGTATAGCCTGATTTTTCAATCGAGGAGATAGACAATAGCTCTCGTGGCGATCCCGCGACAATAGAAATCAGCGAAGATGACGCCGCCTGAATCGACTCAGAACCTCTCAGCTGCGAACGCCACGGAGCCGGCCGACCGCCCTGCTCCGGGGTCAGTCGGAGTCGTCCAGACCGAGTACCTCGAGCTTCGGTCGCCGCTGATGCTCGAGAGTGGTCAGAGCCTGCGGGAGGTCAGGATCGCCTATGAGACCTACGGGCAGATCTCCGCCGCGTGTGACAACGTGATTCTCGTCTGCCACGCGCTCAGTGGCGACGCTCATGCAGCCGGCCATTCCGTAGACGCGGCTGGGGCGAGCACCCGTGACGGCTTCGGCGCCGAGGACCGGGACGGAAGCACAGGCAAGGCCCTCGGGTGGTGGGACGGGATGATCGGGCCCGGTAAGGCGTTTGACACCGATCGCTATCACGTGATCTCCACGAACCTGCTCGGCGGGTGTCGCGGCACCACCGGACCCAGTTCGATCTCGCCCGAGACCGGCCGGCCCTACGGTGGGGATTTCCCGGTGATCACGGTCACGGACATGGTCAGGGCGGAGCGAGCGTTTCTGGACGAGCTTGGGATCGGGCGCCTTGCGGCAGTCGCCGGGGGCTCGCTCGGCGGCATGCAGGCGTTCGAGTGGGCGGTGCTGTACCCCGAGCGTGTCGACGCGGTGATCGCGATCGCCAGCACGCCCGCGCTTCAGCCACAGGGTCTCGCCTGGAACGCGATCGCGCGCGAGGCGATCATGCGCGACCCGGCCTGGCGCGGCGGGCACTACTACGAAAGCGGCGACCAGATCTCGGGAATGGGCGTCGCTCGCATGGTCGGTCACGTCACCTACCTGTCTGCTCCGGGTCTGGCCGACAAGTTCGGCCGGCGGCTGCAGTCATCTGCGGCGATCCGCTATACGCTGACCGAGCCGGAGTTCGAGGTCGAGAGCTACCTGCGCCATCAGGCCGACTCGTTCATGAGCCGCTTCGACGCCAACACCTACCTCTACACCTCCCGCGCGCTCACCTACTTCGACCTCGCGCGCCAGCACGGTGGCGGTTCGCTGCAGCGGGCTCTCGAGGGGGTGCTCGCAAGGACTCTGCTGATCGCCTTCAGCTCCGATTGGCTTTACCCACCGGCCGGCTCGCTCGAGCTCGCGGCGGTACTCCGGAAGCTCGGCAAGCCTGTTGAATGTCATGTGATCGAGGCGCCGTACGGACACGACTGCTTCCTGCTGGAGGAGGCGCGGCAGACCCCGATCATCCACCGCTTCCTGGAAACGTCGGCATGACAGATCAGGATCCCGGCATCACCCACAGCTTCGGGTTCGAGACGCGCCAGCTACACGCCGGGCAGCGACCCGATCCGAACACGGGCGCCCGTGCGGTCCCGATCTTTCAGACCGCCAGCTATGTCTTCGAGGATCCCGAGTCAGCCGCCGCTTACTTCAATCTGCAGGAGTACGGAAACACCTACTCACGGATCATGAACCCGACCACCGCGGTCTTCGAGGAGCGGGTCGCGAACCTCGAGGGCGGCGCGGGTGCGGTCGCCTTCTCGAGTGGGATAGCCGCCCAGGCGGCCGCGTTGTTCACCCTGCTGGAGCCCGGGGATCACGTTGTCTCCTCTTCGGCTCTCTACGGCGGGACCGTGAATCAGCTCAAGCACATGCTGCGCAAGCTCAACGTCGAGCTCACCTGGGTCGAGCCCACCGACCTGGACGCCTGGCGCGGCGCGCTCCGCGACAACACGAAGGCCTTCTTCGCCGAGACGATCGGGAACCCGTCCGGCTGCGTGCTGGACATCGAGCGCGTGGCGGGGATCGCGCATCGGCATGGGCTGCCGCTGATCGTCGACAACACCTTCGCGACGCCCTATCTGTGCCGCCCGATCGAGTGGGGTGCGGACATCGTCGTTCACTCGGCGACGAAGTTCATCGGCGGGCATGGAACCAGCATCGGCGGGATCGTCGTCGAGGCAGGAACGTTCGACTGGTCAAACGGCCGCTTCCCGGTCGTCGCGGCACCCTCACCGGCATACCACGGCCTCCAGTTCCACGAGACCTTCGGCATGTACGGCTACCTGATGAAGCTGCGCGCCGAGACGCTTCGCGACCTCGGCGGTGTGCTGTCGCCGTTCAACGCGTTTCTGTTCCTGCAGGGACTCGAGACGCTGTCGCTGCGAATGGATCGTCACGTCTTGAACGCCTCAGCGGTGGCCGCCTACCTCGAATCCCACGAGCAGGTCACGAACGTCACCTATCCGGGACTCAGCACGAGTCGCTTCCGGCCGCTCGTGGACAGGTACCTGCCGCTCGGCGCGGGCGCGGTGTTCTCGTTCGATGTCGAGAGCCGCGAGGCCGGGCAGGACCTGATTCGCGCGGTGAAGCTGTGGTCGCATCTGGCGAACGTCGGCGACGCGAAGAGCCTGATCATCCATCCCGCGAGCACCACGCACAGGCAGTTGAGCGACGATGAGCTCACGGCCGCCGGCATCGCAGCCGGCTCGATCCGGCTCTCGGTCGGCCTCGAATCGATCGACGATCTCAAGTGGGATCTCGAGCAGGCCCTGGAGGTGATCGGATGAGCGAAGCTGCCGCCGGCCCGCTGGCCGGCGGCTTCTCCGGCGACTCAACCACAGCAACGCTCGCGCGCTACCAGGATCCGCTCACGATCCAGCGCGTGATCCACAACGCCGGCACGATCGCCGTGGTGGGCCTCTCGAGCAATCCGCTGCGCGCCAGTCACTTCGTCGGCTTCTATCTGCAGCGCCACGGCTATCGGGTGATTCCGGTCAATCCCCGGGAACGCGAGGTGCTGGGCGAGCAGAGCTACCGCTCGATCGCGGAAGTGCCTGAGCCGATTGACATCGTCAACGTGTTCCGCGCCCCCGACGCGCTCCCGGGGATCGCCACGGAGGCGGTCGCGATCGGAGCGGGGACGCTATGGGCGCAGTTTGGCGTGATCAACCTGGAGGCCGCGAGCATCGCCGAGCAAGGCGGCGTCACCGTGATCATGGACCGTTGCATCAAGGTCGAGCATGCCCGTTATGTGGGGCGCATGAACTGGCTCGGGTTCAACACCGACCAGATCACGGCCGTGCGCGGTGGCCTGCAGTAGGGCGGGCGAGCACGAGTTCGCGCAGCTCCCAGGCGACCGACGCCTCCGAGGTGCCTGTGACGGTCAGCGCCTCCAACCCGTCGGCCACCTGCTTCAGCTCGGACGTACCGGCCAGCGTGTCAGCGGCCGCATGATTCATCCAGCCCTCGAGATTCATCGCGAACATGCGTGCGACCGTTGAGAGGGGCGGGGTCACCGGCACCACATCGTTGCGGACCACGATGCTCGGCGGGTGAGCGCAGGCGATCACCGGCCCGACGTACAGCGAGTTGCGGTTGGCCTCGAGCATGCGCTGTTGAAGCTCGAGATAACGCGTCAAGGTCGGTTCGTCGGTCGTGATCGATTCCACCTCCTGTATCGCGAGCACCCCATTCGGCGCCAGCCGACCGAGCCAATGCTCGATCGCGGCGTTTGGGTCGGTCACGTGCGTCAGCAGAAACCGGGCGTAGATGAGGTCGGCGTCACTTACGCGCTCTGGAAGCTCGAGCGCGTCGGCCCAGATCACCTCCACGCGGGGTCCCAACCTCTCGGAGGCCTGACTCGCGAAGGCGACGGAGGAATCGACGCCGACGAGACGCTCCGGCTCGACCAGCTCATCGAGCAGAGCCGTGGTGAACCCCGGTCCACACCCGAGGTCGACGGCCAGCCGCGGATGCCTTCCATCCATTCGTGACAGCAGGGTCGTCGTGGCATCGCTGAACACCTCAGCAAGCAGCTCCAGCCTGGCGGCGGCCAACGGGGTGTCGCCGAAGGTGTAGGAGCTGTCGGCGCGGGCCACCAGCCAACCGTAACGCGACTGTGACGCCCCGGTCAGGACCGCGGTGGCAGGGGCAGGAACCCCGATGTCCGCCGGACGTAATCAGCATATTGCGGGCGGCGCAGGCCGATGTCCTTTTCGAGCAGGCTCTTGCCTGAGATCCGTGTCAGCAGCACCGTCATGACCACGGGCGCGATGACCGTCCACGCCGTGCCCCCGGCCTGCAGCGCAATCAACCACAGGCCCCACCAGACACAGGCGTCACCGAAGTAATTGGGGTGGCGGGTGTACCGCCACAGGCCGCGATCCATGACCGCGCCGGCGTTCGCAGGATCGGCCTGAAAGCGGCGCAGCTCTGCGTCGCCTACCGCCTCGAACAGCACGCCGACCGAGAACAGCGCGAGGCCGGGAGCGATCGCCCAGGACAGCGCTCCCGGACGTTGCGAGGAGACCTGCACCGGCATCGAGATCACGACGATCAGCGCCGCCTGAAGACCGTAGACCCACACCAGGCTCCAGCTCGCGAAGTTGTGCGGATGACGCGCACGCATCGCGCTGTAACGACGATCCTCACCTCGATGCGCGAGCTTCCGCCGAGTCAGGTGCCAACCGAGCCTCAGGCCCCAGATCGCAGTCAGCGCCAGCAGCAACCAGCGTCTGCTCGGCGCACCGTTGCCGGCAAGCGCTGCTATCAGCGCGACGACGACGAACGCCGGCCCCCAGACCGGGTCGATCAGCGAGGCATCGCCGAATCGCAGGCTCAGCACCCAGGTCAGCAGAACCAGCGCGAAGACCGCTGCGGCGGCGAGCGGCAGGATGTCTCCCGGGCCTGCCAGAACCGTCGCCGTCATGCTAGGCCACCGCCTCTGCGTTGAGCCTGGCCGAGTCCGATCTGCTGCGCTGCTCCGTGCGGTGGTGGGGCTTGCACAGCAACAGCTGGATGTCGCAGATTCGCCGCTCGGCAAAGCCGCCCTCGCAGTAGGCGAGGTATAACGTCCAGATGCGCTGGAAGCGCTCTCCGTAACCGAGCCTGTCAAGCTCACTGCGATGCGACAGGAATGCCTCCCGCCAGCGGCGCAGAGTCGTCACATAGTGAGCGGTGATGTCGTCGAGGGCAAGTGCCTGCAGATCCGTACGGCGTGCCAGCGCGCCGGTGAGCGCCGCGAGTGAGGGCAGCGAGCCGCCTGGGAAGATGTACTCCTTGATGAACGAGCGGGTGGCTCGCTCGACCGCGTAGGCGCGATCATCGATCGTGATCGCCTGCAGCAGCATCGCCCCGTCAGGCTCCAGCAGGTGCGAGCAGCTTTCGAGAAACAGACCGAGGTCCTGCCAGCCGACGGCCTCGATCATCTCGATGCTGACCAGCCGGTCGTAGCGGCCGCTGAGGTTGCGGTAGTCATCGAACAGCACGGTTATCTGGTCCGACAGGCCGGCCTGCTCGACGAGCGCCAGCACGTGCTCATACTGCTCGCGTGAGATCGTGGTGGTGGTCACGTGGCAACCGTGATTGGTGGCTGCGTGTAGAGCGAACGAGCCCCAGCCGCTGCCGATCTCCAGTACGCGATCGCCGGGGTGCAGTGCGAGTCTCTCGCAGACCTGCTCGAGCTTCGCCCGCTGTGCCTGCTCGAGCGTCATCGTGGGCAGCTCGAAGATCGCGCAGGAGTAGGTCATCGTCGCGTCCAGCATCCGGCTGAACAGCACGTTGCCGAGGTCGTAATGCGCGGCGATGTCGCGCCGGCTCTGCTCCTGATCGCGTGGCCGCAGCCTGGCGCGTCCCAGCTCGAACGGTCGCAGCAGAGGCGCGGATCTGCCACGCCAGGCGTCGAGTGCGCAAGTCGCCCGTTTTCACCCCCAGTCGGGAGAGGCACGGCCGGTCAAGCAAGGCCCCGGCGCCATGCAAAATCCATTGCCCTGCAGGCAATGCACGCCGCCGCCCAGATGCACCCTCCACCCGGCCGGCAAAAGCAAAGTCGCCTTCGTAGATCGTGAAAACTCACTCTGCTACGTACAACGCTCGCTTTCCTGTGCGTCGTCTGCGCACTCGTTCGGGACGCCCCGGCAACCTTGCCGGGCTGGTCCCCGCGTCTACTTGAGCCTTCCTTCAGGCTTAGAGGCTTCCAGCCCTTGTGAATAGAAGCGTAGCTTCGGCCCGCTGGACACTCATCCAGGGCCTACACCAGTGGCTTCAGTCAACAGTTCCTCTCGTACTTTGTTGACCTGCTCTCTAGACGCCCCATGCAGTAGGGTAAAACTAACCTGTCTCACGACGGTCTAAACCCAGCTCACGTTCCCTGTTAGTGGGTGAACAATCCAACGCTTCACGCCTGGTGCGGCGCGATGATAGGAAGAGCCGACATCGAAGGATCAAAATGCAACGTCGCTATGAACGCTTGGCTGCCACAAGCCAGTTATCCCTGTGGTAACTTTTCTGACACCTATGTCCCCAAACTCGGGGCATACAAAGGATCGCTAGGCCAAGATTTCACTGTTTCTCTTCGTACTGAAAAGCTAAATCAAGCAGACATATACCCTTGTGATCTACGAGTGGTTTCCGTCCACTCTGAGTCAACCTTAGGACATCTACGTTATCGTTTAGTAGATGTGCCGCCCCAGCCAAACTCCCCAACTGGCTGTGTCTCTCTCGAGGCGGTGCGCAGGCGGCGGCGCGCCTCTCCGGGGAGGGGCGCGCGCACCGCGTTTCCAGAAGTGCGCTCACAAAGAGATAAGCAAAAAAACGTCAAGGGTAGTGGTATTTCAAGGCCGGCTTGCGCCTCCCACCTATGCTACACCCCCCGTGTCTCTTCACAGAGCCAGCCTAGAGTCAAGCTCAACAGGGTCTTCTTTCCCCGCTGAATCTTCCAAGCCCGTTCCCTTGGCTGTGGTTTCGCTAGATCGTCGCTAGGGACAGTAGGAATCTCGTTGATCCATTCATGCGCGTCACTAATTAGATGACGAGGCATTTAGCTACCTTAAGAGAGTCATAGTTACTCCCGCCGTTTACCGGAGCTTGCTTGAATCTCGTCAAGTTGACATTCACAGCACTGGGCAGAAATCACATTGCGTCTACACGCGTTGGCGCCATCGCAATGCTATGTTTTAATTAGACAGTCGGATTCCTCGTGTCCGTCCCAGTTCTAGAGTGGATGCTTGCGCGCCGAGTTGGGAGGCGCCGTGCCCGGCGGCGTGCCGTGCCGTGATGGCGGGCCGGCCGGGCGGCGCGTTCCGCCCGTCGCCCATCCTCTAGAGCCAATCCTTGTCCCGAGGTTACGGATCTATTTTGCCGAATTCCCTTAGCCACGTTGCTCTATCGACCAGAGGCTGTTCACCTTGGAGACCTGATGCGGTTTGGGTACGCGCTGCTGTGTGGGCAGTCCCCTGGCGTTTGACGGTCCGACGATGCGCTCAGACACGCGATGCGTGCTGTTCCGACCGACGACCGAGTCTCCAGCTAGGCTGATTCGGCGGTCGTCGCGTTCGTTAACGGAGGTAGACATCCCCCGCTGAGCGTGACGCCGGAGTGGCCAGGCTCCCTTGCGTTGCCGCTTCCCCACAGACCGGTTCTGGACTGTTAACCAGATGCCCTTTCGACAGTGTGCGCAGTTACGCCCTGTCTTAGGAACGACTCACCCGCTGCCATTTGCTGTGCCAACGGAACCCTTCTCCACGACGGCCCTCAATCTCCTCCGTTGAGTATTTGCTACTACCACCAAGATCTGCACTGGAGGCCGCTCCAGCGAGGCTTGCGCCTGGCCTTTGCTGCAGCCCCCACGCCCCTTTACTCCGCCGTGCACAGGCTGCACGGCGGGTCGAGTATAGGACTCACGCTCCAGCGCCATCCATTTTCAGGGCTGGCCCATTCGGCAGGTGAGTAGTAACACACTCCTTGGCAGATGCCGACCTTCATGGCCACTGTCCTGCTGTCTGGATGGGCCAACACCTTTTTTTCTCTCTCTGCGTGAAGTTGGGCTCCTTATCTCGACGTTCGGTTCATCCCGCAGCGCCAGTTCTGCTTACCAAAAATGGCCCACTAGGCACACTTGCATTTGCGATGCGCTTTCACCGAGACAAGCGCATCTCTCACCAATTCAAAGTTTGAGAAGAGGCAAAGGCCGTTCCGGCCCCACGACCTCTAGTCATTCGCTTTACCTGATGAAACTGCCCGCCGCCGGGCGGCCGTCGCGGCCCCGCTGGCGTCTCTCGCCGTGGCGATCGCCGCGCAGTGAGTCCGGCAGCGCCGCCCGCCGGCCCTCTTCGTGCCTGCTATCCTGGGGGAAACTTCAAGGGGAACCAGCTACTAGATGGTTCGATTAGTCTTTCGCCCCTATACCCAGGTTTGACGATCGATTTGCACGTCAGAATCGCTGCGAGCTTCCACCAGGGTTTCCCCTGGCTTCACCCTACCCAGGCATAGTTCACCATCTATCGGGTCTCAGCAGGCGTGCTCGGTCTCGATGCGCTTGGCCACGGGCCTCGCGCTCGGACGATGCCGCATGCACCGCGCCACCCGAGGGCGACGCCGTTTTTGCTTTCGCTGCGCGCCGCAGTGTGGTGACTGTGGCACTCGCAAGCCTGCTGAACTCCTTGGTCCGTGTTTCAAGACGGGTCGTTTAGGACGGCGCAGTCGGGGCGCTCCGGCGGGTCGGCCGAAAGACGGCGACGTGCCAGAGCGCTGCAACTGTCCGGGCGCAAAACCCTGCAGTGTGACTGGCCAGCCGAGGCTGGCCCGCCAGTCTTGCCGAATGCACACTCGGCTCTGCCGTCCCAATCGCTTCCCTGCCGGCAATTTCACGTACTTTTGACTCTTTTTTCAAAGTTCTTTTCATTTTTCCCTCACGGTACTTGTTCGCTATCGGTCTCTCGTCGGTATTTAGCCTTAGATGGAGTTTACCACCCGCTTTGGACTGCAATCCCAAACAGCCCGACTCTTGGCCCGGCGTGGGCGCTTCGCCGCCTGCCCACACGGGGCTGTCACCCTCCTGGCCACCATTTCCACAATAGTTAGGACAGGCGGCTTGCGCGCACAACCAGGCTCCAAACTACAACTCGGTGCCCAGTGGGCACAGATTACAAGTTTGGGCTCTTCCCGCTTCACTCGCAGTTACTGGGGGAATCCTTGTTAGTTTCTTCTCCTCCGCTTACTGATATGCTTAAGTTCAGCGGGTAGTCTTGTCTGATCTGAGGTTTATCGTTTGGTTGCCGGCGAAGGCCGTCTGGCCCGGCCGTGCACAGTCATGCACGCATGATCGGACGGACGAACCAGATGGCCCTTTGCCTGCAGATGTGCTCGCATCCGTGGACGCTGGCAAAGCGGCTTGCATGTAGAGTTGCAGAGGGGGCAGGCGGCCGGGCGCAAACGCCCAGCCACACGGCTCGATCACACATATTCACAGCAGACACTCAGAGATTGACGCTGCGGCCAGGCAGCGCACACACGCCTGCAAGCAGGCAAGACACGTCCGGACACGGCGCACACCGCGGCCGCTCGCTTGCGCAAACGGCCCGTGACACACCAGTTGCCCGGAAGAGTGATCAAAACACCCAGACAGATATGCCTGCGGATTGCTCTGCGGGCGCATGCTGCGTTCAAAAACTCGACGTCTCGCAGGTTTTGCGTATCGCGCCACGTTTCGCATCTCGCTGCGTTCTTCATCGTTACGAGAACCAAATGATCCCTTGCCGCCAGTTGTGTACAGTTTGTAGTTGTCTAAAGCATCTATTGTTCCGGGCGTGCCACTTGTGCAGGGGTATCTGGGCATGCTGACTGACATCGCCGCTCGACCGCCAGCCAGGCTGAGCTGCGGCCGAAAAGGCTCGGCCACAGATCATCCGTCCAGTCAGAGAGCACACCACATCGGCCAGTGCACGCCACAGAGTCGCCACACACAGACGGCACAGCCCAGAAGATTCACAAAATACCCCGGCGGGCTGCTGTCTTGCGACGCCGCGCCACCAGAACACCATTAATGATCCACACGCAGGTTCACATACGAGTACCTTGTTACGACTTTTATTTCCTCTAGATGACCAAGTTTGTTGCTTTTCTGTCCTCCCAAGAGAGGCCATCCAAGCACCTCACTAAGCCATCCAATCGGAAATAGCGACGGGCGGTGTGTACAAAAACAAGGGACGTAGCCAACGCACTGTGATGAAGTGCGGTTACTAAAAATTCCTCGTTCAAGGCCAAATTCCAATGGCCTATCCCAAGCACGGCGGGGATTCATGCTTTGACGTGCCTTTCGGCGCACCAACTTGCTGTCCCCGCCATTGTAGCACGCGTGCAGCCCAGAACATCTAAGGGCATCACAGACCTGTTATGGCTTTGAACCTCCTACCACTTACCATGGTCAGTCCACTCAAGAAGAGCACGCTCAGCAGCAAAGTGAGCGTCCCTATGTTGAGCGTCAAAGTCTCGTTCGTTAACGGAATTAACCAGACAAATCGCTCCACGAACATGCAACGGACCATGCACCACCACTCATGGAATCACGAAAGCGCTCTTAAGCCGTCGCTCCTGGCCATGTCTTGCCCTGGTAAGCTTCCCCGTGTTGAGTCAAATTAAGCCGCAGGCTCCACTTCTTGTGTCGTCTTCCGTCAATTCCTTTAAGTTTCCTCCTTGCGGCCATACTCCCCCCAGACTCCAAAAACTTTGATTTCTCTTACACCCCCGACCACGCCCAGTCGCGCAGCCGAAAATGAGTCGACATCGTTTATGGTTTGGACTACGACGGTATCTGATCGCCTTTGCTCCCCAAACTATGGCTCTTGATCAACGGAAGCATACTTGGCGAATGCCTACGCTCTTGTTGGTCCATCGCGAATCCAAGAATTTCACCTCTGACCGCGATATTCCGACGCCCACGCCTGCTCCTATCTACCATTCCATCGGCTCCAACCAGCAGCAGCCCACGGCACAGTGCTATTCCATGCTAACATATACAGACGATCGCCTGCCTTGAACACTCTATTTTCCTCAAAGTAGCTCGCGCACCGGTGGCCCGCCACAGGGGCGGGCTCCGTGCTGCGCGTCGCGCCAGGCCCGTGTAGGTCGGCGGCGTGCCCGAGGGCGGTGCCGCCGCACGTGCCGGCGCGTTTCCCTCCGACTACGAACTTTTTAACTGCAACAACCTCAATATACGCTATTGGAGCAGGAATTACCGCGGCTGCTGGCACCAGACTTGCCCTCCAATGGTTCCTCAGACGTCTTTTTGGAACGTCCTCATTGCGATTGCAGAAGCTATGCCCCGCATCGTTATGTTTCGTCACTACCTCCCTTGGTCAAGAGTGGGTAATTTGCGCGCCTGCTGCCACCCTTAGATGTCGGAGCCATTTCTCATGCTCCATCTCCGGAATCGAACCCTAATTCCCCGTCACCCGTCGTCACCATGGTAAGCCCATATCGTACCATCTAAAGTTGATAGGTCAGATGCTTAAATGACCCGTCGCCGACACAAGGCCATGCGATCCCAAAGTTATCGTGACTCACCCCAACGCACAAGTGCGTCCTGGTTGTAACTAATAAATCGCGCTGCAAGCAGCTGCATGTATTAGCTCTAGATTTCCACAGGTATCCATGTGGAGTTTTGCGTCAAAGAAATTATAACTGTTTTAATGAGCCATTCGCAGTTTCGCTCAAAGAGCTAGTACTTTCACATGCATGGCTTAGTCTTTAAGACTAGCATATAAAGCTGGAAAGATCAACCAGGTATCTATTGTTCCGTGTGCATCAGTCTGCGTGGCCTTGCCGAGGCCTTGGTGCACCCGTCTTGGCGAGAGCACTTCGGCGGTCCCAGGCCGGATGAACAGGGCGCATGGCCGAGCACCTCCGTTCTGAATCCACCCAAATCGCCCTCCCCAGACAAGCCAGCCAAGACCGCGGTAATTCCGCACAGACCGGCACCTGGAACCGGCAAGAGCCAGTAACTTAAGTGAGCATCTCAACAAGCCCGTGCCTGCTGTTCTCCGTGCAGCGCGTGTCGCCAAGCAGGCACCCGTCGTGTCCCAAGACTGACGGCTGTCGCCCGCGGCACGCGCCGCACCTATCTGCTGCCAAAGACCCGCTCGCCGCACGTACGCCCACTGCCGTTGCCGGCCAGCCGGCGCCGCGCTCTGCTCGCACCGCCCCGTATCAGCCATGTCTCGTGTGTACACATTGCCTGCGCTACGCATACACCAACCTCATCAGTACCACGCGGCGCCACAGCTGGTCTGCCAGCCTGAAGAAGCCAACAGACCAGCCTGGCGCCGGTCGCGACACGGCGAAACACCTGTGCAGGCAGTTTGGCGCCGATCGCCTTGCCCGTCCTTGGCTGCTGCCGCTGTCCGAGTGCTTGGCTTGTGCCTTGCATCTTACCGGCCACGCAGCCACAGCAACGACGATGCCGAATCTGCAGCAGGCCAAATGCAGGCAAAAGTGCCCAAATTGTCCCACACAATTTACTGGCACATGTCTCGGACTGTCTGAACTGATCAGGACAGGTCTTTTCCCAGCTACATACCGCTTTTGACCCAAATCTACCGTCGGGACCGTGTTCTTCAATGCTCAAGATTCGTCACCATCTCATCGCTCCCAGATGTCTTTTCGATCTTTTTTCACGACACCTCCCTATAGGTACTTCGGACAAAAAATCTGCGCCAGGTACAACTTTCCCTATTGTGATTACGGCAGAAATGGGCCTGTTTTTGCACTTTTTTGCACTTTTCGCCCATTTTCGACAAAGGCCGGGGCGTGGGGTGGGGGCATGAGGCGGCAGGCTTGGAGAGGAAGGGAAAGGAAGGGAAATGGAAATGAAATGAACCTCTTGTGCCCTCCCTCTCGTTCAGTTGTCGTCAAAACGAATGCTCCGAAAGACAATGGCGTGTGCAGTTGAAGGAGGATGTAATGGGCCTGTTCGATGACGGCTTGATCGCTCGTGGTAACCTGTCCATAAGAGCCTCCAACGACCACAGACCACCACCACCGCCAGGTTCACGGTTACATTCTCTTTCGGCTCAAGCCCATTCATCGCTGAGCATGCACGCCATGGCCTATCTGCATGAGCCCCTGATCATTTCTGTTCAATGTGGCGAGCTGCCGACGACCCGACAAAGCTCTGGATGTTCGGGGACATCTTTTGCGGGACAAGGCTCCCTCCCTCCCTCCCAGATGACCCAAACTGCTGTCACAGTCAAAAGCGATTGTTTGTGGCCCATCTGCAGCAAGAGGCACCGGCCATCATCAATGTTTCCAGTGCAGTGTGTGGATTCATGCAGCATTTATTGATTTTTTTTATGGGCTTGTCATCCTGCGACGCACCACCATCTGCATCAAAAGTTCATGCGCCGTGGGGCAAACATTTTGTTGATCATCTTTTGCCTCTGGGAGTCCTGAAGAATTACCTTATGTTGTCTACATCCCATCACGTCTGATGTCTTTGTAGAGGTGCGCAGGCTTGGCCATATGGCCCGAGGACAGCAATGTAGAGTGAGGCGCCAGAAAGATAGCCTCCTCAATGGTGTGCGTGTGCATGGCCCGCCAGAGGAATGACAGGATGCAGGCAGGCATAAGCCCATGGGAAGGACACAGCCAAAAGCCAACCCACTAGTGGTGGACAACCAGGAGCAGGCTGCGTTGAGAGAGGTTCATGGTCAAAGCCAGGCCAAAATAGCGTGCAGGCTACTTGGGGAAGGCTGCACGCAACTCAGCGAGGGCACGCAAAATATTTCTGTTCGCCTCAGGTGCACAACAGGCGCAGAATGGGGCCACCGAGAATATTGCATGACGAGTTGATAAGAGGTCCAGAGGATATGCCAAGCGTGTGGCACGCATGGCCGGCCGGTTCCGTGACGGTTGCAAGTACGATGCATTGCCGGCACATTGCCACCCACTGTCGGGCCAATAGGCCATAAACTTTTGGGCCCATCTAGGTCTTCAACTCGCCATCTTCCACTTTACACTATCTAATTGTCACTTGCGGCTTGCTTTCACCTCGGCAGGCATGCACGATCCGGAAGTCAAAGGGCCCACGTGGGGTTGCCATGCCATGATCATGGCCTGGGCTTTGTCGAATCCCATTGGCGATGTCTTGATGCCATCGCTAGGCGATCGCTGGCTGCGACATGTAACGTACAATCTGCGCCAAACAGCCCACGAGCCAGACACCGATGCAGTGGCCGGTGCCCGTGCAGGTAGGTGGACTGGACTGGACTGGACTGGACTGGACTGGACTGGACTGGACTGGACTGGACTGGACTGGACTGGACTGGACTGCTGGCCGGCCAGATGGCAGGCCCTGTGGCTGAACCTTGGGTCTGGATACGGGTGCAGCCAAAGCCGAGTCCAGACTAGAAGTGATCAGCGAGCAAGCGAGCGAGTAAACAGAAAGTGGAAAGGGCCTGCATACAATCGATGGAAGTACCTAGATGAGGCTACAGGCCTGAAGACTGGGGCAGAGATGAGCAAATGGCATTTGTGCTTTGCCATGACCGATTGGATGGATGGGACTGAAATGCCAACTATGCGACCAGGCTCTCTGGCAGCCTCGTTGGCTTTGAACTGATGACCGAATGAACGGAGATGCGATCGCCAGAGGTGGGAACCGCCGCCACCCTTTTTGACTCTATCTTGCCTCTGGGTCTTTGGTTCATGCCCATGCGTCGCCCAAAGCGACAAATATATCGTGCAGGACATAACGACGACCGTGTGCAATCATTGTTGGAGCATGCCCGTCCATGCAGGCAAACCGCATTGCCGGACTGCCGTGGACGGCGGACACTATGAAATGGCCTATGCTAGGAACGGGAAGCACGCAATACGGTCAACAAATGCGGTATTTTGTGCATTTTGCGAATGCAAACCTTTCATGGGGTTTTGAACTCGGCTTGGCATCATCCTACTATTCGAATTGTGATCAACATAAGAACAGGCATGACACAGCAATGATTCCGGGCTCTCGCCATCGAAGGACTGGAAGGACCCGACAGACTCGATGGGGTCAAAGATATCCTGGCATCAAGGCATCATGGCATCGTGCATCAGATGATGCCCCTTTGGAAATAAAGCGGACAAACATGCCGGTTTTGTCTTTGCTGCGATGTAGCGGGCGGCGTGATGCATATTATGGCATGCATGCATGGACGCACACGAGCCGGCCATATTCGGCAGACATAAGTGCATGTGTAGATGTAGATGTAGATGTAGATGTAGATGTAGATGTAGATGTAGATGTAGATGTAGATGTAGATGTAGATGTAGATGTAGATGTAGGTGTAGATGTAGATGTAGATGTAGGTGTAGATGTAGGTGTAGATGTAGGTGTAGATGTAGGTGTAGGTGTAGGTGTAGATGTAGGTGTAGATGTAGATGTAGGTGTAGGTGTAGGTGTAGGTGTAGGTGTAGGTGTAGGTGTAGTAGTGGCATCAGCAGTTTGACCATCTAATGCAATGCTCTTGACCGGGGTGACTATGAGAAAAGGTCAGACCGGCTCGGCGCCAGAGGCGATGCGGGCGCTCAAGTGATGCAATGAACAGTGCATGCTAGTGGCATAGAGCCAATGGCCAACCACACGCCAGCATGTGAATCGGAGTGCCTCTGGCCTTTGCACGCATTTGGCCGCGTCGTTTGTTTGCATTACAGCCGAGCAAGACCAGAGCAACCTCCATCGCCACCAGTCATGCGCAACCGCACCTAGCCGCCAATGCTCGATTTCGTTCAGCACCTCGGCTATGGTTGCGAATAGACGGCATGAAGGCTGAGAAGCCTCGGCAAAATGACGGGTGCAAGATGTTCCGCCGACTGCAATCTCTGTCCATTCATCATCGTCTTGGCCATATTGACAGTGGACGTGCCGAGACAGACTTCTGCCTACACCTTCTGGCAGGCTGGTTTCTCGATGCGGCCAATCGATTCTGGCCATCTAGTTATGCCGTTCAGTTTTTGAATTGGCGTATTGGTCGAGGGTGTTTCCTTGGCGAATCTGCGAGGAGCCTGCCATTGCGACCTGGCATGTGAAAGCAGACGCACAAAACACGGCCGAAGCCACTGGCATCAAAAGAAGATCTATTCTATCATGCATTCTTCTGCACACCCAGATGTATCTGGGGCAAGGCAGTCATCCATCTGAAAGCATCAAAGGTTACCTGCCACCTCATGCAAAGCGAGAATACCAAAACTTTGTTCCCCATGCATGCATGCATGCATACATGCCTGCCTTATGAGGCGTCCCGATTTACCTACATCATCTGTGCGTGGGCCATCCTGCGGCGCAGTGCCTGCATGAGGGAGCCCGGTTGTCAAGCATCAGTGTGCAAACGAGGTGACCTCTTTCTGTCGGAAACGTCCATTGGCGCATTTTGAATCCTCCAAGATTTTCATGGCCATGCATGCATGAGCGCACCGAGCCACGCCCTCGGCACATGATCTCGCTGAATATGTGCGGGCATTCCGTGCCATCCACATGTCTTCCGGGTGGTGGGTGGGGAGGGGGTGGGGTGGGGCGGGAATTCGGCCCAGATTATCCGATGAGAATGTGAATTTTGCCGGCATCTGTAAATTCGTCGCCCGCTCTGTACCGTCGTCATGATGCTGGCATACTTGGTGGTCTTGTTGGCGGCGCCTTGGCACGAGCATATTTATTGCTGGATGGCCTTATCCATTTTCCAGAGTTCTGGTTCGATAATTGCACGTTGAAGCTAGGCCGACACGTTGCCTGCCTCCAGGATCCTTCGATTGTCTTTCCCAAAATCGGGGGGGCATGCGTAATGGCCACCTCGTCTTGTCGCCTGCCGCTCTATTTTCAAAACCATCCGCATGCACGTGGCCCAAGGAGTGCAATGGTCGCTCTGGGCTGAGGCGCAGGCTGCCAATGTTGCGGTCTCTTGAAATATCAAGGTTTTGATTCAGATGTGACCTTCTCCTCGGAGCCTGTGGCAATAGATCCAAGAAGCATGTCGGGGCAATTTCGGACCAGTGTCCACACCCCTGCGAGCAGAAAAGGCAACAACAGCAAGGCGATGAGCGATGAGTCCTGAGGCGGCTTATTTGATGCCCACCCTCAAAAGTCAATGCATTTCATTTAACATCTGCATCACCAACAATCAACCACCCACTGCATCTCATAGGTCCCATGACCTCTGGGCATGCAGAGACTACGGCGGGGGTTTGGGCTGGTGTTAAATGCTGCATTCTCATCAGAGACAGAGTCTAAACGAGGTGATGAGCATTAACGTCGACGTCGACGGCGCACAGAAACATGATCAATGAGCACATGGACAGATCTGGCCTTTTCGAAGAATACTGGCGGCATTTTCGTGTGTGCAGCACATATCTACCGACAATCAGAGCAGACCAGCCAAACGGGTTTCCCGGCCCAGGCCCCGGTGAGCTCACGCATTACGTGCGACGAAATTAGAGAGAAAAATTCGGTGCCGGATGAGAATTTGGCCGCAGATCTACCGGGACTTTCCGCATGGCATCTACTTCTGGATGGTCATGTGCGATATACTGGCCCTGCAATGAAGCGAGCATGTGCCGTCTGGAATGCGGATGCTGGCGTGACGAATCTGGAGATCATGATGCACCTGGCATGGAAGAACGCCTTCAGGGCATCAAGATATACCTCAGAATCAGAGGCCGGCCAGCGGCATGCCGTTGACCTACAACGGTAAACGTTGGAAGGGGCGAGGGCCGGGGAGGCATATGTTGAGCATCGACCGCGAATAAACCAGGGGAAAACCTAAACTCTGATGCGTTTCCCGTCATCTTCAAGCATTTGTCCATGCCGGCATTGGCCGTCAGTCAACAAAATCACGGCAGTGTCTCTCTGCATTTGCATGCCCTCACACCATCAGCATTGCTCTTTGGAGGTATCGGTGTGAATGTTATCAGCATCCATAATGGCTCCCCAATTGTCCAAAAAAGTTGCCATGCATGTATCTACCACAGTGATAGGAGTTGTCCATCAAAAGACAGATACCAAAAAGGAACCGGCGACCAAGATGGCCAAACTGATCTTTAAAAAGTAAAATAAGGGCCGGGGCTCATGCATTTATAGCCATCGCAAATAAAATGCCCCATGCCATGCCAAGCCTTTCCACCTGTTGTCTCTTGTAGACAACAGAGACCATTCGGGGGCTTGCCGGGGTGCTCCGTTCGGTTCGATCTTCAACCAGTGCGAATATAATGGTGCAAGTTTGATTTTTCCAGTGTCCGCGTCAGCCCAGACTCGATTCACTCTGGCCCTTCTGAAGTAGACTTGCTCCCGGTCCTAGTTACATCTCATCAACTTGGCCAGATTATTGGGTGCCTCAAGCTAATTGCAAATATCCGGCAAGAAATGAGGCGGCCAGTCAGAGAATATGAAAAAGCAATGAACCGATCGCTCTTGATGCCGAATAGGCTGTCATGGTGATCACGGCCGAAGATGCCACCACGAGCGCCACGGCCAGGAGACCCCATGCGTTGATACCAATGAATTGCAAGGCACCTCCATAGACAAATGCATTCTTTTACCGATTGAATTGGCACCAATTGCAGTCTTTGCCTTGGTTCCGGCCATTGGCGATATCGCCGCTCGTTTCTTACAAAATCTTCACGGGGCTGGCAAATGTGCGTTCATCGGAAATCATCATTATCCAGCTAAAGTCAAAAACAAGCCATATCGTCAGGATATCAACATTGAAGTGGTTTTAAAGAATGATTGCCAGATGGCATGCAGATGGTGGCATTGTTTGCTGGCTTGTCCAGCATTTTCTGGTGGTTTCCTTCTGATCCTATGAATGGGGCCTTCGTGACATCTTTCGGCCGATTCACGGAATAATTCGGTCCAGCGCATGCTGAAGACTCAATCACCTCAGACCCAGATATAGCTGTAATGTATCATCGCCGGTGTACCAATCACTGGCATTCAAAGGGGTATTTGAACCGAATGGTGCATAAGAACGGGTTCCTTCTGGACGGCATTTCTGTAAAAGAATTATCCCAGGGCGGGCGCCAAAGATGCATAGAAGACACTGTCAAGCTATGAGGCGCACTAGAGACAATCTGCCTCTGCAGAGTGAGCAAATCGAACAATAGTATGTTACACACAGGTGGGCGTAAAGGACCGATAGCTGCACGATTGGCGATCGCCAGTCGATGAGGCCCCTTGGACCCGATTTTAAGGGATTTGCGCGAAGGCACGAGGTTGTTACGAGCCTCTATATGTTGTAGTCTACCTTATGTGCAGAGCGCAATAATTTGAATTTTGGGGTTTTTAATAAAGTCGTTTATATGTTTTACTGCACTAGTGCAGTGCAGTTAGAACATTGCACGGCTCATTTAGAGGTCTCCACCTTATTTTGAAACATCTTCAGAAACTGTGAGAGATAGCCGAGAGGAGAATATGTATCAGAATCGTCCAAGCGGCCAAGATGTTTATCATTCATCACAATGTCTTTATTGGTTTTGTTCAAATGCCCCCATTAATGCCGTTGGTTTTCGCCGCACGGAGGCCGTATATGTAGTCTTATGTGTGGCCCAACCAGTAAAAGATGAATTTGCAGGGTTCGTATGGTGCCATCATTGCGCCATCTACATAAAAAACGCCACCCTCCACTCACGAGTGAAAGAAGTAAGCCATTTATAAATGTAATCTCCAAAACGGACAGTCACTTGCCCATTGGACGCAGGATCGGCGCCAGAGCATGCAGCGGCATCCGTAATGTCCGTAGAACACCATGCTCTCGTGTCTCTTGGCTATTTTGGCGAAAAGCATCTTGGGACTGATGTCCGGCAAAGTGTGTTGACCTGTGCACTGCCTTATGCCGGCGTGCCATGACCATAGTATTGAAATGGGCAATTCCGCCCAAGTGGCAAAATATCGATTGAAGACACGAAGATCGATGGGCCGACGGAATTCTGCATGGCGACGACCTCTGCCCGGCGTGGCTTGCGGTTTGCGCTTTGCGGATTGCGATTGGCAAAAAGGCAAAACTACAGCACCTCGGTTTCCAATGCGGTCTCCCATCAAAGTACTAACGGGGCCAGTGCCAGCTTAACTTCGAAGATCGGACGGGTTTCGGTGGAACCTAGCATGAATGGCCGTAGCTGAGGACTGGTATGAATATGTCCATATATGCCCTCTAATATGCATGATTGCTCGCAAAAAGCCGGGCAGCCAGCCGGACGACGGCGACAAGGTCAGGCGAGTCCCACAACCCGTCGGCGTAGGCGTCAGCGAGGCCGGAGGCTGCCACGCAGGAACGACCTCCACGCCCGATCGGCGTGGAGGTCGAGCGTCGCCTCGGGGGAACGCCGATGCCGAAGTGGTGACGCCTGCCGTCCGGATCGCGGATGACGAGCGAGCCGACCTGGATGCGACTCAGCAGCGCAGTGGCGACGATCCGAGCGAGTGGGTCGTGTTCACGCGAGTGTGGCTAGATAGCGGGCGGGGGAAAAGCGCGAGCGCCGGCAAGCTTCAGCCCGATCGCATGTCCGTAGATGAGCGCGGGAGCACGCGCACCGCGGGCGACCGGCCGTTCAACGAACTCGCACAGACGCCGGGTTGAGTTCGCGTCGCTTCGAGCTCGAGCAACGCGTGGAACAACCGTTGATCCCCGCGAGTGTTCTCGATCGAGATCGCCAGGGGACGCTGCCCTGGCAGTTGGGCGCGGATGGAGAGTAGATGTGATCCATCCCCATGAACGGCGAGACGTGCATGCGCCTTCTCGAAATGCACCGGCGCCGCCGGGACCACGTAGGCGTGCCGCTCGCCCCACGGGGTGTTCGTCACCTCGGCGAGGATCGCCTCCCCTGCGCCTGTCAGCTGATCGAAGCAGTAGTAGAAGCTGACCGGGTTGAAGCAGTGACCGAACGAGCGAAGCTTGGTCAGCAGCCGGATCGGGCCCGCCGGCGCCGCCGGTCTCGCGTTCGACGGTGTCGCGAACCGCGTCGCTCAGTGGCACGTCGCGTCCGTGATAGTCCGCGCGGCGAAAACGCAGAACCCCGGGGAGCGCCGCACCAGCCGTCCACCGAGCAGCCGCGGCAGCTCGTCGAGGTCGATGTAGGCCATCGCGATCCGGTGCCGAAGCTCGCGCGCGGGAACGAGCGGCGGTGGCGACGGTACCCTCGTAGAGACAGCTGCGTCAGCGGAGCGGATGTCGTATGGTCGCGCGGCGGAACTCCGTGATCGTGCTCACAGCCTGCACTCCCAACCTCGGCGACCCGCAGCGCGCTGTTGACCCCATCCTCGTGAAATCCCCAGCCCCAGTAGGCCCCGCAGAAGTGGGTGCGTCCCGTCCTGAGATCTCGCCCATGCGCCGCTGGGGCGTCGACGCCCGCCGGCGTGTAGACCGGGTGCGCGTAATCGATCCGCGCAGACACGCGCCGGGTCGATCTCGGTCGGTCAGGTTCAACGTCACGCAGAACTGCTGTCGCTCGAGCCGCTGCAGGCGGTTCAGGTGGTAGGTGACGGTCGTCCGTGCGCGCGGTCGTCGAGCAGGTGGTAGTTCCAGCTCGCCCACGCGCGCGCCGCCGCGGTAGCAGGCCGGTGTCGGTATGCAGAACCGCCTCGTTCGGCTGGTACGGGATCGCGCCCAGGAGCTCGCGCTCGCGCGCGTCGCGTCGCCCAGCATCGCGAGCGCCTGATCAGCGTGGGTCGCGATCACGACGTGATCGAAGCGCTCCGGCTCCGCGCCCGCGCACATTGACCATCGACGCGTCGGCAGTCGCGATCATCGATCTGGACCGGCGAGCGCAGGCGGACGCGGTCTCCGAAGCCGCGAAGTCAGCGCCTCCACGTAGCGCGCAGAGCCGCCGGTGATCGTTCGCCACTGCGGCCGGTCCGCAGGCCGAGCATGCCGTGGTTGTCGAAGAACTGGGCCAGGAACAGCGCCGGAAAGCTCCACAGCGATCGCGGGTCGGCCGACCAGACGGCAGAGACCTGCGGGACGATCAGGCGCTCGACGAAGTGCGTCGAGAACCGCCGCTCGGCCAGCCAATCGCGCAGCGACAGCCCGCTGTCGCGCCGGCGCAGCAACTCTCGCGCGGCTCGCTGGAAGCGCGGAACGTCGGCGACCATCCGATGAAGGCTGAGCTGACGAGATGGCGGCGATTGGCGAACAGGGCGTTGAGCGAGCGGCTCGAGTATTCAAATGCGCCGCTTCCGTCGCTGACGCTGAAGCTCATCTCGGACGGCTGCCACGCGACGCCGAGCGTGTCGGACAGACGCTCGAAGTTGGGGTAGTTGCGATCGTTGAAGACGATGAAGCCGGTGTCGAGGTGATGCGTCTCATGGGCGGTGTCGACCCGGATCGTGTCGGGTGGCCGCCGGGCCTGCCGGCGGCCTCGAACACGCGTGATCTCGTGCGTCCCGGTGGAGCAGATCGGCGGCTGTCAGACCCGAGACGCCAGCTCCGATGATCGCGATTCTCATCGATCTCTGCTGTACGCATCGCCGGCCGATCCCGGATCAAGCGCAGCTCTGACGAGCGTTCGGTTGATGACCGCGGTGGCGAGTCGCAGCTGCTCCTCTGCGCCGACCGCCGGCTCCAGTGTGAGCGGCTGCCGGGCGCGCTCTCTCGATCTGCGGGACGACCTCGCGGCAAGCTCGCGCAGGCCTCTGCAAGCTCCCGAACGAGCCGGGCGTCGACGGTCCAGACCGTTTCGAAGTGCGTCGGCCGAGTGCCGGGCGGCGGTGCTCGAGGAGGCCGGCTCGCGGCCGGCCAGGCAGATCGCTGAGCGTTCGCCGTAGACAGAGGAGCGACCATTCGCGAGCTCAGCGCGCGGGCGTGGCGATCGGGATCTCCAGCCGGGCCCCGGTTCATCCACGGGCGGCGGGAACTCGGCAAAGACGGTGGTCACCGCGCTGTTGCGAGAGCTCCCGCCAGCGGTCCTGATCCTGGCGAAAGAAGCGCTCACGCTGGAAGCAGCCGAACAGCAGCTGGTTCTCGGCCCGCGCGAGGCACTCGTCCTCGATCGCGTGGCTGAGAGCGATCATCGCGGGCTTGCCCACCAGCTGCGGCTGCGAGCTCGGGCCGGCGCCGGCGCAAGCGTCGCAGAACAGCGAGACAGATTCTGCGGGGTCTGAAGCCGCTGAACCTGTTCGATCGCAGCTCTCAGTGACAGCCCGCGCTCGCGCGGCCGCGAGCACTCGCTGAACCTGCTCGACCTGCTCCTCGGTGTAGCGCCGATGGCCGCCGGGGCCGCGGTCGGGGCGGGGAAAGTCGTGACGGCGCTCCCACATCCGCAGGGTCTGGCTCGGTTACGCCGGTGCGGCTCGCGATCTCACCCATGCTCAATAACCTGGACATGTTGTATAAGTTTATATAACACGAAGTTCGCATAGGCAGGCCGGTGACGGCGTGAGATCGGCTCGGTCTGGCGCTCATGAGGAGGATCCAAGCTGTGAAAAAGGTCGTGATCACAGGAGCGACGGGCACAATCGGCACAGCCGTCTGCGAGGCGTTGCTGGCGCGCGGTGGTCAGCCCGTGGCCCTCTCCCGCAACGTCCAGGCAGCGCGCGTGGCGCTGCCAGAGGCTGTTGAGGTATTCGCCTGGCCGGACCCGACCGGCTCTCCGCCACCGGCAGAGGCGTTGGCCGGTGCCACCGCCGTCGTCAACCTCTTGGGCGAGCCGATCGCGCAGCGCTGGAGCGCCGAGGCAAAGCAGCGGATCCGCGACTCACGGGTCGGGGCCACTGGCATGCTCGTCGACGGTCTGCGGCAACTTGAGCCCGGTGAGCGGCCGGCGGTCCTCGTCTCTCAGTCGGCAACCGGGTACTACGGGCCCCGCGATGCCACCGAGTTGACCGAGCAGGCACCAGGAGGAACCGACTTCCTCGCCAGGCTGGTGGCCGAGTGGGAGGCCACCGCGCTTGCCGCGGCCGATGTCCTCCGTGTCGCACTCACCCGAACTGGGGTCGTGATCTCGCCTACGGGCGGCGCGCTCGCGAAGATGCTGCCGTTTTTCCGTGCCGGCGTCGGCGGACCTGTTGCGGGCGGGCGCCAATACGTGCCCTGGGTTCATATCGACGACGTGACCCGGGCTCTGCTGTTCTGCGTCGACGATCCGCGCGCGGCGGGCCCGCTGAACCTGACCGCGCCGCGACCGGTCGACAATGCCGAGCTCTCCCATGCACTGGGTCGGGCCCTGCGCCGGCCGGCATTGCTACCGGTGCCGGCATTCGCCCTGAACTTCCTATACGGCGAGATGGCTGAGATCGTCACGACCGGGCAGCGTGTGCTGCCTGCGCGGCTGCTCGAGCTCGGCTTCGAGTTTCGCCACCCCGAGGTCGAGCCGGCCCTGATGGACGTGCTCGACGCCTGATCGCTGGGATGCCGGCCCTGCTGGGGCGCACCCGACTATGAGCCTGTCTCTGCCGCCTCGCTGCCGTCGCTGAGCTGCCCCTCGATGATCCGATTCGCGCGGGCGCCGAACAGGGCCCCGATAGCCGTGATCAGGACGGTGACGCGCCGGCCACCCACGCCGCCCAGATAGAACAGGTGCACAAAGCAGTACATCAGGAACGCTGGCCATCCGTGCAGCCGGTGACCTCTCACCTCACACACGGCCTTGCCGCGACCAACGACCGCGAGCGCCCCCTTGTCGAAATACTTGAACGGCGAGGATGCGCCCGGCTGACCAGCGCGGATTCCCTCGGCCACGTGGCGTGCCTGCTGGATCGCCACAGTTGCCAGGCCAGGCAACGGCCGTCCGTCGGAGCCGGCCAGACTTGCCGCATCGCCAATGACGGAGATTTCGGGATGCCTGGGCACCGCGAGGTCCGGATTCACGGTGATGCGTCCGGCGCGGTCGGTCTCGGCAGCGGTCGCCTTGGCTAGCGTCCGTGCGATCTCAGCGGTCTGGACACCGGCTGCCCACACCACGGTTCGGCTCCTGATCTGCTGGGTCTCGTCGCCGATCTTCACGGTTACGCCGTGTTGGTCGACGTTCGTGACCAGCGCGTGCTCGCGGATGGTCACGCCGAGCGCCGTGAGCTCCCGCGCGGCGACTGACGATGTCTTCTCACTGAACGCCGCAACCACTCGTTCGCCCGCGTCGAGCAGGATCACCCGGGCGTTGCCCGGGTCGATCCTTCTGAAATCGCGCTTCATCGCATGCCGAGAGAGAATTCCGAGTTGCCCCGAGATCTCGACCCCGGTCGGACCGCCTCCGACCACCACGAACGTCATCCACTCGTCTCTGGTCGCCGCGTCCTGCGCCCGCTCGGCCTCCTCGAATGCGCTGAAGATCCGATTCCGAAGGTCTGTGGCGTCGGTGATCGTCTTCAGCCCGGCGGTTACCTCGCGCCAGTCGTCGTGACCGAAATAGGACGTCTGACCGCCACACGCCATGATCAGACTGTCGTAGTCGAGCCGTTCGCCTCGATCGAGAATGACCTGACGATTTTCGACGTCGACGTCTGTGACGGCCGCCATCAGGACCTCTGCGTTCTGGTGATGCCGCAGCATCCACCGGAGCGGCGCCGCCACGTCTCCTTCGGACATCAGCCCGGCTGCAACGCTGTAGATGAGCGGCTGGAACAGGAGATGATTGTTGCGATCGACCAGCGTCACCTTGACGTCGGCCTTCTTCAGCCGGTTGGCCACCTCAAGGCCGCCGAACCCGCCGCCGATGATCACCACGCGGCGCGGTTCAGCGCCCGATCCGTCAGCCGACATCCATCGCATCCCCACTGGGCTGTTCTGCACCCAGACGCTCCAGCAGATGGTCGCCCACTCGCAGCGCGTTGGCCATCGCGGTGAGTGCTGGGTTGACGGCGCCGATGCTCGGGAAGAAGCTGGTGTCGACCACGTAGAGGTTGTCCAGCTCGTGCGCCCGACAGTCGCTGTTCAGGACAGAGCTCGCCGGATCGCTTCCGAAGCGACACGTGCCCGCCTGGTGTGCCACGCCCGCCACCGGGATCTCGTTCTTAAGGTAGGCGTGATGCGGAAGCAGGTGGCCGTGATGCATACCCAGGTCCCCCAACATCGACCTGAGGCGTTCGTAGAGCAGCTCCTTTGCCCGGTCGTTGCTCGCCGTGTAGCTGATTGCGATGTTGCCGTCGGGTGCGAGCGTGACGCGGTTCTCCGGCAGAGGCAGGTCCTCGGTCGACAGCCAGAAATCCACGGCGTGCCGCGCGATGTCCTCGAGCGACCACGTGGGGGCGAAGCGGGTCTCGCCGGGCTTCTCTCCCCGGAACATGGGCGCCTGGGACTTGCCGACCATCTGGATGTTGCCGAGCGGGAAGTCGAAGTCCTCGCCTCCGGAGAAGTAGAAGTCGTTCACTCCGAGCGTCTTCTGGAAGATCGTCGGGTTCGTCTCCTTCGAGAGCGCAAGGACCGCCTGGCTGTTGTGGAACATGTAGTTACGGCCGACCTGATCGGAGCCGTTCGCCAGGCCGTTGGGATGTGCGTCGCAGACTGAGCTCAGCAACAGCTTGGCGCTGTTGGCGGCGCCGCATGAACTCACGACGATGTCAGCGCTGAACGTTTCCGTCTCGCCGTCGTGTTCGACGACGACACCGGTCACCGCGGTACCGGTGGAGTTGCACGCGAGCTTGACCGCCCGAGCGCTGGTGAGCAGCGTTACGTTCGGGTATTTGAGCGCCGGTCGAACCGCGATCGTCTCCGCATCTGACTTTGCGTGAACCAGGCACGGGAAGCCGTCGCAGTTGTTGCAGCGAACGCAGGCGCTGAACGGAGGTTGGGACTCATCGAGCAACACGCCGCACGGGGCGTGGAACGGATGCAGCCCGGCCCTGGCGAGATCATCTGAGAGCTGCTGGATCCGGGGCTCGTGCGAAACGGCTGGATGAGGATAAGGCGCGCTCGCCGGAGGCTCGGTCGGATCCTCTCCCCGCGCTCCGTGTACCTGATAGAGCTGCTCGGCGCGCGTGTAATACGGCTCCATGTCCGCGTATGCGATCGGCCAAGCCAGGGAGATCCCGTCATGGTGGCGAAGCTCGCCGAAATCCTCCTGACGTAGTCGATAGAGGGCCGCGCCGAAGAGCTTGGTGGCTCCACCGACGTAGTAATGGACCTGGGGCGCAAACGGCTCTCCGCCGGCGTCGTACCAGGTGTCGGGCGACATATAGCGGCCGTCCACGAACACGTCCTGGGCCTGCCAATTCTGCGGCTCCCGGGGCAGCCAGCCTCCCCGCTCAAGGAGCAGGATGCGCTTTCCCGACGGTGCCAGGTGCCTGACGAGGGTTCCTCCACCGGCACCGCTGCCGATCACTATCACGTCGTAGTCGGTCATCCGAGCAGCTCCGCGATTCGCTCGGCCAGGATGATACGTCCGGCCGCCTCGACCAGTGCGAGGTGGGAGAACGCCTGCGGGAAGTTGCCCAGATGGCGACCTGTGTCCACGTCAAACTCCTCCGCGTAGAGCCCCAGGGGCGAGGCAACCTTTGCCAACTTGTTCATCAGGTCGCGAGCCCGCTGCATCTCGCCGACGACCGCCAGCGCCGAGACCAGCCAGAAGGAGCAGATCACGAAGGTCCCCTCCTTCCCGGACAGGCCATCGTCGGTCTCGTCCGTGCGGTAGCGAAGCACAAATCCGTTCTCGGTGAGCTCATCCGCGATCGCGATCACGCTTGCGTGCAGCCGGGGGTCCTCCGCTGACAGGAAGCCGAAGATCGCGGCCAGAAGCGTCGACGCATCGAGTGACTCGGTCTCATAGTGCTGGACGAGCACGCCGCGCTTGTCAACGCCGTTCTGGAGAATGTCGGCCTTGATCTCGGAGGCCACCTCACCCCATTCGGTGGCCAGTGAGTTCTCGCCTCGGATCCCCGCGAGCTTGCTCGCACGGTCCATGGCCACCCAGCACATCAGCTTCGAGGAGACGTAGTGCTTTGGTTTGCCACGCGCTTCCCAGATCCCCTGGTCGGGGTTTTTCCAGACCGCCTTCGCGCACTCGGCCTGGGCCCGGATGAGCGGCCAGAGTCGCCTCGGCAGTCGTTGACTGCGGCGGGTGTGCAGGAGGACGGAATCGAGCGCGGCGCCGTACACATCGTTCTGCCGCTGATCGAATGCGCCGTTGCCGATTCTCACCGGACTGGCGCCGGCGTAGCCGCTGAGGCCCTCCAGGAGGGATTCCGTCAGGTCTCGGCGCCCATCGATGCCGTACATAATCTGAAGGCTGCCGTCCTCGTTCCGCTCGAGATCGGCGATGAACTGCATGAACTCGTTCGCCTCCCAGTCAAGGTTGAGGTAATGCAGCGCCTGCAGGGTGAACGTCGAGTCGCGTAGCCACGTGTACCTGTAATCCCAGTTGCGCTCACCGCCGGGAGTCTCGGGCAGCGACGTGGTCAGTGCCGCAACGGTGGCCCCGGTCGGCATGTATGTCAGGCCCTTGATCGCGAGTGCCGAGCGCTGGATCAGCGGACGAAACTCGTGGTCGGGGATGCGGGCCCCGCCCAGCCAGTTGCGCCAGAAGCGGGTGGTCTCCTTGAGCTGGGCGTTGGCCTCATCGACCGTGGTCGGAATTGGCGCGTCCTCTGCCCATGAGAGTGCGCAGAACAGCTCCTCACCCTCCTGAAGCACATGTCGAGCGCGGACGTTGTCTGCCTCGATGCCCAGCAGCATGTCCGTCTGCAGCCACATCGTCTGATCGGCGCCGGCGGCCTCGCCGCTATGGCGGTCGGGACTGAGCGTCCATTCTGCGGAGGCGCTGCCGTATTCGAACCCGGGCTCGCAAACGAGTTCGATCTCGACACTGCCGGCGATGCATTTCACGGTTCGGACCAGAACATGGTTCGCGTCCTCATCCGCTGGTGGACGCGTGTGTGGCGTGGTTGTGTCCTCGCCTTGACGCGGCCCGATCGTCAGCGCATCGTGCACCATCGCCCAACCGGAGGACGTCTTCCAGGCGGTCACCAGGATGTTCGTCCCTGGCTCGTATGCGCGCCCGCTCGGCACGTTGATGCCGAACGGCCCCAGCCGAAACGTCCCCGCACCACGATCCAACAGGGCGCCGAACACGCTGGGTGAATCGAACCGCGGGATGCAGAGCCAGTCGATCGCGCCGTCGGGCGCCACGAGGGCGCCGGTATGGCAGTCCGACAGGAAGCCGTAGTCGGCGATCGGGGTGAACGGCGACGGCGCCGCGGCACTCTGCGGCTGTGCCGCCGGCTTCTTCTGGACCGCAAGCTGTGCGTCACGCGGCGCGCTCTTATTCCCTCTGGTTGCGCTCATGACACCACCCACGGGTCGTGCCAGCGACCCTCGCCGGCAAGCACGTCGTCAGCGGCGGCTGGGCCCCACGAGCCCTTCGCATATGGATGGATCGGGGGTGGATGCTCGAGCAGGGGGGCCATCACGCGCCAACACTCCTCGACGGCATCCTGGCGCGTGAAGCGTTTGCTGTCGCCTGTCAGTGCCGCATGCAGGAGCACCTCATAGGGCGTTGGACCCTCGCCGCCCTCCTGGGCGAACTCCATGTCGAGATGAATCGGCTCCGGTTCGACCGTCTCGTGTCGCTGGGCATCCACGACGAGCCGGAGCCCCGTCGATGGATCGAGCTTGACCACGAACTGGCTCGGTTCGGGCTCACGTGCCCAGCCGTCGAAGCTGAGCTTGGGGGCTCGCCGGAAGACGACGCGAAGCTCGGTCTGTGTGGTTGGCAGGCACTTGCCCGTGCGAATGAAGAAGGGAACCCCTGACCACCGCCAGTTGTCTATTTCGAGCTTCAGCGCGGCGTACGTCTCTGTGGTCGAGTCCGGCGCAACGCCATCGATCTCCCGGTATCCGTCGTACTGTCCACGGACATAGTGCGCGGGGTCGGCCGCCGGCATCGCGCGGAAAACGGAGACGAGCGCGTCCTTCAGGATGTCCGCCTCCCCTGAGGATGGAACCTCCATCGCCGCGGCTGCCACCACCTGCATGATGTGGTTGACGACCACGTCCCGCAGGGCTCCGACCGGGTCGTAGAAGTGGCCGCGATCCTCGACGCCAAAGCTCTCGGCCATCGTGATCTGAATGCTCGCGACGTGGTGGCGGTTCCAGATCGGCTCGAACATCGCGTTCGCAAACCGTAGATAGAGGATCTCGCCGAGGCCCATCTTGCCCAGGAAGTGGTCGATTCGGTACAGCTGGGATTCGTCGATGTACTGGTGGATCTCCTGAGCGAGTTCCTGCGCCGAAGCCAGGTCGTGCCCGAACGGCTTCTCAACGACGACGCGTCCCGTCTTGGTCAGACCCGCCTCCGTGAGTCCCTTGATGACGGTGCCGAACAGGAACGGCGGGATCTCCAGGTAGAAGACGGGGCAGCGAGCCTCTCCGACCGCCCGCGCCACGCTCTGGTAGGTCCCGGCATCCGCGAAGTCGCCGCTCAGGTATGACAGTCGTGCCGAGAAGCGGTTGAAGACCTCGTCGTCGATCATCGAGCCACATGCCTCGATTGCCGAGCGAGCATGAGCACGCAGGTCCTCCACCGACCAGTCGTTGGAGGCCACTCCGATGATCGGACAGTCCAGCAGTCCGCGAGCCTCCAGTCGATACAGCGAGTTGAAGGTCATTACCTTGGCCAGGTCGCCTGAGATCCCGAAAACGACGAACACGTCTGCCACGGCAGATTGCTTCAGTTGAGCGGCGTTGCTGGTCGCATCTGTGCCAACGGCAGTTGTCATGGCTCGTCCTTTGGGCGAAGGCTTGTGGGGCTGGGGAACGCTCCGGGCCGGGTTTCCGGACCGCAGCATCCGATCCGGGTGACGGCGCGGGACCGTTGTATCTCGGGGGGGAACCTATCCGATATCGGCCCACGGGAACCTATCCGATCGCGGCGATGTTCGGGCCGACGAGCGGGTCAGGAGCTGAGCCCGGCGCCGCCGACCCGCGCCGGGCCTCGCGGACCCGTCTGCCCCTACTCGTAGGAGAGGGCAGCCAGAACGTTCAGTCTGCCGGCGCGGCGAGCGGGCCAGATTGCTGCGACCAGGCCGGCGATGACTGCGGCGATCACGAACACGATCAGCGTTCCCAGCGGGACGGTGAATGTCCCGAAGTCGATCGTGGCACCGATCAACCCGGCCAGAAGAATCCCCAACGGGATCCCGAAGGCCGCGCCCAATAGCGCGGTGATGACGCTCTCATGACGGATCATGCGCCGGACCTGCCGGCGACTCATGCCGACCGCGCGCAGCATCCCGAGCTCGCGGGTGCGCTCAAATACGGTCAGTACGAGCGTATTGACGATCCCAAACAGGCTCACCACGATCGAGAGCGAGAGCAGCACGTAAAGAAGGTTGAGCAGGCTGGTCAGCCCTTGGAGCTGGTTGTTGATGAACTGCGTCTTGTTCTGGAGCTTGGCGTCCGGGAAGCCCGCCAAGGCCGCGTTCAGCTGCTGAGTGTTGGCCGGCGTGACCCCGCCCTGCATGTTGACGAAGGTGAACAGGTTCTGTGGGTTCTGGTATGTGCGATCGAACAGGGCCTGTGAGATCGAGACGTCGCCGTACGGGGAGGCGCCCTTGGGCGGGTTGGTGATGCCGATCAGCTTCAGGCGCAGGAAACGTCCGGTGGGGGTCTCGAGCGAGAGTGAAGAACCGAGGTGCAGGTGCTGAGCGCTGGCGTAGGACTTGCTCACGAATGTGCCGTCTGACCCGAGCTTCTGCGGGACCTGCGGCCCGCCTTCCGTCCAGTCGACTCGGATCGCCTGGTTGGCGTTCGGCGGAACCCCGGTGACGTTCACCGTGGAGCCGAACGCTCGGCCGGCACCGGCACGGACGCCGACCACCGCAGTCACGCCGGCGACGCCGCCTGCCGCCCGCTCCGATGAGAGGCTGATCGGCGAGAAATTGTTCGTGGCGGTGATCGCGTAGTTGGCCACGAACGCCTTATCGACGCTGCTCTTGAATCCCGTCCGCAGCCCCGCGGCAAGCACCGCGACGAGTGTGACGAGCGCCAGCCCGATCATCAACGCAGACGCCGTCGAAGCGGTCCTGGCCGGGTTGCGCGACGAGTTGCCCTGGGCAAGCTGACCTGCGGACCCGCCGATCCGGCTCGCGGGCCAGCCGAGCACACGCACGAGCGGCGGCACCAGCTTCGGTGCGAGCATGGCCACACCCACGAACAGCGCCAACGCGCCGGCACCCACCGCCAGCAACCGCAGGCCCGTGGACAGGCTGGAGACCAGCAGCCCGACCAGCATCAGGGCAACGGCGCCAACCACCGTTCCGATGGCCGCCTGAGTGCCGTATCGCGCCCATCGGGACGGCGGCACCAGTGCCCCCTCCCGCGCCAGTGAAATTGGCGCGACGCGCGTCGCTCGCAGTGCGGGCCGGAGTGCAGCGAGCATCGTGATCACGATCCCCACCGCCAACGCGACGACGATCGTGCGCGTCTTGAACACGGTGGAGGTCTGTGGCAGGTCGATCCCGAACGACACCAGCAACGAGTTCAGCCCCTTGGCCAGGAGCAGTCCAAGGAACAGACCCACCACCGAGGCGACAGTTCCGATCACGAACGCCTCGATCATCACCGACCGCAACACCTGTCGACGCGATGCCCCGAGGGTGCGCAGGGTGGCCAGCTCACGGGTTCGCTGCGCCACGGTGATCGACAGGGTGTTCGCGATCACGAAGCTGCCGACGAACAGCGCGATCCCACCGAACGCGAGCAGGAAGTCCTGGAAGATGTCGAGGAATCCGCTCGTGTCCTTTGTCGCCTGATGGGCCTGCGCCTGGCCCGTCCTGACCTGGGCGCTGGGACCAAGCAGCGGCCTGATCGCGTTGACGACCTGCTGGCGCGTGTAGCCGTGCTGCGCGGCGACGCTGATCTGGTCGTATCTCCCTTCCTTGTCGAACAGCTGCTGGGCTCGTGGCAGCGTGAATATCGTCATGGTTGCGCCACCGAGCGACGAGACCCCGCCGATCTTGACCGTGCCGACGATCCGGAACGGCTCAACGGGGCCGCGCGCCACGACGCCTATCTCCTGCCCGATCTTGTAGTCATGCTTGCTCGCGGTGGAGGAGTCGATGTCGACCTCATCGGGACCGGTCGGGAACCTGCCGCTGGTCAACGTCAGCGGGTTGAAGCGCTGACCGTCGGGCGAGTAGCTGAATGCCAGCCCGGGCGCGCCGCCACTCGAGATCACCTTCCCGTCGCTTCCGACCAGCTGGGCGCTGTCAGAGATGCTCGCTGAGGCCTGTCCCACCTGGGGCAGTGCCCGTACCCTGTTCAGCAACGACGCGGGCAGCGACGGCGGCGTCTGGGCGTTGCCGTTGTTGTCAGTCGAGATCGCGCTCTTGCCGGTGATCACGGCGTCAGTGTTCTCGTAGACCGTCCCGAATACGGTCGAGAACGCTGCCTTGATCGTGTCGGTGAGGACGAACGTGCCACTCACCATCGCGACGCCGAGCACGATCGCAAAGGCGGTCAGAGCGGCGCGAAGTTTGCGCCCGAGCAGTCCACGCAGCGCTACGCGGGTCACGATTGCAGCGTGCTCATGACCTCGAGTACCTGTGCCGGCTCAGCATTCGTGAGCTCCTTCACGATCAGTCCGTCCGCCAGGAACAGGATCCGGTCGGCGATCGATGCGGCTCGCGCCTCATGGGTCACCATCACGATCGTCTGGCCATAGTCACGCGTCGAGTCGCGCAGCAGTTCCAGGATCTCCCCGCCCGTCTTGGAGTCGAGGTTGCCCGTAGGCTCGTCGGCGAACAGGATCGTCGGCTTGCTGACCAGCGCGCGGGCGATCGCGACACGCTGCTGCTGCCCGCCCGAGAGCTCTGAGGGGCGATGCTTACGCCGCTCGTTCAGGCCGGTCTTGGCCAGCAGTTGCTCGAGCCACTCACGATCCGGCTTCTCGCCGGCAATCGTCAGAGGCAACCGCACATTCTCCTCGGCGGTCAGCATCGGAAGCAGGTTGAAGAACTGGAACACGAAACCGATCCGGTCGCGCCGCAGGCGGGTCATGCCGGTATCGTCCAACCCGGTGATCTCGGTGCCGGCGATGGTCACCGAACCGCTGGTCGGCTTGTCCAGCCCCGCCAGGATGTGCATCAGCGTCGACTTGCCCGAGCCCGACGGGCCCATGACAGCAACGAGCTGACCCCGCTCCACGTCGAGCGAAACTCCACGCAGCGCCTGAACTGCGGTCGCCCCCTCGCCGTACTGACGCGTGAGATCACGCGCCTGAACCACCCCCACACCGACCTCCGCGCCCGGCGTGACTCCGATCCCATTCGCCGCCACGATTGTCTGTATAGCAGCAGCCGAGAGGGCCAAAACCTCAATCGAGTGAACACGCCGTACTGCCGGGGCCAGGGTCAGTGGACAAAGTGTCCCCTTGGACGCGAAGGGGGTGTCTGCGGCGCCGGATCAGTTCGCGTCACCGCGCTTGCGCCCACCACCGAGTGGGCGGCGTCCTCGGTGAACTACTGACTCAACGTCTGGTAATGAACTGTTGAGCACGGCGGACACGGGTGGAAGGCTGTGATGGTCAGCGGAAGCGCCAGCGAAGTCCCGATCGGGGGGGGGCGTCGATGGTGGAGCTATGCGACTCCCGTTGTCTCTATTGGCGACCGAAGGGACCAAGACGATGAGCAATGACCCTGTATTTGTATATGCGGCGGTGTACGCGGACCGCGACGATGCCGACGCCGACTACGACGTTCTGCTTGACGCACATTCCGCCGAGCTGGTCGGCAGCTATGACGTGGCACTCGTCTACAAGGATGACGACGACAAGGTGCACGTGACCAAGCACGAGAAGCCCACCCAGCACGGCGCTTGGACCGGTGCCGCCGTCGGCGCGCTGGTTGGCGTCATCTTCCCGCCGTCGATCATTGTTGGAGCGGCCGTGGGCGCGGCTGCAGGCGGTGGGATCGGCCACATCATGGGCGGTATTCCGCGCAGCGAGGCCAAGGAGCTTGGCGATTACCTCGAAAGCGGCCAGGCTGCGCTGGTCGTGATCGGCAAGTCGCGCGTAGGCGAGCAGCTCGACAAGGCGCTCACGCGTGCAGAGAAGACCCAAGAGAAGGAAATCCAGGCTGACGGCAAGGAACTCGCCAAGGAACTCAACGCTCTGCCTGCATAGCAGCACCACATGCAACTGGCGCTCTCGCACCGCTCTTGGTTGGGTGGTGTAGGAGCGCTGGGCTTCTCTCAACGCAGAGACAGGAGCCGCCTGTGTTCCCTTCGACCCGTCAGGGACTAGGGCATGTTACGGTCGCCGTGACCGGGGAGCGACATGGCTGACGATGACCAGGGGTTAGCGACTCGTGCCGCTCTTGGCACGGACAGGATGGAGGCGTTCAGTGACGGTGTGATCGCGATCGCGATCACACTCCTGGTACTCGACCTTGCGCTGCAGCCGCCCGGTTCGCCGCTGGAGCAGTTCCTGCGAGACTGGCATGCATACCTCGTCTACCTGGTCAGTTTCCTGACGATCGGCGCGGCCTGGATCGCGCACAACAGCCTCACCGACGACCTTGACCACGTCGACCGGATCTTCCTACGCCTGAACCTGCTGTTCCTGCTGTCCGTGGCGTTCCTCCCGTTTCCGACGCAGCTCGTCGGCGATGCGTTGGAGAAAGGCACGTCCTGGCAGCGCGTGGCGGTCACGGTGTTCGGACTAACGGTCCTGACAACCAGATTGATGTTCGCGGCACTGGTCGCCTATGCCCGGCACGAGCACCTACGGCGAGGCGGTGAGCCCGATCGAGACCTGCAGGAAGCACAACAGAAGTTCCGGGTGACAGTGGCCGCCTACATCGGGTCGATCATCCTCGGCCTGCTCTTCCCGCTGGCCGCGATCGTGCTCTATTTCGCAATCGCGGTCTTTCTCATCCTGCCGTTCAAGCCCGTCGCCCAATTGCTTGTCAAGAGCCTACGACAGAGGCGTTGAGAAACTCATCAGTCGCGTCGCCTGGCCTCTGAGTCCGACAGCACTCGCGAGGGAGCGAGGACGGCTGACCGTTTTGCCACTTGACCAGGGCATCGACGCGCGCGAAGCGAAATCACGGCGCTGGTGTTCCTCCCTGATTTCGCAGAGGAGCAACTGGGAGGCGCTCTATGAAGCGAAAAGCCCCGCTTTTTTGCGGGGCTTTCCTGAAACGCGCCCGAAGGGATTCGAACCCCTGACCTTCGGTTCCGTAGACCGACGCTCTATCCAGCTGAGCTACGGGCGCGAGTATCGTGCGTCCAGGCCGACGACGCTCGAAGCGTCACGGCTGCGGGCCGGCGGCTCGCGACGGGACCGGTCAAGGATAACGCGATCCGCTGCAGGCGCCGCTGAGGCCGACCATCGAGCGGTCAGCGTCGACGCCGCAGGGCAAAGGCTGACGTCGGCTACGCGACCACAGGCTGCGGGTTGTAGTAGCGCGCCACTGTGAAGCCGATCAGGATCGGCACCTGCAGCGCGTACACCACCAGCGACAGCAGCAGGACCACGAGCGTTCCACCGCTCACCTGGTTGCGAATGAAGACGAACGCGATCAGACCGGCCGTGATCGTGTAGGCGAGCAACGCCCAACGTGCGACGTCGAAGAAGCGGCTCCAAGGGAAGCCATCGACGCGCATCATCGACACAATGTTGAACACCAACAGTGCTGCCGAGAGGATCAGCAGGATGATCGCCGGTCCGAGCGAGACCTGCTCCGGAAGATGTGCGGACAGGTATATGCCGCCTGCGACGATCAGCCCCAGCGAGGCCATGCCGACCTCCGTCACCGGCGGGTAATGCTTCTCTTCCATGGCCTCAGCTCCCGAGCTTGGTCATGATCACGAGCGTTGCGATCTGCATCAGACCCGTGATCCCGGCCGCGTAGACGAATCGCTTCATCAGGCGCTCGATCACCTGCGGGTTCGGGCGCGGCTTCTTGAGCTCGATCAGCACGGCGACGTTCGCCGGTTCGAGCAGGCCGAGCGCGATGATCGCCATCACGCCCACGACGATCATGCTTGCGACCACCCATCCGTGGTTCGGATACGAAGTGAGGTTGGTTCCGAGCTTGGTCGAGAGCTGCCATCCCGCGACCAGGGTCGCGGTCACGATCGCCGGCATCAGCACCACCATCTTCGGCATGAACCTGACCGAGAACTCGACTCGGGACTGGACCGAGAGGGAGCCCAGGATCGGTCCGATTATGAAGCCGACGAACAGGTCGATGATCGTCCATGCTGCGCCGAACGCAACGTGCATGAACACCAGCGGCCACAGAGTGTTGGTGATCACGACGACGACAATCGCCACGAATACGACGCCGGCGAACACCAAGCCTGCGCGGGGCACGATGTCAAAGTCAGGAACTGCGGGTGGGGGACCTGCGTGGGTGGCCGCCGCCGGCGGCTCCGACGCGGGGTCGCGTGCGATGGAGACCATTACCCGGGAGCGTAACCCCTAGGAGGGCGGATGCGCAAAATACTGGGCAGTGGTTGACACCTCGCTCAAGCTCACCAGCCAGGCTGCGCGACGGGTTGCGTTGGCCGCCCAGGGTTTCGCGTCCGGCTCCCGGCCCGCTGGCCGGGAGCCCGGCCTGGCCGCTGTCAACCGGATGGTCCAGCAGCTTGGGCTGCTGCAGCTCGACTCGGTCAACGTCTTCAGCCGCGCTCACTACATGCCGCTGTTCTCGCGGCTGGGTCCCTACGACACCGCGCTGCTCGACCGCATCGCCGGCCACGGCACCGGTCGCATCGATCGCCGGCTGGTCGAGTACTGGGCGCACGAGGCATCACTGATCCCGATCGAATACCACCGGCTGTTTCGCTGGCGCATGGACGAGCGCAACCGCATCTGGGCCGGAATGCGCCGCGTGCTCACCGAGCGTGAGGACCTGGTCGCCGAGACGCTCGACCTGGTCAGGGGGCGGGGTCCGATCCGGGCTCGTGACACCGGGCACGCACGGAGGGACGCTGCTCCCGGCGAGATGTGGAACTGGCATGACGGCAAGATCGCGCTCGAGGCGCTGTTCTTCACCGGCGTCGTCGGTGCCTGGCGACGGATCAACTTCGAACGCCACTACGACCTGATCGAGCGGATCCTGCCAGCGGCGGCGCTCGCGCCTGTGCCCAGCCGCGAGGATGCTCACCGCGAGCTGGTACGGCTCGCCGCCCGGGCGCTCGGGATCGCGACCATGGCCGACCTTGGCGACTACTGGCGCATAACTCAGACAGAACTGGCCCCGCGCGTGGCCGAGCTGGTCGTCTCCGGCGAACTGATCCCGGCGGAGGTCTCCGGCTGGAACACGCCGTCCTACCTCTGGCACCAGGCGCGGCGCCCACGATCAGTAGCCACGCGCGCTCTGCTCTCACCGTTTGACTCGCTCGTGTTCTGCCGTCCTCGCACGGAGCGCCTCTTCGACTTCCGCTACCGCATCGAGATCTACACGCCCGAGCCCAAGCGCGTCCACGGCTACTACGTGCTCCCGTTCCTGCTCGACGAGCAGCTGGTTGCCCGCGTCGACCTGAAATCCGACCGTCAGCAGGGGGTGCTGCGCGTGCAGGGTGCGTTTGCGGAACGGGACGTTGACACGGGACACGTCGCAGGTGAGCTGGTGGCCGAGCTTGAACTCTGCGCCGCCTGGCTTCGCCTGTCCGGTGGTGTCGCAGTGGCTGACCGCGGCGACCTCGCCCCGGCGCTCAAGCGGGAGCTGCGACGGCGCTGACTGTCTGCGCCGGTCACACTTCCCCGGACCGGCGGACATGACGGAGGGGGCGGGATTCGAACCCGCGAGACCCTTGCAGGCCTGCCGGTTTTCAAGACCGGTGCATTCAACCGCTCTGCCACCCCTCCGGGGTGTCGGCGCCGGAGGCTAGCAGCAGGCCACGGGCCGGCTGTGACCCGATCCGGACAATTGCAGCCTCCCGGCTGCGTCCAGATCCGGGTCGCTGAGCTCGCCGCTGGTTACCAAGTTGTGAACGGCTTGACCGACCGGCTGAGCGCCGGATAACGTGCGCGCCCGTGAGTTCGGAGGTCATCTGCATCTCTTCCAGCGACGGAGCAAACGCCGACCAGGTCGCAGTCGCCGTCGCCGAGGCGCTCGGCTTCAGAGTGATCAACGAGGAGATCGTGGCGCGTGCGGCCGCTGAGGCAGGCGTCGACCGTCAGTCGGTCGAGGATGTCGAACATCGCAAGACCGCATTTGCCAAGATCTGGAGCCGGTTGGGACAGTCATCGGCAGCCGCTGCCGGCGGCCCAGGCCCGGCGCGCTCGGCAGACGCCCAGATCACGGCAAGCACGATTGGCGTCGCCTTCTCCGGCAGCCCGGAGGCAAGGAGGCCAAGCGAGGAGCTCCGCGGGCTGATCCGCTCGGCCATCGATGAGTTCGTGGCGATGGGCGACGTCGTGATCTTCTCGCACGCCGCCTCACAATCGCTGGCCGGACGCGATCACGTGCTCCGTGTGTTCGTCACCGCATCCGTTGAGACCCGGAGCGTCCGTCTCGCCGAGTCCGAGGGAGTCGATCTCAAGCGCGGTGAGGCCCTGGTCAAGAAGGGCGACGCTGGCCGTGCCGACTATTTCAAGCGCTTCTACGGGATCGACGAGGAGCTGCCGACCCAGTACGACATCGTCGTCAACACCGACAAGCTCACGCCTCAGGAAGCTGCGGAGGCTATCTCCACGCTGGCCAGGCGGTTGGGCGCGCCGGCGTAGACGCTCGCCAGATACGGTCCGAGATAGCGCGCCTGGATCTTGTCGGGCGGGCTCCACAGCGGCTCGGACGAGACCTCAGCTGACGTCGGTCCGTGCGTGCCGGTCATCTGAGCCCGTAGGTACAGCGGCTGGCCGCCGTCCCAGAGACAGCCGCACAACACCGGAACGAGGAGCTCGGGCGGGACATCGGCGCCGGCCAGGATCGCGATCGCGGTGGCGGCGCTGTCCGCCTGCTGGGCCGCGATGCTGCCCAGCTTGATGGGGAAGTCGGTCAGGTCCCCGGCAGCGAAGACCAGCTCGGTACCGGCCACACGGCCTTCGCGGTCGATGCGAACGAACCCATGTGCGGCGCTGAGCGGGATACCCGGAACAGCCGGCCCCGAGAGCTCCGGGAGCGTGACGATGAGGTCGGCCTTCAGCTCCTGGTCGGACGGGTGGATCCGCAGATGCCCGGCCTGCGGCATCGTCACGCCTGCCGAGGTGATCGTGCGGACGTTCCTGGACCGCATCATGGCCTGGACCGCGTTGCTGGCTCGCCGGCCGAAGATCGCCAGTGGGGCGTCCTCCGGGGTGACCAGGGTCACGTCGGCATCGACATCCATCTCCTGCCCTCGCCGGGCTGCCATCAGTGCCAGCTCGTACATGGGCAGCGGCCACGAGCTGCGGTCGGGGATCACGAAGGCAACGCTGTGTATCCGCTTGGTCTCGAGGTCCTGAATCGGTCCGTGCAGCTGTTCGTCGAGCTCGGTGGGCGTCAGTGTCAGCGCGTGTCGGAGGACAGCCGTGGTGCGGGCCCCGAGCGCCAGCAGCACCACGTCATAGCGGATCTGGGCGCGTTCGACCGTGTGCACGACCCGCTCGCGAGTGTCGATCCACCTGAGTGAGCCGGCGAGCAGCTGGGCGCCGGCGTCACGAGCGATCTGGGACAGCGGATAGTGGCGGGCGAGCGGGCGCGAGAACGGTTCGCCGACCAGTTCAGGCCGGTAGGTGAAGACCGCGTTCGGTGCGAGCATCGTGACCTGCACGAGGCCCCTGGCGAGATGATCGAGCGCGAGTGCGGCTTCGATTGCGGCGACGCCGCCACCGACTATCAGAACCTGGATCTGGCCGGACTTTCTGGTCATCACACCAAGCTACGGGTCATCGATCGGCGGGCGGTGCGTAGTTTGCCGATTCGAGTCAGCGGTTCGGACTCAGGTCGGTGTGCGCTGGACACGCCCAGCCTGGTGACCAGGGAGGCTTTGGCTCGCGCATGCGATGATCACGATTGACTGTGTGGCTCTCATCGACGCGTGACCGGACAAGGCGCCGTTTCAGATGAACGAACCTGGCATTGCACCTCCCGATCCCGAGGACTCGTTCGAGTCCAAGCTGGGGGCGATTTTCGACGTTGCCGCCAGCGTCCTGTCTGATCTCGATCTCGACCGCGTGCTCAATCGCGTGGCCGAGTCAGCACGTCAGATCGCGGGCGCCGAGTTCTCCGCACTGGGCGTGATGGACGCGACCCGCAGCCGACTCGATCGCTTCATCACAGCCGGCATCGACGAGCGCACGCGGCGCGAGATCGGACGGCCGCCGCTCGGGCGCGGCGTCCTGGGTGAGCTGATCTCACATTGCAGGCCGCTGCGTCTGGACGACGTCGGCAAGCATCCGCACTCCTACGGCTTCCCTCCGGGTCATCCGCCGATGGCCTCGTTTCTGGGCGTTCCGGTGTTTGTCGCCGGCGAGCCGTTCGGAAATCTTTACCTGACCAACAAAGAGGGCGGCGGTTCGTTCACCGAGCTGGACGAGCGGGCTGTGATTCTGATGGCGCAGTTCGCCGGTATCGCGATCGACCATGCACGCAGGTATTCGAGCGCGGAATCTCAGCGGCTGGAGCTCCGGAGCACGGTCGAGGCGCTCGACGCCACCGTGCAGATCGCCCAGGCCGTAGGTGGTGAGACGAATCTCGACGCCGTGCTCGAGCTGGTCGCGAAACGCGGACGGGCGCTCGTGTCGGCGCGGGCGTTGGTGATCGAGCGCGTCACAGACGGCCGGACGATCGTCGCTGCCGCTGCCGGCGAGGTTCCGGCCGCGATTCTCGGTCGCGAGGTCGATTCCACGGGAAGTGTCGCCAGCAGCGCGCTGCGCAGCCTTCGAACGCTTCGGCTCGAGGAGGACGCCAACCGGATCCGGTTCCAGCGTTACGGGCTGGGGAGCTTGGGCTTCACTGCGGACTGCGGCCTGGTCGTGCCGCTGGTTTTCCGCGGCCAGGGCTACGGCGTGCTGATCGCGATCGATCGCCTCGACGACGGCGCCGCGTTTGACGCTGACGACGAGCGGCTGCTCGAGGCGTTCGCTTCGAGCGCGGCGACTGCAATCGCCACGGCGGTGTCCGCGCAGAAGGATCGCGAGCGCCAGCGGCTCGCGGCGACCGAACAGGAGCGGGCCCGCTGGGCCCGCGAGCTTCACGACGACACCCTGCAGAACCTCGCAGCACTGCGACTCGCGCTCTCGGGTCAGCGTCGCGTCGACGACCTCGACGCGGTCCGAGCTCGCTTGACCGAGCTCGTGGATCAGCTCGATACGGACATCGCCAGCCTCCGGGCGCTGATCTCCGATCTGCGGCCCGCGACTCTGGATGACCTCGGGCTGAAGGCGGCGATCGAGGTACTCGCGGATCGCGCCCGGACCCAGGGACTCGAGGTCGAGTTGCAGGTGCAGGATGCCGGGCAGGAGCGCCGGCCGCGCGGGCTCGCGACCGAGGTCGAGACCGCCGTGTACCGGATCACCCAGGAGGCGCTCAGCAACGCACGCCGGCACGGTGGCGCCACCAGTGTCCGGATCCGCGTCAGTGAGAGCGAGTCGATGATCGAGACCTCGATCTCAGACAACGGCCGGGGATTCGATCCGACCAGTCGATCCTCGGGCTTCGGGCTGATCGGCATGCGGGAGCGCGCTGAGATCCTGGGTGGGCGGCTCGAGGTGACCTCGTCATCTGCCCGGGGCACGAGCGTCAGAGCGGTGCTGCCGGTCGAGCGTGCGGAGGCTCAGCCGCCGGCGCACGAGCCGTCACGATCCGTCGCGCCCTGAGCATCTGGATCACCGCCTGGCTCAACCTGCTGCGTGATCACGATGGGACAATGGTGTCGTGAGCAAGCTCTCAACACTCCGGATGTACCTTCGGCGCACCCCCAGGCGGGTGCAGGCCACGGACCTCTACTCGCACACGGTGACTCTGCTCGACGGCGGCGAGCTCGACCTCGCAAGCTGGCACGGTCGACCGGCCCTGATCATCAACACCGCCAGCAAATGTGGGTACACCCCACAGTACGAGGGGCTTCAGTCCCTTCATGAACGCTACGGCGAGCAAGGCCTGAACGTGCTCGGAACCCCCTCAGGCGACTTCGCTGATCAAGAGTTCGAGCAGGCGGATGAGATCGGTGCCTTCTGTCAGCGGAACTACGGTGTGACCTTTCCGCTGACGGCACCGACGTCCGTGCGCGCGCAGCCGGATGCGCTCTGGCGCGACCTCATCAGTCAGCCGAACTCGGCACCGCCGAACTGGAACTTCACCAAGTACCTTGTCGGCTGCGACGGTCACCTGATCGACCACTGGGGCTCCGGCGTCAAGCCTGAGGACGACCGGATCGTCGCGGCGATTGAGGCTGCGCTTCCGGACGCGGCAAGCCCGCGACGAGCGTGATGAAGCGACCCGCCGCCGACACCATCCAAGGGGACTGAATGAGCTCAAACGACCTTCGCTGCCGCGGCTGGCAGCAGGAGGCGGCGCTGCGGATGCTGGAGAACAATCTCCACCCCGACGTCGCCGAGAAGCCGGCCGAACTGGTCGTCTACGGAGGGATCGGCAAGGCCGCGCGCAACCACGAGAGTCTTGCCGCGATCCGGCGGGAGCTGATGGCGCTCGGCGACGAGGAGACCCTGCTCGTGCAGTCGGGCAAGCCGGTCGGCGTCTTCGAGACGCATGAGCGGGCCCCGAGGGTGCTGATCGCCAACTCGAATCTCGTGCCTCAGTGGGCTACGTGGAAGCATTTCAACGAGCTGGACGCCGCCGGGCTGATGATGTACGGCCAGATGACCGCGGGTTCCTGGATCTACATCGGCAGCCAGGGGATCCTGCAGGGCACCTATGAGACCTTCGCGGCGGTCGCGCGCAAGCGCTTCGGGGGCTCGCTGAAGGGCCGGTTGGTGGTGACCGCGGGGCTCGGCGGGATGGGTGGGGCGCAGCCGCTGGCGGTCACGATGTGCGGTGGCACGGCCCTCTGCATCGAGGTCGAGATTTCAAGGATCGAGCGGCGGATCCAGACCGGCTATCTCGACGAGCGGGCCAGCGACCTCGACGACGCACTGCGCAGGTTGCGTACAGCGGCACGCGAGGGACGCGCGCTCTCGGTCGGGCTGTTGGGCAACGCCAGCGAGCTTCTGCCGGAGCTGGCGCGCCGCCGCGAGCCGATTGATGTCGTCACCGACCAGACCTCGGCGCACGATCCCCTCAACGGCTACATCCCGGCAGGGCTGACCATCGAACAGGCGGAGGTTCTGCGCCGCTCGGACCCGGACGAGTATTTGGAGCGAGTCGGGGTCAGCGCGGTGGCGCACGTCTCCGCGATCCGCGAGCTTGCGCAGCAGGGTGCTGAGGCGTTTGACTACGGCAACGCGCTGCGTGGCCTCGCCGCCGAGTACGGCGACGCCGATGCGTTCTCCTACCCGGGATTCGTGCCCGCCTACATCCGGCCGTTGTTCTGCGAGGGTAAGGGCCCCTTCCGCTGGGTGGCACTATCCGGTGACCCGGCGGATATCCGCAAGACCGACGAGGCGATCCTCGATCTGTTCAGCGACCAGGAGAGCATCGTGCGATGGATCCGACTGGCGGGCGAACGTGTCCAGTTCCAGGGATTGCCGTCGCGGATATGCTGGCTCGGTTACGGCGAGCGCAACCGGGCGGGTCAGCGGTTCAACGAGATGGTCGCCTCGGGCGAGCTGAAGGGACCGATTGTGATCGGCCGCGATCACCTCGACGCAGGTTCGGTGGCCTCACCCGAGCGCGAGACCGAGGCGATGCGCGATGGCTCGGATGCCGTCGCTGACTGGCCGATCCTGAACGCGCTCGTGAACACGGCCTGTGGGGCGAGCTGGGTATCGGTTCACCAAGGCGGTGGGGTCGGCATGGGCAAATCGATCCACGCCGGGCAGGTGGTTGTTGCCGATGGCTCAGAGCTCGCCGCCGAGCGGGTTCACCGTGTGCTGACAGCCGATCCCGGCATGGGTGTGATCCGCCACGCCGACGCCGGCTACGAGACGGCGATCGAGTTCGCCGCCGAGCATGGGGTCCGTGTGCCGATGCTCGACAGCGCGGCGACGTGACCTCGACGATCTCCGTGGATGGCGCCGCCCAGGTGCTGCGCCCGCCAAAGACAGGTCTCTCCTACCTACGTCAGGAGTCCGCGTCCGAGTTGCGGATCGAGGCGGGTGGGGTGACGATCGAGGGCCAGCACATCGTCGCCCTCACGCCATCCGCGTGCGGCCGAAATGATCATCGACGCGTCCGGATGTGCTGTGCTGCCCGGGTCTGGTCGACTGCCACACGCACCTGCCGTTCGCCGGCTGGCGCGAGGCTGAGTACGCCCAGAAGGTCGCGGGCGTCGCGTATGAGCAGATCGCCCGCTCGGGCGGTGGCATTCGCTCATCGGCGCGGTCGTTTGCCGACGCAAGCGACGAACAGGTGCTGGACCAGGCGTGCCTTGCTGCGGATGAGATGCTGCGCCACGGCACGACCACGTTCGAGTGCAAGACCGGCTACGGGTTGTCGACCGAGGCTGAGGTCAGGGCGGCTGGACTGATCTCAGCGCTCGGCGACCGCGTGAAGCAGCAGGTTGCGGGAACCGGTCTGCTTGCTCACGCTGTGCCGGATGGCTATGACGCTGACGGTTGGATGGTGGCCGTGAGCGAGGCGTTACCGGACGTGCTTGCCGCCGGCGCCGCCACGCCGCTGACGGCGCTGGACATCTACGTGGAGAGTGTCGCGTTCACGAACAGGCACCTGACGCTGATGGGCGAGCTGGCCGCGCGCAACGGTCTCGCGTTGCGTGCTCACGTCGAGCAGTTCAACGCCAACGGCTCGGTGCCCGTCGCACTCGCGGCCGGTGCGCGTTCGGTCGACCACCTCGCCTGCATAGGTCCGGATGACATCACGCTGCTGGCGAACGCGGAGACCGCTGCGGTGCTGTTGCCGGGCGCCGAGTTCCTCGGCGACGAGCGACTGGCTCCAGGTCGCCAGCTGGCCGACGCCGGCGCGATCTGCGTCCTGGCCAGCGACTTCAACCCGGGCACCTCGCCGGTCCTGTCATTGCCGCTGGTGATCGGCCTCGCAGTGCGCCGCTACCGCTGGTCCGTGCTCGAGGCGCTGCTCGCCTGCACGCTCAACGCCGCCTGGGTGCTGGGGCGTGAGGATCAGATGGGATCGCTGGAACCCGGCAAGCGGGCTGACCTCCTGGTCCTCGACGGGCCGCTGGAGCGCATCCCTTACCGCTTCGGACATAACCCGGTCCAGATCGTGATCGCGGGTGGGAACGTCGTCCACGTGCGTCCAGGCAGCGAGTGGAGGCTGACGACGTGAGCCTTGGGGAGAGGCTGGCCGAGCTTGAGGGCATCGGCCGGCGCGCCGACGGGACACACCGCTTCGCCTGGACAGAGGCCGACCGCCAGACGCGCGATTGGTTCGAGCGCCAGGCGCGCCGCACGGGACTGGCAGTCGAGAGGGACGCCGCCGGCAACCTCTGGGCATGCCCTGACGCACCGGAGCCCTGGTGGGGCGTCGGATCGCACCTCGACAGCGTCCGCGGAGGCGGGCTGTTCGATGGACCGCTCGGTGTTGCCTGTGGCTTTGAGGTGGCAGAGCGCTGCGACCTGCCGATCGCTGTGATCTCGTTTGCGGATGAGGAGGGTGCCCGATTCAACTCGCCGACCTTCGGAAGCAAGGCGCTCACAGGGGTGCTCGATGTGCCGGCGACGCTCGCGCGGCAGGACGATCAGGGCATCACGGTTGCGGACGCGATGCGGGCCGACGGCCTCGACCCGGACAGGCTCGCCTCCGCCGGCGAATGGCTGCGGCGGCTTCGAGGGTTCGTCGAGCTGCACATCGACCAGACCACCGAGGTCGCGGATGCCGGATCGCCGCTCGGGGTCGTGAGTTCGCTGGCGAGCAGAATGCGACTCGAGGCGCACCTCAGCGGGCGGGCCGATCACGCCGGCACGACGCCGCAGCATCAGCGCCGGGATGCGCTGAGCGCGGCGGCACACCTGATCGTCGGTGCCGAACAGCTCGCGGGCGAGCTCGGTGAGCTGACGGTCACAAGCTCGCGCATCCTCGTCGCGCCAAACGCGGTCACCACGGTCGCGGCCGACGTGCGCCTCTGGATCGATGCCAGATCGGCCGACCCGGAGCGACCCGAACGCTGGCGCCAGGCGCTGTTCGAGGTCGCTGCGGCGTTGGCCGACCGGACTGGCGTCGAGATCGAAACCAGGCTCGCATCTCAGTCCGGCGCGACCAGGTTCTCCGCGATGATCTGCGACCAGCTGCATGCCGACGCCGCCACACTCCTTGGTCATGAGGTCCCCAGCACAGTCTGCTTCGCGGGCCACGACGCCGGCGTCCTGGCCGCACGGATGCCTGCGGCGATGGTGCTCGTGCGCAATCGCAGCGGCATCAGCCACTCGCCACTGGAGCACGTTGAGCTCGAGGACGCGGAGCTGGCGACAGCCGTGATCGAGCACACGCTCGCGAGCATGATCGCCGAGGTGGCCTGACGATGGCCGAGACGCGCTGACGATGACCGACCGTTACCACGAGATTGCCGCGATGCCGAACGCCCACTCGCATGTGTTCCAGCGCGGCCTGCGTGGCCGCGCTGAACGCGTCACGCCGGCCAACCGCGACGATTTCTGGACCTGGCGAACCGAGATGTTCGCATTGGCCGACGCGCTGGATCCGGCGAGCATGCTCGAAGTCGCTGAACAGGGTTTCGCCGAGATGCGCGCCGCCGGATACGGTGTCGTAGGCGAATTCCACTACGTCCACCACCAGCCCGACGGCCGGCCATATGAGGAGCCGAACGAGCTGGCGATTGCGGTAGCCCACGGCGCGATCGCGGCCGGGCTCCCGATTGTGCTGCTGCCCGCCGCTTACCACCGCAACGGTTGGGACGGCGCCGACCGTCCGCCCGCAGACGGCCAGCGCCGCTTCTGCGACCCCGACGTCGAGACCTTCCTCGCGCGCGTGGACGCATTGCGGGCGTGGGCCGACGGCGAGCCGGGTGTCCAGGTTGGCGTCGCCGCCCACAGCGTCCGCGCGGTGCCGGCGCCGTGGCTCGAGGCGATCGCGGCCTACTCGGATGCGTACGGTCTCGTGCGTCACGTCCACGCCCATGAACAGCGGCGCGAACTGGACGAGTGCCGTGCAGAGCACGGCTGCTCGCCGATCGAGCTGCTGGACCGCACCGGCTTCCTCGGGCCACGCGCAACTGTGATCCACGGCATCCACGTCACCGACGACGACATCGCCCGGATCGCACGGACCGGTTCGGTGGTGGTCTCGTGTCCGACCACGGAGGGCAACCTCGGCGATGGATTCTTCCCGGCGATGCGCTACGCCGACGCCGGGGTGGCGATCGCGATCGGCAGCGACTCGCAGGCGCGGATCGACCCGTTCGAGGAGGCGCGCGAGCTCGAAACAGGGTCGCGCCGGGAGCGAGAGCTGCGCGCCGGTCTGCTGGCCAGGACAGGCGACCTCTGGGCGGAGCTATGCGCCAACGGCCACCGCAGCCTCGGCTCGGAACCAGGTTCGACGATCACGATCGACACCGATCACACCGACCTTCGCGGCGTCGAATCGGGAGATCTGCAGCGGGCGCTCGTCGCGAGCGCCTCGGCTGCCGTCGTCAGCTCAGCGCGCCCGTGACCGATTCCGCCGCGGTCACGAGGGCGCCGCTGCGGATCAGCCCGACGACCGCCTCGATCTCGGGCGTCAGATATCGGTCCGGTCCCGGACCGGCAACATCGGCTCGCAGGCGGTCCCGGACCGCTGCGGTCGCGGCAGCGGGCTGCAGCGGGGCGCGCAGGTCCAGGCCCCGAGTTGAGGTCAGCAGCTCGATCGCGAGAACGCGCGTGAGTCCGTCGACCGCGCGTCGCAGTTTGCGCCCAGCGGCCCAGCCCATCGAGACGTGGTCCTCCTGCATCGCCGAGCTCGGAATCGAGTCGACGGACGCGGGCACGGCCAGCCGCTTCAGCTCCGAAACGATTCCGGCCTGCGTGTACTGGGCAATCATCAGGCCCGAGTCAACCCCAGGGTTGTGAGCCAGGAACGGCGGCAGCCCGTGGCTGCGGCTGGTGTCGAGGAAGCGGTCGGTACGGCGTTCGGACATGCTCGCCAGGTCCGCGACAGCGATCGCCAGAAAGTCGAGCACGTAGCCGACCGGGGCACCGTGGAAGTTGCCGTTCGATTCAAGGTGACCGTCGGGTGTGATCACGGGGTTGTCGATGGTCGCCCCCAGCTCGCGCTGAGCGATCAGCCTTGCGTGGGCCAGCGTGTCACGCGCCGCCCCCGCGACCGCCGGGGCGCAGCGCAGCGAGTACGCGTCCTGGACGCGGGTGTCCTCGGGTCCGCGATGGCTCGCGACGATCGGGCTGCCGGCCAGCAGCCGTCGGAGGTTCGCGGCAGCTGCGATCTGGCCGTGCTGAGCGCGAAGCTCCTGCAGATCTGCGGAGAAGACTCTGTCGGTTCCGAGCAGCGCCTCGACGCTGATCGCCGCCGCGATATCAGCGACCGTGAGCAGACTCTCGAGGTCGTGGATGGCCAGAGCCAGGGTGCCGAGCATGCCGTCGGTCCCGTTGATCAACGCCAGCCCTTCCTTCTCGGCCAGCACCACGGGTTGGATGCCGGCTGCCGCGAGAGCCTGCCCGGCTTCGACCTGCCGATCCGCGGAGTCGCGCACCTCGCCCTCGCCCATCAACGCCAAAGCGCAATGTGCAAGCGGTGCCAGATCACCCGAACAGCCGAGCGACCCGTACTCGCGGATTATCGGGGTGATCCCTGCCGAAAGGATCGCTGCGTAGGTCACGGCGGTCTGCTCGCGGACACCAGTGCGTCCCGAGGCGAGCGTCGAGAGTCGCAGCAGCATCAGCGCCCGCACGACCTCGCGCTCGACCTCGGCGCCGCTGCTCGCGGCGTGGCTGCGGATCAGCGAACGCTGCAGGTCGGTGCGCAGCTCTGGCGCGATCTGCTGGGTCGCCAGGGCACCGAAACCGGTCGAGACGCCGTAGTGCGGGCTGGGATCATCGGCGAGCGCGTCAATGATCTCGCGCCCGGCACGGATCGCGGAGATCGAGGCTTGCGACAGCTTGACGGCGGCTCCGTGGCGGGCGACCGCAACCAGCTCGTCGATGCCGACGGCATCGACTCCGACCACCACCGGGTTGTTCATTCAGCTGACGAGTGCATCGGCTCGGTACTTGGTGCGAGCGTACTCGTTGTACGGCGACGGTTGCACGGTCGCGCGCAGGCGCGGGAAGCCGAGGTCTGCGTCAGGCGCCAGATCGCCTCCGGGATGCGATCCGTACACGAGTTCCACGGGGGTGCCAGGCTCGGCGTGCTCGTTGGCCACCAGCGACAGCGAGAGGATCCGTCCCAGGCGAGCGATGTGGGTCGTGTAGAAGGTGACGCCGACCAGCTCGCGATCAACCTCGATGCGGTAGCGGCCGTAGGTGAGCAGGTAGTCGAGGTCCGGGAACGCCTGGCGCACGTCATCCTCGTTGAGCTCAAGTGTGACCTTGGTACGGGGGACGCGCTCCCGGCCGGCCTCGAGCGCGTCGCGCCCGATGAAGTCGTGGTTGAAGGCGATCGAGCGCCCGTACCCGAGCTCCCACGGCGTCACGTAGAAGTCCTCGATGTCAGTCGAGAAGGCGCTGCCATACAGCGGCTTCTGCCCCTCGAATGAGAACAGGCTCAGCCACTCGCGATAGTCGCGGAGGTCCCCAGAGGTATAGATGCCGGGGGTGGGGGTTGGGATCCAGCCGCTCTCGACGCCGTTGGTCGCGTAGGCCATCGCGCCGACCTGAACGAGTCCGAACTGAGCGCCGGCCTCGAGCAGTGCGGCCTTCACGTCAGCTCCGTCGGCGTAGTCGCCGATGAACTCGTAGCCGGCCTGACCGGCCATGCCGTGGCGCAATGCGCGGAGCTTGGCTCCGTCGAGAGTGACAGGTGCTGCGTGGAAGAACTTGGTCTCCGGCAGCGGCCCTCCGAACACAGCCTCCACCAGCGCCATGGCGTTGGGGCCCTGCACCTGGTAGCGGAAGAGGACGGGGTCGCCGGGACGGAACTCGGAGTCCGGGTCATCCCTGAACCTGACGTCGTAGCCGCCGCGCTGGCCATGAAACAGAACCCAGGATTGCGATGCCGGCGGCCCTGTGAGTGTGTAGCGATCCTCACCGGTACGCATCAGGATGCCGTCCTGGACGATGTGGCCCTCGGCGGTCACCGGGACGAACTGCTTGGCCTGGCCGACCGCGAAGCTCTCGTAGTTGTTGGCACTCACATCCGCGAGCAGCCGGGTCGCGTCCGGACCCTCGATGAACAGGTCGCGCATGTGATGGGAGAGATCTGACAGCGCCACGGTCTTGAAGGCGGCGCTCTGCTCGACGGCCCACCCGGTGAACTCGGGCGGCACCACCGGCGGGCTCCAGGGCGGGGCATCCGGTTTCCAGAGCAGGTTGACGGCAGAGCCGGCACGGTCGATGCCTGCCTGAAGGCTGGGTGCGGACATTTTGGAGTCTCCTTGAATCACTAAAGCGCTTCAGTGCGACGCTACCACACCCACCCAGGTGGAGCGCGATACTGCGGTCATGCCGACCCATGTCCTCGTCTACGTCGGTGTCGTGGTTGCGATCGCGCTGCTGCCTGGCCCCGATACGGCAGTCGTCACCCGGAACGCGCTTGTCCATGGGCGCGAGGCCGCGCTCGGCAGCGCGATCGGAGTCAATGTCGGGCTCGCGACCTGGACACTGGCGACCGCGCTCGGGGTCGCCGCGATCCTGCGCAGCTCGGCGGTCGTCTATGACGCGCTCAAGCTGGGTGGGGCGCTGTATCTGATCTGGATCGGCGGGCGAGCGCTGTGGGACTCGCGCCATCCCGGGCAGGACGATGTGCGACCGGCAGGGCCGGGCCGCGCGATCGATGGCCGTGGAGGGTTTCGGCAGGGTCTGATCAGCAACCTCGCGAACCCCAAGGTCGGGATCTTCTTCACGAGCCTGCTGCCCCAGTTCGTATCGCCGCACGGCTCGCCGCTCTTGCAGATGCTCATGCTCGGCGCCATCTTCATCACGTTCAACGTCTTCTGGATGTGCAGCTATGCGCTTGCTGCCGTGAGGCTCTCAGACGTGCTCAGCCGCCCGCGTGTCAAGGCTCGGATCGATCGCTTCTCCGGCCTGGTGCTGGTCGGCGTCGGCATCCGGCTGGCGATCGAGCGGTGAGCGCCCCCGCAGGTCTGTCCGAGCTCGGTGTGCTCGAGATCGCTGCGGGCCTGCGCGACCGCAGCTTCTCCGCTCTGGAGGTTTTGCGCGCTCTCGAGGCGCAGATCGAGGAGGTGAACGGCGGTCCGCCGAGTGCCCACGGGGCCCCGGACGCGATCAATGCCTGGGTGCGTCTCTACCCGGACCTGGCCGAACGGCATGCGCGTGAGGCCGATCGCAGGTTGGCCGCCGAGGGCGAGGAGGCGCCGCTGCTCTGCGGTGTGCCGATCGGTCTCAAAGATCTTTACGCCGTTCAGGGGCTGCCGCTGACGGCCTCAAGCGCGGTGCTGGAGGGCAACGTCGCCGACGCCGACTGCACCGCCTGGGCACGGCTGCGTCGCGCCGGGATGGTCCTGATTGGCCACCTGCACACGCACGAGTTCGCGTCTGGCGGCACGACGGACCAGGTCGGGAACCCCTGGCAGCTTGAGCTCACGGCCAGCGGATCGAGCGGCGGCTCGGGCGCGGCGGTCGCTGCGCGCATGGTCCCGGTCGCGACCGGAACCGACACGGCCGGCTCGATTCGCGCACCGGCGGCGATCTGCGGCGTGAGCGGCATCAAGCCGACCACGGGCCGGATACCGCTCGACGGGATCATCCCGCTCGGGCCGACCTTCGACACCCTGGGACCGCTGGCGCGCACCGTCGCTGACTGCAGCGCGGTGCTTGCGGTCATGGCCGGCGGGCGCTGCGCGACGGTGGCACACGCGATCCCGGCCGGACCGCTCGGCCCGTTGCCGATCGTGGCGCGGCCCGGCGCCGCTCCGTTGGCCGGTCTCACCGTTGCCGTCACCGACCGCTTTTCCGAACCGGAGCTCGATGGCGACACCCGTGCCGGCTACGAACGCGCGCAGCTCGCGCTCGAGACGCTCGGCGCGCGGGTCATCGAACTCAGGGCACCGATGAAGGCGTTCACGCTCGAATCGCCTGAGTTCGCCGCCGTGCTGGTCGAGATGTGGTCATTTCATCGGTCGTTCGCTGAGCGCGAGGATGCGTACCGCCCCTACGTGCGCAAGCTGCTGAGCCATGCGCGCAACGCGATGACCGCCGCGGAATACGTTGAGGTTCAGGTGCGCCGCGCGACCCTGGCGGACAGGTGGGAAGCCTGGTTTGAAGCCAATCGCATCGATCTGATCGTCGAACCGGCGACCCGGGTCGTCGCCTACCCGCGTGGCGACGGCTACGACTACACCGACCAGAACCCGCTGGCCGACATGACACTCGGCTGGAACGTCACGGGCCATCCGGGCATCGCACTGCCGTCGAGCCTCGGAGCCGAGAGCGGCCTGCCAACCGGCATCCAGTTGATCGCCCGGCGTGGCCGCGAGGCCGAGGCCATACAGGTCGGGATCGACCTCCAGGAGCATGGCGCCCTGCCACCACTGCGCTGGCCCGGTCTCAGCGACACCTGAGTGCTGGCCGACGCCGCCGGGTGCAAGCCGGCAGCGGAGATTGCGGAGCGGAGATGGCGGAGCGGAGAGGGCGGGATTCGAACCCGCGAAGGAGGTTTCCCCCCTTACTCGCTTAGCAGGCGAGTGCCTTCAGCCACTCGGCCACCTCTCCGGAAGCCCGGCGCCGCCGAGCGTGCGGGGGAGTGTAGAGAGGTGCGCGTCCGCGCGCCGCTGCGGCGCTCCCAAACTCAAATGTCCCGTTATAACGCTAGCGCTATAACGGGACATCGGCGTTTGGAAAGGGCGATTAGCCGGGCGGCGCATCTGGTCCGCGTCCGCGTACCGCCCGCCCGAGCTCAGCCCGTCGCGACCGGCTTCGTGATCGGCTCCGGAACCGGCACCCCGAACCGCTCCGCGGCCGCGACGATCTCGTCCCAGATCTTGGACGGCAGCGGCACACCGTCACGGCTGCGCGCGGCGAACGTCGCTGCGCCACGCGCGCCAGGCACGAGCACCGGGGCCTCACCAGCCTGGGGCAGCGCGGTGACCGCATCGATGGTGTCATCGACGATCGCCTTGAAATCATCCAAGGGAAGGAACGCGGACACATCGACGGCGATCAGCGTCGCGTTCTGGCGGTGGCCCCTCCGCCCGGCGTGGAACTCCGAGACGATCGGGTTACCTGCGAGGCCGCTGGCCAGCAGCTCGAACGCGAGCGACATGCCCGAGCCCTTGGCACCGCCGACGGGCAGGGGGATCTTCGCCTCCGCTGGATCAACCGTTGGCTCACCGTCGGCGGTGACGGCGACACCCTGGGGCAGCGACTCGCCGCGCGCCCTGTACTGCGCGATCTTGCCGAGCGCGATCGTCGCGGTCGCCATGTCAAGCACGAAGTCCGGGTGCCTGGCGGCTGGTACCGCGATCGCCAGCGGGCTGGTAGCGACGCCGGCGCCGCGCGCGCCCTCGTAGGCCATGTTCGGTACCCCGGCGACGATGCCGATGCCCGCCATCCCCTCGGCGGCGGCCATGCTCGTGTAGTAGCCGATCGCGCCGGTGTGCACGGTCCCGCGCACCGCCGCCCAGGCGACGCCGGTCGAGCGTGCGGTCGTGACGGCCTCGCGCATGGCGTGGGTGAGCGCAAGCGGTCCCGGCGCGCGATCGGCCTCGACCACGATCGCCGCATCGCGTACGTGCCTGATCTCGATCGACGGCGTCAGATTCGCCTGGCCCTTGTCGAACAGCTCGAGGTAACGCGGCAGCCGTGAGACGCCGTGCGAGTCGACGCCCCGCAGGTTCGCCCAGATGAAGGCGCTCGCCACCACGTCCGCATCGGGTCCACTCAGACCCGCGGCGGCCAGCACGGCCGTCGCGAGTGAGCGCAGGTCATCGGCGGCGAGCAGGACTCTCTGTGGTGGCACGGCGGAGCTCCCCTCAGAACAGAACGTTGACGATCGCGGTCGTACCGCCGGCGACGACGGCCTTGGCCTCAGCGATCACACTGCGCAGCTGCCCGGGGTCAGTGACCTCCCAGCCGGGCATGCCGAACGGCGCGCCGAACTCGGACAGCGGCGGCTGCGTCGAGAGATCGACCCCGTCGAAGTCACCTGTGGCGACCGCGGCGCCCTCGGGATAGAAGCGCAGGTGGTTGAACTTCATCGACAGGTACTGGCGATTGTTGAAGATCACGATCAGCAGCGGCAGACCCTCGTCCCGGGATGCCATCAGCGCCTGCACGATCGGGTTGTAGAGGAACGAGCCGTCGCCGACGACGAACGTCACCGGCTGGTGTGGCCGCGCCAGCTTCATGCCGAGCGCGACGCCGGTGCCCTGACCGAGTCCGCCCTGTACATAGAACCAGCGATCAGGCTCGTTCCAGCGCAGGTGCTGCTGAACGATGCGACTGTGGGTGATCGTCTCATCGACGAAGATCGTGTCGTCGTCGAGCTCCTCGCGCAGCACCTTGGCGAGCAGCACCGGCGTGATCTTCTCGGTGTTGGCCTGCGCCTTCTGCTCGGCGGCGCCCAGATCAGCGTGCTGGCGGTCGTGGACCTCGCTCCAGCGCAGCTGGCGCTCGGCCACAAGGCTCGTGTCGAGCCTGCGGCGGCTCGCCTCGAGGAGACCGGAGAGCGTCGAGGCGAGCCCGCCCTCGAGGTAGACGTCGGCGTGCAGCACCTGGTAGACGATGTGTGGCCGCTGCGGCACCTCATCGATCACCACGACCTCGGCTTCGGGGGCGAGGTCGTTGCTCGGCGGGTACCAGGGCGAGCGGCAGGCGATGAGCAGCACCAGGTCGGCACCCGATGCCTGCGAGACGTCGCCGCCGATGTGCAGCGGATGGTCCTTGGGGAAGTTGGCGCAGACCGCGGACTGCGGCTCGATCACGGGGATTGCAAGCAGGTCTGCGAGCTCGACCAGTGCCCGAAACGCCTCGGGATCGCGGCCTGCCGACTCGGTGAGGATCACTGGATTCCTCGCGCCGGCGAGCTTGGCGGCCACCGTCTCGATCTCGGAGGACGGGCTCAGTCGCGCCCCGCAGGGTGCGACCTTCTTGCGCACCCTGGGCGGCCGCCACTCGGCGAGCAGCGCTTCGAGTGCGATGTTCAGATACACCGGGCCGGCGGGCGCCCGTTGCGACAACTCGGCTGCCCGCAGCACCGACTCGTAGAGCGTCGCGACGTCGGGCACGTGGCCGGCCCACTTGGTGAACGGTGCGGCGACGACATGCGGTCCGCCGACGAAAGAGAGGTTGCGATACCACTGCGAGCCAGGATCAGGGCCGGTGCCCTCGCCGTAGGTCACCGACTCCGAGGAGGCGACCAGCATCGGCGCACCGGCCAGCAGCGCGCCATGGATCGCGTTGCCTCCCTGCAGCAGACCGGGCACCGTGTGCAGCAACACCGCGGCCAGGCGCCTGCTGCCAAGCCAGTAGCCGGTCGCCATCGCCACGGCGAGCGTCTCGTGGGTGAGGTCGTGGTAGCGCGGGCCGCCCGTGCCGTCGCGGCGCTGACGCGCGAACGCCTCCCAGGCCGGGGCCCATTCGGACCCCGGCGAGGAGAAGACGTGCTCCAGATCGAGCGCGCGGAACGCTTCGAGCAGCCCCTCGCCGCCGTCGGAGTGCGCGGTCATCGACGTCGGTCAGGCCGCCGCGGCAGCGTCGACGGGGATCTCCCAGTCGAGCACACGGCAGAGGCTGCGGCCCATAACCTCGTCGAGCTCGTGCTCGGTCAGGCCCATGTGCACGGTGAACTGCTCGATCGTGTCCTTCCAGGTCAGGCCGTGACCCATCAGACGCGTGATGTCAGTGCCCCAGTGGCAGCGCTCAGGACCCATCTTCTCGATCATCTCACGCACGTACGGGAAGATGTTCTCGTTCGGGAACGGCTGGGTCGAGTAGCCCGGCAGCGCCGAGACCTTGACCGAGATGTTGGGGTGCACATGCAGGTCGGCGGTCTCCTGTGCCCAGTATCCGATCGCGTCATCGACGCAGCGGGCCATGATGCCCATGTGGTCGATGATGATGTTCAGGCCCGGGTGCGCTTCGGCGATCGTGCCCAGCTCCGCCTTCCAGATCGGGGCGTGGACCATGATCTTGATCCCGAGCTCCTCGGCGTAGGGCCAGATCCAGTCGCAGGTGCCGTCGATCATCCAGTTGCGGTCGATCGGCCGGTGGAAGGTCAGGCGGATGCCCTTGATCGCGTCGATCGACAGCGAACTCGCGCATCAGGGCCTTGCCCTCCTCGGGCTTGTTCTGCGGGACACGAGCCATGATCCCGAAGCGGTCGGGGTGGGCCTCGGCGGCCTCCAGCGAGTAGTCGATGCGGTCGCCCTCCCAGGACGGCGGCACGATGATCACGCGGTCGACACCGGCCTCGTCCATCAGCCCCAGGCACTCCTCGTAGAGGAAGGCCTCCTCGCGGTGGCCGTTGAGACGGATCCGCTCACGCGCGCCCGGGACCCAGGGGCGGTCGGGCGTCTCCTCTTTCCAGATATGTACCTGCGAATCGACGATGAACACTTGTAGCCGTTGCCTCTCTCCGTCTTGAAACCGACTGACCTATGACAGGTCACAATCGTGACACGGGAGACGGGGTTTGTTCATGCCTTCGGCGCAAACAAAGCGTGCAGCCTTGTTGATGAGGCCGCTGTGAGAATCGAGACCATGTCTTCAACCACTCTGGGAAATCTGCTCGACGGCGACTGGGCCACGGTCGGCGGTGACGGCGAGCTGGCCGTCACCGATCCGAGCTCCGTGGACTCCACCGTAGCCGTAGTTCCGGCGATGAGCGCAGCCGACATCACCGCCGTCTACGACGCTGCCGAGCGCGGCGCCAAGGTCTGGCGTCACACACGGCCACTGCAGCGCGCCGCCGTGATGACGGCCGCCGCGCGGCTGCTGCGCGAGCGCGGCGACGCGATCGCGCGCGAGCTCGTCTCGGAGATGGGCAAGACGCTGGCGGAGGCGACGGTCGAGGTCGCCAAGGCCGCCGACTTCCTCGACTACTACGCGTCGCTCGCGCGGTTGCCACTGGGCGTCGAGCTTGCCGACGCGCGTCCGAACGTGAACGTGGCGGTGCGCAACGAGCCGGTCGGAATCGTGCTGCTGATCACGCCGTGGAACGACCCGCTGCTGACGCCGGCGCGCAAGCTCGCGCCGGCGCTGTTCGCCGGCAACGCGGTGATTCTCAAGCCCGCGAGCGAGACCCCGGTCGTCTCGCTGCGACTCGCCGAGGCGCTGCAACGACGCCGGCCTGCCGGCCGGCGTGCTCGGCACCGTCACCGGGCGGGCCTCGCGGATCTCGGGCGCGCTGCTCGGAGACCCGCGACTGGCCGCGGTCAGCTTCACGGGCAGCACCGCGGTGGGCCTGCAGCTGCACCGCGACCTGGCCGGCCGCAACGTCCGTCTGCAGACCGAGATGGGCGGCAAGAACGCGAGCGTCGTGCTGGCGGACGCCGACCTCGACCTCGCCGCGGAGACGATCGTCGCGGCCTCGTTCGGTCAGGCCGGTCAGCGCTGCACGGCCACCAGCCGCGTGATCGTCGATCGCGCGGTCGTCGCCGAGCTGCTGCCGAGGCTGGTCGAGGGCGCCAAGCGCCCGAAGCTCGGGCCAGGCCTCGATCCGGACACGAACATCGGTCCGGTTGTCAGCCGCAAGCACCAATCCGAGGTGATCGAGCACCTCGAGCGCGCCCGCAGCGAGGGCGCTGAGATCCTCGCCGGCGGCGGCGCCCCATCGGCGCCCGAGCTTGCGGGCGGTTGTTACGTCGAGCCGACAGTGATCGCCGGCGTCACGCAGCAGATGTCGATCTGGCGCGACGAGGTCTTCGGTCCGGCGATCGCGGTGATCGAGGTGGACGGACTCGAGCAGGCGGTCGAGGCGGTCAACGACTCGCAGTACGGGCTGTCGGCTGCGGTGTTCACCAAGGACATCGGCCGCTGCCGCCTACTTCGAGGAGTACGTGAATACCGGCCAGGTCTCGGTCAACCTGCCGACCTCGGGCTGGGATGTCCATCACCCGTTCGGCGGCTTCCTCGACTCGGGCTCCGCGTTCAAGGAGCAGGGGCTCGAGTCCCTGCGCTTCTACACGCGCGTCAAGACCGTCGCGGTCCGGTCGGCTTAGTTCGAAACGGAGATTCGCATGGCTGCTTCACGAGTTGGTGTGATCGGCGCCGGGATCATCGGGCTCGCCGTCGCCCGACGACTGACGGAGGTCGAGCCCGGGGTCGAGCTGACGGTGCTCGAGAAGGAGGATCGGGTCGGCGCCCACCAGACCGGGCACAACAGCGGCGTCGCGCACGCCGGCGTCTATTACACGCCGGGGTCGCTGAAGGCGCAGCTCTGCCGGCGCGGGATCGAGCTGCTGCAAGCCCTACTGCGAGCAGCGCGGTATCGCCTACGAGGAGTGCGGCAAGCTGATCGTCGCGCGCGACCCCGATGAGCTCGGCCGGCTCGACGAGATCGAGCGCCGGGCCACCGCCAACGGTGTGCCCGGTCTGAGGCGGCTCAGCCCCTCGCAGATGGTCGAGATCGAGCCGTACGTTCGCGGCGTCGCGGCGCTGCACTCGCCGCAGACTGCGATCGTCGACTTTCCGGCGGTCGCGCGCGCCTACGCCGACGATGTTCGCGCCGCCGGTGGCGACGGTACGCCTGGGGTTCGAGGTGGCGGGCATCGACCGCAGAAGCGGTGAGGTCCGCGTTCGCAGTGCCACCGGCGAGGAGCTTGCGTTCGACCGCCTGGTCGTCTGCGGCGGTCTCTATTCCGACCGGCTGGCGCAGATGGCGGGTGAGGATCGCGAGCCCTGGATCGTGCCGTTCCGCGGCGAGTACTACAAGCTCATCCCCGCTCGCGAGGACATGGTCAAGGGTCTGATCTATCCCGTGCCCGACCCGGCCTACCCGTTCCTCGGCGTGCACTTCACTCGCCGTGTGGGCGGTGGCGTCGACATCGGACCCAATGCCGTGCTCGCCTTCAAGCGCGAGGGGTATTCACGCACCGATTTCTCAGCCGCGGACCTGATCGACGTGTTCAGGTCCCAGGGCTTCCGGCGCCTGGCGCGGAGGCATTGGCGCATGGGTGCCGCCGAGATGTGGGGTTCGGTCTCCAAGAAGGCGTTCATCGAGCGCGCCCGCGACTTCATCCCGGCGCTGACGCCGGCCGACGTCGCGCCCGCCCCGGCCGGTGTTCGCGCCCAGGCGCTCGATCCTGACGGATCGCTCGTTGACGACTTTCGCATCACCAGGGTGGGCGGCCTCGTTCTGGTTCGTAACGCGCCGTCGCCGGCCGCGACCTCGTCGCTTGCGATCGGCGAGTACGTCGTAGACCAGCTGACCGCCGACAGCTAGGGGATCTCGACGAAGACCTCGTCGCCCTGGAAGCGCACCGCGTAGGACGGCACCGGCGTCTCAGCCGGCTCATGCGTGGCGGCGCCGGTCCGCAGGTCGAAGCGGCCCTCGTGCATCGGGCACTCGATCTCACAGGTGTCAGGGTGCAGGGTGCCGTCGTCGAGCCAGACCTCGTCGTGCGTGCAGATGTTGCCGATCGCGTAGATGCAGCCGCCGAGGGCGAGCACGAGCACCTCGTGCTCGCCGTGGTCGATCACCCTGCGCTCGCCGCCGAGCAGTTCGGCGCGGCTGGCGACCTTCACAAGGTCCATGTCAGCTCTCGGCGTCGCCCATCAGGTCCGCGGCTGAGAGGTGCTCGACGGTCTCGCCGCTGTCGGCGAACGTGCGGGTGACGACCTTCGAGCTGTAGACCCAGAGGATCACCATCGGCTCGGAGTCGCAGGTGTTGCGGTAGCGGTGGATCTTGTCGGCCTCGATGTAGGCGCCGTCGTACTGCCCGAGCGGCGTGATCACGCCATCGACCTCGACCTCACCGCTGCCGGACAGGATCACGACCTGCTCGTCGCAGTTGTGGCTGTGGAACGGCGCGCCCTCGCCCACCGGATAGGCGCTCATGCCGGTGACGAACTCGTTGATCTCGCCGGTCGTCGGACCGGTCGCTAACGGTACGGTCCAGATGCCGCTGCCGCGGCTGATCCGGGGGATCTCGTTGAACTTGAGAAGTGCTGGCATTGCGGCGAGTATCGCAAGGGACACGCCCGGTCCCGAGGTGCCGCTCGCAAGCTTAAGTTGCGCTCCGAGCGCGTTGGGCACGGGTACCGTCCTGCGTGACCGAGACGCATCGAGCGATACCGATCGAGCAGAAGCCGCGAGGGAGGACCCATGAGACTTGCCGAAGCTAACGCCGGAGACGATGACTCCGCGCCAGAAGGAACTGTCGGACCGGATCAGCGGCAAGCGCGGGGGCACCCGCGGGCCGTTCCTGTGCTGGCTGCACAGCCCCGAGCTGTGCGACCGGGTCGAGGCGCTCGGCGCCTTCGCCCGCTTCGAGTCGAGTCTCGACCTGAGCCTGCGCGAGCTGATCCTGCTGATCGCCGCCCGCAACTTCGACGCCCAGTACTCGTGGAACGCGCATATCGACCGCTGCGTCGAGGCGGGTGTCAGCCGCGAGGCGCTCGAGCAGCTCGCGCGCAAGGAGCGCCCCGACTTCGGCGAGCACCGCGACCAGGACGTCGATCTACCGGTTCTGCACGGAGCTGCTGACCGAGCACTTCGTCAGCGACGAGACCTTCGCGGAGGCGCACGAGCTGTTCGGCTCGCAGGGTTGCGTCGACATCATCGGCACGCTCGGCAACTACTCGATGCTGGCGTTCTGCCTGAACGCCTTCCAGGTCGACCTGCAGCCCGACCGCGAGCCGCCGTACCCGGACATCCGCGGCTACGCCCGCGTCGCGCGACCAGTGCTACGGGTCTACCGTTTGGCAGCTGACCCGTCGAGACCGGCCAAGCGGGGGTCAGCAGGGTGACGTATGGATCGCATAACCGTCATGAAGAGCTTCGTTGCCGCCGCCCGGGCGGAGAGCTTCAGCGCGGCCGCGCGCTCGCTCGGCGTCTCGGGATCGCTGATCTCGCGGCACATCTCAGAGCTCGAGCGCCAGCTCGGCGTGCGACTCGTCAACCGCACCGCGCGTGCCGTCAGCCTGACCGAGCAGGGGCAGCGCTACTTCGAGTTCTCCCAGCGCCTGCTCGACGAGCTCGAGCCGCGAGGACGCAGCGATCCGCGGCGAGCACGACCGCGCCGAGGGCGCGCTGTCGATCGTCTCGCCGAAGTGGATCGGCAGCCTCGACCTGTCCGACGCGATCGCGGCGTTCGCGCGCGACCATCCCGCAGATCCGCGTGCGGTTCGACGTCGGCGGCATGGCCGACCGCACCTATGACTTCATCGACCAGGGATACGACCTCGCGTTCCACACCAAGCAGCTGCGCGACTCCTCGGTCAAGGTGCGGAAGGTCGCGACGCTGCCGTTCGTGCTGTGCGCCTCGCCTGTGTATCTGCGGCGCCGGCGGCAACTTGCGCGAGCCGCTCGATCTCGCCGAGCACGGCTGCCTGGTGCACCGCAACGATCCCGTCTGGCACTTCGAGCACGACGGCCGCACCCAGCACTACAAGGTGCCGCCCGGCGGCTTCAGCTCCAACACGTACCTGGTGCTCAACAAGGCCGTGCTCGAGGGGCTCGGGATCGCGCTGCTGCCGCTGCGGCCGATCTTCGACGACATCCGCCGCGGGCGCCTGCAGGTCGTGCTGCCGGAGTACAGGTGCCGTCGCGGCCGCTCTACGTCGTCTACCCGCCGGGCCTGCAGTCGGTGAAGAAGTTCAGGGTCTTCCTCGATTACATCGCCGACTGGTTCAAGCGCTTCCCGATCGACGGTCCGGTCACGCTCGAGGGCGCGGGCGGAACGTCCAACGGCGCCGCTGCGAAGGCCGCAGCCGCCGATGCAAAAGCCGCAACGTAACGTTGCAGCAGGCCGCTCCGGAGCGGCGCTCAGATGTCCGCTAGCCTCGGTCGCGCAGGAGAGCTTTGAGATGGGTATCAGCCGTATAGAGGAGCTGCACTACGGTGTCGAGGACGTTGCCGAGTGCGTCCGATTCTTCGAGGACTTCGGACTCGAGCGGGCCGAGCCCGTGCACGCCGGCGCGATGTTCACGACGCCGGTCGGGCAGCAGCTGTCATCTGCGCCCGCTCGACGATCCCGGGCTGCCCGCCGCAGCCGAGGAGGGCTCGACGCTCCGCGAGGTGATCTGGGGGGTCGACGCGACGCGAGACCCTGGGTGAGCTCGGCGACGCGCTGGGCGTTGACCGCGAGGTGAGCGCCGATCGACGAGGGCACGTTGCACACCCACGACCACACCGGCTTCGGCGTCGGCCTGCGCGTGATGCGCCCGGGCGACGCTCGAGATTGCGCACCGCGGTGTCAACTCGACCGGTCACGAGGGCCGCTGGAACGAGCCGCTCGACTCGTCTTGGCCGCGCCCATCCCTACCGCGTCTGCCACGTCGCGTTCTTCATCCCGACTGCGGGCTGGCGTGACGCTGTCGCGTTCTACACCGACCGCCTGCGCTTCCGGGTCACCGACCAGGTGCTCGACATGGGCACGTTCATGCAGGCCGAGGGCGACGAGGACCAGCACACGCTGCTGCTGGGTCACCGCGCCGACCGCACCGCGATCAACCACATCGCCTACGAGGTCTCGAACTTCGATGAGGTTGTCGAGGGCGGCAACCACATGGTCGCTCGCGGCTGGAAGGAGTCGCGCCGGCTCGGCCGCCACACGATCGGCTCGAACGTCTTTCGGTTCTTCCAGGCGCCGTGCGGCGGCCGCGTCGAGCTCGCCGCCGACATGGACCGCGTCGACGGCAGCTACGGCCCGAACATCTACGAGGAGCGTCCGCCGCACCACATCTGGATGCTGACCACCAACGGCCAGAAGGAGGAGCTGTGAGCACGCGCCACTCAGCGCTCGATGCCGCCGCAGCCGATACCCGGGTCCAGCTATTCATCGACGGCGAGTGGACCGACGGCACCGGCGGCGAATCGCGAGGACGGTCTACAACCCTGCCACCGGCGCGCGTGCTCGGGACCGTCCCGCACGCCGGCGCTGCCGATCTCGACCGCGCGCTCGCCGCTGCTTCGCGCGCGCTTCAGGAGTGGAGGGCAGGACCGTCGACGAGCGCGGCACGATCCTGCACCGGGCCGCGGCGCTGATCCGCGAGCGCGCCGACCAGATCGCCCGCACGATGACGCTCGAGCAGGGCAAGCCCTTCACCGCCGCCCGTGGCGAGATCTTCGGTTCCACCAAGCTGCTCGACATCTACGCCGAGGAGGCCAAGCGTCACTACGGGCGGATCATCCCGTTCGACCCCGACACCGAGCTGACGGTGATCCACCAGCCCGTCGGTCCGGTCGCCGCGTTCGTGCCCTGGAACTTCCCGTCCGGCTCGCCGATGCGCAAGATCTCGGCCTCACTGGCGGCCGGCTGCTCGATCATCATCAAGCCCTCGGAGGAGACGCCCGGCAACGATCTGTCGAGATCGCGCGCTGCTACGAGGAGGCCGGGCTGCCCGCCGGCGTCCTGAACGTCGTGTTCGGCGTGCCGGCCGAGATCTCCGAGCACCTGATCGCCTCGCCGATCACGCGCCTGGTCGCATTCACCGGCTCGATCCCGGTCGGCAAGCATCTCGCCGGCTCTGGCGGCCAGAGCAGATGAAGCCGGCGATGATGGAGCTCGGCGGGCACGCCCCGGTGATCGTCTGCGAGGACGCCGACCCGGAGCTGGCGGCAGCGCGGACGGCGGCAGCCAAGTTCGCCAACTCCGGCCAGGTCTGCACCTCGCCGAGCCGGCTGATCGTGCACGAGTCGCTCTACGACGACTTCGTCGATGCGCTGGTCGAGCAGGCGCGCAGCTGAAGGTCGGCAACGGCCTGGACGAGGGCGTGCAGATGGGACCGCTGGCGAACCCGCGCCGGCTCGAGGCCGCCGTGGCGCTGGTCGGCCGACGCCCGCGAACGCGGTGCCGCGGTCGCGTCCGGCGGCTCGCCGATCGAGGGCCCCGGCTGGTTCTTCGAACCGACCGTGCTCACCGACGTGCCGCTCGACGCGCGCGTGATGAACGAGGAGCCGTTCTGCCCGATCGCGCCGGTGGTCCCGTTCAGCGACCTCGATCAGGCGCTCGAACTCGCCAACAGCCTGCCCTACGGGCTGGCCGCGTACGGCTTCACCGAAATCCTCAGCCACCGCCAACCGCCTCAAGTACGGGCTCGAGGCCGGGCATCCTCTCGATCAACCACTGCGGCGGCTCGGTGCCCGAGGCGCCGTCCGGTGGCGTCAAGGAGAGCGGCTACGGCAAGGAGGGTGGCGCCGAGGGCCTCCACGACTACATGATCACCAAGCGGATCTCCCACAAGCTCTCATGAACTGGGTCCGCTTTCAGGACAACGGCTCAGCCAGGTACGGGATCGTCGATGGCGATCGCGTCACGGTCGTCAACGGCGAGCCATGGGGTGAGCACACGGTCACCGGCAGGCGCCGCATCCTTGCGGGGCTGCAAGCTGCTGCCACCGGTGATTCCGAGCACGTTCTTCTGCGTCGGACTGAACTACCGCGGCCACATCGAGCACGCGAAGGCCCGCGGCAACCCGGTCGCCAAGCTGCCGGATCGGCCGGAGATCGGTTACCGCGCCAACAACGCGCTGATCGCCCACGGCGACTCGATCGTCGTGCCGGCCGACCTCGACGACTCGCTCGAGGCCGAGCCCGAGATCGTCGCGGTGATCGGCCGGCGGATGCGCAACGCGTCGCGCGACGAGGCGCAGCGAGGGGATCTTCGGCTGGACGATCGGCAACGACGTCAGCGCCCGTACCTGGCAGCGCAGCGACCGGACGTTCTGGCGCGCGAAGAACTGCGACACCTTCAAGCCGATGGGCCCATGGATCGTGACCGACGCCGACCCGGCGGACGCCACGACCACGATGCGGGTCAACGGCTCAAGCGTCGTGACCTTCAACACCGGCGACATGATCTTCGACACGATCGACTACATCGTCGAGATCACCAGGTACATCACCATGCAGCCTGGGGACGTGCTCTGGATGGGTGCCGACGGCACCCTGCCGATCGGTCCCGGCGACACGGTCGAGATCAATATCAGCGGCATCGGGGCGCTGCGCAACAGCGTCGTCCTGGAAACGCCCACGCGAGACGCGGAAGCGGCTCGGCCGGCGAGGCCGTCGCGCGCCCGCAAGGCATCCAAGGTCGCTAAGCCGCGCAAGACATCACACCAGAAAGAGGCATCAAGTGAGCGAGTCTGAGCCGTACTCGATCCACCACGTGAACTTCCCGACCACGGACCCCGAGCGGACCAAGGAGTGGTACACGAAGGTCTTTGGCATGAAGCACCAGGACGTGAGCCGTTTCAGCGACACCAAGGTGCTGCTGATGACCCGCGGCAAGTTCGACCTGCACTTCACGCCGGTCGAGACCATGGACCGCATGGCGCCGTACCACTACGCGATCGAGGTCGAGGACTGGGACGGCTTCCTCAAGCATCTCGACGACCTCAGCATCCGCTACACGCGGCCGGTCGAGCGCCCGCAGAACAACTCGAAGTTCTGCTACATCCGCGACCCCGACGGCACCATGATCGAGCTCGTCTACCACGGCGACCGGAACTGGTAGGCGACAGTGGCGTTCGCTGATTCAGACGGGGCCCAGATCTACTACGAGGTTCACGGCGAGGGCCCGGCCGTGCTGTTCGTGCACGGCTCCGGCGGCCACCACGCCGCCTGGTGGCAGCAGACCCCGTACTTCAGCTCGCGCGGGTACTCGGTCGTGACACTCGACCTGCGCGGCTTCGGGCGCTCGACCTCCGAGCTGGACGAGTACGACAGCCTCGAGTTCCCGGGGGACATCCTCGCCGTTCTCGACGACGCCGGCGTCGAGAAGGCTGTGCTGGTTGGGCAGTCGATCGGCGCCGCGGCGGCACTGAAGGTTGCGGTCGGGCATCCGGACGCGTGCGGCCGGCGTCGTGCTGGCGCACTCGCTCGGCGGCCTCGACAACCCGGAGCTGGCGGAGCTGGTCAAGGCCGATCGCGCCGAGGCCGAGAAGCTGCCGGTGCTCGACCGGCTGATGAGCAAGACGTTCCAGGAGTCGAGCCCGGAGCTCACCTTCCTGTTCCGGCAGATGGGCACCTTCAACCGCGCCAAGATGCAGGATCTGCGCAACCTCACGGCCGGCGGTCCGACGCTCGAGACGCTCGACCGGGCTCGGATGTGCCGATCTGCTTTCTCGCCGGCGAGAACGACGCCGTGCTGCGGCCGGCGACCGTCCGGCGCGCGCAGGAGCTGGTGCCCGGGCTCGGTGCTCGAGCTGGTCCCCGGCGGGCCGCACTCGATGTACTGGGAGCGCCCGGACCTGTTCAACGCCGCGGTCGAGCGGTTCCTGAAGATCGTTTACGCGTGAGTGCGTCGCTGCCGTCCTGCCTGCGCCCTGCTGAACCCCGAGAAAGGACCAGATGTCAATCACAGCCGAAGATGCGCGCGAGCTGATCGCGCAAGGCGCAGGAGAAGGCGGCCGAGTTCAAGAAGTCGGTCTCGGCGGCGGTCGTCGACTCCGGTGGCTTCATCGTGGTGGTGGAGCGCCAGGAGGGCGCCCGGCCGATCACGCCGATGATCGCCATCTCCAAGGCCTACACGGCGGCGGTGATGCAGCGCCCCGCGAGCATGCTGAAGGGCTGGGCGGAGCACGAACCGGTGTTCTTCTCGGCCGTGTCCCAGCTCGGCCACTGGCCGATCATGGCCACCGACGGCGCGATCACGATCAAGCGCGACGGCGAGATCATCGGCGGGCTCGGCATCGCCGGCGGCCGCGCGGACGAGGACGAGCAGATCGCCAAGGCGGCACTCGAGGCAGCCGGGTACGAGCTCGAGTTCGAGGCCTGGGGCCAGAAGAAGGTTTAGAGGAGCATGCAAACGTCAAGGAGGTCCTAGAGATGGCTAACTCAAGCAAGTTCCGTGGTGACCAGATCGGCAGTCTGCTGCGTCCGCAGCGTCTGCTCGAGGCGCGCCGCCGGCTCGAGGCCGGCATGATCGACGCCGACGAGCTGCGCCTGGTCGAGAACGAGGAGATCGCCGAGGCCGTCAAGCGCCAGAAGGCTGCGCGCATCGACATCCTCACCGACGGCGAGTTCCGTCGCCGCGACTTCCGCGCCGGCTTTGCCGACGCGGTCGAGGGCGTCGAGATGCGCACGGTCGAGATGCCGTGGAAGACCGATGGCGGCGTCGTCACGCTACCCAGCAAGCAGTACCTGATCACCAGCCGCATCAAGCAGGTCAGGCGCATGACCGAGGGCGATGTCGCCTTCCTGCGCACGCTCACCCGCGACCCGATCAAGGTCACGCTGATCGCCCCGGGCTTCCTCGTCGACCGCTTCTGGATCGACGGCGTCACCAACGAGTTCTACGAGTCGCGTGAGGAGCTGGCCGCTGAGGTCGCCGCGATCACCAGGGCGGAGATCGAGGCGCTGTTCGCGGAGGGCGTGCAGTACGTCCAGCTCGACAACCCCGGCTATTCGGCCTTCCTCGGCGAGTACACGCGCGAGCGCAGCGACGGCCTCAGCCGCGAGCAGGCGTTCGAGCAGATGCTGGCGACCGACATCAGCGCGCTGGAAGGGATCGAGCGCCCACACCGGACCTACTCGATCGGCATGCACGTCTGTCGCGGCAACCAGTCGAGCATGTGGCTCGGCGAGGGCGACTACGAGCCGATCGCCGAGCGCATGTTCAGCGAGCTGCCGGTCGATCGCTTCCTGCTCGAATACGACGACGACCGCGCCGGCGGCTTCGAGCCGCTGCGGTTCGTGCCCAAGGGCAAGATGGCGGTGCTCGGTCTGGTCAGCAGCAAGTCGCCGGAGCTGGAGACGATCGACGACCTGCAGGAGCGCATCGACGAGGCGACCGAGTACGTCGACTGGGACTTCCTGGCGCTGAGCCCGCAGTGTGGCTTCGCGTCGGTTGCCGAGGGCGGCAACGAGATGACTCAGGACCAGCAGTACGAGAAGCTGCAGCTGGTCTCGGACGCGGCGCTCGCGACCTGGGGCATCGAGCTTTGAGCTACGTGATCGCGGCCACGTAGTGGTCGGGGGGCAGGGCATGAGCTCACTCGGGCAGGCGCTGACCGGCTACACCGAGCGCCGCTACGAGCGCTGCAGGCTGGTTGTCGAGGCCTCCTGGCAGATCGGTGAATGGGAGATCAACCGCACGCAGGGTGTCGATCAGGCCGGCCTCACGCAGCGTGTGATCGAGGCGATGGTCCAGCCGATCTGAATCACAGGGGGTGGCGCCCGACGAAGAACTCGGCGTTGCCGGCCTGCTCGCACGGCAGCCCCGAGTCGATCAGGCCGCGGCGCAGGATCGCCATCGTGCGGTCGGGGATCTTCATCGTCGGCTGGCGCAGCGGTCCGCCATTCATGCCGTTGAGCCAGCCCTGGAACTTCCACTGCATGCGGTTGATGAAGCCGGTCGTCTGAGTGATCTGGCCGACCGCGGTGTTGGCCGCGCGCGCCGGCTGGATCTGCCAGTAGATCTCCATCGCCGCGTCCATGTCGCCGCTGGACGCGAGCTCGAACATCCGCGGCACGCTGTCGCCGTAGTACTCGGTGTTGCTGGTGCCGGTGTACTGGAATGTCCGCCAGGGCCATCAGCGGGATGATCTCGCGCTCGAGCGGCGTGGTCACGATCACGCGGTCCTTGAGCTGGCGATACACGTCGATGATCCCGCCCGTGTTGCGGGCGCCCTCGGCCTTGATCGCGATGACGTTGGGGATCTCATCGACCATCTGCCGCAGCATCCGCGGCGAGATGTCGGCCGGGTGCAGGCGCCCGAAATTCCACAGTGGCACGACGAACAGCATCACGCCCAGTTCGCGTTCCCTCGGAGAAGGCCCGGGTGTAATCGAACACTTCGCGCTCCGACTGGCGGGTAGAAGTTGGCCGGGTAGGACAGCAGCACGTAGTCGGTGTACGGCGCCGTGAGCTGCGCCGCCTCGATGTTCTCCTCGAGCGTGTTGAAGGAGGCGTGGTGGACCAGCTGCAGCCGCCCGCCCGCCTCATCGTGCGCCCATTCGGCGAACTGCCGGTACTCCTCGAGCGTGATGCTGACCTCGGAGACCAGCAGCGAGCCGGTGAAGCCGAGCTCGATGCAGCGACGAACGTCGTGCCGGATTGCCTGTTCGTTGAGCGCTCTCAGGTCCGACGAGTAGGAGGGGATGATGACGTTCGCGCAACCGCGCAGGTGGTCGCGCGCCCACTCCCGGGCGTCGCGCCTTCACGTACTCAGCCACGCTGTCTCCTTCGATGTGAGGGTGATTTCGAGTAGGTGACTGAGCTGCCCGGCCGCGTTCGCTCGGCTGAGGACCGACCGCGCGACCGCCACGTCCTGCAGCGCGGAACCGACCGACTTGAAGACGTTGATCGCGCCATGGTCGATCGGAGGCAGCGTCTCCTGAATAGCTCCGCGAGCGAGAGCGTCTTGCCGGCGAGCTCGATGCCGGCCGTGGCCGCCGCGATGCAGTCGCCGCTCTGCTGCGAGCAGCTCGGTCGGCTCGTCGGCGATGATCAGCGCCGCCCGTTCGAGCACGCGCTCGTCGAGCTCGCGCTGCTCGGGCACCGTCGAGCCGACGGACACGATCGACGGTGCCGGCTGCGAGCGCGCCGGGTCGAAGATCGGGCGCTCGCCGTGTGAGCGCGCGGCGGCGATCACAGCGGTCGCGGCGCTTACGGCCTGCCTCGGCACTGTCAAGGCCTTGATCGTCAGCGGAGAGCTCCGCCGAGAGTTCGGCCGCGAACCGCTCACGCCGCTCGCGCGTCGTGCTGAACACGTGAATCGAGCTGAGCGGCCTCAGCGGCCGCCACGGCGCGCAGATGCGCCCGCGCCTCCGCGCCGCTGCCGAGCACCGCCAGGTCGAGCGGACCCGGGGCGCGCCAGCGCATCGAGCGCAAGCGCCGAGGTGGCGCCGGTTCGAAGCTGCGTGATCGCACGGCCGTCCATCAGCCCGAGCAGACGGCCGTCGCGTCTGTGAGAACAGGGCGATCAGGAAGCTTGAGTTGCCGTCCAGCTGGCTGGACGTGGAGCTTCGCGCCGAGCAGGTCACCGGTTGGCAGCACGGCCGCCAGCGCACGGATTCGTGCCCCGCTCGCGCCGCGGGCGACCGTCCGTCCGGCGTCAGCGGCCTGCCGTCGCGCCGGCGGTCGGTCATGCACCAGATAGCGTCACCCGGCAGCGTCAGCGTGTTGCGCAGCACCTCGATCGGCCGAAGATCGACCGATGCTGCGACGGCCTGCCGCCGAGACGAACACGGGCGTCCGGCTGTCAGGTGTTCAGCTCCGCGCCTTGCACTCGCGCTATTCTATCGCAGTCCTGAAACGCATTTCGCTACTGAAATGGAGAGAGGCCGTGGCGGAACGACGCGAGAGTCGGAGCAGACCGTCAATGGCGACGTGCTGATCGTCGGCGCCGGCATCGCCGGCTTGAGCACGGCGATCGCGCCTGGGCCGGCGCGGCATCAGAACGACGGTGGTCGACAACGCGCGGCGGCGGCGGTCGGGGCTTCGATCCTGATCACCCATCGCGCGGTGTACGCGCTGGAGGAGCTTGGCGTCCTCGACCAGATCCTCGAGGTCGGCCGCCAGATCCGTGCCTCGGAGCCGTCCTGGTGGACCTACGTGTAGAATGCCGAGGGGGAGCGCCTGCCGGTACAGGCGCCGGTGCTCGAGGAAGGCTGGTCCCTGCCCTCGACGGTGTTCATCTACCGGCCGCTGCTGTCGGAGATCCTCACTCGCACGGCGCGTCGAGGACGGCGCTGAGGTGCTGATCGGTGAGAGCTACCGGACGGTCGATCAGGACGCAGGCGGCGTCGATGTTGAGTTGACCACCGGCGAGCGGCGACGGTTCGACCTGGTCGTGGCTGCCGACGGGATCAACTCCGGTCTGCGCGCACGCTTCTTCCCCGAGCTGTCGGGACCGGTGTACACGGGGTCGATGAGCTTCCGGATGATGTTCCGCGATGCCCCGGAGGACTGGCTCAGTGGGCTGCACGTCGCCAAGGGCGGAACACATGCGCTTCGACGATGCTGCCGGGCAGGCACTTCTATCTGGCGCTTCCCAACCACATGGAGCGGCGCCGCGTCGAGCAGGCGGAGGCGCGCGAGATCGTCCGCACCGGTACTGCGTGACTACGAGCCTTCAAAGATGTTCGCGGAGGCCTCGAGCCATGCTCGACGAGGACGTCACCGTGATCGTCGCGCCCTACGAGTGGATCTTCGTCGAGCCGCCCTGGCACCGCGGCCGCGTCGTGCTGGTCGGCGACGCGGCCCACGCCACCGCCCCGACGATCGGCTCGGCCGGTGGCATGGCGGTCGAGGACGCGGTCGTGTCGGGGCAGGAGTTGGACTCCGGCCTCACCTCGAACAGGTATTGGGCAACTACTCGGAGCGTCGGGAGGCCCGCACCCGCCTCGTCGTCGAGACAAGCGCGACGCTGATGCGGACCCACCAGGAGCGCCGGCCCCCGCAGGAGGAGGCGGGGATGCGCCTGTCGGCGTCTGCAGAAGCTGGCGGAGCCATATTGATGGAGCAGCGGTCAGCGGTGCCGGGGGAATCAAAACCGGGTCGTGCCGACGGTATGGAGCTGATCAGGTCCGTTCAACGGGCATGCGATCTGCTCACCGCTTTCACCGCGGTCGAACCGCGGCTTGCGCTCTCCGACCTGTCGGCCCGGGTCGGCCTGCCGAAGCCCACCACCTACCGGCTCGCCTCCACGCTCGTTGATGCCGGGTTCATGACCCAGCACGCTGACGGGCGCTACGGCCTGGGCGTGCGGTTGATCGAGGTGGGCTCACTTGCGCATGCGGACCTGGATCTGATCGAGGTCTGCGCTCCGGTGATGGACCGTCTCGCGGCACAGTCTCGCGAGACGGTGCTCCTGGGCGTCATCGATTGGACGACGCTCGAGATCACGATCGTGCATCGAATCGACAGCCCGCACGAGCTCTCGGTCGTGTCCCCGGTCGGTCGTAGATCGGCGCTGGCACCGGGGGCGCTCGGCAAGGCTCTGCTGATGGGACTGCCAAGTGGGGAGCTCGAGTCGTTGGTTTCGCGGGTCGATCTCTCGCCGCACACGGAGCGCACGATCGGGGATGCTCGAGCGCTCGTCGCCGAGATCAGTCGCTGCTCCGAGCGCGGTTACGCCACCGACACGGGGGAGTTCATCGAGGGCGTGTCCGCGGTGGCGGTACCGGTCTGGCTGCTGGGACGCGGAGGTTCAGACGAGGTGCCGCTCGTGGGCGGCGCCCTGGCGCCGACTGCTGCGGTCGCGGTGGTCGGGCCTTCGACCAGGGTGGAGCAGCGACTGGCCGAGCTCGGACCGGCGCTGAGCGAGGCGGTCGCAAACCTGACGGGCAGGAACCAGGCTGCTCCGCGTCACGCTCGTTGACCGCCGTCAGTCGGGCTGAACCGGCGATTCGTGATTCCAGTTCTCGTGGTACATCAGCTCGACGATGTTGTCGTCGGGGTCGTAGATGTAGGTCGACTTCGAGTTGTTGTGCGGCCGCACGAAGACCTCGGTGTGCTCGATCCCGAGCTCCTTGAGGTGCTCCATGAATCCATCCCAGTCCTCGAGCTCGAGGCAGAAGTGGTGGGGCTTCAGGTCCGGTGCGTTCTCGTGGATCGTGAAATGAAGGTCGAAGTTCCCGCGGGTCAGCAGCAGCACCTCCTCGACGCCCGGTGCGCCTCCCTGCTTGAAGGGGCGCGGCACCTCACGCATGCCGAAGACTCGCGCATACCAGTCCTTCGTCCGCTCCGGATCGCGGATCGGGAAGTTCGTGTGGTGGATCGAATGGGGCCTGTTGCTCACGCGGCCATCTCCTGTCGGGGACTGTGCCCGGATCTCGGTGCGGACTGTGCCCAGATTCTCGCGCGCTTGGCGTCGCATTCTCTGCACAGTTTGTGTGTGCGATTCGCGGCGTTGCCGCCCACGGGGCGAACGAGTTCAGTGGGTTACGCGCTTCTTCGGCGCGGTGCCGAAGACGTGATCCCAGAACGGCGCACTGACGCCATACCCGGTGTCGTGGTCCTGGAAGTGGTGGCGCATGTGCAGCTCGCGCAGCCATTTGCCGAGCGCGGGTCGTCGGACGGTGATGGTGCACGTGGTAATGCAGCATGTCGTAGCCGAGGTAGCCGGCCAGGAAGCCGGCACTGAGCGGGAAGAACCCCGGCGAGCCGAAGATCAGGTAGAAGACGAAGAGGAACAGCGCCGCCAGCGGCACGCTGACGGATGGCGGCATGACCAGGCGCATCGGATCGTTCGGATGATCGTGATGGACGCCGTGGATGATCCAGTGCATGCGCGCGCCGATGCCATGGTCAGGCTCGAAGTGGAACACGATCCGATGCAGCCAGTACTCGGTCAGCGTCCAGATCAGGTAGCCGCCGGCGATCCAGGCGATCGCCCAGGCGCCGACGCCGTTGACGAAGCCGAGTACGAGCAGGGCCACGATAGTCGGGACGAAGACGAACAGCGGCACGCTCCAGTGCACGCGCGAAACCCTGTCCAACCACCTGGTGTCGAACATCGTCGGCGATGCCCGGAGGACCTCCGAACGGCTGAGGCCTGCTAGCTCTTCGGGATGCGGCGCCGACACAGCAACCTAGGATACCCAACGCATGGCGAGAAATCGCTCGGTAAAAACCCGTGAACCGCGGTGGTGGGAAGCCCGAAGGGCCCAGAATCGCAAGCCTGCCACCTACCGCTGCCCGATCTGCGGCGAGCTGCTGCCGTCGATGAGCGAGCACATGCTGCTGTTCCCAGAAGGCGACCACAGCCACCGACGCCATGCACACACCGCCTGTGTGATGCGCGAGCGGGCTGCGGGTCGCCTGCTGACCCGCGGGGAGTGGGAGCGGGCGCGACCGGAGGCCGGGGCGGAGTCGCTGCGGCCCTGGTGGCGGCGGCTGTTCGGCTGACTCCCTGACAACGGCGGCCGTTTGACAGTCGCAGTCGTCAGGCGGACTCGCGGACGATCACGCGCGCCGCCGCCGCCTCGACCCCATCGGTTGCAAGGCCCAGCGCGTGGCGCGCAGCCAGACGGCCGTGGCCCTCGCTGTCCGCCAGGATCGTTGTCAGCCGTGGATCCCAGAGATCTGCATATTCGTTCTGGTCAAACCCGATCACGGCCAGATCCTGCGGTGCTGTCAGCCGCAGATCCCGCATGGCGGCAAGAGTGCGCAGCGCCGTGTCGTCATCGAATCCGGCGACCGCAGTGATACCGGGATTCTCAGCGGTGAACCGCTTCAGCGCGGGCGCGGCCTGGTCGCGATCCCGGGGAACCCGGAAGGGGACAACCGGGTCGATATCGAGCATCGAGGTTGCCTGTTCCACGAAGCTGAGCCGCACCTCCGCCAACGGCACATCGCCATCAGGCAAGCCCAACGCAATCGAGCGGTGCCCCTGTTCGGCCAGGTAACGGAACTGTAGGAGGACGTGGGCCGCCATCCCGTTCTTCCAGCCTCCACCGGAGTCGTGAAGCTCGTCGCCGCTGAGATACGCGTCGGCAAACTGAATCACCGCGCGGGGAGCGATGACATCGCTGACGTGCTTTCGGTCCGACGGCGATGAACGCCCATGCATGACGAGCAGCACGAAGCCCTGAGTCTGTAGTTCCTGGTCAAGGCCTCTGATGAACCGGTGGGAATAGTTGCCCTCGAACCCAGCGTCGATGGTGAGGACGACCGTTCGTGAGGTCCCTTCCATCAATGCTCGCGCGATGCCGTTCGGCACGTAGCCAAGGTCCTGCGCTGCCTTGCGCACGCGCTCCTGCGTCGCTGCAGAGATCTTCTGCCGGGGGTCGTCGTTGAGGACGAAGCTCACGGTCGACTGTGCAACGCCGCTGGCCTCAGCGACGTCGCGCAGTGTCACCCGCGCCAATTCGACCGACCCTCTCGCGGCATGGCTCCGATCAGACAGAACGCAACGACACACGGCGTGTCACCATCATTGACCCAGTCGTGTTCGGTGGCCCGCTGGACCAGGGTGTCGCCGGCTCTCAGATGCACGGTCTCGTCGTCCAGTACGAGATCGATCTCACCTGAGATGACCACGGCGTAGTCGACCGAGTCCGTCTGGTGACGTGCACCCCGCACCCCGGGCCCGTATTCCACCAGCCGGAAGACCGTGCCACCGGCGATGCTGCGGTCGAGTGTCGTCAGGTCCGGCTCGCCGTCGCCGTCTATCTCTACCGGGACCTGCTCGGTCGTCCACAGCAAGAAACTCCGATGCCCAGGGCGGCGGGATATGCCATTGTCGACCACCTGATCGCTGGTGACGGTTGCGCGTCCCAGCTCATCGTTGCCGGTCACGATCCGCCGGGGAGGGAAGGTCATCGGGCGTGATCCTGACAGCTCGCCCGGCCACGTGTAGCCGACTCCGGGCCTGGTGGGCCTCCCCCCGGCGGGGCCAAGACGGTTTCAACCGCTCGTGTAGGCGTCGCGTGGGCGCGCCTGCAGCACAACCGTGCTGGAGCCCTCGCGGTAGTCAAACGGCTTCACCGTCACGGTGAAGCCGGCGCGCTCGCCGACGGACTGGAACACCGGGCCGTTGAGCCAGTTGACGACCGAGCCCTCGAGCTTGCCCGGGCCACGGAAGGCGGCATAGCCACTGATTGCCGGTACGAAGATGTCAGGCGCCACGAGCGTGCCCTCGTGATGGAGCAGAGCGAGCGTCTGCGCGAAGCTCTCGACCGCCACCGTCGATGCGTGCACCCGCGTCCACTCCGGCAGATCGCGCAGCAGTTCATCAAGGTGCAGTTCGATGCTGGGCGCGACCCGCATCGATGCGGGTGCGGCGATCGCCACGTAGATCTCCTCGAGGTGGACCGCGTCCCAGACGTCGGACCAGAACCGCACTCCGCCAGCGACGTCGCCGAAGGCCTCCGGCCCCTGGCCGCAGCACTCGCTGGATCGTCGACACCAGTTGCGCCTGTGCGACGCCATGGTGCGCGGCCAGGTCAGCGATCTCGCGCGGTGTGATGCTGGCGCGTACGAGCGGCTCGTATGCGAGCTCGCCGACACGCATCAGCTCGTCGGTGGGTAGGTTGTCGTAGAGGTTGGAGGTGTGCGCGAACAGCACCCTGTCGCGAAGATGTCCGAGGCCGTGGATCGGGTTGCGGAAGTCCAGCTCCAGCGCATCGACGATGTCGGCGTACTTGGTGAGACGCTGAGTGGCCCGGTGGAGCGCGTGTGGTGAGTAGTCCGCCATCAGGTAGCGGAGGCGGCTCACGTAATCGCGTCCCTGCTGCTCGCAGATCTGGGTGAACTGTTCCAGCCAGACCTCCGCCTGGCGTCCGTTGCCGACGCCGAACTCGAGCACGTTGATCTGGTCCGGCAACTCAGACCAGGCGTCGAGGCGGTCCAGGGTCTGCACAAACGTGATCATCTGGTCATGCCAGAAGCCGGCGTCGTAGCCGTCGGACGTGCCGCCCGGCAGTGCAGCCGCGTAGTCCCGCTGGAAGGTCGTATCCCATGCTGCGAGGTGGCGCCAATAGGCCCGGTTGAACGACCAGATCACGCTCTTCGAGGGTCGCACCCAGTCCTCGAGATGGATGCATTCGTGAACATCGGGGGTCAGGCCGACACCCTTGGACAGCCGGTCGACGATCTCGTGCGCCAGCGCCTCGTACGGAATCTCCCGGGCACGGCGCACGTCGATCGCGATCTCGGCCAGGGGCATCATGCTCGCGGCGCGTGTTTGCGCCGGGTCGCGCCCGAACGGCCGCACCATCACCGGAGCTCGGAAGTTGCGCCGGTACTGCACCCAATCAAGGACTGCTGCGAGTCGCGAGTGGTCGAGGTCGATCTCGTCAGCGGCCTTCGCGAGGGCGGGCAGGATCGCGGCGAGGTCGCGCGAGTCGGCCCTGCCGACGGTGTTCAGCTGGATGTGCACGTCGCTATGTTGGCCGATGCAGCGGGCGGAGGGAGGGCACCCCTGCCTCCGCCTGTCGACATCGGCCCACCCGCGTCGGCACGGACGCCAAACCTGGCCTTAACTAACGGAGGGGGCGCCGCTCGCGGCGCCCCCTCCGGTTGTGGTGTCTCTGACGAACTCCCCCGACTTCCGTCCGTCAGGCGGGCACCGTTGATGGCGCCGGTGGGGAGGCCTCCTGGAAGACCCCGAGCGACGGAATGTCGGACGGGTAGACCTCGTGTCCATGCTCGGCGATGTCGCCGATCTCCATGTTCTCCGTGGACATCCGCAGCGGGATGAACATGCCGACGAGCTTGAGCAGGATGAACGTGATCGCACCGGACCACACGATCACCCATGCTCCCGCGAGCGCCTGCCACTTGAGCAGCACCGCGCTGCCGTGGACCAGGCCGCCGGCGAGTGGTGATCGCGTCGTAGGCACTCGCGTGCGGATCGGCAAACACGCCGGTCAGCAGACCGCCCACCAGGCCGGCGAAACCGTGCGTGTAGATCACCCCGAGCGTGTCGTCCACGTTGCGGAACGGCCGCTTCGAACTGAGGTAGTTCATCGCGTAGTAGACGACGCAACAGGCGATCACCCCGATCGCGATCGCGCCCCAGCCGTTGACGAAGCCGGCGGCCGGGGTGATCGCCACAAGGCCGGTGATGATGCCGTTGACACCGCCGATCAACGACGGCTTGCGACCGGTCAGGTAGTCCAGCGCGACCCACGTGCAGAACGCGACCGCGGTGGTGAGGTTCGTGTTCAGGATCGCGACGGCAGCCGACTGGTTGGCGGCGTACGGGTCGCCGCCGTTGAATCCGTTCCAGCCGAGCCACAGCAGGCCGGCTCCGACGGCCACCATCGCGACGTTGTTCGGCGCGTCGATCTCTCGGTCTCGCTGGAGTCTGGGTCCGATCACCGCCGCGGCGACGAATCCGGAGACACCGGCTGAGAGGTGGATCACATAGCCGCCGGAGTAGTCGAGTGCGCCGTGGAAGGCGAAGAAGCCGCCGCCCCAGATCAGGAACGCGTCAACCGCGTAGACGAACGTGATCCACAGGATCACGAACGGGATCCACGCCTTGAAGTTGACGCGGCCGAGTACCGAGCCGAGCGACAGGATCGGCGTGATCGCCGCGAACACGAGCTGGAAGTAGACCAGCGCCGCTTGTGGGAACGGCAGCTTAGACGGTGTTTCCGTAGCCGCCTGGCACGACCCCCTGCATGCCCTCAGCCCAATGGCTCAGGACCGGCCCCGGCGTGCCGATGAATCCGTGCAGGAACCCGCCCGTGGCTGGGTGGGCGCCGCGAGTTGAACCACGGGATTCCCGAAGCCCATCTTGAACGCCCAGAGCACCCAGACGATGATCACCACCGCGAACGTCGCGAACGTCAGCATCATGCTGTTGATCGACCAGCGCTTCTGCATGACGCCGCCGTAGAGGACCACCAGGCCCGGAACGCTCATCAAGCCGACGAATGTGGCTGCGGTCATCTGCCAGGCGGTGTTCCCCGTATCTAGCCAATGAGGCACGCATATCTCCTTGTTGTCGAGGGCACCGGGCCATCATCGGCCGGTGGCTTGACCGCCTGGTCAAGCTGACCTCCGGAGCGTCGAGCAATCGCAGAGTGCGATCCATGTCCAGCGGTCCAGCCTTCCCCAGGGGGTACTGGACATTTGGATAAGGTGACGTCAGCCGACGGTCTTGTAGGGAAGACCCGCTGCCCGGCAGTTCTCGGGCAGCTTTGCCAGGAGGTCGTCTTCGAGACCGGCGATGTGACCCTGCGCCTCGGCGACGCGGTGCGGGTCGGCGCACAGCTTGCGGGCAGGGGCGCCACACTCGTGCACGATCTCTGACCCCATCACCGTCGTGTAGGGGAAGTTCAGGCAGCCGGCCCCGCTCTTGGGCGCATGCACCGTGAGTGAGTACAGCGTCACGCCGGCCAGGGCCACGAGCAGCAGCACGCCGAGGGCCGGCACCCAGCGGCCACGCTGGCCGCGCTGGCGCGCCTGCTGGACCTCACGGTGGTGGCCCGGGGGCAGGATCAGCATTGAGACCAGACGCTTCCAACGCGCCCCGGAGGCAGGATCAGCATCCGGGGCGGTTCAGGGTCAGCGGCGCGAGCCGCCGCCGAACAGGCTCAGCAGCAGCAGGAAGACGTTGAGGATGTCCAGATAGATGCCCGCGGCGATCGGCACCGCGCTGTTGTACTGGCCGGCATTCTTGAGGCGGTTGAAGTCGATCACCGTGAACCCGCCGAACACGACCAGCATCCCGACGCAGTAGATCAGGTTCGAGCTGGGCACGGCGACGAACAGCGTGATCAGACCGAACACGAAGAAGACACCAAAGCCGATCAGCGTCCACTTGTAGAGCCAGTTCAGGTTGCGCTGCGTCGAGTAGCCGAAGGCGCCGAGTGCTCCGACGAACAGCGCGGTTGAGCCGGCTGCCTGGTAGACGACACCAGGGTTGGTGTTCAGGTAGTAGACGATTATCGGGGAGATCGCCATTCCCAGCAGCAACGCCAGCAGGAACAGCAGGCCAATCGCCAACTGCTCGCGGCCGCGTGCGGAGGCCGCCTGGAGGCCGAAGATGCATGCGAAGGCGCCGAAGAAGAAGAAGATTCCCGCCTGGCCATGCGCGTTGCGCATGATGTAGGCGCCGAGCGCCGTGAATACCAGCGAGAACCCGACCAGGCCCATCACCTGCCCGAACACCGCGCGGGCGCGGTCTCCGGTTAGCGCGGCGCCCTGGCCGAACCCGAGCTGTTCATAAGTGGGCATTCAGTTGCTCCTCACCGATCCGAGTCCGTTTCCTTACGGGAGGCTTCCGATCGGAATCCTCCGACGCAAAAGGTAGACGATACGGCGGCTTTGCAGCCGAAGAACACGCTAAGGGCCTACACCAGACCCCGAACGGCCACGCGAAGGACCGCAATCTCCAACCTGCTCGACTTCGTTGCGTGCGGTGAGGCGGCGGCGGTTATGCCGCGTGATGCAGCGCGGGACTCCGTTTCAGCAACGGGTCGCGCTCGACAGCCACAACCAACCCCTCAGCAACCGATCCGGCGTCCGTGCCGAGGAGTCTGGCCAACTCCCGCACTCGGTCGCGGTGTGACAGCCCCGCGACGACGGTGCGTCGCTTGCATGGCATCCGCGTGAGAGCGTTCCTTTCCATGTCGTTTACACGCATCGGCCGGCTGAAAGTTGTGTGACGACTTTCACACTTCCTCAAAGCTCGAACAAACGTCCAGGCGGCATCCGAGATCAGGGCAGGCTCAGGGGCTCCCGAGGGATCACCGCGAGGTCGAACTCCGCGAGCAGTTCGCCGGCTGCTCGCACGCGGTCTCGCCCGCCGGCGAGGCCGAGGCTGTGGGCGAGCAGCGCAAGCGTCGCCGCCGGCGGCTCGGCGCGGTCGGTGAGCGTGGCCCCGCCGTCTCGCTTGGCCAGTCGCGCGCCCGCAGGTCCAAGCACCAGCGGCACGTGTGCGTAGGTGGGTGTCGGCAGTCCAAGCAGGCGCTGCAACAGGATCTGGCGCGGAGTCGACTCGGCCAGGTCGGCGCCGCGAACGACCTCGCCGATGCGCTGGGCGCCGTCGTCCACGACGACCGCGAGCTGGTAGGCGTGGACACCGTCGGCACGAACCACGACGAAGTCGTCGACAACCCCGGCTCGGGTACCGAGGATCAGGTCCTGGAACTCGATCCGCTCGGCGTCACCCCGCAGCCGCAGCGCGAAGCGATCGCCGGACTCGATCCGACGGCGCCGCTCGGAGGCCGGGATCTCACGACAGGTGCCGGGGTATGAGCCCTCGGGCATTTCTCCGTGTGGAGCCGACGCGGCATCGCGGATCTCCGCGCGGGTACAGAAGCACGGGTACAGGCGACCGGTGGCGTGCAGCTGCCCGAGGGCGTCGTCGTATGACCTCGTGCGCTCCGACTGGCGAACGGGCGGTTCGTCCCAGTCGATCCCGAGCGCGGCCAGGTCGGCCAACTGCGAGGCCTCGAACTCGGGGCGCGAGCGCTGTGGGTCGAGGTCCTCGACCCGCACCAGAAAGCGCGCACCCGCCGAGCGCGCACTCAGCCATGCGACCAACGCCGTGCGCAGGCTGCCCAGGTGCAACTCACCCGTTGGACTCGGCGCAAAGCGGCCGTCGCGGCTCATGAGGACCAAGAAGAGGGCCGGCAAAGCGCAGCCGGCCCTCACGCGTCAAAGCTCGGGATCGCTCGTCCGCGGCGGCGGTTTGACGCGATCCCTGTTGGGCTTGCGGCCCAGGATCTTGAGCACCGGGTCGAAGCGCTGGTCGACGACGCGCTCCTTCATCGGGATGATCGCGTTGTCGGTGATGTGGATTCCCTCCGGGCAGACCTCGGTGCAGCACTTGGTGATGTTGCAGAGGCCGATGCCGCCCTCGTCGGCGATCTGATCGAGCCGGTCGACGCCGTCGAGCGGGTGCATGTCGAGGCTCGCCATACGGACCATGAAGCGCGGCCCGTAGTAGCGGTTGTGCATCCCGTGGTCGCGCAGGATGTGGCAGACGTCCTGGCACATGAAGCACTCGATGCACTTGCGGAACTCGCTCATGCGGTCGGTGTCGGCCTGGTCGATCAGGAAGTCACCGTTCTTGAGGTTGACGCCCTCCTTGAGATCGTCGCGCGGCGTGAACGGCGTGATCTGCTCGTTGACGCGGTAGTTCCAGGAGACGTCGGTGACGAGGTCGCGGATCACCGGGAACGCTCGCATCGGCTCGACCGTGATCGGCTCGAACGGCGGCAGGTGGTCAAGGCGGGTCTTGCACATCAGGCGCGGCTTGCCGTTGATCTCGGCGCTGCATGAGCCGCACTTGGCGGCCTTGCAGTTCCAGCGCACCGCCAGGTCCGGCGCCTGGCTGCGCTGGATCTCGAGCACCGCGTCGAGCACGACCATGCCGGGTTCGGTCTCGAGGTCGTAATCGACCAGACCACCGTCGGTCAGGTCACCTCGCCAGATCTGGAGCCTGCGGGTTCCCAGTGCCATCGGCATCTGGCTCATGACGCTCTCTCAGCCTCCTTCCGGGCCTCGACCAGTTCGGCCAGCTCGTTTCGCTTCACGACCGGCGTGGGCGTGAGCACCATCTCCCCCGAGCCATCCGTGTGGGTCACGATGTTGTTCTCGCCCCAGTAATCGCTGTAGCCAGTGTGATCGAGGCGGCTGTGGCCACCGCGGCTCTCCTCACGCATCAGCGCACCGCGGGCGATCATCAGCGAGACGGTGAGCATGTTCTGGACCTCGCGGCAGAGCTGCAGACCCGGGTTGTAATCCAGGCGACTCGATGGAGCCCGGAGGTTGCCGGCGCGGCCCTCGAGCTGCTCCAGCTTGGCGATCGCGTCGGACAGGCCCTCCTTGTCACGGAAGATGCCGACGCCGTCGCCCATGATCTTCTGGAGATCCGTGTGCATCTGGAACGGGTTCTCGAACGCGTCGGACCCGTTCCCGTTGAGGTGGAGTTCGACATCGGCCTGGGCGGCGGCGATCGCCTCAGCCGGCAGCGAGACCGGCTCTGAGCGATTGGCAGCCTGCGCTGCGCCGATGCCGGCTCTGCGGCCGAAGACCAGCAGGTCGCCGAGCGAGTTGCCGCCGAGGCGGTTGGAGCCGTTCATGCCGCCGCTGGCCTCGCCGGTGGCGAACAGGCCCGGCACGCGCGTCTGGCCGTCGTCGGCGTCGACCCTGACGCCGCCCATGAAGTAGTGGCAGGTCGGCCCGACCTGCATCGGCTCCTTGGTGATGTCGACGCCGGCGAGCTCGAGGAACTGGTCGTACATGCTCGGGAGCTTCTTCTTGACGTAATCGGAGTCGAGGTGGCTGACGTCGAGGTAGGCGCCGCCATGGGGCGTGCCGCGTCCCTCCTTGACCTCGGTGTAGATCGAGCGGGCGACGACATCGCGGGTCGAGAGCTCCATGCGCTTGGGGTCGTAGCGCTCCATGAAGCGCTCGCCGTCGTTGTTGCGCAGGATGCCGCCCTCGCCGCGGACCGCCTCGGTCACCAGCAGACCCGCCACACCGGGAGGGAACACCATGCCGGTCGGGTGGAACTGGACGAACTCCATGTCGACCATCTCGGCGCCGGCCTCATAGGCGAGCGCATAGCCGTCGCCGGTGCAGTCCTGCGAGTTCGAGGTGATCTTGTAGATGCGGCCACCGCCGCCGGTCGCCAGCACCAACGCCTTGGCGCTGAAGGTGATCTGCTCGCCGGACGGTCTCCGGTAGCCGAAGCAGCCGACGACGCGATCACCGTCCTTGATCAGCTGCGTGATCGTCGTCTCCATGAAGATCTCGACGTCGGCGTGGACGGTCTTGTCCTGGAGCGTGCGGATCAGCTCGAGGCCGGTGCGGTCGCCGATGTGGACCAGGCGCTTGTACGTATGGCCCCCGAACGCGCGCTGTGACATCACGCGCTCCGGTGTGCGGTCGAAGACAGCGCCCCAGTGCTCGAGCTCGCGCGCACGGTCGGGCGCCTCCTTGGCGTGCAGCTCGGCCATCCGCCAGTTGTTGAGGTACTTGCCGCCGAACATCGTGTCCTGGAAGTGCGTGCTCCAGCTGTCCTCCGGCGCGACGTTGCCGAGTGCGGCGGCGAGGCCACCCTCGGCCATGACGGTGTGCGCCTTGCCGAGCAGCGACTTGCAGACCAGACCCGTCTTCGCGCCGGCCTCGGCAGCGGCGATCGCGGCGCGCAGCCCGGAACCGCCTGAGCCGAGGACCAGCACGTCATAGTCGTGATGTTCGATCGCCATGGCTTAGAAGACGTGGTGCGGGTCGTTGAAGACGCCCGCCGAGACCAGCCAGATGTAGAGGTCGGCTCCCCAGACGGTGAACATGCTGATCCAGGCCCACTGCATGTGCCTGCCGTTGAGGATCGAGACCTTCTGCCATGCACCGTGCCGTGTCTTGGCGCTCGCGGAGCACGAAAAGCAGTTCATCTTGCCGCCGATGATGTGCCGCCAGGAGTTGCAGCCGAACGTGAAGGCCGAGAGGCAGATCACGTTCACGAACATGATCCCGTTACCAAGTCCGATCCCGAACGTGCCGTCGTAGAAGAGACCCCGAATCGCGTCATACCAGAGGAAGCCGACGACGATCGCCGCAAAGTAGAAGAAGATGCGGTGCAGGTTGTTGAGGACCAGCGGGAACTCTCGTCTCGCCCGAGTACTTGCGCCGCGCCACGCCGGCGACCGCGCACGAGGGCGGCGCCAGGAAGAACGAGCGGTAGTACGACTTGCGGTAGTAGTAACAGCGTGGTCCGCAGCCCGAGCGGGGCCCAGAGCACCAGGAACGCCCACGGCAGGTTCGTGTTGAACGAGAAGATCGCTGGGCAGGTCCGGCGAGAAGAACGGCGACTGCAGGTGGGCGCCGTCGGCGGTGATCACGTAGTCCTTGTTGAGGATCACGCGGACGAGCGTGTAGATGCCGAAGAGCGTCAGCGCGGTGACGATCAGCACCGGCTGCACCCACCATAGGTCCCGCCGCATGGTTGCGCCGAGCCGGCGCGGAGGAGGGGCGACTGTGGTCATCAGAGCTGGCTTCCGGAGAGAGGAGACAGAGACAAGGCTGCTGATTATGTGCGAACTGGCCGACTGTTGCCGTCACCATCGGTCACGCCAAAACAGAGACCGGTCGGATCGGCGGGGTTCGCGTCACGCTCGGTCCGGTTAGCCTCTGTCCGAGATTGGAACGCGAATTTGATGTCGTCGTAATCGGTGCGGGCCCTGCTGGTGAGGTTGCCGCAGGCCGTCTCGCAACGCGCGGTGGCAGGCGCGTCGCGATCATCGAGCGGGACCTGGTCGGCGGCGAATGCTCGTTCTACGCGTGCATGCCGTCGAAGGCGCTGCTGCGCCCGGCCGAGGTGCTGAACGAGGCCCGGCGGGTGCCGGGCGCCGCGCAGGCGGTCACCGGCGCGCTCGATGTGCGGGCTGCCCTGGCTCGACGTGACGAGGTAGTTCACGACCTCGACGACTCCGCGCAGCTGCCGTGGTTGGAGGACCGCGGAGTCGAGCTGTTCCGCGGTTGCGCGCGGCTCGACGGCGAGCGGCGCGTGGTGCTCGGTGACGACGTGCTGCTCGCGCGCGAGGCTGTGATCCTCGCGACCGGCAGCACCGCCGCGATCCCGCCGATCCCGGGACTCGCCGAGGTCGGCGACTGGTCCAACCGCCAGATCACGACTGCCAAGGAGGTGCCCGAGCGACTGCTGGTGCTGGGCGGGGGCGTGGTCGGGGTGGAGATGGCGACGGCCTGGGCCTCGTTCGGGTCGAAGGTGACGGTGATCGAGGCCGCTCCGGCGCTGCTCATGCACGAGGAGCCGTTCGTCGGGGAGGAGGTCGGGCAGGCGCTTCGCGCTCTTGGTGCCGACCCGCTGGTCGGCACCAAGGCTGTGGCGGTGCGTCGGGACGGTGAGGAGATCACGGTCGAGCTGGAGGACGGCCGCTCCGTGACCGGGGACCGGTTGCTCGTGGCCGTGGGTCGCAAACCGAACAGTGCGGGGCTCGGGCTGGCGAGCGTGGGGCTGGAGGATGGTGGCTACGTCGCAGTTGACGATCAGCTGCGGGCGCTCGGTCAGCCGTGGCTGTACGCAGTCGGTGACGTCAACGGGCGCGCACTGCTGACCCATGCCGGCAAATACCAGGCGCGGATCGCGGCCGATCAGATCCTCGGTGCAGTCGGCGCACGCGCCCGGCGCGACCGCGACGGTCGATCGCCGCGAGTGATCTTCACGGACCCGGAGGTCGCGGCCGTCGGCATGACGCTGGCCGCGGCAGCAGGAGGCGGGGCGCGATGTGATCGCGATCGACCTGCCGACCGGTACCTCGGCGGGCGCGAGCTTCGTCGGCCACGGCTCCTCGGGCACATCACGATTCGTCGTCGACCGAGCACGGCAGGTGCTCGTCGGCGTCACCTTCGTCGGTCCCGGCGTCAACGACTTCCTCCAGGCCGCGACGATCGCGGTCACCGCCGAGGTGCCGCTGACGAAACTCGCCCACGCGGTCGCGCCGTTCCCGACCCGCAGCGAGCTGTGGCTCTCCTTCCTCGAGAAGTACGAGCGCGAGGCGGGCGTGAGCGTCCACGACAGCTGAAGCGATGGACGTTTGGGGGCAAAAATGCCCCCAAACGTCCATCGCTTCCAACCGTCATGCGTGCGTCTGGCCGCCGGGAGGTGTATTCCACGCCATGGGTGACGAACGCCGCGACCTCCTACGCTTGGATGATGGCCCCTCCTGACCCACCGGGCGGAGCATTCGAGGTTGTGATCGCAGGCGGCGGGGTTGCTGCGCTCGAGGCGACGCTGGCGCTGCGTGCATTGGCGCAGTCGCACGTGGCGATCACGCTGGTCGCGCCCAAACACGGAGTATCGGTACCGGCCGTTGGCCGTGCGCGAGCCGTTCACCTCGGCACCGACGGCAACCTACCCGATCGCCGAGATCGCCGAGCGGGCCGGTGCCGAGCTGGTCGTCGACAGCTTCAAGTGGCTCGACCCGGACGCGCGCATGCTTCACACCAGGCACGGCCGCGACCTGAGCTATGACGCCGTGCTGCTGGCGCTCGGTGCACGGCAGCATCCGCGCTTTCGGGACGTGCTCACGGTCGACGACAGCCGCCTGGGCGAGCAGCTCGCCCCGTTCGTCGCACGGATCGACGCCGGCACGATCAGCAGCGTCGCGTTCGTGGTGCCGTCGCTGCCGATCTGGTCGCTGCCGGCCTATGAGCTCGCACTGATGACTGCCGGCCGCGCCAGGGATGCGGGACACCGGCTGGACATGATGCTGATCACGCCTGAGGATGCGCCGTTGACCGCGCTCGGTGTGGGCGCCAGCGCCGAGGTCGCGCAGATGCTCGCGGAGGCCGGAATCACGACGGTCAGCGTCGGCCAGCTGCCAGATCCGCGAGCCCGGGAGGATCGACATCTACCCGCTCAAGCGCTCGATCGAAGTCGACGAGATCATTGCGCTGCCGGAGCTGTTCGCGCCGGCCGTGCCGGGGGTTCCGACCAGCGCCGAGCGCGGTTTCCTGAGCGTCGATCAGTACGGAGCGGTCCACGGGCCTGAAGCGCGTCTACGCCGCCGGCGACATCACCGACACGCCGGTCAAGCACGGAGGCCTGTCGGCCGACCAGGCCGACGTGGCCGCGCAGGCGATCGCAGCGCTGGCAGGGGCGCCGGTGGAGCCACGGCCGCTGCGGCCGGCGTTGCACGTATGCTGCTCGGCGCCGGTCAGCCGCTGTTCATCCGTTCGCAGATGCTCGGCGACCACGGGATCGATCTGGAGATCAGCAGCTCGCCGCTGTGGGACCCGGCGGGCAAGCTCCACAGCCGAGTACCTCGGCCCCTGCCTGGCGGCGATCGACGCTCAGCGCTCAGCCGCTGCTGAGCGCTGAGGGACTCGCGTCGTTCGTCAGTCTGCGGCGGCTCGACGACCATCAGCGAGTGGCCGTCCGGGTCGCGGAACCAGAACATCGGCGGCACCGGCCCGCCCATGCGGGAGACCGCCTCATCGACGTCGACTCCGCGAGACCGCATCTCGGCGTGAGTCGAGTCGATGTCCTGACTGGTCAGCGTGATTCCGGTCTCCTGCGGCGTCACGTCTGTACCGGGCGGCGGCGGCGCCAGCGCGATTCCGGTGGTGCCCTCGGGCGCGTAGACCTCGACCCAGCGGTATCCGTCACCGAACGGCGTGTCCGTGCGCTTCTCGAGCCCGAGCGAGTCGACGTAGAAGTCGATCGATCGGTCCTGGTCGGTGACGGGCACGATCACCAGGCTCAACTCGCGGATTCCGGTGGTGGACATGGTGGCCTCCTTGGGGTTACCGACTCGGCTGGCGTTATGGCGGCGCTGATGGCCCTTGAGCCACCGGCGAGGGATCCTACGCTCCGGCAGCTCGAGGCAGACTCTCGTCCGTGAACACCGTGCGGTTGCGGCCGCCGGCCTTGGCCTCGTAGAGCGCGGCGTCGGCGCGACCGATGAGATCCTCGGGCGTGTCGCCGTCGATGCGCCGCGCGATCCCCGCCGAGCAGGTCTGTCCGGCGGGCATCTGCGCGCGAATCCGTTCGACTGTCGTGCACACCGTCTGGGCGTCGTCGCCGGTGAGGAGCAGCGCGAACTCCTCGCCGCCCAGGCGCGCGAGAAAGTCGCCGGCGCGGACGAGCGTGCGCCAGGAGCTCGCCACCTCGCGTAGGAATTGGTCGCCGGCGGGGTGACCGTGCGTGTCGTTGAAACGCTTGAAATGGTCGATGTCGAGCATCGCCACGGCGACGGTATCCGCACCGCCGAGGGCGCGCTCGAGCCGCGCATCCCAGGCCCGCCGGTTGTGCAGGCCGGTGAGCGGGTCGGTCCGGGCCTCGTCGGTGAGCTGCTCGATCATGTCGGTGCGGTCGATCACCATCGCGATCTCATGGGCCAGCAGCGAGGCGACGATCACGCGTGGCTCATCCCGTTGGGCGATGTCCTGCCAACCGGCGAACATCACGCCGAGGGCGTCGTCGCCGTTGAGCAGTGGCTGGTAGAGGACCGTGGCCGGGGCCCCTGCCGCACGCCAGCGTGTGACGTCACCGACATGGGCCGCGGGGTCCTCGGTGATCAGGACGGGCTTGCGCGAGCGGAATGCCTGATGGACGGCGCTGTCCGCAGCCGCCCGGCCCTGGAGTGTCGCGGCATCGGCGTCAGGCTCAGTGGTGATCGTCGTCAGACGCAGTTCGTGGGAGCCCGGCTCGGGCTCGAACAGCCCGGCGACGGTCGCGTCGCTGATCGCCTTGACGGCGCCGCACGCGTTCTGACGCGGGTTGGCGCTGCCGAACAGCTCCTGAACGGTCTCGTTCACGCGCACGAGCATCTGCTCGCGACGATGGGCGTCACGGGCACGCCGCCGGATGTTGGCCACCAGGCCGTGGGTGACCAACCCAACGATCGAGCCGACCGCGACCGCGAGCAGCGCTGAGCGGTAGCCGTTGGCCGGGTACTCGGGGGGACCGACGGTGACCAGCGGAATCAGATAGAACGCCGCAAGGCCCGCCAGGACGATCCAGAGGGCGCGGCGGTCGCGGACGTACAGGGCGGTCTGGAAAACCGCGAGGAGCGCAACCGAGCTGACTCCGGAAATGCTGCCGCCGGCGGAGTTGCGCAGAAACCCGACGGCCATCAGAAACCCGAGCGACCCGAGCACGGTGCCGGCGCGCATGTGGCCGCGGTAGGCCATGATCAGGCCGAACGACCACGAGGCGAGCAGCAGCATGACCGAGGTCGCGTACTGCTTCCAGTTCATGGTCGAGCCGATCGGCGCGGTGACCCACGCCGCGATCGCGGTCAGCGCGAACGGCGCGACCTGCTTCAAAGCGGCTACGAGCCAGCTACGACTGGTGGGTGACAACGGTTCCCGTCCTCCGCAGACCTCGGTGACGCGATGACTCTATTCCCCGGCGATGACCGATCCCCCGGGTCGAGCTGCCGCGGTGGTACGGGCGCGATGCGGCGACGGGTAGGATCGCGCCCATGAAACGACATGTGGTGATCCTGGGAGCGGGCTTCGCTGGTCTGGAGTTGGCAACGCGGCTGTCGGAGACACTTGCCGATGAGGTCCGCGTGACGCTGATCGATCGCAACGACTCGTTCTACTTCGGGTTCTCGAAGCTCGATGTGATGGTGGGCCGCCGGTCGGCGGAGTCGGTGCGGATGCCGTACAGCACGATCGCCAAGCCGGGCGTGGAGTTCCGGCAGGAGACCGTCGTCTCAATCGATCCGGCGGCGCGTCGCGTGCAGACCGATCACGGTGTCCACGACGCCGACTTCCTCGTGATTGCGATGGGTGCCGAGTATGACCTTGCGGCCACGCCGGGATTTGCTGAGGGCGGGTTCGAGTATTACTCGCTTGCCGGGGCCGAGCGGCTGCATGGCGCGCTCAGCCGGTTCGACGGCGGTCGCGTGCTGCTCGCCGTTCTCGGTCAGCCGTTCAAATGTCCGCCGGCGCCGTTTGAGGGCGCTTTCCTGCTGCACGAGTACTTCGTCGAGCGGGGGATCCGCGACCGTGTCGAGCTGTCCGTCGCGTTCCCGATGAAGCGCCCGGTGCCGGTGACGGCTGAGGTGTCGCAGATGTTCCGCGATGGACTCGTGGCGCGCGGGATCATCGAGCACCCGGAGACGCTGGTGACGTCGCTTGACCCGGGTGCGGGCATCGCCCGTTCGGCGTCGGGAGAGGAGCTGGGGTTCGACCTGTTCGTGGGGGTACCGGTACACCGCGCCCCGCAGGTGCTGACGGACTCAGGTCTGACGGAGGGGGGCTGGGTGCCGGTCGACCAGGCCAATCTGCGAACGCACTTCCCGAATGTCTATGCGCTCGGCGACGTCTGCAGCGGCCCACGGACCGTCGCCAAGGCGGGGATCTTCGCCGAGGCGGCGGCGCTGGTGGTGGCCGCTGACATCGCCGCGGAGATCGCCGGGGGCGAGGCGCCGACAGCCTTCCAGGGCGATGGAATCTGCTACGCGGAGTTCGGTGGCGGCCTGGTCGCCAAGGTCGAGGTGAACTTCCTCGGGGGCGAGGCGCCCGCCGCGGCGCGTAACGACCCGTCGACCGCCTACGCGGCCGAGAAGGCTGATTTCGGCGCTACCCGCCGGGCGCGGTGGTTCGGGCTCTGAGAGGGTCGTAAGAGCCGGCGAGCCGAACTGGACCTGCGCTCATGGCTGGGTCTGCCACGGTGGGCCGGCTGCCGCGGCGCCAGCGGGCGCCGGGGCGGCAGCCGCATCAGAGGTAATCGCCCTTGATCACAAAGAATGATCCACGGATGACGCCGGCCAGCTTCGATTTCTGGCGCGCGAACTTGAACCGCGACGCCAGCTCCTCGGGGATCTCCATGCCCTCTGAGAGCTTCAACCCGACTGCGCGCTTGCCGCTGTCCGCGAGGGTATACATCGCGTTGATTGCCAGGCCGGATTCGTAGAACACGTAGACCATGCGGATGCCGTCGACCTCGAAGGCGGACACCTCGAGCGGCGGCGAGGCGATCACGATGTCGCGCTCCTCGCCGAGGATGCGGGTGAGCCAGGCGAGCGGCTCGGGGGCCTCGGCGGCCGCAGTGACCGTGAAGACGTGGTCGTACTTGTTCCGGTAATAGCGCGCCTCGTGCGCGCGCATGCCTGCGAGCGCGTCGGCGACCGGAGAGGACTCCAGGCCGACGGTGGATACGTGTTCGAAGTCGACGGTGTAGGGCATCGGGGGTCCAGCTGACTATGTCATGGAGGCCAGGCCCTTCCGCTCCGCGGCCCCGTGATGTAAGTTACCTAGAACGTTCCAGGCCGCGCGGCGTCGGAGCCGACGGTCCGAGGCAAATGCCGGGAGCGGGAGAGGCGGAGGAGCATGACGAACCCGACGGCGACTCAGACGATCACCGTGGCAAACGCCCCCTGCAGCTTCGGGGCGTTCGAACTCACGGTCGGGATCAATCCAAACGTTCCCGACGCGGTCGAGCTGCTCGACCAGGTGGCTGAAGCGGGCTACGCGGGGATCGATCTGGGGCCGGCCGGATACCTCGGACTTGGTGAGGAACTGCACGAGCGGCTCTCCAGCCGTGGACTCGGTCTGGCCGGTGGCTATCTGGAACTTCCCTACACCGACCACGCCGCGCTGCAGGAGGCGATCGACCGGGATCTGAACGAGTTGCTGACCGTGTTCGACTCCGTCAGCGACCTCGAGCCCAAGCCGAAGCCGACGCTCGCCGACCCGGGCTCGAAGCTGCGGAGGGCTCACCCGGGACGCAGCAGCAAGGACCCCAGCTTCGGCTGGTCAGACTCGCAGTGGCGACTGTTCGCCGACGGCTACGCCCGCGTCCACGAGTACTGCATGAACCGCGGCTACGAGCCCACCTTCCACAACGAGACAGGTAGCTATGTCGAGGCCCCCTGGGAGATCGAGAAGGTCCTGGAGCTGACGGAGGCCGGATTCTGCCTCGACACCGGGCACCTCGTGCTGGCCGGCGGCGATCCGGTCGCTGCGGTGAACGACTGGAGCGCGCGGCTCAACCATCTCCACGTCAAGGATGCGCGTCAGTCGATCCTGGACAGCATCGTCGAGAACAACGGAGACACCGATGACATCTGGCGCCGGCGGGCGTTCTGTGCGTTTGGCGAGGGCGATATCGACCTGAACGCTGTGTTCGAAGCCGTTCGCAACACCGGCTACTCGGGTTGGCTCGTGGTTGAGCAGGACATCTTCCCCGAGGAGTCAGACCCGCCGCGGTGGGCGGTCGAACAGCAGCAGCTCAACCGCGACTTCCTGCGGGCCAGAGGTCTCTAGGGCGATGGTTGAAGGCAGGGCACCAGTCGTTGGGCCGTCTGCCGAAAAGTTGTCCGCTGGCGCCCTGCGCCGCTGTACGATGTCGCCCGACGTGCGCACGGGGCTCGTGACCGGGAACGTTCCAAGCGCTGCAACACCGGGGTTCCGGCGGTGGCGCTGATAGACACGACCAACGACGTACCGGATGCCGCAGAGCAGACTCCGGCGATCCAGTTCACGGGGGTGTCCAAGGTCTATGGAACGCAGACCGCGCTCCAGCCGATCGACCTGGACATCAGGGACGGAGAGTTCTTCTGCCTGCTCGGTCCGTCGGGCTGCGGCAAGTCGACCACGCTCAGCCTGATCGGTGGCTTCGCGGCGCCGTCCTCCGGTGAGATCCGGATCAGCGGTGAGCAGGTCAACCGCACGCCGCCTCATCGCAGGCGGGTCAACACGGTGTTTCAGTCATACGCCCTGTTTCCCCACATGACCGTCCGTGACAATGTCGCGTTCGGCCTGAAGATGGCCAAGGTGCCGCGCGGCGAATCTGAGACACGCGTCTCCGAGGCGCTCTCGATGGTCGCGCTTGACGCGTTCGCGGAGCGCTACCCGGGGCAGATGTCAGGCGGACAGCAGCAGCGGGTGGCGGTCGCCCGGGCCCTGGTCAACCGCCCGGCGGTGCTGTTGCTCGATGAGCCGCTCGGGGCGCTCGACCTGCAGCTGCGCAAGCGTCTACAGGTCGAGCTCTCGCAGATTCAGCGAGAGATCGGGACGACATTCGTATTCGTCACCCACGATCAGGGCGAGGCGATGACGATGGCTGACCGGATCGCCGTTATGAACGAGGGGCGCGTCGAGCAGATCGGCACCGCGGAGGAGATCTACAGACGTCCGAACTCGCGGTTCGTCGCGGATTTCATCGGCGAGTCGAACTTTGCTGAGGTCGAGTCGGTCGACGGAGTTGTGGTGACCGCGCGCGATCGCATACCGCTGCGCGCGCCGGCGCCCACGTTCTCGGGGCCCGGCACCCTGATGGTGCGCCCCGAGTCGGTCCGTCTTTCACCAACTTCCGAAGGGGATCCCGGTCTGGTCGGAACCGTGATCAAGTTGTCATTTCTCGGAAGTGTCATGAGGGCGAGTGTCGACTGCAGGTCTGTTGACACGCCGTTCATCGTCGACATGCCGGCAGGGTTCGATCACGGGATTCGGGAGAACTCACCAGTTCAGCTGCAGTGGGACGTCAAGGACACGGTTGTGTTTGACGTTCCGGCCGGGTGATGTAACAACGAAGAGGGAGAGAGAGAAATGTACGAAAGCAGACTGACGCGCCGCGGCGCGCTTCGCGCGGGCGCCGTGGGGGTTGGAGCCCTCGCGGCGGCCGGTCGTGTGGGCACAGCCGCCGCCTCGAGCTCGAGCTGGAACAGCGACAAGTCTCCGGTGACGATGAACATGCTCACCTGGAACGACCACTACGACCCGAAGAAGCAGCTGCCGGCGGTCGCCAAGGAGACCGGCATCACGATTCGGCCGACACTCGGTTCGGACGACGGCACGATGTTCATCAAGACCAAGGAGAGCCACGGAGAGTTCGCGATCGTCTCCGCGGACGCGCTCTGGGTGCCGTACTACCACCAGCAGGGGCTCACGCAGCCGTTCGACATCAAGTCGTTCCCGGTGTCGAAGCAGCTCTACTCGGCTTCACTCAACGTACCGTTCTGGAAGGCTCATGGCGGGTATCTGGCGTACCCACGGGCGTGGTCGGCGCTGCGCATCTACTACAACCCCAAGTACGTCCACCCTGCACCGACCTCGTGGGACGTGCTGCTGGATCCCAAGTACGCGGGGAAGTTCGTCCGCGAGAACCAGCCCACCGACATCGTCGCGGAGGCCGGCCTGGCGACAGGGGCGAAACAGCCCTACAACATGAACAACGCCGAGCTCAGCAAGGCCAAGCAGTTCCTCCAGGCCGCAAAGCCGGCATATCTGGATCTGGTCTCGCAGAACACCGGCGTCGTCAATGCGCTCGCGAATGAGACGGCATGGTTCACGTCGGAGAACCTCGGCACCGATATCCGCGTCAAGAAGGCCGGCGGACCGACGATCAAGGCTGCCATCCCGAAGGAGGGCGTGGTCGGCTGGCTGGACGCTGAGATGAAGATGATCGGCCCTGACGAGAGCCGGTTCGAGCAGTTCATCAACGCCTGGGGCCAGGCCAACTGGATCCCGCCGCTGTTCAAGGAGTTCGAGGAGGCGTGGTTCAACGAGAAGGCATACAAGCTGCTGGTCAACCAGGGCCTGAAGCATCTTGCGGACGCGGTCGGCTACAACGATCCGGAGGGCGCCCTGAAGGCACATCTCAAGGGTCCGCAGAAAAACCCCGGCGCGTACACGCAGGTCTTCAATGAGGTGTTCGGCGCGTAGGCGCAGCTGGGTGGCTCTGATCGTGTCCACCGGCATGATGCAATCGACACTGCTGGGGTAAGAAGTGAGCGCTCAGGCGGACGCTCCCCGTCGTGCCCGGACCGACTCGCGGGTCGGTCCGGGCGGCACGCCCGCGGCGGCTGTCGAGGATCTCGGAGTACTTCGGATTCGCGCCGGCGGCGTTGCTGTTCGGCGTCTTCTTCGGGGTGCCGATGGTGATGATCGTCCTCTACAGCTTCTGGACGCAGAACGGGTACACGGTCGAGGCTCACTGGACGCTCGAGAACTACCAGTCCTTGTTCAGCACCCCGGTGTACGTGGACACGTTCCTGACGACCCTGTGGATGACGGCGGTCGCGACGGCGGGAACGCTGGCATCGCCTTTCCGTTCTCCTACTGGCTCTCGCGTTACGTAACCGCAGGTGGCAGCGGCCGCTGCTGTTCCTCGTGATCATCCCGTTCTGGGCCAGCTATCTGCTGCGGGTCTACTCCTGGATGACCATCCTCGGCAGCAAGGGCGTGCTGCGAACCTTCTCGGCCTCGTCGGCCTGAACACGCCGTCGTGGCTTCCTCTACGACCGCCCGGCGGTGATCCTCGTGCTCATCTACCTGTATTTCCCGTTCGCGGCGCTGACGCTCTACTCGTCGATCGAGCGGTTCGACTGGGATCAGCTGCGAGCGGCGCATGGACCTCGGCGCCACCCAGGCCACGCGCTCTGCGCAGGTGATGCTGCCGCAGATCAGGCCCGGGATCGTCACCGCGGTGATCTTCGTCTTCATCCCGATTCTGGGTGAGTACCTGACGCCGCAGATCGTCGGCGGCACGGGCGGGGTGATGATCGGCAACCTGATCGTCAACTTCTTCCAGGAGGCGCAGTTCACCCAGGGGGCGGCGCTCTCGCTATTGATCGCCGCGTTCATCGTCTTCCTGCTGATCGTGTTCCGGCGCTCGCTGGAGGTCGGCGACACATGGCACAGGTGAGACCTATGGTCGGTGACACCTTGGCTGGTGAGACCGACGGCGTCGAGATCGTCGCGCGCCGGGGCCGGCTGGTCCGCGGTGCGCTGACCGGCTGGGCCGTGCTGATGTACGTCGTTCCTGTTCGTCCCGATGGTGCTGCTGGTGCTGTTCAGCTTCAACACGAACCGGTACGGGAGGTTCCCGATCACGGGCTGGACCACCGTGGTACTCGAGCGTCTTCGACAGCCCGGACCTCGTGACCGCGATCAAGACGACGCTGAAGGTGGCGGCGGAGGTGACGGCGATCGCGCGATCGTCGGCACCGCCGCGGCGTTCCCGCTGGTGCGCTCCAGGCTGCGGTTCCGCGACGGCCTGCGGATCGGGTTCATGCTGCCGATCATGATCCCCGGCCTCCTGATCGGGGTGAGCCTGCTGTCGTTCTTCACGAACGTGCTCCATGGAGCTCTCGCCTCAGACGGCGGTGATCGGCCAGGCTGTCTACACGACGCCCTTCGTGATGCTGATCGTGGCCGCGCGGCTGCCAGGGATTCGATCGCCGCTCTCGAGCGGGCCGCGAGCGACCTCGGTGCCAACACGTTCCAGCGGTTGCGCCGGATCGTGTTGCCGCTGATCGGCTGCCGGCGATCATCGCCGGGGCGCTGTTCGCGTTCACGATGTCACTGGACGAGTTCATCATCACGTACTTCCTGATCGGCGCCGATGAAGACCCTTCCGATCTACATCTACACGCAGATCAAGTTCGGGATCACTCCCGAGGTCAACGCGCTGGCGACGGTGCTGATCGTCGGCTCGCTGACGATCACCGGCCTGGGTGTCGCCGTACCCAGCATCATCAAGAAGGTCTCACGCTGGGCACATGGTCGCGCGCGGGCACGGCGAGCGCGGTTGGCTGCCGGGGGCGGGGTCGTGGGTGCGGCGGATGCTTGAAGCGCGTCGCATCTGGTCGCCTGCCAGGCTTGACACCCTCAGGACCGGCCGTGTACTTTCACCATGGAACGTTCCACAAAACATCATGGGGAGTCTCTCTTGACTGAGCCAATAAGGGTTGGGGTCATCGGTTGCGGGGTGATTGCCCAGGTGATGCACCTGCCGCACCTGTCGCAGGCTGGCCCAACATTTCAACTCACGGCGGTGTGCGATCTCGCAGAGCCCACGGCCGAGGGATGCGCCGAGCGCTTCGGTGCCGCGGGCGTGTTCACCGACTGGCGCGACATGCTCGCCTCGGACCTCGACGCCGTGATGGTGCTGACCTCCGGCAACCATGCACCGATCGCGATCGCCGCGGCCGAGGCGGGGTTTCACGTCTTCGTCGAGAAGCCGATGGCACTGTCGGTGGCCGACGGCCTCGCCATGATCGAGGCGGCCGAAGCCGGCGGCGTGTGCCTGATGGTCGGGACGATGAAGCGTTACGACCCGGCATACGAGCGCCTCGCTCAGCTGCTGCCGGATATTCGCGGGGATCTGAATCTCACCAGGGTCACAACGCTGGAGTCGCCGTTTGAGCCGTACGTGGCGCACTACCCGCTGCTGCCGCCCTCGCCGGCGCCCCCCGACGTGATCGCCGAACTGACCGAGGCCGACGAGGCTACGGTGGACTCCGTGCTCGGCGATGCCGATGAGGTGACCCGCTTCGGCTACAGGTGGCTGCTGCTGGACAACCTCGTGCACGAGTTCAACGCTCTGCGAGGCGTGCTTGGCGAGCCGACCGAGGTCGTGTACGCAAGCCTGGCCCGCGAATGCGTTGCGGTGCATCTCCGCTTCGAGGACACGATGTGCCATCTGTCATGGGTGGATCTCCTCTCCGGAATCGCCAGGTACAAGCAGGAGTTCGCGTTCTACTCGCCCGAGCACCGGCTAACGCTGGAGCTGCCGTCGCCGTTCCTGCGCAACGAGCCGTCGCGGCTGTACGTCGAGGGCGGCAAGCCGGGAACCGCGCACAGCTGGGTGCGCGAGGAGGTCGTCTCCTACGACGAGGCCTTCAGGCGCGAGTTGGACGAGTTCGCCGATTGCATCGCGACCGGCCGCACACCGCGGACGTCCGGCTACGACGGTCTCGCCGACCTGCAGCTGTGCACGGCGGTGGCTCGCAAGCACCTTGGCCTGGAGTCGGAACTCGCCTCGGTCGGAGGCCCGGCGCGATGACGTACACGCTGTGAGCGCCTCGGGAACCCAGGTGCCCACCAGAGGCCGGACATAGAGATGACCGTGGCGAGCCGAACACGCATCGCTCTGGTCGGTGCGGGTCGGATGGGGCAGGTGCATCTGGCTGCGCTCCAGAGCTCTGAGGAGCTCACGGTTGCGGGTGTCGTCGAGCCTGCCACGGCGATCTGGGAGCAGCTCGAGGCCGGCGGCGTCTCGGTGCATGGCTCGGTGCAGGAGTTGCTCGACTCGACGCCGTTGGACGCGGTCCTGATCGCGGCGCCCACGGACCAGCACCCGGACTTGGTGGCGACATTCGCCGCCGCCGGCGTCCCGATGCTGTGCGAGAAGCCGGTAGGTGTGACGCCCGAGGACGCCGAACGTGCGACCCGTGCCGCCGCCGATGCGGGGGTGCTGCTGCAGGTCGGATATTGGCGCCGGTTCGTGCCAGAGCTGCGCGCGCTGCGCGAACGCATTGCCGCAGGCGAGCTCGGCGACATCTCGCTGCTCTCATGCATGCAGTGGGACTCCGGGTTGCCGTCGGAACAGTTCCGCGCCCATGCCGGCGGGATAGTGGTCGACATGGGCGTGCACGAGATCGATCAGGCGCGGTGGTTGCTGGGCGCCGAGTTCGACGCGATCGCGGCAGTCCCCGCTGGGCCGAGCACGCAGCCGCGCCCGGCGTCGGACCCCGACTCGGCCGTGCTGCTGGCGACAACCTCGACCGGTGCCGCCGTGACGATCTCACTCGGCCGGCAGTTTCCGCACTCCGACTCGTGCTGGATCGAGATCTGGGGTACTCGCGGCTACGAGCGCATCCCGTTCATGTGGGACGCCGACGGTGAGGAGGTCTTCCGGCGCTCCATGCGCCTGCAGGCTGAGGCGTTCGCGCGGGCGGTGCGCGGTGGCGCGTGTGAGGGCGCGCAGGCCGCGGACGCGATCGCCGCTCAGGTGGTGGCCGCGCGTGCGGCCACCGCGCTTGTCGACCGATGTTGAGCGGGGATTGTGCCAATGCGAAGCTGATGACGAGGTTTGTTAGGGGCGGGTTTCACCAGTCGATCATCCGTGCCGCAATGGTCCTGCGTGTGCTTATGTCAGTGACGGGAGATGTGAGTAGCGTGCGTAGACCGGATGGCGGTGGGGTATGGGTGAGTTCCTGGAGCTGTTACTTGATCGATGCGGCACGCGGCCTGGGAGCCGACGTGATGACGCGCGAATCGCGCTGGTGATCGAAGGCGGAGGCATGCGTGGTGTGGTCGGCGCCGGAGCGGCCTGCGCACTGCGTGACCTCGGCGTCGCCGACTGCTTCGACGACATCTACGGCGTCTCAGCCGGTGCTCTCACCGCCGCCTATCTGGCGGCCGGGTGCTCGGAGGCCGCGACCCCCATCTATTGGGAGACGCTGCTGCCGGCACGATTTCTGAGCCCTGCTCGGGCGCTGCGGGGAGGTCCGGTGATGAACCTCGACTACCTGATCGACGAGGCGCTGACGAATCTGGTCCCGCTGGACGAGTCGGCGATCGATTCGAATCCGGTCAGGCTGCATGTGATCGCCACCTCGCTCGACGCTCGCAAGGCGGTGGATCTGGATGCCAGCCTTGGGACGCTTCGTGATCGTCTGCGTGCATCTGCGCGGGTGCCGCTGTGCTCGGGCGGGCCCGTCCGGCTGAATGGTGAGCGGTTCATCGACGGTTGTGTGTTTGAGCCGCTTCCTGTTGCCCGCGCGATCGCCGACGGCGCGACCCACGTGCTCGTACTGCGGACGCTCCCGCGCCTACCGAGACGGCGCGGCCTGTTGGCGGTCACGCTTGACAAGGCTCTGCGGCTCCGTCATCCGCAGTTGCGTGGCAGCGCAGCGAGCACCTGCGCAAGTTATCTGCGGCAGCTTGACGGCTTGGATTCCTGGGATGCGGGCGGACAGGTCTGGGCGCTCGCTCCCAGCGGGGCGCCGCTTCCAACCTACTGCCGCTCGGCGGCGGCGCTGGCCGATGGCGCGAACCTCGGATATGCGATGGTCTGCGAGGCGCTCGGCGCGCCCACCGCCGCGCCGTTCAGCGTCAGCGACGAGCTTGCGATCCCGTCAGCAGCGCCGGTTCGCGCGCTCGGCGTCGGCGTCGGAGCGGGTGGGCTGGCACTGGCAGCGAGCATGCGGCTGCTTGCCGCGCGCCGAACCACGGCCGCCGCGACGCTCGTGGCGCAGACAAGCGTGGCCGGTCCGCGCCGGAGCATGCCTCCGCGGGTCCCCGCAGCGATCAGCGCTGTTGTGGAACAGCAGGCAGCGACCCTTTTCTCCGGGGTCATGCGCTTTGCCGGGCGATAGCTGCGGCGGCTGATCGTCAGCGGCCCTCTCGGTCGGACCGGGCTTCCGGCTCGCAACGGACCTTGGCTCGTATAGCGTTACCGGTCTCAGCATTCGACGAAGGGATCTGAATGACGACCGACGGCGACATCGAGAGCAGGATCGAGCAACTGGAGACGGAGCGGGAGTCGCTTCAGGATGACGAGTCGGCTGGGATGGACGCCGAACACCGGCACGCCAATCGTTTGGAACAGATCCGCGTCGAGCTGGATCGGCTATGGGACCTGCGACGTCAAAGGCAAGCGCTCCGAGATGCCGGTGAGCCGGCCGACTGGGCGTCAGAGCGTGACGCAGGCACCGTCGAGGGCTACGAGCAGTAGCGGTTGTTCAGTGACTGAGCGGTGCTGCCATGACGAAACAGGGACAGAGGAGTGCCGAAGCTGAATACGGCGTCGATCTCGACGCCATTGCGGTTTTGCTCAAGCAGTGTGGACAGACGGCGGCTGCCCCACTGGAAGTGGAGCAGATCGGAGCGGGGCAGTCGAACGTAACCTTGCGGCTGACCGACCACGTCATGAACCGCTGGGTGCTGCGTCGGCCGCCGCTCGGGGAGATGCTCGAATCAGCTCATGACATGGGGCGCGAGTACCGGGTCCTTGCGGCGCTGCAGCCCACTCCGGTTCCGACCCCGGCGGTGTTCGGCCTGGGGGAGGGCCCCGGTGGCGCCACGATGCTGCTGATGGAGTGGGTGGACGGGCTCGTGATCGATGGAAGAACGTCGGCCGAACGCCTCTCGTTGGCGATCCGTCGCGAGGTCGGGTATTCGATGGTGGAGACCCTGGTGCGGCTTCACGCAGTCGACCCGGATGAGGTCGGCCTGGGCGATCTGGCAAGCCGCCGGCCATACGCCGAACGGCAACTCAACCGCTGGCTGCGGCAATGGGAGGCGTCGCGCACTCAGGAATACCCCGGCGTCGAGGAGCTGGCGCAACGCTTACAGGCAGCGATTCCGGACCAGCATGAGGTACGGATCGTTCACGGCGACTTCGGCCTCAGCAATGTGCTCGTCGATGGCGACCGCGGTCGCGTCCGTGCGGTGCTCGATTGGGAGCTGTGCACGTTGGGTGAACCACTTGCCGACCTCGGCACACTGTTGGCATACTGGACGCAGCAGGCGGACGAGAGACTGTTTCCGAATGACGCCACTGCGGCTGGAGGCTTCGCGCCCGGGGATGAACTAGTCGCCGCGTATTGCGAGGCGACGGGACGAGACCCAGCAGCAGTCGCGTTCTGGCACGCCCTTGCTTTGTGGAAGCTCGCGATTATCGGTGAGGGCGTACGTCGTCGCGCTCTTGAGGATCCGCGCAACGCGCAGAGGACAGGGATACCTGGCCCTGAGCTCGTGGAGAAGCTGCTCGCGCGGGCGAGCCGTGTCGCAGAGGCGGCTTTCTAGAGCACGACTCACGCTCATTGCTGGACGTTCCCGAAGCTCGGTGGCTGCCGGTTGACGATCAGCTGCGGATGACCGGTACGGCGTGCGCATATGCCCCCCATATACACTGTCCGAGCGTCGCCACTTCTGTCCGATGTGACGCTGTGACCAGTGGGCATGGACTCACCATGACAGCCTGCGGGGCACAGTCAGATTCACACAAGAAAGATGATCCATGCCTGAAGCCGTAATTGCGTCAATCGCCAGAACCCCTATCGGCAAGGCCTATCGGGGTTCTCTGAACTACACCCACGGGCCAACGCTTGGCGGTCATGTCGTGAGAGCAGCCGTTGAGCGCGCGGGAATCGATCCCGCCGAGGTCGATGACGTGGTGATGGGCGGCTCGCTGACCGAGGGGACAACAGGGATGAACGTTGCGCGCCACGTCGCGCTGCGCGCCGGGCTGCCGTCGTCGGTGCCGGGCACGACCGTCAACCGGTTCTGCAGCACCGGCCTGCAGACCGTCGCCTTCGCCGCGCAGCAGATCATCTCCGGGCAGAACAAGATTGTTGTTGGCGGAGGCGTCGAGTCGATCAGCCTCGTGCAGAACGAGCACATGAACTTCTACGAGTCCAAGGACCCGTGGCTTGGCGAGCATAAGCCTGATATCTACCTCTCGATGCTTGAGACCGCTGAGATCGTAGGCAAGCGTTACAACGTCTCGCGGGAGGCTCAGGACGAGTACTCGGTGGAGAGCCAGTGCCGCACCGCTGAGGCTCAGAAGGCGGGACGCTTTGACGATGAGATCGTTCCGATCACGACCACCAAGCGTGTTCTCGACCGAGAGACGGGTGAGGAGTCGTTCGAGGAGGTGACCCTCGATCGAGACGAGGGCAATCGTCCCGGTACGACGTCGAGGTCGCTTGCCGCGCTCAAGACCGGTCGTTGAAGGCGGGACCATAACCGCCGGCAACGCCAGCCAGCTGTCCGACGGCGCCGCCGCCGCAGTTGTGATCGACGCCGAGCTGGCATCAAAGCGCGGGATCCAGCCGCTCGGCGCCTACCGAGACCTGGTGATCGTCGGCCTCGAGCCTGACGAGATGGGAATCGGCCCTGTGTTCGCGGTTCCGCGCCTGTTGGAGCGCAATGGCTTGACCATCGATGACATCGGCCTGTGGGAGCTGAACGAGGCGTTCGCCGTCCAGACACTGTATTGCCGTGACCGCCTCGAGCTTCCCGGGGATCGGTTCAATGTCGACGGTGGCGCGATTTCCATCGGACACCCCTATGGCATGAGCGGCACGCGCCTCGTCGGCCATGCGCTCATCGAGGGCCGCCGCCGCGGCGTCCAGCACGTCGTCGTCACGATGTGCATCGGCGGTGGCATGGGCGCCGCCGGCCTTTTCGAAGTCTTCTAACGAGCTACACGAGGAGTTGCGCTGAAGATGAGTCAACCCACGGGTGGGAACATCAGGTATGACTTCAGCGGCCAAACGGTGATCGTCACCGGCGCCGGCCGTGGCATCGGCCTGGCCATCGCCGAATGCTTCGCCAAGGCGAACGCGGACGTCGTGATGGTGGACATGGACCAGGATGTGGTTGAGGCCGAGGCCGCGCGACTCGGAGCCTCCGCCCTGGTGGCGAACATCGCCGAGACCGAGGAGGCCGAACGCATCGTCTCAAGCACGTTGGAGCGCTCTGGCCGTATTGATGTTCTTGTCAACAACGCCGGCATCCTGCGCGATGGCGTGCTCTGGAAGACCGACGACGATGCCTGGGAAAGCGTGCTTGCGGTCCACCTCGGCGGGAGCTTTCGGCTGATGCGTGCCTGCGTGGCACATTTTCGCGAGCGTCAGTACGGGCGCGTGATCAACTTCACGTCGTACACCGGCCTGCATGGCAACGTGGGACAGACCAATTACGCGGCGGCCAAAGCGGGTCTGATCGGTCTCACCAAGAGTGCGGCCAAGGAGCTTGGGCGCTTTGGCGTGACCGTGAACGCGATCTCACCGAATGCGAATACGCGCATGATGGCCTCGATTCCCGAGGCGCGGCTTGAAGAGATGAGGCGCAGATCCCGCTTGGGCGTCTCGCCGAGCCCGACGAGATGGCAGCCGCGGTCGCGTTCCTGGCTTCGGCCGAGGCCTCCTACATCACCGGGGTTGTGCTCCCGGTCGACGGGGGCATCTCGATGTGAGCGGTGAGAGGCGGTCCACCGGAGTCGCACGTCACTCGAACGTACCTGCGGCGAGTCCGGCACTGGAGTCATGTTCGGTCAGCTGCTGCTCAGGGACCAGAGTCCTACTCGGGCGGTCGATCGATCGCCAGATGATCTGTCGTGCGAAGGTCATGAAGCGCTAACCTGCTGATGCATGTCTGCATCCGTTGGGCGCGCTTCGGAGACGACGCGTTTCGGCTCGGAGCTGCTCAGCCTGGGTCTTCCGCGGTCACAGGTGGGAGCAACCCCGCAGCACCTCCTGATGACGCTTCTGGGTGATTACTGGAACGATCGGGAAGAGTTGTTGCCGTCCCGAGCGCTCGTGGATCTGCTGGCTGAGTTCGACATCACCGGACAGAGCGCACGAAGGGCATTGAATCGCCTGACCAGGCGTGGACTGCTTCAGTCGACCAGGTGCGGTCAGACCACTCACTGCGGGATCCGGCCCGACGCGCTCCCGATCGTTCGCGAGACTGCGAAGCGGATCGTGAACTTCGGGACGCACGACGAACGTGTCTGGGATGGCAACTGGACCATCGTGGCGTTTTCGGTGCCGGAGGCGCGTCGGGAGTTGCGCCACATGATCCGTACCCGCTTGCATCTTCTGGGGTTCGCGACGCTCTATGACGGCCTCTGGTGTTCCCCCTGGGATGAGGAGGAGCCGGTGCTGAACATGGTCGACGAGCTGGGAATCGCGTCGGCGACCGTGATGCGCGCGGAGATCAACGAGCGCAGCGGCGTGCAGGCGCTTGCGGCATGGGACCTCGAGGCGCTCAAACAGCGCTACGTGGAGTTTGCGCAGGAGTTCTCACCTATGCTTGATGCCTCCAGTCGCGGGGAGCTGACGGCCAGTGAGGCATTGGTGGCCCGCACCAGAGTCATGGACGGCTGGCGAAACTTCTTGAGCCTTGAGCCGGACCTGCCGGCGGCGCTGCTTCCGTCGGACTGGCCTCGCACAAAGATGCGTGAGCTGTTCGTGGAGCTGTACGACGGCCTCGCCCCGGTTGCCAGGGCGCGGTGTCAGCAGATTGTCGCCAAGCACTCCCCTCAGCTCGCCGAGCTCGTCACGGTCCATGCGGCGAACGACCCTGTGACGCTGAACGGCTCAGCGGCGCGACATTAGGCGCTTCGAGCGTAACGACAGCTGGATTGCATCGTGCCAGTTGCTGGTGCGGCCATCCGGCTGCATGATTGCTGGTAAGGTCCACTCTGTCCGTTATTGCATACGAGCACGGGAGACGAGATCAGTGATGTCGCAAGACAGCCAATCGACCATCACGTCCGCAAGGCCGCGGTCGACCGTCGACGCGTCCTACGTGTCGGTTTCGGCCCAGGAGCAGCTGCCCCCTGGTGCGAAGATCGCGGACCTGTTCGAGCTCAATACGACGAGGCCCTACTTCGTGCAGCGGCTGACTGAACGTACCTACTGCTTCGGCGGTGGCTTCTACACGACGACCTTCTACGTTGGTGATGAAGGCGTCCTCGTGCTGGATCCGCCGGATAACCAAGGCGCCAACCTGTTGCAGGCGATCGCAGATGTCACGGAGCTTCCGGTGACGGCGATCGTCTACTCGCACAATCACGCTGACCACCTGCTCTCAGCACCACAACTCGTGGAAGCCGCAAAGAACGCAGGTGTGAGCGACGTGCGGGTCGTTGCATCAACCGCCACCGACGAGAAGATGCAACTTCTGGGGACAGCCCTCCAAAGGCCCACCGAGAAGCTGAGCTGGCCAAACGATGCGTTCCAGTTCGAGGATCTCACCGTCGAGATGCACGGCTTCGTCCGGGCCGCCCACACCGACGATGCGGCGATATGGCTGCTGGTCGGGGAGAAGGTCGCCCACCTGCCCGACCTCGTCAACGGCGACCAGCCGCCGTTTCGCCGGTTCAGCGAGTCGGAGAACTTCGCGTACTTTCGGGGGAACGTCAATCAGCTCGGCGCCTTGGACTGGGTTCACCTGGTCGGTGGTCACGGTAACGTCGCTTCAAAGGACGACATCCGGTACTACAACGTCTACATAGACGACCTCGAGGTCGCCGTTGAGCGCGCGATGCAGTCGACCCACTTCGCGGATGTCGTCGAACTCGACGGCAAGACCAACCACGCGGCGTTGATGATGCCCTGGCTTGAGGCGGTCGTGACCGGCGCTACAGACGCGATGCGTCCGAAGTATGGCCAGCACTATGGCTTCGAGATAACGGTTCCCGCCAACGCCGAGATGGTCATGATGGCCAAGATCTCCTACCGCTGATGAGGACGGAGCAACCAGCTATGGCGACCTCTTCGACAACTGCCATTGACCAGGATCGTGCGGAGCTGCGGCGGGACATCCTCGATCGAGTCGAGGGCCTTCGCGACCTCGTGGAGTCACGGGCCGCTGACGGGGAGGAGCTGGGCACACTGCCCGACGAGGTCTGGCGCGCTATTGACGCCGCCGGGCTGTTTCGCATCAAGGTGCCGGTGGAGCTTGGGGGGATGGACGCCGATGCCCAGATCCAGATCGAGGCGATAGAACGGATGTCCTACTTCGATGGATCGGCGGGCTGGACGCTCATGGTCGGGCTGGGCGCTGCTGCTATGGCCGCGGGCTGGGCCAGTGACCGCGCGCTCGAGGAAGTGGTTCTCGACGGCGATCGTGTCCGTCGCGGAGCAGCGTTGCTCGCACCCACAGGCAAGGCGGTTCCCGCAGATGGTGGCTATCGGCTCAGCGGACGCTGGTCGTTCGGTAGCGGCAATCGCCACGCCGAGTGGATCTCGTTGACCGCCTTGGTCGACGGGGAGACGCCTCCGGTGCGCACATTCATCGTCGACGCAACGAAGGTTGAGCGCCATGACAACTGGAATGTGATCGGATTACAGGCAACCGGCAGCAGCGACGTCTCGGTCTCGGATCTGTTCGTCCCTGTGGATCACCTGCTCGCCCCCGGTCTGCAGCCACCGCTGCGCGGCGGTCCCGTCCTGCGCATGGGCCAGCCAGGTTTGGTCGCCTGTGAACACGCCGCCTTTGCGCTTGGCGTCGGACGGCGGATGATCGACGAGATCACGGTTCTCGCCGAGACGAAGGCTCGCGGGATCATGGCGAAAAGGGCGATCGCCAACAACCAGCACTTCCAGTCGGATCTCGGCTCGGCCGATCTCAAGCTGCGAGTGATCCGCAGCTACGTGCTGAACGCCTATGCCGAGGCGCACGGGGTGGTGGTTGATGGTGGTCAGCTCTCCCAGGCAGAGCAACTCAACCTGCGACTGGCGGCCGTGCAAGCGACCGATGTCGCCCTGGAGGTCGCAGACGTGCTCGTACGCTACGCCGGGACCACTGGCATCTACAGGGGCAGCTTCATCGAGCGCTGCTGGCGGAACATCCACGCGGGCGCCCAGCATCACATGATCAGCCCCTTGACCTACGAGGCGCAGGGAAGGCAACTACTCGGCTTCGACGGCATCAACGCACTCGACTAGTTCACCGCGCCGAGAAGCCGGGCGCCTCCGAGGCAACCGCGCCCAGCTTCCCAACAACGGTCAGTGACTAGGCCAGTGTGGCCAGCTTTTCTGCCCCGGCGTTGAGGTCGCCCAGCAGGCGCTGGAGGATTTCGCGGTTCCACATATAGCCGCAGTAGTGAGCCACCCCGAAACCGTGGTAATACTTATCGGCTGCATCGATGCGGCCGGACATCGCCTCGCGGCCGTCGTTGCACTCCAACCCGAGATAGACGGTCGTCTCACCCACGCTGAGGCCGGCGAGTGGTGCGAAGTACGCCTCGCCGCTGCTCACCACCGCGGGTAGGTGCACGAAGTCGACACGCCGGCCGGCGTTGGCGACGATCCCGTTGGCGGCTGCGACCGGCACCGAGATGTCGGTGAGCGTCGCCATCGGGTAGACGGGGAAAGTTCCCCCACAGATATGGAAGCCGACCAGCACCTCATCCGGCAATCCAGTCACATGGGGGTCGATGTACTCGCGTGACGTGAACGATGCGAGCACGTCGGCCAAGTCGTCATGCGGCAGATACGGAAGGATCTGACGCAGTGCGCCGGTCGCCTCGACGAGTTCCATGCACCAATCCAGCGAGATCGCCAAATCGTCAGCTGGGATCACTTCCAGGATCTTCCGATACTCATCCTGGATGGCAGCCGTCCATGCCTTCGTGGCGATCGGCCAGTCGGCAGCGTTCGGGAAGTACGAGATGTACGCGTCATAGGCACACGGGATCGCGGTCTGGAATCGCACACCGGCTGGGATCACCCCCTCGTTGCGCAGCCGAGTAAAGATCGCATAGGACTCGATCGCCGCACGTGCGTACGGAAGGAGCCCGCGCAAGTCCAGTTCTGTGACACCCTCGCGCACGGTGTAGTGATTGAACTGGGACGTTCCGGCCTCTACATCGAGCTCTTTGTCGACCGGCGGGTTGAGCTGCTCGAGACCCTTGACGTGCGGCCAGGTGTTGTGGGCCAAGTTCACCACCCAACCGGCGCGCTCGTCGATCTCGCCATCTGGATAGCCCAGCGCCTTGTCACCGACCGAATCGGAGAGCATGCGGAACACGTCCTCGACACTGTCTCCCGGTACTCCGCCAGCAAACATGACTTCGTTGCCCTGCGTTTTCACTTGCACCAACTCCTCTCATCAGCATCTCTTTGACATGAGGCCACCTATAGCTCGGCGGCGTCCTGCGCGTGCAGGTCCAGAATCTCGCGGCACTCCTCTGGCTTGACGCGTCCATACCCGCACACGCTGCCGATCCCGAAGTGCGTCAGGTGCCTCTTGGCGAGGTCACGGCGACGTCGGAAGTCCTCGATCCCGTCGGAGTGATGGATCATGCCCAGGAACACCTTGGTGTCGCCGATGGCGAGGTTGTCCAACGGCGCGAAGAACGCATCATCGGGCTGCTGGACCACCGGCATGTGTACATAGTCGACGTGCCGGTTCGTGAGCTTCACGGCCTCGTTGGAGAATCGCACGCAGACCCCCAGGTCAGGCATTGCGACGGCCGGCCATCCGCCCCAGGTGCCGTAGCACCAGTGGAAGCCCAACAGGGCGCCATCGGGGATCGCGTCGCCGAGCGCGCCCATCTGGGCGAGATGGCGCTCAAATTTCTCCTCGACCGTCAGCTTCGGATACCACTTCATCGCGTTCGCTTCGCCCATCCCGAGGTCCACGATCTCGTTGGCGCAGTCCCATTGGAACACGAGATCTGTGGTCGGCGCCACCTCGACGATCTTCTCGATGTCGCGCCTGATCCCGTCGATGTAGGCAGCAACCGCCTCGGGCCACTGGGTGGGATCCTCGAAGAACGGGTCGATTGCAGAGTGTGCGGAGGGCAGGCTCACCTGGAATCGCACGCCGTCGGCACATGGAGATGCCAGGCGCCGACAACGTGGTCGGGAGAGACGGTGTTGACCCCGTGCAGCGCAATCCCCAGCAGCGGCCATGCGGGCTGGGCCGCGGCGATGTGAACCGTGACCGCCGAGCCGATGGAATGGGAGATCACGACGACTCCCGGGTGCCCGGCCCCGTATTCGGCCACAGCGCAGCGATGGCCTCGTCGAGGACCTCGGCGTTGCGAGCGAACGTCCGCTGGTCGGCGGGGAGGGGATCGCTGCCGCCGTAGCCGGGCCGGTCGAGGGCGATCGCGGTGAATCCGTTCGCCTCGGCCACGTCGAGCAGGGAGAACCCGGGGACGTCGAAGTAGCGGGCGGTGTAGCTGCCTCCGGGCAGGCACACCAGCAACGGGGTGTCCGGGGTGCCGGGTCCGGTCGCGATCCCGGTGACCCGCAGGCCGCCCGGGGTGCGGACGTCGATGTCCGTGCGCATCAGCTGCTCCTCTGCAGATGGCGGGGTGTGGTGGATGATGAGTCAGAGCCAGTCGAGAAACCCTCGTCGGCGGCCAGTTCGATGCCCGGGCGGTGGCCGGGCAGGGCGGCGCCGAAGTGGAGCCCGGGGATGACCCCGCGTTCCTTATCCGCGGCGCCGATCGCGTGGTAGAGCTGGCCGGCATCGGCAGGCAGGAGCGTCTGGTCACCGGAGAACTCCAGGTACAAGGTCGGCACCGTGACGTGCGGTGCGGCCTTGGCGAACGAGGCGTTCGTCGACAGGCCAAACCAGGTCGACAGCCATGCGTCCGGGCTGCAGATGCGGCCGAACCCGACGGTGCCGTAGTTGATCAGGTGCGGGTAAGGCCCGTGCAGCGAGCCGTAGGGACGGTCGTTGGGGTCCAGGGAGAGATCCACGTAGCGCGGGTCGGCCTCGGTGCGGTTGACGATCAGGAAGCGCGGGGCGAGTGCCGCGCGCCTGTCGGCGACGGCACCGGTCTGCTTGAACCGCGCCCGGGCCTCCTCCCGGCGTGCAACCCAGTGGCGGGCGACGTTGTTGAGGCGGAGGATGCGCTCCCGCTGAGCCGCCCGGTACCGGGCCAGGAACTCCGGGGTATAGCTCGAGCTCTCCGGCGGCTCGCGGAACCCGTTGCGGGGATCGAACAGATCCAGCCCGAGATCGGCGGCCAGCGGATCCGCCTCGTCGGTCACGCTCGGGTCGATGCCGTGCAGCATCACCTCGCCCTGACCCGGGTGAGCGGCCAGGAAGACCACGCCGTCGGGCACCGGCATCTGCGCCTCAGCGAGCCTTGTCCGGCGGCCGGGGTCCGCGCGATCCGGTCCGCCGGGGCGGCGGTGGCCTGCCAGAGGTAGAACGCGTTGAGGGTTCCTCCGCGGAGTGCCCGAGCGGACGACCCGGTGGTAGCGCCCGCGGGGGATAGCGTACCCCGCTGCGACGTCCAGCAGGGCCTGTTCGTGGACCAGGGTGTGGTCCGTCTTGACCGCCCGCATCCCCTGGCTCCACACCGCGACGCCGGCCTCGAGCAGGAGGCCGATCATCGGGGGCCCGCTCATGTCGAGTCGCGGGTGGATCACGGTCACGCACGTGGCCGCGCCCGGCGGGTGGAACAGGGTGCCCCCGACGGTGGCGCCGTCGGTCGTCGGGACGCGGTGCAGGCTGATCTCGGTGCCGGCCGGGATCGGTGCCGGTTCGGGGTGCCGGTGGCCGCCGAGCCGCTCGGCGTCCGGTGCCGTCACAGTGCGGGTCACGGGGATCATGGGGCCGGCTCCACCTTCAGGGCGTCCTTGTCGTACTGGACGACGCGCCCGTGGCCGACGGCGGCGAGCGCGCTGTACCAGACCGAGTGCCGGACCCCCGTGGCGCGGCGGTCGACGACGAGCGGGCC